>NZ_STFX01000058.1 GCF_005222915.1 Rhizobium sp. FKL33
CTAGAGCATCGTACGATTAATCCGGGGCACATCCTGCCGCTTTGAAGAAGTTCCAGCATTCGGCTCGATTGAAGAGGTTGCATATTGAACCGAGGGCTTCTGTCAGGGCGTCGAAAGTCCTCGCTTCCGCAGCTCTGAGATGCGCCTTGATCTTGGAGAATGCCATCTCGATGGGGTTGAGGTCAGGGCTATAGGGCGGCAGAAAGAGGAACCATGCGCCGTAATCCTGCAGAATTTCTGCGGCTCTTTTGCTTTTGTGGACGGCCAGATTGTCGAGGATGACGACATCGCCGCGAGACAGGGTGGGCGCGAGCTGGGTCTCGATATAGGCATCGAAGGCGGCGCGGTTCATGGGGCGGTTGACGATCCATGGTGCGGTGAGCCCGAAGCATCGCAGTCCGGCGATAAAGGTCTGGGTTCCCCAATGGCCGAACGGTGCATCCATATGCAGCCTTTGACCACGCGGGCAACGACCGCGCAACCGCACCATCTTCGTATTGACCGAAGTTTCGTCAATGAAGACAAGACGATGCGGTTCCAGTCGCATTCTTGGCTGGCGCTTGGCAATCCAGATGTCGCGATCAAGTCGGACCGCCGCGCGTGCGCGCTCCGATGCCATCAGGGCTTTTTTTATATGTGAACCCTGCCGCCACAAGGATACGCGACAACGACGAAGGAGGAGCCCGAACGCCATGCTTCTCGTAAAGTTTGTCGGCCAGTTCAGGCATGGTAACGTCGGGCTTGAGCTCCACCTGAGCGACCAGGAAAGACAGATAGGCCGCAAGTTTGCCGCTGCCCGGCGGCCGGCCTTGGCGGGGTGGCGACAATGATCCTGTCTTGCGGCGGCGCTGCATCACGCGAATGGCAGTGCTGTCACCAATGGCGAAACGACGCGCCGCCGACCGGCAGGAGTGTCCTGCCTCAACCATCGCCACAACCCGTTCGCGAATATCCTGAGAATGTGATTTGCCCATGAAACACCTCCAATCAGAAGGGAATCATGAAAACCGGAAATCTCAAAATCCCAACGATTCACGTTTTCGGTACGATGCTTTAG
>NZ_STFX01000010.1 GCF_005222915.1 Rhizobium sp. FKL33
CGCCCAATTCACTCCAACGGATGAAGCGATTGTAGAGCGTCTTGTGGGGGCCGTATTCCTTTGGAGCGTCTTTCCACTGAAGCCCATGTTTCAAAACATAAATAATGCCGCTGACCACACGCCGATCATCAACCCGCGGGATGCCATGGGCCAGTGGGAAGTACGGGCGAATTCGGGCAAACTGGGATGGTGTCAGTAAAAACAAATCACTCATGGCAATTCCTCCCGCCGTGAGTGAATCAAAATTCGCCCGCTTTTAAAAGCCCCTTAATTAATGAGGCCTGAGCCTAGACAGATGTTGGTCTTGACGCCTGGGCCACGCCGTAGATGTTTTGCAGCGGTCGAATTTCGGCGAGTGCACGCGACAAGCGATTGAGGACCGCGCAGCCGAGGGCGTGCGATGCGAATGAACGCGCCTGCAGCCGGCGTCCTATGACCGATTTGCAGCGGCCGATCGCGGTCTCAGCCATAGATCCTTTCCCGCAGCCGGTAGCGGTCGGCCCCTTTCCCAACGACGACGTCATTGTCCGGCTCGTCCGCGCTATGCTGCTCGAACAGAATGACGAATGGGCCGTCCCGCGATCCAGATACACGACCCTGGAAACCATCGGACAAATCAGCGATGATCCCATTATCAGCCTGCCCGCTGTGGCGCGCTGACATCCCATCCGGCCCAACGCCGTAATGAACCGTGGTCGTCAAAAGCTACACCATGCTACGGGACACGATCCATCGGTTTGGTTCGGCGCCGGTTGCGGTTCAGTTCAACGGGAAATGGCAGGCGACGGAACGGCCATCCGCAGCCTTCGTCAGCACTGGTCGCTCCGCGCTGCAGCGCGGCTGGGCGTAGGGGCAGCGGGTCGAGAATTTGCAGCCCTTGGGCGGATCGAGCGGGCTCGGGAGATCGCCCGTCAGGAGGATTCGCTCGCGCTTTCCCTGCGCGCCATGTTGCGGAATGGCCGAGAGCAACGCCTGGGTATAGGGATGCCGCGGCTTGTCGTAGAGCGCATCGGTGTCGCCGAGCTCCATGATCGAGCCGAGATACATCACGGCGACGCGGTTCGAGACCTGTCGCACCACGGCGAGATCATGGGCGATGAACACGTAAGTGAGCTGCAGCTGATCACGGAGATCGGCGAAGAGATTGACGATCTGCGCCTGCACCGAGACATCCAGCGCCGAAACAGGCTCGTCGGCGACGATCAGCTTGGGCTCGACCGCCAGCGCCCTGGCGATGCCGATGCGCTGGCGCTGGCCGCCGGAAAATTCGTGCGGATACCGGTCGAGATAGTCGCGTCTGAGCCCGACGATCTCCATGAGCTCCGTGAGACGCTCGTCAATGCCCGCGCCGCTGCGGATGGCGTGGACCTTGAGCACTTCCGAGAGCATGTCGCGAATGCGCCGGCGCGGATTGAGCGAGGCGGAGGGGTCCTGGAAGATCATCTGCATCTTGCGCCGCACCCGCTTCAGCGCGCGCGTATCCGCCTTGGCGATATTCTCTCCGTCGAAGGTGAGCTCGCCGGAGGTGACGTCGTAAAGCCGGGTGAGACAGCGTCCCAGGGTGGATTTGCCGCTGCCGGACTCGCCGACGAGGCCGAGCGTTTCCCCGGGATAGACGTCGAGGCTGATCGCGTCGACCGCATGCAGCGTCCGGCCCGAGCCGGGTCGCATCGTCTTGCCGACGATGAAATTCTTGGTCAGTTCGCGGGCCGAAAGAAGGGGGGCGCTGGTCATATCCACCATCATGCAGTCTCCTGGACGCCGAGAATCTCCCCGCGCCTGTCATAGCGTTCATCATCATGGAGAACGCAGAGCGCGCTTTGCTCGCCCTCCCGGCGGAGCGGCGGTCTCGCGGCGCAAGCGGGCCGTGCGAAGCGACAGCGCGGGGCAAAGCCGCAACCTTCCGGGATCGAGCCGGGCAAAGGCGGCATGCCGCCAATGGAGACGAGTCTGTCCGGCCTGACGCCGGTGAGAGGCGGAATGGAGGCCATCAGACCCCAGGTATAGGGATGTAGCGGATTGTTGAAGAGATCGGCCGCCCTGCCGCGCTCGACAATGCGGCCGGCATACATTACCGCCACATGGTCGGCGACTTCGGAAACCACGCCCATATCATGGGTGATCAGGATGATGGCCGCGCCATGGTCGCGCCGCAGCCGTAAGAGAAGGTCGAGCACCTGCGCCTGCACGGTCACGTCGAGGGCCGTGGTCGGCTCGTCGGCCACCAAGAGCGCCGGCTGGCAGGAAATCGCCATGGCGATCACCGCGCGCTGGCGCATGCCGCCGGAGAGCTGATGCGGGAAGCGGTCGACAGCCTCATTGGGATTGGAGAAGCCGACTTCAGCCAGCAGTTCCACGGCGCGGGCGCGGGCGGCGCGGGCCGAGATCCGCTCATGTTCGCGGATCTGTTCGGCGATCTGCCAGCCGATCGTGTAAACAGGCGTCAGCGCCGTCATCGGATCCTGCGAGATCAGGCCGATCTCCTTGCCGCGGATGCGGCGCATGGCGCTTTGCGGCAGGTCGAGAATGCGCTTGCCGCGAAAGGCGACTGCGCCGTCGACACGGGTGGTCTTGGGATCATGCAGGCCGAGCAGCGATTGCAGCGTCACGGATTTGCCTGAGCCGGATTCGCCGACGATTGACAGGATCTCACCCTCGCGCAGGCTGAAGGAGACGTCGTCGACGGCGCGGATATCGCCGCGATCGGTGCGGAAGGAGACGGTCAGGCCGTTCACGTCGAGGAGAAGGGGCTTTTCCATGCTCAGCTCCCCCTCACGCGCGGGTCGATCAGCACATAGACGATGTCGACCACGGCATTGGCGAGCACCACGAAGAAGGAGGCATACATCACCGCGCCCAGGATCATCGGCAGGTCGAGATTGAGAAGCGCCTGATAGGTGAGGCGCCCCACGCCGTTCAGGCCGAACACCACTTCCGTCAGCAGCGCTGAGCCGCCGACCAGAGCCCCGAAATCGAGGCCGAACATAGTGACGAAGGGGATCAGCGAGGTGCGCAGCGCATGCCGGAGCATGACGCGTGTCGGGCTCAAGCCCTTGGCGCGGGCGGTGCGGATGAAATCTTCCTGATAGGCTTCGACGAGAGTGGCCCTGAGCACCCGACCGTAAAGGCCGATATAGAGGAAGGCCAGGGTGCACCAGGGAATGATCAGCGTCTTGAACCAGCCGACGGGGTCCTCGAACAGCGGCTTGTAGCCGAGCGCGGGAACCCAGGAAAACAGCCAGGTGTCGTGAAAGCGGCTCTGGGTGATCAGGTTCATCACCTCGCCGAGCCAATAGACCGGCATCGAGACGCCGATCAGCGCCACGATCATCAGCCCTCGATCCAGCAGCGTGTCGCGGCTCATCGCCGAGAGGACGCCGACCACGATCCCGCCGATGACCCAGAGCACGGCGGCGCCGAACACCAGGGACAGTGTCACGGGCGCCGCGTCCGCCACTTGCGGCACGATGCGCATGCCGCGATTGACGAAGGAGGTCAGGTCCTGCGTCACGAACAGCCGCTTCATCATAATGGCGTATTGGACAGGGAGAGCCCGGTCGAAGCCGAATTCGGTGCGGATCGCCGCGATGGTTTCCTGCGAGGCGTTGCGGCCGGCGATGCGGGCGGCGGGATCGGAGCCAGGGGTGGCGAAGAAGATCAGGAAGACCAGCGCCGAGATGCCGAACATCACGAAAATCATCTGCGCCAGTCGCTGGAGGATAGCAAAACCCATCTCGGCCTCCTCAAACGATCTTGGTGCGCGGATCGAGCGCGTCGCGGATGCTGTCGCCGATCACGTTGAGTGTCAGCACGGTCAGTGCAATGGCGATCCCCGGCGCCAACGCGACGGCGGGACGGGTGTAGAGCAATGTCTGTCCGTCCTGGATGATGGTGCCCCAGCTTGCATCCGGCGCCTGCACGCCGATCGACAGGAAGGACAGCGAGGATTCGGTGACGATGTTCAGCGCCATCATCAGCGGGATGAAGACGATCAGCATGGTCGAGACATTGGGCAGGATGTCTTTGAACAGGATCCGCCAGGAGGGAATGCCGAGGCCGATCGCCGCGAGCACGAATTCGCTGTTCTTGAGCGCCAGCACGCGGCCGCGCACGGGGCGGGCGACATAGGGCACATAGATGATGCCGATAATGCCGATGGGCAGCAGCAGGCTGTTGGCGTTGATCTCAAGCGGCCCGATGGTGATGCCTTTGGAGATCAGCACGATCGAGAGCGAGATGGCCAGCAGATAGACAGGAAAAGCCCAGAGAATATCGAGGATGCGGGACAGCACCATATCGACGACGCCGCCGAAAAAGCCGGCGGTCACGCCGATCAATGCCGCCAGCGTCAGACAGATGGCGGTGGCCGAGCCCGCGATCAGCAGCGAATTGCGACCGCCATAGAGCAGGCGGGCGGCGACGTCGCGCCCTTGCGTATCGGCGCCGAGAAAGTATTTCGCCTCCCAGGTCGGCCCGATCGGTGTCACGCCGAGGCCGAGACCTTCGGTGGAGGCCTGCATGATCTTCACCTTCTTGCCGTCGATCTTGATCTTGCCGCTGAGATTGGAGCGGAACGGATCTGTCTCGGCGACGTGGCGCGCATAGATCGGCGCAGCAAGGCTCGACAGGATGATCAGACAGAGCAGCACCGCTGCGGCGATGGTCGGTTTGTCGCGCTTCAACAAAGTCCAGGCGCGCCGCCAGGGACCAGCGCCGGCGCGCGCCGGTTCAGCCTTGCCTGCCGCGTCGGGCAGCGTCTCGGTAAGGGTGTTCATGTCTTTTCCTTGCAGGGAGCGTCGGCGTGACGGCGATCCTGCCGCCGTCGCGCGTCTTGGGCGACGGCGGAGCGTGGCTCCGCCGTCCTTCTGGTCACTTCACCCAGGATTGGGAGGCGATCCAGCGGTTCTGCTTGTTGAAGACATAGTTGCCGAGCCGGGCCGAGGTGAAGTTGACGCTTTTCGGCGTGAACAGCGGCGCGAGCGGCGCCTCAGCCATGAAGCCCTTGTCGATCTTGGCCCATTCGGCGTTGGCGGCCTCCTGATCGGTCAGCGACAGGGTCATCGCCGACTTCATCTTGGCGTCGAGATCCTTGTTGCAATAGCCGGCGATGTTGATCGAGGAGTCGCTGCCCTTGTGGAAGCTGTCGCAGGACAGAAGCACATTGAGGAAGTTCGACGGAGCCGGATAGTCCATATACCACTGCGAAATGCTGATCTGGACGTTGTTGTTGGTGTTCTGGATATAGGTGAACTGGATGTTCGGCGAGATCGCCTTCATCGAGGCGTCGTAGCCGAGATCGCTGAGCACGCTCTGCAGATAGGTGCCGATCGAGCGCGACACGGCGTTGTCTTCGGCGATCACCGTCACCTTCTGGCCCTTGGTGCCGGACTCCTCGACCAGTTGCATCGCCTTGTCCATATCGGCTTCCGACCATTCGGCCCCCGGATCCTTGGTGTAGATGCAGTCGTCGACACGGCCCGGGAAATCGGGCGGAAGAATCTGGCAAGTGGGCTGCGCCAAGGCTTCGCCGCCGAACAGGCCGACCAGCGCGTCGCGGTCGAGCGCATAGTTCAGCGCCTGACGGACCTTCACATTGTCGAAGGGCGCGAGATTGGTGTTCATCGGCGCGTACCAGAAGGCGGCCAGCGGATCGAGATGGATCTGCTTGGCGTATTTCTCACCGATTTCAGGCAGACGGTCGGCCGGCGGGGTGTCGAACATCCAGTCGATCTGACCGTTGATGACCGCGTTGATCGTCGCTTCTTCGGTCATGCCGAATTTGTAGACGATCTCGTCGGCATAACCATCAGGCTGGGCGTCGACGCTCCATTCCTTGAAATGCGGATTGCGCTTCAGCACCATCTTGTCGTTGGGATTGTAGCTTTCGATCATATAGGCGCCGGTGCCGGGGATCGGCGTGGTGCCGGCGTCGGCTGCGGGCGCGTCTGCCGGCAGGATGCTGGCATGCGGCACGGCGAGCTTGGAGAAGAACTCCGCATCGGGAGCGACGAGATTGATGGTGACCGTGCCGGCCGCGTCATCGGCGATCACGCCGCCGTCGAGCGTGCATGTCTCGCCCTTCTCGATGCATTTGTCGGCGCCGACAAAGCCGTTGTAGAAGCTGCCCATGGTCGGGCCCTTCACCTTGAAGATGCGCTGGAAGGAGGCCAACACGTCAGACGGCATGACCTCCTTGCCGTTGGAGAATTTCACGCCCTTGCGGATCTTGAACACATAGGTCTTGCCGTCATTCTTGACTTCGGGCATCGCCTCGGCGAGCGAGGGGACGATCTTGAAGCCTTCCGTGCCGCCGGCCTGCTTGAATTTCAGGAGGCCGTCATAGGTCATCTGGAAGATCTGCCAGAACTGGCCGGTATAGTTGATGGCCGGGTCGATGGTGCCGGCGGCTGAGACGGCGGCGAGCGTCATCGTGCCGCCGCGGTGCTCGGCCATCAGCTTGGCGCGATCTTCTTCAGCATGCGCAAGTCCGGACAGCGCCGTCTGCGCGAGAAGCAGGCCGGCAAGCAGCGCGCCCGCGCGCCGCGTCACTTTCGAAAAGGTCGATGTCATCTAGCAGTTCCCTCTGTTCTTGTTGTGTTTGAACGTTCATTGGGCATGCGCCGCCGCCCTGTGACGGGCGGCGTTATCAGGCGGCCTTGGCGTCGAGGAAGGCGGCGACCTCAGCCATGCAGGCCTCGCGCTCTTCGACATGCGGCATGTGGCTGGACTGTTCGAAGATCGTCCAGCGGACATCTGGGATTTCATCGGCATAGGGCTGCACGCAGGCGACCGTCGCTTCGTCGAAGCGGCCGGAAATCAGTAGCGTGGGCACATTGATGGTCGACAGGCGGCCGACGATGGACCAGTCCTTCATCGTGCCGATGACGTGGAATTCGTTGGGGCCGTTCATCGTGTGATAGACGGTCGGATCTTCGGCAATGGCGTCGAAAGTGCGCTTGACCTCGGCCGGCATCGGCACGACGCGGCAGACATGGCGTTCGTTGAATACGTCGGTCGCCGCCATATAGTCGGCGCTGTCGGTGGTTCCCGCCTGTTCGTGTTTGAGAAGGGTCGCCTGCACTTCGGCTGGCAGTTCCTCGCGCAGACGGTTGGCTTCGGAAATCCAGGTATGCATGGCCGCCGGCGAATTGGCGACAATCAGCGCCTTCAGGCCCGCCGGCTGGTCCACGGAGAATTCCGCGCCGAGCATGCCGCCCCAGGACTGACCGAGCAGGCAATATCCGTCGCGGATGCCGAGATGATCGATGAGATTGTGCAACTCCTTCTTGAAGAACTCCACCGTCCAGAAGTCGCCGCCCTTTTCGGGCAGATGCGTGGACTTGCCGTTGCCCACCTGGTCGTAATGCACGACGGCGCGGCCGGTGGCGGCGATGTCCTTGAAGCTGTCGACATAATCATGTGTGCAGCCGGGACCGCCATGGGCGACGATCAGCGGCGGCTTGCCGGATTTCAGATCTCCGGTGATCCGGTACCAGGTCTTGTATTCGCCATAGGGCGCGAAACCTTCGGTGACTGACAATTTAATGCTCCCTCTCGCTTGATGCTTTTCGCCAAGCCTATCCGCTCGTGCGCATGCGTTTGTCGCCACGACAGATTGCGTCCGCGGCGTCTTCAATGGTCATGCCCCATTCCATGGCGATCGAGCGCAACCGCTTCAGCGCCGCCGCTTCGTCGGCGCTGCCCGCCTGCATCAGGCGCAGCACGGCCTTCACCACCAGTGGTCGCTGGCGCAGTCGCTGTTCGAGCGCGCGGACATCATCCGCATGGGCCCGCATCTGCTGGTACCCGATCGCCGCGATCAGCAGCGCGCTATAGGCGCCCGTGGAGCTGATGGGTTTCAGAAGATGCGCATTGGCGCCCTGCGACAGCGCCCATTCGATGCGTCCCGGCGCTTCAGATCCGATCAGCGCGATCATCGGCATGGGCGCAAAACCGCGCGGCCAGGGAAACTGTTCGTCATGGCCCATATCGGCGTCGAAGAAGACAACATCGGCCTGCGCGTCGGCCTCGTCGAGCTGCGGCCAGACATCACGGCTCTCGATCCGCAGGGATTCGAGCTGGCGCGTCAGAGCATCGACGGAGGGATGCGGGCGATGCAGGATCACCGCGCGCCAGTTCAGGAAAGAGGGCCGCTCCATCCGCGTCATTTGACCACCTTCAATCCGCTGCTGGAAAGAGGCATGCGCATCGTGGCATGCGTGGCGGTGAGAAGATAGGGATCCGCCTGGATCGGCTCTCTGACGGTTTCCAGGATCGAAAAGGAGCCGTCCTCTTCCGATCGTCCAAAAATCGGCGCGAGCGCGGCATGATGCGTGCGGCGATCGATCGCGACGTCGCCCACCGGCGTTGCGAAGCGTCGGGAGGTGACGACGGCCCTGATTGCATCGGGATCGTCGGTTCCAGCGTCGGAGATCGCCTGCCCGAGCATGGACACAGCCATATAGGCGAAGGCGAAGGGGCCGGTGATACGCCGCAAAGCGCCGTGCCGGGCATGGATCTTCTGCTTGAAACGGCTGTTGTCTTCGCTGTCGAGATTGGCGAGGTAGGTCCCGACCGTGATGTGTCCCGCCTTGGCCGCCGGCGACAATCCGTCGAGATCTGACTCCGACAGATTGCAGGCGACAATTGGTCTGCGATCCCATGCGAAAGATGGATCTGCGGCCCGCAAGTCGGCATAGGCGCGGATAAAGGCGTTGGCGGAGCGGCCGACGAGATTGCTCAGAATGAAGTCGGGTTTCTTCTGGCGGATCTCTGCGATCAGATGTTCGACCTCTTCCGAGCCGAGCGGCATGAAGCGCTCGGCGACCACCTCGCCGCCGGCGGCTTGAGTCAATTCACGGGCAATGCGACCATTTTCCCAGCCCCAGATATAGTTTGAGCCGACAATGAACGGTCTTTGCCCGTAGATCGGCAGCACATGGTCGAAGAGCGGCAAAAGATGCTGGTTGGGACAAGCGCCGAGGTAGAGCACGCTGTCGCTGGCTTCATATCCTTCATAGGGAAAGGCGTACCATAGCAGCGCCCGCTGGCGCTCCACCACAGGCAGCACTTCCTTTCGGCTCCAGGAGGTGATGGTTCCGATCACATGGCGGCAGCCGTTTTCGCGGATTGCGGTATCTGCGAGGCCAGCATAGCGTTCAGCCATTCCTGACGGATCTCCGATCCGTGCCTCGAAGCCGAAGCGCCGGGAACCGTCGGCGTTGATTTCCGCCACGGCAGCCATGGCCCCGTCGATGGCATCGCGGCCCAGCGCAGCATAGGGACCTGAAGTGGAATAGAGGATGGCGAGCGGAACAGTGTGCCGAACCATCAGCAGACGCCCTCAATCCAAGAGATTTGCAAGGTCAATGTGAAAAGCGGTCGATCTGACATCGCAGCCTCATGTCTCATTTTTCGGACACGGATCGGATCTGGCAAAACCAATAAAAAAAGCCCCTTGCCGCCGTTAAGCGGTGCAAGGGGCTCGGTTGCCTTTGGCGATCAGCGCCATTTGAGGAACAGGCTATGCTAGGCTTATAAAGTAGTCAATAGGAATGTGTGCGGAATTTTTAGGCATTGATGCCCCGTGTATTCCTTTATCCTCTAGATCGGCAAAGGGGCCGTGATCGAGGCTTCCCTGGAATGTATGTTGGAGCCGCGAAGCTATTGAAATGGCATGAGCCGGGCCCTTTCGAACCCGGCTCAGTATACTAAAATCTCTCTTACAAGACGCCCACCCTTCAGGCAGCCGGCAGCAAAGACCTGGTCTTGCGGCGAGCGGGGCGAGCTGAGTGGATGACGGCCTCCTCATCGTCATGAACGTTCTGAGTATGCGCCTCGTCCGGATGCTGTATCAGCGCCCTGTTGCCGGTCATCCGCCGCGCCAGCACATAGAAGACCGGGGTCATGAAGATGCCGAAGAAGGTCACGCCGATCATGCCGGAGAACACCGCGATGCCCATGGCGGCGCGCATTTCCGCGCCGGCTCCCGTCGAGACGACGAGGGGAATGACGCCCATGATGAAGGCCATGGACGTCATCAGGATCGGTCGAAGCCTGAGCCGGCTCGCCTCGATCGCGGCCTGCACCGGGGTGCGGCCCTCGAATTCCAGTTCTCGGGCGAACTCGACGATAAGGATGGCGTTCTTTGCCGACAACCCGACCAGGACGACAAGTCCAATCTGGGTGAAGATGTTGTTGTCGCCGCCGGTCAGCCAGACGCCGGACAACGCCGCCAGCACGCCCATCGGCACGATCATGATGATCGCGATCGGCAGGGTGAGGCTCTCATACTGCGCCGCCAGAACCAGATAGACCAACAGCAGCGCGAGCGGAAACACCAGCACGCCCGAATTGCCGGCGAGGATCTGCTGGTAGGTCAGATCGGTCCATTCGAAGCCGATGCCCTTGGGCAGAGTCTCAGCCGCGATGCGTTCGATGGCAGCCTGCGCCTGGCCCGAGGAGAAACCGGGGGCAGGGCAGCCATTGATGTCTGCGGCGAGGAAGCCGTTGTAACGGTTGGTGCGCTCCGGCCCCGTGGTGGCGTCGACCCGTAACAGCGCCGAAAGCGGGATCATCTCGCCGCCTGCGGAGCGCACCTTGAGCTGACCGATATCCTCGGGATTGGCGCGGAACCTGGCGTCGGCCTGGGCGCGGACGCTGTAGGTGCGGCCGAAGGCGTTGAAGTCGTTGACATAGAGCGAACCCAGATAGATCTGCAGCGTCTCGAACACGTCCGTCACCGACACGCCGAGCTGCTGCGCCTTGGTGCGGTCGAGATCGGCATAGAGTTGCGGCACGTTGATCTGGTAGCTCGAGAACAGGCCGGCGAGTTCAGGCGTCTGATAGGCCTTGCCGAGGAAGGCTTTGGTCGCCTCGTCGAGCGCTTGATAGCCCAGCCCGGCCCGATCTTCGAGCTGCAGCTTGAAGCCGCCCGTCGTGCCCAGACCCTGCACGGGCGGCGGCGGGAACATCGCGATAAACGCGTCCTGGATGGCGCCGAATTTCTGGTTCAGCTTCATGGCGATCGCGCCGCCCGAAAGATCCGGCGTCTTCCTCTCCTCGAAATCCTTGAGGGTCACAAACACGATGCCGGCGTTGGACGAGTTGGTGAAGCCGTTGATCGAGAGGCCGGGAAAGGCGATGGCGTGTTCGACGCCCGGTTCGGCGAGCGCGATGTCGCTCATGCGCTTGATCACGTCCTCCGTTCGGTTAAGCGTTGCGGCGTCGGGAAGCTGGGCGAAGCCGATAAGATATTGCTTGTCCTGCGCTGGCACGAAGCCGCCCGGCACGGCGTTGAATAGGCTGTAGGTCCCTGCGGCCAGTGCGAGATAGACGCCCATGACCAGGGTCTTGCGCGTCAGGAGCCCGCCGATGCTGCGGCCATAGCCGTTGGAGCTGGCGCCGAAAGCGCGGTTAAAGCCGCGGAAAAACCAGCCGAACAGGAAATCCATGCCGCGAGTCAGCCAATCCTTCGGCGCATGGTGATCCTTGAGCAGAAGCGCTGCAAGCGCCGGCGACAGCGTCAGCGAATTGATCGCCGAGATAACCGTCGAAATGGCGATGGTCAGCGCGAATTGTCGGTAGAACTGGCCTGATAGGCCGGTGATGAAGGCGAGCGGCACAAACACCGCCACCAGCACCAGCGCGATCGCGATGATCGGGCCGGACACTTCCTTCATGGCGCGATAGGTCGCCTGACGTGGCGACAGACCATTCTCGATGTTGCGTTCGACATTTTCCACCACGACGATCGCGTCGTCGACGACGATGCCGATCGCCAGCACCAGACCGAACAGGCTGAGCGCATTGATGGAGAAGCCGAAGGCGTACATGACGCCGAATGTGCCGATGATCGACACGGGCACGGCGATCAGCGGAATGATCGAGGCGCGCCAGGTCTGCAGGAACAGGATCACCACGAGCACCACGAGCGCGACGGCCTCGAGCAGCGTGTCGACGACCTTTTCGATCGAACTGCGGACGAATTTGGTCGTGTCATAGACGATCTCGTATTTCACGCCTTCCGGCATGGCGACCTGCAGCTCGTTCATGGTCTTGACGACCTCGTCCGAGATTGTGATCGCGTTGGAGCCGGGGGCCTGGAAGACGGGAATCGCGACTGCTGCCTTTCCGTCGAGCAGCGACCGCAATGAGTAGTCGGCGGCCCCGAGTTCGATGCGCGCAACGTCGCGCAGGCGGGTTACCTGTCCTGCTGCGCCGGTCTTGACGATGATCTCGCCGAATTCCTCCGGCGTCTGCAGCCGTCCTTGGGCGTTGACGTTCAACTGCACGTCGATGCCGGGGAGATTGGGAGAGGCGCCGATGACGCCGGCTGCGGCCTGGACATTCTGGCCGCGGATCGCATTGGTGATGTCGCTGGCGGCGAGGCCATGCTCTGCCGCCTTTTGCGGATCGATCCAGACGCGCATCGAATAATCGCCGGACCCGAAGATCTGCACCTGGCCGACGCCGGGAATGCGCGCCAGGCGGTCCTTGATGTTGAGGACGCCGTAATTGCGCAGATAGGTGATGTCGTAGCGGTTGTCCGGCGACAGCAGGTTGACCACCATCATCAGATCAGGCGAACTCTTCGCCGTGGTGACGCCGATGTTTCGGACTTCTTCAGGAAGGCGTGGTTCGGCCTGCGACACCCGGTTCTGCACCAGTTGTTGCGCCTTGTCCGGGTCGGCGCCGAGTTTGAAAGTGACCGTCAGCGTCATGACGCCGTCGGATGTCGCCTGGCTCGACATATAAAGCATGCCGTCGACGCCGTTGATCTGTTCCTCGAGCGGGGTCGCCACCGTTTCTGCGATGACCCGCGGATTGGCGCCCGGATAGGTGGCGCGGACAACGATGGAGGGCGGCACGACGTCTGGATATTCGGAGATCGGCAGGGCTTGCATGCCCAGAAGGCCGGCGACCACGATCAGCACCGACAGCACGCCGGCGAACACCGGGCGGTCGACAAAGAAGCGGGAGATGTTCATGAGAGGAACCCTCTTCAACGAGAATTTTAAGGCGCAACTGGCATCCCCGCTCGCTTGACGCGCCGGGCAGGAAGTCTGCGTATTCGGTGGAGCCTCCCGTTCCGAAGGGAGCAGGAGGCTTAGGATGTGCTACTGCGCCTGCGCCGCCGCCTTCTCTGCGGTCAGGGCCGCGGTCTTTTCCACTTCAGGGGCAACCACGACGCCTGGACGGACGCGCTGCAGACCGTTGACCACGATCCTGTCGCCAGGCATCAAGCCGGTTTCGACAACGCGCATCCCATCAACAGCCGCGCCGAGCGCGATCTGCCGATAGGCGACCTTGTTTGCCGCATCGACGACGAAGACGAATTTCTTGTCCTGGTCGGTGCCGATGGCGCGTTCGCTGACCAGGATCTTCTTCTCAGCTTTCGGTTGGCCCATCCGGACCTTCACGAACTGACCGGGGATCAATCGACCGCCTGGATTGTCGAAGACCGCGCGCACCGCGATCGTACCGCTGGCGCTATCGACCTGATTGTCGATCAATTGCAGACGTCCCTTGATCGGCGTGCCCTTGTCGGCGACGGTGCCGATCTCCACGGGGATCTGATCGAGCGCCGGCGAGGCTGTGGTGGACTCTGGCAGCTCCGCGAGCGCCCGCGTCACTGTTTCTTCACTGACATTGAAGCCGGCGTAGATCGGATCGATGGACACGAGCGTCGTGAGCGCAGGCGAGGCCGCGCCGGCCTCCACGAGATTGCCGACTGTAATTTCCACCTTGCCGACCCGTCCGGAGACCGGAGCCTTCACCTTGGTGTAGCTGAGACTGAGGGACACGGTGCGCAGCGCGGCTTCCGCGGTCCGCAGACCCGCTTCGGCTTCGGTCAGCGCATTCTGCCGCTCGTCGAGGTCGCTTTGTGAAATCGCATTGTTTTCCGTGAGCTTCCGTCCGCGTTCGAATTGCAGCCGCGCAAGGCTTACCCGCGCCTGGGCGGACGCAACCTGGCCTTCCGCCTGGGCGACTGCCGCCTCGTAGGGCGCCGGGTCGAGGGTGAAGAGCGGATCGCCCGCCTTGACCAGCGCGCCCTCGCGGAAAGCGATGGTCTGGATGACGCCGGAGACGCGCGGGCGGATCTGCACCCGTTCGACGGCTTCGAGCCGGCCGGAAAACTCTTCCCAGGCGGTGATGGATTTGGCTTCGATGATCGCGACCGTCACAGGGACGGCGGGCGGCGCTGCCGGCGTGGCAGGCGCGGCCGCAGCGGCGGCGCCGGGAAGATCGAAGAACACTGTCGCGGCTGCCAAAGACGCAGCCAGTCCCAGGCCGGCGCCCGCGAGGGCCCAGCGTTTGCTGTTCGGTGTCATGGAATGTCTCCTTGCGATCCCGGGAGGGAGACCCGGGCTCAGTAGAGTGTCGTTATAGATCAGCTGCCGCCGAGTTCGCGCACGAAGTCCGCGAAATGCTGGCGAAGGCCGTCCGCCCACGTTGGCGCGTGACCGGATGTTCCGCCGTAAAGCTCAGGCCAGCCTGCTCCGGCGGGAAGCAGATGCTGACGAACGCGATTGCCCGCCTGGCCCAGGCGTTCCGCATAACCCAGCGCTTCGTCGCGCAGCGGATCATCCTCCGACGTCGCCAGAAGCGTCGGCGCCAAACCGGACATGCGCGAGCACAGGCACGGCGCCGCGTAGGGATGACAGACGCCGGCGCTGAGATAATGGCTCCAGCCCTCCGTCCACCGCTCCCGCATGCCCGCCGCATCGGCATCGCGCATCGACGCGGACCCCATGAACGGATCGACCAGCGGCGACAGCAGCACCTGACCATCCAGTTCGCGCGCCAGATGATCCCGGGCCTTGAAGGCGACCGCCGCCGCAATGTTGCCGCCAGCTTCTTCCCCGCCGATCAGCAGCAGGGATTTTCGGTCTCCCAGCCCCGCCCGTTTCTTGGCGAGATAGGAAAAGATCGAAAACCCGACCTCAAGCGGCTTGGGAAAAACCCCGCCAAGAGGCCTGGTGTAGTCCGGCACCACCACGATCGCTCCGGCACCCGCCAGGCATTCCGCAGCCGCATTGCTGCGGATTTGCGATTCCAGAAAAGCGCCGGCTCCGAAATACAGCAGGACCGGGGCGCCTTTGCTGTAATCCGCGCCTTGATAGATCCGCGTCGACACGGGGCCGATGGCCACCTTGTCGAACACCATGTCTTTCACGTCCACTGGCATCGTCTTCGCTTTCATGCTGCCGCATTATCACGCCCCGGATGCACAATGCTCGTCTTTTGTAGGCGGAATGTAGATTGACTTGAATGATTGAACAAGTTCCCTATTTCTGCCATCACTATTCGAAATTTCGAACAATATTGCATTGCATACAAAAGGGCAGTGGAAGGTTTAACCGATATGGATCAGCTTTCAGCCATGCGCGCCTTTGTCCGAGTCGTGGAGACCGGCAATTTCACCCGCGCCGCCGACGCGCTTCGCATGCCCAAGGCGACCGTCACCAACCTCATTCAGGGGCTCGAGGCGCATTTGCGCACGCAACTGCTCAATCGCACGACGCGGCGGGTTGTCGTCACCACGGATGGGGCGCTCTATTATGAGCGCGCCGTGCGCATCATCTCCGAGGTCGACGAACTGGACAGCAGCCTGTCCAATTCCACGACGAGCCCGAGCGGGAGACTGAGAGTGGAAATGGCCGGCGCATTTGCCGACTGGATCGTCATCCCGGCGCTTTGCGATTTCGCCATGGCCTATCCGGATATCCTCCTCGATCTCGGCGTCGGCGACCGGACGGTCGACTATCTTGCGGAGAATGTCGATTGCGCATTGAGAGCGGGCGCTCCTGGCGACCAATCTCTAATTGCGCGACGCGTATCGGAAATCTCGGTGCTGAGCTGCGCCGCGCCATCCTATATCGAGAAATTCGGGTTCCCCCAATCGCCCGCCGAATTGGAAACAACACATTACTGCGTCAACTACTTCCGCGCCCAGACCAACCGCACGCTTCCATTCGAATTCAGCCGCGATGGCGAAAAAATCGAGGTGACCGGCCGCTATATTCTCTCCGTCAACGACGCGCGCAGCTATGTCGCCGCAGCGCTGACCGGCCTCGGCGTGGCGCAATTGCCGCATTTCATGATCCGGGACGAATTGCGGGACGGACGGCTCATCCCTGTGCTCTCCGACTGGTCATGCGAGGTCATGCCGCTTTATATCGTCTATCCGTCGAACCGGCATCTGAGCAACAAGGTCAGGGTGTTTGTCGACTGGCTCGTGAAACTGCTCGGCAATCGCGCAATGAAGGACGTGGCGACGCAGAAGGAATAGGGGCTCATATCGCAGCTTGCGACCGAGATTCAGCCTCGTTTAAAGCATCAGTTGGATTTTCCTCTCAGATAAACGTCCGCCTGCCTTTGCGACAGGTCTTCCCAGATCTGATGCGCCCCCTGATCCGGCTCCGTCGCTTCGGCTTGATGCGACATGGCGTTCGTACCGCTCTTGAAGCCGTCGAACCATCCGGCCCCGACAGCCGCCGAAATGCCGGCGCCCAGCGCCGACGCCTCATCGGAGAGGCTGCGCCGCACCGGAAAGCCGGTGGCGTCCGCCACCATCTTGCGCCAGAGCGGGCTGGCAGCGCCGCCGCCGATGACATAGATCTCTTCCGCCCCAGGCGCGGCTGCTTGCATCTGTTTCAGCGCCCTGGCGAATTCAAGCGTGATGGCTTCGAGCGAGGCCCGGTAGAGGTGGCTGATCCGATGGTTCGGCCCGAGGCCGACAAATGAGGCGCGGGCTTCCTCGTCCCAATGCGGGTCCATGCAGCCCATCAGATAGGTGCAGGCGAGCACGCCGTCTGCACCGACGGGAATGGACATGGCCTCATGTTCAAGCCGCTGGAAAATGGCGGGATCACTGCGGCCGCCGGCGAAGTTGTCGATGAGCCAGTTGACGAAAAAAGCGCCTGCCCGCTGGACGGCTTCGAGCAAAAAGCCTTCCCCTGTCGGCGAAATCAGCGTGCGCCAGTAGGAACTAACCGCCGGCGTCGGCGACCAAACCCCGCCCACGACTGCGGTGCCCAGATTGAGGTAGACGGTGCGCGGGTCGATGGCGCTGACGCCGAGACCGGCGCAGTGGCCGTCGCCGCCGGCTGCAAAAACGGGAACGCCCACAGGCAGCCCTGTCGTCGCCGCAGCCTCCGGCGTCACTCGACCCAGCATGGCCCCCGGAGGATGCGTAACGGGCAGTTTTTCCAATCCGATGCCGAGGTGATCGAGCAGCGGCTTCGACCATTCCTTGGCCTCGATGTCGAAGATGCCGAACGGATCGGCGCTGGTCCATGTCGCCGCGGGTTCTCCGGTCAGGTTCATGACCAGGAAATCGTGAACCGAGAGGATATGACGGGTCCGGTCGAGGAGGTCCGGCTGATGGGCGCGATAGTGTCGCAGCCGAAAGACGCAAGGTATGACATCCACGGGTTTGCCCGAAATGCGATGCAGGCGCTCGCGACCGATTTCGTCCGACAGGATATCCGTCATGTCGCGGGCGCGGCGGTCGAGCCATACGGTCGCAGGGGCGAGCGGCCGCCGGTCATTGTCGAGCAGCACCATGGTCTCGCGCTGGTTGGAGATGGCGATGCCGTCGATGCGGTTCGGATCGATCCCGGCGACGCATTTGCGCAGCGCCGTCTGGGCCGCCGACCACCATTCATCCGCGTCCTGCTCGGCCCGGTATGGATCGGGCGTCAGCAGGGTGTGGGCGGCGCGGCCCTCGCTGCGCGGTTCGCCCGTTTGCGTCCAGGCGATCGCCTTGACCGACTGGGTCGATGAATCCATGCCGATGACATAACGTTCGTTCGGATGCATGCGGCTCCTCCTTCCGCTAGACTTCCGTATGGCGACGCCGCGGCAACCGCGGCCATCATTGTTGGAGCAGGGCTTCTCCCGTGGCCATGTCCGTGACGAGATGGGTGGCGTACCCGCCTCGCAAGGTGGCGAGAATGGCGTCTATCTTGCCTGCGCCGCCGGCGACGCAGATGCGGTTCGGCGTCTGCTTCAATTCTTCGAGCGCGATGCCGACCATGCGCGCGTCATGCTGCCCGCCGACGCCGCCTCCCGCGGCGTTGATGAAGCGGCCGATGATGACGGCGACCGCGCCATTGCGGACATAGTCGTCGATTTCTTGCTGGCTGGCGATGCCGGAGATGCGCACCGTGCTCTTCGCGCCGACATCGCCGACGCCGAACAGGATGCGGTTGGTCGAATGGATCAGGTCGAACTGCTTTTTCAAGACCGGCTCTTCGAGCAGCATGTCGCGCAATTCCGGGGTCGACAGCACCGCCGGGGCGAGCAGGTTGACGCAGCGCGCTCGAATGCGGCTCGATAACAGCGACGTGCACAATTCAGGCGAAAAATCCGGTTCGCCTGTCGAACTGCCAGACACCTGCACCACGGTGAGATCATTGACGGGGTCGGGCAGGGTGATCTGGTTGGCGACCGACAAGACGGTTCTTCCCCAGGCGACGCCGATGACGTCTCCCTGCTTGATCTGGTCGGCCAGCACGCGTGCGCCCGCATCGCCGAGGCGGCGCACGAGATCCCGATCTTCCCCGGTGGGAATGACCAGCGCGCCGTCGAGCCCGAAGCGATCCATCAGCCGACGGGCGATTTCGGTGCGTCCGCTCGCCTGCGTGTTCAGGCGAATCGAGACGATGCCGCGTTCCCGCGCCTCCTGCAGATAGTTCACGATCGTCGCCCTGGACACGTTGAGCGCCTTGGCGATTTCGCTCTGGGTCATTTCATCTGCGTAATAGAGCCACGCCGCCCAGGTGACAGCGTCCTCGAATTCGGTCGGCTTCTCGGCCACGCCTTCCAGCATGTGTTTCCTCTAGCAGTCTTTTCATCGCCATCTGACGGCATTGGAAGACAAATGTCAATGTCGCCTGTCATGTGTGTTGACAAGTGTCACAAACTGGTGTCACTTGTATTCAAGCAAAAAAATTGGATGACGGGAATGGAAACGCTGAGGAACCGGGGCGCTGCCGAGGGCGCGCCCATGGGCGGCTGGACCGCGCTTATCGATGACATCGTGGCAGGGGAATGGACCAATCCCGAAACGGGCGAACGTCCGTCCGTGCCATATGACTCGATCGTCATCGCCGAAAGTCTCGCTGGCCGCGAAGCGGACCTGGTGGAGAGCCTCGACCTCGGGTCGTCCTTCACCGTCGTGGCCGATCATGCGACATGGGAGGCGATGGGCGCGCGGGTCGCCAAGGCGCTTCAACGCCTGGGTCCCGTCAAGACGGTGCTGCTCGACCATCCGCACGCGGATATGGCGACAGTCGCGGACCTGACGGAACGGCTCAAGGGAGCCGAGGGGCTGGTGGCTGTCGGCTCCGGCACCATCAATGATCTGGTGAAATACGTGACCGGTCTCGATGGCCGCCGCTATTGCGTGTTCGGCACGGCCGCGTCGATGAATGGCTATACGTCCACCACCGCCTCCATCACGCTGGACAGCGGTCTGAAGGTTTCCTTGCCGTCGCATGCGCCGGCGGGCTTCTTTGTCGATCTCTCGGTGGCGGCGGCGGCGCCGACTTATCTGTCCGCCGCAGGATTTGCCGATTGCATCTGCCGGTCGGTCGCGCAGGTCGATTGGTGGATGTCGCACCGCCTTTTGGGCTCCGTCTACGCCAATTCGCCCTATCTCATTCAGGCCCGGGACGAGATCGAACTCAATCGCCGCGCCGCCGGGATCGGCCAGGGCGATGTCGAGGCGAATGGCTATCTCTATCGCGTGCTGACGCTGTGCGGCCTCGGCGTCTCCTTCACGGGCATGTCCAATCACGGCTCGATGGGCGAGCACCAGATTTCGCATTATATCGATTGCTTCGCCGGCGAACGGCATCCTGGGACATTGCATGGACAGCAGGTTGGCGTCGCGTCCCTGACCATGGCGCGCATCCAGCGCCACTTTCTCGACAGCGCCGCGCCGCCCAGGATCGGGCCGACGCGGATCGATCGCGACGACATGATCAGGCGCATGGGCGCGGATGTGGCGGATCAATGCCTGACTGATATCGCGCCCAAGATCTACGACCAACGCGCAGCGGACGAGATCAATGAACGTCTGGCCGACCTCTGGCCGACGCTGCGCCGCGAACTCCAGGATTTCGTCATTCCCGTCGACGCCATGACGCGCCTGCTGAAGGATGCGGGCGGTCCGACGACGGCGGCCGAGCTCGGCGTTCCCGTCGACTTCTATCGCGAAGCGGTGATCCATTGCCGGGAAATGCGCAATCGCTATTCGTTCCTCGACATCGCCGCCGACAGCGGCGTGCTCGAAGACCTCGCCGCGGCGGAGGTCTGAGCCATGCGCGCGGTCGCCGATATGCCCATCGAGACGGCCAGAAGCGTGACGACGCTGTTCGCCGATATCGACGACACCTTGACGACAGACGGACGGCTGCCCGCCGCCGCCTATGCGGCGCTGGAAGCTCTGTCGGAAGCGGGCGTCTCCGTGGCGCCGATCACCGGCCGGCCGGCGGGCTGGTGCGACATGATCGCCAGAATGTGGCCCGTCGCGGGCGTAGTGGGCGAAAACGGCGCTTTTTATTTTTCCTATCATGCGAGCGACCGCCGCATGCGCCGTGTTTTCGCCACGCCCGACCAGCAGCGGGCAGAAAATCGCCAGCGGCTGGAGCGGGTGCGCGCCCGGATTCTCGCCGAGGTGCCAGGCGCGGCAATCTCGGCAGATCAGCACTACCGCGAAGCCGATCTCGCCATCGATTTCTGCGAGGACGTGCCGCCGCTCGGCGCCGGCGAAGTGGACCGCATCAAGCGCATTTTCGAGGAAGAGGGCGCCGTCGCCAAAGTGTCTTCGATCCATGTCAACGGCTGGTTCGGCTCCTATGACAAGCTGACCATGACCCGGCGTTTCGCCATCGATGTGCTGGGCCTCGATATCGACGGCGCCAAGGACAGGATCGTCTTCGTCGGCGACAGCCCCAACGACGCGCCGATGTTCTCCTTCTTCCCGAACGCCTGCGGCGTCGCCAATGTGCTGAAATTCCTGGGGCGGATCGATGCCGAGCCGGCCTATGTAGCCAGCGCCGAGGGCGGGCAGGGCTTCGTCGAAGTCGCCGAACGGATTCTCGCTGCGCGGTCGGGGAGGGCGGCGGCATGACGGCTCCTCTCTACGACATCGCGATCATCGGCGGCGGCATCAACGGCGCGGGCATCGCCCGTGACGCGGCGGGCCGTGGCCTCAAAGTGTTTCTTTGCGAGAAGTCCGATCTCGGCTCGGCCACCTCTTCGGCCTCGACCAAGCTCATTCATGGCGGCCTGCGTTATCTCGAACATTACGAGTTCCGTCTGGTGCGGCATGCGCTGGCCGAGCGTGAAGTGCTCTGGAGCATTGCCCCGCATATCATTTGGCCGCTGCGCTTCGTGCTGCCGCATCGCAAGGGGCTTCGTCCTGCATGGCTCTTGAGGCTGGGTCTCTTTCTCTACGACCATATCGGCGGCCGGAAGAAGCTGCCGGGGACGAAGACGTTGCGCCTGAACCGCCATGAAGCGGGCGCGCCGTTGCGGGATGTCTCGTCGATTGGCTTCGAATATTCCGATTGCTGGGTGCAGGACAACCGGCTCGTCGTTTTAAACGCCCGTGACGCCGAGCATCGCGGCGCTGTGATCCGCACCCGGACACGCTGCACCCGCGCCTTCCGCGATAACGACATCTGGAAGCTTTCGCTGGAAAATCTCCGCGACGGAACTGTGGAAACCATCAGGGCGAAAGCAGTCGTGAATGCCGCCGGCCCCTGGGTCGATCGGGTGCTGGCAACCGCGATCGGCCGCAATGCGCCGGGCTCCGTGCGTCTGGTTCAGGGCTCCCACATCGTCGTGCCCCGGCTCTATGACCACGACCGATGCTACATTTTCCAGAATCCGGACGGGCGCATCATTTTCGCCATCCCCTATGAGGACGACTTCACGCTGATCGGCACCACCGATGTCGATTTCACCGGCGATCCCTCGGCGGTGACCATCACGCAGAAGGAAATCGATTATCTCTGCACGGCAGCCTCGTCCTATTTCAACCGCACGGTCACTCCCGGCGATGTTGTCTGGACCTATTCCGGCGTCCGCCCGCTCTATGACGACGGCAAGGCCAACGCCCAGGAGACGACGCGGGACTATGTTCTGACGCTGGATGCCCAGGCGAGTCAACCGCCGCTCCTCAACATTTTCGGCGGCAAGATCACCACCTACCGCTGCCTGGCGGAAGACGCCTTGGCGCGGCTTGCGGAGACGTTTCCGGAATGGAGCCGCGGTCACGGCTGGACGCGCCGACAGGCATTGCCGGGCGGCGATTTTCCCGCCGGCGAAGCCGGTCGCCTCGCTGTCGATCTCCAGCGCGACTACCCGTTCCTGGCCGAGAAGGCGGCGCGACGGCTCGTCCGTCATTACGGCACGGAGGCGCGTCTCATTCTCGGCGGCGCCCGCGCGGCGTCCGACCTCGGAAAAATGTTCGGTCCAGAACTGACCGAGGCCGAATGCCGCTTTTTGATGGAGCGGGAATATGCCCGGGACGCTGAAGACATCGCTTTTCGCCGAACCAAGGCCGGCATCCGCATGAGCCGCGAGGAGCTTGCGGCGCTTGGGGAATGGATGGCGGACGCAGAGATCGGACTGCCGGCGCGAAAAGGCGTCGCCAATGGCTGAGGCTGCGTCGCCATAGAGGGCGCGCGCGCATGACCGGCGGAAGAGGAGCCGCCGGCGTTTGAAAGGATGGGACGCGGCCCGTTTCCGCGTCCGGTCGGCATTCGCTCTTGGGAGGAGTACGGAATGTCCGTATTGCAGGTGAAACGCATCGCGATCTCGGATTCGCCATGGCCTTGGCTGGCGCCGCTCGTCGCGTTGCTCGTGGTCTTCACGATCTATCCGCTCATCTACAATATCTGGCTGAGCTTTCACGAGTTTCTGCCGCGCAAGCGAACGCTCGCTTTTGTCGGCTTCGACAACTGGATCCAGCTGTGGAACGACACGCGGTTCTGGGGCGCGCTCGCCGTCACCTTTATCTACTTCTTCATCGCGCTGATCTTCGAACTCGTATTGGGCATGGCTATCGCGCTTCTGCTCGACGCCGAACTGCCGGGCTTCGGCGCGCTTCGGGCCGTCTTGTCTATGACGCTCGTCATCCCGCCCGCCATCGCCGGCATGATGTTTTTGCTGATGGAAGATCCGCAATTCGGCGCGATCACCTATTTCCTCAATCAACTCGGCCTGCTCGACAAGACCACGCCCATTCTGGCGACCTCGTCGCTGGCGCTGACCGGCGTGCTGGTCGCGGAAATCTGGCAATGGACGCCGTTCATGGTGCTGATCTTCATGGCCGGCCTGCGCTCGCTGCCCGCCGAGCCCTATGAGGCCGCGATGATCGACGGCGCTTCCGCCGTGCAGATGTTCCGCCGCCTGACGCTGCCGATGATGAGCCGCGTCATCGCCGTCGCCATTCTGCTGCGCGGCATCGATCTGTTCCGCGTCTTCGACTATGTCTTCGTCATGACCTCGGGCGGTCCCGGCACCGCCACCTATACGGTCAGCCTGTATGCCTGGCAGCAGACCTTCAGCAATCTCAAATGGGGTTATGGCGCGACCCTCAGCCTGGTCAGCCTGCTGATCGTCATGGTCATGGCCAATCTGTTCATCAAGATCTTCAAGGTGAGGTGGTGACCATGCGCCAGAGCAGAACCGCAAGCGCCGTCCGCACCATCGCCGGCTGGTTCGTTGTCGCGATCTTCTTTTTCCCGATTTTCTTCTGGACATCGGTCGCTTTTCGCGACGCCCGGGACATTTTCAGCTGGCCGCCGAAATTCATTGATTTCGACCCGACCGTGCGCAATTTCGAGAAGGTCTTCGGCATTTCGCTTGGTTTCGGCTACGGCACCCAGGAGACCGTCGATCCCGGCGGCGGCAACTTCTACATGGCCCCCCGTCTTCTCGATTCCATCATCGTGGCGACATTCTCGACGATTCTGGCCATCGTGGTCGCCACGCTCGCCGCCTATTGCCTGTCGCGCATGCATTTCCGCGGCCGCCACGAATTCGTCAACTGGGTTCTGTCGACGCGCATGATGCCGCCGGTGGCGGTGGCGATCCCGATGTTCTTCATCTTCAAGCAGTTCAGCCTGCTCGACACCTATCTCGGGCTGATCCTGGTGCATGGGCTGATGAACCTGCCGCTCGCCGTGCTGCTGATGAAGAGCTTTTTCGACGATATCCCGGCGGAAATCGACGAAAGCGCGCTGCTCGACGGCGCGTCGCGCTGGACCATCTTCCGCCGCATCGTTTTGCCGATGGCAAAGGGGGGCATCGCCGCCTCCGCCGTGCTCTGCTTCATCTTCAGCTGGACGGAATTCCTGTTCGTCCTGACCCTGACGCAGACCGGCATCAAAACCGTTCCCGTCGTGTCTTCGACCTTTGTGACGTCGATCGGCACGGCATGGGGCAACATGGCCGCCTTGGGAGCGGCGGCCATCGTGCCAGCCTTCATCGTCATCCTGCTGGTTCAGCGCCACCTCGTGCGCGGCCTGACCATGGGATCGCTGAAGCAATGAACCGGCGCCCTGGAGGGGCCAGCCGAAACATCAATCCGGCCGACGCTTTCGTCGTTCGATAGAGGAGGAGAAGAGCATGAAAGACAGTTTGAGGAAATCATATCTGGCTTCGATCACGGACAAGTTCGTCCGCGGCCAGATGGGCCGGCGCGACTTCCTGCGCGCGGCCGGAAAGCTCGGTTTGGGCGCAGGCGCGCTCGGCATGGGGTTCGGCAATCGCCCATTCAGCATGGTCTCCAGCGCCCAGGCCGCCGAACAGTTGACGCCCAACCCGGAAATCCTCGCCTGGCTCAAGGACGTCGGCAAGCCGTTCGCCGGCACGACGCTGAAGCTCGCGACGGAATCGACGCCGCCGTCCAACGCCATCAACAGCCAGCTGAAGAAGTACTTTGAGGAAGCCACCGGCATCAAGGTCGAGATCGAAGTCCTGCCGCTCGAACAGGTGCTGCAGAAGCTGACGCTCGACGTCGCCTCTTCGCTCGGCACCTATGACCTCTACTATATCGACCAGAGCTGGGCGGCGAGCTTCAGCCAGGACGTGTTCGACCCGCGCGAACAATATTCCGGCAAGGCCGATCTCGCCATGCCCAACTACAATCTCGACGACTTCCTGCCGGCGCTGGTGGACGGGATTGCAAAATACGAGGATCGCTGGGTCGGCGTGCCCTATGACATCCCGATCTTCATCATGATCTACCGCAAGGACATCTACGAGAAGTTCAAGCTCAAGGCGCCGGAGACGCTGGAAGAGCTGTACAGCAACTCCAAGATCATCACCGACGAGATGGGGCCGACCGTCTATGGCACCACGGGCCAGATGAAGTCGGGACATTACAGTCTCGAATGCGACTGGACGGCCTGGCTCTGGGGCCATGGCGGCTCGATCTTCGGACCTGACGGCCAGTTCACCGGCAATGACGAAAGAGGCATCGCCGCGATGGAATACTGGAGCAAGCTCAAGGCCACCATGCCTCCGGGCGTCGATGGCTGGACCTGGGACGGTCAGGGTCAGTCGGTGGCCCAGGGCGTTGCGGCTTCCATGCTCTCTTGGGGCGAGTTCTTCCCCTATTTCGACGATCCGACCCAGACCAAGGTTTCCGGTCTCTGCGAAGTGGCGGTGCCGCCGCGCGCCTCGTCGCTGCGCACGGTCAAGGAAACCGGTTACGGCGAAATCCCCGGCGTCGGCCATCAGGGCGGCTCCTCGCTCGCCGTTTCCCGTTACTCCAAGAACCCGGACGCCGCCTGGATCTTCATGCAATGGGCGACCTGCGCAGACACCCAGGCGCTGATCACCACGCTCGGCGGCGGCACCGGCCCGACGCGGTCGTCGGTTTATGACGATCCGCGCGTGCTCGCCAATGCCCGTGTCGGCGCCGGCACCACCCGCCACCTGCCGGTGGTGCGCGAAACCATCGCCAAGCATATGGGCTCCGAGCCGGATCTTCCGGAATGGGCGCAGCTGTCGAGCGACACGATCCCGGTCGGGCTCGGCAAGTATTTCGCCGGCAATTACGGTTCTCCCAAGGAAGCCATGGACGACATCGCCAAGCAGGTCGGCGAAGTCCTCAAGGGCTGATCCTGCGAAGCGGGCGCGGGGGGATTATCTCCCGCGCCCGGTCCCTGGTGTTGAACAGCAGCAATCCGAGAGTCTGACATGACAAGCAAACCTCTGATCGCCATCACTGGCGCAAGCTCCGGCATCGGCGAGGCGACCGCCCGGGCCTTCTCCGCTGCAGGCCATCCTCTGCTCCTGATGGCGCGCCGTCTGGATAGGCTGGAAGCGCTCGGTCTGCCGAATGCGGTGCTGAAAAAGGTCGATGTGCGCGATCGCGCCGCAATTGCAGACGCCGTGCGCGATGCGGAAGCGCTCCACGGTCCCGTGGACATGATGTTCGCCAATGCCGGCATCGCCCGGCTGGGCGACATCGCCAAACAGCCGCCCGAAGAATGGGACGAGATGATCGACATCAACGCCAAGGGCGTGATGAACAGCGTGCATGCGGTGCTGAACGGCATGATCGCCCGCAAGACCGGCACGCTGATGATGATGAGCTCGATCGCCGGCCGGAAGGTCTATCCCGATCACACCGTCTATTGCGGCACGAAATATTTCGTCCATGCGATCTCGGAAAGCCTGCGCGCCTATCTCGCGCCGCATGATGTGAGGGTGATCGTGCTGTCGCCGGGGATCATCGACACCGAAGTGCTCGACCATGTGAAGGATGAGACGACGCTCGCCAATTACAAGGCCAACAAGGCGGCCATCGGCGGCGGCATATCGGCCGACATCGTCGCGCAACTGATCCTCGACGCCTACCAACTGCCGCAACGGGCCATCGTGCAGGAAATCGTCATTACGCCGACCCGGCAGACATACTGACGCGCAGACCTTCTCATTGATTGGAATTCGACATGGCCACCGTGGAATACAAGAACATAGGCAAGTCCTTCGGCGCCTTCACCATCATGCGGGATATCTCCTTCCTGATCGAGGACCATCAGTTCGTGGTGCTGCTCGGTCCATCGGGATGCGGCAAGACCACGCTGTTGCGGATGACCGCCGGACTTGAAACGGTGACCGCCGGCGATCTGATGATCGGCGGCCGCAGGGTCAACGACGTGCATCCCCGCGACCGCGACATCGCCATGGTGTTTCAGAACTACGCCCTCTATCCGACCATGAAGGTCTATGAGAACATCGCCTTCAGCCTGGAAGTGGCCAAATTGCCGCCCGCCGAGATCAAGAAACGGGTGGAGCGGGCGGCGGAAATCCTCAACCTGACGCCCTATCTGCAGCGCTATCCCAAGGAACTGTCCGGCGGCCAGCGCCAGCGCGTCGCCATGGGCCGCGCCATGGTGCGCGAAGCGGCCGTCTTCCTGTTCGACGAGCCGCTCTCCAATCTTGACGCCAAGCTGCGCGCGCATATGCGCACCGAAATCCGCCAGCTTCACAACCGACTCAAGACCACGACGATCTATGTGACCCACGACCAGATCGAGGCCATGACCATGGCCGACAAGATCGTGGTGATGCGCGCCGGCAAGATCGAGCAGATCGGCACGCCCGACGATGTCTATGATCGCCCGGCCAGCAAATATGTCGCCGACTTCATCGGCTCCTCGGCGATCAATTTCCTGACCGGCGTCGTGGTCTCGGACAATGGCGCGCCCGCCGTCGACACAAAGGCGGGCAAGGTGCGGATCTCCACCTCCCATGCCGTCGAGCCCGGACGGCGCGTGGTGATCGGCATGCGGCCGACCGATGTGACCGTCGACGAAGCCGGCGGGATCGCGGCGCGCTCGTTGCTCATCGAGCGCATGGGGCATGACGCGCAACTCTGCTGCGACGGGCCGGAAGGCCAGTTCCTCGCCATCGTCGACAAGAGCGCGCGCTTTGCCGAGGGACAGGAGGTTCGCTTCGCGATCGCCCCGGAGAAAGTGCACGTCTTCGACGCGGAAACCGAAAACCGGCTCTGAAGAGCCAGAAAACTGACAGTGATCCCGCCGGTCGCCGCGCGGGCAGGAAGGATATTGCCATGAAATCGAGATGGAACGACGGCGATTTCGCCTCCGTGGTGCAGGCCTATGTCGACAAGGGCGTCAATCGGGATCTCGCGATCCGCACCTATACGACGCGGCTGCTCGGCCAGGATCCGGAGCTCGTGCTGCATGGCGGCGGCAACACCTCCGTCAAGACTGTGATCGCCGATCGCGACGGCTCCGACGTCGACGTCCTCTGCGTCAAGGGTAGCGGCTGGGACATGGGCGTGATCGAACCGCAGGGCCTGCCGGCGGTTCGACTCAAGTCGCTTCAGGACCTGGTGAAATTCGACAGTCTCTCTGATGAAGACATGGTGATGTTGCAGCGGCGGCTTCTGCTCGATCCCGCCGCGCCCAATCCTTCGGTCGAAGCCATTCTTCACGCCATCCTGCCGTTCAAGCATATCGATCACACCCATGCCAACGCCATCGTCTCCCTGACCAATCAGCCGCATGGCGAAGAGCTGGTGCGGGAGCTTTTTCCTGACAGCATCATCGTGCCCTATGTCATGCCCGGCTTCGTGCTGGCGAAAGTCTGCGACGAGGCGTTTCGCGCCCAGCCGTGGGGCGACGGCATGATCCTGCTCAAGCACGGGATCTTCACCTGGTCGGAAGATCCGCGCGAGGCCTATGAGGACATGATCGCCAAGATCGACACGGCGGAACGCCGGCTGGCGCGGGGAATTGCGCGACCGTTCAAATCCTCTCCGGTGGTCAAGCCTGTTGCCGCAGCCGAAGACATTGCGCCCATTCTGCGGGGCGCCATCGCCATCGATGCCGGGCGGGAAGGGGCGCCGAAGCGGTTCATCCTCGATCACCGTGCAAGCGAAAAGATCCTCGACTTCTGCAATGCCGACAAGGTCGGCGATCTCGTGCGCCGCGGCAATGCGACGCCCGAGCACGTGCTGCATATCAAGCGCTACGGCGTCGCGCTGCCTGCGCCCGATCCTGAAAAGCTGGACGATTGGGCGCGGGATGTCCGCGCCGCCGTCGCCCGCTATGCGGAGGAGTACAAAGCCTATTTCGCGCGCAACAATGCGCGGGTCGGCGGCATCAAGACCATGCTCGATCCGATGCCGCGCGTCTTCTATGTCCAGGGCGTCGGCCTGTTCGCCGCCGGTCCGACCGCCAAGAATGCGCGCATCGCCGCTGATGTCGCCGAGGCGACCATCGACGTGATCACCAAGGCCGAGGGCATCGAGGCGTTCGAAGCTCTGTCCGAAGAAGATCTGTTCGACATCGAATATTGGTCGCTGGAGCAGGCCAAGCTCGCGAAATCCGTCGAAAAACCATTGACCCGCCAGGTGGCTGTGGTCACGGGCGGGGCCGGCGGCCTGGGTCTTGCGATCGCCAAGGCGCTGAAAGCCGATGGCGCAGAAGTGGTTCTCGTCGACATCGCCGAAGAGGCGGTGAAAGCCGAAGCCAAAAAGCTGGGCGGGGTCGGCGTCGTGTGCGACGTGACGGACCCGGTTTCGGTGAGCACGGCGATCGGCAAGGCGGTAAGCGCCTTTGGCGGCGTCGACATCGTCATTTCCAATGCCGGCGCCGCTTTCCAGGGCAAGCTCCTGGAGGTATCGGACGATATCTTCCGCAAGTCGATGGATCTCAATTTCTGGAGCCATCAACTCGTGTCGCGGGAAGCGGCGAAAGTGATGCGCAAGCAGGGCACGGGCGGCGCGATTGTCTTCAATATCTCCAAGCAGGCCGTCAATCCCGGCGCAGAGTTTGCGCCCTATGGAACGGCGAAGGCTGCAGCGCTGGCGCTGATGCGCCATTCGGCCATCGAATACGGGCCGATGGGGGTGACCTGCAACGCCGTCAACGCCGACCGCATCCGCACCGGCCTGATGACGGACGCCATGGTCGAGGAACGTAGCCGCGCGCGCGGCGTCACGCCGCATGATTATATGCGCGGCAATCTTCTCGGTCGCGAGGTGACGGGCGAGGATGTGGCGGAGGCGTTTCTGCATCTCGCCAAGGCCCGCGCCACCACCGGCGCCGTGGTCACCGTCGATGGCGGCAATGTCGCCGCGATGATGCGGTGAGGGCGCCATGGCCAAGATCGTGATCATCGGCGCCGGCGTCATGGGCTCGGCGCTTTCGGTTCCGGCGGCTGACAACGGCCATGCAGTGACGCTGGTCGGTTCGCCGCTCGACGACGGCATCATCGACCTTTTGCGAGCCCCTGGCGGCGTGCATCCGAAACTGGACGCGCCATTGCCGGCCAGGATCAGGCCCGAGACGTGTGCTGAGCTCGATCCGTCGGAACTTGATGACGCCGATATCATTGTCGCGGGCGTCAGCAGTCCGGGTATAGACTGGTTCGTGGACTATGTCGAACAGCGGCTGTCGCGTTCGAAGCCGATCGCTTTCGTCACCAAGGGCCTCGATCTTCTCGACGGGCGACTGGCGACCTATGCGGATACTTTGCCGCGGCGCATGACGCGGATGCAGACATTCATCGGCATCGGCGGCCCTTGCATCGCGCGGGAACTGGCCAATCGCAATCCAACGCTGTCGATCTATGGTAGCGCGGATCTCGGGGCCGCAAGTTGGCTTCGCGGCCTGATGCAGACGCCCTATTACCGGCTTGCCACGACCACCGACGCCATCGGCGTCGAAGCCTGCGCCGCTTTGAAAAATTTCTACGCCATCGGCGTCAGCGCCATGCAGACGCGCTACCCCGACGACAAGCGTACTGATGGGCAGTCAAAGAACCCGTGTGCAGGGGCTTTCTCCATGGCTGTTGCCGAGATAGCGGAAATCGTCAAGGCGATCGGCGGCGGCGCCGATACAGCCTTCGGATTGGCAGGTCTCGGAGATCTCCATGTCACCGTTGGGGGAGGGCGCAACAGTAGGCTCGGTCACGCCCTTGGCTCTGGCAGAACGGTCTCCGCATCGCTTGCTACCGAACTCGCTGGCGAAACCGTCGAAGGCGTGGACACCGCGCGGATGCTGGCGCTTTGGATGAAGGAGAAAGAGCGTATGACCCGCCGTTTCCCGCTCGGCGCCGCTATCATCAAAGCGATTGCCGAGAACGGGGGGCTCGATTTCGATTTTTCTGAGCTCGACTTCGAACAATGACTGCTGGAATTGGCCCCGAACGCCTTTATGCAATTCGGCCGCGTACTAACCCAAGATAGGTTCGATCACCTCTGCATGGAGCTGGCAAGCTGCTTTCCTGCTCCATCAGCGCGGAGCCGCATAGGCAGAAGAGGATTGCGATGGATGTGAATTGCCACACTTCATCACCCGCTGCGCTATACTGTCGCTCAGCCTTCGAAGGAACCGTGGCCGAATGCCAACATGCATCGATCTTATCGGTGCGCGCTAAGCCGCCAATCCAATCGTATGCTCGCGGGCCCAGGACAGCATCACCTCGTCGCCTTCCGCGGTCTCCATCGGAGCCGAACTCGGAAGACCGACGCGGATCTCCTGCTCGCCACGCTGGATGAACAGGGTCGTCCAGTGACCGGAGAAGAGACGGCGCGTGAGCCGTCCCGTCAGTCGGTTCAACTCCCCTGATGTCGGATTGGTCGGGGCGGTGATGGCGATCCGTTCGGGGCGGACCAGACAATGCGCGGCGGCGCCGTTCGGTCCGGTCTTGGCGTCGGCAGCGGCCAGAATTTTGACGCCGTCTTGGAGCTCGACTGCCCCATCCGCCCAGCGTCCTTCGAAGATGTTGGCTTCACCCAGAAAGGTGGCGGCAAACAGCGTGTTGGGCCGGTGATAGATGTCGGCGGGCGCGCCTTCTTCGATCACCCGACCGCCGCTCAGAATGCCGATGCGGTCGCTCATCGTCAGGGCTTCTTCCTGGTCATGGGTGACGAAAATCGTGGTGACGCCGATCTCGCGCTGGATGCGTTTCAGCTCCACCTGCATGTCCAGCCGCAGCGACTTGTCGAGTGCGCCGAGCGGCTCGTCGAGCAGCAGCACGCGCGGCTTGATGACGATGGCGCGGGCGAGCGCTACGCGCTGACGCTGGCCGCCCGAGAGCTGATTGGGCTTGCGATGCCCGAGCGCCGACAGTTGCACCAGTTCCAGCGCCTCGCCGACGCGCGTCTTGATCTCCTGCCGCGACACGCCGCGGATTTCCAGCCCGAAGGCGACGTTGTCGAAGACGGTCATGTTGGGAAACAGCGCATAGCTCTGAAACACCATGCCGATATTGCGCTTTTCAAGCGGCACGCGCTCGACGCTTTCGCCGTTCATGGCGATGCGGCCCTGATCGGGATAATCGAAGCCGCCGATCATCCGCAATAGCGTGGTCTTGCCGCTGCCGGACGGGCCGAGCAAGGCGTAGAACCCGCCATCCTCGAAACGGATCGAGACATCGTCGAGCGCCTTGTAAATGCCGAAGCTGCGCGACAGATTGCTGACTTCCACGCTGGCCATCAGTCATTTCCTCCGAATTTGTAGAACCGCGCGGTGAATAGCATCACGCCCATGGAGAGCACGATGATCAGCGTCGACACGGCGTTGATTTCGGGCGTGAAGCCCTTGCGGATGGCGGCGTAGATTTCGACGGGCAGGGTCGTCTCGCCCGGCGTCGCCAGGAAATAGGAAACGACGAACTGGTCGAAAGACACAGCGAAAGCGAAGAGGCCGCCCGCGATGACCCCCGGCGCGATCCAGGGAAGCGTGACGCGGCGCGTCACCTGCCATTGATTTGCGCCGAGCGAGCGGGCGGCCTCTTCGAGCTCCCGGGGAAACGTCTTGAGACGCGCATTCACCACGATGATCACATAAGGCAGCGCAAGCGCGACATGGCCGAGAATGATGGCATGCAATCCGCGGCCGATGCCTACGCCGAAGAAGAAGATCAGCATGGCGGTGCCGGTGATCAGCCAGGGAATGGCGATCGGCGGCAGCAACAGCGCCTGCAGGATTTTCTTGCCGGCGAACTCGTAGCGGAACAGCGCCAGAGACGCCGCCGTGCCGAGAGCAGTCGAAATCACCGTGGTCAGTGCGGCGATTTTCAGGCTGTTGAGCGCAGCCGAAATCAGCTGGTCGTCCTGCCACAGCGCCTCATACCAGGTCGTCGACCACTCGATCGGCAGCATGTAGAAGGGCGAGGCGTTGAACGACATCAGCGCCATGATCACGATTGGCAGATAGAGAAAGGCAAGCAGCACACCGACATAAAGCCGGCCAAGCGCATTGAGAAGCCGTGTGGTTGCGGTCATGACGCCCTCCGCATCACGGGCGACGCCAGCGCCAGGATGATCAGCACGAGCCCGAGCAGAATGAAGGACAGCGCCGCGCCCAGCGGCCAGTTGAACACCGCCACGAACTGGTCCTCGATCACGGTGCCATAGAAAGTGCCGGTGCGGCCGCCGAGAATGCGCGGCTCCATGAACGAGCCGATCACCGGCACGAACACCAGCACGGCGCCCGCCACCACGCCCGGCATGGACAATGGCAGGATGAGCCGACGGAGAATGGTGAAGCGCGAAGCGCCGAGCGACCGCGCAGCCTCGATCAGGCTGTCGTCGATCGCCTGCAGGCTCAGATAGCAGGTGAGCACGATGTAGGGCACATAGGAATGCACCAGCCCGATGATGACGGCCGGATAGGAATACATGAGATCGATATTGATCTCGAAGGGCAGGATGGCGTTGAGCCACGTATCCAGAATGCCGCCGCTTCTGAGCACCATCGCCCAGGAGAAGACGCGGACCAGCCCGTTGCTCCAGAAGGGCAGGATGACGAGCAGGAAGATCATCTCGCGGCTGCGCCCCTTCAGCACTTTCGCCAGCACGAAAGCAGTGGGGAAGCCGAGGACAAGGCACCAGAAGGTCACTTCCAGCGCCAGCCTGAGCGAGGCGAGAAGCAGTGTCGCGTAAATGCCGGTCGAGAAGAAGGCGGCATAGTTGGCGAGCGTCAGCGTCCATGGCTTGCCGGACAGCGGCAGGTCGGTGACGAAGCTGAAGAAGATCATCGCCGACAGCGGCAGAAAAATTGCCACTGTCAGCCAGAGATAGGCGGGAGCGAGCAGCGGCGCCGCCTTCGCGCCATCGGAGATGCGTCCATTGCCGCCCCCGAGGGCTGACGACGCCACAGCTGTTCCCGCCTGTCCCACTGTCATTTCACGTTGACCTTCAGTTCCTGCCAGAGCTGGAGGTACTTTTCGCGGTCGGCGTCGGACACCGGCGCCTGGAACTGGATGCGGGCCGCAACAGCCGGATCACCCATGACGGTGCGGTTGAAGGCGTCTGCCGGAAGGCCTGCGACCGCCTTGGTGTTGGCGGACACCGGCGCGCCGACCTTCGTGTCCCACTCGATATAGAACGCGGGATCGATCATGTAGTTGATGAAGGCTTCCGCGCCCTCGGCATTCTTCGAGCCTTTCGGGATCGAGAAGGCGTCGAGCCAGCCGACCGCGCCTTCTTCCGGAACGACGAAGGTCACTGGCAGCTTGAAGTTCTTCTTGGCGCGACCGGCCGAGCCGCTCCAATAGGTTCCGACATCGATCTGGTTGGCGGCGACCATCTGGTTCCAGTCGTTTTCGGCGCTCCAGAAGGTGCGGATCTGCGGCATCAGCGAGGCGAGCTTCGCCTTGACGGCGTCGAGATCCTTGATGTCGTTGATGTTCTGGCCGCTGGCGATCGCGCCGAACTGGATGGCTTCGAGCGCATCGTCACGCAGCACGACGCGACCCTTATGCGCCGGATCCCACATCACCTGAATGGAGGTCGGCGTCTTGTCGAAGGCCTTGTCGTTGACGGCGATCGAGGTCAATCCCCAGACCCAGGGAACGCCATAAACCTTGCCATCGTGATTGAGCATCGGCGACTTGGCTTTTTCCTCCCCGAGATCGGCGTAATTGCCGATCTTGGAGACGTCGATCGGCTCGATCAGCCCTTCCTTGAAGGCCTGGTCATTGAAGGCTGCGTTGATCATCACCACGTCGTAAAGACCCGGATTGGTGCGCAGCTTGGTGAGCATTTCCTGCTCGGAATTGAAAAAATCGTTGATGACCTTGTGGCCGGTGGCCTTTTCAAAGGCTGCGATGGCCCAGGGCTCATCGGCGCCGTAGCCCTTCCAGTTCAAGACATGGACGTCGCCGGCGAGCGCGGTTTGCGATAGCACGGCAAGCATGGCGGTCGCCGCCAGTTTGGCGAATAGTTTCATGGCATTCTCCTCTCAGTCGCAACGCGCGTTGTTCCCGGTTTTTTCATTGATCACGCTTCCCCGCGCGGCTCAGGAAAAGATCAACGTCTTCGCGGCGGGGCGCGGTGGCTCCGCCGTGTTCGAGTGTGGAAAGGGCGGCGGCGGCATTGGCGTATTCCACCGCCCTTTCCGGAGCGCCGCCGCGGGAGAGTGCGGCGACGAATGCGCCGAGGTGGCAATCGCCTGCGCCGGTCGTGTCGACGGCGGCAACCTCGAATGCAGGAATTGTCTGGGGTTCGGCGTCACGCATGGCGAGGATCGCGCCGGATGCGCCGAGGCGTAGCACCACGCCCTTGGCGCGAGGACAGAGCCTCTCCACGAGTGTGCGCGCGAGATCGCCGGGCTCGAGATCGTCGCCGATCATCGCGATCGCCTCGTCGCGATTGCAGCTCAACCAATCGGCGCGGGCCAGCGCCACATCCAGCCGCTCGCGCGGAATATCCGCAACGATGCCGGTGGGGTCGAAGACGAACGTCAGCCCGGGGTCGACTTCGGACAGGAACCGTGTCTGCTCCCCGCCGGATTGCGGGTAGAGAAGCGTGTAGCCCGAAGTGAACAGCCAATCCGTCGGCCTGAATTCGAGCTCCAGCAGGTCGTCGGCAGACAGGCGGCTCTCGGCGCCGGGATAGGAGACGAAGGTGCGCTCGGCGTCATCCGTCACCATCACGATGCAGACGCCGGTGTCTTCCCCCTGATAGAGCGGCGTCAGCACGTCTATTTCTTCGTCGCGGAATGCTTTGTGCAGTATGGCGCCAGCGGGCCCATCGCCGATCCGGCCGGCGAAGGCGGTGGCGAGACCGCTCCGCTTGGCCGCCGCCATCATATTGAAACCGCCGCCCGGCATGGAGAAGTAAGACGAGGCGATCAGGTCTTCGCCCGGCCGAGGCAGCCGATCCAGCCGATAGATGAAATCGATAACGGCGCTGCCGAAATGAACAAGCCGAGGCTCAGCCATCGCCGCCTCCGCCGCTTGCGGCGATCCGCGCCGTCACCAGCGCCTCGACCAGATGATCGACCTCCGCAAGATCGATGCCGCGCAGTTTCGCGATTCTGTCCTGTGGCAGGGTCTGCATGCCAGAGCATGCGCCGGCCATGGAGCAGGCGATCGCGCCGATCGTGTCGGTGTCGCCGCCGAGATTGGCGGCGATAACCGCCGCCTTCCAGCAATCGCCATCGGCGAGCGCGAGCGCCGCGAAAGCGGCGGGTACGGATTCCTGCGAGGCGACGCTCGAGCCGAGAATTGCAAAGAGGCGCATAACGTCCTCTCTCGATTGCGCTTTCCCTGCAAGGTCCAGCGCCAGTTCGATGCGGGCGGCGAGTTGGCCGCCGGCGATCCAGACGCCCTGATCCGCGCCGGCTCTTGCGGCGTCTGCCGCCTTCGCTGCGGCGTCGCGCCAGCCCATGCCGTCGAGGCCTGAACTGATTACCATGGCGACGGCGGAGGCGGCCGAAATGGCGATCGAGGTGTTGTGCGTGGCCCGGCAGGTTTCGGCCACCCGCGCGATGAGGTCGGACGAAGGCGGCGACATGATCCCGACTGGGGCAATGCGCATGGCGGCGCCATTGGTGTCGCCGTAGCGGCCAGCCTGTTCGGGCGTCATGCCGTTGCGGATCGCCTCGATGGCGCGCTTGGTCGAAGGCCCCAGGAGATCATAACCGCCGCGTCGGCGGATGTCGTCTTCCCAGGCGACCAGCGCCTCGATCCAGGCGTGATGATCGAAACCGGCGGGCGAGGCCAGCAGCACCTTGGCGAGCAGCAGCGTCTGCTCGGTGTCGTCGGTGATCGCGCCGGCCTCGAGCCCCTTGGAGACGGGATGATCGGCGTCAGGGGCGACGAAATCGTCGACATGTCCGTAGCGCGCCGCAATCTGATCCGCCGACAGCAGTTGCGTCGGCATGCCCATTGCATCGCCGAGCGCGCCGCCGATCAGCGCTGCACGGGCGCGATCCATCATCTCTGTTTTCGAAAGCGGCATGCGTTAGAACTCCAGATGCAAGGCGAAATAGGCGGGATGCAGCAGGCTGACGACATATTCGATCGGTCTGCCGTCTTCGTCGCGGCTGAGCCGGCGGGTCCTCAGAAAAGCGGAGCCGGCTGCATTCTTGAGCAGTTCGGCGTCTTCGGCCGAGAGCATTTCAATGTCGGCCCATTCCTCGCCCTTGGCGGGAACCAGCCCCGCCTCGCGCATGGTTTCCCGGAGCGAACCGGCGGTCAGACCGCGGATCGGCAGCGATTCCAGCTCCGGCAGAAGCGGCAGCCGGCTGCGCTCCAGCGAAATGGGTGTATCGCCCACGGTCAGGCAGCGCAGACGGTCGATGGCGATGAACAGGTCCCGCTCTGCGCCGATCTCGGCCGCCAGCGCCTTGTCCTCAAGCACCTCGATGCGCAGCACGCGCGTGGTCGTTTCCGCGCCGACATCGGCGAGCGCGCGCGACCAACCGGCGGCGTCATTGATCGTCTTACCTTCGAAGGTCACGAAGGAGCCGATGCCCACTTTGGTGGTGATCAGCCCGCGGTTGTTCAATTCTTCCAGCCCCTTGCGGAGCGTGTTGCGGCTCACCGAAAAGCGCTGCACCAGCTGGTTTTCGCTCTGCAAACGCTCGCCGAAGCCCAGTTTGCCGGTAAGGATCTCCTGTTCCAGCACATTGGCGATCTGCGTCGGTTTGGGCGCGCCGGGTGATAAAGCTCTCTTCATCAGAATCTGCTGTCTACCTGTTCTGTAAACCTGTTCACACCTGTATAAAATGGGGTCGCAAGCTGTTTGTCAATCGCGATTCCACGCGACGCGCAAAAAGCGGGATCGAGACACGATGTCTGGATAGGGGAGCAAGGCGTTTATACGAAGACGCCATCCGGATCGCCCTTTCGGCAATCCGGTTTCATCGACGGGTGAGTGCGCTTAAAGCGCGGCAATCCGGGATGGCGAGAAATCTTCCAGCAGGCCCGTATAGGTCTTGTGGACGGGCGTCGCGTAAGCCCCGCGTTTAGCCGTCTTGAGGCCGAGGGCGACCAGCGCTTCCGCCTGCTTCACGGCGGCGGCGACGCCATCGACGATGGGGACGCCGAATTCATGCCGGAGTTGCTCCACGAGATCCGCCATGCCGGCGCAGCCGAGCACGATGGCCTCGGCCTTGTCGTCGCGGAGCGCGGTGGCGATTTCATTGCGCAACCGGTCGCGGGCGTTGGACTGCGGGTCTTCTAGCGACAGGACCGGGATATCGGCGGCGCGGACCTTGCAGCGTCCGGCCATGCCATAGCGATGGACGAGCCCCTCCAGCGGCAGCCGCGACCGCTCCATGGTGGTGACGATGGTGAAACGCTGCGCGATGAAGGCCGTCGAGGCGAGCGCCGCCTCGCAGATGCCGATGACGGGGATGCTGGCAAGCGCCCGGGCGGCGTCGAGGCCGGTGTCGTCGAAACAGGCGATGATGGCGGCGTCAGCCCCGGCTTTCTCGCCCTTGGCAAGCTCCAAAAGCAGGCCGGGCACGGCGAAGGCTTCGTCGTAATAGCCTTCGATCGACACGGGTCCCATCGACGAGGTGACGGCGACGATCTCGGTCAAGTCATTTTTCACCCGACTTGCTGCGTCCGCTGCCGTGGCCGTCATCGTCTTCGTCGTATTGGGATTGATCAGAAGTATCCGGGTCACGCGCGCATCCGTCTGCGATTGATCAGCATGATCGTTCCGATCGTCACGGAGATCACCAGGAAGGAGAAGAAGGTCGTCACGGCTCCGAGTGCATAGAGCACGGGCGTCGTGACATTGGTGGTCATGCCGTAGATTTCGAGCGGCAGAGTGTTGTAGGTGCCCGATGTCATCAGCGTGCGGGCGAATTCGTCATAGGAGAGCGAGAAGCCGAACAGGCCGACGCCCACCAGGCTCGGGGCGATCATCGGCAGGACCACGTGATAGAAAGTCTGCCAGGAATTGGCGCCCAGATCGCGGGCGGCTTCTTCATACGCCGGCGAGAAGCGGTTGAACACTGCGAACATGATCAGCACGCCGAAGGGCAGCGTCCAGGTGAGATGCGCGCCGAAGCCCGAGGAATACCAGGCCGGCTGCAGGCCAAGCTGCGAGAACAGCACGCCGATGCCGAGCGAGATAATGATCGAAGGAACGACGAGGCTTGCGACCGAGAGATAGAACAGCGGCGTAGCACCAATGAACTTGCGGCGGAAGGCGAGGCCCGCGAGCAGCGACACCAGCACCGTGACGACCATCACCATCAGGCCGAGGAAGAGCGAGCGCCGGAAGGAGCCGCCGAAATCGCCCACCGCCTGCTTCTCGAACAGATTGACGAACCAGTGCACCGACACGCCATTGAGCGGGAAGGTCAGTCCCCCATTCGGCCCCTGAAAGGCGAGGATGAGGATGGCGGACATCGGCCCGTAGAGAAACAGCACGAAGAGCGCGAAGAAGATCGCGAGGATATAGAATTCTCGGGAGCGTTTTTCTCGATGCATGGTTCAAAGCTCCTTGCGGATATCGACGACGCGGAGAATGGCGGCCACCATCAGCAGCACCAGGATCAGCAGCACGACGGCGTTGGCGGCGGCGGCGGGATATTGCAGCAGCGACATCTGGTTCTTCATCATAAGCGCTACCGAGGCGCTCTGGCCGCCCGACATAACCTGCACCGTGGAGAAGTCCGCCATCACTAGCGTGACCACGAAAATCGTGCCGATGGCCATTCCGGGCTTGGCGAGCGGGATGATGACATTGGTGAGGATCTGCCAGCTCGAAGCGCCGGCGTCGCGAGCGGCTTCCACCAGCGATTTGTCGATGCGGGTCAGCGTGTTGAAGATGGGCGTGACCATGAACAGCGTATAAAGATGCACCATGGCCAGCACCACGGCGAAATCGGAATAGAGCAACCATTCGATCGGCTGCGGCACGATGCCTGCCCCGACCAGCGCCTGGTTGATCAGGCCGTTGCGCCCCAGCACCGGAATCCAGGAGATCATGCGGATGATGTTCGACGTCAGGAACGGCACGGTGCAGACCAGGAACAATACTGTCTGCATAGCGCTCGACCGGATATGGAACGCCAGGAAATAGGCGACCCAGAAGCCGATGAACAGCGTGATCACCCAGACGATCGCCGCGAATTTCAGCGTGTTGAGATAGGTCTTCCACGTCACCCAGGAGCCGAGCGTTTCGGTATAATTGAAGGTGACGAAATCTGGATACATCTGGGCGAAATCGTAATCCCAGAAGCTGACCACCGCGATCAGCAGGATCGGCGCGAGCAGAAATGCGGCCAGGATCAAGGTCAGGGGAGCCGCTTGAAGATAGGGCGGCAGCCATGCGGGCAGGCGCAACGTGCGCGCCGAAGGCTTGTCGCTCACGCCGATCAATCTGACTGTGGTCATGGCTGTCTCCCCGAAAAAATTGGATCTTCAGGGAGTCTTGGAGGAAGCGTTTGCCCCTCATCCCCCTGCCGGGACCTTCTCCCCGCGCGCGGGGAGAAGGAGGATGTGGCGATGACGGCGCGCCGATCGCCCTTCTCTCCGCAAGCGGGGAGAAGGTGGCGGCAGCCGGATCAGGGGCGGTGCTCCACCCCTCGCGTTGATCACGCCGCGATGAACTCGTTCCAGCGGCGAACCATGTAGCGGTCTTCGTCCATGACCGAGTTCCAGCAGGCGACTTTGCCCATGCGCTCTTCGAAGGAACCGCCGTCGCGCACTGCGCCGGCCTTCTCCATGACCTTGCCTTCCGGCGACATGATCTCGCCCTTGGCCGGCTTGCCTTCGATCCAGTAGCCCCACTCGTCTTCGGACATGAAGCCCTTGGCGGTGTCCATGCAGGCCGAATAGTAGCCCTGACGGTTGAGATAGCCGCCGACCCAGCCGGAGGTGTACCAGTTGATATATTCATAGGCGGCGTCGAGCTGCGCGCCTTCGAGATGCGCGGCGAGGCCGAGACCGCCGCCCCACGAGCGGTAGCCTTCCTTGAGCGGCTGGTATTTGCAGGCGATGCCCTTGGAGCGGACGGCGGCGACGGCCGGCGACCACATGGACTGGATGACGACTTCGCCCGAGGCCATCAGGTTGACCGACTCGTCGAAGCTCTTCCAGAAGGCGCGGAACTGGCCGGCCTGCTTGGCCTTGATCAGGAAATCGATGGTGGTGTCGATCTCCGCCTTGGTCATGTTGCCCTTGTCGGCATATTTGATCACGCCCATCGCTTCGCAGATCATGGCGGCGTCCATGATGCCGATCGACGGAATGTTGAGGATCGAGGTCTTGCCCTTGAAGGCGGGATCCATGATGTCGGCCCAGGTGGTGATCTCGCGACCGACCAAGTCAGGGCGGATGCCCAGCGTGTCGGCGTTGTAAATCGTCGGCATCATGGTGAAGAATTCGGTTTCGCCCTTGGCGAAAGTCTTGGTGTCCTTGCTTTCGACATAGCCGACGGTGTGCGGGGCGGTGCCCTGGGCGATCACGCTGTCGGGAAGCAGCTTGCCGGTTTTGAACAGCGGCACGACCTTGTCGTAATATTTCAGCTTCTTGGTTTCCATCGGCTGGATCACGCCGGTCGGATAGACCTTCTTCAGGATCCAGTATTCGATATCCGCGATGTCGTAGGAGTTCGGCTGGGTGACTGCGCGCTGGGCGGCGGCGTCGGAATCGGTCGCCGTCATCTCGAGCGTGATGCCGAGGTCCTTCTTGCACTGCTCGGCGATGGCGTTGATGTTGGAGACGCCGGTGCCGAACTGGCGGAGCGTGATCGGGTTCTGCGCCCAGATGGTGGGGAAGCCGGTGATGACGCCGGCGCCGGCTGCGGCGCCGACGGCTGCGGCGCCGGTCTTGAGCAGTGAGCGGCGGGTGACGCCGGTCTTCGCCGGAGTGGTGTTTTCAGTGGTCATGCGCAGTCTCCTCTGAGGTTTTTTGTTGTTACTTTTCAAGTTTGCCGAGCACGATGACGTCGCCCGGATTCCACATCAGCGGCAGGGCGTCTCCGACGGAGATCGTCCGGCTGAAGAAGTCGTCGTCGCGCAGGATGGCGGTAAAGTCGTCGACGCCGGCGCCGGCCAGCGAGAGCTTCACGGTCGAGCCGCGATATTCGATATTGGTCACCACGCCGTTGAAGCCGAAGCCCGGCAGCGATGTCTCGCCGATCATCACGCGGTCGGTGCGGATGGCGATGTCGACAGCTTCACCCGCGGCGGGGCCCTGGCCCGGGGCCGCGAACTGGCCGCCGCCGGCGACATCGAGCGTCAATCCGCTATCGGACACCGAGGCGACGCGGCCGGAAACGACGTTATGGTCGCCCATGAACCGCGCCACGAAGGCGGTGGCGGGCCGCTCGAACACTTCGCGCGGCGACGCCGCCTGCTCGATGCGGCCGTCATTCATCACCACGACGATGTCCGCGAGCGCCATGGCCTCTTCCTGGCTGTGCGTCACATGTACGAAAGTGATGCCCAGCGAGGTCTGCAGCTTCTTCAGTTCTGCGCGCATGCGGATCTTCAGGAAGGGGTCGAGCGCCGACAGCGGCTCGTCGAGCAGCAGCACTTCCGGATCGGTGATCAGCGCCCGCGCCAGCGCCACGCGCTGCTGCTGGCCGCCGGACAATTGCGCCGGGCGTCGCGTGGCGTAGGGTTCGAGCTGCATCAGCTTCAGCATTTCGAGCGCCTTCGACCGGCGCACATCCTTGTCGACGCCTTTCATCTTCAGGCTGAAGGCCACGTTGTCGACGAGATCGAGATGCGGGAACAGCGCATAGGACTGAAACATCATCGCCGTGCCGCGCTTGGCGGGCGGCAGATCGGTGATGAGCGTGTTGCCGAGCAGGATGTCGCCTGTCGAAATCGTCTCATGCCCAGCGATCATTCGCAGCGTAGAGGTCTTGCCGCAGCCGGATGGCCCCAGAAGGCAGCAATAGGAACCAGCGGGAATCTTGAGGCTGATCGCATGCACGGCGGTCGTTTGGCCGTAGATCTTGGATACGGCGGCGATGTCGATGTCTGCGGCTTTGCTCATGCGGCGCTCCTTTTCGCGTCGCAACATGTGATGCATGCCGCGTGCCAGTTCGAAAAAGCCTAGGAGTCAGGCGCGATTCTGCGGGTTACGGCGGTCTTCGCCGTTGTTTTCATCATTGCGGTAAATATGCTGCGCATTATTTGTGCGATTGTCATCAATATGCATATCATATTGTATGCAATATCCGTGTCGGCTGGATGCGATTGCAGGTTCCCCCGAGGTCGATTTCGCGATAGAAAGACTCTGCACGAAAGAAGCGCCATGAATCTCATCGATAAGAACCTTTTGCTCGACCAGAACCAGGAAGATCGCGCCCAGTCGATCCGCGACAGCCTGCGCGATGCGATCATCGATCGCCGTCTGGGGCCGGGCTCGAAACTCGCCGAAGCCGAAGTCGGCGCGCTGTTCGATGTCAGCCGGACGGTGGTGCGGTCGGCTTTGCAAATGCTGGCTTACGAAGGGCTGGTGCGGATCGAGCGCAATCGCGGCGCATTCGTCTCCAATCCGACCCCGGAAGAGGCGCGACAGGTGTTCGACACCCGGCGTCTCATCGAGCCGGGGATCGTGCGCGCGGCAACCGTGCGGATTTCAAAAGCCGATATCGAGGATCTGCGGGATCATCTAATCCTGGAAGACCGGTTCATGAACGAGCGCGGTCCGGCGGCGCGACGGGCGGAGATCAAGGCGTCAGGCGATTTTCATCTCAAGATCGCCCGGCATTCCGGCAACGCCATTCTCGAAAAATTCATGGACGAACTGGTGGCCCGTTCGTCGCTGGTAATCGCGCTCTATGGCCGCACCGGCGTTTCCCGCTGCGGCCACAGCGAACATCGCGATTTGCTGGACGCCATGGAGCGTGGCGATGCGGACCGCGCCTGCGCTCTGATGCTGCATCACATCGATCATATCGAGGCGGATCTCGATCTGCGCGAGGTGGCGGCGATGACGCTGAAGGACGCCCTGGCGACCTGAGCGCTTATAGCCCCTAAAATCAGCGGCTTGCGATATACATCGGCCCGCCGGTATGGGCCGGAAATCCATAGCCGTTGATGAGCACGAGATCGATATCGCTGGCTCGGAGCGCCACCCCGGCATCCAGGAGACGCTGGCCTTCGTCCGCCATGGCTTTCAGCAGTCGATCGACAATCTCTTGCTCCGAAAAGCTCTGTGGAGCGATGTTTTTCGAGGCGCGGAGTTCGGCGATGAGCGCGGTCACATCGGCATCCACCATGCGTTTGCCGTCGACATATCTGTACCAGCCCAGGCCGTTCTTCTGGCCAAGACGTCCGGCTTCACATAGCCTGTCGGCTGTTTCCACATAGCGCTCGGCTGGATCGCGCGTCGCCGCCTGCCGCTTGCGTCGCGCCCAGGCGATTTCCAGTCCGGCGAGATCGGAAATGGCGAAGGGGCCCATGGCCATGCCAAAGGCTTCGATCGCGCCGTCGACCTCATGCGGCTCAGCGCCGTCTTCCACGAGATATTCGGCCTCGCGGCGATAGGCGGAGAAGATCCGGTTGCCGATGAAGCCCTCAGTGACACCCGAATAGATCGGCAGCTTGCGCATCGCCTTGGCGACGGCGAAGCCGGTGGCGACCACATCAGGCGCGGATTTCGCGCCGCGCACCACTTCCACCAGCCGCATGATATGCGCCGGCGAAAAGAAGTGTAGTCCGAGAATGCGCTCAGGACGGGCGGTCGCAGCGGCAATCACATCGGGATCGAGATAAGAGGTGTTGGTGGCCAGAATGGCGTCGTCGCGCACGACGCCGTCGAGTCTGCGGAAGAGATCGATCTTGACGTCGAGATCGTCGAACACCGCTTCGATCACGAGATCGGCGTCGGCCAGAGCGGCGAGGTCGCTGGCGACAGTCAGACGAGCGAGCCGACCCGCATGCGCTGCCGGGTCGATGCGTCCACTCGACAGCGCCTTATCGACAAGGCCGGTGATGCGCAGCCGCCCTTTTTCGGCGGCATCCGCCGTCTGTTCGACGACTGTGACGCTAAAACCGGCATCCAGCGCTGCGACGGCGATGCCCGATCCCATCAGGCCTGCGCCAACCACGCCCAATGTCTGGATCTTCCGCGGCGCCACGCCTTCGAGGCCGGGGATCTTGCCTGCTTCGCGTTCGGCGAAGAAGACGTGCCGCAAGGCTGCGGATTGCGGCGATTGTTTTAGCTTCAGGAAGGCGGCGCGTTCCTGGGCAAGGCCGTCCGGGAGCGGCGTCCGGCCTGCGGTTTCGATCAGCGTCACCGCTTCTCCTGGGGCGATCTGGCCTTTTGCCTTCGACAGGACTTTGCGCTTTGCAACTGCGATGTCTTCGTCGGAAGCAGGGGGAGTAGTCATCTCCCCGGTCTTGCGGAAACGATGGCCAACTGCCTCCGACGCAACGTCGATCGCATGGGCGACGGGGTTTGCGGCGATCGCGTCTATGACGCTGAGCGACAGCGCTTCATCCGCCTTGACACTTCGGCCGGAACCGATCAGGTCGATGGCTATGGCTGCGCCGGTCAGTCGCGGCAGGCGCTGCGTGCCGCCCGCGCCGGGGATCAGACCCAGCTTGACTTCGGGGAATGCGACAGAGGCGCTCAGTGCGGCGATGCGGTAGTGGCAGGCGAGCGCAATCTCCAGCCCGCCGCCGAGCGCTGCGCCGTTCAATGCAGCAATGATCGGCTTCGATGAATTTTCGAGCAACTGGCAGACATCGGGCAAGATGGGATCAACAGGCGGTTTGTCGAATTCGGTGATATCGGCGCCGCCCACGAAGATCCGCCCGGCGCCTGTCAGAACGACAGCCTTGATTGCAGGATCATTGTGAGCATCGGCGATGGCTGCAGCAAGTCCCTGCCGCATCGCAAGCGAGGCGGCGTTGACGGGCGGGTTGTCGATGGTGATCACCAGAACGCCGTCCTGCGCCACGCCGCTGACGCAGATCGAATAGGTTCTCACCGGGTTTGCCGCCGCGTTTGTCATGATCAGGCGTCCGGAATGACGGCTGTGGCCTGAATTTCGATCTTGGCGCGATCTTCGACCAGCGCCACCACCTGCATGGCGGCCATGGCGGGATAGTGCCGACCGATCGTCTCGCGATAGGCCTGGCCGATGCCCTTGAGATTGCCGAGATATTCCTGCTTGTCGGTGAAATACCATGTCATCGAGGTGATGTGTTTGGGCTCGGCGCCGGCTTCGGCCAGCACGGCCACGACATTCTCCAGCGTCTGGCGCACCTGGCCGACGAAGTCATCGGTTTCGAACTGGTTCTGGCCGTTCCAGCCGATCTGGCCGCCGACGAAGATCATGCGTCCACGCGCCTCGACGCCGTTGGCGTAGCCGATGGGCTTGGCCCAGCCTTCAGGTTGCAGGATCGTGTGCATGGTCGGTCTCCAGATGATGGGTCAGCGCGGCGCGGAGGTGATCCGGCCACGGGCAGGAAGAATGGGTGTCGAGGGATGTGGCGACCAGCCGATGGCTGGCGGTGAACAGATCGTCGCCGCGCGCCGAGACAGTGTGGTCGAGGTCGAGCGAGGTGCGTCCGATGCCCGCGACCTTGATGGCAAATTGCAGCAGATCGCCGTGAAAGCCCGGTCGCTTGAAAGTCAGATTGAGGCTCACGGTCGGCGTCCCCATCCTGAGATCTTCGATCATCGGGCGACGCGGGGCGCCGAGCGCGGCGAAGAACTCCTCGATCGCGCCATCGAGAAGGCGCAGATAAGACGGGTAATAGGCGATGCCGCTCGGGTCGCAGTCGCCGAAACGCAAGGGCGTGGTATGCTGGAACATCGCTCAGCCCGCCTTTATAAGTTCGCGCGCCACGATCAGCTTCTGCACTTCGGTCGCGCCTTCATAGATCCGGAGTGCGCGGATTTCCCTATAGAGGCTTTCGACGATCTCGCCTGTGCGGACGCCGCGACCGCCGAACAGCTGCACGGCGCGGTCGATCACGCTTTGCGCCGTCTCTGTCGCGGTCATCTTGGCCATGGCCGCTTCCTTGGTGGTCGGCAGTTTCTGGACATCGCGGCGCCAGGCGGCGCGATAGGTCAGCAGCGCGGCCGCATCGATGCCGGTCGCCATGTCGCCCAGCGAAGCCTGGGTCAGTTGCAGATCGCCAAGGGTCGCGCCGAACATCTTGCGGTTCTTGGCATGCGCAAGCGCCTCATCCAGCGCCCGCCGGGCGAAGCCGAGCGCGGCGGCCGCGACCGAGGCGCGGAAAATGTCGAGCGTGCGCATGGCGATCTTGAAGCCTTCGCCCGGCGCGCCGAGCCTGCGCGACGCCGGAATGCGGCAGCCGTCGAAGCGGATGGTGGCGAGCGGATGCGGCGCGATCACGTCGATACGCTCAGCGATCGAGAAGCCGGGATCATCGGCGAAAACCACGAAAGCCGAGATGCCGCGCGTGCCCGGGGCTTCGCCGGTGCGGGCGAAGACGGTGTAGACATCGGCGATGCCGCCATTGGAAATCCAGGTCTTTTCGCCGTCGAGCACATAGCTGTCGCCATCCTCGCGCGCAGCGCAGGCCATGGCGGCGACATCGGAACCGGCTTCCTTTTCCGACAGTGCGAAGGCGGAGATCCATTCGCCTGAGGTCACTTTTTGAAGAACGGCGGCTTTCAGCTCGTCCGATCCCGAGAGACCGATCGCGCCTGTGCCCAGGCCCTGCATGGCAAAGGCGAAGTCGGCGAGACCGTCATGCCAGGCAAGCGTTTCGCGCGCGAGGCACACCGAGCGAGAGTCGATTGCAGTTTTGCCCGCGTCGCCGGTGGCAAGGCCCAGAAGCCCTACCTCACCCAGCCGCCTGACGAGGTCGCGGCAGGCATTGTCGGTGTCATGGTGATCGACAGACGCCAGTGCGCCGCTTGCGGCGAATGCGTCCAGCCGTTCCGCGACGGCGCGATGTTCCGAACCGAAAAATGGCCAGTCGAGATGGTCGCGGGTGGGGCCTGTAAGCGTCGACATCAGTTGCCCTCGTAGACAGGCTTGCGCTTGGCGGCGAAGGCCTCGAAGGCGCGGCGGAAATCGCCTGTCGCCATGCAGATCGCCTGCGCCTGGGCTTCGGATTCGATCATTTCATCGATGCCCATCGCCCATTCCTGGTTCAGCATGGTCTTGGTGACGCCATGGGCGAACCAGGGGCCATCGGCGATCGAACGCGCGAGATCCGCCGCTGCTTTATCCAGATCTTCGGCGGCATGCAGGCGATTGAAGAAGCCCCAGCGTTCGCCTTCCTCGGCGCTCATGAAGCGGCCGGTATAGAGCAGTTCCGCGGCGCGTCCCTGACCGATGATGCGCGGAAGAATGCCGCAGGCGCCCATATCGGCGCCGGCGAGACCGACGCGGGTGAACAGAAACGCCGTCTTGGCCTCAGGCGTTGCCAGCCGGAGGTCCGAGGCCATGGCGAGGATCGCGCCCGCGCCGGCGCAGATGCCGTCGATGGCGGCGACGATCTGCTGCGGGCATTTCTTCATCGCCTTGACGAGATCGCCGGTCATGCGGGTGAAGGCCAGGAGGTCCGGCATTTTCATGCGCGTCAGCGGCTCAATGATCTCGAACACGTCGCCGCCAGACGAGAAATTGCCGCCCGCGCCCTTGAGAATGATCGTCCTGACATCGGAGGCGTAAGCGAGATCGCGGAAGAGATCGCGTAGTTCCGCATAGCTTTCGAAAGTCAGCGGGTTCTTCTTGTCCGGCCGGTTCAGCGTCAGCGTCGCCACCCGTCCGTCGCCGTCGGCGGACCACAAGAAATGCTTGGGGGCATAGTCTCGGAAGGGGCGGAGATGGCCGCTCATGCTCGCCTGTTCGTTGCTCATCCTGTCATGACCTCTCCGCCGGCGATGGCGATCGCCTGGCCTGTGATTGCATCTGCGCCGGGCGACGCGAGCCAGAGAACCGCGTCCGCCACCTCTTCCGGCTTCACCAGCCGCCCTTGCGGATTGGACTTGGTGAATTCGGCCAGCGCCTGTTCTTCCGTCCGGCCGGTCTTGGCGACGATTTCGGCGATCGAGCGGGCGATAATCGGCGTATCGGTAAATCCAGGGCAGACGGCGTTAACGGTCACGCCCTTCTTGGCGAGCTCCAGCGCCAGTGACCGGGTCAGGCCGACCACGCCATGCTTCGCCGCGCAATAGGCCGAGACATAGGCATAGCCGGTGAGCCCCGCGGTCGAGGCGACATTGACGATGCGCGCGCCCTTGCCGAACGCCTTGAGATCGGTAAGCGTCGCCTGCGTGACGTTGAAGACGCCGGTGAGATCCACCGACAGGACATGTGTCCACATGTCGAGCGTCGTCTTCTCGAACGGCGCGCTCGGCGCCTCGCCGGCATTGTTGACGAGGATGCTCACGGGGTCAAAGGCGGCGCGGGCAGTCTCCAGACCTGCCGCAATCGCCTTGGGATCCGTCACGTCGAACCCGGGCAGCACGAGGGTGACGCCTTCGGGGAAATCCCGCGCCAACGCTTCCAGCGGCTCCCGGCGACGGCCTGCCAACGTGACCCTCGCGCCGGCCTGCACGAGACTGCGCGCGATGGCCGCGCCGATGCCGCTGCCGGCGCCGGTGACGAGAGCGTGACGTCCTTCAAGTGGAGACGACATCGCTTACTTCGCTCCGCCGGCGGTCTGCTGGGCGCGAACGAGATTGGTCTCGTATTGCGCCTTGCCGGAGTAATACTGCTTCGGCCAAGGCACCGAGTGAAGCCCGATCTTGGCGGCTTCATGCAGCGCCCAGGCCGGATCGGCGAGATGCGGACGGGCGACCGCGCAGAGATCGGCGCGGCCAGCCGCAATGATCGAATTGGCGTGGTCGGCTTCCGAGATTGCGCCCACGGCAATGGTGGGGATGCCGACTTCGTTGCGGATCTTGTCGGAGAAAGGCGTCTGGAACAGACGGCCGTAAACGGGCTTTTCCTCCTTCCAGACCTGACCGGACGAGCAGTCGATCATGTCGGCGCCGGCTTCCTTGAACATCGCGGCGAAGATTGCGGCGTCCTCGGGCGTGTTGCCGCCGTCGAACCAGTCATGGCAGGACAGGCGCACCGATATCGGCTTGTCCTCCGGCCAGACCTCCCGGATGGCCTTGAAGACTTCCAGCGGATAGCGGGCGCGGGCGGCGTGATCGCCGCCATATTCGTCGGTGCGGCGATTGGTGAGCGGCGACAGGAAGCTCGACAGCAGATAGCCATGCGCGCAATGGAGTTCGAGCCAGTCGGCGCCGGTGGTCGCGGCCAGTTGCGCGGCGCGGACATGGTCCTGCAGCACCCGGTCGAGATCGGCGCGATCCATCGCCTTCGGCGTCTGGCTATGCTTGAGATAGGGAAGGGCGGAGGCTGACATTAGCGGCCATGAACCCTCTTCGAGCGGCTGGTCGATGCCGTCCCAGGCGAGCTTGGTCGCGCCCTTGCGGCCGGCATGGCCGATCTGGATGCCGACCTTGGCGGGCGAATTGAAATGCACGAATTCCACAAGCCGCTTCCAGCCGTCCGCTTGCTCCTCGTTCCAGAGACCGAGGCAGCCGGGCGTGATCCTGCCATCCGGCGAGACGCAGGTCATTTCGCCAAACACGAGGCCGGCGCCGCCCATGGCGCGCGAGCCGAGATGGACGAGATGGAAATCGTTGATCAGGCCGTCCTTGGCCGAATACATCGCCATCGGCGACATCACCACGCGGTTCGGCAGCGTCACGTTGCGGACCGTGAAGGGCGTGAACATCGGCGGCAGGCAGCGGTCGTTCGCCGCAGCTGGGAGGCCGGCCTTGCGGGCGAACCAGCGCTCATAGCCTTCGAGCCAGTTCTTGTCGCGGAGACGCAGATTTTCATGGCTGATGCGCTGCGAACGGGTCAGCATCGAATACATGAACTGCTCGGGCTCCAGCGTGTCGGCGTAGCGGCGGCCGACCACTTCGAACCATTCCATGGCGTTGCGCGCCGCGTTCTGGATGCGGGCGACATCGACACGGCGGATCTCTTCATAGCTCGCGAGAACGGCAGGGATCTTTGCCTTGTCGTGGCCGGCCTTGTTGAACTGGTTGGTCAGTTCGATCGCGTCGTCGATGGCGAGCTTGGTGCCCGAGCCGATGGCGAAATGGGCGGTATGGGCGGCGTCGCCCATCAGCACGACATGGGAATTGCCGTTGAAATGGCTCCACTTGCCGCAGATCAGGCGATTGAAATTGAGCCAGGCCGATCCGCGCAGATGCCGCGCATTGGTCATCAGTTCGGCGCCTTCCAGCACCTCTGAGAACAGGTCTTGGCAGAAATCAATCGAGCCCTGCTGATCGAGCGCGCCCAACCCATGCTTCTCATAGGCTTCTTCGGTGGTTTCGACGATGAAGGTCGAGGTCTGGTCGTCGAACTTGTAGATGTGCGCCTGGAACCAGCCATGGTCCGTCTTGCGGAAATCGAAGGTGAAAGCGTCGTAGAGTTTGTTGGTGCCGAGCCAGATATAGCGGTTCGGCCGCGTGACGAGATCTGGCTGGAAGACTTCAGGATAATGATTGCGGACCTTGGAATTGAAGCCGTCGGAGGCGATGATCAGGTCGGCGTCCGGGAAGTCGAGGTCGCTGTCGACGTCGGTTTCGAACTTTAGTTCGACTCCGAGCGCTTCGCAGCGGCGCTGCAGGATGTTGAGCAGCTTCTTGCGGCCGATGCCGACAAAGCCATGGCCGGTTGTGCGCTGGCGCGTGCCCTTGAACAGGACTTCGATATCGTCCCAATGGTTGAAGGCGTCCTGGATTTCGGCGGCGCTTTCCGGATCCCAGACCTTCATTGCCTGCATGGTGGCGTCGGAAAACACCACGCCCCAGCCGAATGTGTCATAGGGGCGGTTGCGCTCGACCACGGTGATGGAATGCGACGGGTCGAATTTCTTCATCAGCAGGCTGAAATAGAGCCCGGCGGGGCCGCCGCCAATACATACGATCCGCATTTCGGTTCCCTCTTTCCCATCGAGAGCATGTCGCTCTAATATTTTAAGATTAAAGTAAATTGACGGACTGCGTCTGTCAATGCGGCGACATCGCCCTTGCGCAGATATTTTAACATTAAAATATCGAAACGTAAGACGGTCGAAAGCCGCCCGGAAACATACGCGGGCGGCTGATGCTCGGATTGTGAACCCGGGTCAGGCAGCGAGTTTTTGCAGATAGGCGTCTGCCTCTTCCGGAACCGCGAACCACGGGAAAAAGTCGCGGGGATCGTTGAAGCCGTTGGCGATGCGCTTTGCCAATGCCGGGAAGGCCTGCGCCGAGCCCATGATGTTGAGCACATGCGGCGGAGGCGGCTGCAGCAGCGCATTGGTCCAGCCCACGACGAACTGCGCATAGGCCCAATAACTGTCGAACGCGCCTTGCATGAAGGCGGCGTCGAAGGGCCGGTCTTCCTGCGCGAGAATGGCGTCGAGATAGGCTTTCGCCGCCTTCGACGCGTTGTTCGAGCCCTGGCCGGTGATGGGATCGTTGAGGCAGACCGCATCGGCCATTCCCAGCACCAACGCGCCCGATGGCAGGCGACCGATCGGCTTGCGCACTGTGGGGGCAAAAGCGCCGGACAATACGCCATTGGCGTCAGTGAGGCTGATGTCCCGGCAGCGCTCCGCCTCCCAGGGCAGGAAGGTCTCCAGCACCCATTCCGATCGCGCCAGATGCGCCTCCGGCGATGTCACGTCCTTCCAGCAATCCATGGGGCCGCCGGGAATGCCTTCGAACACCATGATGTCGCAGGGACCGCTGACCGTCAGCGCCGGAAACACGAAATATTCACCCACCGTCGGAATGAGATTGAAGTTGACGGCGGAATGATCCGGCCGGGGTTGCATGCCATGCACATAGGTCAGCGCCAGCGCCCGCTGCGGCTTGTCGAAGGGTGATTTCTCCGGGTCGCGTTCAAACAGGCGGGCAATATCGCCCTTGCCGGCGGCGGCGATGACGAGATCCGAGTTTTTGGCATAGGCTTCGAGATCGTCGATGCCGGCGTCATGAATGCTGAGATTGCCGCCACGCCGCGAAAACTCCTCCATCCAGCGCGGAATTTTCACCCGTTGGTCGACGCTCTGCGCAGGCTTGTCGAGCTTGCCGTTCCAGTCCAGCGCTTTGCCGGAGCCATCGGGGGCGGGGACGCAGAAGTTGATGGACTCGACGGTCGGGCACTCCCCAACCCAGAAATTCAGGCCGATGTCGCGCTCGTTCTGCAAGGCGGCGTCGAACATGCATTGGCTCGACAGGACCTTGCCGTTGCGGATTTCGTCGGCGCTGCGGTTCTGAATGATATCGACTTCATAGCCGTGGCCCAGCAGGGCGCAGCCGAGCTGCAAGCCGGATTGGCCGCCGCCGACGATGGTGATCTTGCGTGATGCGCTCATAGTCTAGTTCCCTCTTTTTTGATTGATGATCAGGCGCGTTCATTCCATGAGTTTGGGGATGGCTGGCACATTCTGCTCCGGGCCCATGGCGGTGTAGCCTCCGTCGACGCGGATATCGGTGCCGGTGATGAAGCTGGCATTGTCGGAGAGCAGGAAGGCCACCGCTTCGCCCACTTCGGCGCCGTCGCCTGTGCGACCGAGAAGATGGAAGGGCGCGGCGACCGCATCGGTCTTGGCGCGGTCATTGCCGGTCAGTTGCACCATGATGTTGCTCCAGGTCCAGCCGGGAGAGACGGCGTTGACGCGGATGTCGTCGGGCGCCAGATCCATGGCCTGATTGCGCGTCAATTGCAGGATGGCGGCTTTCGACACCGGATAGACCCAGCGGCCGGTTTGTGCGACACGGGCGGAAATCGAGCCGAAATTGACGATCGCGCCCTTGTTGGCCTTGAGATGCGGCCGCGCCGCCTGCATCAGCATCACCGAGCCGACGATGTTGATGTCCAGCGCCTTCAGCCAATCCGCTCGGCTCGTTTCTGCGCCATTGTCGAGATAGGTGCAGGCGACGTTGACCAGGAAGTCGAGACGCCCCGTCTGTTCGACGGCGCCGGCGACCAGGGCCGCGACATCGGCGTCGCTGGTGACGTCGGTGCGGATGAAAGACGCCTGCGGGCCAAGTTCCGCAACGGCCGAGTTGCCCCCGTCTTCATCGATATCGGCGATCACGACTTTGGCGCCGTAACCGATCAATGTCGCCGCCACGGCGCGGCCGATCAAGGTCGCTCCGCCGGACAGAATTGCTGTTTTCCCTGCCAATCCACGCATGATGTTCCCCTTTTCTTGATGCGGATGCTGGTGTTTGCTGTGGTCTTGAACCTCACGCCGCCGCGAGCGTCGTGGTGAACTGGCCCGCCACATAGACGAGCGGCTCGGCGTCCGCGGCTTCGATGAGCGTGCGGCGAACGCTGCCGATCAGGATGACATGGGTGGCGAATTCCACCGCCTGTTCGAGCTGGCAATCGAAGGCGGCGATTGCGCCTTCCAACACCGGCGCGCCGGTTTCCGCCGTTCGCCAGGCGCCGATATTGAAGCGTTCGCCGGCGGCAAGCGCCGTTCGGCCTGCAAAGGTTTCGGCCACATCCTGCTGCGTCCGCGAGAGAATGTTGACACAGAAGGCGCCGCTGAGCGGGGCGACCTGGCCGACCCAGGTCTCCCGGTTGATGCAGGCGACAACTGAGGGCGGGTCTGCCGTCAGCGAGCAGACGGCTGTGGCGGTGACGCCGCGCCATTCGCCATCGGGCGTGCAGGCGGTCACCACCGTCACTGCGCCTGCCACCTGCCGCATCGCTCTTCGAAATTCGTCTTTGTCCATGACTGCGAGCCTCCTCCCGGCCGGCGCCATGCGCCAGATCCGGCGTCCATGCATTTTAAATTTAAACTAATGGCATGATCGCGCCGTCGAGGTCTTGACGACAATCCAGATTGCGCAGACCATGATCCAGATCCGGCAAGCGCATTGAAAATCGTCGCTGCCGGCGGATCGCGCCGGAGAAAGCCCATGTCGCCTTCAGACACGCCGCTGTCCCGATTTGTCGCCGTCGACACGCGCTCGGCCGATGAGGCGCGAGACGCCGTGGGCCGCATCTTTTGCCCGCATTTCCTGAGCCCGCTCGGTCGCGCCGATCAGGGTTTCCACGCTCGCCATCATTCTGCGCCGCAGACGGGCTATTCGGTGAACTTTGTTTCCTACGGCGCCGATGTGGACATCGATCCGGGAGAACTCGAACGTTTCTATCTGGTCCAGCTTCCGCTTCGTGGGCAGGCGCGGGTCCGTTGTGGCACGCTCGCGGTCGAGGCTGACGCCGGACGCCGCGCGTCTATCCTCTCGCCAACTCTTTCGACGCGGATGACTTGGAGCGAAGGCTGCGAAAAGCTGATCGTGCTGATCGATCGCGAGGCTTTGGAAACACAGTTCGAAAGCCTGACGTATGAGGCCCGCCGCTCCGTTCAATTCAACACTGGGATCGACTTCGAAACGCCTTCGGGTATGGCCGTGGGACGTCATGCGGAGATGATGTTGGCTGCGGCGGAAGCAGGGGCCGCCATGCCGGACGCCTATCGGGTTTTGTTGCGGGATGGCTTGATCACGCTGCTCTTGACCAGCCAGCCGAGCAGCGTTTCCTGGGTCTTTTCACGACCTGCGCGTGGCGCCGATCCGATCGCGGTGCGGCGCGCCCAGGATTTTATGGCGGAGAATGCCCATCGCGCCATCGCCATGGCCGATATAGCCGAGGCGGCGGGCACACCCTTGCGGTCTCTCCAGGACGCCTATCGCAAGGCGCGGGGCGTGACGCTGTCCGAAGGGTTGTTGTCGCTGAGGCTCGATCTGTTCCGCGCCTCACTCCTGTCACGCGACAAGACCTGTTCGGTGGCGGAGGCTGCATTTACGGCTGGTTTCGGCCATCTCGGACGCGCCGCTGCCGCCTATCGCCAGCGTTTCGGCGAAGCGCCGTCCGACACGGTCAGACGGCGCTCCTGATCCCGGCTTATTCGGCGGGCTTCTTCGGATCCCAGAGCTTGGTTTCTGCGGTCTTCTCGTAAGCCATGCCATTGGGATAGCTGATCGCCTCGAATTGCAGGCCCCAGGGCGCCTGGAAATAGAGGATGGTCTGGCCAGCGGCCGGGCCTTCGGAGATCGGGATGGGACCAAGCCGCGTCGCGACACCCTTGGAATCGAGATAGGCCTTGGCGGCGGCGACATCATCGACATAGAAGGCGATGTGGAAGGCGCCGATATCGCTGTTCTTCTGCTTGATTTCCTTCTGGTCCGGAGCGGCGTATTCGAATAGTTCAATATTTGAGCCGAAGCCGCAGCGCATCAGGGTGATCTGCTTGATCACGGTCTTGGGATCGACGCCGAGCGCGTCCTCCATGAATTTGCCCTTGTCATCGCCGATCGGGCCGAAGGACATGGCCTTCTTGCAGCCGATGACATTGGAGAAGAAGTCCACGGCCTGTTCGAGATTGGGCACGGTCACGCCGGTATGATCATGGCCGCGCACGCCCGGGATCATGTCGGCCTTTGCCGCCGTCGCCCCGAGCAAAGATAAAATCGCTGCGCTGAAAATGCTGATCTTCATGGTCATTCCCCTCTGATTGCGGGCAAGGCGTCGCACTTCACCGGAACCCGCGTTTCCGGCGTGGCGTGAGTTGGAATGGATCCATGCGACGGCCGCGAGCGCGGCCGGGTGTTCAGGCGTCTTCGACCAGGCTTTCGCGCTGGAGCCAGTCGGGATCGATTTCCGGCAGCGGAATGGCGTCGAGAAGGGCGCGGGTATAAGCCGTGCGCGGCGCAGAGAAGACCTGCTCGCAAGGACCTTCCTCGACCACCTTGCCGAACCGCATCACATAGACACGGTCACAGACCGCACGGATGACCGAGAGGTCGTGGCTTATGAAGGCCATGGCGAGCCCGAGATCACGGGAGAGATCCTTGAGCAGATTCAAGACCTGCGCCTGGGTCGAGACGTCGAGGCCGGAGACGATCTCATCGGCCAGCACGAAATCGGGCCGAAGCAGCGCGGCGCGGGCGATGCCGATACGTTGGCGCTGGCCGCCCGACAGTTCATGAGGGCTGCGCTCCAGCACGATCCTGGGCAATGTAACCCGGTCTAGGATGTCCAGAACGAGTTTTTCCGCCTGCCTGCCGTCCTGCGCCAAGCCATGCAGCAGCAGCGGCTCGACGAGAATGCGGCGGATCGAGTGGCGCGGGTTGAGGGAGGCCATCGGGTCCTGGAAGATCATCTGCATGCGTCGGCGCAGAGGCCGCGTCTGCTGGTCGGGCAGATGGGTAATGTCGGCGCCGTCGAAGCGGATCTCGCCCGCGGAGACATCGACAAGCCGCAGCAAAGCCCGGCCCAACGTGGTCTTGCCCGAACCGGATTCGCCGACAATGCCGACGGTCTCGCCGCGTCCAACGGTGATGTCGACGCCATGCAGTACGCGATGGCCGGGGCTGCGGATGAGGCCGCGGCCCGCGCCATAGGTGACTTCAATGCCTCGGGCGACAAGCAGGTTTTCGGTCATCGGCTGATTCCGATCTCGGCGCGGAGTTGTTCGAACACGCTTTGCGGCACCGGCTCCAGCCCGGCGTCTGGCCGGTCGTAGCGTGGGCCGGCGGCGATCAGCGCCTGGGTGTAGATATGCCGCGGCGTCGTCAGCACCTCGGCGGTCGATCCCTGTTCGATCACCTTGCCGGCATAGAGCAGCGTGACGCTGTCGCAGATCTGGGCGACGACGCCGAGGTCATGGGTGACGAAGATCACGCCGGTGCCATGGGCCTGCTGCATGGATCGGATCAGGCGGAGGATCTGCTTCTGCACGGTCACATCGAGCGCGGTGGTCGGCTCATCGGCGATGACCAGCTTGGGTTCGAGCGCAAAGGCGTCGGCGATCAGCACGCGCTGGCGCATGCCGCCGGAGAGCTCATGCGGATAGCTGCGCAGCACCCGTTCGGGGTCGCGGATATGCACTTCTTCCAGAAGTTTCGCCGCGCGGTCATGGGCCTCGCGGATCGACAGCCCCCGCCGCATCCTGAGCCCATCGGTCAGTTGCGCTTCGATGCGCCGACCCGGATTGAGCGCCGTTTGCGGATCCTGCGGGATCAGCGAGATTTCGCTGCCCATGATCTTGCGGAGTTCGTGCGCCGGCAGCGTCAAGAGATCGCGGCCTTCGAAGCGGATCGCGCCGCCGGTGATGCGCACCGTGCGGGGCAGAATGCCGAGCAGCGCCTTGGCGATGGTGGACTTGCCGGCGCCGCTTTCGCCCACGAGTCCGCGGACTTCGCCGCGCGTCAGGGTGAGCGAGACGTCGCGAAGAATGGGCGCGCCGTTTTCGCGTTCGGAGACGGCCGACAGACCGGTAATGGAGAGGAGCGGATCGGTCATCGGCGCATCATCGGGTCAAGGGCGCGGCGCAGGCCGTCGCCGAGTTGATTGAAGGCGAGCACGGTGAGAAACAGCATCACGAGCGGCGCGAGCAGCACCCACCAGCCCTGATAGATGATCGTGCGTCCCTGCGCGATCATCGCGCCCCAGGTCGGCGTATCGGAAGACACCGACAGGCCGACGAAGGACAGGATAGCCTCGACGATCACCGCGATGCCCATTTCCAGGCTGATCAGCGCGATGATGACAGGCGCGACATTCGGCAGGATTTCCTTGAGCAGGATATGCAGCCTAGAAAAGCCGATCGTCCGGGCCGCCGTGACATAATCCAGTTGCGCCTGCGCCAGCGTCTCGGCGCGGACGACGCGACAGAAGCGCGTCCAGTCGATGATGACGATGGCTGCGATGACCGAATGCACGCCCGAGCCGAGCACGGCGACCAGCAGGATCGACAGCAGCACCGGCGGAAACGCCATCCAGATATCGACCAGCCGGGAAATCACCAGATCGACCCAGCCGCGATACCAGCCGGCGAGAAGCCCGAGCAGTGAGCCGAGAAGTGCGGCAAGCCCGGCGGCGACAAAGGCGACAAGCAAAGCGATGCGCGCGCCGTGGATGACGCGGGACAACACATCGCGGCCGAGATCGTCGGTGCCGAGCCAGTAGCCGGGCTCAGCGCCGTCCATGCCGGCAGGCGGCAAGGTTCCGAGCATCAGATCCTGTTCCAGCGGATCCTTCGGCGCGATCCACGGGGCAAACAGCGCCAGCACGATGAGCAACAGAATGAAGCCGCCGCCGAAGATGACCTTCGGCTCCTTCAAGAGAGCGCGGAGCGACTTAGCCATGGGCGAGCCTCGGATTGAAGGCCGCCACCAAGAGGTCGACGCCGAGATTGATGAGAATGAACAGCGCGCCGAAGGTCAGGACCAGACCCTGGATCAGCGGCAGGTCGCGATTGATCACCGCATCGATCGCCATATTGCCGATGCCGGGATAGGCGAAGATGCGTTCGACAATGACGGTGCCGCCGATCAGGAAGGTGAATTGCACGCCTGTCAGGGCGATCGTCGGGCCGACGGCATTGCGCAGCGCCTCCTGTAGGATCAGCCGCAGCGTGGATTTTCCCTTGAGCCGGGCGAGCAGGATATAGTCCTGCACCATGGCTTCCAGCAGCGCTTCCTTCAGCACGCGGGCGATGATCGCCGCCAAGGGCAGGCCGAGAGCCAGAACCGGCATGATCATATGGGCGGAGATGTCGATCAAAGCCGAAACGTTGAGCGTCAGCAGGCTTTCGAGCAGATAGAAATGCGTGACGAAATTGGTCTCGACGCTTGGATCCATGCGGCCCGACAGCGGGAAGACCGGATAAAAGACGCCGAAGATCAGGATCAGCGCGAGCGCCCAGATGAAATCCGGCACCGCGAGCACCGTGCCGTTGATGGTGTCGACCACCGGTTCAATCAGAGTGCGGCGGACCAGCGTGCCTGCTATCGCCACGGCGCCGCCGACGACGACGGCGAAGACCAGCGCGGCGGCCGCGAGCTCCAGCGTCGCCGGCAGGCGTTCGCCGAGCAATTCCAGCACATTGCGGCGGAGCGAGATCGACGTTCCGAAATCGCCCGACAGCGTAGCCTTCAGCCAGATGACGAACTGGCTGAAGATCGAACCGTCGAGCCCGTAATTGGCGCGCAATTGCGCGATCTGTTCCGGGGTTGCGCCGGGAGAAATCATCATGGCGATGGGATCGCCGGGAACGACGCGAAGAAGAACGAACACCACCACGGCGACGCCCAGAAGAGTGACGGCGGCGAGGAGGACGCGGTTGAAAACCGACAGGACAAGCAGCGGCATGAAAATTTGAGCCTCAGGCGCGACGACCCAGCGCGCGGCCGGCATGCGGCGCGCCTCCAGGCCAAAGAGCGGGTAAAAGGTCCGGGCGATTTCCCGCCCGGACCTCTTCAATCAGGCCTTTGACACCAGGACCGGCTGAAGCGCGCCGGACACATTCGGGGTGACCTTCAGCGTGGACTTGTAGACGATGGGCTGGGCATATTGCAGCAGCGGGATCACATAGCCCTGTTCGGCGATATATTTATCGACCGCCTTCCAGCCCGCGATGCGCTTGGCTTCGTCTTTCTCGCCCCAGAGCGGTCCGATCATGCCGTCGAGATCGTCGGTGTTCCAGACCGAATGCGGCGAGGGGCCGAACATGGCGAAGCCGGTGGAGGTGGTCGGATCGCCAATCGCATTGCCCCAGTTGTAGAAGGCGGCGGGGGCGAGCTGATCGGCGGCGCGAAGCTCGTAATGCTTGGCGATTTCGTAGACTTCGATTTCCGCTTCGATGCCGACCTTGCGCCACATGCCGACGATGGCCTGAACCATCTCGTAATCCTTCGGCTTGAGGCCGCGGGTGGTCTGGATCTTGAACTTGGCCGGCTTGTCGGTGGAGTAGCCGGAATCCGCCAGCAGCTTCTTGGCGAGTTCGGGATCGTAGGGCACCTTGATCGAGGCGTCGTAAGCCGAATATTCAGGCGCTTCGAGCGTATCGATCGGCACGCCATAGCCGCGCAGCAACCGCTTGACGATCGCGGCCTTGTCGATGGCGTGATGGGCGGCGAGACGAACGTTCTTGTCGTTCATCACCTCGATATTGTTGAGGAAGATCATGCCGATGTCGGAGATCGGGGTCGCGACGCCGGCAAGGCCTTCCTTGGCTTTCAGGCGGTCGAAATCCTCATAGGGGATTTCGAGCGTGATGTCGGACGAGCCGGATTCGATTTCAGCGACGCGGCTGGTGCTGTCGGGGGTGAACTTGAAGATCACCGTCTCGAACGCCGGCTTGCCGCCCCAATAATTCGGGTTCGCCTTGAGACGCAGGAAGGCGTTGCCTTCATAGGCGTCGACCATATAGGGGCCGGTGCCGACAGGCTTCTTCTCGAAGCCTTCCGCGCCGACTTTTTCGTAATAGGCCTTCGGCAGCACGTAGCCGGTCAGGAAGGCCATCCACATGAAGAAGGTCGGCTCGAACCGCAGCACGTCTGCCGTGATCTTGTTGCCGTCGATCTTGTAATTTCCGGCGGTCGACCAGACGAACTGGATCGGGTTGCCGGTCTTCTCATTTGCGGCGCGTTCGAGCGACCAGACCACGTCTTCCGCCGTGAACGGCGAACCGTCATGCCAGGTGACGCCTTCGCGGACGTCCATCCAGAGCTTGGTCTTGTCGTCGTTCCAGCCCCAGGCGGTCAGCAGACCCGGCTGGAATTTCAGGTCCGGCGCCTGCCCGACATATTGGTCGAACACAGAGCGATAGATTGCCTGGATCGTCGGATTGACGGCGGAGGGGCCGACCGTCGGATCGAAGGACGGCAGGTTGACGTTGAAGGCGATGGTCAGCGTGCCGGCTTCGGCTGCCTGGACGGGCAATTTGCCGGCCAGAACGCTGGACAGGAATGCGGCTGCGCCCAGACCCAGTGTCTGGCGGCGTGTCAGTTCAGTCATGATTGGCTCCGTTGTTCCCCAGTGTTCCGCCGGATCCAACCACCCGACGGCAGGCATTATTTGCTCGGAATGTTTTAATCTTAAAATTAATTTTCGACGCTTGGCAAGCGGATTTTTTGGCGCGAGCGGCTTTCGCCGTTCATGGGCCGAAAAAGTCATATATATTCATTTGCATATGAGCTCTTGGGCTTCGTGACGCCGTTCTCCTGCCGAGAAAATGCTTGCGGGAGGCCGCCATTTTTCCCGCTTGACAAGCGCCTGCAATCAGAAACATGATTTTGCATATATCTAATCGAAGACCTCGAAACGAGGCTAGGGGAACTGACAATGGCCGAACGATCGTTTGCCAGCGAGGTCGAAGACCTCAAGCTGGGCGAAGGCGAAATCTTCCGCGGCGAGGGCATCCTCGCCATCACCAAGGCACTCCTGCAATCCGGCGTCTCCTATGTCGGCGGCTATCAGGGCTCGCCGATTTCGCATCTGATGGATGTGCTGGCGGACGCCAAGGACGTGATGGACGATCTCGGCGTCCATTTCGAAACCTCGGCGTCGGAAGCGGCGGCGGCGGCGATGCTGTCGGCGTCGGTCATGTATCCCGTGCGTGGCGCAGTGACCTGGAAATCTACCGCCGGCACCAATGTCGCCTCCGACGCGCTGTCCAACCTGTCCTCGGGCGGCGTCACTGGCGGCGCGATGATCATCATCGGCGAGGATTACGGCGAAGGCTCCTCGATCATGCAGGAGCGCAGCCATGCCTTCGCGATGAAGTCGCAGCTCTGGCTGCTGACGCCGCGTCCCAATCTGCCCTCCATCGTCGCGATGGTCGAACAGGGCTTCGAGCTTTCGGAAGCGTCGAATACGCCCGTGATGCTGCAAGTCGGCATTCGCAGCTGTCACGTGCATGGCCAGTTCGTCGCCAAGGACAACAAACGCCCGGAATTTACGCTCCGCCAGGCGCTGGAGCAGCCTGTTCGCGATGTGAGCCGCATCGTCCTGCCGCCGGCATCCTTCCTGCATGAGAAGGAGAAGCTGGAGCGGCGCTGGCCGGCTGCGGTGAATTTTATCCGCGACCGCAAGCTCAACGAATATTTCGGTCCTGAAGAGGGCGAGATCGGCATCATTCTGCAGGGCGGTCTCTACAACGGCGTGCTCAGGGCGCTGCAGCAGCTCGGCCTCGCCGATGTCTACGGCCAGTCTTCCGTGCCGCTCTATGTCATGAACGTCTCTTATCCCCTTGTCGACGAGGAAATCGTCGACTTCTGCGCCGGCAAGAAGGCTGTGCTGATGGTGGAGGAGGGCGCGCCCGAATATATCGAGCAGTCGCTCAACACGCTCCTGCGCCGGCGCGACATCCAGACCCGTATCGCCGGAAAAGATGTGCTGCCGATGGGCGGGGAATACACCGCGCCGGTGCTGGTCAAGGGGCTCAAGACCTTTATTGAAACCTATCAGCGCAATCTGCTCGGCAATCAACCGCCGATTCCTGATCCGACTCCGGTGCTCGCCGATCCGCGCGTCAAGGCGCTGGCCGAAGTCGTGCCGCCGCGACCGCCCGGCTTCTGCATCGGCTGTCCGGAGCGGCCGATTTTTGCGGCGATGAAAATGGTGGAGCAGGAACTCGGCCAGCATCACGTCTCCGGCGATATCGGCTGTCACTTGTTCTCTATCCTGCCGCCCTTCAATATCGGCGCGACCACGATGGGTTACGGCCTGTCGCCGGCCGCGGCCTCCGCCTTCAACGTCAAGGCCGACAAGCGCGTCATTTCGGTGATGGGCGATGGCGGCTTCTGGCACAATGGCCTGGCGACTTCGGTCGGCAATGCGGTGTTCAACAAGCAGGATGGCGTCATTCTCGTCGTCGACAATTTCTATTCGGCGGCCACCGGCGGGCAGGACATCCTGTCGTCGCGCGCCGACAATCCGCGGCGCAAGACCAAGAATTCCATCGTCGACGCCGTCAAGGGCATCGGCGCCACCTGGGTGCGCCAGATCGACCGCACCTATGACGTGACCAAGATGCGCGACACGCTGAAGGAGGCCCTGACCACCAAGGAGGAAGGGCCGAAGATCATCGTCGCCTCCTCGGAATGCATGCTCAACAAGCAGCGCCGCATCAAGCCTTTGTTCGCCAAGGCGGTGAAAGAGGGCAAGCGCATGGTTAAGGAGCGGTTCGGCGTCGATGAGGATGTCTGCACCGGCGATCACGCCTGCATCCGGCTATCCGGTTGTCCGTCTCTCTCGGTCAAGCATACCGACGATCCGCTCAAGGACGATCCGGTGGCGGCGATCGACAACAATTGCGTTGGCTGCGGCAATTGCGGCGAAGTGTCGGAGGCGGCCGTCCTCTGTCCCTCCTTCTATCGCGCCGACATTATCCACAATCCCACCCGCTGGGACCGTTTCGCGGCGTCCCTTCGCGCCAAGGTGATCGGCTGGCTGCAGGCCCGCCGCGCCGTCGGCCGCGTCGTCTTCGCAGATTGAGGAGAGCGTCATGAACGAACATGTGTCCATCGACACCATCCGCGCCGACCGCCTCGCCACCGACAAACCGCTCGCCATCGCCGTGCTCGCCATGGGCGGGCAGGGAGGCGGCGTGCTCGCCGACTGGATCGTCAGCATGGCCGAAGCGCAGGGCTGGATGGCCCAGACCACCTCGGTGCCGGGCGTCGCCCAACGCACCGGCGCGACGATCTATTATATCGAGATGCTGCCGGAGCGGGACGGCCGCGCGCCGATCTTCTCGCTGATGCCGACGCCTGGGGATGTCGACGTCGTCATGGCCGCCGAGCTCATGGAGGCCGGCCGTTCGGTTCTGCGCGGTCTGGTGACGCCGGATAAGACCACGCTGATCGCATCGACGCACCGCTCCTTCGCGGTCGCCGAAAAGCAGACGCCCGGGGACGGCATCGGCAATCCCGAGACTGTGGTCGAGGCGACCGATTTCGCCGCCCGCCGCACCATCGCCTTCGACATGGAAACGCTTGCCGTGCGCAACGGCAGCGTCATTTCCGCCTCGATGTTCGGCGCGCTGGCCGGCTCCGGCGCCTTGCCGTTTCCGCGAGAGGCTTTCGAGGCGACGATCCGCGCGGGCGGCAAGGGCATCGAACCCTCGCTGAAAGCCTTCGCCGCCGCCTTCGACCGGGCGCGGGACAAGCCGCGCGATCCCGTCTCAGCGAAACCGGTCAAACGACTTGATCCGCTGCCGGCCTCGGCGGGTCATGTCGACCTCGATCGCCTGCTGGCGCGAATCCGCTCGGATTTCCCGGAGACGCTGCACGCCATGCTCTATGCGGGCGTCAAGAAGCTGACCGATTTCCAGGACCCCGCCTATGCGGGCGAATATCTCGATCGGGTCGCGGCGCTCCATTCCCTCGATCGCGCCAAAGGCGGCGCGGACAAGGACTTCGCTTTTTCACAGCAGGCGGCAAAATATGTCGCCGTCGCCATGGCCTATGACGATGTGATCCGGGTCGCTGATCTCAAGGTTCGTCAGTCTCGGTTCGAACGGGTGCGGAAGGAGGTCGGCGCCAAGGACGACCAGATCATCTATATGACGGAATATATGCATCCGCGCATGGAGGAAGTCTGCGGCACGCTGCCGAAGGGGCTGGGCCTGTGGATCGAAAACAGGCCTAAACTGTTCGCCTTTCTCGATCGCCGGATCAACAAGGGGCGCCGGGTGAAAACGGCGACGCTTTTCTGGTTCCTGGGGCTCTACCTGGTCTCGTCGTTGCGCTCGCGCCGTCGCGGGACGCTGCGCCATGCCCGCGAAATGGAGCACATGACCGCCTGGCTGAAGACGGCGACCGAACTTCTGACGGTGAATTACGATCTCGCGACGGAAGTTCTCGCGACGCGTCGCCTGGTGAAGGGCTATTCCGACACCCATTCGCGCGGCCTGTCGAAATTCGATCGTGTGCTCTCCGCCCTGCCGATGTTGCGCCTTCGCCAAGACGGCGCCGACTGGTTGCGGCGTCTCAAGCAGGCGGCGCTTCTCGATGAAGGCGGAATTGCTTTGGATGGCGCGCTCAAGACGGTGGCAAGCCTTTGAAGACCACGATCGCGGACGAGACGCTGTTCCCGTTCGCATTCGCCTGAGACGTTTCGTTTCCCCGCGGTCGGTTTTGCCGACGTTTGCCGGTCTTCCTTGCGAAAGGAGGACCGGTTTTGTTTGTGCGGGATAGGGTTTCTTCACAATCCGCGTTCCTGAAATATCAAGGAAACATTCGAGGAGTATCGATAAAACAAATGCATATCAGTGGATTTCGCCGATTTCTGAATCTTGTAGACACGTATTTGGTCATCTGATATATCAGACTCATCACTTGATGGCGGCGCCGCCGCCCCAACGCAGGAGACCACAATGACGGCGAATGTTTTCAGCGGCTGCATGCCCGCACTCATGACTCCCTGCAATCCGGACCGCACGCCGAACTTTGATCAGCTCGTCCGCAAGGGACAGGAGCTCATCGCAGCCGGCATGTCCGCCGTCGTCTATTGCGGCTCCATGGGCGACTGGCCGCTGCTCACCGATGAACAGCGCCAGAAAGGCGTGAGCCGTCTGGTCGAGGCCGGCGTGCCGGTGATCGTCGGCACGGGCGCGATCAACACCAAGTCCGCCGTCAGCCATGCCGCGCATGCCGCCAAGGTCGGCGCCAAGGGTTTGATGGTCATCCCGCGCGTCCTGTCGCGCGGCACCTCGGTTTCGGCCCAGCGCGATCATTTCTCGGCCATTCTCTCGGCCGCCAAAGATCTGCCGGCGGTCATCTACAACAGCCCCTATTACGGCTTCGCCACCCGCGCCGACCTGTTCTTCGACCTGCGTTCGAAGTTCTCCAATCTCGTCGGCTTCAAGGAATTCGGCGGCAAGAAGGACATGACTTACGCGGCTGAAAACATCACCTCGGGCGATGACGCGCTGACGCTGATGGTCGGCGTCGATACCGGCGTCTATCACGGCTTCGTCAATTGCGGCGCCGGCGGCGCCATCACCGGCATCGGCAATGCGCTTCCGAAGGAAGTGCTGCATCTGGTGTCGCTCTGCGAAAAGGCCGCCAAGGGCGACGCTGCCGCCCGCCGCGAGGCGCTCGAACTCGAAGAAGCGTTGACGGTGCTTTCGACCTATGACGAAGGTCCGGATCTCGTCCTGCACTACAAGCATCTGATGGTGCTGAACGGCGATACTGAATACACGCTGCATTTCAACGAAACCGACAAGCTCAGCGCTTCGCAGCAGCGTCATCTCGAAAACCAGTACGCCCTGTTCAAGGCTTGGTACGCGGCCCGCTACGCCTGACAGGAATAAACGATTGCTCCTAAACGCCTCGCGCCTGAATGGCGTGGGGCGTTTTTTGCTTTTCCGGATCGCTCTGTCAGATATCGTTCTGCCTGATATTGCGCAGGATACGGTGCAGCACCCCGATGAAGGTCTTGTATTCCTCTTCCTCGATGCCGTCGAACATCCTGAGGAAGTCGTCATACATGGTCGGCCAGATCTTTTCAAAAGCCGCGCGGCCGTCTTCCGTAATCGTCACGTCGCGGATACGCATATCGTCTGGGCGCGGCTGGCGGCGGATGAAGCCTTGTTCTTCGAGCGAATCCAGCGTCCGGCTCATCGTCGACTGTTCTGTGACGGCGAAGACCGACAATTCGTTGATGGTCACCGATGGCGTGATCGACAGGATGGCGAGCGCCCGCATTTTTGCAGTGGTGATGTCGAGCGCCTTGAGGTCATCGGCCAGATTGGCGTTCCAGCGCGCGATCACCCTGTTCATGAGATAGGGGGCGAAATTGTTGAGCCCGATTTCTCCCATGGTCGGGCGCTTGTTCTCCGGGCCTTCGACCGGGCGGAACACGGCGCCAGAAAATCGATCCGTCATGCAACCTTCCTGTTCATTTCAGCGATGAGGCCAGCAGGAAGCCGGAGCCGCCGCCAAGGCCGGGTCCGGGATGCGTCGATGCGCCGATGTGATAAAGCCCGGGAACATGGGTGCGGTGGTTAACCGAGGACTTGAAGGGACGCCAGAGGAAAAACTGATCGACGCCGCAAAAGCCGCCATAGGGATCGCCGCCGACGAGGTTCATATTCATGCCTTCGAGATCGCTCGGCGCATAGGCGCGACGGGCCAGCACATTCTCTGACCAGCCGTCGATATGGCTTTCGAGAATGCGCTCGACGCGATCGGCGAAGCGTTCCCGCAACTCTTCCGTCCAGCGACCGTCGGCGGGAATCGGCAGTTCCGCTGCGGCGTCGCCTTTGATGTAGCGCGGCGTCTCAGGCAGTTGCAGCCACAGGATCGACTTGCCTTCGGGCGCGCGGCTGGGATCGAGCGCCGTGGGCTGGCCGACGCAGATGGTCGGCACGGCGGGCAACAACCCGCGCTCGCATTCATTGGCGGCGCGGGAGACGCCGTCGAGACCCGGGGTCAGATGCAGCAGCGCCACCTGACCGAGTTCGCCGCCTGCCTTCCAGCGCGGCGGAGATTTCAGCGCATAATGGATCTGCATATTGCCCTTGCCGTAGCGATAGGTCTTCAGCCCCTCGCCAACTTCGACCGGACGCGGCTTCGTCGATGACTTCAGCAGCCGGTCGTAAAGCTGGGTTGGCGTCACCGAGGCGATCACGCCGCTCCTCGCCTGAAGCATTTCACCGCTGGCGAGGCGGACGCCGTTTGCGCGGCCGCTGGCGTCTTCGGTCACGACATCGACATCGGCATGTGTGCGGATCTCGCCGCCCTGATCCGTGATCAGCTTTTCGAACGCCTTCAGCAGATTGTCGGCGCCGCCCTTGACGATCGGGCAGCCGGCCAGCTCGATGGCGAAGCCGATCACCTTCAGCATCTCGCCGGAATAGGCGCTTTCGGGGTTCAGGCCGCAATGCAGAACCCAGGGCGCGAACAGAGCCTGCAGTTCCTCGGAGCGATAGGTGGTTTCAAGATGAGATCTGCCGCTGACCAGGGCTTCGCCGAACCAGGCCGCCAGGCCGCGCGGGCCGCGCCGCCAGGCTTCCTTCAGCACGGTTTTCAACACGCTGCCCGACCAGAGCGCGCCGCCGAGCAGCGAAAACAGGAAAGGCGCGTCGGCGCCGAGCCTGTCCATCTCACGCGAAAATGCTTGTCCGTCGCCCTCAGCGAAGGCGTCGAAGGCGGCAACGTTTCGTTTGCGATCCATCGACAGGATGGCGTGGCGGCCATCCGGCATCAGCACGCCGGTGGGCAGAGGCGAATGAGCGAATTCGAGCCCGCGCGCTTCGAGTTCCTTGCCGAGAGCGCCATAGGCGGGCGAGGTCAGGAACAGCACCATGGTCGTCGCCATCACGTCATGGCGGAAGCCCGGCTCGGTGATTTCCTCGGTGCGCAGGCAACCGCCGATGCGGTCATTGCGCTCGAGCACGAGAACTTTCTTGCCCTTTTTGCCGAGAAGCGCGGCTGTGATCAGCGCATTGATGCCGCTGCCGACGACGATATAGTCATGGATGCTCATGGCGCCCGCCCTGCCTTGTTTTTCTGCCTCGTGCATCGAAAAAGCCGGCGAAAATCTCCGCCGGCTTTTCGATGCTTACTTGCTGATCAGCGCCAGCGCGCGGATCGGCGAGCCCGTGCCCTTGACAAATTTCAGCGGCGCGGCGATCAGGATCGCGCCCTTGGCGGGCAGTTTGTCGAGATGGCAGAGGCTGGCGAGACCGTAACGGCCGGCCTTGTGCATAAGGTTATGGGCGGGGAAGGGCGGGTTCATGCCGCCGGCGGAGCCGGCGTCGGTGCCGATGGTTTCCTGGCCCCACCCCATGATGTTCTTGGAAACGAGATATTCGATCGCCTCTGCAGTCGGGCCCGGAGAATGCGGGCCGTTTTCGTCGGCGTTCAGGAAGGTTTCGGTCGAGCCGTTGCGCTTGTACCAGTCGGTGCGCATCACCACCCAGCTGTTGGCTTCGATCTCGCCATGCTCGGCTTCCCATGCCTTGATGCTGTCGACGGTCAGCAGGTAATCCGGGTTTTCCACGGCTTCCTTCGAACGGTCGATGACGTTGACCGGGCCGACGAAAGCCTGCGGCGGAATGGTGTCGGTGGTGTTGCCCGGCAGGTCCTTGCCGGTGATCCAGTGCGAGGGGGCGTCGAAATGGGTGCCGGTATGCTCGCCGAGCTCCAGCCAGTTCCAGGCCCAGAAGGGACCGTTCTCGTCGTACTGCGAGATTTCATGCACCTTGACGCTCGGCGTGTTCTTGCCGAACTGCGGCGGGAGATACAGCACCGGCGTATTGGGACCGAGCGGCGCGGTGAGGTCCACGACCTCGATGGAACCGGAAAGAAGCGCTTTCGCGACATCGGCGATAATGGTGGCTGACATGATCTGTTCCCTCTTTGGCAGGGTCTCGCTGCGGCCGGTTGCAAGCGCCGCAGCTGCCCCATGACCGCGACGCTAAGTCAGCAAATATGAAAATGCAAGTATCGGTCCGGCTTCCGCAGAAGCTGGAGTTCGTCCGGAAGCCTAATCATAAGTCGCTGAATATACTTATTAAAACCGCACTTTTCTCCCTGGTGCAAAAACCTTTAGACTTCAAATAATTTTTGCTTGCCGCTTCGTCTTCAAGATGTATGCATATGAAGCTATCGATAAAAATCGGGGAACGGACAATGAATTACGACGCCGTGGTCATCGGCGCTGGCCATAACGGGCTGGCGGCCGCCGTGGAACTGGCTTCGCGCGGCTGGAAGGTCGCCGTCGTCGAAGCGAAGGAGGAGGCCGGCGGCGCGGTGAAGACGCGAGAGGTCACGCTTGCCGGCTTCCGGCACGATCTCTGCGCCATGAACCTGTCGATGTTCGCAGGCTCCGCTTTCTTCAACAAGAACAAGGACGCGCTCTTCGCTCATGGCCTCGGCTTCGCGCCGGCCGGCGATTGTTTCGCCAGCGTGTTTCGCGATGGAACCTGGCTCGGCGTCAGTTCCGATCTCGAAACGACCGCGGGCCGCATTGCCGCCTTCTCTGCCCGCGACGCCGCCGCCTGGCGGACGATGTTCACGGAATTCGGCGCCGACGCTCCCCACATCTTCGGGCTTCTGGGGTCGCCGATGCCGTCTTTCGCTGCCGCCAAGGTGGCGTGGAAGGCCTGGCGCGCGAGAGGAACCGCCTGGCTCTATGAAACGGTCAAGCTGCTCCTGTCGTCGCCGCGCGATTTTCTCGACGCCCGTTTTGAAAATCCCAAGGTCAAGGCGATGATGGCGGCCTGGGGCCTGCATCTCGATTTCTCTCCCGATGTCGCGGGCGGCGCGCTGTTTCCCTATCTCGAAAGCATGGCCAACCAGGCCTTCGGCATGGTGATCGGCCAGGGCGGCGCCGATACGATCATCAAGGCGATGTCCGGTCTCCTGAAAGCTAAGGGCGGTGAGATCATCCTCGGCGCGCCTGTTGCCTCGGTGGAGACGTCGGCGGGCGCTGCGACCGGCGTGCGGCTTGCGGACGGACGCGTTCTGACTGCAACAAAGGCAGTGATCGCCAACGCCCATCCGCAACTCGTCTTCGGCAATCTCCTGAAACCCGAACCATCCCGCGCCGAGTTCGACGGCAAGATCGCCAAGTTCCGCGCCGGGCCGGGTACGATGATGATCCATCTGGCGCTCGACGGCCTGCCGGACTGGGCGGCGGGAGAGGCGCTGAAGCGCTTCGCCTATGTGCATCTGGCGCCCGATCTCGAAATGATGTCGCGTGTTTATGCGGAAGCGGTCGATGGTCTCTTGCCGGCCGAACCCGCTTTGGTGGTCGGCCAGCCGACGGCCATCGATCCCAGTCGCGCGCCTGAGGGCAAGCATGTGCTCTGGGTGCAGGTGCGCGTGCTGCCGGCGGATATCCGTGGCGATGCTGCAGGGGAAATCGACGGGAAAGACTGGGACGCGATCAAGGAGATCTATGCAGACCGCGTGATTGCGCTTCTGGAGCGCTACGCGCCCGGGCTCAAGAGCAAAATCCTGGGTCGCTCGGTCTTCTCGCCGGTCGATCTCGAACGGGAAAACCCCAATCTCATCGGCGGGGACAATCTGTCGGGCTCACATCACCTCGATCAGAACTTCCTCTTCCGCCCGGTTGCGGGCTATTCGCGCTACAAGACGCCGGTCAAGAACCTTTATCTTTGCGGCGCATCGACCTGGCCCGGCGCCGGGACGGGGGCGGGGTCCGGCTTCATGCTGGCCTCGATGTTGGCGGGCAAGTGACTTTCCACCGGCAAACATTGAAAACCGCGCGATTTCCGGGCATGAAGCGGGATCGACTGAGGCGAGCGGCATAGGGACAGGCGCGTGACGGCGGAACACCATAGCGGGATCGAGACGGCGGAGAGCGCCAAGCAGGAGTTGCGGGTCTGGCTGAGAATGCTGTCGACCACCAAACTGGTGACCCAGGAGATCCGTCGCCGGCTGCGCGCCGAGTTCGGGGCGACCCTACCGCAATTCGATCTTCTGGCGCAGCTCTATCGCGAACCCGAAGGTTTGCGGCTCGGGGAAATCTCCAAACGCACCATGGTCACCAACGGCAATATCACCGGTCTCGTCGAGCGGCTCGAGGCCGATGGGCTTCTCGTTCGGGAAACGCCCGGCGACGACCGCCGCGTCACGGTCGCGCGGCTGACCGAGCAGGGTCGGAAGACCTTTGCCGAGATGGCGCGGGTGCACGAGACCTGGCTCGGCGAAATGATGGCGGATGTCGACAAGGACGTCTTTCCGGCGCTCAATCACAGCATCGACCAGTTGCAGGCTTCCGTCCGCAACCATCTTTCGGGCACGGATTAGAGTGTGAAGGCGGCGCCGATCAGGGCTATTGGCTCGCCATCTGCTCCTGCCGACGCCTGTGGCGCGAAAAGAAGCGGTCGAGTTCCGATTGGCTGGCCGTCGCGCCGCCGAAGATCGTCACATATTCCGGAATCCGCAGAAACCTAGTTTCCAGATCCTCGCGCGTCTGCATCGAGATATAGCCGATCTGAACGAGATAAAGCGTCCGCGCATGCACATCCGCCGCGACGGGATCGAAGCCATGGCGCTGAAACATGCGGCAAAGCGCATCCAGCCGCGTCTGGTCGGCGGATTGCACCTCTTTCAAGATGTCTTCTGATTGCAAGGACCAACTGCGGATGGCGAATTCGAATTGGGAATCGAACAGCTTGGTGTCGAGCCAGCAGTCGAACACGTTCAACACGGCCTCGGCGATCGTTTCGGAATAAGCGTCCGTTTGTTTGACCAGATTGCCGGTATTCTTGTCCCGCCAGCGGGCGACGAGCGCAGCCAGCAGTTCTTCCCGATCTTTGAAGAACCAGTAGAAGCTGGTTCGGGACAGGTTGAGGCTCTTGGCGAGCGGCAGGATCTTCACCGCGTCGACGCCGCCTTCGAGCAAGGCCTCATAGGCGGCTTCGAGCCACCCGTCGATTGATCCGCGCCAGCCGCTGTCCGTCGAAGTCTGCACCATGAATGATTCCCAGCAATCCCTCTTTCTTACGACGCCTTGTCTGAGATTTCGACATTCAAGCTGAGAATTCGCCGAAGACCTATTTTCCCTTAGAGAGAAGCATATCCGGGATCGGACGCGACGGCGATCGCCGCCGCGTCCTGTTGGTCGCTAGAGATAGGCTGCGGCTAGCCCGCCGTCGATCGGCAGATTGATCCCCGCGACCCAACGGGCGTCGTCGGAGCAGAGGAAGAGCACGGGGCCGGCGATCTCGTCGGCGAGCGCGGGGCGCTTCATCTTGCCTGCGTCAGCCTCGACGCGATCCTGGCCGAGCATCGCCACGAAATCGCCGAGGATCGGCGTGAAGACCGGGCCGGGCGCGACGGAATTCATGCGAATGTCTCGCTCCAGAAACAGTTGGTGACCGCGCATCATGGTCCAGACGATCAGCGCTTCCTTGAAATACTGGTAGCAGGTTTCCTGGGGCGCCGGATTGGCCGCGAGCCAGGCTTGCCCTTCGGCGAAACTATTAGTCTTCGCCAGCGTCCGGTGAATATCCACGCGCTTCGGCCATTCCGCCCCGAGGATCGAGGCGAAGTTGACGATCGCCGCGCCTTTCGGCATGCGGTCGAGCAAAGCCTCGGTCAGATGTCGGAGGCCGAGATAGTTCACGCGTGCCACGAGGTCCTTGTCGGTCGTGCCAGGCACGCCCGCGGCGTTGACGACCGCATGGATCTTGTCGGGGAACAAGAGCAGTGCGGCGTCGATCGCTTCGGTGGAGCCGAGGTCGAGCTTGATGAATCCGTCGAGCGTCAACATGGCGTCGTTGCGGTCGACGCCGATCACCGTCGCGCCATGGAAGCGCGCGAGACGGGCGACTTCGCCGCCGATGCCGGAGGAGACGCCGGTGATGACGATGGTTTTTCCTGCGAGGGTCATGATGGATCTTCCTATAATCGTGGAATGACGGGCCTGCCCGCATATCCGGGCAGGGCGGCTGAAGAGGGGTGAAGACCTAGCGCCTCAGAACGGGTAGGGCGTCGCTTGCGGCTTGATCGACACCCATTGCCACTGGGTGAATTCCTCGATGTCGGCGGGGCCGCCGACACGCGTGCCATTGCCCGATTTGCCGCGACCGCCGAAGGGCGCATAGGGTCCGCCGTTCACCGTCTGGTCGTTGATGTGCAATTGGCCGACATTGAGTTGACCGCCCAGCGCCATGGCGCGACCGAGATTGGAAGAAATGACGCCAGCGGCCAGGCCGTAATCCGAGCTATTGGCCAGCTCCACGGCTTCGTCGTCGGTTTTGAACGTGGCGATGCAGGCGACGGGACCGAAGATTTCCTCCTCGAAGGCCAGCATGCCGGGTTTCACGCCGGAAAGAACGGTGGCGGCATAGAAGCGACCGTCATGGGTTCCGCCGGCGAGGAGTTTGGCGCCCTTCGCCACGGCGTCGTCGACGACCGCCTGGATCGTCTGGACCTGTCCGTCGGAGATGATCGGCCCCAGCGCAACCTGGTGGGTGGAGGGGTCGCCTGCCGGCAGATGCTGCGCCTTTGCGACCAGACGATCCGTGAACCCGGCTTCAATCTTCTCGTCGACGAGAATAAGGCCCGTGGCCATGCAGATCTGGCCTTGATGCAGGAAGGCGCCCCAGGCGGCGTTCGAAGCGGTGATGTCCAGATCGGCGTCGTCGAGAATGACGAGCGCGTTCTTGCCGCCGAGTTCGAGTTGCACACGCTTGAGGTGACGACCGCAGACCTCGCCGACTTTGGCGCCGCCGCGCGCCGAACCGGTAAACGACACCATGGCGATATTGGGATCGCTGCAGATCGCTTCGCCGGCTTCGGCGCCGCCCGGCAGGATATGCAGCACGCCTTCGGGCAGGCCAGCTTCCTCGAAAATGCGGGCGATGATGACCCCGCCCGAGATCGGCGTGCGCGGATCGGGCTTGTGAACGACCGTGTTGCCCAGCGCGATGGCGGCGGCGATGGAGCGGACGGACAAAACGAGCGGGAAATTGAACGGCGAGATGACGCCGACAACGCCATGCGGCACGCGACGCGCATAGTTGGTCCGATCGTCCATGCCTGGCAGGAACATGCCCATGGGCTGAGTGGCGAGCGTGGCGGCATGGCGGATGAAGAGCGCGCCATGTTCGATCTCGATCATCGCTTTGGGGTGGATCGAACCGGTTTCCCGCATGATCCAGCCCGCAAGTTCCGCGCCGTTCTGTTCGAGCAGATCTGCAGCGTGGTTGAAAATGCGGGCGCGTTCCGCCGGCAGGGTTTTGGCCCAGCTCTTCTGGGCGGCCCGCGCCAGCTCTGCCGCGCGCGCCACGTCGCTCTTGCCGCAGCAGCCCACGGAGGCGACTGAATTGCCGTTGGCGGGATCAGTGACGGCGATCGCGCCTTCGGAACTTTCACGCCAGCCGGAGCTATAGGCGCGACCGGTCCAGCGAGCAGCATCAATAAAATTGGGGGAATGAATGTTCATGGTTGGGGCCTCCTGTCCCAGGGATTTGGGAGGTGCAGGCATGGCTTCGCCGACGTGAGAAAGGCTGTCGCCAGCCGCTCACAGGTCGCGTTTTTCCGTGCAGTCCTCCAGCCGCCTCCTCATGCGGCCTGTTCCCGTTATCGCAAGCAGCGTGCCAGTCTATGCTGCAGCCGCCGAATCTTTTGTCTCAATCCGCATTCTGCATTGGAAAGACAGGTGTTTTGGGGGGAATCCGCAATTCAACTCAAATACTGAAACGCTTGCAAAATTCATCAAATAGTGAATGAGTAGAGAAAAATTCATAATTTGGGGAACCTGAATGGCCGATCTCGATCCGCCGCTGCTTGTGACTTTGGCCGAAGTGACGCGCGCCGCCGGCGGATTGTCGAAGGGCGCTTTCAGCGAACTTGCCAGCGGCGCCTCTCCGACGCTTGCAGAATTGAGCGAAGCGCTGCGCTTTGCTCTGGGCGACGGCCGCATCTGGCTCAACGATCAGCGCATGGTTCTGATGCAGAGCCAGGTGCTCGGACGTCTGAGGCAGGAGATCATCGACGCCTTCGGCATCGAGGTCGCCAAGGGCATCTTCATGCGGGTGGGCTACATGCAGGGCGTACGGGATGCGGAACTGATCGAGAAGCGATTTCCGAACAAGGACCTGACTCATGCGCTCGCGGCGGGGCCGCGCGTCCATACGCTGGAGGGTTTCGTCAAAGTCGAGACGAAGCAGTTCGAGTTCGACAGCGAGAAAGGCCGGTATTTCGGCGAGTTCTACTGGCGCGATTCATCCGAGGCGGCCGAGCATCTCGCCCATCATGGTCTGGCGAGCGAGCCGGTGTGCTGGATGCAGACCGGTTATCCCAGCGGCTACACCAGCACATTGTTCGGCCGTCCCGTGATTTTCCGCGAAATCGAATGTAGCGCCATGGGCGCGGAACGGTGCTATGTGGTCGGCCAGAATGCCGAGGAGTGGGGAGAGGATGCTCCGGAGCGCGCCTATCTCGGGCTGGAATGGCCGCGGCGTCAGCGGACGCAGAGGCGCGGAGCCGCGCAGCCGGTGCGGCAATCCGATGGTCCTGACGCCATCGGCGCGGGCGTGGACGCCGTGGTCGGTCTGTCGGCCAGTTTCCTGCGCGCGCGACTGATGGTTGAGAAGGTTGCGGACACCGAAGCGACCGTGCTTCTGGTCGGGGAATCCGGGGTCGGCAAAGAGTTGTTCTCGCAGCAACTGCATCGCTTGAGCCGCCGAGCGACAGGCCCCTGCGTGGCGCTGAATTGCGCCGCCATTCCCGAGACGCTGGTGGAGTCGGAATTGTTCGGTGTTGAGAAGGGCGCCTTCACCGGCGCAACGGCCTCCCGCCCCGGCTATTTCGAGCGGGCCAGCGGCGGCACGCTGTTTCTCGACGAGATTGCATCCCTGGCCTATGCGGCGCAAGGAAAACTGCTTCGCGCCCTGCAGGAGAGGACTATCGAGAGGGTCGGCGGATCCCGAACCGTGCCTGTCGATGTCAGGGTCATCGCTGCATCCAATGTCGACCTGGCCGAGGAGGTCAGGGCCGGGAGATTTCGCCAGGACCTTTACTACCGGCTCTGCGTGTTTCCGATCGCGATTCCACCGCTCCGGGAGAGACGGGACGACATCCCGCTGCTGGTCGATCATTTCTTGCGACGATTTTCCGAGCAGCATCGACGCCAGGTCGTCGGGCTCACGCGGCGGGCGATGGACGCGCTGCTCGCCTACGCCTTTCCCGGTAATATTCGAGAATTGCAGAACCTCATCGAGCGTGGCGTGATCTTCGCCGACCCGGGCGGCTGGATCGATACGCCGCATCTTTTCACCGCCGGCGAGAGCGTGATGCCTTTTCAGCCCTCGTTGACGCCCGATGGTCGGCTGACTCTCTCCGGATTTGCTGGAGGCGCCCCTTCAGGCGAGATGCGAACGGCCGATGATCTCAGTTCGGCGGCTGTCGATCTTTATCGGAGCGCCCTCGAGCGAAGCGACGGAAACGTGTCTGCCGCGGCGCGGGCTTTGGGCCTGTCCCGCGCAAAGTTGGAATATCGGTTGCGAAAACATGGCCTGATCTGAGTTGTATACACTAAAGCGAGATTGGCCGGGAATACTCTACGAAATGTGTCGAATTCAGAGGCCATATTGACATTCTGTATACATTGCGGTTTTCTGACCTCGATAGAGGAGGAGCTGTCATGTCCAAACCCACTTTCCCGCTCAATGCGTGGTACGCGGCCGCCTATGATGTCGAATTGAAGCGCGCCTTGCTGCCGCGCACGATCTGCAACAAGCCCGTCGTGCTCTATCGCAAGGAAGACGGTTCGCCCGTCGCGCTCGCCGACGCCTGTTGGCACAGGCTGGTGCCGCTGTCGCTCGGGCGGCTGGAGGGCGACAATGTGATCTGCGGCTATCACGGGCTGGAGTTCGACGATACCGGCCGCTGCGTCTACATGCCGTCGCAAGACACCATCAACCCCTCGGCCTGCGTGAAATCCTACCCGATCGCCGAGAAGCATAGGTTTATCTGGATCTGGCCCGGCGATCCCGCGCTTGCCGATCCCGCGCTCATTCCGGACATGCATTGGAACAAGGATCCCGCCTGGGCGGCCGACGGCAAATTGATCGAGGTGAAATGCGACTACAGGCTGGTGGTCGATAATCTCATGGATCTCACGCACGAGACCTTCGTGCATGGTTCGTCGATCGGCAATCGCGCCGTGGCCGAAGCGCCGTTCGAGGCCAGCCATTCCGATCGCTTCGCCTATATCACCCGCTGGATGGAGAATGTCGATCCGCCGCCCTTCTGGCGCAAACAATATGGGCGGCCCGGCAAGGTCGATCGCTGGCAGATCATCCGTTTCGAGGCGCCATGCACCGTCACCATCGATGTCGGCGTGGCGGAAACGGGAACAGGCGCGCCGCAGGGCGACCGGTCCAAGGGCGTCAACGGCTATGTGCTCAACACGATCACGCCGTCCACCGACAAGACCTGTCTTTATTTCTGGGCCTTCGCCCGCAACTACGACCTCGGCAATCAGGCGCGGACGCATGAGTTGCGCGAGGGCGTCGCCGGCGTTTTCCGTGAAGACGAAGTGGTTCTGGAAGCCCAGCAGGCGGCCATCGACGCCAATCCCGATCACCAGTTCTACAATCTCAACATCGATGCGGGGTCGATGTGGGCGCGGAAGCTGATCGACCGGATGATCGAGCGCGAAGCTCCCGCCTTCTCGCCCCGCGTCGTCGCCGCGGAGTAGGGCATGTCGGATCAAGCCCCGAGGCAACAGACCGCTAAGGCCCTGATCGGGCTGCGCGATCTCGTCTTGACCGGGCAGGTCGAGCCCGGCGAACGATTGTCGGAGGTCGCGCTCGCCGAACGGCTGAACGTGTCGCGCACGCCGTTGCGCGCCGCGCTTCAGCGGCTCGAACAGGAAGGCCTGATCACGCCGAACCCCTCCGGCGGCTATGCCGTGCGCTCCTTCAGCCGGCAGGACGTGGTGGATTCGATCGAGTTGCGCGGCGTTCTCGAAGGAACCGCGGCGCGGCTTGCGGCCGAGCGGGGCGCAACGCCAACCGCCATCGCCGCGATCAGCGGCATCGTCGGCGAGTTGGACATCGTCATGCAGAGCGAACCGCATTCGATGAGTTTCGAGCGCTATGAGGCCCTGAACGGCGAGTTTCACCGTCTGCTCTGGGATCTCGCCGGCAGCGATGTGCTGAGACGCGAGATCGAGCGGATGACAAGCCTGCCTTTCGCCAGTCCGAATGCGTTCGTGACCAATAAAGTCGACGCGCCCGCATTCTATCGGACGCTGGTCGTCGCGCAGGCTCAGCACAAGGCGATCGTGTCTGCCATTCGTCTGCGGGAAGGCGCGCGCGCCGAGGCTTTGGCGCGAGAACATGCGCGTCTGGCCCGACAGAATCTGGATTTCGTGCTGGAGGAGCAGCCCGAACTTCGTCGAAAGGTGCCCGCGCTCGCGCTGATGTCGGGCTGAAGCCACGGGTTTTATGGGAGGAAGACAATGCGTTCCAAACTGGAATGGCGCGCCGCGCGCGTCGTCGCCATCAACTACCCGGCGGAGGATGTGCGGGCTGTGACCTTTGCCGTCGAAGGTCTCCGTTCGGCCTTCGATCCCGGCTCGCACACCAATATCAAGGTGCTGATCCGGGGAGAAGCCGCAGTCCGGACCTATACCGTTCTGCCCAGCGCGCCGGGAGAACTCAGGATTGCGGTGAAATTGCATCCGAACAGCCGTGGCGGCTCGGCTTATATCTGGTCCCTCGCCATCGGCGACGAGACGGAGATGACCGAGCCGGAGAACAGGTTCGAACTATCCTGGCGTGCATCCCGCTATTTGCTGGTCGCTGGCGGCATCGGCATCACCCCAATTTACGGCATGGCGAGGGCGCTGGCCGCGCGCAATCAGCAGATCCGGCTGATCTATGGCGCGAAAGGCCTGACGCAAATGGCCTTTGCCTCGGAGTTGCGCGATCTCCTGGGTGACCGTCTCGAAACCTTTGTGCAGGATGCGGGCGAGCAATTCGATCTCGCCGCCGAATTCGCCGCGTTGCCGCCCGATGGCGAGGCCTATATCTGCGGTCCGCACGGACTTCTGGAGGCGGCGCGGACGATCTGGCGGGAAAGCGGGCGCTCCATGAGCCGGCTGCGGTTCGAAGTCTTCGGAGACAGCGGCCGGTTCGTAGAACAGGCCTTTTCCGTCAGTGTTCCGGCCTATGACCGCACAGTCGCTGTGCGGCCGGATCAGACCATGCTGGATGCGCTGATCGAGGCCGGGATCGATATGATCTATGACTGTCGGCGCGGCGAATGCGGTCTCTGCGCCGTCGACGTCCTCGACGCCTCCACCGTGATCGATCACCGCGACGTCTTTTTCTCGGCGCATGAACGACATGACAGTGCGAAAATGTGCGCCTGCGTCTCGCGCGCTGCGGGCGGCGCGATCACGATCGGCACGGGCTATCAGCCAGAAGGGGCATGAATGGCGGTCAATGAAATCCGAAGCGGCTGTCAGTGAAGACAGCCGCGATCGGGCCGACGAACAGTGTCAAATGTACACTGATGTCTTCATAATTGACTGTTGTGTACATTTCTGGCTAGATTGCGGTCAAAGCCCAAATGGAGCCGCGCCATGTCGAACGATCCCCTGCTGCAACCCTTCCCGCTCAAGCATCTCACGCTCAGAAACCGCATCATCGTGACGTCGCATGAACCGGCCTATCCGGAGGACGGGATGCCGAAGGAGCGTTACCGCGCCTATACGGTTGAGCGCGCCCGCGGCGGCGTCGCGCTGACGATGACGGCGGGATCGGCCGCGGTGTCAAAGGACAGTCCGCCGGTGTTCAACAATCTGCTTGCCTATAAGGACGAGATCGTGCCCTGGGTGCGTGAGATGACGGACGCCGTGCATGAGGCGGGCGCGGCCATCATGATCCAGCTCACCCATCTCGGGCGCCGCACGCGTTGGGACAAGGGCGATTGGCTGCCGGTGGTGGCGCCGTCGCATCTGCGCGAACCGGCCCATCGCGCCTATCCCAAGAAAATCGAGGATTGGGATATCGAGCGCATCATCAAGGATTTCGCCGACGCCGCCGAGCGCATGCAGGCGGGCGGCATGGACGGGGTCGAACTCGAAGCCTACGGCCACCTGATCGACCAGTTCGCCTCGCCGATCACCAACGATCTGGACAGTCCCTATGGCGGCTCGCTCGAAAACCGCATGAAGTTCTGTCTCGATGTGTTTGCCGCCATTCGAAAACGCGTCGGGGACAAGTTCATTCTCGGCGTGCGCTACACTGCCGACGAGCAGCTGAAGGGCGGCACCGGCAAGGCCGAGGGCCTGGAAATTTCCCGCCGCCTGCGCGACAGCGGCCTGATCGATTACCTCAACGTGGTGCGCGGCCATATCGACACCGATCCCGGTCTGACCGACCTCATCCCGATCCAGGGCATGGCCAATTCGCCGCATCTCGATTTCGCCGGCGAGATCCGCGCCGCCACGAATTTCCCGACCTTCCACGCCGCCAAGATCCCGGATGTGGCCACAGCCCGCCACGCCATCGCCGCCGGCAAGGTCGACATGGTCGGCATGACCCGCGCGCATATGACCGATCCGCATATCGTGCGTAAAATCCTGGAAAAGCGGGAAGACGATATCCGCCCCTGCGTCGGCGCCAATTACTGTCTCGACCGCATCTATCAGGGCGGGGCCGCCTATTGCATCCACAATGCTGCGACCGGCCGCGAACTGACCATGCCGCATGCTATTCCCAAAGCCGAAGCAAAACGCAAGGTGGTGATCATCGGCGCTGGGCCCGCCGGTCTTGAAGCAGCGCGTGTCGCAGGCGAACGGGGCCATGAGGTTGTGGTGTTCGAGGCGGCCAGCGAAGCGGGAGGGCAGATCCGCCTCACGGCGCAAAGCCCGCGCCGTCGCGAGATGATGAGCATCATTGCCTGGCGACTGGCGCAATGCGAGAAACTCGGCGTCACCATCCGCTACAATACCTGGGCGGAGGCCGATACTGTGCAGGGCGAGAACCCCGACGTGGTGATCATCGCCACCGGCGGCCTTCCGCACACCGAAGTCCTTTCCGATGGCAACGAGCTCGTCGTGTCGTCCTGGGATATCATCTCGGGCGATGTGAAACCCGGCGCCAATGTGCTTGTTTTCGACGACGCGGGCGATCACGCCGCGTTGCAGGCGGCGGAAATCCTCGCCAATTCCGGCGCCAAGGTCGAGATCATGACGCCGGACAGGTCATTTTCACCCGAGGTCATGGCCATGAATCTCGTGCCCTATATGCGCTCGCTGCAGAACAAGGAGGTCACCTTCACCGTGACCTATCGGCTGGAGTCCGTCGAGCGTCAGGGCAATGGCCTCGCCGCTCACGTCGGCAGCGACTACGGCGGCGTCTCCAAGACGCGCCTGGTCGATCAGGTCGTGGTCAACAACGGCACTATCCCGCTCGATGATCTCTATTTCGAACTGAAGCCGCTTTCGGTGAATGGCGGCGAGGTGGGTTATGACGAACTGATTGACGGCTTGCCACAAACTGTTTCGCGCAATCCCGACGGGCGTTTCCAGCTGTTCCGGATCGGCGACGCCGTATCGGCGCGCAACACCCATGCGGCGATCTACGATGCTCTGCGGCTGGTGAAAAACATCTGATGGGCCCGGGCGTGTCGCAAGGAGGCATGAGGCCTGCGACCGATCGGTGTCTCATCCGCTCATGACAAACGCCCGCCTCCCAGACGAATTCGCAACGTCTTCGCAAACGGGTCCCATTGCGGCTTACGGCCTGATCGGACTCGAAATCGCCATGCTGCTCTCCTGGAGCGCCGGCTTCATCGGCACGCGCTTCGCCAGCGATCATGCGCCGATCTCGCTCATCCTGTTGTGGCGCAGCCTGATGTCCGGCGTGCTGCTCCTTCCCATCGCCTTGTATTTCGGACCAAAAATCCGTCTTCGCGACGCGGTGGAGCAGGCGGTGATCGGCGCCTTCGCCATGGCCGGCTATCTCGCCGGTTTCGGCCTGGCGATCGGGCTCGGCGTGCCCACTGCGCTCGTCGCGCTGATCACCGACATGCTGCCGCTCGCAGTGGCCATTCTGTCATGGCCGCTCCTCGGGCAGTCGCTGAGCAGCAAACAATGGCTCGGCACAGCCCTCGGCATGAGCGGCGTCGTGCTGGCTTCGGCCGAGTCTCTCTCATTCGGTTCGGTCGAGATTTGGGCCTATCTGCTGCCTGGCGCCGGAACGTTGGCGCTGGCTGCATCCACGCTTCTGCAACGCCGCTTCCAGTCGCGGGATATGCCGGTTTATCAAAGCCTCTGCATTCAATGCCTCGCCGCCGCCGCCGCTTTCTCGATCTTCGCTTATCATGACGGCGGGGTTGCTCCGGTTCTGGAGCCGGAATTTATCGGCGGCGTGCTCTGGCTCGTCGTGGTCGCCACTTTCGGCGCCTGGACGCTCTACTATGTCGCGCTAAAGAAATCCTCGCCGGCGCGGGTTACCGCGGTTCTCTACGCCAGCCCGCCCGTGACGATGATCTGGGCCTGGGCGATGTTCGGCGAGCCGATGTCCTGGATGATGGCGGCGGGTCTGATCGTTTCCCTCCTCGGCATCGTCATCGTCGCCCGGGGGTGACGGGCTTCGGAAAAAGCCTGTCTCGAACGAAAGCGGCCCCTCGAAAGGGGCCGCGAGATGTGTCGACGTCAGGCCGGTTGGGCTTCGGTCGGAGGCGCATCTTCCGCCTTTTCCTCTTTCGGCCCGTCCTTCTCGTCGGGCCGCTTGATGCGGAACCAGACCACATAGAGCGCTGGCAGGAAGAGCAGCGTCAGCACCGTGCCGACGATGATGCCTCCCATCATCGCGTAAGCCATCGGCCCCCAGAAGATTTCGCGCGAGATCGGGATCAGCGCGAGGCTGGCTGCGGCGGCAGTCAGCATGATCGGCCGCATGCGATGTTCTGTGGCTTCGATTACCGCGTTCCACGGCGCCAAACCTTCCTTAATCAAGGTCTCGATTTGCACAACGAGGATCACGGAATTGCGGATCAGGATGCCAATCAGGGCCAGCACGCCTAGGATTGCGACGAAGCCGAGCGGCGCGCCGCTGGGCAGGAGTGCGGCGACCACGCCTATCAGGCCGAGCGGAGCCACGATGACCACCATGAACAGCCGCTGGAAGCTCTGCAATTGGAACATCAGGATCGTCGCCATGGTCAGCAGCATCATCGGGACCACCGCTGCGATTGGCGCCTGGCTCTTGGCGCTGCTTTCCACGGAGCCGCCCGTTTCGATCTTGTAGCCCACGGGCAATTTCGCGGCATAGGCATGGATCTGGGGCTCGAGCTTTTTGTCAATCGTCGCGGGCTGGGTGCTGTCCTTGATCGCCGCTTTCACGGTGATCGTCGGTGCCCGGTCGCGGCGCCAGATGATCGGTTGCTCCATCTCGTATCGGAAGTTGGCGATCGAGGCCAGGGGAACGGGCTGCCCGTTGCCGCCCGAAAGTTGAAGGCTTCGCAACGATTCGATCGATTGGCGTTCGTCCTTCACCGCCCTGCCCACAACATCAATCAGGTAGATGCTGTCACGGATCTGGGTGATGGTCGAGCCTCCGGTCATGTTGTTGAGTGCGGTGGCGATATCGGAGGAGGTGACGCCGAGTTGGCGCGCCTTGTCCTGCAGGATTTCGACCTTCACCGTCCGGGCGGGTTCCATCCAGTCATAGATGATCCGGCCGAGGCGTGCGTCCGAGCCCATGATCGAACCGACATCGCGTGCGAAGATTCGGACCTTTTCTGGATCGGGGCCTGATACGCGATACTGAACAGGACGTCCGACGGGCGGGCCGAGATCAAGTGTTTTCACGAACACATCCGAGCCTGGATATTCCTTCTCCGCAGCCTGGCTGAGTTGAGAGATAAGGCGGTCGCGGGCTTCTATGCTTTTGGCGACGATCACCATTTCGCCGAAATTCGGCGTGTTCGGCTGGACATCGAAGGAGAGGATGAAACGCTTCGCGCCCTGACCGACATAGGATGTCCAATGATCGATATCGGCATTGCCCGCCAGATGCTTCTGCTCGAAGCTATCCATTTCGGCCTGGGTCTGCGCGATGGTGTAGTTCTGCCGCGCGGTCCAGTCGACGACAAGCTCCGGCCGGTCCGACGAGGGGAAGAACTGCTGCTGCACGAAGCCCATGCCATATACCGACAGGCCGAACATGGCCGCCGTAAACGCGATGGTGGTTTTGGGCCAACCGACGCAGAGCTGGAGAAGGGCAGAGAAGGCAGACGCCACGCGTCCTTTTTCTTCGTGGTGCTTCTTCATTGTCTTGGGGAGTATCACGACGCCGAGCAAAGGAGCAAACAGCACCGCCACAACCCAGGATACGATCAGCGACACGGCGATGACGACAAACAGGGTGAAGGTGAATTCGCCAGCCGCGCTGTTGTTCAGGCCCACGGGAATGAAGCTCGCGACGGTCACCAAAGTGCCGGTCAGCATCGGAAAGGCGGTTGACGTGTAGACTGCGGTGGCCGCCTTTTGTAGCGTTTCTCCCTCCTCGAGTTTGGACACCATCATTTCGATGGCGATCATGGCGTCGTCGACGAGAAGGCCGAGCGCGATGATGAGCGCGCCGAGCGAAATGCGCTGCAGCGAGATGCCGGCATATTCCATGAACACGAAAGTGATGGCGAGAACGAGCGGAATGGAAACGGCGACCACCAAGCCCGCCCGCATGCCAAGGCTGAGGAAACTCACGACCAGCACAATCGCGATGGCCTCAAAAAGCGCTTTGGTAAAGCCTCCCACGGCCTCTTCCACGACCTCGGCCTGGGCGGCGACGTGATGAACGCCCACCCCGACCGGTAGGTCGGCGATGACCCGTTCCATCGTCTTGTTGAGCGCTTCACCGAAGTTGAGCAGATTTGCGCCAACCTTCATGCCGATTGCGAGACCAATTGCCGGCTTACCGTTCACGCGAAATAGCGGATCTTCGGGGTCGGAATAGCCCCGGGTGATTTTCGCGACGTCGCTCAGCCGGAAGAATCGGTCATTGACTCTGAGATTGATGTTGCGAAGGCTGTCCTCAGAGGCAAATCCGCCCGATACGCGCAGATTGATCCGTTCTCCCTCCGTACGAAGTGTTCCAGAGGCGACAACGGCGTTCTGGTTCTGCAGGGTGGTGATGATCTGATTTTGCGTGACGCCGAGCGCCGCCATTTGTCGCGTTGAGAATTCGAGATAGACGACCTCGTCCTGCGCGCCGATCAATTCCACCTTGCCGACATTGGGCACCGACAGGATTTCGGTCCGCGCCGCCTCGAGATAGTCACGCAATTGCCTTTGCGTCAGACCGTCCGAGGTAAAGGCGTAGATGTTGCCATAGACGTCGCCGAAACTGTCAACGAAACTGGGCCCCTGGACGCCAGACGGAAACTGCGAAGAAATATCCGCCATCATGTTGCGGACTTTGACCCAGGTCGGCTTCACATCCGCGGCTTTTGTCGAGTCCAGCAGGTTGACGTAAACGGTTGTCTGGCCAGGAGAACTCACGCTTTTCGTGTAGTCGAGATTGTCCAGTTCCTGCAGCTTTTTTTCAATTCTGTCAGTGACCTGGCTCGTCATCTCCTCAATCGAAGCGCCGGGCCATTGGGCCTGAATCAACATCGTCTTGATGCTGAAGTCGGGATCTTCCTCGCGGCCGAGATTGATGTAGGACAACACACCCGCCACCGCCGACAGGATCATGAAGTACCAGACGAGGGACTTGTGCGCGAGCGCCCATTCGGAAAGGTTGAATTTCTTGGTCATCAGGGCGCCTCACCGGCAATTCGAACTGTTTGATCGTTGGAAAGCGAGTTGACGCCGGCGGTCACCACGCGCTCGCCGACTTTGAGGCCGGACAAAACGCTCACGCCGCCATTCTCGGCGGCCTCGATCGTGACCGTCCTCGTCGCGACTTTCTTCGTTTGGGGATCGACGACCCAAACGAATTGAGCGCCGTCAGCGCCGCCGATGGCGCTCGCCGGAAGCCAGATTTCGTCCTTTTCCGGGCTGTCCTGGGTGGCGGTCACTGTGCTGCCCAGACGATAGTTCTCGGGCGGCGAATCCAAGGCGATCTTGGTTCGCAGCGATCGTGTTGCAGCGTCAGCCTGCGGCGCCGTCTCACGCACCTTGCCTTTGACCCGGATTGCCGGGTTGGCCTGAAGCGTGACCACGAACGGTGTGCCGATAGCGGTCAACGCGTAATAGGTGTCCGGAATATCGACCACGGCGTCGCGGTCGCCCAGTCCGGCGACGGTAAGAATCGTCTGGCCCGCAGACACGACCTGACCGACTTCAGCCGAGACCGCCGAAACAACGCCGTCGACTTCAGACCTCAATTCGGCGTAGCTCAACTGCTCCTGAGCCTTTGTCAGATCAGCTTGCAATTGTTTGACCGACGCTTCGGATGCCTCACGGGACTGCTGGGAATCTTCAAAGCTCTCTTTGGTCGTCGCGTTGGTTGCGAGAAGTTTTTTCTGGCGCTCTTCAGTCAACTTCGCAAGATCGAGCTTGGCTGTTTCGGACGCCAGGTCCGCTTTGGCTTTGTCGACTGCAAGCCGGAGACTGGAATCGTCGATCGTCGCAAGAACTTGTCCCTTGCGGACAACGTCGCCGACATTCACATTGCGAGCGGTTATGCGTCCCAGAACCCGAAATCCCAGTTCAGCGCTGAACGCGGCTTCAACTGTGCCCGTGAAGCCGACCACTTCTGGATGCCGGATCTCCGCCACCATGGTCAGAACGGGACGAACAGGGGCTTCGGCGCCTTCATGCGATTGCTCGCATCCGGCCAGCGCCGCAACGATCAGGAGCAGCGGAGGAATGGTCGTGAGCTTCATAGAGCGGCCTCGCCGGTAGTTGCGACTTTCTCGTCATTTCTCAGGAACTGGCCGCCTTCGACAACGAAAATATCGCCGGGCTTCAAGCCGTCCGCAAGCACGACGTCGGCCTGATCGTAGCGCTCGACCGAGACCGTCTTGAGTGATGTCTTCATTGTTGCGGGGTCCACGAGCCAGACAGCGGGCTTGCCGTCGAGGGAATAGAGCGACTGCCATGGAATCTTGACGCGCTTGCTGCTCGCGAAACGGACATTTGCCACCACCGCCGAGCCGAGTGTCATTTCCGGAGGCGGATTTTGCAGGGCCAGTTTCACGAGAACCGTGCCCAGCGAGCGGTCCACGGCCGGGCTGACTTCACGGATCTTCGCCTTCACCTTGATGTCCGGGCGAGATACCGGAGAGATCTCGATCTCCGGCGGGATCCCCCGAGCGCTCAACACATTTTCCTGCACGTTGAAAACCGCGTCGAGTTCTCCGTCATGCGCGAGCGTAAAGGCGGCCGTGGACGGTTGAACCACCTGACCGGCTTCGATGTTGCGCGCAGTGATGGCGCCATCCGCGTCAGCCCGAAGCACCGTCTGCTTGAGGGTGTCTTCGGCCGTCGCGAGAGACGCCAGCGCAGCGGAGAGGTCGTTCTGGGCCGACTGGTATTCCTGTATCGCACTGTCCAATTGCTGGCGAGAGAGGGCGCCGGTTTCGGCAAGCGCCTTGCGTCTTTTCAGAACGGATTCGGCGATGCGGAGACTGGCTTGCTGAGATTCCACTGCGGCGCGCGACGACGCCACATCCGCGCGCTGTTCGGTGTCGTCAAGCGTTGCGAGGATCTGCCCGCTTTTCACCCGATCTCCCACGCCCACATAACGCGCATTGACGCGCCCGCTCACTTTGAAGGAAAGGTCGCTTGCTATGCGCGGTTTGATTTCGCCCGCTCCCGAACCTTCTTCCGCATCGGCCTCCAGCGCAGCCTTCTGGACGGCGACCAATGGAATGGTTGGCGACGAAGCAGTTTTCTGCGCGTCGCAGGCGGACAGGGACACGAGTGCCAGGCCCAAAAATAGAAAGCGAGATATGGAGGGAATTTCGGAAAACCTCCAGATATTTGGTTCTGCGTCGCTTTCCAGCATGGCGCCTTCCCATAGAAGTGTTAATTTTATTCATCGATTGTTGAATATATGTCTGGGAAGCGCTATTGTTGTCAAGCCTCTGGAGGGAATGAAATTTGATCGATGACAAACGAGGGCAAGAGCGAGGCCGGGGGCGGCCCCGGCGTGGCGAGGGCCATGACAGGAAAGGGCTTCTCGAAGTCGCGCTTGCATGCTTCGCGGATAGCGGATTCGAAAACACTTCGCTTCGGACGATCGCCACACGGGCTCGGGTCGATGTCGCGCTGATATCTTACCACTATGGATCAAAACTGGGCCTCTGGACGGAGGTCGTGGCCAGCGTAGGGGAGGAATCCCGAGCCCGTCTGGCGGGGTTTTTGAGCGAATGTGAAGGGCGCGGCGATCGGGAGCGCATTGCGCACGTCTCAGCGCGGATCGTCGATATGATGAGCGAGAAGCCGCAGTTTGCTCGGCTGATGGTTGCCGAAATGATCGGCGCCGAAGACGAGGCGCGAAGCGAGGTCATCGAAACACGGCTCGTCAGACCAATGCTGGCTCTTCTCCTGCCGCTCTTGGGAGAAGAGGGGCGGGATTCCAACGAACAGGCCCCCGACGGCGCGTTGAGATTGATTGCATCTTTCGTCATGGGGGGGCTGGTCATCTCGACCCGTCCGTTCCTGTCCAGATTGACGCCAGTCGCAAGCGACGAAGTCCGCCTGCAAGCTGTTGTCAGTATGTTGATGACAAGATTGCTGAGCGCTTGAAGACCTGCGCGCACGGCAGGTTCCCCTGATTTGCACAGTTGCTTTATTGGCCCTGAAGGCTTGATTGTCTTGGGTTTCGCTGTGGCTGCCAGTGTGACTGGTCTCCAGTGCGCCGTGGTCCAGAGGGATGGATGTTGCAATTTCGCATAGAGCCAATAGTCTGGCGCCGCGCCAGAGGGGAAACTGGCGGTTAAAAAGAAAGGTGCTGCAATGAGCGTCCATCCCTATTTCAAGTCCATCAATCGTCTTCTGCTCGGAGGCGCGCTGGCCATGTCGCTGGCGCTGCCAGCCTTGGCCGAAACCGTGATCCGTCGCGGCAATGGCGGCGAGCCGCAATCGCTCGACCAGGCGCAGATTTCGATCGATATCGAAGGCTTCATCATCCGCGATCTGTCGGAAGGCCTGACCGTCTACGACGCCAAGGGCAAGGTCATTCCCGGCACGGCCGAAAGCTGGACCGTCTCAGAAGACGGCAAGGTCTATACCTTCAAGATCCGTGACGCGGCCAAGTGGTCGGATGGTTCGCCGGTGACCGCCGCCGACTTCGTCTATTCGATGACGCGCCTGCTCGATCCGGCCACTGCCGCCGGCTACGCCAATATCCTGTATCCGATCAAGGGCGCCGAAGCGTTCAACCAGAAGAAGGCGAAGGCGGAAGACCTCGGCCTCAAAGCCGTCAATGACAAGACGCTGGAAATCACGCTTGAGCGCCCGACGCCCTATTTTCTGCAGTTGATGACCCATTACACGGCTCTGCCAGTCAACAAGGCCAGCATTGAGAAAGACGGCAAGGACTTCACCAAGCCGGGCAAGATGGTCACCAACGGCGCCTATATGCTGACCGAATATGTGGCCAACGACCACGTGACCGCCGTCAAGAATCCGCATTATTGGGATGCGGCGAATGTGAAGATCGACAAGGTCATCTACAATCCGTCCGAAGACCAGGCCGCCACCGAGCGCATGTTCGAGAACGGCGAGCTGGATATCGTCTACCAGTATCAGGCCGATCAGCGCGACTTCCTGAAAAAGAAGCTCGCCGAAGACCATGTTTACGCCACTCCCGCGCTTTCAACCTACTACTACGCTTTCGACACCCGTCATGAACCCTTCAGCGACGTGCGCGTGCGCAAGGCGCTGTCCATGGCGATCGATCGCGATTTCCTCGCCGAAAAGATCTTCGGCGGCGCGCAACTGCCCGCTTACAACCTCGTGCCCCCGGGCATGGAAGGCTACACCGCGCCCAAGTTCGACATCGCCGACATGGACCAGCTCGACCGTGAAGACGCCGCCAAGGCGCTTCTCAAGGAAGCCGGCTATGGCGAAGGCGGCAAGCCGCTGAAGATCGACATCCGCTACAACACCAACGAAAACCACAAGAAGGTCGCCATCGCGGTCGCCGATATGTGGAAGGCCATCGGCGCGACGGTGACGACGCAGAATCTCGACGTCAAGGCGCATTACGCTTATCTGCAGGAAGGCGGACAGTTCGACGTCGCCCGCGCCGCCTGGGCGGCCGACTACGCCGATCCGGAGAACTTCCTCAACCTGCTCGTCTCGACCAACAAGGCCTTCAACTACGGCCATTGGGTCAACGCCAAGTTCGATGAACTGATGAAGGCGTCTTACGAGGAGCGCGACCCGGCCAAGCGCATGAAGATCCTGGCTGACGCCGAGGCGATCGCGCTGAATGAATATTCCATCACCCCGATGATGAACTACGCCAGCCTCTGGCTGGTCAGCCGCAAGGTGAAGGGGTTCGAGGAAAACACCGTCAACGAACACCTGACCAAATATCTCTCGATCGAGTGATCCTGACCGGGCTCGCGTACGCGGACCGTTTTCGGAACACGGGCGCGGCCCAGACGCCGCCGTCGTCACGACGGCGGCTTTCGGCCATTTCGCAATCGAGGAGGCGCCCATGTTGCGTTTCGTTTTCTTGCGGCTTCTGTCCGCGCTTCCGACGGTGTTTATCGTCGTGACCCTGTCTTTCTTCATGATCCGGATCGCGCCAGGCGGTCCCTTCAATCTCGAACGTCCGCTGGAGCCGCAGGTGCTCGCCAATATCAAGGCGGTCTATCACCTGGATCAACCGCTCTGGGCTCAATATTTCTATTATCTCGGCAATGTGCTGCGCGGGGATTTCGGCCCGAGCTTCATCTACAAGGACTACACCGTCGCCGAACTCATCCTTCAGGCGCTGCCCTATTCGATGATCCTCGGGGCCTGGGCGCTTGTCATCGCCGTGCTCGGCGGCGTTGTCATGGGCGTCTATGCCGCGCTTCGACAGAACACCTGGCCGGATTACGCGCTGATGGCCTTTTCCGCGCTCGGCAACACCGTGCCGAATTTCGTGATCGGGCCGATCCTGACGCTGATCTTCGCCGTCGCGCTCCAGCTCGTGCCGACCGGCAGCTGGGGCGATGGCGGTTTCCGCAATCTCGCTCTGCCGGTGATCGTGCTGGCCCTGCCGCAGCTTGCGGTGTTCGCCCGTTTGACGCGCGGCGCTATGATCGAGGCCTTGCGCGCCGATCACGTCCGCACGGCGCGCGCCTATGGCCTGCCGGCGTCGAGCGTGGTTGGTCGCCATGCGCTCCGGGCCGGTTTGATGCCGGTCATCTCCTATCTGGGCCCGACGGCGGCATCGGTGCTGACCGGATCAATCATCGTCGAAACCCTGTTCTCACTGCCCGGTGTCGGCCGCTATTTCGTGCTCGGCGCGCTCAACCGCGATTACACGCTTGTGATGGGCACAGTGGTGCTGATCTCCGTGTTCATCGTCGTTCTCAATCTTCTGGTGGATGTCATTTACGCGTTCATCGATCCGAGGGTGCGCTATGAGTGACATGACCCATCCCGCCACGCCGCCATTGGAAAGCCCCGATACCGGCAGGGGCCGCAGCCTGACGCGACTGGCGCTCGTCCGGCTCAGCCGCAACAAGGCCGCTGTCGCGAGCATTTTTGCCTTAGCGCTGGTCGCGCTCATCTGCTTCCTCGGCCCGCTCTTCAACCCGCATGGTTACGCCGATATCTATCCGAGCTATGTCGCCGTCCCGCCCAGTCTGGAGCAATATCCGCATAAGGACACGATGGAGCCGGTGATGAAGGCGGCCGTGGAACGTGGCCGCGCCGAGATGGAGAGCTTCGAGGTCGACGGCTCGACCTATACGGTTCGGCTCAAGGCGGAAAAAACCATTGATCCCCGCATTGTGCGCTATCTCGATCGCCCAGATGAATTCGACGGGGCCGAGATCACCGAGACCGGCGCCGATGGCCTGACCGCCACCGTCAAAGGACGTATAAACGGTCAGTACTTCCTGCTCGGCACCGATCGAAACGGCCGCGACATGCTGGCCCGCATCATGGTGGGTGGGCAGATCTCGCTGATGGTTGGCATTCTCGCCACGCTGGTGTCGCTGGTGATCGGCGTCGTCTATGGCGCGATATCCGGCTATCTGGGCGGCCGCGTCGACAATATCATGATGCGGCTTGTTGAGATCCTCTACTCGCTGCCGTTCATCTTCTTCGTCATCATGCTGGTGGTGTTCTTCGGCCGCCATATCGCGCTGATCTTCATTGCCATCGGGGCCATCAACTGGCTGGATATGGCGCGGATCGTGCGCGGGCAGACGCTCGCCATCAAACGCCGCGAATTCGTCGGCGCGGCGGTGGCCATGGGGCTGACCGACGGGCAGATCATCCGCCGGCATATCATCCCCAACACGATCGGACCGGTGGTGGTGTTCGTGACCCTCCTTGTGCCGCAGGTCATTCTGCTCGAAAGCTTCCTGTCCTTCCTTGGACTTGGCGTTCAGGAGCCGCTGACCAGCTGGGGCGTGCTGATCGCAGAAGGTGCGAGCTCCATCGAGGCGGCGTCCTGGCTGCTTCTCTATCCGTCGCTGTTTTTCGTCGTCACGCTCGTTGCCCTGAACTTCATCGGCGACGGCCTGCGCGACGCATTCGATCCGAAGGACCGCTGATCATGACGGACACTGTTCTCGACATTCGCGACCTCCATGTCCGTTTCGACGGCGAAGACGGCGAGATCCATGCGGTCAAGGGCGTCAGCCTTTCGGTCGCCAAGGGGGAGACGCTGGCCGTGGTCGGCGAATCCGGTTCCGGCAAGAGCCAGACGATGATGGCGGTGATGGGCCTGCTGGCGGCCAACGGTCGCGTGACTGGCTCGGCCCGCTATCGCGGCATGGAGCTGATCGGCCAGCCGGTCAAGACGCTCAACACCGTGCGCGGCGTGAAGATGACGATGATCTTCCAGGAGCCGATGACCTCGCTCGATCCGCTCTACACGATCGGCGATCAGATCGCCGAGCCGATCCGTCATCACCGCAAACTCTCCAAGGCGGAGGCGCGGGCGCGGGCGCTCGAACTCCTCAATCTCGTGCGCATTCCCGATGCCGAGCGGCGGCTCGATTCCTATCCGCATGAAATGTCGGGCGGCCAGCGACAGCGGGTGATGATCGCGATGGCTCTTGCCAACGATCCCGAACTGCTGATCGCCGACGAACCAACGACGGCGCTCGACGTAACGATCCAGGCGCAAATTCTTGATCTCCTCAAGGAGTTGAAGGACCGCCTGGGTCTCGCGATCGTCTTCATCAGCCATGATCTCGGCGTCGTCAGGCGCTTCGCCGATCGCGTTGCGGTGATGCGGCGCGGCGAGGTGGTCGAGACGGGTGGAGCGGAAGCGATCTTCGCCGATCCGCAGCACGACTACACCAAGATGCTGCTGGCCGCCGAGCCGACCGGCCGCAAGGAGCCGCCGCCCGCGGATGCGCCGATCCTGATCGATGCGCGCAACATGTCGATCCGCTTCAAATATGGCGGCGATTTCCTCGGGCGCGGGGTGAAATATCTGACCGCCGTCGACAAGGTGTCGCTGATGCTGAGGGAGGGCCAGACGATCGGCGTGGTCGGCGAATCCGGCTCCGGCAAATCGACGCTCGGCCGCATCCTGCTGCGCCTTTATGACGGCGAGGGCAGGGTGGTGTTCTGTGGCAAGGACATCTCCAAGGCCGACAAGGCGGCGATGCGTCCGCTCCGTCGCGAGTTGCAGCTCGTTTTCCAGGACCCCTATGGCTCGCTCTCGCCGCGCATGACGGCGGGCGAGATCATCACAGAGGGACTCTTGATCCACGAGCCGCATCTGAGCAAGGCCGAACGCGACCGACGAGCGATCGAGAGCTTGATCGAGGTCGGTCTCGATCCGAAGAGCCGCAACCGCTATCCGCACGAATTCTCGGGCGGACAGCGCCAGCGTCTCGCCATCGCCCGCGCCATCATCCTCAAGCCCAAGGTCATCGTGCTCGACGAGCCGACCTCGGCGCTCGATCGGTCGGTGCAGAAGCAGATCATCGAACTGCTGCGGGATCTGCAGGCTAAGCACAGGCTCGCCTATCTGTTCATCAGCCATGATCTCGCGGTCGTCCGGGCGCTGTCGGACTATATCATGGTGATGAAGAACGGTCGCGTGGTGGAGCAGGGACTGACGGACGAGATCTTCGACCAGCCTTCGATGGACTACACCAAGGAACTGATGGCGGCCGCCATGGGCGGGTAGTTTTGGATTTTCGGGCGGCGCGTGATCGCCGCCCGGCTATCCGTCATTGCCTCATATCGGCAAGCGCTTGACAAGCGAATGCTGCCCTTCCACTGATACGGCATGGGGGCACGTGGATTTACGATACCGGCACTGTTGGGTGGGGCGCTGATCAGCGCGTCGTGTCTCACTGTGCTCGCCGATCCGCTCCCCAGACCACCACCCGCAGCCGGCGCCGTCATCGCCCGCAAAAGCGGCGAAGAAGTCCGCTTTATCGACGCGTCGCAATGGCGCTTTGTCGATGTCAAACAGGACCTGCTGGCCGGCGACGTGTTGCGCACCAATGCCGTGGGCCAACTCGCGATCCTGTTTTCCGATCGCACGCAGATCCGGCTTGGCCGCAACTCCTCGCTGGTGGTCAAGAAGCTCGCCGCGTCCGACGCCGAGGAGACGGTGTTCGAACTGCAATCTGGCTCTATCTGGGCGCGTGCCGAGCGCGGCGGCTCCAGCGTGAAGGTGGAAACCCCCGCAGCAACCGCCGCCATTCGCGGCACCGACTGGACGATGACGGTCGCCGGATCCCGCACCGCGCTGCGCGTGCTCGATGGCCGCGTCTCGCTCAGCAATCCCCAGGGTTCGGTCGATGTGGCGCAGGGACAGGCGGCGGCGGCGACGATTGGGCAGGCGCCGGAGATGCTGGCGATCGTCGATTCCGACGACCGGGAACAGATGCTGTTCTATCTGCCGCGTCGCGAACCCTTCGAACGGATGTCGCCCACATTCGGCCGGCCGGTGGAGGTCCGTCGCACGATCACCGCCATCTCCGAGAAAGACGCCGCCGCGCGTAGCGTCGAAGAGTGGGTCTCCCTGGTCGAGGGACAGTTGCGGCTCGACGGCGTTCTGGCGGCGGAGCAGACGCTGGCCAGTCTCGACGACAGCAAATTCAGCCACAGTCAGCGCGCCCGACTGACGCTGGTCAGGGCGATCATCGCCGGCTTCAAGAGCGATTATAAGACCTCCGCCCGCCTGTTTGCCGAAGCGAAGCCGGGGCTCGACAAACGCCGGCAGGGGATTGCGCTCTATGGCGGCTATTATGCGCGGACACTCGCCGATCCAAACCATGTCGAGCCACTGCCGACTGCCGTGGATAGCCCTGAAGCGGCGTTCCTGCGCGCCTATGCGCTCGGGTTTCTGAAGGATCTCAAGTCGACGATCGCGGAATTCAAGAGCGCGGAAAAACGTTTTCCCGACGATCCCGTGCTTCCCGCCTATCGGGCCTGGATCGCGCTGCTTCTCAATGACCGGGAACAACTCCGCGAAGCAACGGAGCGTGCTCTCGACCTCGATCCAGACGACCCCGTAGCGCTTGAAGTGTCCGCTCATTACCTCTGGAGCATTCAAGGCGATTTGAAGGGGGCTTTGGCTCACGCTAGATATGCTGCCGAAGTGGAGCCTGGCTCCTCGTCCACTTGGAACCAAATAGGCGGGATCCAATCAGAACTGGGCGGCATACGAGAGGCGGAAGCTGCATTTCGCAGATCCCTAGCTATCGATCCACAAAGCGTAGCAGCTTTTACCAATCTCGCGATTTTCTATCTCGATCTGGATCGTGTGAACGACGCGAAGCCCCTGATCGACAAAGCGTTGTCGCTGGATCCCGGTTTCTCTCCCGCGCTCGTTGCCCGTGGCCGATACTTTCTGCAGACCGGTAAAGCGGATCTCGGCGTCGAGGATCTCTTCGCCGGGTCGGTGACAGACCCCGGCTATGCTCAGGCCCAGCTTGGTCTTGCGGCGGCCCAATATCAGAAAGGCGATCGCGTCGCCGCCGATCAGGCGCTCGACAACGCCGAACGGCTCGACAGCAATGATCCGGTGGTGTCTGCCCTGAGAGCGCGCATGGCGCTCGATGATTATGACTCCGTCAACGCCATCCGCTACGCTCGCGACTATGTTCGCCTGTCCCGTGCGAGAGGCGGCTACTACGGGGCGCTTGGCGCCAATCAGGAATCCGGATCGACGCTCAATGACGCCTTCCGCTTCCAGGGGCTGAACGCCTGGGCGGAATACTATTCAGACGCTGTGTTCGATCCCTTCTCCGGCTCTGCGCTGATCGACCAGTCCCTGCGCGGCAGCCCGCCCGGTTATTTCACCAACTATTCTTATGGCGTCGATATCGTCCAGAACGCCACGACGGTACGCTCCGCCTCCACGCTGTTCCAGGGGCTGTTGCTGGAGCCGAGCATGCTGTCGGGTCCGATCGTGCATCCGCAGGTTCTTCGCGCGCCGTTCATCGAGACCTCGATCGGCGCTGGCGTGGCGGTGTCCGGTTCAAATGTCGGACCGGTGGTGAATGCCGAAGTGCAGGCCTTCTCCAATTCCACGATTCCGCTCAGCGTCTACGCCAATTTCGATTGGGAGCGGACGACGGACGACCGGACCGTGGGCGATACCGGCTCCATTGCCTCCACGAGCGAACTGGGCAGCGGTCTGCTTTATGTCACGGCGAGCCCCACGACCTATGATCGGGTGGTTGGATTTTTCAATCTGGCGAGGGAAAATCAGGATTACCTGCGACTGGCGCGCGACAGCAATCCTGCAGATTCCGATATCCATGGCGATGGCAAGGCCATCGTAGCTGGTCTGGGTTGGAGCCACACGCTGGCCTATCACGACGTCGTCAACGCCGCGCTTTTTTACACCAAGGCCAGAGGAGACATCGCGCAAACTGACAATTATCTACAACTTCCTGACCTGCCCTCGCCATATCCCGTTTTGAGCGACCAGTCTGTCAAACAAGAAACTCTGCTCGGCTCTGTAGGGCGTACGGTCGAAACCGGGGACGTGACATGGCTTTATGGAGTGGAAGCCGGCTGGCAGACGCAAAATACGCAGTTTGCGTACAGCGAATTGGAAGATCCGAGCACAAACTTTCAACTCGCCTCCAGCGGCGACAAGATGATTGGTCGCGCCTATCTCGACGTCCTGCACGACTTCGCGCCCGGCTGGAAAGCGGAATATGGCGTAACGGCTTCGATGTTAGGTGGGGGCGAGGATGGCGCTCGAAGGCTCGATCCCCGCGCAGGTCTTGCCTGGGAACCGGTCGATGGCCAATGGCTTCGTCTCGGCTATCTCGGCGAAAGCTTCGAATTCACCACGCCGTCGCTTTCGCCATCTGGCGTGGTCGGGTTGCAATCGGCGCAAGTTCCCATCGATTCCAATGGCGGCGTCGATACGCTAGCGGCGCGATGGGATGCAGAGTGGACGCCGAATGTCTTCTCCTCCGTGGAATATCAGCATCAGGACATCGAGGATTTCTTTGTATTGGTCCCAGGCCGGAATTTCGGCGTGTCGGTGTCTGAGGGGGCGTCCGACCGCCTGAGCGCCACCGCCAATCTGGCCTTGAGCGGTGGGCTCGGCCTGTCCGCCACCGCAATCCGGACCTGGTCGGAAAACCAGGATCCGCTTTCGCGCAACGAAGGCGACCGCATGCCGTTCATGCCCTCCTGGGCGGGACAGGTGGCGGCGACCTGGGTCAATGAAAACAATCTTCGTCTGACTGTGGCGGGCAATTATCTCGGCCAACGCATCGATGGGGCGGGCGCCACGCTCGACGATGTCTGGACGCTCGACGCCGGCCTGACATGGGAGCCTTTCGGCAAGCGCTATTCCCTGGAGCTCTCGGCCTACAATATTCTCGACGCTGATTTCGAAATTTCCGACGGCGTGCCCGGTTGGGGTCCTTCCTTCCGCGGCATGTTCAAGGCTCGTTTCTGATGCCGACATGGGCCGAAGGCTGGCGGCGATGGCGCGGCTTTGGCGGACGACGAGGGCAGATCGCCCTGTTGTCAGCGCTTTTATTTGTCGCCGTCGCCGGTCTCGCGCGGCTGCCTTTCTGGCCGCTGGTCGATTATCGCGCCTTCGACTATCTCTCCACCATCGGCGCGCCGCCGCTGCCGGAGGATGCGCCTATCGTGGTCGCCATCGACGAGCCGTCGCTGGCCGACATCAACCAACGCTGGCCCTGGCCGCGCAGTCTGCATGGTCGGCTTATCGAAGCTCTGCGGGCGGGCGGCGCCAAAGCCATCGGCTTCGATATCGTCTTTTCCGAGCCCTCCACCGAAGCGGAAGACGCCGCCTTTGAAAATGCGCTGGGACCAGATGTGGTGCTCGCCGCCGATGAATCGCTCGTGACCGCCGATCAGGCCGATCAGTTGATCCGCGCGATGCCGTTGCAGCGATTCTCCGATCGCGGCGCTTTCGCCGGCGTCGCCTCGGTCGCGCTCGGCCGCGATGGGGTGCTCCGCGAAGCGCCCTCCTATCCCGACGGCTTCGCCGCCATGCTCGCCAAGGCGGCCGACGATGCTTCCGACACGCCTGAGGCAGGCCGCCTGATCCAGGTGTTCGGCGGCCCGCGCAGCTACCAGACGATCTCTTATTATCAGGCGCTTGATCCAGACAATTTCCTGCCGCCCGGTCTGCTCAACGACCGTGTCGTCGTCGTCGGGCTCAGCCTGCAGAACGCCCCGACGCTCGACAGCGGCGGCGCCGACGCTTTCGCCACGGCGCATACGGTGCATGACGGGCGGCTGACTGCGGGGGCGGAAATCCAGGCGACGATCTTCGACAACCTCCGCCATTCCCTGTCGATCCGCGACGGCTCGGACGCGCTGCGGTTGGGACTGCTCCTCTTCGTTGCGATCGCTTCGGCTCTCATCGTTTCGACCAATTCCGGCTGGCAGGGTTTCGGCGTTGGTCTGGCGTTGATCAGCGCCGTTTTCGTCGCGACCTGGTTCATGCTGCGCTTCGGCCGGTTGTTCATTTCACCGATGCCGTCGCTGGCGGCCTTCATCGCCATTCATGCAGGGCAAGCCATGATCGACTACGCGCAGGAGCGCAAATCGCGCCAGCGCATCACCAAGGCTTTTGCGCACTATCTCGCGCCGGAATTGGTGCACCAACTGGCGCGTGACCCGTCTCGGCTGAGGCTCGGCGGCGAAAAGCGCGATCTCTCCATCCTATTCTGTGATGTGCGCGGCTTCACCACCATCGCCGAGCAGCTCAAGGACGATCCGGAACAGCTGACCACCCTGATCAACCGCCTGCTGACCCCGCTTTCGGACATCGTGCTGGCGCGCGGCGGCACGATCGACAAATATATCGGCGATTGCCTGATGGCGTTCTGGAACGCGCCGCTGGAGTCGCCCGACCACGCTTTTCTTTCGGTGTCGGCGGCGCTGGATATGCTGGACGCCATGGATGCGCTCAACCGCACGCTGGAGGCGGACGCTCGGGCGCATGGCCGGCGGCATTTTCCGCTCCGCATCGGTGTCGGCGTCAATACGGGCGATTGCGTCGTCGGCAATATGGGGTCGACGGCGCGCTTCGACTATTCGGTGCTGGGCGACGCGGTCAATCTCGCCTCCCGCCTCGAAGGGGCCTCAAAGCTCTACGACGTGCCGCTTCTGATCGGCCCGGAGACGGCTCGCATCATCGGCGACAGATTGGCTGTGTTCGAGCTCGGTCGGATCGTCGTCAAGGGCAAGACCGAGGAAGCGCCCGTGTTCACCGTTCTGCGCGCAGCGTCTGCTTCCGTTCGCGCCCGCCATCGGGAGCTTCTCGACGCCTTTTACTGCGGCGATAACGCCGGGGCGCAACAGCTGGCCGTGACGCTTGCCGCGGATAATCCGGCGCTTGCCGGTTATTATGCACGGTTCGATGTGATCGCGGGTGATGAGAATCCGTTATAGCATCCTGATGCGCTGAAGCACGTTCTCCACGATTTCTTCGACCGGCGAAGTTCCATCCACCCGGACATGCCGTTCGGGGGCCTGCGGCCGCTCCAGCGTCGCGAACTGGCTGTCGACGAGGCTTGCGGGCATGAAATGCCCCGGACGATGAGACACCCTCTCAAACGAGGTTTCGCGGCTGATGTCGAGGAAAACGAAGATCAGGTCGGGCGCGTGCTGGCGCAAAGCTTCGCGGTACTTCTTTTTGAGGGCGGAACAGGTGGTCACGGTCGAGCGACCCTTGGCGAGATTGCTGTCGAGAGCCCGTCCGATGCTTTCCAGCCAGCCGACGCGATCCTCGTCGGTCAGAGGCTCGCCCCTGGACATTTTCGCGACATTCTCCGCGGGATGCAGCGCGTCGCCTTCGATGAAGTCAGCGTCGAGCGCCACCGCCAAGGCTTCGGCGACGGTGGTCTTGCCGCAGCCGGACACGCCCATGACATTGATGGCGATGGGCTTGCTCGCATCGCTTTGGGTCATGTGCCGTCTCTCCCTGTCGCCTCAGCTGCTTGGTCATCGCCCAGATGAAATGTGTCGCCCGGCAAGGGGTTCCCAATAGCACGGTCCGAAACACGAATGAAACCATGCCCATCGATTTAGTCCGAAGCCGAATCGGGAAATCTTTCGCAGCTGCGAAAGACAATGCGCCTCCAAGGGAACCAAAATGAAAAAGACCACCCACCAGCCCGTCGACGCCGCCGAAGTGCCGCGCTTTGCCGGTCATGCCACCTTCATGCGCCTGCCGGCGGTTCCCACCGCCGAAGGGCTCGATATCGCGCTGGTCGGCATTCCCTGGGATGGCGGCACGACCAATCGGGCAGGCGCGCGCCATGGACCGCGCGAAATGCGCAACCAGTCGAGCCTGATGCGCCGCATCCATCATGTCTCCAAGATCGCGCCTTTCGACCTTGCCAACGTGGCGGATGTCGGCGACGTCTCGGTCAATCCGATTGATCTGATGGACGGGCTGAAGCGCATCGAGGACGGCATCGCCTCGATCGTGGCTGCCGGCGCTATCCCGCTTGCGGCGGGCGGCGATCATCTGACCACGCTACCGTCGCTCCGCGCGGTGGCGAAGAGCCGTCCTGTCGGAATGATCCATTTCGACGCCCATTCCGACACCAACGACACCTATTTCGGCGGCAATCGCTTCACCCATGGCACGCCCTTCCGCCGCGCCATCGAAGAAGGTCTGCTCGACTCCAAGCGGATCGTGCAGATCGGCATTCGCGGCTCCAACTACGAGCTTCACGAGCACGGCTGGGCGCTCGAGCAGGGCATCCGCATCATCTATATGGAGGAATTCGTCCGCCGCGGCGTCGAGGATGTGATGGCCGAGGCGCGCGAGATCGTCGGCGCCCAGCCGATTTACGTCACCTTCGACATTGATTGCATCGATCCCTCGCAGGCTCCCGGCACCGGCACGCCGGAGATCGGCGGCTTCACCACCCGCGAAGCTCAGGCGCTGGTCCGCCTGCTCGAAGGGCTCGACATCGTCGGCGCTGACGTTGTCGAGGTCGCCCCACCCTTCGATATCGGCGGCATGACCGCGCTTGCCGGCGCGACCATGATGTTCGAACTGCTCTGCGTGATCGCCGCAAAATTTCGCTGAGAGGCGAAACGTCAGCCGATGGTCATCAGGCTGGCGTTTCCGCCTGCAGCGGCGGTGTTGATCGAGGTCGAGACCTCTTCGAGCAGCCAGTTCAGGCAATAGGCGTCGGCATCGCTGGCGACAGCCTCGCTCGACGCCGCCTGTATCAGCACCAGCGGGCCGGGGAGATCGGCGATGCGGCGGCTGACCTCGGTGATCCTGCCGGCGTCGCCTTCGACCAGCGCGCCCGAGAAGGGACCAGCGGCTGCCCAGTTGCTCGCCCAGACGAGACGGCCGGACAGACTCTGCGGCAGATCCTTCAGGTGGTCGCCAAGCCCGGCGTCCTTGTCGATGACGGCCGTGTTGCCAGTGGCGAGCGCCGCCGCCAACTGGCGATAGAGCCCGGTTCGGCTAACCGGGGCCAGCAGAATTTTGCCGCGCGGATGCAGCGCATAAAGGTTGCGTTCGCCGACAGGGCCGTCGAGTTCGGTCTCGAAACCAAGCGCCGAACGGCTGCCAAGCGTGCGGGCGAACTCCGCTTCATCTTCATGCCCCAGCGCGTCGAGCCAGGAGGCGAAGTCGCGCAATGCCGGATCGCTATGGGCCGAACTCACCTGCGGCGGGGCCGGGGCCTTCTCCACCAGACGGCCGAGATAGAGCGGACCGCCGGCCTTGGGGCTAGTTCCCGACAGGCCGCGACCGCCGAAGGGCTGCACGCCAACGACGGCGCCGATGACGTTGCGGTTGACATAGATATTGCCGACGCGAACGCGGCTCGTCACATGCGCGATGGTTTCGTCGAGGCGGGTATGCAGGCCGAAGGTCAGCCCATAGCCGGTGGCGTTGATGGCGTCGAGCAGTCGGTCGAGATCCTTGCGACGGTAACGGATGACATGCAGCACCGGGCCGAACACTTCGCGCTTAAGGTCGGCGATCGACTTGATCTCGATGATCGTGGGGGCGACGAACGTCCCCTTATCCGTATCGGCCCCCAGCAGCAGCCGCTCGACCTTGCAGCCGAGCGCGGTCATGCGCTCGACATGCGCCTCAATAATTGACTTGGCCTTGGCATTGATCACAGGGCCGATATCGACGGCGAGCCTGTCGGTGGAGCCGATGCTCAGTTCGTTCAATGCGCCCTTCAGCATGGTCAGCGTGCGGTCGGCGATATCCTCCTGCAGGCAGAGCACGCGCAACGCCGAGCAGCGCTGGCCGGCGCTGTCGAAGGCCGAGGCGATGACGTCGGCGACCACCTGTTCGGCGAGCGCCGAGGAATCGACGATCATCGCATTCTGGCCGCCGGTTTCCGCGATCAGCGGGATCGGGCGGCCAGATTTCGACAGCCGCCCGGCAAGATTGGACTGAATGAGGCGGGCGACTTCGGTCGAGCCGGTGAACATGACGCCGGCGGTCTCTGGCGCGGCGATCAGCGCACCGCCAAGCTCCCCGCCGCCGGGTGCGAGTTGCAGGGCAGAGACGGGAACCCCGGCTTCATGCAGGATCTTGACGCTTTCGGCGGCGATCAACGGCGTATCTGGCGCGGGCTTGGCGACCACCGGGTTGCCGGCGACAAGCGCCGCCGCCACCTGTCCAGTGAAGATCGCCAGCGGGAAATTCCAGGGGCTGATGCAGACGATCGGGCCGAGCGGCAGATGCGCAGGTCCCAGAGTGCGGCGCGCCTGTTCCGCATAATAGCGCAGGAAATCGATCGCTTCGCGCACTTCGCCGATGGCGTTGGGCGCGGATTTGCCGGCTTCGCGAATGATGACGCCTATCAGCGTTTCGATCCGCGCTTGCATCATGTCTGCGACGCGATCGATGCAGGCGGCGCGTTCTGCGGGCGGGGTTGCGGCCCAGCCTTCTGCGCCCTGTGCGGCGGCGGCCATCACCGCGCCGGCGTCGTCTGCCGCGAGTTCAGTGACATGGCCCACCACATCGGCATGATTGGCGGGATTGAGAACCAGCCGCGTCGTTCCGCGCGCGTCGACGCCCGACAGGATCGGTTCGGCGAACCAGCCGGTCGAAACGGTCGCCTTCAGCGACGCCGACAGCTGTTCCAGCGTCGTTTCATTTGAGAGGTCGAGACCAGCTGAATTGCGGCGCGCTCCGAACAGATCGGCGGGCGCGGCGATTTTGTCATGCTGGCTGCCGACAACAGGCATCGCTTTGACGATGTCGACAGGGTCGGCGACCAGATCGTCGATCGAGACATTCGTATCGGCAATGCGGTTCACGAAGGAAGAGTTGGCGCCGTTCTCCAGCAGACGCCGAACGAGATAGGCGAGCAGCGTCTCATGCGTGCCGACAGGCGCATAGATGCGGCAGGGACGGTCGAGCTTGTCGGCGCCGACGACTTCCTCATAAAGCGGTTCGCCCATGCCATGCAGGCACTGGAACTCATATTTGCCGACATGGAAATCCGGGCCGGCCATATGGAGGATGGTCGAGAGTGTCTGCGCGTTGTGCGTGGCGAATTGCGGGAAGATCACGTCGGTCGCCGCCAGAAGCTTGCGGGCGCAGGCGATGTAGGAGACGTCGGTGTAGATCTTGCGGGTGAAAACCGGAAAGCCATCGAGACCGTCGAGTTGCGCGCGTTTGATCTCGGCGTCCCAATAGGCGCCCTTGACCAGACGCACCATGATGCGGCGACGCGAACGGCGGGCGAGATCGATGATATAATCAAGCACATAGGGGCAGCGCTTGCCATAGGCCTGCACCACGAAGCCCATGCCGTTCCAGCCCGACAGCGCCTCGTCGAGGCAGAGTTCTTCGAGCAGATCGAGCGAGAGCTCCAGGCGATCTGCTTCCTCGGCGTCGATATTGAGGCCGATGTCATAGCGCTTGGCGAGCGCGGCGAGCGCCTTCACCTTGCCGAGCAACTCGCTCATCACCCGCGCCGCCTGGGCGCGGGAATAGCGCGGATGGAGCGCCGACAGCTTGATGGAAATGCCCGGCCCTTCATAGACGCCGCGGCCGACGGCGGCCTTGCCGATAGCGTGAATGGCGTTTTCGTAATCGCGATAATAGCGTTCGGCGTCGTCGGCTGTGGTGGCCGCTTCGCCGAGCATGTCATAGGAATAGCGGAAGCCGCGCTCTTCCAGCGGCCGGGCGCGGCGGAGCGCTTCGTCGATGGTTTCGCCGGTAACGAATTGCTCGCCCATCAGCCGCATCGCCATGTCGACGCCGCGCCGCACCACCGGCTCGCCGCAGCGGGCGATCAACCGGGTCAGCGCCGCCGACAGCGAGTGATCATTGACGGTGGAGGCCAGTTTGCCTGTTACGACCAGTCCCCAGGTCGCCGCGTTGACGAACAGCGAGCGGCCGCCGCCCATATGCGATTTCCAGTCGCCCTCGGCGATCTTGTCGCGGATCAGCGCGTCGCGGGTGGCGGTGTCGGGAATGCGCAGCAGCGCTTCGGCGAGACACATCAGCGCGACGCCTTCCTGGCTCGACAGCGAGTACTCCTGCACCAGCCCTTCGACGCCTGTGCCCTTGTGTTTGGCGCGGAGCGCTGTGATCAGGTTGCGAGCAGTGGCCTGCGCCTGGGACTGAACCGATGGCGACAACGTTGCGGCGTCGAGAAGCGGCGGCAGGCATTCCGTCTCCGGCCGTCTGTAAGCCGCGGTGATGGCGCGGCGCAGCGCCGATTGCGCCCGGACCTGCGGCGCGAAATCGCTGAACGGGGTCGGTTGGGATTGAAGTGCGGGCGAAGCGGCGGTCTGGGACATGGATCACCTCTTTGGGGGCTCAAGGGCGCGCAAAACCGTGCGGATGCACCGGTTTTCTCGACGAGGATCATAGCGCCTTTCATGCGGAATTGCTTGACTAAAAATGCGCTCGAAAATAAGCGTATCGACTAAAGTGAAATCAATAATCAGGCGATGAGATGAGAAAAGCCGTCGCGGATGGTGATTTAGACCAATTCGATCTGAAGATCCTGGATGTGCTCGCCGAGGATGGCCGCATCTCTGTGACCGATCTTGCCGTAAGGGTCGGTCTGTCGAAGACACCGTGCCAGATCCGCATGCGGCGTCTTATTGACGACGGCTATATCGACGGTTTCAAGGCGGTGCTCAATCCGATCAAGATCGGCCTCGATCACGTCGCCTTCGCCGAGGTGAAACTGACCGACACCCGTGAAGAGGCGCTGTCCAGTTTCAACGCCGCCGTAAAGCGGATCAAGGAGGTCGAAGAGTGCCACATGATCGCCGGGCGTTTCGATTATCTCCTGAAGATCCGCACGCCGAGCATTCATCGCTACCGTCAGGTCTTGGGCGAAAAGATCTCCAGCCTGCCATTCGTCGCCAGCACCTCGACCAATGTGGTGATGGAGTCGGTCAAAGAAAACTGGGGTTGAGACGATGCAGAGCCCGCGCCGTTTCCTTCCCGCCCTTCATTATCTCTCCGCCTTCGAGGCTGCGGCGCGCACCGGCAGCGTCACGGCGGCGGCGCGTGAATTGTCGCTGACGCAAGGGGCGGTGAGCCGGCAGATCAAGGCGCTCGAAGAGCAGTTGGGCGTCGAACTTTTCCACCGCGAGAAGCAGACGATCCGGCTAACCGCGGGCGGCGAGGCCTATGCCCGCGATATCCGCGATGCGCTCAGACTGATCAGCACCGCCTCTCTCAATCTCCGCGCCAATCCGTTCGGCGGCACGCTGAACCTTGCTGTGCTGCCGACATTCGGCGCACGCTGGCTGGCGCCGCGTCTGCCGCGGTTTCTCGAGGCCAATCCCGGCGTCAGCTTCAATCTGGTCACGCGGCTCAGCTATTTCGATTTTCGTCTGGACCCCGTCGACGCCGCCATCCATTTCGGCGGTCCGGAATGGCAGGGCGGGGAAATGGCGATGCTGCGTGGGGAAACGGTCTCACCGGTCTGCAGCCCTGATCTCAAGGCGCGCTTTGACTTCACCGATGCGGTTTCGGTGCGTGATGCGCCGCTTCTGCATCTGACGACCCGCCCCGATGCCTGGGAACGGTGGCTCCGTCATCACGGCGCGGCGGATGATAGCGTGCGTGGCATGTTGTTCGACCAGTTTTCAACCATCGCCGAGGCGGCTATGGCCGGCATGGGCGTGGCCTTGCTGCCGGACTTTCTGATCGGTGACGAACTGAAGTCCCGCCGGCTGGTCAAAGCCATCGATCTGCCGATGATCAGCGAAGGGGCCTATTATCTCGTCTGGCCGAGCGAGCGCGCTTCTTATCCGCCGCTCGTCGCCTTCCGGGATTGGTTGCTGGCGGAGACGGCGGGAGATCGCTGACGGCGCGGTCGCCCGCGCCGTCGCTGGTCTCAACCCAATCAGAAAGGATAATGCTGATGGGGATCTTCGATGGTGATCCAGCGGAGATCGGTGAATTCCGCGATCGCCGCCTTGCCGCCGAAGCGGCCATAGCCGGAATCCTTGACGCCGCCGAACGGCATCTGCGCCTCATCGGCCACTGTCGGCCCGTTGATATGGCAGATGCCGGTCTGGAGGCGTTGGGCGACCGACATGGCACGCTGGATGTCTCGACTGAAGACCGCCGAGGACAGGCCGTATTCGGTGTCGTTGGCGACGCGGATCGCTTCGTCCTCATCCTTGACCCGAACGACGGGTTTCACCGGGCCGAAGCTCTCTTCGTCATAGCTGCGCATGCCGGGCTTGACGCCATCCAGCAGTGTCGCTTCGACGACGCTGCCGGTCACCTTGCCGCCGGCCACCAGGCTTGCGCCCTTGTTGATGGCGTCGGAGATGAAGTCTTCCATCTTCTTCGCCGCTTCCGGATTGACGAGCGAACCCAACACCACATGGCCGCGCGGATCGCCGGCAGGCAGGTGCGACGCCTTGGCGGCGAGTTTGGCGACGAATTCATCGGCCACAGCCTCATGCACGATCAGACGCTCGGTCGACATGCAGATCTGGCCCATATTCATATAGCAGCCGAAGGCGGCGGCGTTCACGGCCGCGTCGATATCGGCGTCGTCGAGCACGATCAGCGGGGCCTTGCCGCCCAGTTCGAGCAGCGCCGGCTTCAGGTGACGGCCGCAGAGTTCGCCGATGATCTTGCCAACCTTGGTGGAGCCGGTGAAATTGACGCGACGCACTTCGGGCGCGGCAATGAGAGCCTCGACAACTGCCGCCGCATCTTTCGGGGCGTTGGTGATGACGTTGATGACGCCATCAGGCAGGCCGGCCTCGACCAGCACCTGGCCGATCAGCACATGCATGCCCGGGCAGGCTTCGGACGCCTTGAGGATGACGGTGTTGCCGCAGGCGATCGCCATGGCCACTGCGCGGGTGCCGAGAATCACCGGCGCGTTCCAGGGCGCGATGCCGACACAGACGCCCGCCGCCTGACGCACGCCCATCGACAGCGTTCCCGGCTTGTTGGACGGAATGATTTCGCCCTGGATCTGCGTGGTCATCGCTGCAGCTTCACGCAGGATGTTGGCGGCGAGCATGGTGTTGAAACCGCCCCACGGCGCGGTACCGCCGGTCTCCGCGATCATCAACTGGATGAACTCTCCGGCCTTGCTGTCCATGATGTCGGCGGCCTTGAGCAGCAGCGTGCGGCGCTGGCCGGGGCCGGTCTGCGACCAGGCGGGAAAGGCGGCCTGGGCAGCGGCGAAGGCGGCTTTCACATCGTCTATCGTCGACGCCGGGGCGCGGCTCGCCACTTCACCGGTGAAGGGATCGATGCGATCGAAAGTCGCGCCGGACGTCGCGCCGACCTTCTTGCCGCCGATAATCTGTTGGATTTCAAACATGTCTTGTCCTTTCTTCACATAAACTCAGAAGCCGAGCACGTCGGCGTTGATCGAGGCTTCGAGGCCGCCGTCATTGGCGATGTTGGCGCCGTTGATCCAGCGCGCCGCATCGGACGCCAGGAACAGCACCACGGGTGCGATGTCGGATGCATTGCCGGCGCGGCCGACGCGGTCGATGTCGGAATTGACTTTCGCGTCTCCCAGCACCGAGCGGAATTCCTTGAGAATTTGCGTCTCGACCGGGCCGGGGCTGACGGCGTTGACGCGAATGCCGCGCGACTTGAACAGCGGCTGATGCGCCGCCTTCATCGTCCAGAGCAGCAGCAGTTCCTTGGAAAGGGGATAACCTTCCTCATTCTTGACGCCATTTTCGGCAATGACGGCGGCGATGTCCGGGTAACCCTCGACCCCGACCATCGCCTTGGCGCGGGCGAGATTGGCCCGCCATCCATAGCCGGCGATGGAAGCGACGTTGACGACCGATCCGCCCTCGCGGATCTTGGGGGCGATGGCTTCGCTGAAGGCGCGCAGGCCATAGAAGTTGATCGCCAGGGTCTTCTCCGCCCCGATGACGCCGGAGACGCCCGCGACGTTCAAGACCGCGTCCACCCGCTGTGGCAAGCGGCTCACGACCGCTTCGATGCCCGCCGGAGTGGATAGATCGCCTGCGATGAAATTCGCCTGCGGCGCGGCGGGTTCACGGATGTCAACGCCGATGACGTCGGCTCCCTGCGCGATGGCGAGTTCGGCGGTTCTTGCGCCAATGCCCGATGAAGCGCCCGTTACGACGATGGTCTTGCCGAGAAGCATGGTGTTCACTCCCTTTCTCTCAGTCTTTTTTGCAGATGTTGCGGTAGTTTGAGCCGGTAGCCCACAGGCATCAGCGACAGCCCGGTGCGCTGCTCGATCGCGCCCCAGATGCCCTTTGGCGCAAACAGCGAGAAGAGCAGAGCGGCGAGCCCCAACCCGATCAGGTACCAGACGCCGAAGGCGCCGAACCAGGTTTCGATGATGAAGAAGATGATCGCCCCGAGGATCGCGCCTTCGAAGGTTCCGATGCCGCCGACCAGCACCATGAAGATCATGTAGGCGGTCCATTGCACCGAGAAATAGGTCTTGGGCTGGAAGCTGGTGGCGCTGGCGAGCCAGAGCGCGCCGGCGGCGCCGATGCCAAGCGCGGCGAGCACGAAGATCAGCCGTTTGGCGGCGGCGACATTGACGCCGAGGGCGCGCGCGGCGTCCTCATTGTCGCGGATCGCCTGGATGGCGGCGCCAGTGCGGCTGCGGAGCAGCGCGAAGAGCGCGCCGAGAATGGCGGTCATCGCCGCAAGCGCCAGCCAGTAAATGATCGCGCGGCGGGAGCCGACGTCATAGGCGTTGAGAGAAATCAGCGAGGTGCCGGTCTCGCCCTGAATGAGGCTGTCGAGATTGACCAGCATATGGGTCAGCGCCGAGACGACCCACATGCCGATCGCGAATTCGCCGCCCTTCAGTCTGAGCATGACCAGCGACAGGGGATAGGAGACGCCGGCGACGACGATGGTGGCGATGCCCATCGATAGGAACGGGTCCAGGCCCTGATCGGCGATGCGCACGGTGAAATAGGCCCCGAGGCCGAAGAACACCTGTTGGCCGACCGAGACCAGGCCGCCGAAGCCGGCGAGCGCGTTCCACATCGCCGCCAGGATCACATAAATGAACAGCGCGGTCATCCGGTCGATCAGGCCCGGTCCCATCGCCGCAGGGGCGAGGGCGAGCAAAGCGAGGATTGCAGCGACCGACCAGGCGGCGCGGCGCGACGCAGGCGTCCAACGTTCGACCGACGCTGCGGTCGGCAGGGATTCTGTTGCGGAGCGGCTCATGCGGCGCGTCCTTTCGCGAGAAGTTTGGCCGGAAGCAGTGCGAGTTCAGGCAGGAACAGCCTGCCGAGCAGCACGACGAGGAAGGTGACGTGGCCGGCGATCAGGAAGCCGAGCGGATGGATGGAGGCGCCGAGCGACTGGGCGATCCCGAGCACGATGCCGCCGATCAGCGTACCCCAAAGAGAGCCCGCGCCGCCGATGACGGAGGCCTCGAAGGCGAAGAGCAGTTGCGGCGCGCCGGAATAGGGGTCGAATGTCGCCCGCATGCCCAGAAACATTCCGGCGATGGCCACTGTCATCATCGCAATCGCCGCCGCCGCTGCATTGACCTTGGCGGCGTCGATGCCGACGAGCCCGGCGGTATCCGGATCTTCCGCCGTTGCGCGGATCGCGCGGCCGAGCCGGGTATAGCTCAGCATCAATTGCAGCCCGGCCAGAAGCGCGACTGCGGCAAGGAAGATATAGACAGGCAATTTGCCGACATAGAGCCCGCCCGGTAGTTCCCAGCTTTCCCAGGACAGATCGCCGATGGCGTTGGCGAGCGAGCGGGTGTCTGCGCCGAATTGCTCGAACAACGCATTGTCGATCACCATGGCGAGGCCGAAGGTCGACAGGATCGGCAGGAGTTGTCCAGCCCGCGCCGAACGGTCGAGAATGAGGCGCTGGATCAGCCATCCGGCCGCCGCCATCACCGCCATGGCGATGATGAAGCAGAGCCAGAGCGGCAGACCCGCCTTCTCCGTCAGGACAAACAGCAGATAGGCGCAGGCGACAGCCAGGCTGCCATGGGCCAGATTGATGATCCGCATCACTGAGAACATGAAGGAGAGGCCACAGGCGATCAGCGCGTAGTAGCCGCCGAGCAGAAGGCCTTGGATGAGCTGGTTGATCATGCGTGCATCTCCTTGCCATGCGCGCGGCCGAGACCGAAATATGCGTCGGTCACCTGGTCCCGCGTCAGGGACGCCGCGGGGCCTTCCAGCACCACGCGACCCTCCAGCATGCAGAGCAGGCGATCGGCGACGCGCATCGCTCGCGTCAGGTCCTGTTCGACCAGGATAATGGTGGTTCCCGACTTCATCAGGCCATCGAGCGATGCGTAGACCCGATCGACGATCAGCGGCGACAGGCCGAGAGACACTTCGTCGAGAATGAGAACATCGGGATTGCTCATCAGCGCGCGACCGATGGCGGTCGCCTGCTGTTCGCCGCCTGAAAGATGCCCGGTCTTGGAATGCAGCCGCTTCTGAAGATTCGGAAAGATGTCCAGCACGCGCTCGACCGACCAGTCGCCCTTGCGACCGGCTTCCGCGCCGAGCAGCAGATTTTCCCGCACGGTCATCGAGGCGAACATCCGTCTGCCCTCCGGCACGAGCGCGATGCCGGCGCGGACGCGTTTGTGGGAGGGAAGGGCGGTGACATCCTCGCCGTTCAACAGGATCTTGCCGCCGGCTGCGGCATGGCCTCCCGCAAGCGTTCTGAGCAACGTCGTCTTTCCTGCTCCGTTCGCGCCGACAAGCGCCAAAGTCTCGCCCTTTGACACGGAAAAGGACACGCCGCGGACTGCTTCCAACAGGCCATGGCGGGCCGTGAGGTTCTGGATATCGAGAATGCTCATGCGGGACCTCCGCCGAGATAGGCTTTGACGACTTCCGGATGCGCCATCACCATTTTGGGCTCGCCGTCGGCGATGATGCGGCCGGCGTCCATGCAGATCAGGCGGTCGACGACCTGCAGAAGCACATGGACGATATGCTCGATCCAGACGATACCGACGCCGCGGCTCTTGAGACCCTGGATGGTGTGCACGAGTTCCTGCGCTTCGGAATCGGTCAGCCCGCCGCCGATCTCGTCGAGCAGGATCACTTTGGGCTGGGTGGCCAGCGCCCGGGCGAGCTCGAGCCGCTTGCGGTCGAGCAGGCCGAGCGTCTCGGCCTTGCGATTGGCGACCGGCAACATGCCGCAGACGTCGAGGGACTGAATGACCCGCTCATAGGCCTCGTCGCGGCTGTTCACATCGGAATGCGAAGCCGCGACATAGACGTTTTCGAAGGTCGTCATGCCGAGAAAGGGTTTCGGGACCTGATGCGTGCGCACCAGCCCCAACCGGCAGCGTTCGGCCGCCGATTGGCGCGTCACATTTCGTCCGCCGAATTCCACACTGCCGGCGCTGGGCGGGAAAGCGCCCGCCAGCGTCGCCAGAAGGGTGGTTTTGCCCGCCCCGTTGGGGCCGACAATACCGACCGCCTCGGTCATTCCCATGGAGAAATCGACATTTTCCAGAACGCTCAGCGAGCCGAAACGCTTGTAGATGCCTTTTCCCGAGAACCGGCCCGCGCCGGTTCCTGCCTCTTCCGCATAGAGCATGTCGCCTCGCGCGCCTCAGCCGTTATAGGGCAGGAGCTTGGCTCCCACCGGCACGTTCGGATCGGTGGCGTTTTCAGTCACCACGTAATCCAGCGGGAATTTCGAGCCTTCCGGCGCCTTCACCCATTGCGTGCCGATGATCGGGCCGGGCGAGACGTTCGGCACGGGACCGGAGGTGAAGTCCACCTTGCCGGCGATCGTCACCGTGTTCAGCGTCGACAAGGTCTTGACCACCGCATCCTTGCTCTTGGGGTCGGCGGATTTCTTCAGCGTGTCGAAGCCGGCGTCGAGCAGCGAGAGCGTCGCGCCGAGTTGTTGCGTCCACTGCTTGCCCGACTCAGCCTCGTAACCGTCCGCCAACTCCTGGCCGGAAACGCCCGTTACGCTGGACTTGTAGGGGAAGGCCTTGTGCCAATAGGCGGCGCTGCCGAGATTGACGCCCAACTGCCCCAGCGCCTCGACGCCCGAGGGGAAGAGGCCTGTCTTCGCCACCTGGATGATCTTCACCTGGCGATGCAGACCCTGCTGGGCAGCCTGACGCCAGAAAGTGGCGAAATCCGGCGGGATCGGGAAGGTGTTGATGATTTCGACGCCTTCCTGCTTGAAAAGGGCGATCTGGCTGGAAAAGTCGGTGGTGCCGGTCTCGTAAGCGCCGGGATCGATAATCTTGAAGCCGTCCTTTTCGAGCAGCGGGGCGAGATTGGCGCGGATGGCGTTGCCATCGGCGTCGTTGGGATACATCACGCCGACCTTCTTGTTGGTCTCGATCAGGTTCCATTGCGACACATAGGTCTTGTGGAACTCGCCGACGCCGAAGCCGAAATGATAGGTCCATTTGAACGGCGAGGGCTGTCCCGGCTTGGCGCCGCGGCCGAAATACCACGCTTCCCAGGGCATGACGGTGGAGAGGCAGGGCACGCCGGCCGCTTCACAGGCGTCGGACACCGGGTTGATGGTCTCAGGCGTCGAGACGGCGAGCATCAGGTCGATGCCTTGGTTGTTGATGAGATCCTTGGCCAGTTGGCCGGCGCGGGATGGATCGGATTGAGTGTCCTGATCGAGGATTTCGACCTGATAGGTCTTGCCGCCGATCTCCAGTCCGTTGGCGAGCGACTTGCGCACGAGGTCGAGCACATAGCCGTCGGTCTCGCCGAAGCCGGCGAGGGGGCCTGTGCGCGGGCTGATGAAGCCGACCTTGATGACGTCCGCCGCCAGCGCGGGGCGCACGCCGATGGCGGCTGCTGCGGCGAGCGCGCCGGCGCCCGCCATCAATTCGCGGCGCGTGACGCCGCCTTGTGTCTTCTGATGATCCGTCATGTTTCCACCTCCCATGTGGTTTTGCTCTCAAGTCTCCGCGCGACGTTCAAATCGGATAGTCGCGCGGCCCCTCCGCGATGGTCACCCATCGCAATTCCGTGAATTCGTCCAGGGCGGACTGGCCGCCGAAGCGCCCGTAGCCAGAGGCCTTGACGCCGCCGAACGGCATATGCGGCTCGTCTTCCACCGTCGCCGAATTGATGTGGCAGATGCCGGATTCGATCCGCTGCGCCACCTGCAGCGCGCGGCTGACATCGCGGCCGAACACGGCCCCCGACAGGCCGTATTCGCAGTCGTTGGCCACCGAGATCGCCTCCTCGACGTCCTCGACGCGAATGATCGACGCCACCGGGCCAAAGCTCTCTTCATGATAAAGCCGCATGGGTCGCGTCACCCGGTCGATGACGGTAGCGTCCATCAAGGCGTCGCGCGCATCGCCGCCGGCGCGGAGTTCGGCGCCTTTGCTGACGGCGTCGTCGATCATCGCACGGACGCGGCGGGCTGAATCGCTGGTGATCAGCGCCCCGAGCGGCATATGCCCCCGACCTGGATCTCCGGCCTTCAATGTTTTGGCTTTGGCGGAAAAGCGCTCGACGAAGGCGTCGGCGATGCTGTCGAGCACGATGATCCGCTCCGTCGACATGCAGATCTGGCCCTGATTGTAAAAAGCGCCGAACGCCGCGGCGCGGACCGCTTCCTCCAGATCGGCGTCGTCGAGCACGATGAACGGCGCCTTTCCGCCGAGTTCCAGCAGGCAGCGCTTGAGATACTTCGCCCCGAGCAGCGCGATCGAGCGTCCGACGCGGGTGGAGCCGGTGAAGTTCACGCGCCTGACAACGGGGTGGCCGATCAGGGTTTCGACGATGATCGACGCATCGGCCGGAGCATTGCTGATCACGTTGACGACGCCGGCCGGAAAACCTGCTTCGGTCAGCACGTCGCCGATCAGCCTGTGGGTCGCGGGGCAAAGCTCGGACGATTTGAGCACTACCGTATTTCCACAAGCGAGAGCCATGGCGACCGAGCGGACGCCCAGCAACAGAGGCGCATTCCACGGGGCCATCGCGAGACAGACGCCGGCGGGTTGCCGCATTGCAAAAGACGTCATTCCGGTCTTGTCGGTCGGCAACACCGAGCCGGTGATCATCGTGGTCATTGCGGCCGCATCAAGAAGGATTTCAGCCCCGAAATTCACATTTTCATCGCACCACTGACGGGTCGCCCCCGTCTCGGCCATCATGCGGACGGCGACGTCTTCACGCTTTCCCTTCAGAACCGATGCCGCCTTTTCGAGTAGAGAGCGACGGACGTTCGGCGATGTGGCCGACCATTTCGGAAAAGCGGCGGCGGCCGCAAGCGCGGCAGCCTGCGCGTCTTCGATCGATGCTGCGGATGCGATGCTGGCCACGTCGGCCGATACGGGATTGATGCGTTCGAAGGAAGCGCCGGTGCTCGCGGCGACGGACTGACCCGCGATCAAGAGGCTCGATCGCAACGGCGCCAATGACCTGCGCCGGTCCTGGGACCGACTGGCTGAATTGCTTTCCGTCGTAAGTGGCTTGGAGCCCATTGACGCCTCCTCCCAAAGGCTGCCGCAAGACTAGTGTGCAAAAGCCAATTAAGAATGTGAATAAGTGGCGTTGACTTGTTTGAATATGGGGAAGTTTTGACAGAAAGCATCAATTGTCAGGTTTGGCGCGTGCCCAATCGGGGTTGGGATGGCTCTTGTCGCTGCCAAGCGCTCCGGTCCAATCTTGCGCGAGCCTTGCGAGGGGCCTGACAACTCTCCGGGAGAGGGACAGAAAAATCTTGACGCGACTCGTCGCCTGTCGCACCGTTGTTACGGAGTTCGGCGAAGAATGCTAAGTTCGCCGTAATTGACATCGCTTCCTGTTAGTTTCGTCTCGGCGCGTATTTCAAATCGGCGAGAATCGTGGAAGGGGTGTGTCAAAGGTTGACGCTCCGTTAATCCTCGGCATGACGCCGTTAACGCGGAGACGATACCATCATTTACGGAGATTTGGATGGCTATCCCGTCCAGTATAAATGTCGACAAAGCAGTAGGCCGCCCGGCGGATGAGACCATTGCGCTGGATGCGCAGGCTCTTTCGGCGCAGCTGAAGGCCATGCGCGAGCGGCTGTTTCCGCCTGCGTCGCAGAAGACGCTGAGATCGTTCACCTCGGGAGAGGCGGCGCGGCTTGTCGGCGTGTCCGACGGCTATCTGCGTCAGTTGACGCTCGCCGGCGAGGGGCCGCAGCCGCAGATCGGTTCGGCCGGACGACGCTATTATTCGCTGTCTGATATCGACGCGCTCAGGCGCTTCCTCGCCGACCAGGCGCTCGCCAAGGGCAATGACGCCAAGGCGCGCACCTATCTCAAATGGCGCGACCCGGCGCGCAACGAGCATTTGCAGGTGATTTCGGTCACCAATTTCAAAGGCGGTTCCGGCAAGACCACGTCCGCCGTCCACCTCGCGCAATATCTCGCCATGACCGGCCATCGCGTGCTCGCGGTCGATCTCGATCCGCAGGCCTCGTTGTCGGCGCTGTTCGGCTATCAGCCTGAACTCGATCTCAGCGGCAACGACACGATCTATGGCGCGATCCGCTACGACGACGAAGTGCGGCCTTTGCGCGACATCATCCGCAAGACCTATTTTCACGGCCTCGATCTCGTGCCCGGCAATCTCGAACTGCAGGAGTTCGAACATCAAACCCCGCGCGCGCTCTCCATGCGCAAACCGGGCGACGAGAACAGCCTGTTTTTCGCCCGCGTTCAGCAGGCGCTGGAAACCGTGGCGGACGATTATGACGTCGTCGTGCTCGATTGTCCGCCGCAACTCGGCTATCTCACGCTGTCGTCGCTCTGCGCCTCGACATCCGTGATCGTCACCGTGCATCCTCAAATGCTCGACGTCGCCTCGATGAGCCAGTTCCTGTTCATGACCGCCGACCTTCTCGCGGTGGTGCGCGAAGCGGGCGGCTCGCTGAATTTCGATTTCCTCCGCTATCTGGTGACGCGTTTCGAACCGCATGACGGGCCGCAGACGCAGATCGTCGGCTTCCTTCGCTCGCTGTTCGGCGACCGGGTGCTGACCGCGCCGATGCTGAAATCGACGGCGGTCTCAGACGCCGGCCTCACTAAGCAGACGCTTTATGAAGTCGGCCGCGAGAATTTCAGTCGCGGAACCTATGATCGGGCGATGGAGTCCCTCGACGCCGTCAACGCCGAGATCGAAAAGCTCATTCATACGGCATGGGGGCGGTGAGCATGGCGGGGCGAGACCGCAAGAATTCGCTGAAAGCTCTGTTTGGGGACGCTGCGACGCCGTCGGGCGATGTGAGCAATCTGGCTGTCTCGATCAATCCCGAAGGCGCGTCGCAGCCACCGGCCGTCGAGCAGGCTGCGCCTCCGCCGCGCGCCGCCTCCGGTGCCATCAAGGCCATGGGCCTGTCGCTCACGAACATTACCCGCGAAGCGGAAGAAGCCCGCGTGCTCCGCCAGGCTCTCGAAGAAGGCGAGCGCATCGTCTCGCTCGACACCGAGAAACTGTCCGGCTCATTCGTCAGCGATCGTCTCAGCGAGGAAGAGCGTGACGATCCAGATTTTCTGCAACTGGTCGACAGCATTCGCGAAAGCGGCCAGCAACAGCCGATCCTGGTGCGTCCGCATCCCGAGACACAGGGCCATTACCAGGTCGCCTATGGTCATCGGCGGCTCCGCGCCGTGCACCGCCTCGGCCTGAAGGTCAAGGCGGTTATCCGCAATCTATCCGACAGCGAACTGGTGCTGGCGCAGGGCAAGGAAAACGCAGAGCGGCGGAACCTGTCTTTCATCGAGCGCGCGCTGTTCGCCAAGGCGCTGATTGCGCGCGGCTTCGAACGCAAGATCGCCTGCGACGCGCTGGCGGTGCAGAAGAGCGAACTGTCGCGTCTGCTGCAGGTGGCGGACAGCGTGCCAGACGCCCTGATCCGCGCCATCGGCCCGGCCCCGAAGATCGGTCGCGAACGCTGGATGGCGCTCGGCCAGTTGTTCGACGATGATGCGGCGAAGGGCAAGGCGGAAACGGAGATCGCATCGGAGCGCTTCAAGACTTCGGCGAGCGACGAGCGGTTCCAGATGTTGTTCCAGCGACTGTCGCGCAAGAACCGTTCGGACAAAACGGCGCCGGAAGCGCTGACTGCGCCTGACGGCAAGGTGTTCGCCCGCGTCAACCGGCAGGGAAAGACCGTAAAAATCGAATTCTCCGCTGACGCCGATCAAGCCTTTATCGAGGCGGCGATCGAGCGCATGGCGGAGGACTACGCGCGGTTCATCGCGAAAGCGGGATCGTGACGACAGGCCGCGGGGGCTGAAAACAGCCCCTGTGGCGGCATTGAGACGAGAGAAAGGAAGCATCAAGACAAGAAAAAAGGCCCCAAAACGTCGCCATTTCGGAAGCCCTCTTTGATGTAGCAACCCAAGAGAATCACTTCCCAAGGTCAAAGTCAAGAGTCGGCCGCGCTTTTCGTGCGCTGCGAAGTTCGTTCGTTGCCTCCTGCGGAGCCTTTCGCAGACGACGAACTCTTTGTTGCGTCTTGAATTTTTCGGCTTTGGACCCTCCGCAGGCATATTTGCGGGGAATGCTGACCTGTGCCCCGCAGAAATGCCGTTTCAGGCCTCCTTGTCTTCTTGATCAGGGGACTGGACATGATCGAACGACCTGGAACGACGCCTTTCGGCGGCGGCAAGATGTCTGCGCGCCTTTTCAAGCGCCAGATCGACGTGGCCGAACGGCAGCAGGCGCTGCAGGGCGGCGAAGGCGGCAATGAAACCGGCCGCGCCGACAAATGGCGGCTGCTGAGGGCGCTCACGGAAGCCAAGACGCATTATGGTCTGAACGACCGGGCGATCGCCCTTCTCGAAGCGATGGCGAGCTTTGCCGCCGAGCGCGAACTCGACGGTTCCAAGCCGATCATCGTCTTTCCCTCCAATCGCGAATTGTCCTTGCGCGCGCGCGGCATGTCGCCGGCGACCATCCGCCGGCATGTGGCGGCGCTGGTCGAAGCCGGTCTCATCTTCCGGCGCGACAGCGCCAATGGCAAACGCTATTGCCGGCGTGGTGATCACGGCGCCGTCGAAGAAGCCTTCGGATTTGACCTCGCCCCTCTGGCGCTGAAGGCGGATGAAATCTTCGCCCTTGCCGAACAGGCGCGGGAAGACGAGAAACTGCTTCGGGCGATCAGAAGCGAAGTCACTCTCCATCAGCGGGACATCGCCAAGATCGTCGAGATCGCGCTGGAGGAAGGGCGGGCAGGGGACTGGCTCGATTTCTCCACCCAGCTCGCCAGCATCCGCTCCAGACTGACGCGGAAGACAGAGATTGAGGCTCTCCGTCAGACGAAACTCGAACTTAACCTGCTGAGACATAAGGTGGAAACGCTATACCTCGAAGCGCTGTCTGAAGAAGAATTGAGCGCCAATGACTCTCAGAATGAGCGTCACTATCAGAATTCAAAATCAGATCAGGCATTTGAATCTAACGGCCAAGAAACAGAAGAAGCGGAAGCGCCTCAGCGTAAAGCCTTGGTGAGCTTGGCGCGATTGCAAAAGGTCTGCCCGCAAATATTGGATTATGCCCGGGAGGGCGTGAGAGGCTGGAGCGATCTCATCAAGACGGCGGATCTCGTCCGCTCGATGCTTGGGGTTTCGGCGGACGCCTGGCGCAAAGCCCGCGCCGCCATGGGCGAGGAAGCCGCTGCTGTGGTGATCGCCGTCATGCTGGAAAGGGCCGAAGAGATCAAATCGCCGGGCGGATACCTGCGGAACCTGACGGACAAGGCCGAAGCCGGCGCCTTCAGCATCCTGCCGATGCTTCAGGCGCTCGAGCGAAAGACAAAATAATCAGGCGGCTCGCGGCTTATCGGTGTTCTGACCAATCCGAGGCGTGCAGCATGGCTCGCAGCGCCTCGATGTCAGGGGTGAGCGGCCTGTCGTCGGCATAAACAGCAGCCTTTTCGCGGACCTCGCGATAGAGGCGATCGGTTTCGGCGGCGCGCTCTCCTTGTCCGGTCACGACATCCTGGGCTTGCGCCGCAGCAAGCAATTCGATGGCGAAGATGTATTCGGCATTGTCGATCGCGGCGAGAAGCTTGTTGACCGCCGGCGTCGGGTTGGCCAGGAAATCCTCCTGCAGCGCCGAGGTCACGCCGCCATCCACCGAAGCCGGCATGGCCAGCCGGCGATTTTCATTGGCGAGGCCGGCCGCCGTATATTGGGCGATCATGAAACCGGAATGCGCGCCGGCATCCTGGGCGAGGAAGGCGGGCAGGCCGCTGACCAGCGGATTGACGAGACGATCGAGGCGACGTTCGCTCATGATCGAGAGTTGGGCCAGCGCGATGGCGAGACTGTCCATGGCTTGGGCGAGATGCGGCGCCACCGCATGCGCTTCAGATTGGACATGAGGCTGGTCGGGCGTTCCCGAGACGAAGGGATTGTCGGTAACCGAGGCCAGTTCCTGATTGACGACGCCGGCCGCCGCGTTGAAGACGTCGCGCGCTGCGCCATGAACATGGGGAATGGCCCTGAGACTGAGCGCATCCTGGGTGCGGCGACCTTTGGCGGCAGCGATCAATTGGCTGCCGGCGAGACTGGTCTCGATCTTGCGGGCGACCTCCAGACTGCCGGGGGAGGGGCGCACGGAAACGGCGAATTCGGAAAGCGCATCGATCTGCGCGCCTCCGGCTTCGAGCGTCAGGGCGGCAATCGCATCGGCCCAATCCAGCAAGCGGACCATACGAAAAACGGCCAGGCTCGAAAGACCGGTGGCGCAAGCCGAACCGTTGACGAGGCTCAGGCCTTCCTTCGCTCTGAGAGTGAGAGGCGTCAGGCCGATTTTTGCGAGCGCCGTTCTTCCATCGAGGATTTCCCCGTTCAGTTCGGCCTTGCCCTCGCCGATCAGAACCAGAGCGATAGCGGCGTTGTGGGTGAGATAGCCCACCGACCCGCGCGACGGCGTAACAGGCGTCAGGCCGGTTTCGAGAAATCTGAGATAGTAGCGGATGATGTCTGGCCGGACTCCTGATTTGCCATGGGCAAAATTGTTGATCTGGGCGGCGATGATTGCGCGTACTTCCGGTTTGGGAAGCGCCGGGCCGACGCCTGCGGCGTGGCTGAGCACGATATGCCGGGACAAGGCTGCCTGTTGTTCGCGGGTGACGACGCGATCCGCAAGAGCCCCGACGCCAGTGGTGATCCCATAAGCGCGCACGCCGCTCTCGACGATGGCGTCCACGATGGCGCCCGCCTCTTCGACCCGTGCCCAGACATTGGGAGCCAGCTCGAGCATTTCGCCATGAGCGATGCGAGCGACATGCGGCCAGGCCAGCGTGTCTTTGAGAAGAACGGTCATTTCGATGCTCCGGATAGGGTCTGGGCGGGCGGTGTGAAGCGGGCGACGAGCGCGTGTCGATCGCCGGGATAGGTGAATTTCACATGCGTGACGGGACCTGCGCCGCTCCAGGTGCGACGCTCGACCGCGAGGCAGGCGGCGCTTTTGTCGATGTCGAGCCGGGCGGCGACCTCCGAACTCGCCGATATGGCCGTGATGCGATGCTCTGCGGCGCTCCACGGCACTTCCTGGAGAAGCCAGGGCCCGGGGGCGTTTTGGGAGAAATCCGGCTTCGCGGCTTCTGGCACCGTGTCGAGATTGATGATCCGTTCTTCGAGGCAGAAGGGGCGGTTTGCCGCGAAATGAAGGCAGACGATGTCGGCGACCCGCGCCCCAGCGGTCAGTTCCAGGCGCTTGCGGTCATCAGCCGTCGCCTTGCGGGTGACGAAGCTGGCGATCTCGTAGCTATAGGCGAGATTGAGGCTCTGAACCTCCGCCTTGATGTCATGAATTTCGAGAATGGCAGACTGGGCCTTGGGAAAGGCGACGAAACTGCCGGACTTCTTACGCCGCTCGATCAACCCGGAATTGGCGAGCTGAGTCATGACTTTGTTGACCGTCATCCGCGAACAGCCGTAGTGTCCGGCGAGATCCACTTCGAAGGGGATGCGATGACCGGGCGGCCATTCTCCCGAGACGATGCGCGTCTCGATGTCGCTCAGAATTTTCTGGTGCAAGGATTCCTTGCTCGTTTCCATGGATCCGCCTCGTGTCCTGTTTCCGGCCGCGCTTACACCGCCTGTCGATCGCCGGAAAGATCAGGCGGCGAGAAGTCTCGCCATCGATGCGTGAAAGCGGCGGCTGATGGCGTCGCGCTGAAGATGGCGGCCGCCTTCGACGCGTTTGACGCCAGCGGTCCAGACCGCATCGACTCTGAGGCGGCCGGCGAAGATCCAGTGATCGAGGATCTGGTCGTCAGTAAGATGAGGCGCTTCCGACAGATCGAGACTGACAAGATCGGCCGTGTCGCCAATCGCGATCGATGCAGCTGCGCCGAGCGCCTGTGATCCGCCAACGAGCGCGCCATCGAACAGCCGCCGACCCGTCGAGCCGCCTGATGGCGCAATGACATTGCGGGCGCGGAGCGACAGACGCTGGGAATATTCGAGCGTCCGGAGTTCCTCGGAAACGGAAATCAGAACATTGGAGTCCGATCCGACGCCGAATGCGCCGCCATGCTCCAGAAAAGCGGGCGCCGGGAAGACGCCGTCGCCGAGATTGGCTTCGGTGATCGGGCAAAGACCGGCCACGGCGCCCGACCGCGCCATGGCTTCGGTTTCCGCCCCAGTCATATGGGTGGCGTGGATCAGGCACCAGCGACCATCGACCGGCATATTGGCAAGCAGCCATTCCACCGGCCTTGTGCCCGACCAGGCGACACAGTCTTCGACTTCTTTCACCTGCTCTGAAATGTGGATGTGAACTGGCCCGCCTTGGGCGAGGGGCAGGATCAATTTTAACTCTTCCGGTGTTGCGGCGCGGAGGCTGTGCGGCGCGATGCCGAGGCGTGCGCCTGGGAGCTGTTCGATGCGAGCGCGGCAGGCCTCCATCAAACGAGCATAGCTGTCGATCGAGTTGATGAAGCGCCGCTGTCCGTCGATCGGGGCTTGGCCGCCGAAGCCGGAATGGGCGTAGAACACCGGCAGCAAGGTCAGATGTATCCCGGCTTCGCTGGAGGCCGCCATGATGCGATTGGCGAGTTCGCCGATATCTGTATAAGCCGCGCCGTCCTTGTCGTGATGCACATAGTGGAACTCGCCGACGCGGCCAAAACCGGCTTCCAGCATTTCCATGTAAAGCTGCGCCGCCACGGCTTCCATGTCCTCGGGCGTCATGGTCAGCGCGAATTTGTACATGATGGACCGCCAGCTCCAGAAATTGTCGGCGCCCGGCCCGCGAAGTTCGGCCAGTCCCGCCATGGCGCGCTGAAACGCATGGCTGTGGAGGTTCGGCATCGCGGGGATGAGGGCGTCGCAGGTTTCATCGCCAGGTTCGGCTGACACCCCGGTTTCCAACTCCGCGATCCGTCCATCCGCAAGCGTCAAACGGACGTCTTTTTCCCAGCCGGAGGGGGTGAGGGCGGTCTTGGCGTGAAGTCGGGTCATCGGCGTCTTCTCCGGTTGTCTGGTCCCAGTTGACGGCGGCTTGAAAATTTCGCTTGCCTGTCGATTATTATGTATATACATGAATTGGAAAGATTGAAGCGGAATATCGAGCATGGACCAGATTTTTTCGCGACCAAACGCGCTCTACAAAAACGCCCGCATCGGAACCATGGACCCAACCCGCGAGGGTCTCGGGATCATCGACAGAGGCGCGCTTCTCGTGCGGGACGGCCGGATCGCCTTTGTCGGCGAGGAAGGTGATCTTCCCTCCAGCGAAATGCTGACCGATACGGCTGTCTATGATCTCGAGGGCCGGTGGGTCACCCCAGGCCTTGTCGATTGCCACACCCATATCGTCCATGGCGGCAACCGCGCCCGCGAATTCGAAATGCGGCTCGCCGGCGCCAGCTATGAGGAAATCGCCCGCGCCGGCGGCGGCATCGTCTCCACCGTCAGCCAGACCAATGCTCTGACCGTCGAGCAACTGGTCGAAGCTTCTTTGCCGCGGCTCGACACGTTGATCGCCGAAGGCGTCACGACGATCGAAGTAAAGTCCGGTTACGGGCTTACGATCGAAGGTGAACTCAACATGCTCCGCGCCGCCCGTCGGCTCGGCGACATCAGACCGGTGCGAGTGGTCACCAGCTACCTGGCGGCGCATGCGACGCCGGCGGCCTATAAAGGCCGCAACGCCGATTACATTGCCGACGTCGTGCTTCCGGGCATGGCTCAGGCCAAAGCAGAAGGGCTCATCGACGCTGTGGACGGCTTCTGCGAAGGCATCGCCTTTTCGGTCGCCGAGATCGACACCGTCTTCCGGCATGCGCGAGACCTTGGCCTCCCGGTGAAATTGCATGCCGAGCAGCTTTCGAACCTCGGCGGCGCCAAGCTCGCGGCATCCTTTGGCGCGCTTTCGGTGGATCATGTCGAATATCTCGATGACGAAGGTGTTGCCGCACTTCAGGCGTCGGGCACGGTCGCAGTGCTCTTGCCCGGCGCTTTCTACGCCATTCATGAAACCCGCAAGCCGCCGGTCGCCGCGCTCCGCTCGGCCGGAGTGCCCATCGCCATCGCGACCGATTGCAATCCCGGCACTTCGCCGCTGACCTCGCTGCTGCTGACGATGAACATGTCGGCGACGCTGTTCGGGTTGACGGTGGAAGAATGCCTCATCGGCGCGACCCGCAACGCCGCCCGCGCTCTTGGGATTTCGACTGAAACCGGATCTCTCGAAGTGGGGAAATCCGCCGACTTCGCCGTTTGGGATGTCGAGAGCTTGGCCGAACTCGTCTACCGCATCGGCTTCAATCCGCTGCTTCTGCATGTCTTTAAAGGCGAAAGGATCTCGCTTTGACCATCACGCTCCATCCCGGCTCCGTGCCGCTCAGTGACCTCGAAACGATTTTCTGGACGTCAGATCCTGCACGGCTCGATCGCTCTTTTGATGCGGCGATCGAGAGAGGCGCGCGCCGGATCGCGGAAATCGCCGCCGGCAACGAGCCCGTTTACGGCATCAACACCGGCTTCGGCAAACTCGCCTCGATCAAGATCGACAGCGCCGATCTCGCCACCTTGCAGCGCAATCTCATCTTGTCGCATTGCTGCGGCGTCGGCGCGCCGCTCGCCGAAAACATCGTCCGGCTGATCATGGCCTTGAAGCTGATCTCGCTTGGCCGCGGCGCCTCCGGCGTCCGCCTTGAGCTTGTCCGGCTGATCGAGGGCATGCTGGAAAAAGGTGTAACCCCGGTCATCCCTGAAAAAGGCTCGGTCGGCGCCTCCGGCGATCTCGCGCCCCTCGCGCATATGGCGGCGGCGATGATCGGCGAGGGCGAGGCCTTCTTTGAGGGCGTGCGGATACCTGCCGCTGACGCCTTGGCGAAGGCCGGTCTTAAGCCGGTGGTCCTCTCCGCGAAAGAAGGTTTGGCGCTGATCAACGGCACGCAAACCTCGACCGCTCTGGCGCTTGCCGGATTGTTCCGCGCCCATCGCGCTGCGCGCTCGGCGCTGATCACCGGCGCTCTGTCGACCGACGCCGCCATGGGCTCCTCGGCGCCGTTCCACCCCGACATTCATACGCTGCGCGGCCACAAGGGCCAGATCGACGCGGCGACTGCGCTCCGTTCGCTGCTGGCGGGATCCGAAATTCGCGAAAGCCATCTCGATGGCGACGAACGCGTGCAGGATCCCTATTGCATCCGTTGCCAGCCGCAGGTCGATGGCGCCTGCCTCGATCTATTGCGCATGGCCGCCCGCACGCTCGAAATCGAAGCCAATGCGGTCACCGACAATCCGCTCGTGCTTTCGGACAACTCGGTCGTCTCTGGCGGCAATTTCCATGCGGAGCCTGTGGCGTTTGCCGCCGACCAGATCGCCATTGCGATCTGCGAGATTGGCGCAATCGCCCAGCGTCGCATCGCGCTTCTTGTCGACCCCGCGCTGTCCTATGGACTGCCAGCCTTCCTCGCCAAAAAGCCGGGTCTCAATTCCGGCCTGATGATCGCCGAAGTCACCTCCGCTGCTTTGATGAGCGAAAACAAGCAGATGTCGCATCCGGCCTCGGTGGATTCGACCCCGACGTCGGCCAATCAGGAAGACCATGTCTCCATGGCTTGCCATGGCGCGCGCCGCCTGTTGCAGATGACCGACAATCTCAACGCCATCATCGGCATCGAAGCGCTGACAGCGGTGCAGGGCGTTGAATTCCGCGCGCCGCTGCGCACCAGTCCGGAACTCGAAAAGGCCATGGCCGCCGTCCGCGCCGTCGTTCCGACGCTTGAAGTCGACCGTTACATGGCGGGCGATCTCGATGCCGCCTCCTGCCTCATCGTCGAGGGCGGCCTGACCGAAAGCATCTCGCCCGGGCTCCTGCCGCGGCTCGAAAGCTGATTTTCCAATACACGAACAGAGGGAACCGACATGACCGCCAATCCCCGTCACAATATCCGCGACGTCCGGGCCGCCACCGGCACGGAACTGACAGCCAAGGGCTGGATGACCGAAGCGCCGCTGCGCATGCTGATGAACAATCTCGATCCCGGCGTCGCCGAGCGGCCGCATGAACTCGTCGTCTATGGCGGCATAGGCCGCGCCGCCCGCACCTGGGATGACTTCGACAAAATCGTCGCGACGCTCAGGGATCTGAACGAAGACGAGACGCTTCTGGTGCAATCCGGCAAACCTGTGGGTGTGTTCCGCACGCATAAGGATGCGCCGCGCGTGCTGATCGCCAACTCCAATCTCGTGCCGCATTGGGCGACCTGGGACCATTTCAACGAGCTCGATAAGCGCGGCCTGGCCATGTATGGCCAGATGACTGCGGGCTCCTGGATCTATATCGGCACCCAGGGCATTGTGCAGGGCACGTATGAAACCTTCGTCGAAGCCGGTCGCCAGCATTACGACGGCAATCTGACGGGTAAATGGATATTGACCGGCGGCCTCGGCGGCATGGGCGGCGCCCAACCGCTCGCCGCCGTCATGGCCGGCGCTTGCTGCCTGGCGGTCGAATGCGATGAAACTCGCGTCGATTTCCGGCTCCGCACCCGCTATCTCGACGCCAAGGCGCATACGCTGGACGAGGCGCTCGCACTGATCGACCAGTGGACCAAGGCGGGCGAGGCGAAATCGGTGGGCCTGATCGGCAACGCCGCCGATATTTTCCCCGAACTCGTGCGCCGCGGCGTCCGCCCGGATATCGTAACCGACCAGACCTCCGCCCATGATCCGATCAACGGCTATCTTCCAGCCGGCTGGACAGTCGCCGAATGGCGCGCCAAGCAGGAGAGCGATCCCAAATCGGTCGAGAAGGCCGCCCGCGCCTCGATGAAGGTGCATGTCCAGGCTATGGTCGACTTCTGGAACATGGGCGTGCCGACGCTCGATTACGGCAACAATATCCGCCAGGTCGCCAAGGACGAAGGGCTTGAAAACGCCTTTGCTTTCCCGGGCTTCGTGCCGGCCTATATCCGTCCGCTGTTCTGCCGCGGCATCGGCCCGTTCCGCTGGGCTGCCCTATCGGGCGATCCGGAAGACATCTACAAGACCGACGCCAAGGTCAAGGAACTGCTGCCGGACAACAAGCATCTGCATAACTGGCTGGACATGGCGCGTGAGCGCATCGCCTTCCAGGGCCTGCCGGCGCGTATCTGCTGGGTCGGCTTGGGCGATCGCCACAAACTCGGCCTCGCTTTTAACGAAATGGTGCGTAACGGCGAACTCAAGGCGCCCGTCGTCATCGGCCGGGATCACCTCGATTCCGGTTCGGTCGCCTCGCCGAACCGCGAAACCGAAGCGATGAAGGATGGTTCGGATGCGGTCTCAGATTGGCCGCTGCTCAACGCGCTGCTCAACTGCGCCTCGGGCGCGACCTGGGTGTCGCTGCATCACGGCGGCGGGGTCGGCATGGGCTATTCCCAGCATTCGGGCATGGTGATCTGCGCCGACGGCACGGATGACGCAGCGCGCCGGCTGGAGCGTGTTCTCTGGAACGACCCGGCGACCGGCGTCATGCGTCACGCCGATGCCGGCTATGACATCGCGCTGGATTGCGCGGCCGACAAGGGTCTGCGCCTGCCTGGCATTCTGGGCAACTGATGCGCATCCTCCGGCGGGACGACTATCGGAAAATGCCGTGGAAGAACGGCAAGGGCGTGACGGAAGAGGTCGCGTCCTTTCCAGAGGGCGCGGCGCTCGATGAGTTCGGCTGGCGCCTGTCCATCGCGCATGTGGCGGAGGATGGGCCGTTCTCGGTCTTTCCGGGGATCGACCGGACGATAACCCTGCTCTCCGGCAATGGCATGACGCTCGATCTGCCCGACGAGAGCGTCAAATTGCAGATTTCCGGCGAGCCGTTTTCGTTTTCCGGCGATCTCGTCATTTCCAGCCGAAATCATGGCGGAGCAACGGTGGATTTCAACGTCATGACCCGTTGCGGCGTCTTTGCTCACTGTGTTTCACGGCGTCCGGCGGGGTTGACGACTGCGGCGAGCCTCACCTTTCTCGTCGTCCTGCATGGCGGACTGGCGGTGGAGGGGAGGGAAGTCTCCCAATGGGACGTCATCCGCCTGGAAAAGGGCGAAGCCGTGATGGTCGAAGGCGAGGGCGAGGTGCTGAAGATCGAAATCACCCCGGCTGAGCGGTCGTCCGTCTGACGATCCTGACAGGGTGACGGGCTGGAGCCTCTCGTGGTCTCCGCCGCCGCGATTGTTTCGACTTCAGGCTTGCGGAAGTTCGGCTTCTTTCGCGATAACGGAGCGCGCAGCTCAGGCCAGCGAGGCGATCAGGCTCTTCAGTTCCGGCTCATCCACGCGCCGGGCCGCTTCGAGAATGGGCACCCATTCGGCGATCCGTTGCCCTGTTTCCGAAAACAGTTCGGAATATCTGTCGACGACGATGCGGTGAACCGCCACCAGGCAAACCACGCCTTCCTTCGGTTTGACATAGACATAGCGTCCCAAGGGCTTCGCTTGCACCACGCCTGAAACGCCCGCTTCCTCAAAGGCTTCCCGGGCGGCAGCCTGTCCGCTTCTTTCCTTCTTTTCAACCGCGCCTTTCGGCAGCACCCAGCGCTTGGAATCGCGGCTGGTCACCAGCAAGACTTCGGTCTTGCCTTCGCCATCGGCGCGCAGACAGAGCGCCGCGGCCTGTTCGACCAGCCGGCCGTCGCGTATATCGCGGGTCCACGGGGCAAGTGTGGAGAGATAGCTATGCACACGAATCCTTGCGCTAATGTCTATCTGATTAGACAATACCGGACTTAGCGGTTCAATGCCGCGCTTCGCAACAGAAAATTGCCCTTGATCGCCCAAGGGCAGGTCGCGCGCCCTTTTGGTCACACCGGCCATCTCTTATTTGACTGGTTGGAAAGTGAAAGTTGGTGCGGCCGCCCGCTCCTCCGCGCTTCACGCACGGGCGGCCGCTTTCGCCTGCGCACAGCCTCGCGGTCGCCTCGGAAAGGGCTCCGGCGCGAATTGTGGACAGTGGCGAGATGGTTAAGCAGTTGTTAATGGATAATCTATCGCGTCTTTCAGGAATCGCAAGATGCAAAAATCGCTTTCGCAACCGATTGCGCGCGAAGCGATCGACGGAGTGTTCGAACGCAGCGCTGTCGACGGGATCTGGCGCTATTTCACAAGAGGCCATTTCCTAAATCGAACGCGGCGCGAGCCCTCAAGCGTAGATCGCCATGAGCTCAGCGCGATGCCTCTTCATGGCGAGATAGGCGGCGTAATCGCGTTCGTGAAGCCGCAGGGCGTTGGGATCTGGAATGATGACCTGACGTCCGTCAGGATAAGTCGCTGATCGATTGTCGAAGATTGGACGCATATTTGCAGCGCGCATTGCGTGCAATGCGCAACCGAACAGAATCGAATCTCTATTGGCCTCGGTAACCACCGTTTTGCCTGTGACATTGGCGTAGAGGGTCGGGATGAGCGGATGGTTCACAAAGCCGCCGGCCATCAACAACGTGTCGATCCGATCGCTTCCCGGCATGTTGGCCAGGCTGTCGCGGATCGAGCAGGCCAGGCCGACACAGGCCCGCCAGAACAATTTGCAGAGGCTTTCGAAGCTTTCGTCGAGCGTCAGTCCCGCCAGGGTTCCGGTGAGTTCCGGGTCGGTGACCGGAGATCGCGCGCCGTGGAAATCAGGCAGCACGGTCAAGGGAGCGCCGTAGGCTGGGCCTTCCACTACAAGTCTGTCCGCTATCGCATCCAGAAGGAACATAGGAGATGGCGGCGATGCGCCTCGAGCAGCGGGATGCATGCGGACCAGATGATCGAGCAGCGCGCCCGATGCGGATTGTCCGGCTTCCATGAGCCAGAGATCAGGTAAGGCGACATCACGAAACCCACCCCAGCATCCAGCCTTTGTCTGCGGCTCGCGATCGAAGCGGATCACGCAACTCGATGTTCCGGCAATGAGTGCGGCCTTGCGGTCGAAATTCTCGCCGTCTTCGGACGCGAATACGCCGACCGCGCCGGCATAGGCGTCGATGAGACCGGTCGCAACGAGGCAGGCGCGGCCGAGGCCGAGTTCATTCGAAGCAGTCTCGCTCAGTCCTCCGATGATTTGGCTCGGGCGCGTAGACTTCTCTGGAACTCCTGCTTTTTCGGCAAGATCGGAAAGGCCGATGCGGCGATAGAAATCGTCCGGCCGCGCGCCGGGCGCTGTGGGGTCATATCCCCATTTCGAAGCGAGCGGCGAGTGCGAACGGGCGGAGGAACCGGTGGCGCGCCAGGTGAGATAGTCGCAGAGATCGAAGATCTGGCCGGCTTGCGCCCAGGCTTCGGGCAGATGTCGTTTCAACCAGAGAAGTTTCGGAGCCTGCATTTCCGGCGAAAGCCTGCCGCCGAAGCGCATGACGACAGGATCATCGGCAAGCGAGCACTCCGCCGCTTCTGCGCGGGCGCGGTGATCCATCCAGAGCATGGTGTCGAAGGAGCCGTTTCCGGATGCGGAGATAGATATCGGTCTCCCGTCGCTGGTCCTCGTCACCAGAGAGCATGTGGCGTCGAAGCCGATCGCGGCGATATCGTCGGGGGCGAGACCGGATGTCAGCCGCGCATCACGCACGGATTGACAGACGGCTTTCCAGATCTCTTCGCTGTCCTGCTCATAATGCAGCGGTTGTGGTCGATTGAGCCCGATGGGCGTCACCGCCCGCGCCAATTGCCGTCCGGCGAGATCGAAGACGCCGGCGCGCGCGCTGCCGGTGCCCACATCCACCGCGATGACATGTTCACCCATCAATGCCGTCTTTCGCTCTCCTCGCCTGCTCGGCAAGGTGCAGCAAATCGCCCATGGCGTCAAATCGCTGATCGGGTTCGAGCGATTTGATGGCGGCGTGGTAACTCTCGCTGCTGGCATGCGAGCCGCCGGAAAAAGCGAAGACCGTCATGCCGGCTGCGCGCGCCGCCTGAATTCCCGCGGGACTATCCTCGATCACGATGCTGCGTTCGGGGGGAAAGCCCAGTCGAGCCGCTGCATGGAGAAAGAGATCCGGCGCGGGCTTGCCGCGCGCCACCATGGTGGCGCTGAAAATACGCGGAGAAAAGCGGTTGTAAAGCCCGGTTACCTCAAGGCTCTTGGCGATCCGCTCGGGCTGGCTGGACGAGGCGACGCAGTAGAAGAATCCGGCAGAGGCCAGCGCATCCAGCGTCTCGGCTATCGCCGGGATCGGCTGCAGCTCCGCTTCGAAACGCACGAACAGCCGTTTGCGCATCCGGTCCGGGAAACCCTCCGGCAAAGCCACGCCGAATTCCTGGCGAATGAGGGCCGTCATGGAGGACAGGCTTCGACCGAGAAAGCGATCCGAGATCGCGTCGGCGTCGAGCGCGACGCCTTCCTCGGCCAGCATGTCGCGCAGGACGTCGAGCGCGATCGGCTCGCTATCGACGAGAACCCCGTCGCAATCGAAGATGACTAACCAATCGCCGCCATGTTCCTGTGTCGTCACCCGCCAAGCGTCCCGTCAAGATAGGCGGTCAAAGTCGCCGCCGCGCCTCTGTCCCGCAGACTTGCGAGCGCCTGACCGAAGCGGGCGACGAATTGCGGGTTTACACCCACATCGCCGAAAATATCGCCGAGCGCAAGAAAGGCTTTTGGATCTTGGCGCGAAGCGAGCGCGGCAGCCTGCAATCTCTCGGCGCTCGCATCGTTGAACACGATGGCCGTGCCGCTGTCCGACACACCTTCGAAATATCTGCACCACAGCGCGGACACGAGCGCCAGACCGACGACGTCAAGGCCCTTGGTGAGGCGATCACTGGTGGACGGCAGGATGAATTTCGGCTGGCGATTGGAGCCGTCCTGGGCGAGACGCGGAATGGTGTCGCCGATCTTGGGATTGGCGAAACGACGCTCGATCAGGTCGAAATAATCGCTGAGGCTGGTGTTCGGCACCGGCGGAACGACGGGAATGATCTCGTCATGCTCGAGTTTGGCGAGGAAGGCGCGGATGAGCTCATTCTCCATCGCTTCATGGACGAAGTGAAGGTCCATCAATGCGGCAGGATAGGCGATCGCCGCATGGCCGCCATTGAGGATGCGCAATTTCATCAGCTCGTAAGGGGCGACATCAGCCACGAAGGTCGCACCGACATCTTCGAAAGCGGGGCGGCCGAGGGGGAAGTTATCCTCCATTACCCATTGCTTGAACTCCTCGCAGAACACCGGCCAGCCGTCTTCGACGCCATAGGCGTCGCGGGCGATGTCGATTTCCCGCTGCCCGGTCGCCGGTGTGATGCGGTCGACCATGGAGTTGGGGAAGGCGACGTGTTCATGGATCCAGTGGGCGAAATCCGGATCGGACAGCTTGGCGAGGCCGGTGACGGTCGCCTCAGTCACTTCGCCATTGCCTGGAATATTGTCGCAGCACATCACGGTGAAAGCCGGAACGTCCTTGGCGCGACGCGCCTTGAGCCCGGCGATGATCAGGCCGAACACGGTTTTGGGATGACCGGGGTCAGCGGCGTCGGCGACGATCGCCGGGTGCTTCGGGTCGAACTTGCCGGTGGCGGGATCGATGAAATAGCCGCCTTCGGTGATGGTCATCGACACGATGCGGATCTTGGGATCGGCGAGCGTCTCGATGATGCGGTCGAAATCCGGTGCGGTAACGATGTCGATCATCGGGCCGGTGATCGTGGCTGCAGAGCGGTTGACGTCCTGTTCGACGACGGTCGTCAGATAATCCTGGGCTTGAAGCGTCGCCTTCATCTTGGCGTCGGAGGCCATGACACCGGCGCCGATGATGGCGAAATCGAGCGCCTTGCCCTCGTTCATCAGCTCATGGAGATAGACGGCCATATGGGCGCGATGGAAATTGCCCACGCCGAAATGCACGATGCCGGCCGAAAGATCTTTGCGGCGATAGCGGGGAACCCCGGCATTGGCCGAAAGCGTTTGGAGATTGGCGAGCGAGAGTTTGGTCATGGGCAGTCTCCGATCCTGGGGTCTGGGAGCCTCAGCTCATCCAGTTGCCGCCATCGACATTGTAGGTTTGCGCAACGATGTAATCGGCCTCGGAAGAGGCCAGAAACACCGCCATGCCGGTCAGATCCTCGGCGCGCCCCATGCGCCCGAAGGGCACGGAGTCTCCGACGAGCTTCTTCTTCTCGCCCAGCGGGCGGTTTTCGTGCTTGGCGAACAGCGCATCCACGCCGTCCCAATGCTCTCCGTCCACCACGCCCGGCGCGATGGCGTTGACGTTGATGCGGTATTTGATGAGATCGAGACCGGCCGACTGGGTGAGCGAGATGATCGCGGCCTTGGTGGCGCAATAGACCGCGACCAAAGCTTCGCCGCGACGGCCGGCCTGGCTCGCCATATTGATGATTTTGCCGCCCTTGCCGCGCTTGATCATCGATTTCGCCGCCGCCTGCAGCGTGAAGAGCGAACCCGCGACATTGATGGAAAACAGCGTGTCGTAGCTCTGGCGAGTGATCTCGACGATGGGCGCGAGATCGAACAACGCCGCATTGTTGATGAGGATGTCGAGGCCGCCGGTCTTCGCCTCGACCGCGGCGATCGCCGCATCGATCGAAGCCTGGTCGGTCACGTCCATACCGATGGCGTAGGCGGAGGCGCCGAGTTCCGATGCGGTCTGCTCAGCGCGTTCGAGATTGATGTCGGCGATGGCGACGGTTGCGCCCTCGCGGATATAGGCCTTGGCGAAGGCGCGGCCGATGCCGCGCGCGGAGCCCGTGATCAGGGCCGATTTGCCGTCCAGTCTTTTCATCGGATTGCCATTCCCTTGTCATTGAAGCGGTGAATTCGGCGTTCGTCGGGCGAGAGATAGACTTCATGCCCATGCCGGAATGTGGTGTCGCCATCGGCGCGCACCGTCAGGCTGCCGGCCTTTTCGGTATGGATATGGAGGAATGTGTCGGAGCCCAGATGTTCGGTGACGCCGACCTTGCCCTTCCACAGGCCTTCGGTGGTGGATAGCCTGACATGTTCGGGGCGGATGCCGATCGTATGCGCGCCATGCGGGCCGGCTGCTTCGCCGGTGACGAAATTCATGCGCGGCGAGCCGATGAAGCCGGCCACGAACAGATTGTCCGGCCTGTTGTAGAGGTCCATCGGCGAGCCGACCTGCTCGATATTGCCGGCCTGCAGCACGACGATCTTGTCGGCCATGGTCATCGCCTCGACCTGGTCATGCGTCACATAGATCATCGTGGCCCCAAGCTGCTGGTGCAGCTCGGAAATCTCCAGCCGCATCGAGCCGCGCAGCGCCGCATCCAGGTTGGACAAGGGCTCGTCGAACAGGAAGGCCGAGGGTTCGCGGACAATGGCGCGGCCGATGGCGACGCGCTGGCGCTGGCCGCCCGAAAGCTGGCCGGGCCGGCGTTCGAGATAGTTGGTGAGATTGAGAATGCGCGCGGCGTCCTTGACCTTCTTGTCGATGGCGTCGGGCGTCATGCCGGCCATCTTCAACGGGAAAGCGATGTTCTTGTAGACGCTCATATGCGGATAGAGCGCATAGGATTGGAACACCATGGCCAGACCCCGCTTGGCGGGAGGCGTCTTGGTGACATCCTTGCCGTCGATTTCGATATGGCCGGACGTGGTGTCTTCGAGACCGGCGATCAGCCGCAGGAGCGTGGACTTGCCGCAGCCGGAGGGGCCGACGAAAACGACGAACTCGCCGTTTTCGATGGAGAGGTCGATGCTCGGAATGACCGTGGTCGCGCCGAAGGACTTATTGACCTTCTTGAGTTGGATCGTGCCCATGGTGATGTCTCCCCTTAGTTTCTTATTTCACCGCGCCGAAGGTCAGGCCGCGCACCAGTTGTTTTTGCGAGAACCATCCCATGATCAGGATGGGGGCGATGGCGAGCGTAGACGCTGCCGAGAGCTTTGCCCAGAACAGGCCTTGCGGGCTCGAGAATGAGGCGATGAAGGCAGTCAGAGGCGCGGCGTTGGTGGTGGTCAGCCGGATCGACCAGAAGCTTTCATTCCAGGCCAGGATGATGTTGAGCAGCATGGTGGAGGCGATGCCCGGCACCGCCATCGGCGTCAGCACATGCACGATCTCGCCCCAGAGGGTTGCGCCATCCATGCGGGCGGCTTCGAGGATCTCGCCCGGAATTTCCCGGAAATAGGTGTAGAGCATCCAGACCACGATCGGCAGGTTGATCAACATCAGCATGACCGTCAGGCCGATGCGGCTGTCGAGCAGACCGAAGTCGCGGAAGAGCAGATAGATCGGCACGAGCACGGCGACCGCCGGCATCATCTTGGTGGACAGCATCCACATCAGGATGTCCTTGGTCTTGCTGGTTGGCGCGAAGGCCATCGACCAGGCGGCGGGAACCGCGACCAGCAGCGCAAGGATCGTCGAGCCGACCGACAGGATCACCGAATTCATGAAAGGCTTGAAGTAATCCCGTTGGGTCTGGACCTCGACATAATTTTCGAAGGTTCCCGATGGGATCAGGCTGAAGCCCTGGATCGCCTCGTTCTCGGTCTTGATCGAGGTGATCAGCGTGTAGAGGATCGGAAAGAAGATCAACAGCGCCACCGCCCAGGCGGCGAGAGTGAAGACGGCTTTGCGGCGGGTGGAAACGGCGCGGGCCATGGGTCTCTCCTTACTTATCCAGGTTCTTGCCGACGGCGCGCATCAGGAAGAAGGCGACGATATTGGCGAGGATGACGGCGATGATGCCGCCCGCGGAGGCCCCGCCCACGTCATAGCCCAGCAGCGCGGTGCGATAGATCAGGAAGGCGATATTGGTGGAGGCGTAGCCGGGACCGCCATTGGTGGTGACGAGGATTTCCGCATAGACGCCGAGCAAGAAGATGGTCTGGATCAGGATGACCACCGTGATGGCGCGCGAGAGATGCGGCAGCACCAGATAGATGAAGCGGCTCCAGACGCCGGCGCCGTCCATTTCGGCGGCTTCCTTCTGCTCGCCGTCGAGCGATTGCAGCGCGGTCAGCAGGATCAGCGTCGCAAACGGCAGCCACTGCCAGGCTACGATGATGATGATCGAAAACAGCGGATATTGGGCAAACCAATCGACAGGCTGGAAACCGAGCGAACGATTGATGTCGGCGAGCACGCCATAGCCGGGATGCATGATCATGTTTTTCCACACCAGCGCGGCAACCGGCGGCATGACGAAGAAGGGCGAGATCACCATGATGCGGACGAGACCCTGGCCCCAGATCTCCTGATCCAGCAGCAGCGCGATGAGAATACCGCCGATGACGGTGATCAGCAGCACGCCGCCGACCAGCACGAGCGTGTTGTAGATCGACTGGAAGAAGGCCGGGTCGGTATAGAAGAAGCGATAGTTGAACAGGCCGGTGAAACCGACATTGGCCGGGTTGAGCAGGTTGTAGTTCTGGAAGGAGAACCACAGCGTCATCGCCAGAGGCACGATCATCCAGATCAACAGCAGCCCCACGGACGGAGCCATCATTGCGCGCGCGAGCGTTCTCGTCTGTTGCGTCGCCATCGTTTCCTCCCCTGAGCAGCCGGATGGTGAATTGCCGAGTCAATGAATGTCGCGCTTGAGCGCGGAATTGTTCTTGGAAAAAGGCTGCCCGGAGGGGCCGGGCAGCAAGGTCAGGCCTGGGGGCCCGTGGATTACTTGATGTAGCCGGCGCGGGTCATTTCGCGTTCGGACACCTGCTGAGCCTGGGCCAGCGCGTCATCGACGCTCATCTGGCCGGCAAGCGCTGCCGAGAACAACTGACCGACGGTCGTGCCGAGACCCTGGAATTCAGGAATGGCCACGAACTGCACGCCGACATAAGGAACCGGCTTGACGGTCGGCTTGGTCGGATCGGCCGCGTTGATGGAGTCGAGCGTCATCTTCGCAAATGGCGCGGCCTTCTGGTATTCCGGGTTTTCATAGAGCGAGGTGCGCGTGCCCGGGGGAACGTTGGCCCAACCTTCCTTGTCGGCCACGAGCTTCAGATAGTCCTTGCCGGTCGCCCAGGCGATGAACTTCTCGGCCGCTTCGACCTTCTGGGAGCCGGCGGGGATCGCCAGGTTCCAGGCCCAGAGCCAGTTGCCGCGCTTGCCGAGACCGTTGTCGGGAGCCAGCGCATAGCCGACCTTGTCGGCGACGGTGGAGGCCTTGGGGTCGGACACGAAGGATGCGGCGACGGTCGCGTCGATCCACATGCCGCATTTGCCCTGCTGGAACAGCGCCAAATTTTCGTTGAAGCCGTTGGAGGACGCGCCCTGCGGCCCGGCGTCGTTCATCAGCTTCACATAGAAGTCGAGCGTGTTCTTCCATTCCGGCTGGTCGAACTGCGGCTTCCAGTTTTCGTCGAACCAGCGTGCGCCGAAGGAGTTGGACATGGCCGTCAGGAAGGCCATGTTTTCGCCCCAGCCGGCCTTGCCGCGCAGGCAGACGCCGTTCACGCCGGTGGCGCGATCGGTCATCTTCCGGGCAGCGTCGGCGATGAAGTCCCAGGTCGGGGCGTCGGGCATCGTCAACCCGGCCTTTTCCATCAGGTCCTTGCGATACATGACCATCGAGCTTTCGCCGTAGAAAGGCGCGGCATAGAGCTTGCCGTCCACGGTCAGGCCGCCGCGGATGGCGGGAAGCAGGTCGTCGACATCGTAGTCGGCGCCGAGATTGTCGAGCGCGACGAGCCAGCCCTGCTTGGCCCAGATCGGGGCTTCATAGGTGCCGATGGTCATCACGTCATACTGACCGCCCTTGGTGGCGACATCGGTGGTCACGCGTTCGCGCAGAACGTTTTCTTCGAGCGTCACCCAGTTCAGTTCGATGCCGGGGTTTTTCTTGGTGAAATCGTCCGTCAGCTTCTGCATGCGGATCATGTCGCCATTGTTGACGGTGGCGATCGTCAGCGTCTCGGCGTTCGCGAGGCCAAACATCGCCAGGGCCGAGCTTGCGCCCAGCAGGAAAGTCTTCAGGTTCATGGTCTTCCTCCCAGAAGAGAAACTTGAGCAAATGCCATGCTCATGGGCAGATATTCACTTCGCCCCGAAAACTGTCAATAGGGAATCTTTTTTGCAGCGCCGAAACGGCGCTGCAAACAATTGAAAATATTGATATAAAAATAGCTACTGATGGTTCGCCTCTGACAATGGCGGACGCAGGCAGATGAAGCGGGAAGGGAAGGGGAAGCGCCGATCAGTCGGCGAGCAGCATCCGCGCGGCGTCTTCGTCGGTGATCAAGCCGTTGATCTTGCCGCCCAGAACGGCCGCCTTGATCGCCTTGTGCTTGCGGGCGCCGCGCCCCAGACCGATGACCGTCGAGGCCTCGCGGGAGGGGATCGGCAGGCTGGCGACGCGGTCGTTGACCGGGTGGTCGAGAAGAGCGCCGTCCGGCCCGAAGATCCAGCCGCAGATCTCGCCCACCGCGCCTGCGGCGAGCAAGTCTTCCATCTCGCCCTGCTTCAGGAAACCGTCGACGAGCAACGGCGCGTTCAGCGCCATTTCGCCGATGCCGACAAAGGTGACGTCGGAATGTTTGCCGAGATCGATGGTGGTGGCCATCAGCGGCTGGCTGTGCATCAGGTCGCGTTCATTCCGCGAGGAGACGATGACCGGCAGCGGCATCGGGAAATGCGGCGCCTTCACCGCATCGGCCATCGAGAAGATGACGTTGAAATAGGCGGCCGATCCGTCCGGGCTGATATTGCCGGTGAGCGATACAATCTTGTGTTGCGGACAGTCCATCGGCGAAAGCTGGTCGATCACGGCGCGCAGCGTGCGGCCTGTGCCCATGGCGATGACCTGCGGTTCGCTGCGCTTGAGCCAGCGTTCGAGCTCGGCGGCGCCGGCTTCGGCGACGCCAAGCGGTGTGTTTCCCGCATCCGGATCGCTGGGCACCACCTCGACCTGCTTCAGGCCATAGCGGTCCTTGATGGCCTCGGCAAATTCTAGACAAGCGGCGATGGGGTGATCGAGCCGGACCTTGACCAGCTTCTCCGCCACCGAGAGTGAAATCAGGCGTTGTGCACTCTGTCGCGAGATGCTCATGATCGCGGCGATCTCGTCCTGGGTGCGGCCGGCGACATAATAGAGCCAGCCGGCGCGCGCCGCTTCATCTAGACGTCCCTGACTGTCCGGTCGCTTCGCCATGATCTCTCTGCCTGCCTATCAGCCTGTCGGCCATGTGCTGCCAAGTTTCTGACGACCTGTCAAATATCTTCAGCCGCTCTCGCCTTCCACGAAGCTCATCGGCCAAAGCTGGCGTCGCGGCGCTTCGGGATAGTGCTCGCGATAGGCGGGCATGGCGGCCAGCAGGCTTTCCGCCAGTGCCGCCCCGAGATCGCGCAGCGACAGATCGAAATAGGTCAGGCTCGGGGCCAGGAACTCGGCCTGCGGGCTGCGCATGCCGATGACCGCAATGTCGCGGCCGGGGTAAAGGCCGACTTCCGCGAGGCCCCGATAAAGGCCGAGCGCGATGGACTCGCTGACCAGCAGCACGCCATCAGGGCGCTTTTCCGCCTTGAGGATCTGGCTTGCCACGTCATAGCCGCCTTTTTCGCTGGCGGCGGCGTGGAAGATCCGCGCGTCGGGCAGATCGAGGCCATATTCGGCAAGCACGGCGCGGCAGCGCTCGATATAGACATAGCCGAGATTGAGATCGCCATGCGGCCAAACGAAGGCCAGATCGCGTTTTCCACGCTCGACCATGCGCCGCACAGACCGCTCCGCCATGCCTTCGAAATCGAGATCGATCCAGGGCTGGTCGACATCCGTCAGGCTTCGCCCGAGCGTGATGAAGGGGATGTTGCGCCTCGCAAGGTATTCGAAGCGGGCCTCGTGCCTGCGGGTGGCCGACAGGATCACGCCATCGGCGAAGCCGCGGGCCACCATGCGCTTGAGATATTCGTCCGGATCTTCCTCCGACGAACAGAGCATCGCCACGAGATCGAGGCTGTGCCGGGCGAGCACCGTCTGGACGCCGTCGAAGACGCTCATGAAAAACGTGTCGCCCCGGCCGGTGATCTCGGGCCCGGTCTGCATCATGAAGCCGATGACGCCCGTCTCACCCTTCCTCAGCGCCCGGCCCGATTGATTGGCCACGTAGCCCAGTCGCTCGGCGGCGTCGAGCACACGCTTTCGGGTTTCGGGATTGACGTCCGGCTTGCCGTTCAGGGCGCGAGAGACGGTGCCGATCGAAATCTTGAGATGCTCGGCGAGTTGGCGGATGCCTGTCATGCGGTCTCGATGCGCTCCGTGATCGTTTACGGAAATCCTATTGACAAATCTCTCTTGCTGTAAATAGTATCGTAAACGTTTACGGAGCGCGAAAGAGGAGTTTCGCTTCCGTCGGTGGAGGAAATCAGTGACATACACAGCCGTTTTGTGCGGGTGCGGAGCTATGGCCAAAGGCTGGCTTCGCGCGATCGCCGAACACCAGGATCTCAAGGATAAGATCGCCATCGCTGGATTGGTCGATCTCGAGGAAGGCGTGGCCCGCAGTCTGGCTGAGGAATTCGGTTTGACCGACATCGTGATCGGCTCGGACCTTGACGCCGTTCTCTCCGAAACGGCTGCCGATCTGTTGTTCGACGTGGTCGTGCCGCCAGCGCGCAAGGATGTGGTCAAGACAGGCCTTGCCCATGGCTGCCACGTGCTCTCGGAAAAGCCGATGGCGACCTCGATCAAGGACGCCGAGAGCCTTGTGCACAAGGCCCGCAAGAAGGGCCTCACCCACGCCGTCGTGCAGAATCGGCGCTACATTCCGGGCGTCAGGCGGATGAAGGCCTTTGTCGAGTCCGGCGCGATCGGCGCGGTCACGGGCGTGCATTGCGATTTCTTCATCGGCGCGCATTTCGGCGGTTTTCGCGACGAGATGGACAATGTCCTGCTGCTCGACATGGCGATCCACACCTTCGACGCCGCCCGTTTCGTCTCCGGCAAGACGCCGAAGGCCGTCTATTGCCTTGAGACCAATCCTGTCGGCTCCTGGTATGCGCATGGCGCCTCGGCTTTTGCGATCTTCGAAATGAGCGACGACGTGACTTTCACCTATCGCGGCTCCTGGTGCGCGGAAGGCGCCAACACCAGTTGGGAAAGCCAGTGGCGCATTACCGGCGAGAAGGGCACGCTGCTCTGGGACGGGCTCGATCAGTTCTCCGCCCATCGGGTGGCCTCCGATGACGGTTTCCTACGCGATCAGGAGGAGATTTCCGTGCCCGCCGCGCCGGATCTCACGGAGACCGAGGGCCACGCCAGCGTTCTCTCCGCCTTTATCCGGGCGATCGAAATCGGAACGCCGCCGGAGACGGCGGGCGAAGACAATATCAAGAGCCTTTCCATGGTGTTCGCCGCCATCGAAAGCGCCCGGCGCGGCAAGCGTGTCGTCATTTCCAAGGAGTAGCATGATGAGCAACCCGGCAAAATCGATCCGCGTCGGCACCATGGTCAGCGCAAGCGGCGGCAAGGCGGCCGAGCGCATCGGCCAGATCGCCGATATGGGCTTCGAAAGCTTTGAACCCTTTTTCTGGCAGACCACCAATGGCCAGGATCTGGCCGATCTCGGCAAGCGCTGCAAGGACGCCATCGGCGACCGCGACATCACCATCTCCACGCTCGGCATGTTCGGCAATCCGCTGGAGACCACCGAGATCGACCAGATCACGCTTCAGGGCTGGAAGGACTGCATCGACAACGCCCATCATTTCGGCGCGAGTTGTGTCGCAGGCTTCACCGGCCGCATCCGCAACACGCCGCTGACCGACAGCTTGGCCCGCTACAAGGAAGTCTGGAGCGAACTCGCGAAGCGCGCCGCCGACAAGGGCGTCAAGATCGCGTTCGAGAATTGCGCCATGGACGGCGATTGGCGGAGCGGCGACTGGAACATCGCCCATAATCCCGACGCCTGGGAGTTGATGTTCAACGAAACGCCGGATGATAATCTCGGACTGGAATGGGAGCCCTGCCATCAGATGGTCTATCTGATCGATCCGCTGCCGCAGATCCGCAAATGGGCGTCCAAAATTTTCCATGTGCACGGCAAGGACGCCACCATTCGCTGGGACGTAATCCGCGAACACGGCATTTTCGGCAAGGAGAAATTCGTCTTCATGCGCACGCCGGGCTTCGGCGACACCAACTGGACCGATGTGATTTCGGAGCTGCGTCTGGCCGGCTGGTCCGGTTCGATCGATATCGAAGGCTGGCACGATCCGGTCTATCGCGACGCGCTGGAAATGACCGGCCAGGTCCACGCGCTCAACTATCTCAAGAATTGCCGGGGCGGCGACTTCGTCATCGACCCGCAATGAGAATGCCCAGGCGGCGAGGAGGAAAGCCGCCCGGATCACTCTGAACCTGAATGGAGGAGAACATGGGTATCAGGAAATTTCTCATGGCGGGCGCGCTGGCGCTCGCATCGGTGTCAGCGCTCGGCCTTTCGGCCCATGCCGAAGACGTGAAGATCACCGTCTGGTCGCTCGACAAGGACATCCAGCCGGCGCCCAATCTGGTCAAGGAATTCAACGACCTCAAGAACGGGATTACGGTGGAGTATCGCCAGATCCAGTTCGACGACGTGGTCAGCGAAGCCATGCGCGCTTATTCCACCGGTCAGGCGCCCGACATCATCGCGGTCGACAATCCGGAACATGCGATGTTTTCGTCGCGCGGCGCATTCCTCGACCTGACCGACCGGATCGCCAAATCCACGGTGATCAAGCCCGAGAATTATTATCCCGGCCCGCTGAAGTCGGTGATGTGGGACGGCAAATATTTCGGCGTGCCGAAGGCGACCAACACGATCGCGCTCTACTACAACAAGGATATGTTCAAGGCGAAGGGACTCGATCCCAACAAGCCGCCGCAAACCTGGGACGAGTTGGTGGCGGACGCCCGCAAGCTGACGGACCCGGCCAATAATGTCTACGGCCTGGCTTTCTCGGCCAAGGCAAGCGAGGAGGGGACCTTCCAGTTCCTGCCCTGGGCGCAGATGGGCGGCGGCGGTTACCAGCAGATCAACGCCCCGGGCGCGGTGAAGGCGTTGGAAATCTGGAAGACCATCATGGACGACAAGCTGGCGTCTCCCGACAGCTTGACGCGCGGTCAATGGGATTCCACCGGCACCTTCAATTCCGGCAATGCGGCGATGGCGATCTCCGGTCCCTGGGAACTCGACCGCATGCTTGAGGAAGCCAAGTTCGACTGGGGCGTGGCGCTGCTGCCGGTTCCGGAAGCGGGCGCTCAGCGTTCCTCGGCCATGGGCGATTTCAACTGGGCGATCTTCTCGAACACCCAGCATCCCGACGAAGCCTTCAAGGTCCTGGAATATTTCGCCTCGCAGGACGACAAGATGTTTGCGAAATACGGCCAGCTGCCGGCTCGCTCCGACATCGTGATTGCGCCCACCGGCAAGCCGCTCAAGGACGAGGCGCTCAAGGTCTTCCTCGAGCAGCTGAAATACGCCCAGCCGCGCGGCCCGCATCCGGCCTGGCCGAAGATCTCCAAGGCGATCCAGGACGCCATTCAGGCTGCCCTGACCGGCCAGATGAGCCCGAAGGACGCGCTCGATCAGGCCGCCGAGAAGATCTCGGCCGTGCTCGGGTAACCAAACGCGCTTCCTCCTCGGGAGGAAGCCAATCCCGTTCCTCCCGAAGGGGCCGTCTTGCTTGACCGAGGCGGGCGGCCCCGAGGACGGCTAGTTTTCGCGGGGTTCCATGAAGAGATTCCTCACCAGCCTGACCGACGGACGCGGCTTCGACATCGGCCTTGTGGCCCTGCCGCTCGGATTCCTGTTCGTCATGTCCGGCCTGCCGCTGATCTACAATGTGCTCATGAGCTTCCAGGAAGTCGACATGTTCTCCCTGGGCTCGTTCATCCGGCCGTTTGTCGGCTTCAAGAATTACATCGCCTTGTTTTCCCAACCGGAGACCTGGCCGATCCTGCGCAACACGGCGGTTTTCGTCGTCGCCTCGATCGCCGGCCAGTTTCTGATCGGCTTCGGGCTGGCGCTGTTCTTCTGGAACGATTTTCCGGGTTCGAGCTGGCTGCGCGGACTGTTTCTCGTGTCCTGGGTCATGCCGGGCCTCGTCGTCGGCGCGATCTGGAACTGGATTCTCTCCGGCGATTTCGGCGTGCTGAACTATTTCCTGCGCGAGGCGGGCGTCATTTCCGGAAATATCTTCTGGCGCTCTGATCCGCATTATTCGCTCTGGGCGGTGATCCTCGCCAATATCTGGCTCGGCACGTCCTTCAACATGATCCTGTTGTCCGTCGGGTTGTCCGGCATCCCGAAGGATCTCTACGAGGCGGCCGAGCTCGATGGCGCCGGCGTCTTCCAGCGCTTTTTCACCATCACGCTGCCGATGATGCGCTCGACGATCGGCGCGATCATCTCGCTGGGTCTGATCTTCACCCTGCAGCAATTCGACCTGTTTGCCGGCATCACCTCGGGCGGGCCCAACAATTCCTCGAATGTCGCGCAATACTGGGCCTGGGACTTGTCCTTCAAGCAATATGATTTCGCCCGCGGCGCGACCGTATCGGTGATCATGATCGTCTTCGTGATGATCGCGGCGGTGATCTATGTCCGCTCGACGCGGCAGGAGGTGCGGGGATGAGCGAAACCTTTCGCAACAGGCTGATGCTCGTCATCGCGTTGATCCTCGCGGCCATCTACCTCTTTCCGCTCTACTGGATGTATATCACCGCGTTGAAGACCGGTTCGGCGATGTTCGCGACGCCGCCGAGCTTCTGGCCGTCCGATCCGCAATGGGGCGTCTATGGCGCGGTGTGGGCCTCGCGTGGCGTCGGCAATTTTCTCTGGAACTCGCTGCTGATCGCGTTTGGATCGGTGATCCTGATCACCATTCTCGGGGCAGGCTGCGCCTATGTTCTGGCGCGCTACCGTAATGTCTGGATCGATATCGGCTTGTTCCTGATCCTGATGCTGCAGGTCCTTCCCGCCTCGTTGATGATCACGCCGATCTTCGTCGGTTATTCGCAACTCGGCATGCTCAACTATCCCAGGCTCGCGGTGATCATCGCGATCGCGGCCAAGAGCATGCCGTTCTTCGTGGTTCTGGTGCGCGCCACTTTCATGAGTGTGCCGATCGAACTCGAGGAGGCGGCGATGGTCGACGGCAATTCCCGCGTCGGCGCCTTCTTCCACATCGTGCTGCCGCTCGCTCGAAACGGCATCCTCGTCTCAGCCATCCTGATCTTCATGCAGGCCTTCGGCGAATTCGTCTATTCCAAGTCGATCATCCAGGCGATCGAATACCAACCGGCGAGTGTGGGCCTCTATTCCTTCATGGGGCCGAACACCAATGAGTGGAACAATATCATGGCCTTCGCCACGATGTATGTGACGCCGATCCTCGCCCTTTTCGTCCTTCTGCAGCGCCGCATCGTGTCCGGCCTCACGTCAGGAGCTCTCAAATGATCCCGCAAATCGAGTTGACAGGCGTCAACAAGCATTATGGCGCCTATCATGCGTTGAAGAACATCAATCTTGCAATCAAAAAGGGTAGTTTCGTCGCGCTTGTCGGCCCTTCGGGCTGCGGAAAATCCACGCTGCTGCGGTCGCTGGCCGGTCTTGAAAAGATCAGCGAAGGCAGAATGACTATCGCCGGCGAAGATATGCGCGATGCGCCGCCGCGCAAGCGCGACATCGCCATGGTCTTCCAGTCCTACGCGCTTTATCCGCATATGACGGTCGAGGAAAACCTCATGTATCCGCTGCGTATGCGTGGGACGGACAAGGCCGCCGCCAAGATCAAAGCCGCAGAGGTGGCTGCGATCACCGGTCTTTCCGGTCTTCTCGATCGCTATCCGCGCCAGCTTTCCGGGGGCCAGCGCCAGCGCGTCGCCATGGGGCGCGCGGTGATCCGCAATCCCAAGGCCTTCCTGTTCGACGAGCCTCTGTCCAATCTCGATGCGGCCCTGCGCGTCTCCATGCGCAAGGAAATCCGGGCGCTGCATGACCGGTTGGGCGCGACCTCGGTCTATGTCACGCATGACCAGATCGAAGCGATGACCATGGCCGACCATGTCGTGGTGTTAAAAGACGGGGTGATTGAGCAGCAGGGCGCGCCGCTGGAGCTCTATGACCGGCCCGCCAACCGCTTCGTCGCCGGTTTCATCGGCTCGCCTGCGATGAATTTTGTGACCGCAACGGGCGCCGGCGGCAGTCGCGTGGTTCTCGACCTGCCGGGCGCGCCTGAACTCGCCGTTGCGCAGCCCATCGAGCCAGGCCGCAAACTGCTCGCTGGCCTTCGCCCCGAACATCTGAAAGTGGCGCATGGCGAGGAAGCCGGCCTTACGCTGCCGGTGTCGTTGATCGAATCCACGGGCTCGCTGACCTATATCGTGCTCGGCTCCGGCCAGAGTGAAATCACCGTGGTGGAGCAGGGCAGGGAGCGTGTGCGACCGGGCGACAGCCTACGGCTGACGATCGAGCCGGAACTGGTGCATCTGTTTGATCCGGAGACCGGGCGGCGGGTGTGATGTCAGGCGTGAACGCCAGCGTCGACGCTGTCGATATAGGCTAAGACCTCCTGCGCCCGGCCCTCGCGAACAAGATCGCGAGCGGTTGCACTTCCGTGGCCCGGCAGCGGCGTGCTGTTGAACCAGTCCCAGGCTTCGGCTTCGTGGCTGAACCGCATGATGATGCGGTTGACGATCTCGTGCTCTTCCACACCAAAGGACATAGCTTCTTTTGTCATGACCGCGTCGCCTTGATGCTGTTCTTTGCCAGTATGCCATCAGTGACGGGCGGATGGTCAGAAAACCTGCGACAGATGGATTTTCGCATGCCATAAGGGCGCCCGCGTCAACCAGTCCAGATAAGCCATGATCCGCCTCGAAAACATCTCCAAGCAGCTCAGCCACCGCATTCTGTTCATCGAGGCCTCCGCCGCCCTCAACAGGGGCGAGAAGATCGGTCTCGTGGGCCCCAACGGCGCGGGCAAATCGACGCTGTTCCGGATGATCACCAGCCAGGAACAGCCTGATGAAGGCCAGGTGTCGGTCGATAAGGGCGTGACGATCGGCTATTTCGACCAGAATGTCGGCGAAATGGCGGGCCGCAGCGCCGTGGCGGAAGTCATGGAGGGGGCGGGGCCGGTCAGCGCGGTGGCCGCTGAGCTGCGCGACCTCGAAACCCAGATGTCCGATCCCGACCAGATGGACCGGATGGACGAGATCATCGAGCGCTATGGCGAGGTGCAGGCGCGCTTCGAGGAGCTAGACGGTTATGCTCTGGATGGCCGCGCCCGCGAAGTGCTGGCCGGTCTCTCCTTCACCCAGGAGATGATGGACGGCGATGTCGCCAAGCTCTCGGGCGGCTGGAAGATGCGCGTGGCGCTGGCCCGCATCCTGCTGATGCGCCCCGACGTGATGCTGCTCGACGAACCGTCGAACCATCTCGACATCGAAAGCCTGATCTGGCTCGAGAACTTCCTGCGCGGCTATGACGGCGCGCTTTTGATGACCTCGCACGACCGCGAATTCATGAACCGCATCGTCACCAAGATCATCGAAATCGACGGCGGCACCCTGACCACCTATTCTGGGGACTACGGCTTTTACGAGCAGCAGCGAGCGCAGAACGAGAAGCAGCAGCAGGCGCAGTTCGAGCGCCAGCAGGCCATGCTTGCCAAGGAAATCAAGTTCATCGAGCGCTTCAAGGCGCGCGCCAGCCATGCCGCGCAGGTGCAGAGCCGGGTGAAGAAGCTCGAAAAGATCGACCGCGTCGAGCCGCCCAAGCGTCGTCAATCCGTCGCCTTCGAATTCCGTCCGGCCCCGCGCTCGGGCGAGGACGTCATCAACATCAAGGGCGTGCACAAGAAATACGGCTCGCGCACCATTTATGAAGGCCTCGATTTCAGCGTCCGCCGCCGCGAGCGCTGGTGCATTATGGGCGTCAACGGCGCCGGCAAATCCACGCTGCTTAAGCTGGTGACCGGGACGACCGAGCCGGACGAGGGCACGGTGGCGATCGGCGCCAGCGTCAAGCTCGGCTATTTCGCCCAGCATGCGATGGATCTGCTCGACGGCGACGCCACCATCCTCGAATGGCTGGAATCGTCGTTTCCGCAGGCGGGCCAGGCGCCGCTTCGGGCGCTGGCCGGCTGTTTCGGTTTCTCCGGCGACGATATCGACAAGCGCTGCCGCGTGCTCTCGGGCGGCGAAAAGGCGCGGCTGGTGATGGCCAACATGCTGTTCGATCCGCCGAATCTCCTCGTTCTCGACGAGCCGACCAACCATCTCGATCTCGACACCAAGGAAATGCTGATCAGGGCGCTCGCCGATTACGAGGGCACCATGCTGTTCGTCAGCCACGATCGTCACTTCCTCGGCGCGCTGTCCAACCGCGTGCTGGAGCTGACCCCCGATGGCGTTCATCGCTATGACGGCGGCTATACCGAATATGTCGCGCGCACCGGTCAGGAAGCGCCGGGTATCCGAGGCTGAGTCGCCAGCCGCTCTTCGGTCGACATGTTCCAGATCGGGAAGGGAGCGGAGCATTCCGCCCCATGCCCTGCATCGCTTACATCCTGCGTTACTAAAGCATGGCACTATTTGACGGTTCTCAGGCACCGTCTGACTGATTGACGGGTATCCAAAACCCAACCATTGCAGTGAGTTACCGAGACCTTCATGGTTTTCCTCAAGAAATTGCCGGCGATTTCCGCCGGCGCTCGAGGCAAGCGAGGAAGATTTCGAGATGCAAATAGCCAGTGTAAAAGAGCTGAATGTTCTGGGAAGCGAAGACGGCGAAGCGCTGCGTCCGTTGACGGTCAGAGAGCGCGATGCTGTGCGCCGCGCCGGATTGTTGATCGAACAGAACCTGTCCGAGCCTCTCAGTCTGGGGGAATTGGCGGAGATGGTCGGCCTCAGCCAGCGCCGGCTGACGCAGGGCTTTCGCGAGCAGTTCGGCACGACGATCTTCGGCTATCTGCGCGAGAGCCGGTTGAGAACGGCGCGGCGCTTGCTCGGCGAGACGGAAATGCCCCTGAAGCAGATCGCCTATCTGATCGGCTATGGCCACGCCAACAATCTCATCGCGGCCTATCGCGATCGCTTCGGCGTTTCCCCCCGCCGCCATGCCCGGCTTTCGGCCCTGAAAGCGATGGAACCGGCGCGGTTGAGCGCCTGATCCGGGAGCACCGCTGAGCGCGTCAGCTGCCGATCTTGGCGACCCATTGCGACCACATGGCCTGCGGGGTCGCCGCCAGCGCGCGTTCGGTGTCGGAAACGGAGAGATGCCGCACTTCCCGCGGCGTCATGCCGAACAGCCGGCGAAAGGCGCGGGTGAAGTTTTCCGGATTGGCGAAGCCGTGGCTTTCTGCGATCGAGGCAATGGCCAGATGACGCTGGTCTGCGGCGCGGAGCGCATCCCAGGCGCGGCGCAACCGTCGCTCATACACATAGGATTGGAAGCCGCCGAAACGTTCGAACAAGCGGTAAAGTGAGCGACGCGACAGGCCGAAGCTCGCCGCGACCGTTTCCGCCGAGAGATCGGGATCGAGCAGATTGGCCTCGATATGCCGGCGGATGCTGGCTGTCAGCATCAGGTTCACGGCCTCGGCCTTTTCCTCCGACAATTCGGAATTGATCGCAACCGCCGTCAGGTCCACCAAAGGCTTGAGCGCCATCTCTGCATCTTCGGCCCGCATGCGGTCGAGATTGCGCGTATAGCTCACCATCGAGTCACGCAGCAGGGTTACCAGTGGCTGATCGCCGGGGATGACCAGCTCATGGCAATTGTCGGGCATTTTCAGAAAAGGCGCGAGCATGCGGCGCGGCAGCGCGAAACTGATCTGCTCGTGGTCGGTGGTGGTGGTCGCAAGCGCCTGGGCCATATCGATGAGATAGAGATCGCCCGGTTTGGCAGTCTGGCCGCTGACGCGGCCTTCGCTCTGTCCTTGCAGATAGAACTGCAGCACATAACCGTCCATCGCATCCTTGGCGATCTTCTTGCGAGACCGATCGAAGCGCTGGCCGCCGCCGCGAATATGACCAATGCCGACTTCGCCGACCAGCCAGGCGTCCACCGATGCGAAGAAGCCATCCTCGATGCTCTTGTGCGGACGAGAATCGAAGATCACGCTGATCTGATCATGCCAGAGATCCCAGGCGGGTCCGGCCGGCAATTTCCGTGTGTCGAAGAAAGATCTCGGTATGCTCATCCGTCAGTCCATGCGCCGGCCATGCAGCTCGGCAATCTATCAAAACTTGCTTATTTGTCTGTTGACGACATCAAGTATGGTTTCTTGCGATATACGGATTATCCCTTAGACTTATTCGCGCCACATAAGATTGCGCCAATATGCGCTTCGGCGCAAGAAACAGTGACGGTCGAGCAGTTGCACTGGTCTATATTGTTAGTTCCATAATTAAGGTTATCGAGTTTACAGCGCGGTTCGCAGGGCGACCTGTGCCTTCCATCATTGCATTCCACACGTCTCTGAGTTCATATCGCATCGCCGTGTCGGGGCTCGAATTCATCTGAACCGACAATCATTTTCGGAGCCCTCATGCCGCGTTTCGCCGCCAATCTCACCATGTTGTTCACCGAGCTGCCGTTCGAAGCGCGGTTTGCGGCTGCGGCGGACGCGGGATTTGAAGCGGTGGAGTTTCTGTTTCCCTATGATCATTCGCCGGAAAACGTTGCCCGCTGGGTTCAGCAGACGGGCCTTGCCGTGGCCCTGTTCAATCTGCCGCCGGGAGACTGGAGCGCCGGGGATCGGGGTCTGGCGGTCGATCCCCGCCGGCAGGAGGAATTCGTCTCGTCACTGGCTCTCGCCCTGTCCTACGCCAAAGTTCTCGGAGTGAAGTTCCTCCATTGCATGGCCGGCATCGCCGATCCTCGCGATCCTGCCGCAGCGCGCATATACCGCGACAACTTGTTGAGAGCGGCGGAGGCTGCGGCGGGCATCGGCGCCCAGATCCTGATCGAGCCGCTCAATCCGCGCGATATGCCTGGATATTATCTCAATGATTTCGATGTCGCCGCCGAACTGGTCCGTCAGATCGATCACCCCTGCCTGAAGCTGCAATTCGACATTTATCACCGCCAGATCCTGCACGGCGACGTGTTGACCGGGCTGAGAACGCATTTCCCGCTGATCGGCCATGTGCAGACGGCCGCCGTTCCCCATCGCGGCGAACCCGGCAGCGGGGAACTCGACGATGTCCGAATTTTTGCTGAACTCGACGCGCTCGGCTATGACGGTTTCGTGGGTTGCGAATACAGACCCATGGCCGGAACCGTCGCCGGCCTCCACTGGCTCGACCGCTATCGCTGAGCCACATCCATCACGTGCGTGAATCGGTCGAGGCGGATCGATTCACCGAAGTCGTTGGACGTTCGCCGGCGCGGCTGGAAGAATCGCGCCATGACAGGTTCTTTCTCAGCTCCCTTGCGCCTTCGCCGCATCGATCCGGCCCGCAACATGGCGCGCTTCTATTTCCTCAGCCTGCAGCCCACCCTGTTCGGTGAAATCTCACTCATTCGCCAATGGGGCCGCATCGGCGGCGAGGGGCGAAAAAAGGTCGAAACCTTCGCCAGCGAACAGGACGCCGTCCGCGCCTGGATGCGGCTGGAGAGGATCAAGCGGCGGCGCGGCTACGGCTGAGAAACGTTATGTGGCGCGGATCATGCGGGTGCATTTGTCGCCGATCATCATCGACGGCGCATTGGTGTTGCCGCCGATCAGCGTCGGCATGATCGAGGCGTCGGCGACGCGCAGATTGGAAAGCCCCCTCACCTTCAGCGTTTCCGGATCGACCACCGCCATGTCGTCGACGCCCATCTTCACAGTGCCCACCGGGTGATAGACCGTGAGCGCTTCGGCGCGGAGATAGGCGCGGATCTCATCGTCTGTCCGGACATCCGGGCCTGGCAGGACTTCGGTTCCGTTGAGTTCTCGGAGCGCCGGCTGGGAGAAGATCGAGCGCGCCACCTTGATGCCTTCGACCAGTGTGTCGAGATCCTCGGACCGGCTGAAGAAGCGATGATCGATCAGTGCGTTACGCCGCGTTCCGTCTGCGGCGAGCGTGAGCTCGCCGATGCTTTTCGGCCGGAGCACGCAGGTATGCACGGCAAATCCATGCCCATATTCGACGAGCCGGCCGCGATGGCTGCGATAGCCCGGCACGAAATGGAACTGGATGTCGGGAAGCCCCGTCGAGAGCCGCGTCTTGGCGAAGCCGCCGGCCTCGACATAGTTGGTGGTCAGCATGCCCTTGCGGCGCAGGAGGTAATTCAGCGGGCTCGCGAGGATCGCGGGCAGATTGCCGAGCGACAGGCCGAGCGTCTTGAGGCTATTCGAGCGCACCGTGATCATGCCGTCGATATGGTCGCGCAAATTCTTGCCGACGCCGGCAATGTCGCGCTTCACCTCGACGCCAGCGGCGGCGAGCTCAGTTGCGGGGCCGAGGCCCGAGGCAAGAAGAATGCGCGGGCTGCCGATCGCGCCGGCCGAGAGGATGATTTCGCCGTGCGCAATGATCTTGTGCACAATTCCATTGCGCACGACATTCACGGCCGTTGCCCTGTCGTCCTCGATGTCGAGATCGACGACGTCGGTTTCGGTGAGGATGTGCAGGTTCGTCCTCCCCGCGATCGGCTTGACGAAAGCGGTGTGGGAAGAGAAGCGGCTGCCTTTGTCCTGTGTGACGTTATAGACGCCGACGCCGTGCTGACTGGGGCCGTTGAAATCGGTATTCGCGGGCAGCCCCGCCTGCTTGCCGGCCTCCACGAACATGCGGGCGACGATATTGGGATCGCGCGGATTGTCGACCAGCAATTCGCCGTCGAATCCGTGATAGACCGGGTCATGGCCGATGAGATTTCGTTCGAAACTCTTGAACACCGGCAGCACATCGTCATAGGCCCAGCCCTTGCAGCCGAGCGCGGCCCATTCGTCGTAATCCTCACGCGCGCCGCGGATATAGATCATCGAATTGATCGTCGAGGAGCCGCCGAGCGCCTTGCCGCGATTGACGGGAATGCGCCGGCCGTTCATTTCGCTTTGGGGAACGCCGACATAGCCGTAATCGAAACGCGGATTGCCGTAGAGCGAGAGAATGCCGGCTGGGACTTTCACGCGAAGGCTGTCGTCTGAGCCGCCGCCTTCGATCAGGCAGACGGTTTTCGCCGCATCCGCGCTCAGCCTGTTGGCGAGCACGCAGCCGGCCGATCCTGCGCCGACGATCACATAGTCGAAGTCTAGCTTTTCCATGCGCATATCTCCCCGCTGTCGCGCGGCATGCGCCGGCGCGAGACTGGTCTCAGCATGTCTTTTCTGAAGCGACGACGCTCTTAGTGAGCGTCGTCCTCGTCATTGCGAAGGAGTTCCAGGATTTCACGCTTCATGGCGATGAATTCCGGCTCCAGCACGATGTCGGCGGAGCGCGGCCGGGGGATCGTGACCTTGATTTCCTTCTTGATCAAACCGGGCCGGCCGGACATGACCAGCACCCGGTCGGCGAGCAGGATCGCTTCGTCGATGTCATGGGTGACGAAGAGCACGGTTTTCTTGGTCGATTCCCACACGCGTAGCAGCAGTTTCTGCATCTGGTGGCGGGTCTGGCTGTCGAGCGCGCCGAAGGGTTCGTCCATCAGCAGCACTTCGGGATCATTGGCGAGCGCGCGGGCGATGGCGACGCGCTGCTTCATGCCGCCGGAAAGCTGCGACGGATAATGATTGGCGAATTTCGACAAACCGACTTCGGCGAGATAATGATCAACCAGATCCTTGCGGGTGGCGGGGTTCAGTCCCTTTCGCTTCGGGCCGTATTCGACGTTCTGGGCGACGGTGAGCCAGGGAAACAGCGTATAGCCCTGAAACACCATGCCGCGATCGGGGCCGGGTTCGGTGACGTTGCGGGTGCCCACGGCGATGTCGCCGCCGGTCCGGTCTTCGAGACCGGCGATCAGGTAGAGAAGGCTCGACTTGCCGCAGCCTGATGGCCCGACAATGACGCAGAACTCGTTCTTCTCGACACGCAGGGAGATGTCGTTGAGCGCGAGAACCGCCTTTTTGCCGGCGCCGTAGCGCAATTGCACATGCGAGACGGAAATATCGGAGGAATTGTAATCGAGTTTGGACATGCGGCGCCTCTCAATTGGCCCAGGGCGCCAGATAGCGGCGGATGATGCGGAAGATCTTGTCGGTGAACAGGCCGAGCAGGCCGATCATGCCGATCGCCATGAAAATGACGTCGACCTGAAAGCCGCGCGCCGCCTTCAGCGAGATATAGCCGAGGCCGGCGCGGGCGGCGACGAGTTCGGCGACCACGAGATAGGTCCAGGCCCAGCCCATGGTGACGCGCAGCACATCGAGAATGTTGGGCAGCGTCGCCGGCAGCACGATGTGAAACACGGTCTCGATACGACGCGTGCCGAGCGTATAGGCGGCGTTGATCAGGTCGCGCGGCACGGAATGCGCGGCGTCGGCGATCATCACCAATTGCTGGAAGAAAATTCCGAAGATGATCACGGCCATCTTCTGTTCGATGCCGATGCCGATCCAGAGAATGAACAGCGGCACGAAGGAGGTGACGGGCAGATAGCGGATGAAATTGACCAGCGGATCGAACAGACCCTGCACCACCCGGTAGGAGCCCATCAGCAATCCGAGCGGCACCGCGAAGACGGAGGACACCACGAAGCCGAGCAGAACCACTTTCAGACTTGACGAGGTGTGTTCCCAGAGCTGGCCATTCTGGGCGAATTTGATCGTGGTTTCAAGAACATGGCCGGGCGTCGGCAGGAACATCTCCGGCACGTATCCGGAATAGGTCACGGCGATCCAGAAGCCGACCACCAATACCCAGATGAGCACGCCCAGTCCGGCGGTCATCGATTGCGGGATGGCGCGGAATGGCGAAGCCATGTCTTTGAGAAGAGAACGTTGAGACAAAATCGGAACTCCAACTCCAGCCCCGACGGGAGGCGGAGGCGTGCATACGGACCGGGCGGCAGTGCCGCCCGGCGGAGAGTGTTGCGTTACTTGATCTCGAGGAACTGGGCGTCGACGACGTCTTCGAACTTGGCGTCCATCTTGACCTTGCCGAAGCCGCCCCAGATCTCGTTGCCGAGCTTGATCAGAGTACCGGCTTCGCTGTCTGCGCCGCCCTTGAAGAAGCGGGCGTTTTCTTCCTTGCCGTAGAAATTCACGCCGGCGGCGGAATCGGCGAAGTCCTTGGGATCGGAGAGCCAGCCGCCGACGCCCTTGGCCATGATGGCGTAGGCTTCTTCCTTGTTGGTCTTGATATATTCATTGGCCTTGTAGAGGCCTTCGACCAGCGCTTTGACGTCTTCCGGGTGCTTTTCGATATAGTCGCAGCGCAGCGAGAGCACGTCGACGATCACGCCCGGGGTCTTGGAGGAGTCGATCAACACCTTGCCCTTGTTGGCCTTCTTGGCGAGCGTCAGATGCGGCTCCCAGGTGACGGCGACCGGAATGCGGTCGGCCATGAAGGCGGCGGCGGCGTCGTCGGCGGTCATGTTGGTAACCTTGACGTCGGCTTCCGTCATGCCTTCGCGCTTGAGCAGGATGTTGAACCAGAACTGCGACACCGAGCCTTCGTTCAAGCCGACTTCCATGCCCTTCAAATCCTTGATGGAATTGACGGTGGTCGGCGTCAGCATGCCGTCGCCGCCATGGCTGTCGTCGAGCGCATAGACCGTCTTGAAGCAGAAATCCTTGGTGCGGTACTGCAGCGTCTCGTCGATCGTGCCGGCGTCGCCGTCGAGTTCGCCGGAGGCTTCGGCCGCCATGGCGAGCGCATGGTCCTCGACAATCTGCAGATCGACTTCGAGGCCCTTTTCCTTGAAATAGCCGAGGTCGCGGGCGAGGAAGAGCGGGCCGTAGCCGACCCAGGTGGTCATGCCCAGCTTCATCGTTCCGGCTTCAGCGGCGCTGGCCGCGATAAGCGCGACGCCGGCGGCCAGCGAAGTCTTGAACAGGCGAGAAAGAGATTTCATGTGACGTTCCCTTGTCTGTGGTTCGTTCTCGACGTCCTGGTTGCCCATGGATTTATGGGGCGGGAGGAGCCCTAAAACCGTGGCGCACCGGCGTCTTTTGTCGTTGCCTATACAAGTAAGCATGCTTCCTTCATTTGGAAAAATAGAGTTTTCTGACGAAATTGATTAGTCTTAGCCTAATCAGTCGCATTTCTATTGGGCGGGTTAGCGATTTGGGCAATAAGCGTGCAGTGGCCGCCCAAGCCTTAGGCGGCCTGCCTTTTTTCAATCTTTTGAGTAGGAATTTGCGCTCAGCGACGCTTCTGGCCCATGGTCGGCGCGACCATGCCGGGGATGTAGGAATCTGAGATAAAGGCGCGCGCATGAGCGCTGAAGGCGGAGAGAAGCCGCGATTTGCGCAATTGCTTGAGCGTTGCGATGCCGATCGTCATCGGCCTGTGGTCGCCTGCCAGCCGCACCCGCGTCACGCGCCGGCCGTCCAGCGCTTGATCGGAACGGGAAGTGACATTGGCGAGCGTATAGCCATAGCCATTGGCGACCATGGTCCTGATCACGTCCGGCTGGGAAAACCGAAATCCGATGGTCGGCTGCAATCCTTCCTTCAGAAACAGCGCCATGAAATATTCGGTCGAGATCGGCATATCGAGCAGGATCAGCGGCAGGTCGACGAGTTCATGCAGCGTCACGGCTGATTGCCGCGCCAGAGGATGCGTTTCGCCGACCAGCGCATGCACGGGCAGATCGACGAGGGGGATGAAATCGATATCCTGGGAGATCTGCAGGTCATAGGTGATGGCGATGTCGATCGTCGCCTTGTGCAATCCCGACAGCAGCGTCTCCTGGTGATCGGCGAAAGGGCGGATCGAGGCTCTGGGAAAGGCGGACATGAAGGACAGCGCCAGTTCCGGCAGGATCATCGGCGCAAGCGTGGTGAGGCAGCCGACATTGAGTTGCCCCCTCACCTCTTCCGAGGTTGCAGTCGCCGCCGAATAGAGCGCTTCCGCCTGTTCGATCAGGCGCTTGGCCTCCATCAGCATCACGCGGCCCGCCGGTGTCAGCGACAGGCCCTGGGCGTGGTGACGAACGAAGAGCTGCACTTCGAGCTCCTGTTCCAGCTGTGAAATCGCCGTCGAAATCGAGGGCGAGGAGATGTTGATGCGCTCCGACGCCTGCGCAATGCTGCCGGTTTCGCCGGCGGCAATGAAATATTCGAGTTGTCTAAGCGTGAAGCGCATGCGGGGACATTCCGGTTACGATCGGCTTCGGCCCAGCGGGCGTGATCCGTTCAATCGAGCTTATCGTTCAGCGGCGTCTCAGCCCAGCCCGTTCTTGAGAGCATACAGCGCGCGCGACCGCTCCAGATGCTTGATCATGGCGTTTTCCGCTGCGTCGGGATCATGGGCCTCGATGGCGGCGATGATGTCCTCGTGCTCGGCCAGCGTGAAATTCTCCTTGCCGGTCCAGATCAGCATTTCCGTATGATAGGCCTTAAGCCAGCCGAGCATGGCCTCGCTGACCGCCTCGAAAATGGGATTGCCGGAGATGCGTGCAATCGCCGTATGAAACTCCATGTCGGCGCCGATGAAGCCTTCGGAATCGCCGAGCTGCGCCTTCTGCTTTTCGAGTTTGGACTTGAGTTCGCGGATCTGCTCGTCGCTCGCCTTTTCGGCGGCTTCCCGCACCATGCCGCGTTCAAAGAAGATGCGGGCGCTTTTCAGATGTTCCAGTGAATCCGAGGAGCCCGCCAGCATGACCTTGGCCGGCAAATCTACCTGCCTCAGCAGCGATTGCGCCGTGACCTTCAATACCCGGGCGCGTTCGCCATGCGAAATTTCCACCAGCCCTTTGCCGGCGAGCGCCTGCATCGCTTCGCGGATCGCCGGCCTGCCAACGCCGAACCGCTCCATCAGCGTTCGTTCCGACGGCATTTCGTCGCCGGCCTTGAGTTCGCCCGTCTCGATCAGCGCCCGCAATCTCAGGAACACTTCGTCGGATAGCTTCCGTCGCACGATCGGTTCGGAGAGGATGGTCATCGCGTTACCTTCTGTTTCGCCGCTGATCTTATGCACGATTGCGCGAAGCAAGAAAACCGTCGCCGGGCACTTGCATGACAGTGATACTCATTATACCAGTTGTCTGCGAGTTGCAACGCGAATGCTCGGGGAGGAGCGGCGTGATCAGGGTCACCTATCGTATCGAAACGGCCGGCTCCATTGAAAAAATGGCCGCCAAGATCGCCAGCGATCAGTCCACCGGCACCTTCGTGGCGCTGCCCGGCGAGACCGAAGAGCTGAAGGCGCGGGTCGCCGCCCGGGTCGTCGATATTCGCCCCCTGCCCCCGATCGACACACCGTCCTTTCCGGATGAAGGCGGCGGCGCAAGTCTGTTTCATCGCGCCGATGTCGATATCGACTTTCCGATAGACGCGGTCGGAACCGATCTCTCGGCGCTGATGACGATCTGCATTGGCGGCGTCTTTTCGATCAAGGGCATGACCGGCATCCGCATCGTCGACCTCAAGCTGCCCGACGCGTTCCGCGCCGCTCATCCTGGTCCGCAATTCGGCGTCGCGGGCAGCCGGACACTGACGGGCGTGGTGAACAGGCCCATCATCGGCACGATCGTCAAGCCGGCGCTGGGCCTGCGACCGCATGAGACGGCGGAGATGGTCGGCGAGCTGATCGAGGCCGGCGTCGATTTCATCAAGGACGACGAGAAGCTGATGAGCCCGGCCTATTCGCCTTTGTCGGAGCGGGTGGCGGCGATCATGCCGAGAATTCTCGATCACGAGCAGAAGACCGGCAAGAAAGTGATGTACGCCTTTGGCATTTCGCATGCCGATCCCGACGAGATGATGCGCAACCATGATCTCGTGGTGAAAGCCGGCGGCAATTGCGCCGTGGTCAACATCAACTCGATCGGCTTTGGCGGCATGAGTTTCCTGCGCAAGCGCTCGGGTCTCGTGCTGCACGCCCATCGCAACGGTTGGGATGTTCTCACCCGTCATGCCGGCATCGGCTTTGAGTTCTCCGTCTGGCAACAGTTCTGGCGACTGCTCGGCGTCGATCAGTTTCAGATCAACGGCATCCGGGTCAAATATTGGGAGCCGGACGAAAGCTTCGTGCGTTCCTACAAGGCAGTGTCGACGCCGATATTCGACCCTTCCGATTGCCCCCTGCCGGTGATCGGCTCGGGTCAATGGGGCGGCCAGGCGCCCGATACGATCAAGGCCACCGGCGGCTCGACGGATCTCCTCTATCTCTGCGGAGGCGGCATCGTCAGCCATCCCGATGGACCGGGCGCGGGCGTCAAGGCCGTTCGGCAGGCCTGGGAGGCGGCGGTGGCGGGCGTGGCGCTTGAGGATTATGCGAGGGATCACCCCGAACTTGCCCGCTCGATCGAGAAATTCGCCGACGGCAAGGCCGCCTGATAAACCTTCCCGGAGCATGATATGACCCGCCCCCTGATCAGCTATTACGGCGACGATTTCACCGGCTCGACCGATGTGATGGAGGCGCTTGCGTCCAATGGCGTCGACACGGTCCTCTATCTGAAACGTCCGAGCGCGGAGACGGGGAAGCGGTTTCGCGACGCGCGCGCCGTCGGGCTTGCCGGCACGAGCCGCAGCGAGAGCCCGGACTGGATGGATGTCCATCTCGCTGGGGCCTTTGCGTGGCTCGCCGGGCTAGACGCCGAAATCTGTCATTACAAGGTCTGCTCGACCTTCGATTCCAGCCCGGGGATTGGCAGTATCGGTCGTGCTATCGAGATCGGCGCGCGCATATTTGGAAATCGAACCACCAGTCTCCTTGTCGGCGCGCCGCAGATCCGTCGCTACACCGCTTTCGGCCAGCTTTTCGCCGCCTATCAGGGCAGGAATTACCGCATCGACCGGCATCCGGTGATGAGCCGGCATCCGGTGACGCCGATGGATGAGGCCGATCTCCTTCTCCATCTCTCGCGCCAGACGTCACTGTCGTCTGCACTGCTCGATTGCGTGTCCCTGACCGGCGCCGATGTCGCTGGCGCGCTTGGCGCTGCGCTCGCGGATGATCCCGCCATTCTGCTGATCGATGTGCTGGATGGGGGCACGCAGGCCGCCGCCGGACAGATCCTGTGGAATGCTCTCAGAGATCGCGGCCGTTTTGTCTGCGGCTCCTCGGGCGTCGAATATGCGCTGATCGAAGCCTGGCGACAGGCGGGGTTGATCGGGCCGAAACCTGTGTTCGACGCGGTCGGGCCTGTCGAGCAAATCGCTGTGGTCTCGGGTTCGGTGTCGCCGACGACCGAGCGGCAGATCCGACACGCGCTGGCTCATGGGTTTGAAGCCGTAGCGCTCGATCCGCTGTATCTGACCGGCGACCATGCGGTAAACGAGATTGAACGCGGCGTGGTCGCTGGTTTGGAGATCCTGTCGCGCGGCGCGAGCCCGGTGATCTATACGGCGCTCGGACCGTCCGCCGATCGCGGCAACGAAATCGACACGCAGGAAGGCGCGCGGCACCGGATCGGACAAGGGCTGGGAGAGATCCAAAAACGTCTGGTGAAAGAAGCGAAGCTCCTCCGCGCGGTGGTCGCCGGCGGCGACACATCCAGCCATGCGCTCGGGGAGATGGGGATCGAAGCGTTGACGCTGGCGATGCCGCTGCCGCAAACGCCGGGCTCGCCGCTCTGCAAGGCGCATGGCGGCGATCTCGATGGATTGGAGATCGCGCTGAAGGGCGGTCAGGTCGGCGGCGACGATTACTTCTCGATGATCCGCGCCGGCCGTCCCTGACGGGCGAGGAAAGGGCGGCTGACCGCCCTCCCCTCCGATCAATCAGGCCTTGGCGCGCTGGGCGTCGACGCTGAGCGGACCCGCGCCGGCAAACACGAAATACAGGAACAGGAAGCAGTACAGGATCGCCGCATCGCCGCCATTGTTCATCGGGAAGAAGTTCTGCGGCGCATGCGCGATGAAATAGGCGAAAGCGCACATGCCCGAGGCGAGGAAGGCGGCCGGACGGGTCAGGAAGCCGACGGTCAACAACGCGCCGCAAATCAGTTCGATGACGCCAGCCCACCAACCGAGGCTGAACGCAGCCGGGTTCATCTGCGAGACCGGGAAGCCGAGTAGCTTGGCCGTGCCATGTTCCAGAAAGATGAGGCCCGACACGATGCGGGTGATGCTGAGCATGTAGGGTGAATAAAAGTTCAGTTTTTCGGTGAACGCCATGATGTCAGTGCCTTGCTTGGGCTGGGAGGAATATGCCCAAGCGCCTTCGCACGACCCGAAAAACTTGTCACCTCAACTCCAGATAACTTCCTCGTGAACACGAATTTTATTTGGAGATCAACGCCTTGAGGCATGCGTAAGGCGGCAGCGAAACAGTGTTCGTTGAGGAAATCTCCGTAAAGCCCTTGTCGAGCGTGCCAGCGTTCAGCAGAGCGAGACTGGCGGCAGGACCGGGAAGTCTCACCTCTCGATCATGCGGCGTGATGTTGGCCGCGAGCAGAACCACGCCCCTCTCGCCTTCCGCCGCCAATCCCAGGACGTCCGATGGGGCATCCGAGGTCACGGCCCATGCGCGCCGGCCGGCGAGGCGCCCGAGTTCGGCGATGACACGGCCGAGCGGCCGGATGCTCTCCGATGCGCAAGGTTCGCCCCTGCCGGCGATAAGCCCGAACGGACCGGCCAAAGTCGACAGAGTGAGGACTTCGAGCTCCGCTGGCAGCGTGGTCGCGGCGTAAGCGAGCGCGAAGGCCGCGCCGAACAGGCCGTTATGGCGCGGATCGACATTGGCCATTGGAATGCGCGAGAGCGTCGGATTGTCCTTGGTCGCCGCGCCATAGGGGTTCTGGCGCATGGCGATGGTCGAGGGGCCGATGCGATAGGGCTTGTCGCCATAGAGGGCGCGCGCCGAAGCGACGACATCGGCCAGCGCCTCGAATGTCTGCATCACCGAGAGGTCGTCGGCCGCATGCACGATGGGGTTGGTGCAATGGCTGACGTAATCGACAAGATGGCCCGGAATGCGCTTGCGATTGAGTTCGGTGAAATAGGAGAGCATGCCGCCGCCCAGCCGAATGCCGGGAAAGGACTTGCGCGCCGCCTGATAGAGGTCTTCAAGCGGCGGGCAATCGGGCCATGCCGAGCCTGGGGGCGTCGATTGCCGGTCCACAGAGGGGCTTACAAACAGCGTGTCGATCGGGAGATTGGCCTCCGAAACGAGCGCCGCGAGTTCAGCCATCTCGTCATCGAGGTGACCTTTGCAAGCGACGGCGCATTCGAGGGTGAGTTTGAGGCCTGAGCTCCGCGCGACATTTGCATAGTGCTTGAGCGCTTCCGAACCATGACCCGCGATCGGATCATAATGGGCGATGAGATGCCGCGCTCCGATCTGCTCAAGCAAAGGGAGATGCCGCGCCTCGGCCTCAGCGCAGTCGGGCCGCAGACCAACGCCGATCTCCGGCAGTCGCACAGCCTTCGGAGATAGAGCAAGCGAGCTAGGCGTATCCGACCGCGCCAGAGCCGGCGCTGCAGCGCCTGCTGAAAGGATCAGTTCGACGCTCTGGCTATGGCGCGCGCCGCTTTCGAGGCGGTAGGGCCAGGGCAGCGCCAAGGGCCGGACATAGGTCTTGTAGGAACCATCGGTCCAGTTGCGCTGGTCTTCCATCTCGAAGATATCGCCGGCGAAGCAGGTCTCTGCTGTTATGCCCGGCGCGACCCTATGCGTGATGGAGGCGATCTCCTCGAAGGGCTGCCAGGGATCAATCGCCCTGGGCCAATGCGCCTGCTCGACCGATCCATCCGCATGGCCCACCGTCACCGGCTCGCCGGAGACGCCGACGATGGGATGCAGCACGGTGAAGCCGGCGCGGGCCGTCTCGAAATCGCCTTGCGCCGTGAAATCCGCCGTGAAGCGAATGCGCTCCGCCTCTCCTTCTATGACGATGTCGGCGACGAGTCTTGCTCCATCCGGAGCGGAATAGCTTGCGCGATAGGTTATGCGGAAACGCGGCTCACTTTCATGAATGGCGAGGTTGGAAATCTTTGCCGCGCAGGTTCCCCAATCCTTGTCGCGCACCAGAAAAGCGATGGCGCGCAAGGCTTCGTGGCCATGATAGCGGATGGTGCGGAGATTGCCGTCCTGCAGATCGACGCTCAGAGGCCCGGCCGTCAGCCTGCGCATGGGGGCCGACGGCTCATGCGTTCCATAAAGACGGAAATCGAGGCTGCTCATGGTTCCCTCCTCATGGATTGCAACAGGGTGTCAGCCAAGTAGATCCGCGAGATCAACGGTCTTTCCAGTCTCTGCGCTGAGATAGGCGGCCTCGACCAGCGCGAAGGTTTTCAGATTGTCGTCCCCGGAGGTGTCGGGCGCCTGCGCCAAGGCCAGTCGCTCGATCCAGTGCTTCTGGATCAGCGCCACGCTCTCCTGAATATTGTGCCAGGGGCGCGAGGCCCAGGGCAGCAGGTTGGGCGCGACGGTGGAGACTTTCGTGCCGGAACGGCCATGCACGGTGAAGCTGTAGTCCTTGCCGAGCCGGAGCGTGCCCTCGGTTCCGTCGATCTCGACGAAGGTTTCCGGGAACGGTTCTTCCGGCAGCTTCGAAGCGTAGGACACATCGACGACGGAGGTGACGCCGTTGTCATGGTCGAGCAGCATCGTGGCGACATCCTCGCCTGCGATGGCGGGATTGATGCGCCTGGTGCGCGCCGTCATTCTGCTGGCGTCGCCGAACAGATAGCGGGCGATGTCGAGCGAATGGATGCCGAGATCTTCGATGATGAAGCGCTTGCCCTTGGCCAGATAAGGCTGTCCGGAAAACACGTCGAAGCCGGAGCGGAAGGAGACGCGGCCCCAGAAGGCCTCGCCGATCTCGCCTGAGTCCAATGCGGCCTTGACCGCCAGGATCGGCGTCTGCCAGCGGAAATTCTCGTGGATCATCAGGGGAACGCCGGCGTCTTGGGCGGAGCGGACCATGGCCTTGGCGTCATCCAGCGTCGGGGCGAACGGCTTCTGGCAGATCATCGGAATTTTGTGCCGCGCGGCAAGCTCCACCAGCGCCCGGTGGCTGGAGACGGTGGTGGCGATATCGACAAAGTCGAAGCCGCCATCGGCAAACATCGCCTCCGCATCCTGATAGCGTCTGGCGACGCAGAACTGGTCGCCGACGATCTTCAGCCGTTCCGGATCGCGATCGCAGATCGCGACGATCTCGACATTGCCGGCGTCGCCCCATCCATGCATCTGGTTGACGGCGAAGAAGCCGCAGCCGATCAACGCGCCCTTGAATGTCGGCATCATCGCCCTCCCCTGCTCAGCCGGCCTTGGCCATCTGCATCAGCGTCACGCGCTGCTGCAATTTGCGTTGCGCCTGATCGACAACCACGGCGACGATGATGACCAGACCCTTGATGACCATCTGCCAGAAGGACGACACGCCCATCATCACCAGTCCGTCCGACAGAATGCCGATCACGAAGGCGCCGATGATCGTGCCGCCGATCGTGCCGCGTCCTCCCGACATCGAGGTGCCGCCGAGCACGGCCGCCGCGATGGCGTTGAGCTCGAAGGAATTGCCGGTGGCCGGGTGCGCGGCCATCAGTTCCGACGAGATCACCAGGCCGACGATCGCGGCGCAGAAGCCGGAAAACATATAGACGAACATCTTCACCCGGTCGACGCGGATGCCGGACATGCGGGCCGCCCGCTCATTGCCGCCGACCGCAAAGATATGCCGACCGAGCGGCACGAAACGGGCGAAATAGGCCGCCGCCAGCGCCACCGCGATCAGCAGCCAGACGGATGTCGGCAGGCCCAGAATATAGCCTGCGCCGAGAAAGCCGAAGCCCTCATTGCCGAGTTCCGGCTTGCCGACCAGATTGGGCAGCGTCTGGCCGTCGGAGTAAAGGAGGGCCGCGCCGCGCGCCATATAGAGCGTGCCGAGCGTAGCGATGAAGGGCGCGACATTCAGCTTGGTGATCAACAGCCCGTTGATGACGCCGATGAACACGCCGACCACCAGCACGATCAGCGCCACTTCGAAAATGTTGAAATAGACGGTGTAGCCGATCGGAAGCTGGATGCCGTTGAGGATCAGCCCGCCGGCGACCATGCCGCACAGGCCGACGATCGAGCCGACCGAGAGATCGATGCCGCCGGTGACGATGACGAAGGTCATGCCCATGGCGAGAAAGGCGTTGAGCGCCACATGCTTGGACATCAGGATCATATTCGCCGTCGACAGGAAATTCGGGGCGAAGATCGAGAAGAAGGCGATCACGGCAAACAGCGCGATGAAGGTGCGCAGTTTCATGAGCGTCAGGAGGAGCGATCCGGAGACTGGGCTCGCGCCCGTTGCGGCGTTGGCGGCGGCGGTCATCAGTGAAGCGTCCTTCTTTGTTTATGTCCTTCGGCGGAGGCGGCGATGATCGCCTCCTCGGTGGCGGCGGCGCGATCGAGGATCGTCACCAGTCGGCCGTTGCTCATCACGGCGATCCGGTCCGACAGCGCCATGACCTCTTCGAGATCGGAGGTGGAAAACAGGATGGCGAGCCCCTCACCCGCCAGCCGGCGCATGGTGCGGAAGACATCGGCCTTCGCGCCGACATCGATGCCCCGCGACGGCTCGTCCATCAGCAGCACCTTCGGCCCGGTCATCAGCGCCTTGCCGATGACGACCTTCTGCTGGTTGCCGCCCGACATCGAGGTGACTTCGAAATCCGGGTTCGGCGCCTTGATGGCGAGATTGCGGATCGAATCCTTGATCGCCTGCTTCTCTTTGGCGAGATCGATGTGGAACAGGCTCTTCACGAACTGACCGAGGCTCGCGAGCGTCAGGTTCTCGGCGATCGACAGGCATTGCACGAGGCCTTCGCGCTGGCGATCCTCCGGGATCAGGGCCAGTCCCTTCTGGATGCGGCGGGTTGTGTCGGGCGCAGTCAATTCTGCGCCATCGATGAAGATCCGGCCCGACGACAGGGGATGACGGCCCATGACACATTCGAACAGTTCGCTTCGGCCTGCGCCCATCAAGCCGTAAATGCCGAGGATTTCGCCCTTGCGCACCGTGAGCGACACGTGATCGACGGCATAGCCGCCCTGGGCGCGCGGCAGGCAGATCTCTTCGACGCGCAGCGCCTCGCCGCCGATCTTGTGATCCGTGGCCTTGGCGAAATCCTTGGCGTCAGAGCCGATCATCGAGCGGACGATCCAGCGGGTGTCGATGTCCTTCACCAAAGCCTGGCCGGTGATCTGGCCGTCCTTCAGCACGGTAATGTAATCACCGATCCGCATCAGCTCTTCGAGCCGGTGCGAGATATAGACGATGGCGACGCCCTGCGCCTTCAGTTCGGCGATGACGCGGAAGAGAATGTCGACTTCCGCAGCGGACAGAGCCGAGGTCGGCTCGTCCATGATGAGGATGCGGGTGTCGAGCGAGACGGCGCGGGCGATCTCCACCAGCTGCTGTTGGCCGATCGGCAGGTCTTCGGCGAGCGTCTCGGCGGAGATGCCGGCTTCCAGTCGGTTGAGGAAGGCGTTGGCCTTGTCGACCTGCGCCTTGTGGTCGATGCCGCGCAGGCCGCGGGTGATCTCGCGGGTGGCGAAGATGTTTTCGGCCACCGTGAGATTGCCGAACAGGTTGAGTTCCTGAAAGACGATGCCGATGCCATGTTTGACGGCGTCGGCGGGCGAGGAAAGCGAAATGCGTTCGCCATCCATCCAGATCTCGCCGAGCGTTGGCTGCTCCACGCCGGCGATGATGCGCATCAGCGTCGATTTGCCGGCGCCATTTTCGCCGACCAGCACATTGACCGCGCCGCGCCTGAGCTTGAGATTGGCTTTCTTGACGGCGAGAATGCCGGAATAGGCTTTGGTGACGTCGCGCAGTTCGAGGATGACGTCGTCCTGGGAAGCGTCCATCTCAGCCTCCGATCGTGATCGTCGCCGGCACGAATTGCGGCAATTGACCCGAAGACGGCTGCGGATAGGCGCCGGTCGCTTTCACGGTCTTGCCGACGAGCGTGTCGCGCGGCAGCTTTTCCAGCGTCAGCTTGTTGACGTGAATGTTGAAGGATTTGCCGAACTGCGCCCATTCGATCTGGTTGCGGAAGGAGTTGAAATCGACGAAATCCAGCGCGTCGCGCAGCGCCGTGCCGCGAATGGCGGGGCCAATCGCCACGCGCACATCCGCCTTCTGATCGCCGTCGACATCGACGTCGACATAGCCGGCGCGGGATTTGGTCTCGGCCTTGACGATGACGCCGTCGACTTTGGCGGCATAGGTCCAGGGCGCGTTGCCCTGCTTTTCCTTATGGCCATAGGTCTTGTTGGCGGCGTCCGGATCGGAGGCGACGAGGGCCGCGACGTCTTTATAGGGCGCGGCTTTCTTGTCGAAATAGGGGACGACCTTGCTGTCCCAGATCTCGGCCACCTGCCGGTCTGGATCGAAGGCGGCGGCGGCCGCTTCCTTCTGCTGGTCCTCGGTCTTGACGAATTTGCATCCGGCCAGCGTGAGCCCAGTCAGCGCCAGAAGGGCGATGAAGGCGTGATGTCGGGACATGGCGCGCTCCGGTCGTGTACACCAAAATGGGCCGGCAAACGGCCCGGAATGAAGGGAAAAGGCGCGGGGATGCTGAAAAGCGCCCCCGCGCAAAGTCGGCCGTGTGGCGGCCTTGGGAAAATCAGTCCTTCAGCGCGAAAGTTTCGAGCTTGCCGGCGTTGTCGGCGGTGATCAGCACGCAGTCCATCAGCTGCTTTTCCTCAGCCGGGCCCTTGCCGGTCTTGATGTACTGATCGGCCTGGGTCACGGCGAGCTGGGCCTGCGCATAGGCCGGCTGCATGACGGTGGCCTTGATGCCGCCTGCCAGGATCGAGTCGCGCACGTCGTTGGAGCCGTCGAAGCCCACCACGATCACGTCCTTGCGGCCGGCGGCCTGGAGTGCTGCGATCGCGCCCATGGCCATGGTGTCATTGCCGGCGATGACGCCCTGAATATCCGGATTGGCCTGCAGGATGGTTTCCATCTTGGAATAACCTTCCGTCTGGCTCCAATTGGCCGACTGCTGGGCGACCATCTTCATCTCCGGATAGTCGTCGATGACGTCGTGATAGCCCTTGGAGCGGATGCCGGCGTTGAGATCGGCTTCGCGGCCGAGAAGCTCGACATAATTGCCCTTCTCGCCCATCAGCTTGACGAACTCTTCCGCGCCGAGCTGCGCGCCCTGATAGTTGTTGGAGACGATCTGGGAGACGGCGATGCCGGTGGCGTTGATTTCGCGGTCGATCAGGAAGGAGGGGACGCCGGCGTCCTTGGCCTTCTTGACGGCGGCGATCGACGCTTCCGAGCCGGCATTGTCGAGAATGATGGCTTTGGCGCCGCGACCGATGGCGGTGTCGATCAGCTGCGACTGCTTGTTGGCGTCGTCGTCATGCACGAGCACCAGCGTGTCATAGCCGAGTTCCTTGGCCTTGGCTTCCGCGCCCACGGCTTCCGCCTTGAAGAACGGATTGTCGTGGCTGGGGGTGATGATGGCGATGAGATCGGCGGCAAAGGCCGGCATGGCGGTGGTGGCCGCCATGATGGCGGCGAAGCCGGCAAGCGTCAGTCTGCGGGTCAGTGTCATGATGTTCTCCTCCTCTTGAACAGGTTTTGGCGCGGCGCGTCGGCCGTGCCCTGTAGTCATCAAGCGGACGCCTCCACGCCCGCTTGTCTGTGGCGCTAAGCCTCAGGTGATGCGCTGAATGCTGGCGGCGATTTCTTCGGGTTCGAAAACGCGCAGCCAGTCGTCCTTCATCAGCACGGGCTTGCCGAATTCGATCGCCTTGTTGCAGGCGTCGGAAAACACGCCGGGCGTCTCTTCGAAAATGACCGCGCCGAGCACGTTCATGTGGCCGAGCAGGAAGTCGCGGGCCGCTTCCTTGGGCACGCCGCGGCGGACGCATTCGTCCATGGCTTCTTTCATGACCACGAGCAGCGAGGCGCAGACGGTTTCGGACAGACCGGGCTCCAGCAGCGCCATCTGTTCGACGGTGACGCGATGCGAGCGCATGACCGGCGCCCAGATCGTCTTGGCGATTTCCTCGCCGAGCGCATACTCGCTTTCCGGACCCTGCATCAGCGCAGACACGATATGCTGCTTGGCGTGCACGCCGCCGAAGTGATCCTTCTTGGCGGCCATGTCGGTCTCGTCGTTGAAGATCGGCGGATGGCAGGGATGGGTGACGAAATAAGTGAGGTCGGCGCGCTCCGGCAAATGGCCGGCGAAGGGGGCGGCGGCGTCGAGCACCACGACCATCACGCCAGGCTTGAGCTTGTCGGAAATCGAATGCGCGACCTTGCCGATGGCGGTATCCGGCACCGCCAGGATCACCACATCGGCGCCACCGAGCGCGGCGTCGGCGTCAACCGCCGTGACGCCCAGTTCATTGGCAAGCCGCGCCTTGCCGGCGTCGCTGACTTCGACGTGACGGACGTCGAAACGCGATCCCTTGAGATTTTTCGCCAGGCGGCAACCCATTTTTCCGCCTGCTCCGAATAGCGCGATGGCCGTCATTGTGCCGTCTCCGTCCTTGCTTCTGTGTCACCTGGAGGGTCGGCGCTTTGGGCGCAGAGGGTTGCTGTCCACCGACGCTGCGGCGGAGGCCTCCCAGGCTGCCGTCCTCCCGACGGCGCCGCTCCTCACTCTGGAGGAACGGGTAAAGCAACTGGTATGATGAGTCAATGAGGTAATGATTATTTTGTACGAACACAAAAAACCGCCGGACTGCAGCCGGCGGGCAAGGCTTCGCGGGAGAAACAGTCAGTATTTGATCCAGGCGGTCTTGAGGCCGGAGAATTTGTCGAAGGCGTGCAGCGACAGGTCGCGGCCAACGCCGGATTGCTTGAAGCCGCCAAAGGGCGTCATCGGAGACAGGGCGTCCACGGTGTTGACGGAGACAGTGCCGACTTTCAGCACATCGATCAGCCGGTGGGCGCGCGACAGGTTCGAGGTCCAGACGGAGGCCGCCAGCCCATAGATCGTGTCATTGGCGAGCGTCACGGCTTCTTCCTCGGTGTCGAACACCGTCACGGCCAGCACCGGTCCAAAGATCTCTTCCCGCGACAGCCGATCGTCAGGATCGACGTCCGCAAAGATGGTCGGCTGGATGAAATGGCCCTTGCCAGCAACCGTCACGCGCTCTCCGCCGGCGATCAGCTTGGCAGTGGTCTTGCCGTGTTCGATATAGGATTGGACGCGGTCGCATTGGCGGCCGTCGACGATCGCGCCCATGGTCGAGGCCGGATCGAGAGGATCGCCGGGCACATAACGCGCGGCGCGCTCTTTCATCTTCTCAATAAACGCGCCGGCGACGCCGCGTTGGACGAGCAGCCGTGAATTGGCCGAGCAGATTTCGCCCTGATTGAAGAAGATGCCGAAGGCGGCCATGTCGGCTGCGGCGTCCAGATCCTCGCAATCGTCAAAGATCAGGTTGGGGCTCTTGCCGCCGCATTCCAGCCAGACCTGTTTCATGTTGGATTGTGCGGAATAGCCGAGGAAATATTTGCCGACTTCGGTGGAGCCAGTGAAAGTAATGCAATCGACATCCTCATGCAGGCCGAGCGCCTTGCCGGCGGTCTCGCCAAAGCCAGGAACGACGTTGAACACGCCGGCGGGCACGCCAGCTTCAAGCGCAAGTTCGACGAGGAAGAGTGCGGAGAGCGGCGATTGCTCGGCAGGTTTCAGCACCACCGAATTGCCCATGGCGAGCGCCGGCGCGCATTTCCAGGCGGCCATGTCGAGCGGGAAGTTCCAGGGCGTCACAGCGCCGATGACGCCCAGCGCTTCGCGCCTGACCATCGCGACATTGCCGCGACCCGTGGGCGCGATCTCGTCATAGATTTTGTCGATGGCTTCGGCGAACCATTGGAAGACGCCGGCTGCGCCCGGCACATCGATGGCCGCTGCATCCGTCACGAGCTTGCCCATGTCGAGGCTTTCGAGCAGCGCGAATTCGGTGAGGTTGTCGCGGATGAGATCGGCGAGCTTCAACAGCACCGCCTTGCGCTCAGCCGGCGTCTTGCCCGACCAGCGACCATCCTCGAAGGCGGCGCGCGCGGCTTTGACCGCGCGGTCGATATCCTCGGCGTCACAGGCGGCTATCTCAGTGATCACCGCCTCCGTCGCCGGATTGACGCTCGGAAAGGTCTTTCCGGAGAGCGCCGGAACGAAAGCGCCGTCGATAAAGGCCCGGTTGCGAAACCGGAGTTTTGCCGCTGCGTCTTTCCAGTCTGCCAAAGTCATGGTCATCGGTTCGGCTCCTTATCTGTCGTCGCCGGGAACGCCGTAGCTCGGCGAGCCCGAAGGATTGAGGGCGCGGGTGACATAGGCGTCGAGCTGCGGCTTGTAGAGCCGCCAGAGATCGGCGAGCTGGCCAATCGGATTTTCGTCCGCCCAGTCGACCCTGAGATCGGCAACCGGCCAGCTAACCTGATCGACGATCAGCAGACCGGTGGAATGAACAGGCCCCGCCTCCCCGCCCGCTTCGAGCGCCGCCTGCATGGCGGCGATCAGCCGGTCGCCGAGATCGCCTTCCGCCGCTTCAAACGCCGCGACCATGCGCTTGGGAATGAAGGGATTGGCGAGCAGATTGCCGGCGGCGGCGCAATCGAGCCCTTGGGCCGTATCGTGGACGCCGAGCGTCTGCCCGCCTGAAAACAGCGCAGACTGTCCGTTTGCGTCGAGAATGACGAGCTGGCGCCACTCCGTATGTGGATAACCGTCGAGAAGCGCCGTCATCGCCGCGTCTGCGTCGAGGCCCGACGTGAGCAGGTCGAGCCCCTTTGGCCCCAGCGCCGGATCGGTGATGTTCTGGCTGGCGACGACGCCGACGCCGGCGCGAGCATGGGCGCAGCGCGCGGCGACCGCAGGTGACGACGAGGAGATCGCCATGCCCAGCCGGCCGGTGGTCTTGCAGCGCCCGAGGATCGAAAAGGTCATGGCGTCAATCCGGAATGACGGCGGTGACGTCGACCTCGACCAGCCATTCCGGCCGGGCGAGCGCGGAAATCACCACGCCGGTCGAAACAGGGAAGACGCCCTTCAGCCATTTGCCGATGACGCGATAAACGGTCTCGCGATAACGGGGATCGACGAGATAGATGGTGATCTTGCAGATATGGCCGAGTTCGGAGCCCGCTTCTTCCAGCAGCATCTTGATGTTGGCCATGGCCTGTTCGGTCTGGGCGGCGACATCGCCGATGCCGACATTCTCGCTCGTGTCGAGATTCTGGCCGATCTGGCCGCGCACGAACACCATGGTTCCCCGGGCGACCACGACCTGGCAGAGATCGTTGTCGAGCTTCTGTTCGGGATAGGTGTCCTTGGTGTTGAACATCCGGATGCGCTTGTGGACGGGCATGGTCATTCCATTCTTCGGTTGGCGTTCCCCGGCAGGGCGGAGCTGGCGTCATAGGAGCCGATGTTCGCAAGAGAGGAAAGAAAGCTTTCCGTCGCTGTTGCATCAGGAAAACCGAAGCAATGCGTTCCATTGGTTAGGTTCGCGGAAAACTCGCAGCAGCTTTCGAGGGTCGCCGCTAATTCGAAATATCCAAATCAGATGTCAAATAAATCATCATTTCCCGAACCAGTCGGCTCGGTTAGCCTTTTCCTCGTCCGGCGACAGGCCGGCTTTTCAGGATTTCGGCAAAGGAGCCCGCCTTATGACGGTGGAAACCATCGACACACTCATCATCGGGGCGGGCCAGGCCGGAATTGCGATGAGCGAGCATTTGTCCAAGACGGGAATTCCCCATCTCGTGCTGGAGCGCAACCGCATCGCCGAGCGCTGGCGCTCCGAGCGCTGGGATTCGCTCGTGGCCAACGGCCCATCCTGGCATGACCGCTTCCCGACCCGCACCTTTGACGACATCGCCCCGGAGGCTTTCGCCGGCAAGGATAGTATCGTCAGCTATCTCGAGGCCCATGCGCGGGAGAATGGCTCGCCGGTGCGTTGCGGCGTCGAGGTGACCTCGCTCAGCCGCAAGCCCGACGGGTCCGGCTTCACGGCCGAGACCAATCAGGGCGTGTTCGAGGCCAGCAATGTCGTCTCCGCCACCGGCCCGTTTCAGAAGCCGGTGTTTCCCGCCCTGATTCCGGCGTCGAGTGGAGTCACCCAGATCCATTCGTCCGCCTATCGCAATCCGTCACAGCTTGCCGATGGCGGCGTCATCGTGATCGGCGCCGGCTCCTCGGGCGTGCAGATCGCCGATGAGTTGGCCCGCGCCGGTCGCAAAGTCTATCTCGCGGTGGGGCCACATAACCGGCCGCCGCGCAGCTATCGCGGCAAGGATTTCGTCTGGTGGCTCGGGGCTCTCGGTCTCTGGGACGTCAAGGCCCATGATCCGGCGCTTGAACATGTCACCATCGCCGTCAGCGGCGCGCGTGGCGGCCATACGGTGGATTTCCGCGATCTCGCAGCCCATGGCATCACACTGGTCGGCCGCGCCCAATCCTATGACGACGGCGTCCTGACATTCGCCGACGATCTTGCCAGGAACATCGCCATGGGCGACGCCGACTATCTTTCGGTGCTTGATTCCGCCGACGCCCATATCGCTCGCGAAGGGCTGGATTTCCCGGAAGAGCCCGAAGCACGGATCATTGGGCCGGAGCCCGATTGCGTCAAGAATCCGATCCTCGACCTTGATCTTTCGGAAGTCGGCGTCACCTCGATCATCTGGGCGACGGGCTACACGCTCGATTACGGCTGGCTGAAGCTCGACGTGATGGATGAACGCGGACGCCCCTCTCACCATCGCGGCGTCTCCGCCGTGCCGGGCTTTTATTTCCTCGGCCTTCCCTGGCTCTCCCGCCGCGCTTCGCCCTTCATCTGGGGCGTCTGGCATGACGCCAAATATCTCGCCGAACAGATCGCGGCGCGCCAAGACTGATCGGGACTGGCCAAGGTCGCGGCAAGGCGCTAAGGGCGGAAGGTCTATCCACGCGCGAGGCCTTCATGATCGCCTGCCCCTGCGGCTCCGGCCGGTTCGAAATCTCCTGTTGCGGTCCCTATCTGGCCGGCAAGCCGGCGCCGACGGCGGAAAGCCTGATGCGGTCGCGCTATACGGCGTTCACTCGCGGCGATCTCGATTATATCGAGCGGACCTGCGCCGGAGAGGCGAGGCTGGCTTTCCAGCGCACCTCTCTCGCTTTGTCTATCGCAAAGACGGAATGGCTGGGCCTGACGATCGAGGACGTCCGCGCCGGCGGCGAAGAGGATGTGTCGGGAACGGTGCGGTTCACCGTGCGCTATCGCGAGGGCGGCCGGCTGTTTTCACAAACGGAAACCTCTGAATTCCAGAGACTTGCGGATGGTTGGCGCTATATGCGCGGCGATGTCGCCCGAGCATCGCAGCCCGCAGCCACGGGCTCCGGCCGCAACGATCCCTGCCCTTGCGGTTCCGGCAAGAAGTTCAAGAAATGCTGCGGGGCCGGCTGAGCACCGGCCCCTGAGCTTTACGACGGGATCATCGTTTCATAGTCGTCGCGCAGACGTGCCCACACATCCCAGAACGGCTTGGGGGCGGCCTCTTCCAGACGGGCTTTGAGAATATCCAGATGCGCGTGCCAGCCGGCGCCGATCTTGACCATATTGGCGCGGTCGCTGATGCGCTTGTGGATCACCGTCAGCAGCACATCCTCCCCCTTCGGCTCCAGCGTAAAGCTGACTTCGCCGGGTCCCCAGGCGAAGGCCAGTTTGCGCGGCGGGTCGATTTCCGTCACCCGGCTCTGCATGCGATGCTCCTCGCCGAAACCTTCGGGACGTATCCCGGGCGGATCGGTTAGTTCGTCATTGCGCCAGACCAGTTCCATGGGCCCATCGATCGTGAGATCCATCGGTCCCGACGCCAGCCATTGGCGGCGCAGCTCGCTGTCGGTGAGATAGGACCAGACGCGCTCGGCCGGACCGGGCAGCAGGCGTTCGAGTTTCAAAGTCGCCTGTTCGACGACGGCGGCATAGGCGTTCAGTTTGGCATGCTCATTCATCGGGTCTCTCCCTCTGTTGCATTTCCATCGGTGCCGCGGTCCGTCCGCAGCAGATTTTCGAGAACATCGAGACGGTCGGTCCAGAAGCGCTGATAGATCGCCAGCCACTCATGCGCGCGCGCTAAAGGGCCCGGGTCGAGCCGGCAGACATGGGTGCGCCCCCTCACCTCGCGGCGGATGAGCCCGGCGCTTTCCAGCACCTTGATGTGCTTGGAGGCCGCGGCCAGTGACATGTCATGCGGCGCGGCGAGATCGCCGACGCTGCGTTCGCCCGAGGCGAGCGCAGCCAGCATTCCTCGGCGCGTCGCGTCCGACAGAGCGTGAAAGATGAGATCCATCTGTTGTGCATTATGTTCAACCATGTGGTTGAATGTGCGTGATGGGCGCTAAATTGTCAACCGAATGGTTGAATAAATTTACATGAGGCGACGAGCCGCTTTGCAGCCCGCCTCCTATGCGCTGGAATGAAAGATCAGGACAGCCGGTCGAGGATCTTGCCGAGCATCGTCCGGCAGGCTTCCATCTGGCTGAGTTCGATGAATTCGTCGGGCTTGTGGCCCTGCTCCATATCGCCGGGACCGCAGACGATCGACGGCGCGCCGAAGGCCTGTTCGAACAACCCGCCTTCAGTGCCGAAGGAGACCTTGAATTGCTGGCCGCCGGAGAGTGATTTCACCGTCTCGGTCGCCTTGCCGCGTGGATCGACATTGAGGCCCGGATAGGTGTTGAAGATGTCGAGGCGAATGCCGGTTTCCGGGAAACGTTTCCGTCCTTCTTCGGTGATCCGCTCGGCCTTGTCGAATAGCCTGGCCATATAGGCCATGGGATCGTCGCCGGCGAGGTTGCGGATTTCGAAATCGAGACGGCAGGCGTCGGGCACGATGTTGAGCGCGGTGCCGCCTTGGATCACGCCGGCATGCAGCGTGGTGTAGGGCACGGTGTAATCGTCGTCGCGGGGCCCGGAGGCCTCGATATCGGCCTGGATCGCGCGCACTTCCGCCAGAAGCTCTGTCGCCATATAGATGGCGTTGAGGCCAGTGGGCGCCAGCGCGGAATGGGCGGAATGGCCGGTGCAATAGGCCTTGACGCCGGTCTTGCCCTTATGGCCGGTGGCGACCTGCATGGCGGTCGGCTCGCCGATCAGCACCCATTCCGGATCGATGCCGGCGGTCGCCAGTTCATCCAGCATCGGGCGGACGCCGACGCAGCCGATTTCTTCGTCATAGGAAAAGGCGAGATGCAGAGGGCGCGTCAGCCGGCGCTCGGTGGCGGCGACGGCGGCCTCCATAGCGCAGGCGATGAAGCCCTTCATGTCGGTGGTTCCACGTCCATAGAAGCGGTCGCCCTTGCGGCTCATGCGGAAGGGGTCGACGGTCCAGGCCTGGCCGTCGACCGGCACGACGTCGGTATGGCCTGAGAGCACGATGCCCCCCGGCCCTTCCGGGCCGATGGTGGCGAACAGCGAGGCGCGGTCGCCATTTTCATGCGGAAACAGCCGGGAGGGAATGCCCGCCGCCGCCAGCGCATCGGCGATGTAGCGGATCAGATCGATATTGCCGTCGCGGCTTACCGAGGGAAAGGCGATCAGGCGATCGAGAATGTCATAGGCGCTGGTCATGCGAGGCGATTCCTGTTTTCGCCAAAATAGCCCCCCGGCGGAGCGGCGCGCAAGGACGCATCGCGACGTCAGGGCGCCGCGCGCAGATTGATCGCCTTGCGCATGATCTCTTCGCTGAGCGCCGAAGTCAGCGCCTTGTCGGCCCCGCGCCGCTCCACGAGGACGAATTCGACATCTTCGAGTTCGGGGAGACGACCCGCAGGAATCTCACGTAGTCCTGAAGGAGCGAGGCTGCGCGGCTGCACGAAGACGCCCATGCCCGCTTTCGCGGCGGCGGTCAGCCCGCTGAGGCTGCCGCAGGTGCAACTGATCCGCCAGGCAACGCCGGCCTTGTTCAGCGCCTCGAGCGCGATCGATCGGGTGACGCTTGGAGAGGGAAAGGCGATCAGCGGCAGAGGGGCTTGCGTGAGGGCATGGTCTGGATCGCGGGCCAGCCAGACAAGCGGTTCGCGATGCAGAAGCGCGCCGCGGGTTTCGCCCAACCGCCGCTTGGCGAGGACGAGATCGATCTCGCCATTGTCCTGCATCTGGAACAGCGGTCCGGACAGCGCCACCGTCAATTCGAGATCGACGGACGGGTGCGATCGGGCGAAGCCTTCAAGGATCAGCGGCAACTGGCTGTTGACCAGATCTTCGGAGACGCCGAAGCGGATGCGGCCGCGCAGATCGCCGGCGCGGAAGTGACATTCGGCCCGGTCGGCGATGGCCAGCATATCGCGGGCATAAGCGATCATTGCTTCGCCATCACCAGACAGCGCGACCCGATGGGTGTCGCGCGACAGCAGCTTTCGCCCGACTGTCGTTTCGAGTTTTTGGATATGCTGGCTGACAGTGGATTGGCCGAGACCCAGCCGCTCGGCGGCGAGCGTGAAGCTGCCTGTCTCTTCGACGGCGACGAAAGAGCGGAGTTGCGAGAGGTCGAACATAGATATCGTGTTTTGCGATGAGTGTTATTTCTTGTATTGCGAAACGTGATGCAAGACAATTGGCGGGATCACAAGGATTTCGCCATGCGCCGCTATATTCCCAACAGCTTCACGCTGATGCTCATCGCCACCGTCATTGTCGCCTCGTTGCTGCCGGCGAGCGGCGCTTTCGCGGATTGGTTCGGGGTCGCGACCGACATCGCGATTGCGCTGTTGTTTTTCCTGCATGGCGCGCGGCTGTCGCGCGAGACGGTGATCAAGGGCATGCTGCATTGGCGGCTGCATCTGGTGATCCTGGCGGTCACCTTCATCGTCTTTCCGCTTCTCGGACTGGCGCTCGGCTTCCTGCCGGAAAGCCTGTTGCCGCATCCGCTCTATCTCGGGCTGCTCTATCTCTGCGTCCTGCCGTCGACGGTGCAGTCGTCGATCGCCTTCACCTCCATGGCGGGGGGCAATGTGCCGGCGGCGGTGTGCTCGGCTTCGGCCTCCAACATCATCGGCATGTTTCTGACCCCGCTTCTGGTCTATTTCCTGTTCTCGCTCGGCGATGGCGGCAGCGGCTTTTCGCTCGGCGGTCTAGAAACGATCCTGCTGCAATTGCTCGCGCCTTTCGTGCTCGGCCAGATCCTGCAGCCCTGGGTCGGCGACTGGGTGCGGTCGAAGAAGAACCTTCTTCTGCCCGTCGATCGCGGCTCCATCCTGATGGTCGTTTATCTGGCTTTCAGCCATGCGGTGATCGAAGGCGTCTGGAGCGATTTTTCGCTGCGCGATCTCGCCGTGGTCGCCGTCATCGACATGCTGCTTCTGGCGCTTGTGCTGGCGTTGACCTATTGGGGATCGAAGGCGCTGGGCTTCAATCGCGAGGACGAGATCGTCATCGTCTTTTGCGGCTCCAAGAAGAGCCTGGCGAGCGGCGTGCCGATGGCCAACGCCCTGTTCGCCGGGCCAATGATCGGCTCGATCGTGCTGCCGATCATGCTGTTCCACCAGATCCAGCTGATGGCCTGCGCGGTGATCGCCGAGCGCTATGCGGCGGCGCGCCGTCGTTCGGCGCCAGAGCCCGCCGCCGCCTGAGGTTTAAAGCGTGGCGATGAAGTCGAGGATCTCCGCTTCCGAGACCACATCGGCATATTTGGCGTTCATGTCGAACAGATTGGCCTCATGCGGGGCGGGATGCCGGTCGCCGCAGGCGTCGGCGACGACAGTGGTGATGAAGCCATGCGACATGGCGTCGACACAGCTCGCCCGCACACAGCCGCTCGTGGTCAGGCCGGTAAGGATGACATTGTCCACGCCCATCGAGGTCAAGAGCGGCGCAAGCGACGTGCCGAAAAAGGCGCTGGGATATTGCTTGGAGATCACGAATTCATCGGCGTCGGGCTGAAGTCCGGCGGGCCATGCGCCGAGCGGATTGCCGGCGGTGAACGAGGCGAGCGGCTTGGCCTTCTGGAAAAAGCGACCGCCATCCAGACCCGAGGGATGCAGCACGACGCCCGTGATGATGACGGGGACGCCTTTCGCACGGGCGGCGGCGCGGATGCGCAGCGCGCTTTGAAGCGCCGCGTCCACCCCTGCATAAAGTGGGCTGGATGGTTCGAAATAGGCCTGGACGAAATCGACCAGAACCAGCGCCGGCTTCTTGCCGAAGCCGATGCGGTTGTCATAGGCGCGAGCGTAATTTTCCTTGAGATCGGCATCCATGTCGGCGTTCCTCACGTTTCCGCATAGGTCTTTTCGAAGCTCCAGACGTCTTCGAAGCCTAAAAGCGTGTTGAAGTCCTTGAAGGGATAGAGATCCACCGCATCGGTGGTCACGCCATTGTCGAGAAGATCCCGATAGGCGGCGCGGACGGCCTGCCCATGCGCGAGGAAGCCGAGCGCTGGATAGATCGCCATGCCATAACCGAGCGACTTGAGCGTTTCGACCGGCATTAGCGGGGTCCGCCCGCCATTGACCATATTGGCGAGCAGCGGTTTGTCGATGGCGGCGGCGATCTCGCGGACTTCCTCCTCGCTCTCTGGCGATTCCACGAAAATGATGTCGGCGCCGGCCTTCGCATAGGCCTGGCCGCGGCGGATCGCCTCCGCAAGACCGAGGCCGGTGCGCGCGTCCGTCCGGGCGATGATCAGAAAATCATCGCTTGTACGACTGTCGACGGCGACGGCGATCTTTCGCACCATGTCTTCCATCGGCACGACGCGGCGATTGGGCGTATGGCCGCATTTCTTCGGAAATTCCTGATCTTCCAGCTGGATGGCGCTGACGCCGGCCTGTTCGTAGCCCTGCACAGTATGGCGCACATTCAGCAGGCCGCCATAGCCCGTGTCTGCGTCGGCGATCACCGGCGTCTTCGTGCGCGCGACGATCTGGGCGATGCGCTCGATCATATCGCGATAGGTTGCAATTCCGGCGTCGGGAATGCCGAGATAGGAGGCGACGGTCCCGTAACCCGTGACGTAAAGGGCTGGAAATCCCATCGTATCGGCGATGAGCGCTGAGATCAGTTCATAGACGCCCGGGGCGAGTATGAACCGTTTTTCCGTGAGCGCCAGTTTCAGTGCGGGATCTGCCATGCGAACTCCAGTGGCTTATGGGCATTAAGTACCGGCGCGATGCGGGCCGCGACGGCGAGAAGCGAAGGGTCTGAAAAGCGCGGACCCAACAGGGTGACGCCGATCGGCAGAGCGAATCCGGAGAGCGGCGCATGCAATGCGGGAACGCCGAGCAGCGTCCAGATGGCGTTGAACACGGGATCGCCCGGCCGTCGTCCAAGCGGCGCGAAACCCGGTGCGCTGGGCGCAATCACAGCGTCGAAATCGGATGCCAGCAGATCGAAATCGATCCGCGCCACGGCTGCGGCGTCATAGGCGTTGCGGAGATCGGCGAGCGAGCGCCCGTCGCGGTTTTCCACCCGGTGATGAAAATCATCATGCAGATCGGCGCCGAAACGGCGGGCGAGATTGCGGAAGGCGGCGGCCCCCTCTCTGTGCAGAATCGTGCGATGGTGATGATCGAGTTCGGCGAAGGATGGCGGAAGTTCGAGAAGGCGTATGTCCCATCCCACCTCGCGCAACCGGTCCTCGGCAGCTGCGAGCGCGGCTTGGGCGTCGCCATCGAGCTTTTCGGCATGCGGGCCTCGGGCGATCGCGATTGACAGGTCTCGGGAGCCCTTGGATGGACGGATTGTCTCGGTCAGACCGAAAACGCCGGCGAGGAGCGAAAGATCTTCGACGGAGCGGGCGTGCCAGCCGATAGTGTCGAGGCTGTTGGCGTAGATCTTCACCCCTTCCCGGCTGACCAGTCCGAAAGACGGCTTGAACGCGTAGACGCCGCAGAAGGAGGCCGGCCGGATGGTCGAGCCGCCAGTCTGCGTGGCGAGCGCCAGCGGAACATGCCCATCCGCCACGCCGGCCGCCGAACCCGCCGATGAGCCGCCCGACGTTCTCGTCAAATCGACCGGATTTCCCGTTGCGGCGTCGCGTCCGGCGGCGGCGAATTCCGTCGTGTCGGTCTTACCGAGAATGATAGCGCCTTCTGCATGCAGCAGATCGACCGGAGCGGCGTCCGCCGCCGGCTGAAAGCCGGAAAAGAGCGGCGAGTTATGCGTGGTCGGCAGATCCCTGGTGTCGAACACGTCCTTCACGCCGATAGGCAGACCATGAAGCCGACCCCGCTTGCTCAGTGGAACGGCGTCTGCGTCTTCCGCCATATCGAGGGCGCGGGGATGGATCGCCAGCCAAGCGCGGACTGAGCCGTCTCGGGTGCTGATCCGCTCGAGACAGGCGGCGACGAGGTCACGGGATGTTATCTCGCCTGCCGCAAGGGCGGCGAGGGCTTCCATTGCGGTCAGTCCGTAGAGGGGCTGCGTCCGGCGCGTCACAGGCCGGCCCCCGGAGGAATGGCGCGGTGGTGATCCGTCGCGCCCTGGAAGCTGATGGCCGCCTCGAGGCACAGGATATCATCGCCGGGCCGCGCGACGATCTGGATGCCGGTCGGTAATCCTGCCGCGCCGAAGCCAGAGGGCGCCATGAGCGCCGGAAAGCCCGTGAAATCGAAGATCATGGTGTTGCGGGAAATGATCTCTTGAAAGCTGATGGCTTCGCCGTTGACGTCGACTGTCAAGGAGTCGAGCCGTCCGGCTTCTCCACCGATGCCCGGCGTGATCATCACGTCCACAGTCTTCATGGCAGTCACCAGCGCAGTCTGCGCGTCCTTGCGCGCTTGCAGAGCCGCAAGGTAATCGACTGCAGAAAAAGTCAGCCCCTTGCGCAGCCGGAGGAGCAGGCCCGGATCGAATAGTTCGGCGCGGTCGAGATTTCGGCCCTGAAGGGCGGCAAGTTCGCATTGCAGGATGATCCATCCCGCCTCATGCCAAGGCTCGATGTCCAAGGCCGGCAAATCGACGAGGTGGTGCCCCAAGGTTTCCATGACCTTCAGCGCCATGCCCCAATTTTCGAGCACGGCCCGGTCGACGCGCTCGGTGAACCAGGTTTGCGGCACGCCGATGCGCAAGGGGCGGGTTGGTTCGCGACGCAAGAGATCCTCACATCCCGCGATGATGGAGGCTGCCGGCTCTGCGGTCATGAAGGGCAGGACGCGGGCCAGGTCGATCGCGTTGCGCGCCATGGGCCCGACATGGTCGAGCGTCCAGGACAGCGGCGCAACTCCTTGACGCGACACCAGTTCGCGGCTCGGCTTCAACCCGGTGACGCCGCACCAGCAGGAGGGAACACGGATCGAGCCGCCCGTATCCGTGCCGAGCGCAAATGGCATCAACCGCGCCGCCAGCGCCGCGCCCGAGCCGGTCGATGAGCCTCCGGTCCAGCGCTTTTCGTCCCAGGGATTTGTGACGGCGCCAAATCGCGGATTATGCGGAGAACCCGCAGCGAATTCTGTCGTGGCGGTGATCGCAAGAGGTATCGCTCCCGCCGCGCGCAATCGTTCGACGACATGCGCATCGCACGGCGCGATGCGATCTCCCGTGAAATGGGACCCGCAGGTAATGCCGGCGTCGCGGACATCGATAATGTCCTTGACCCCGAAAGGAAGGCCCTCGAGAGGTCGCTGCCGTCCTCGTTCCCAGCGTCTGGCGCTGTCTCTCGCCAGATCCTGCCAATTCGGGGCGAGACGCAGCACCGACTGACGACCAAAAGGGTTTGTTTCAATCGCCGAAACCAGTTCGGCAAGATAGTCCACCGGGCTCAGCGCGCCTTCGGTATAGGCTGAGAGAAGGTCTCCAAGGCTCACGTCGCGGCCTCGACGCGCCAGGAGAGATCCTGGCGCGGTCGGTATCCCGAAAGCGGTTGACGGATGCGGCGTCCGACGAAAGGGAAGGTCCGCCTGCGATGGATCCCGCAATGTCGATGGATCCATCGCCTGTCCCGTTTCCGAAGCCCGCATCCGCGACACCCTGTTATTCTGCAGCGATCTTAAGGGCGCTGCGGCTTTCCATCAGAGGCTGGATGCGCTGACCGAACTGGTCGAGACCGATCAGGAAGTCGTCGAAGGTCAGCATGATGCCTTTGGTCCCCGGAACGGTGGCGGCTTCGTCCAGCATGCGGGCGACATTCGCATAGGAACCCACCAGCGTGCCCATGTTGAAATTGACCGCGCCTTCCGGCAGGTTGATCGACTTGGCGGTCGAGGACGCGTCGGCGTTTGCGTCCTTGGAGCCCTGATCCGCCATCCAGGCGAGCGCATCGACATCCGCGCCAGCGCGATAGCTTTCCCATTTCGCCTTGGCGAGTTCATCCGTCTCGTCGGCGATCACCATGAACAACACATAGGAGCCGACGTCACGGCCGGTCTTGGCGGCGGCGGCGATCAGCCGCTCATTGTTGGGCGCATAGGCGGTGGGCGTGTTGATACCCGATCCCAGCACGAAATTGTAGTCGGCGTATTGGGCGGCGAACTCCATGCCGCGCGGGCTTTGACCCGCTGCGACGATTTCGATCTTGTGGTCCGGCATCGGCCGCATCTTGCAATCCTTCATGGTGAAGTGCTTGCCGTCGAAACTGCATTCGCCCTTCGACCAGAGCTCATTCATGATGTGCACATATTCGGTCGAATAATCGTAGCGATATCCGAAATAGTCGTCGCCGGGCCAGATGCCCATCTGGTCGTATTCGGCCATCTGCCAGCCGGAAACGATGTTGACGCCGAAGCGACCGGGCGCGACCGAATCGATCGTGGTCGCCATGCGCGCCACAATGGCCGGCGGCAAGGTCAGCACGGCGGTGGAGGCGAACAGCTTGATGCGCTCGGTGACGGCGGCAAGCGACGCCATCAGCGTGAAGGATTCGAGATTGTAGTCCCAGAATTCGGTCTGGCCGCCAAAGCCGCGCAGCTTGATCATCGACAGGGCGAAATCGAGCCCATAGCTTTCCGCCTTCTGCACTATCTGTTTGTTGAGCTCGAAACTCGGCTTGTATTGCGGTGACGCCATCGAGATGAGCCAGCCGTTGTTGCCGATGGGAATGAAGACTCCAATATCCATTTTTAGGTTCCCCTTTTTCATCAGTTTCGGAGGAGGGTCGAGACTGTATGTACGAACTAATGCAAAATTCGTGAGGGCTGTCTAGCCTAAAAATGACGCTTCTTTGTGCGTGATGAAATCATGTGCAGACGCACGGAAACCGTGCTGCATGCGGCGCCGAGGATCTGATCACGATGGATGAACAATAGGCTTCGTCCGCGCTTTCAGCGCGGGAAGGCGCGACTGGCTGTCGATGCGACTCAGTTTTCGGCGCGCAGCGTGGTCGTATAGGTGAAGCGTTCGGCGGGAAGGACTTGAAACGCGTATTCCAGGAGGCGCCGGCCCGAGCCGTAATAGCGCCGCGTCACCACCAGCGCGAGATCGCCGGTCTTGGCGCCGAGCCGGGCGGCGATGTCTTCTGTCAGGGTCATCGGTTTGATGTCCTGCTCGATTTCCTGGATCTTTTCACCGGTATATTGCTCGATATAGTGAAAGATCGCGCTACGGGCGATGTCGATGTCCTTGACCGCCGCCGACAGCCGGGCGTCGACATACACTTCATTCCATGAGAAGGGCTTGCTGCGGTTGGTCGGATAACGAATGCCGCCCATATGGAAGAATTTCCGTCCTGGTCTGCAGCCGAGATCCACCGCCAAACGTCCTTGCGCCGAAATCTCCTCCTTGAAGGCGATCACGAATTCCGTTTCTGCCGCGATTTCGAACAGTTCGGAGCGGGAGTGGGCGATAAAGCGAGTGCGCTCGGGATTGAACCCCGCCTCCACGCGGGTGCCTACGCCTTTTCGGGCTGAGAGGCGCCCCTTGTTGCGCAGCGTGCCAATGGCTTGTCGAACGGTCTGACGGCTGACGCCGAGCGCCTCCGCCAGTTCGTTTTCTGTCGGCAGCAGTGATCCGACGGGGTAGTCGCCATTGTTGATCTTGTTCTCGATGTGGCGCGCGACCTGAAGATAAAGCGGCGCCGTGTCGAGTTCGGGCTTCCAGCCTTTTCCCGTCGTCGCGGTCTGTTCTTCCGAATTGGCGAGCGTTGGTATCGAGTTCATAGGACGATCATGCCTCATGCGCGGTCTTTGAACCTTCTTTTTCAAGGGAATGCAAACAAATTCATAAGGGTTCGCGAAAGGACCTTTCGGGGCTTGTGCTTCGCTCGGCATTCGTTTAGTACGTACATATCCAAGGAAGTAGCCGGGGTGATTTCCCAGAATGTCCGATATTGTAGCGGAGACCTCGGTCGCTAAGCCGAGGGTCTCATCCCTTTTGCAGACGCTTTCCACAGCCACCCTCATCCAGATTGTCGCCACGACGAGCGTCCTGGCGCTGACGGCGATCGCGCCTGCCGTCGCGGCGGATCTTGAGGTCGGGGCATATTGGATCGGTTACCAGATTAGTCTCATTTACGCCTCCGGCATGTTTTCCTCAGCGGTCGCCGGAACGCTGGTGCAACGTTACGGGCCAGTGCGGGTGGAGCAGGCAGCGCTTTTCTGTTTTGCGCTCGGCTTTGCCGGCATCGCGACGTCATGGATACCGGCCATCGTGCTCGCGTCTCTGCTTATTGGGTTGGGATACGGGCTGAATAATCCTGCCGCATCTGAAATGCTCAGCCGCGTAACGCCTCCGAGCAAGCGCAACCTCATCTTCTCCGTCAAGCAATCTGGCGTGCCGCTGGGCGGTATCGTCGCGAGTTTCGCGTTCCCGTTTCTGTCCCGCTATATGGATTGGCGGTTGGCGCTTCTGGCCGGCGTTCTTGCGTCCGTCGCTACGATGGGCCTGTTGACGTTGACGCACGCGGCGACCGCGCCGCGTCGCGCGGAGGCTCGTTCGCTTGTCAAAGGCCTCGTCGACGAGCAGGCGCTGATCTGGAAAGACAGGAAGTTGCGTACGCTGAGCGTGCTCGGCTTTGCCTATTCGGCGATGCAGTTGTCCGTGTCCGCCTTTGCCGTCGTGACGTTGACGCATGATGCTGGCTGGTCCCTGCTCGCAGCGGGTGGGGTGGCGGCGGGCATGCAGTTTGCGGGGGCTGCGGGGCGCATCTTCTGGGGCGTCGCCGCCGATCGGCTCGGCGGGGGCTTCGTGACGCTGGCGCTGCTGGGGTTGCTTGGCGGAGGCGGTTATGCCGGGCTCTACTGGCTTGCCCTGATGCCGCACTTTCTGCAAGCTGCGCTCTTCATCCTGATGGGTGGGGTGACGATCGGCTGGAATGGCGTGTTGTTGGCGGAGGTGGCGCACAATGCGCCCGAGGGCCGGGTCGGCGCGATCATGGGCGGCGTTCTGGTCTATACGTTCATCGGTGTTATTGTTGGGCCCTCGAGTTTTGCGGCGCTCTATGCCGTCACGGGCCATTACGGCGCAAGCTTCCTCGCTTTTTCCAGTTTCGGCTTTCTGGGTATGGTCGCCGCCTGGCGCTGCCGAACCTCGGCTATCTGAACACTATGTAATGTACGAACATATGATTGGCTATTTCGGGTCGATCTACGGTGCGATTGCGCCGTGAAGTTCACTTCCATCTTTAGAATGAACAAGATTTAGCTCGTGATCTGCAGGCAAAAAGGGCAGACGCCGATTCTTTGTGCATTGCAAAAAAATAGGCAAAACCCGGTTGACGGTTCTTGGAATATGTACGTACATTAAACTCAAAGACAGCAAAAATGCTTGCTGAGAAAACACCGGAAAACCGGAACCACAGAGGGAAATGTCGACCATGCGCCTGCTTTTCACCATCTCGCTGCTTTCCACCGTCATGTCAGTCGCGGCGCCGCTCGCGGCTTGGGCCGATCCCATGGATGACGCCAAGGCGATTATCGCTAAACATCAGAAAATGCCGGTTTTCACGCCGCCGGGTGAAGCGTTCGACGCCAAGTCTTGCATGGCCGGGAAGAAGGTTCTGTCGATCCCGATTTCGATGACGATCCCCTTCAATGTCGAATTGCAGAAGGCGATGGCGTCGGCAGCGGCGGAAGTCGGCTTCACCTATACGACCTGGGACAACCAGCTCAAGAGCGACCAGTGGATCCAGGGCGTGTCGCAGGCAATCAGCCAGAAATATGATGTGCTCGATATCGCAGGCGGTCTCAATCCGGAATGGCTCGGTCCGCAGTTGGGGGAGGCGCGCGCCGCCGGTCTCAAGATCACCACCACGCATTTTTACGATGTGACCCAAACGGCGGCCCCGAGCGTCGACTATTCGGGCAAAGTGGATTTCACCGGGGCCGGAAAGCTTCTCGCGGCCTGGGCCTATGTGAAGACCGAGGGCAAGCCGAATGTGCTGATCATCGGTTCGTCGGACGTGCTGCCCTCAATTCCTTTCGTTAAGTCGATCCAAGAACAGCTGAAAGCGCTTTGCCCCGAATGCAAGCAGCAGCATCTCGATGTGCCGGTTTCGGAATGGGCGACCAAGATTCAGCCGGGCGTGCAATCGGCGCTGCTTGCGGATCCGGGCATCAACTATATCCTGCCGATCTATGACTCCATGTCGCAATTCGTCGTGCCGGCATTGCGGATCACCGGCTCCGAAGGCGCGGTCAAGCTTGCGAGCTTCAACGGAACGCCTTTCGTTCTCGACATGCTTCGCGAAGGACAGGTGCAGATGGATGTCGGCGAGAGCCTAGGCTGGGCCGGCTACGCCGCGATCGACAACATCATGCGCATGATGTGCGGCAAGCCTGAAGTCGCCAAGCTCAATGTGCCGTTGCTCGTCTTCGACGAGACCAACATCCAGACCGCCGGCGTGCCCGCCAACTTCAATGATGGATATGGCGACGCCCATCTCGATGGTTTCCGCAAGCTCTGGAAACTGAAGTAAGGCGGCATTGAACTAGCGGGAGCCTGTGATGACCGACAACGCCGTTCTCCGCATGAACAATATCCGCATGAAATTCGGCGAGCATTACGCGCTCAAGGGCGTCAGCCTGTCGATCCGGCGGGGCGAGGTGTTCGGGCTATTGGGTCAGAACGGCTCCGGCAAATCCACCCTCATCAAGGTGCTGGCCGGCTTTCATCAGCCGGAACCGGGCAGCGAGGTTGTGCTTTGGGGCCAGACCATGGCTCTGCCGCTCGACGCCGCCGAGATCAAGAAGCGCGGGGTCGCCTTCGTTCATCAGCATCTCGGCCTCGTTCCCTCTCTCACCGTAATCGAAAACATGCGTGTGACATCGGTGGACCGCCGCACACCCTGGTTCGTCAATTGGCGACGTGAGGCTGGTGGCGTCGCCAAGCTGTTCTCTGAGTTCGGCCTGGATATCGACCCGTACCGCACCATTGCGGAACTTTCGCCGGTCGAGCGGGCTTTCGTAGCGATCCTCCGGGCGTTCGAGGATTTCCGGGCGTCTGATAGCGGCCATGGCGGCGAAGGCATACTCGTGCTGGACGAGCCCACGCCGTTTCTGCCGGCCGAAGACGTCAAGCGCCTGTTCGGATTGATCCGCTCTATCGTCAAGACAGGCGCCTCGGTGGTGATCGTCACGCATGACATTGATGAAGTGCGCGATATCACCGATCGCGTCGCCGTGTTGCGGGATGGTCAGCTGGTCGATGTTCTCGACACCAGGACCTCCGCCCGCCAGGCGATTCTGGATACGATCGTCGGCGCTCGCATTGACGCGTTCAGGAAGGAGCGGATGGCCGACCAGAGTGTACCCGTCGCGGTCAAGGTGCGGGGCATCGCCGATGGTTACGGTTCGACCTTCGATTTCGATATAAGAGAAGGCGAAACGATCGGAGTGACCGGGCTGATCGGCTCAGGTTTCGCAGCCCTTCCCTATCTCCTTTATGGCGGACGTCGCGGCGCGGGTCATCTGACCGTTGGCGACCGGACGGTCGATCTGATGTCGCTGACGCCGCTTGCGGCGCAGGCGCTCGGCGTCGCGTTTCTACCGGGCGATCGCTTGGGGGCTGCCGGCGTTGGTTCGCTTTCCGTCGCAGACAATATCACCCTGCCGATCCTCGGGGATCTCGGCAGCCATTTCCGTCTTGATCGCGGCGCCATGGCGCGCGAGGCCATGCGGCTGTCGCAGGCCTATGACGTGCGGCCCGCCAATCCGGCTTTGAATCTCGCCGCGCTTTCCGGTGGCAACCAGCAAAAGGTTCTGCTCGCCAAGTGGCTGAGAGTGAAGCCGAAATTGCTGATGCTCGACGAGCCCACCCAAGGGGTGGATTTCGGCGCGCGCCAGCAGATTTTCAGGGCGCTTGACCGCGCTGCGCAAGATGGCGCGGCCATTCTCTGCGCCTCGACCGACAATGAACAACTCGAGCAGATCTGTGATCGCATCATCGTCTTTTCGCGCGGCCGGCCCGTCGCCGAACTCAAAGGTGACGAGATAAGCCGCAAGGCGATCACGGAGGCCTGCTTCTACACCCATCAACAGGAGGCCGCTGAATGACGACGCTCGACATGCCCGCCACTCCGGACGCAACCGCCAAGGCAAGCTCGACGATCCGATGGAAGAAAGAGGTGGAACGCTTCGCGCTGGTCGCCGCCTGGCTCACTCTGGTGATCCTTTTCGGCACGCTGATGCCGGAATCCTTCCTCAGCTGGCGAAATTTCTCCACCATGTTCGGGTCACAGGCCGTGCTCGTCGTTCTGACCCTTGCGATCATCATTCCGCTGACGTCGGGAGATTTCGATTTGTCCGGCGCATCGGCGTTGACGCTGAGCGCCATGTTGATCGCCGTGCTCAATGTCAAACTCGGCTGGCCGATCTTTCCCACGCTTGTTGTCGCCCTGATATCGGGCGTTCTGATCGGCGCTGTGAACGCGGTCTTCGTGCTCTATTTCCGCATCCATTCACTCATCGTCACCCTGGGTGTCGGCACCTTCGTCAATGGCGCCATCCTGTGGATCAGCGATTCCCAGACCATTTCCGGCGTGTCGATGGGTCTTGTGGAATGGGTGATCATAAACCGGCTCTTCGGCGTGCCCTTGGCTTTCTACTATGCTCTGCTGCTCGCCGCGGTGATCTGGTATGCGCTCGAGTATACGATCCCCGGTCGGAAACTGCTGTTCGTGGGCCGGGGCCGTGAAGTCTCGCGCTTGAACGGCATTCCGGTGGATCGGGTGCGCGCAACGTCGTTCATTCTGTCCGGTTTGATCTCGGCCTTCGCCGGTATGCTCTATGCCGGAATGACAGGTTCGGCCGATCCCTTGTCTGGTCTCAATCTGCTGCTGCCGGCCTTCGCGGCGGCGTTTCTCGGCGCGACGACTTTGTCTCCGGGGCGTTTCAATGCCTTTGGCGCCGTCATCGCGGTCTATTTTCTCGTGACTGGCATTACTGGGCTCACAATGCTCGGAGCCAAAGCCTATGTGCAAAACCTGTTTTATGGCGGGGCTCTGGTGATCGCAGTCTCGCTGAGCCAGCTGGTCCGCAACCGTCAACCGCAGGATTTCAGCTGATGGACAGGAATGGGGCCATCGACCACTTTGCCGAGCTGTTCTGGGGCCGGAAACCAAGCGAGGCGGAACGGAACGCCATGCAGGGCCAGATGGAGCGGGTCTCCCTCGGCATTGCGCCGCCCATTCAGCGCGAGAGCGGCGCCCTATTCGGCGTCGAGCCTGCGGCTTTCGAAGCGTTGATGCGCAAAGAGGCACTGCGATGAACCCGGAAACGCCCGAGACTCTCGCTGACGCGGCGCGCTTCATCCGGAGCGGGCAGGTGTCGTCGGAGGCGATGACCCGTGCTGCGCTGTCGCGCGCCAAGACCAGCCAGGAACGACTGAACGCCTTCATTGAAATCGAAGAAGAACAGGCGCTTGAGGCGGCCCGCGCTGCTGATCGCGCATTGGCGGAGGGCCGCGCGAACGGGCCTTTGCATGGCGTTCCTCTTGCGCACAAGGATATGTTCGACCGTGAGGGGTTCATCACTGGCTGTGGATCCGTCATTCGCGGCGGCGATCCTGCGACAGGGACTTCCACCGTGATGAAGCGACTGACCTCGGCGGGCGCTTTGTCGATCGGGCGATTGAACATGAGCGAATTTGCGATGGGGCCGACCGGCCACAACATGCATTATGGCCGCGCTTTCAATCCGATCGATCGCGATCGGATCACCGGTGGTTCGTCTTCCGGTTCCGGGGCCGCTGTCGGCGGCGGGGTCATTCTCGCCGCGCTCGGTTCGGATACCGGGGGATCGATACGGCTCCCTGCAGCCTGTTGCGGCGTCGTCGGGATCAAGCCCACCCAGGGCCGGGTCAGCCGTCATGGGGTCATGCCTCTGTCTTTTTCGCAGGATTGCGTCGGTCCCCTCGCCCGCACGGTTGAGGATGCCTGGACAGTTCTCAAGCTGATTTCCGGGCCTGATGGACTGGATGCGACCTGTCTGGACGCGCCGCCGTTGAGCGAATTGGGCTTTGATGTTTCCGGGCTGAAGATCGGGGTTCTCGGCGGATTGTTCCAAGAGGATCTAACGGAGCCGGTGGGAAGAGGCATGGAGACGGCGCTTTCGGCGCTTGAAGGGGCGGGGGCGACCATTGTCGCTGTTGCATCACAGGATCTGGCGGGAATTGCTGAACTTGCGAATGTCGTCGCCATGGCGGAGGCTGGTGCGCAACATTTTGACTGGATGCGCGAGCGCCCCGACGATTACGGAAAGCAGGTGCGCATGCGCATCAGCCAGTCGCTGGCCATCCCCGCGCCGATTTATCTCCGCGCTTTGCAGATCCGCAGCCGGATGCTGCAATCCTTTCTCGATGGCGCTTTTGCGGATGCGGATGTGCTGATCGCTCCTGTCATGCCATTTCCGCCGCCTTTGTCGGATGAAGTGGATGTCGGCGACAGCCCGGAAATGAACCGTGTGGTCGCAGGGATGACGCGCTTCACGCGTCCCTTCTCCTATCTCGGCCTGCCTGTGGTCACCCTGCCCGTCGCAAAAACTCCCGATGGTCTGCCGATTTCGGTGCAATGCATCGCCAGACCCTGGCGCGAAGACCTTGCGGCCCGTGCAGCCGGCTGCCTCGAACGCAATCTGAGTTCTGAATCAATCCCTCTTCTGCCCCTGTCTGCCGCCTGAACAAGGCCTCAAGGAAAGGACGCTGTCATGAATACGATGCCTTCGCTGACCCAACCAATCGAAGCGATCGACGACATCACGCCCAAGGCGTTTCGCGACGCCATGAGCAGGCTTGGCGCCGCCGTCAACATCATCACCACCGATGGTCCCGCAGGCAAGGCAGGCTTTGCCGCTACCGCCGTCTGCAGCGTCACCGATACGCCGCCGACATTGCTTGTGTGCCTCAACCGGTCTGCGTCGGTCTTCGAAGCGGTCATCGGCAATGGGCGGCTCTGCGTCAACGTGCTGAATGGCGATCAGGATGGTCTCTCGTCGCTCTTTGGCGGCAAGACCCCCGTGGACGAACGCTTCGGCGCCGCAAACTGGAGCCGCGGCGCAACGGGATCTCCCATGCTCGATGGGGCGATCGCGTCTTTCGATTGCGACATCGCTGAGACCAAAGACATCGGGACGCACAGAATTCTGTTTTGCGAGGTGCGGGCCATTCGTCTCGGAGATGCGGAGCATGCGCTGCTGTATTTTCAACGCGGCTACCATCGGCTTTCCGGGCCAAGTCTGGCCTGAATGGCAAACTTCGCCGCTTGGATGGCGGGGTCAGGCAGAGTCATCGCCGCGATCGCTTCGGCGCATGACGATGATGCCGCCGATGATGGTCAGCGCCGCCATGGCGAACCAGGTCAGCGCATATTGGAGGTGATGATTGGTAAAAGCGACGACGGTCAATCCGCCGACGGGATAGGCGTTCGGCGATCCCGAGGCGTCCGCGTCGATGAAATAGGGGGCGACGGACGTGAGATTTCGGGCCAAGGCGATTTCCGCGACGTCGCGCGAAAACCAGCGTCCTGCGGCAGCATCATTTGTGCGGAGGAAACCGCCTTTCGGCTCGGTCAGGCGAAGAAGCCCGGTCACGCTGACTTGGCCTGACGGAGCCAAGTAGGCCGCCTTGTCCTTGAAATCCTGGGTGATGAAGCCCCGGTTGACCAGAATGACCCGACCGTCATCCATCTTCATCGGCGTCATCACCCAGAAGCCGGGGCCGAGCTTGGTGACCGCCTGAGTCAGCGTGTCGGCATCCGGCATATAGGTCCCGTTCAGCCGGATGCGGCGATATTCGTCGTCGGATGTCACGGCTCGAGGCGGGTCCACAGGCTCCGCATGGATGCGCGCGTCGACCCGGGCGATGAGATCCTGTTTCCATTGAAGACGTTCGATCTGCCAGACGCCGAGGCCGACAAAGGTCAGGAAGGCGAGGCCCAGCAGGCCGAGAAGCAGGATGCGCTTGGTCATGTCGTCTCTCCAAACAAAAAGCCGCGGCGCAAGGATGAGCCGCGGCTTCGCTGAGGCTTATACGCCTGATGTCGCAGCCCGGTTACGGCACGTTGCGCATCATTTCCGGCGACATCGGCATCATGTTGGTGTTGAGGTGATGCATGACCCAGAGCGAACCGGTCAGCGCGATCACCACCAGAAGCAGGGTGAAGATGAGCGCCATGAAGGTCCAGCCGCCTTCCGACTTCAGGTTCATATGAAGGAAGTAGATCATGTGCACGACGATCTGCACAGCGCCGAAGCCCATGATCACCAGACCGGCGGCGAGCTTGTTGTCGCCGAACACATCCGCCATCACCACATAGAACGGGATCGCCGTGAGGATGACCGACAGGACGAAGCCCGTCATGTAACTCTTGAACGTGCCATGCGAGGCTTCATGCCCATGGCTATGGGCGTGATGGGTTTCCATGGCGTCCTCAGGTCCGTGAGAATGCGCGCTCATCCGATAACTCCGATCAGGTAAACGAGGGAGAAGACGCCGATCCAGACGACGTCGAGGAAGTGCCAGAACATCGACAGGCACATCAGGCGACGCTTGTTTTCATGGATCAGGCCATGCATCGACACCTGCACCATCAGGGTGATCAGCCAGATGATGCCGAAGGTCACGTGCAGACCGTGAGTGCCGACCAGGGTGAAGAAGGCCGACAGGAAGGCGCTGCGCTGCGGGCCTGCGCCTTCATGGATCAGGTGGTTGAACTCATAGAGTTCGAGACCGAGGAAGGCCGCGCCGAACAGGCCGGTGATGCCGAGCCACAGCAGCGTGCCGCTTTTGTCGCCCTTTTCCATCCGGAGCATGGCGAAGCCATAGGTGATGGACGAGAAGAGCAGCATGGCGGTGTTGATCGCCACCAGCGGCAGGTCGAAGAGATCCGCCGGAGAAGGGCCGGCCGCGTAGTTGCGGCCGAGCACGGCATAGGTCGCGAAGAGGATCGCGAAGATGAGGCAGTCGCTCATCAGATAGAGCCAGAAGCCCAGATTGGTGCTGTTCTCCGGATGATGCTCTTCCGTGAGGTAGAACTGCGGCTTGTCGGTGGAGGCTTGAGTTTGCGCGCTCATGATTACCCCTTGGCGGCCAGAAGCGCGGTGCGCTTGGCTTCGGTGTCGATCACTTCATCGGCAGGGATGTAGTAATCGCGCTTGTAGTTGAAGGTATGGCCGATCGACACCGCGAGGATGGCGACGAAGGACAGAGCCGCAAGCCACCAGATGTACCAGATCAGGGCGAAGGCCAACGCCACGCTGAGACCGCCGAGGATGACGCCCGTGCCGGTGTTCTTCGGCATGTGGATCGGCTTGAAGCCTTCCAGCGGGCGGGTGTAGCCGCGGCTCTTCATGTCATACCAGGCGTCGCTGTCATGGACGACGGGCGTGAAGGCGAAGTTGTAGTCCGGCGGCGGCGACGAGGTCGACCATTCGAGCGTGCGGCCGTTCCAGGGATCGCCGGTGACGTCGCGCAGTTCTTCGCGCTTGAAGAAGGAGACGACCAGCTGGATCACGAAGCAGCCGATGCCGGCGGCGATCAGCACCGCGCCGAAGGCGGCGATCACGAACCAGATCTGCAGCGAAGGATCCTCGAACTGGCTGAGGCGGCGGGTGACGCCCATCAGGCCGAGCACATAGAGCGGCATGAAGGCGAAGTAGAAGCCGACGAGCCAGAACCAGAAGGACAGCTTGCCCCAGAACGGATCGAGCTTGAAGCCGAAGGCTTTCGGGAACCAGAAGTTCACGCCAGCGAGCAGGCCGAACACCACGCCGCCGATGATCACGTTGTGGAAGTGGGCGATCAGGAACAGCGAGTTGTGGAGCACGAAGTCGGCCGGGGGCACGGCGAGCAGAACGCCGGTCATGCCGCCGATCACGAAGGTCACCATGAAGCCGATCGTCCAGTACATCGGCACTTCGAAGCGAATGCGGCCGCGATACATGGTGAACAGCCAGTTGAACATCTTCGCGCCCGTCGGGATCGAGATGATCATCGTGGTGATGCCGAAGAACGAGTTCACGCTCGCGCCGGCGCCCATGGTGAAGAAGTGGTGGAGCCAGACGAGATAGCTGAGGATGGTGATGACGACGGTGGCGTAAACCATCGAGGCGTAGCCGAACAGGCGCTTGCCCGAGAAGGTCGAGACGACTTCCGAGAAGATGCCGAAGGCCGGCAGGATCAGGATGTAGACTTCCGGGTGACCCCAGATCCAGATGAGGTTGACATACATCATCGGATTGCCGCCGAGGTCGTTGGTGAAGAAATTCGTGCCAACGTAACGGTCGAGGGACAGCAGAGCGAGGGTCGCCGTCAGGATCGGGAAGGTCGCGACGATCAGGATGTTTGTGCAGAGCGAGGTCCAGGTGAAGACCGGCATCTTCATCATGGTCATGCCCGGCGCGCGCATCTTGACGATGGTGGCGATCAGGTTGATGCCCGACAGCGTCGTGCCGACGCCGGCCACCTGCAGACCCCAGATATAATAGTCGACCCCGACGCCCGGGCTGTAATCAGCGCCCGACAGCGGCGGATAGGCCAGCCAGCCGGTGCGTGCGAATTCGCCGACGAACAGCGAAATCATGATGATCGCAGCGCCGGCAGCCGTCATCCAGAAGGAGAAGTTGTTGAGGAACGGGAACGACACGTCGCGCGCGCCGATCTGCAGCGGCACGACGAGGTTCATCAGACCCGTGACGAAGGGCATGGCCATGAAGAAGATCATGATCACGCCATGGGCGGTGAAGACCTGGTCATAGTGGTGCGGCGGCAGGAAGCCTTCATTGCCGTTGAAGGCGATGGCCTGCTGGCCGCGCATCATCAGCGCGTCGGCAAAGCCGCGCAGCAGCATGATCAGCGCCAGGATCACATACATGATGCCGATCTTCTTGTGATCGACGGAGGTCAGCCAGTCGCGCCACAGCACGCCCCAGAGCTTGAAATAGGTCAGGAGCCCGAGCAATGCGACGCCGCCGACGGCGACGCCGGCGAAGGTCATGACAAGGATCGGCTCGTGATACGGGATCGCGTCCAGCGTCAGCCGGCCGAAAATGAGTTTCAGGAATTCAGGATCGGAAAACATGGATGTCTCGTCCGTTCATCGAATGGGGCGCTGAGACGCCAGTTCAAGGATTGATCTGCGCGGGCGCAGGATCGTTGCTTTGCGGCTGGGCTCCGGCCGGCGCGCTCTGCGAGGGCGCGGCTTCTGCGGGCGCCTGCTCGGGCGCGCCGGTTTCCGTTCCCTCCGGAGCCTCATGCGACTTGGCCGGATTGCCGGTGGCGGGGAAAGTCGGGCTCAGGCCGTTCAGCGCATCGGTTTTGTGGTAGGGGCCCTGCGTGTAGTGGAACTTCTCGTAGAAATCGGTGTAGCGATTGTCATAGCGAAGCTGGTCGCGGGAGACTTCAGGCTCCTTGCCGCCGCCGCCCATGCGGTCGATGTGCATGACTTCGTCGACGCAGACGGAACCCGGCGCGGTGCAGAGATTAACGATGCGGTGGAAGAGGTCCTGCTGATAGCCGCTGTAATAGGTCGCGGGCACCTTCTCGCTCGGCTTTTCGAGTTTGAAATAGGCGTCCATGTTCAGCATGGTCCCGCGCGACTTGACGGTGGCGACCCACTGCTCGAAGCCGTCATGACCCAGCGCATGGAACTTGAAGCGCATATGCGAGAAGCCGGCGCCGGAATAATTGGCGGAGAAGCCTTCGAAAACGCCTTCCTTGTTGATGACGGCGTGCAGCTTGGTCTGCATGCCGGGCATCGCATAGATCTGGCCGGCGAGCGCCGGGACATAGAAGGAGTTCATCACCGACGTGCCGGTGATCGTGAAGCTGATCGGCCGGTCGATCGGGGCGGCCAGTTCGTTGACAGTGGCGACGCCCTGCTCGGGATAGAAGAACAGCCACTTCCAGTCGAGCGCGACCACCTGCACCTCGAGCGGCTTCACATCGGCCGGCACCGGACGATTGGCGTCGATGCGGTCGAGCGGGCGATAGGGATCGAGCTTGTGCGTGGAGATCCAGGTGATGGCGCCGAGCGCGATGATGATCATCAGCGGGGCGGCCCAGATCACCACTTCGAGCCGCATCGAATGATGCCACTCGGGCGCGTAGACGGCCTTGTCGTTGCTGCGGCGATAATGCCAGGCGAAATAGAGCGTCATGATGATCACCGGAATGATGATCAGAAGCATCAACCCGGTCGACACCAGGATCAGATCCCGCTGCTGCATGGCGATATCGCCCGAAGGAGACATGACGACCATGTCGCATCCTGCCAAAGCGAGAAGCATTGCCAGACCAAGGAGATGACAGGAAAACTTCAGCAGTTTTTGCACGTCTCTCGAACCTCTTTGATTTATATCAAGCCGCGCCTAAACCACACCAGGCGTTAACAAAATGCGGTGTCTTGTCGCATTGCGGAAGAAATATCGCGTTGCCGCAAACTGCAAAATTCTAACATTGCGCGAGCGAGCCGGACTCGAAGGGCCAAAGCTGTATTTTTGAAACCCGGGTGACAATCGTCAAGCCGCGCGGGAAAACAGTCGTTATTCCCGTGAGATAGCCAGCTGCCGAACTGTGCATGTTTTTGCCTCCTAATGCAATCGCAAGTGAACTTTTTGGACTTTTGGGCCTTGATATCGCTGCGAACTTGATCATGATCATCTCGGGACGCTTTGTCACAGGAGCGTAGGAGGAGAAAAGAATGAACACAGCTACGGAATATGACGGCCCCTCGTCATCGGCGCTCGAACGCGACGCCCGGCTCATCCACGACGACAAGCCGGTGTCGCCTGGCAGCATCGCGCTTGGCGTCGTCCTCGGGCGCATGTCCGAGTTTTTTGACTTCTTTGTTTACGGCCTTGCCTCGGTGCTGGTTTTCCCGCAGGTGTTTTTTCCCTTCGCGCCCGACCGGCTAACAGGCACGCTCTATTCCTTTGCGATCTTTTCGCTGGCCTTTATCGCCCGCCCGGTGGGATCGGTGATTTTCCAGGCGATCGACCGGCGCTATGGGCGCGGCACGAAGCTGACGATCGCGCTGTTCATCCTCGGCGGCTCCACGGCGGCGATCGCCTTCCTTCCCGGCTACGAATCGATCGGCGTCGCCTCGATCTATCTTCTGGCGCTGTTTCGTCTGGGTCAGGGCTTTGCGCTCGGCGGCGCCTGGGATGGACTCGCATCGCTGCTGGCGCTGAATGCGCCCGAAAACAAGCGCGGCTGGTATGCGATGATTCCGCAGTTGGGCGCGCCGATCGGTTTCGCGTTGGCGAGCGCTCTGTTCGGCTATTTCGTCGCCAATCTCGCCGATGCGGACTTCCTCAGCTGGGGTTGGCGCTATCCTTTCTTCGTGGCGTTCGCCATCAATGTGGTGGCCCTGTTCGCTCGACTTCGCATCGTGATGACGAAGGAATTCGGCGATCTGCTTGAAGAAAACGAATTGAGCGCAGCGCCCATCAAGGACGTGCTTCGCCTGCATGGCCGCGATATTCTGATCGGCGCTTTCGTGCCGCTCGCAAGCTTCGCCATGTTCCATCTTGTGACCATCTTCCCGCTCAGCTGGATGAACCTCTATGGCGAACAGGCGATCTCCGATTTCCTGTGGGTGCAGGTGATCGGCGCCGCTGTCGGCGTGCTGACGGTTATCGCTTCTGGACTGCTGGCCGACCAGATCGGTCGCCGCAGCCAGCTCGGCATCGCCGCCGTGATCATCGCCGCCTTCTCGTTCCTCGGTCCGAAGCTGCTCGGCAGCGGTTCGGCGGGACACGACGCCTTCGTGATCATCGGGTTCGGCGTGCTGGGCCTGTCCTTCGGCCAGTCGACCGGTTCAGTGTCGTCGCGATTCTCGCGCGGCTACCGCTATACCGGCGCGGCTTTCACCTCCGACCTCGCCTGGCTGCTGGGCGCAGGCTTTGCGCCGCTGGTGGCGCTCAGCCTCGCGGCCAATTACGGATTGGAATATGTCGGTTTCTATCTTCTGTCGGGCGCGCTCTGTACGCTGATTGCGCTCTATTTCAACAAGCTGATCGAGCCGGCCGACCGGCAGCGAAAGGTGCGTTGAACACAAAACGCGATCCGGCCGCCTTCGGGCGGCCGGATTATTTTAAGCAGCAATCGCGATGAGTGCGTATGAGGCGAGAACGATGGCGCTGATATTGCGCCTGAGGGTGAAATACCAATCCGGCTGCGCCGAAGCTTTGCGGAGCCGCCAATCCAGCGCCAGGAGCAGAGCGAATGCGCCGGCCTGAAGCGCGATGCCGAGGCCCAGCGGTCCCGGCATGAGCATCGCCGCCCAGGCCGCGAGCGCCGCGACATTGCTGAGAACCAGGAGCTTCGGCGCCTCCACGCTTGTCGCCTGAGCTTGCGACCAGATTGTCCCACCCATGAAGCCTGCGATCACGGCGCCATAAGCGATGAAGGCGTTCACCGTCCAACCTTTCTGGGCTCCTGCCGCGACCATCACGGCAAGGCCAACGAAAGGTATGCCGCCGCAATAGGTGAGCGCCTGGGTCAGTCGCTTTTCGCCATACATGGTCAGGTCTCCCTCAGCGTTTCAGCAACCGCCCGCGATAGATGCTGTGCGCTTTGAAAGGCGCATTCCACCCGGCCGCCCAGGCACCAGTCGCCGGCGGCGGCCAATCCGAGCTCGGCATCGATCAGAAATGGCGCACCCAGTGGCTTTTCCACATTGGCGTAGCGCCAGCGATGCAGATCGCGATGAGGAGCATCGGAATAGTTCTCGCCGGTCAGTTCCGCAACGCCGGCCAAGAGCTCGTGGGCAATCCAGTTACGATCCTCGTCCATATGCGCGTCCGCCCAATCATTGCGGCTGTGGATGACCAGGCATGGCGGCCCCTCGCGTCCGGGCTTGGAACTGTTGAGCGCGATCCAGCCCACTACGGGATGATGCGCGCGGATGGCCGCTGCTTCGAGCAATGGCTGCCGGTCGAGGCCGATCATCAATGTGAAACAGCCGCTCATTCGAACTTGCGCCAGTCGGTCCGCACCCGAGAATTCCGGCGGCAGGAGCCGCGCCGTCTGTGGCGCGGGCGCTGTGGAGATCACCCAATCGAAGGGGCCGGATGGTGCGTCTGTCTTATCGGTCAGAAGCCAGCGCCCGCTTTCTTTGCGAAGGGCCGAAATCTCCGTCGTACATCTGATATCGAGATCCTGTCCGATCGCGCGGGCGAGGCCGTTCATGCCGGGCGCGCCGACGAAACGACGGTCTTCGCTCTTCGTCGCCCCTGGCCTGCGATCGTCGATCTCGACGGGCCAAAGAGCCGTTGCGCCCAGGCGCATCGTCTCTTCCGTCAGCGCCAGAAAAGCCGGATCGCGGGCCGTGAAATATTGTGCTCCATGATCGAAGCGATAGCCGCTGCGGCGACGTTCCGCCATGCGGCCGCCGAGGCCCCTGCTTTTCTCGAATACCGTGACATCGGCGACGCCCCGGAGCTGGCTGGCCAATGTGAGACCGGCAAGGCCTGCGCCGATGACGGCTATGTTCGTTTGCATGGATTTCACTCTCCGCCGCGCGGCTGCATTTGGAAGTTTCTACGCGGCGGCGTCTGCCGAGGATTAGGGCGTGAGCCCTTTGCCATCAAGCCAATCGCGGATCAGCGTTTTGAGCCGCGCGCCGTCGAAGCTCGGAAAATGTCCGCCATGCACGAGCCGAACCGGCAGATCATGCAGACGTTTCATCGAGGCGACATAGTGCTTGGGATTGGCGTGATAGGTGTCCTCGATCAGCGGGCCGTCATAGACGATGTCTCCGGAGAACAGCATCTCCGTCGCCTTCTCATAGAGCGCAATGCCGCCCGGGGAATGGCCGGGCGTATGAATCACCTCGAAATGGCGATCGCCGAGATCGATGACGTCGCCGTCTTCGAGAATGCGGGTCGCGGGCGCGGCTTTGACCCCGTAGCATTTCGAGCAATAGGGCTCCGGCGGCAGTGCGTCGAAGATCTCGTCGGTCACGTAGGGATCGGCAAGCGTATTGGCGCGGGTCGGGTTTGCCAGCAGATCCGCCTCCGCCGCATGCACCGCCCGGCATTCGAACTCGTGATGGCAGCCGATGTGATCGAAATGGGTATGGCTGGCCACTGCTATCAGGTCGCGTTCACTCACCAGCGGGACCCATTCCCTCAGCGACACCACGCCCATGCCGCTGTCGACCAGCATGTCTCGATCCCGCCCGCGCACATGCCAAATGTTGCAGCGGTAGAATTCTTGGATGAAGGGCTCGGAGATGGCGGTGACGCCGTCGGCAAGCCTGCGGATGGCGTACCAGTCTTCAGGCATCACTCTTTTCATGTCAGACCTCATGCGGCGGGAAGGACGGCAATCGTGTCGGCATGCGCCGAAAGCGCCAGGCGGTCGCCGCGTTTTGGCTCCGCCGATTGCGGCAGATGCGCTGTGATTACCGTATCCGCTGAGCGGCTGGAGCGCAAATGGCAGCGCTGATGTGTTCCGAAGAAGGCTGCGTCTTCGACCAACGCCTCGCCGAAATCGACCATAGGCCCCTGCCCTTCTCCACGGAAATGTTCGGGCCGGATGACGAGCGATACCGATTGCCCCGCTTCGGGCGCGCCTGATGTGAAGGCGTCGCGCGGCAGAATATGCTGTCCCAGTGCGGTTTCGACCACTATCTCCTTGCCATCGAGCCCCGAAATGCGGCCGTTGAGAATATTGGCCTCGCCCATGAAGCCGGCGGCGAAAAGCGATCGGGGCTTGCGATAGATGCGCGAGGGCGCGCCGAAATCTTCGATCCGGCCCTTGTTCATCACCACGATCCGGTCGGCGATGGCCATGGCCTCCTCCTGGTCATGGGTGACATGCACGAAGGTCGTGCCGACGCGCTTCTGGATCGCCTTCAATTCGTCCTGCATCTGCCGACGAAGCTTGAGATCGAGCGCGCCGAGCGGCTCGTCGAGCAGCATCACGTCGGGATCGACGGCCAGCGCGCGGGCGAGCGCCACGCGCTGGCGCTGGCCGCCGGACAGTTCATGCGGCTTCTTGCCGGCGGAGGATTTCAAGCCGACGAGATCGAGGAATTCAAGCGCCTTGGCGTCGCGGCTCATCCGGTCCTGTCCCCGCATGCGCAGGCCGAAGCCGACATTGGCGAGCAGCGTCATATGCGGAAAGAGCGCGTAGTCCTGGAAGACGGTGGTGGTTGGCCGCTTGGATGGCGACACATGCGTCATATCGCGGCCGCCGATATGGATTTCGCCCTTGGAAGGTTCAAGAAAGCCGCCGAGAATGGAGAGAAGCGTGGTCTTGCCGCAGCCGGAGGGGCCGAGCAGAACGATGAATTCGCCTGCCTCGATTTCCAGCGACACATGGTCCAGCGCGGTGAACTGGCCGAAGACGCGGGTGGCGTTGCGGATCGACAGATCGGCGGTCATGGGCGGGTCCTTGCTTTTCTGAACACCGTGAACTCGGCGAGGAACAACAGCCCGATCGACACGAGGAAGACGAGGCTGCCGATGGCGTTGGTCTTGGGATTGAGGCCTGAGCGCAGCATGCTCCAGATTTCGACGGGAAGGGTGACGTCGAAACGCGAGAGCAGGAAGGCGATGATGAATTCATCCCAGCTGAAGGTGACCGAGAGGAAGAAGCTGGCGAGAATCGACGGCGCGAGCATCGGCGCCGTCACCAGCGCCACCACCTGCCATTCCCGTGCGCCGAGATCGCGGGCGGCGCGTTCGATATTGACCTGATGGCCGCCCATCGAGGCGTAGATGATCGCGAAGCAGAGCGGCATGTTGATGACCACATGGCCGATGCCGATGGTGAAGAGCGACAGCGGCACGCCCAAGCGGTTGAACAGCGCCAGCAAGCCCAGGCCGATGATCAATGTCGACACCGACATCGGCGCGGCAAGCAGCCCGCGCATCAGCGCCGAGGCAGGCAGTGTGTGTCTTGCCAGACCGTAAGCTGCGAGAAAGCCGAGAAGGCAGGAGACGAGCGAGGAGAAGACGGCGACGATCAGCGAATTGAACAGCGCGTCCATCAGGCCCCGATCGCTCAGCACTTCTCCGTACCAGCGCAACGTCAGCCCATGCAGCGGCGGCACCGGCAGCGACCCATCCTGGAAGGAGAAGATCACCAGCACCGCCACGGGCAGGAAGATGAAGATGTAGACGGCGGCCATATAAAGCGCGGAGATCAGAAGCGTGAGGCGGCGCATCAGTTTCTCTCCATCTTCAGCCAGCGGGCGGCGGCGAGATAAGCGACGACGACGACCGCCATCAGCACGATCGACAGGGCGGCGGCGAGCGGGAAATCCGCCCGGCGTCCGAGCTGCATCATGATGATCTGCGGCAGCGTCAACTCATTGTTGCCGCCGAGGATCTGCGGCGTGATGTAATCGCCGATGCAGAGCACGAAGGTCAAGAAAGCGCCGACCATGACGCCCGGCAGCGTCAGCGGCAGGATCACATGCCAGAAGGTCTGGAACGCGTTGGCGCCAAGATCGGCTGCGGCGCGGCGATAGTTCGGTGAAAGCTGGATGAGATTGGCGTAGATCGTCAGCGTCAGCAGCATGACGAAGAAATGCACGAAGCCGATCACCGTGCCGGCCCTGTTGGCCGAGAGTTGCAAGGGTTCCGACACCAGGCCGAGGGTCATCAGCGTCTCATTGACCACCCCGCCCTTCGACAGAACCAGCAGCCAGGAATAGGAGCGGACCACATAGGAGGTCCAAAAGGGCAGCACCGCGAGAATGAGCGCGAGGCGACGGAAGCGCGCCGGCACGATTTCGGCGATGATGAAGGCGAGCGGATAGGCGATGAGGATCGAGATGATCGTGACCGTCGCCGTGATTTCCAGCGACACGAACAGCGCTTTGTACATCGGCTCTTTGGTGAGGAAGGCCATGTAATTGACGCCTGTCCAGGGCGGGCCGATCTCCCGGCCCTGCCGGGTCCAGAGGCTGATCACCGCCATGAACAGGAAGGGGATCACGAAGAACAGCGCGGTGAAGCCGAGTGCGGGCAGGGTAAAGGCCCAGCCTCGTCGGCGTTCGGCGCGTTCGAATGCGGTGGATGACATGGGACGTCACTCTTAGGGAGGCGTTCGCACAGGGATCGATCGTCCGCGCCGGAACCGGCGCGAACGATGAAGGAAAACGCCGAAACGTCAGTTCTGCAGCATTTCCGTCCAGATATCCTGCATCTTGCCGTCGAGATCGGCGTCGACGACCGGATAGAGCTGGGTGTTCTTGAGATAGCCGGCCTGCTTGTCCCAGCGCAGCGCCGATTTCTGCTGGTCGGTGAGAATCGCGCCCGCCTTCTGGTTGGCCGGCATCGCCCAGTAGCAGGAGGAGGTCGCAAGCCGCGCCTGTCCTTCGGGGCTCAGGATATATTGCACGAATTTCAGCGCCAGATCCTGCTTGGTCGAATCCTTGAAGACGCCGATCGATTGCGACCAGCGCACTGCGCCTTGCTTGGGAACGGTCCAGTCGAGATTGGGCTTTTCCGCCGTCAGGCCAGCCGTCACCCATTCGCCGCCGCCGAGGATGATGTCGACTTCGCCCGAGACCAGCGCGGTCTGCGAGGAGACGACGTCGGAGACCTGGCGGGCGTTTTTCTTGAGCGCGATCAGGCGATCCTTGATCGCTGGCAGATCGGCTTCGGTGAGGCCGGCGGTCTTCTTGCCCATTTCGATGGCGGTGATGCCGATCAGCGGCAGGTAATAATCATAGACGGCGATCCTGCCTTTGTACTTCTCCGACCAGAGCTTGGAGAGATCCTCCATGTCGGCGGGGTCGACCTTGGTCTTGTCGTAGGAAATGGTGTTGTAGCCGAATTTCTCGGTGACGGCGTAGATCTTGCCGTCCTTGCCATTGTTCTCGTCCATGCGGACTTCGGGGAAGATGTCGCCCAGCGGCAGCTTGTCCTTCGGAAGTTCTGCCAGCAGGGCCTGCCCCGCCACGCGCGGAACATCGACGCCGTCGACCACGAAGACGTCCCAATCGCCGGGCTGGGATTGTTCGACGATGGAAAGGCCCGCGCCGGTGCCTTCATATTCCTTGAGATTGACCTTGACGTTGTTGGCCTTCTCGAACGGTTCGATCAGCGCCGGATCGGTATGGTCGCACCAGACCAGCGCATTGAGTTCTTCCTGCGCCCGGGCGGGGGCCGACAGGCCGAGAGCGATGACGGCGGTAGACAAGAATAGGCTGCGGACGCGCGCGCCCGTGAAAGTGCTTTTCATGATTTTCCCTCTGGTTGAGCGAATGATTTCGATCAGTCTGGCGCTCGTTCCGGCGCCTTGAGAAAAAAATTGAACGAATTCATTTTTTAAGTCAACATGGAAAATGAACCGGTTCAGAAAACGGCGCAGGGAGGAAGGATGACCAGTCTGAGGGCGAGGAAGAAAGCCGACAAAGAGCGGCGGATCCTCGAAGCGGCGACGCAGCTGTTTCGTGAACAGGGCTATGATCACGCGCGCATGGAGCATATCGCCGAACTGGCGGATGTTTCGGTCGGCACGCTCTATAACTATTACGAAAACAAGGGCGATATCCTCATGGCCACCGTCAATATGGAGGTGACGGAGGTGCTGGACGCCGGAGAAACCATCGTCGCCGATCCTCCTTTCGACGTGGAAGAGGCGGTGCATCGCCTGGTCGACCAGTATTACGACCACTCGCTCTACTATCTCTCGAAAGAGATGTGGCGGGCCGCCATGGCGATCTCCATCCAGCAGCCCGATACGCCGCTGTCGAAAGCCTATACCGAACTCGACCAGCGCCTTTCAGCACAGATGGTTCGACTGATCGAGACGCTGCAGGCGCGCCGTCTCGTCCGCCCATCCGTTTCGGCCCGGGCGGTGGGCGAAGTCCTGTTCAACAACCTCAATATGATGTTCATTGAATTCGTGAAGGACGAGCCGCAACCCCTCGCTGTGCTGAAAGCCAGGGCCGCTGAGCAGCATGGGCCGATCGCACGGTTGATAGCCCTCGAAAAGACCGCCATTTCCACGCTTGCGCGTTAACCATTACACTCGGAGACAGGGCGCAGGGGCAAAACCGGGGCAAAACGCCTCGAGGATTCTTTTCGATCCGATGCATATTTGATGTTACAAGAAATAATTCAATGAATTCATATAAATAATATGAGTGTCGTTTGTTGGACGATCCTCCGCCGCCGGGATTTCCAAGGGGTCCCAGATTTCATGGCGTCCCGCGCCGGGACGTTTGTGGCCGGCCTCCGAAATGGAATTTTAACCTTCATTTCCTATCAATGATGGTGTTCAAATTCCTTCAATGAGTGATCGAAGTTCATGCGTCTGCCGAGAACCAATCTTACCCCTGCCCAAATCGCTGATCTTGAGCAGGGAGCCGCTCCGGACGGCCTGCAATCTTCCACCTCCGGCGCCGGCAGTCTTGAGAAACTTCGCGAAATGGCCAGCAAGATGCGGCAGAGCGAGGGGGCGACCGACTGGGAGAATCATTTCTTCCTGGCCCCCAATGTCCGCTTCACCCGCACGCCCGAGCGCGTGTTCCTGACCGCCGATGCCGGTTCGCTCGACGCCGAAGCCGCCAAGGCGATCGAATCCTCCGTTGGCGGCGTGGTTGCGCCCGCCGCGCCGCGCGTGCTGCCAGAACCGGCGCAGCCTGTCGTCGCGCCTGAGGCTGTGGCTGCCAAGGCGCCGGCTCCCGCGCCGTCCCGTCCGCCGCTGCTTGCGCCGCAGATCCGCGCCGCTCGCGCCGCGGCCGCAGAGCGTCAGGCCCAGGCTCAGGCCCAGGCTCCCAAAATCGAAGCTCCCGTGTCGCCGGCGTCGAAGCCCGAGCCGGTCCTGCGCGCGGCCCAGGCGCCGACCATCAAGCTGACGTCGGCCGAACAACGTGGCGACGCCGACTTCCAGACCGCGATGTTGCTGACCGGGCGAATGGATGCGCCGTCTTACGGCGCCGAGCCCAAGATCGAGATCCGCCCGACTGCGACGCCGCTCAAGATTACGCCTCTTGAACAGGTTCCAGCCGCGCCGGCGCCGGTCGTCGCATCCGGACCGTTGACGGCCATGTCGCATCTCTCCGACTTCGCCTTCTGGGAAGCTCTGGAGCAGGAAGAGGAAACGCTTGCGCCGCCGCCGGTGATCTATGCCGAGCTTCGGCCGATCGCCAAGCCGGCAGCGCCCGTCCAGCGTCAGCCGCTCAAGATCGAGCCTGTGATGCAGCAGGCTGCCGCGCCGGAAGTGCGGGTTGCACCGATGCAGCCGGCTCTGTCGATGCGGCCGGCAGAAAACGCGCCGGCGAGCGTGGCCTTGTCTGCGCCGCAGGCCGCCGTCGATCCGCTCGCTGCTTCGGGTCTTGCTCTGAAACCGGTCGAGACGACGGAGGCTCCTGCCGTTGAGGCTGCTCCCAAGATGGCCTTCCCCTGGGCGCGCGGCGCGCGTTCGGCCGCGCCTGTTGTCGCGCCGAGCCCTGTCCAAGCGCCGATCGTGGCTGCACAGCCGATTTCCCCGGCTCCTGTCGCCATCGCCCCCGCGCCTGTGATCGTCGAGGACATGACCGAACCGCCGGCGCCGCCGCGCGCAGTGATGCCGCAAAAGGCGCTGAGCCCGGTTCGTCCTTCCGGCGGCATTCCCGTCGCGATGCCCTTCTCGATCGAGGCGATCGGCTTCAGCCGCGCTGCCGATGGTTCCTACGAGTTTCCGCCGCGCCAGTTGCTGCAGGACCCGCCGGAACGTCAGGGTTTCGTGATGACGCAGGAGCAGCTCGAGCGCAATGCAGGGCTTCTGGAAAGCGTGCTGGAAGATTTCGGCATTCGCGGCGAGATCATCCATGTCCGCCCGGGCCCTGTGGTCACGCTCTATGAATTCGAACCCGCTCCGGGTGTGAAATCCTCGCGCGTCATCGGTCTGGCCGACGATATCGCCCGCTCGATGTCGGCGCTGTCGGCCCGCGTCGCCGTGGTGCCCGGTCGCAATGTCATCGGCATCGAACTGCCGAACGCCACCCGCGAAACGGTCTATTTCTCCGAGCTGATCGACAGCCAGGATTTCTCCAAGACCGGCTTCAAGCTGCCGCTCTGCCTCGGCAAGACGATCGGCGGCGAGCCCGTGATCGCCGAACTCGCCAAGATGCCGCATCTCCTGGTCGCCGGCACCACCGGTTCGGGCAAATCGGTCGCCATCAACACGATGATCCTGTCGCTGCTCTATCGGCTCAAGCCGGAAGAATGCCGCCTGATCATGGTCGATCCGAAGATGCTCGAACTCTCGGTCTATGACGGCATTCCGCATCTGCTGACCCCTGTCGTGACAGATCCCAAGAAGGCCGTTCTGGCGCTGAAATGGGCGGTGCGCGAGATGGAGGAGCGTTACCGGAAAATGTCGCGCCTCGGCGTGCGCAATATCGACGGCTACAACGCCCGCGCCGCCCAGGCTCGCGCCACCGGCGAAACCGTATCGCATACGGTGCAAACAGGCTTCGAGAAGGGCACCGGCGAGGCGATCCACGAGACGCGCGACATGGACCTGTCGCCCATGCCCTATATCGTGGTGATCGTCGATGAAATGGCCGACCTGATGATGGTCGCCGGCAAGGAGATCGAAGGCGCGATCCAGCGTCTCGCCCAGATGGCCCGCGCCGCCGGCATCCATCTGATCATGGCGACGCAGCGACCCTCTGTCGACGTGATCACCGGCACGATCAAGGCCAACTTCCCGACCCGCATCTCCTTCCAGGTGACGTCGAAGATCGACAGCCGCACCATTCTCGGCGAACAGGGCGCTGAACAGCTTCTCGGCCAGGGCGACATGCTGCATATGGCCGGCGGCGGCCGCATCGTCCGCGTTCACGGCCCCTTCGTCTCCGACGAGGAAGTCGAGAAGGTCGTGTCGCATCTGAAATGCCAGGGCAAGCCTGACTATCTCGACACCGTCACCACGGATGAAGAGGAAGACGGCGAGGCCGAGCAGGATCAGGCCGTGTTCGACAAGACGGACATGGGCGGCGATGACGGCGATCTCTACGACAAGGCCGTCAAGGTGGTGTTGCGCGACAAGAAGTGCTCGACCTCCTATATCCAGCGCCGTCTCGGCATCGGCTATAACCGCGCCGCCTCGCTGGTGGAGCGGATGGAAAAGGAAGGTCTGGTGGGCGCCGCCAACCATGTCGGCAAGCGCGAGATCATCAGCCAGCGCGATCAGGCCCCGGTCGCCGAGGAAGAATAATCAACCCGCTGCGGCGCGTCGCTCCCGGGCGGCGCGCTCCGGTCGCGGAGGCGGAAGCATGGATTCCTCTTCCGCATCCTGCGGCTCGCCCCAGAAGGCGTCGAGCCGCGGGCCATCCTTGATGCGCTTGTCGCGGAACAGGTAATTCTTCCATTCGAAGAACCAGACGCGCCGGCCCATCCTGGTGTACCAGCGCATGGCGTGGCGGACATCTTTATCCGGGTGAAACAGGATGCGCGCGAGCGCCTTGGGCCGCGCCTGCATCATCACTTCGATCGTCTTCATCCACAGCGTCAGCCGCCAGGAGGGAAGGCCCGCTTCCAGCACCTGATGCTTGTAGTCCCATCGGCGCTGATCAAGCTGAATCACCTTGCGGTCGGCGGCGATGCGAAAATAGGGCGTCCAGCGATGCGGCGTCACATAGAGCGCCTGGATCTGATCCGGATCGTAGGCCAAGAGCACCCGGAACAGCCGCCAGAGATCGGCGTCGCGCTCCTGCTTGAAGCCTGCGACCCAGGTGGCCATGGAAATGATTCCATGCGCCCGGAGCAGTTCGATCGCCTTGCGGTCCTTCGCCGTGGAGCCACCCTTCTTGATGAGATCGAGCGTCGATTCGTCGATATTCTCCATGCCGAGCAGCCAGCGGATGACCCCGGCCTTCTTGTAGAGATGCAGAATATCGGCGTCGCGGACGATATCGTCGGCGCGGGTCGAGCCGACCAGCAGCACCTTCACATTCTCTGCGATCAGCGCTTCGAGAAAGGCGAGCCAGGCCTTGCGCGACGAAGTCGGGTTTTCGTCGGCGAAATTGAACACTTCGACGCCCTCTTCACGATGCAGGTGTGCGATCTCCTTGGCGAAGAGGACGGGATCGCGGTGCCGCCAGCGGGTCCAGAAGCCGCGCTGGCCGCAATAATTGCACAGATGCGGGCAACCGCGCGAGAACTGCACCACCACGGCCCGTTTGCCGCCCCAATAGCTGTAATCGGCATGGTCGATCAATTCCCAGCCGATCCTGTGGGCGTCGAGATCGGCGATGGCCGCCGAGGGACGTGTGGAGACGATACGATCGCTTGCGCGATAGGCGATGCCGGGAATAGTGGAGAGATCGGCGCCCTCGACCAACGCTGTGATCAGTTTCAGAGCCGTCTCCTCCCCCTCGCCGCGCACGATGGCCGAGACATAGGGCTCGTCGTTGAGGATTTCCCGCCAGTGATAGGTGGGGAAGACGCCGCCATAGACGATGGTGATCTCGGGTCTCAGCGCCACGATCCGCTGCGCAGCGAGCTTGATGACCGGATGCCCCGAAGTGGAGCCGGAATGGCCGAACAGCACCGCGTCCGGCTCATGCCGGAGCGTTTCGGCGACAAGAGCGTCGACCGTCAGGTTTTTGAGATCGCCATCCACCAGTCTGACATCATGGCCGGCATCGATCAGCGGCCCGCCGATGGAGAGCAGGCCGAGCGGCGGCAGGTGATCATCCGGAATTCTGCTGCCGATCGATGGATGCGGAGCGTTGACGAGTGCGATGCGCATGGCTGTTGTCCCTTCGTTGTTTTTCCCGAGAAGAGACGGGGAAGGTGGCGGTGTTGAGCCGGAATTGTCCGCGAATCGCGGCGGCTTTGCGGAAAAATCAGGGCTGAAGCGGAGAGCTATGTGAGGCTTGGCGATCTGGCGCGCGGTTTGCGTCTCTGCGTCGAGATGGACAGGAACAAGCATCGACAGGTGAACCAGATGGACGACGCGCGTTTCCCGCGGATTGTAAATTGGAACCTGTTCTTCGTGTTTCACGAGATCATCAGAACCGGCGGCGTTTCGGCGGCGGCGAGATCGTTGAACCGCCAGCAGCCCAGCGTCAGCGCTTCGCTGAAGCGTTTGGAAGAGCAGTTCGGAACGGCTTTGTGCGAACGCAACGCCCAAGGCGTTCAGCCGACGGAGGCCGGACGGGCGCTGTATCAACTCTCTGAAACCATGCTCGCCCAGGTGCGGCGAATGCCGCATGATGTTGCGCTGGCGGCGGGACGCGATCGCCCCCCTGTGCGGTTGCTGATGATCTCGGATCTGGTGTCGCCCGAACTCGACCAGGCCACCGCCGCCTTTCATCGCAACCGTCCCGGCGCTGCGGTCCGGCTCGAAGTGGCGCCCTGGCGGGCCGTCGTGGCGGCGCTCGAAAAAGGCGAGGCGGATATCGGCGTCACCTGCGACGGCGCGGCCTCTCCAAGCCTTGCCTATACGCCGCTGACGCGCGAAATCCAGCAACTCTATTGCGGGTCGGGCCATCCCCTGTTCGGAACGTCGCCCCGAGAACCATACGACTATGCAGGCGAGGGTTTCGTGCTGACCGGCGACGACGAGCCGGAGGAATTGCTGGCCTATCGGCGCGCGCATGGATTGGGATCGCCGGTGCTGGCGATCGCCGAGACACTGTATGAGACCCGACGTTTGCTGGAGCTCGGCATAGGGGTCGGTTTTTTGCCCACGGCGGTGGCCGAGCGATCCACGGCGGAAGGCAAGCTCTGGCCGCTTTTGCCGCGTCACTGCCTGTTGTCCTACGACGTCCATGTGGCGGTGCGCCGCGGCAAGGTCAGCGCCGATGCGCAGGCCTTGCTCGGTCTGATCCAGAGCGCGCTGAGCCCCGCCCGGGCATAGGCTGCGTCTATGCCCCCATCAGTGAATTCCGCCTAGGCGGAAGGTCACGCTCCGGCCATCATGACGATGGTCAAATTCGGAGCGGACAATGGCGGCGATTGATGAATGGGCGGGCGTGTGGCGGCGGCGCTGGATCGCCTGGCCGGATGGCAGCCGGGACGATCGCACCGATGTCACATGGGTGCAGGGGCCGTCCTTGTTCGTCGATCTCCGGCAGCCAGCGGGACGGCCGGATTTCGACGGTGTGGATAGCCTGGACGCCTGCACGTCGGAGCATCTGGCCTGGCTTGCCCGTCAGGAAGGCTTTGCCGGTCAGTTCGATTTCGACGGGACGCATCACCACTGGCGTCGCATCTTCGATTTTCAATCCGCCTCCCCTCCTCCCGATGTCGGCGCGCTGCATGGCCATGGCGATCACGCCATCGAGATCGGCCGCGACGCTCCCTATGTCGAATATTGGGCGCGGGACGGAGAAGATCAGGCCCCTGCCGCCGCGCTCAGATTCGAAGACGAGCAAGGACGCGCCGGCTTTCTCGTGCGAACAGGCGATCTATTCGCCGTGGCGTTCGATCGTCCGTCGGTTCTGCCTTCGGACAAGCCGCTCGCGGAACTTTCGACGACGGCGAGCGCTGAAGACATTCGACCGCTGCTCGATTGCGACATCTCGATCGGCGAGATCCGGGGCGGGGCCTGGATCATCACCGCATCCAGCCTGCCTTTCCGCGAAGGGGAAGACCTTGCGCCGCAGCGTGTGCGGGACAGGCTCGCATTCGGAGCGGCAGCCTCGGAGACTCGTTGGCGGATCGTCGCCGAAGAAGCTTCGCCCGCAGATTTCGCTCTCTTTTCATCGGCGAACGCCGGAACTTCCGTCTAGAAAGGAAACACGCATGCGCAGTCCGACAGAATTCGACGCCGTTCCCGTTGTCGACGTATCCGGTCTCTTCAGCGACGATCCCGCGCGTCAGGCCAGAGTGGCCGAAGAGCTTGGCGCGGCCGCCCGCGATGTGGGCTTTCTCTATGTCACCGGCCACAATGTTCCCCAGCATCTCTATGACGGGGTTCTCGCCGCCGCCAAAGGCTTTTTCGCGCAGCCGATGGAGACCAAGATGGCCTCCTACATCGGCAAGTCGCGCAATCATCGTGGCTATGTGCCGGAAGGCGAGGAGGGATTCGGCTCCGGCCCGAAAGACAAGAAGGAAGCCTTCGATCTCTCGATCGATCTGCCCGATGATCCGGACTATCTTGCTGGGAACCCCATGCTCGGACCCAATCAATGGCCTGATTTCCCGGGTTTTTCAGAGGCGGTGAAGGCCTATTACGATGCGACGTTCGCCTTTGGCCGGGTGCTGATGCGCGGCTTCGCCATGGCGCTGGGTGAACCGGCTGATGTCTTCGACGGGTTTCTCGTCAAGCCGCCGAGCCAGCTGCGTCTCATCCATTATCCGTTCAATGAGGAGGCCGAAGATCGCATGGGCTTCGGCGCCCATACCGATTTCGAATGCTTCACCTTGCTGCGATCGACCGCGCCGGGCCTGGAGGTGATGAACGGAGCCGGCCAATGGATCGATTCGCCGCCTCTGGACGGAGCCTACACCGTCAATATTGGCGACATGCTGGAACTGATGACCAATGGCGAATTCGTCGCCACCTCGCATCGCGTCCGCAAGGTCAAAGAAGAGCGCTATTCGTTTCCGCTGTTCTTCAATCTCGATTATTACGCCGAGGTGAAGCCCCTGCCCCGTTTCGTGCGTCCTGGCGAGACGCCGCGTCCGGCTTTGCTGGCGGGCGAACATCTCTATGCCCAGACCATCAAGGCCTTCGCCTATCTCAAGGAGCGGCTTGCGCGCGGGGAGATCCAGATGCCGGGTTATGTCGATGAAGCCGCCGCGACATTCGGGCGTGAGGCGAAGACTGCGCAGGGCTGAGCAAGGCAAACGCCTGCCATTTGCGCCTTTTTGTGCCTAAGGCATAGGCACGTGAGCGCGGAACAAGGTGGAACATCGCTGCAAATCTGGAATTTCGGCGGGCAGCTCGAACTGGCCCGCCCCTTGCATGGGTATAACTGAGTTGGCCGCTAGGGTTCCGGCGCAGAATGCGCGACTGGTCCGAGAGCAGCCACCGGCGGGGGAGACATCCCGCCGGGTGCACGGCGGGACAAAAGCCCGGGAGACCTCGTTAGCCAAGGGATTGGCGGCGTTGGTCTATGCCGGTCCCTTTCAAGACAAGAAGGGGAATGCACGTGAAGACAATCAGCAAAATACTCGCAACCGCCGCAGCGACTGCTCTCATCACCTGGGGCGGTTTGAGCGGCGCGATGGCAGAGCCGAAGAAGGACTTCAAGGTCGCCTGGTCGATCTATGTCGGCTGGATGCCCTGGGGCTACGCCAAGGATCACGGCATCGTCCAGAAATGGGCGGACAAATACGGCATCAAGATCGAAGTCACCCAGTTCAACGACTATGTCGAATCGATGAACCAGTACACCGCCGGCGCTTTTGACGCGGTGACCTTGACCAATATGGACGGCCTGTCGATCCCCGCCGCGGGTGGCGTCGACACGACCGCTGTCATCGTCGGCGATTTCTCCAACGGCAATGACGCGATCATTCTGAAGGGCAAGGACAAGCTCGAGGACATCAAGGGCCAGAATGTCAATCTGGTGGAATTCTCGGTGTCGCATTATCTTCTGGCGCGCGGGCTCGAAAGCATCGGCTCCTCGGAGCGCGATGTGAAGGTCGTCAACACCTCCGACGCCGACATGGTTGCTGCCTATAAGACAGCGGATGTGACCGCTGTCGTTACCTGGAACCCGCTGGTCGCTTCTATCCTCGAAGATCCGACCGCCAAATCGGTGTTCGACAGCTCCAAGATCCCTGGCGAGATCATGGATCTCATGGTGGCCAATTCCGACGTGCTGAAGGACAATCCCGATTTCGGCAAGGCGCTGGCCGGCATCTGGTATGACACGATGAAGGTCATGACCGCCGACAGCGCCGAAGGCAAAGCCGCGCGCGAGGAGATGGGTAAGGCGTCGGGCACGGATCTCAAGGGCTTCGAGGCGCAGATGGCGGCGACCAAACTGTTCGACAAGCCCGCCGACGCCGTGGCGTTCACGTCTTCGCCCGATCTGCCGAAGACGATGAATCTGGTGCGGAACTTCCTGTTCGAAAAGGGTCTGCTCGGCAGCGGCGCACCGTCCGCTGACGTCATCGGCATTGAAATGCCCGACGGCTCCGTGCTGGGCGACAAGGGCAATATCAAGTTCCGCTTCACCACAAGCTTCATGGATGCGGCGGAAAAGGGAACGCTCTGATTCCTCCGTGCTTGGCGGGCTATTGAGCCCGCCCCCTCCCCTGTTCGATCGGAGCCCATGATGCGGTGGATCAACACTCATCCCAGTAGAGGCGCGCGACTGGCCCTGATGCTTGCGCCTTTCGTGCTGGTCCTGATCGCCTATGCGATCGGTTCGGCGGCCCGGCTCGCCGAAAATCCCAATGACAAGCTGCTGCCGGGGCTGACGGGCTTTGTCGAGGCCATCAATCGCTTCGCCTTCACCGCAGACGCCCGAACCGGCGACTATCTGCTCTGGACGGACACGGCGGCAAGCCTGATCCGATTGCTGTCCGGCCTCGGGATCGCCACGATGATCGCCCTTGTCTTGGGGATTTTGATCGGCATGCTGCCCTATGTCAGATCGGCCCTCTCGCCCTTTGTGGCCACGATTTCCATGGCGCCGCCTTTGGCGCTGCTGCCGATCCTGTTCATCATCGCGGGCCTTGGTGAGACGTCGAAAATCGCGCTGATCGTCATCGGGGTCGCGCCGATCATGATCCGCGACCTTGCCTTGACAGCTGTCAACCTGCCGCGCGAGCAGATCATCAAGGCCGAAACGCTGGGCGGCTCGTCCTGGCAGATCGGGCTGCGTGTGGTGTTGCCGCAGATCCTGCCGCGCCTGATCACCACGCTTCGGCTGCAACTCGGCCCGGCCTGGCTGTTTCTGATTGCTGCGGAAGCGATTTCCGCCGATTCCGGTCTCGGCTACCGGATCTTCCTTGTTCGTCGCTATCTCGCGATGGACGTGATCTTTCCCTATGTCGTCTGGATCACGCTGCTCGCAGTCGCCGCCGATTGGCTGCTGGATCGGCTGCGGATCCGCCTCTTCCCCTGGTCAGAGCTGGAGAAGCAGGCATGAGCGCGTTGAAAATCGACAATGTCTGGAAGGAATATGGCGACCAGATCGTGCTCGAAAGCGTGTCGATCGATATCGAAGACCGCGCTTTCGTGGCGCTCGTCGGTCCCTCCGGCTGCGGCAAGACCACCTTTCTGCGCATGCTGCTCGGCCAGGAGCGGCCGACGCGCGGGCAGATCCTGATCGATGGCGCGCCTTTGCCGCCTGAACCCGGGCCCGATCGCGGCGTGGTGTTCCAGCGTTATTCGGTGTTTCCGCATCTGACCGTGCTCGGCAATGTGCTGCTTGGCCGGGAATTGACCCGCTCCCCTCGCCTCGCGCGTCTGTTCGGCGCCGAACGCAAGGCGGCGCTCGAGGATGCGCGGGAGATGCTGGCGCAAGTCGGACTGTCCCGTTCCGAGGACAAATATCCGGCGCAGCTGTCCGGCGGCATGCAGCAGCGATTGGCGCTGGCGCAGGCGCTGCTGATGAAGCCGAAAGTGCTTCTCCTCGACGAACCATTCGGGGCGCTCGATCCCGGCATTCGCGCCGAGATCCATGTGCTGATGAAGCGTCTCTGGCACGAGAACCCGATGACGGTGGTCATGGTCACCCATGACATGCGCGAAGCCTTCACGCTCGCCAGTCGCGTCGTCGCATTCGAGCGTCCACGCGACCGTCCGGAGGAAAAACTGCGCTACGGCGCGACGATCACCCGCGACATTCCCATCTGGCCGCCGCGCCGCGCTGGCCAGGCCTCTCTCATCCGACCAGACCGGGACGGCCCGGCGCCCAAAGGTCTCTAGCCGGGACGACCCGGTGTCAATTGAAGGAGAAGAACGGTGCATATCCGACGTTCGCCCGAAGAAATCGCCGCCAATCGCGCCCGCTATGAAGAGCATCAGCGCAAGGGGCTCGAATTTGCTCCCAAGGCCCTGCCCGGAAAGAGCGCCAAACCCGCCCCGGAGCTTGTCGCCGATCGGGTTCTGCACCGGGAAACCGTTCCCGGCGGCTGGTATTGGTCGACCCGGGTCCGCAAAAACGAGATCCTGCGCGTGAGCCTCGATCACGGTTTTTCGACTGTCACGCTTGTTGCCTGGAAGGCCGACGAGCCGAGCGAGAGGCTGAACTTGCCGGATACCGTTAAGGTTCAATGGACCACAGGCCTCGGCAAAGGCCGAGTCATTCTCTCGGATATGGGCACGGTGATGTTTTCGATCACCGAGGATTCCTGCGCAGCGCATGATTGCCTGATGGGCGGATCGACGGCGTCCTCCAATGCGCGGAAATATGCCGGCGCAAACGGCGCCGATATCCGCAACACCCGCGACAATCTCGTCAAGCTGACCACGAAGCTCGGTCTCGACCGCCGCGACATTCCCGCAGCGCTCGCGCTGTTTGCGCCTGTGCGGGTCGATGACGACGGACGGTTCGTCTGGAAGCCGGAACTGGTGGAAGACGGCGACTATGTCGATCTTCGCGCCGAAATGGACATGCTGGTCGGCTTTTCCAATTGCCCGCATCCGCTCGACCCGAGCCCTGTCTATTCGCCCAATCCGGTGACAATCACACGAATTGCGGCATCCGAGCCGGCTGCGGACGATCTTTGCCGCACCGCCACCGCCGAGGCCGTGCGCGGCTTCGAAAACAACGCATTGGCTGTGATTTGAGGAGGCCCTGATATGAGCAAGTTTGTCGCCACCTCCCCTGCCCGCACGCCCGAAACCGCCGTGCAGGATCATTACATCCCCGCCGAAGCGCCGTTTTCCACGGTGGTTCGCAAGGGTCAGATTTTGCGCATCGAGGACAGCTTCGGTCAGCAGGCCATCGACACGCTGTTTTACAATGCGGCAGATTATTCCGAGCGTTATTCGAACCAGGATACGATGCGGGAACAGGGCGCGGCCTACGTGACCACCGGCACCAGGATCATCTCCAATGAAGGTAAGGTGATGCTGACCATGACGGCGGACAGCTGCGGGCGTCACGACACCTCGGCCGGCGCCTGCTCCTGCGAGAGCAACACGGTGCGGTTTGGTCACGGCGCCAAATATCTGCATGCTTGCCGCGACAATTTCGTGCTCGAAGTGGCGAAATACGGCATGGGCAAGCGCGATGTGCCGCCCAACATCAATTTCTTCATGAATGTGCCGATTTCCCCAAGCGGCGAGATGACCATCGTCGACGGCATTTCCTCGCCCGGCGATTATGTCGAGATGCAGGCCGAGATGGATGTACTGCTGGTGATCTCCAATTGCCCGCAGATCAACAATCCCTGCAACGGGTTTGATCCCACGCCGATCCGCGTGCTGGTCTGGGATGGCGAGGCCGGCTGATGTTCAAGAAAGTCCTGATCGCCAATCGCGGCGAAATCGCCGTCCGCATCATCCGGACGCTGAAGCGCATGGGCATCGCCTCCGTCGCCGTCTATTCCGACGCGGACCGCTTCTCGAAAGCAGTGCTGATGGCGGATGAAGCCGTGCGGCTCGGTCCTGCGCCCGCCTCTGAGAGCTATCTGAATGTCGATGCGGTCGTCACGGCCTGCAAGCAGACCGGCGCCGAGGCCGTTCATCCCGGCTACGGGTTCTTGTCCGAGAATATCGGCTTTGCCGAACGTTTGAAGGCGGAAGGCATCGCCTTTATCGGTCCGACGCCGGATAATATCGCCGCCTTTGGATTGAAGCACACAGCTCGCGAGTTGGCGCGGGACAGCGGCGTGCCGCTGCTGCCGGGCACCGGGCTCATCGAAACCGGCGAGGAAGCGCTGAGCGCGGCTCTCGAGATCGGCTATCCGGTCATGCTGAAATCCACCGCCGGCGGCGGCGGCATCGGCATGCAGCTCTGCCACGACGCGGAAAGCCTGAAAGCCTCTTTCGACAGCGTGCAGCGCACCGCGAAAGCGAGTTTTGGCGACGCCCGCGTCTATCTCGAACGTTTTGTCTCCAAAGCCCGGCATGTCGAGGTGCAGATCTTTGGCGATGGCGCGGGACGCGTCATCGCGCTCGGCGAACGCGATTGCTCGCTGCAGCGCCGGAATCAAAAGGTGATCGAGGAGACGCCCGCGCCTGGGCTGAGCGCTGCCGTGCGTGAGCGCCTGCATGCTGCGGCGGTCGCGCTTGGTAAATCCGCCAGATACACGTCGGCGGGAACTGTCGAGTTCATCTATGATCCCGCACGCGAAGAATTCTATTTTCTCGAAGTGAACACCCGGCTTCAGGTCGAACATCCTGTCACCGAAGCCGTGTTCGGCGTCGATCTGGTCGAATGGATGATCCGTCAGGCCGCCGGAGAGGATGTGCTGACGGGTAAAGAATTGCTTACGCCGAAAGGCGCCGCCATCGAGGCGCGCGTCTATGCGGAAATGCCGCATGCGGGCTTTCGTCCGAGCGCCGGCTTACTGACGGACGTGGTGTTTCCCGAAGGCGTCAGGGTCGATGGATGGGTGGAAACCGGCACGGAGGTGACGCCTTTCTACGATCCCATGCTCGCCAAGGTGATCGTGTCAGCTGAAACGCGGGAGCTGGCGATCCGCGCCCTCGAAAATGCGCTTTCGCAGTCGGCCATCTCCGGCATCGAGACCAATCTTGAGTATCTCAAGGCGATCGCCGCCTCGGATCTGTTCAAATCAGGCGATGTCGCGACCACCGCGCTCAAGGATTTCGAGTTCACGCCCGATGTCATCGAGGTCGTGGCGCCGGGCGCGCAATCGAGCCTCCAGGAGCTTCCCGGTCGTCTCGGTCTCTGGCATGTCGGCGTTCCCCCGAGCGGGCCAATGGATGAACGCTCCTTCCGCCACGCCAACCGTCTTGTCGGCAATGCCGATGAGACGGCGGCGCTGGAACTGACGGTGTCGGGTCCTGTGCTGAAATTCTGCGCCGATGTCGTCTTTGCGCTTGCCGGCGCGGATATGCCGATGACTCTCGACGGAGAGCCTGTTGCACACAACAGCGCGATCATGGCGCGCGCAGGCCAGACGCTGGCTGTCGGCGCGATCAAGGGAACGGGTCAGCGCGCCTATCTGGCGGTCGCGGGCGGTTTTGATGCGCCTGTCGTTCTCGGATCCCGCGCGACCTTCGGGCTGGGTCAATTCGGCGGCAACGCCACCGGCACGCTTCGCGCCGGCCATGTGCTGCGGCTGGCGCGGGCTTCCCAATCCGGCGTCAAGCCCGCGAGCGAGCCTGCTGATCTCACCCGTAACTGGAGCGTGGGCGTACTCTATGGGCCGCATGGCGCGCCGGACTTCTTTCTCGATGAGGACATCGAAACGCTGTTTTCGACGGATTACGAGGTGCATTTCAACTCCGCCCGCACCGGCGTCCGCCTGATTGGCCCCGCGCCCAAATGGGCGCGCGCCGATGGCGGCGAAGCCGGGCTGCATCCCTCCAACCTGCACGACAACGCTTATGCGATCGGCGCGATCGACTTCACCGGCGACATGCCGATCATTCTCGGTCCCGACGGTCCGAGCCTCGGCGGCTTCGTCTGCCCGGCGGTGATTGCGCGCGACGAGCAATGGAAGATGGGTCAGTTCAAGCCGGGCGACACGATCCGCTTTCATCCGGTGGCGCGGGAGGGGGATGTGGGATCAGCATCCGCGATACCCCCCTCTGTCCTACCGGACATCTCCCCCCTTGAGGGAGAGATGGTCGGCAGGGCAGAGGGGGGTGCTTCCTCGCGCAACGCACTAGGCTCCCCAATCCTCGCGACCCTCAATTCTGGCCCTGTCCCTGTCGTCTATCGCCGTCAGGGCGACGACAATCTCTTGGTCGAATACGGCCCCATGCAGCTCGATATCGCCTTGCGGCTGCGCGTCCATCTGTTGATGGAGGCGGTAAAGGCAGCGAAACTGCCTGGACTGATCGATCTGACGCCGGGAATTCGTTCGCTGCAGATCCATTACGACAGTCTGACTCTGTCGCGGTCGCGTCTCTTGGGACAATTGGCGGAGATTGAGCAAAGCCTGCCGCCGGTCTCGGAGGTGAAGGTTCCGAGCCGCACGGTCTATCTGCCTTTGTCCTGGAACGATCCGGATGCCGAACTGGCCATGCGGAAATATCAGGAACTCGTGCGGCCGAACGCGCCCTGGTGCCCGTCGAACATCGAGTTCATCAGGCGAATCAATGGTTTGGTGGACGAGCAGGCGGTGAAGGACACGATCTTCGACGCCTCTTATCTGGTGCTCGGTCTCGGCGATGTCTATCTCGGCGCGCCGGTCGCAACACCCGTCGATCCCAGGCACCGGCTGGTCACCACCAAATACAATCCGGCCCGCACATGGACGCCGGAGAATGCCGTGGGCATCGGCGGCGCCTATATGTGCATCTATGGCATGGAGGGACCGGGCGGCTATCAGCTGTTCGGCCGGACGATCCAGGTCTGGAACACCTGGCGCCAGACGCCTGTCTTCGGCAAAGACAAGCCCTGGCTGCTCGATTTCTTCGATCAGATCCGCTTCTTCCCGGTAAGTCATGACGAACTGACGGAAGCGCGCGCCGCCTTCCCGCATGGCGGCTATCCGATCCGGATCGAGGAGGGCGAATTCTCCTACGCCGCCTACGAGAAGATGCTCACGGAGAATGCCGCCAGCATCGGCGCCTTCAAGGCCCGGCAGCAGTCCGCCTTCGAAGCCGAACGACAGAGATGGAAGGAGCAGGGCCTCGACAGCTTCGTCTCCGACGAAGGCGCGGCGGCTGGACTGGCTGGCGATATTCCCGAGGGATGTTTCGGCGTTGAAAGCGCCGTGCCCGGCAATGTCTGGAAAGTGCTCGTCGACGAGGGACAGCGCGTGGCGCCAGGCGATACGCTCGCCATCATCGAATCGATGAAAATGGAAATCAACATCACTGCTCATGCCGCCGGCGTCGTGCGCGAATTGCGCGCCGGGCCTGGGCGAAACGTCAAGGCCGGCGATGTGCTGGTGGTTCTGGAGGACAAATGATGCTCCCGCAAATTCTCGACATCGCATCGCTCAAAGCCGCTTATGCGAGCGGCCTGCCGCTTCTCGATCTGGTCGAAGAGGTGATTTTGCGCATGCAAGCGTCGGAAGATCCCGCTGTTTTCATCACCCCTGTTTCACCGGAGGACCTGCGCGCGGCGGCAAAAGCGCTTCTGGCGCGGGCGCCGGAGCCGAACAGCCTGCCGCTCTGGGGCATTCCCTTTGCGGTGAAGGACAATATCGACGTTTCAGGCTTTCCAACCACAGCCGCCTGCCCCGCTTATGCCTACACGCCTGAGCAGGACGCCACCGTCGTGGCGCGGCTCAAGGAGGCCGGCGCTCTGGTGATCGGCAAGACCAATCTCGACCAGTTCGCCACCGGCCTCAACGGCACGCGCTCGCCCTATGGCGCGCCGCGATCAGTGTTCGACAGCGCTTACGTTTCCGGCGGCTCGTCCTCGGGCTCGGCCGTTGCCGTCGCCTCGGGATTGGCGAGCTTTTCGCTCGGCACCGACACGGCGGGATCGGGCCGCGTTCCCGCCGCCTTCAACAATCTGGTGGGGGTCAAGCCGACGCCGGGTCTCGTGCCGAATGTCGGCGTGGTGCCGGCTTGCCGCAGCGTCGATGTCGTCACCGTCTTTGCTGCGACTGTCGGCGACGCGACGTCCGTTCGCAAGGTCATGGACGGCTATGACGCGCAGGATCCGTTCTCGCGAAAGGCTGAACCGACCGCCCTGCCCTTCTCAGGGCTTCGGATCGGCGTTCTCGACGGCGCCGAACGCGAATTCTTCGGCAATTCCGAGGTTGCAGCCTTGTACGACGCCGCCATCGAGCGCGCGAGAAGCCTCGGCGCGACGATCGTGCCCTTCGACTACGCGCCATTCCGGCAGGCGGCGGAACTGCTTTACAATGGTCCCTGGGTGGCTGAGCGGCTGGCGGCGGTCAAGGATTTCCTCGACACAAACGCCGATGATTTCGATCCGACCGTCCGCAAGATCATCGAAGGCGCGAAGGCCTATAGCGCGGTCGACGCTTTCGAAGGCCTCTACAAGCTCGGCGCCCTCGGCCAGAAAGCCAAGGCGGAATGGGAGAAGCTCGACATTCTCATGCTGCCGACCTCACCGACCACCTACACGGTGGAAGACATGCAGGCCAATCCGATCGTCAAGAACAGCCATTTCGGCCGTTACACCAATTTCGCCAATCTGTTCGGCTATGCCGCGATCGCTATTCCCGCCGGCTTTGACTCCAAGGGTCACCTGCCGGCGGGCGTCACTTTGTTCGGCCCCGGCTTCTCCGACGACGCGCTCGCGCCGTTCGCCGACGCCATGCATCGCGCGCTCGGAGTTGGCATGGGCAAGGACCGTCAGGCGGCGCTGCCTGAGGCGAGCAAAGTCGCGTCTCCGGCCTCGAACTGGGCTCAGATCGTCGTGGTCGGCGCGCATCTCACCGGCATGCCGCTCAATCATGAATTGACCGTTCCTGGCGGGCGGCTGATCAAGGCCTGCAAGACCGCAGGCGATTACCGCCTCTATGTCCTGCCGAACACCACGCCGCCGAAGCCCGGTCTCATCCGTGACCCCGGCTTTTCCGGCGCCGGGCTCGATGTCGAGGTCTGGTCGATCCCTTATGACGCTTTTGGTCGTTTCGTGGCGAATATCCCCTCCCCGCTCGGCATCGGCAAGGTCACGCTGGAGGACGGCAGCCAGGTTTCGGGCTTTCTCTGCGAACCCTTCGCTGTTCAAGGCGCGCGCGAGGTTACCGATCTTGGCGGCTGGAGAGCCTATATCGCCTCTCTGAAGAAATAAGTGGCACAGCAGGACCCGGGCCAGGTGCCCGGGTCCCCGCTTGCATGCCGGACGGGGCTTGTTTAGGAAACACAGGATGAGAGTGTGGCGACGCAACGCGCCAGACCAAAGACTATGAGGCCGCCCTCTCCGGCGGTCAGACGAGACGAGGCTGTCCGTGACCAATGTGATCAAGTTCCAACCGCGGAAAAAACCGGACGCGCCGAAGGGCCCTCGCCCGGAATGGCAGAAAAAGGCGTTGATCGGCGCGGGTGTGGCGGCGTTTTTCGTAGTCGTCTGGGCCTATTACGCCTTCATAGCCCCGGCTCAGCTGCCTGCGCCCTGACGCGCGGCCTGTGACATCGCCTGCTCGAGCCGCTCGAACACCACATCATCGCTCATCTGCGCGACGTTGAAGCGCATGAAACCCGTTGCCGTCTGTGCATGACTGAAGGCGTTGCCGGGGGCGAGAACAAGATTGTGTTTGAGCCCGGCACGCGCCACATCCGCCGCGTCCAGCCCGTCCGGCAGTCGACACCATAAAAACATGCCGGCGTCCGGTTCGATCCATGGCGAGATCCCGAGCTTGCGCAGCCTCGTCGTGGTTGACAGCCGCGCCTGCGAAAGCCGCGCGCGCAACGTCTCAAGGTGCTTGCGATAGCCGCCGTCGCTGAGGACGGCATAAGTGAGATCGGCCGACAACCGCCCTCCCCCGAAGGAGGTGGCGATCTTGATATCGATCAGCGTGTCGATCCAATCCCGCTTGGCGGCGATATAGCCGCACCGCGCCGAGGCCGAGAGCGTTTTCGAGAAACTGCCGATCTGGATGACCCGCTCCAGCCCGTCGAACGCCGCGAGCCGCGGCGCTGCCCGTTCCTCGAAATCCGCGAAAATATCGTCCTCAATGATGACGAGGTCATGCAGTTCCGCCTGTTTCAGCACCCGGTGCGCCGTCACAGAAGAGAGGACCGCGCCGGTGGGATTGTGAAGCGCGGAATTGGTGAGATAGATTCGCGGGCGGTTCTCTGTTGCGATCCTGGCGAATAGCTCGAGATCGGGCCCATGCGGCGTATAGGGCACGCTGACGATGCGGGCGCGATGCGCTCTCAACAGAGCCTGGAAATTGAAGTAGCACGGATCGTCCACCATCACGGTATCGCCGGGAGACAGCAGCAGACGACAGAGAAGATCGATCGCCTGGATGCCGGATTCGGTCAGCATGATCTGGTCGGGGCCAGCCTCCACCCCCTTCTCCGCCATCCGGCGCGACAACAGTGTCCTGAGCGCCGGCAATCCGAGCGGCGAGCTGTAAGCCATGAAGCCGGCAGCCGGCGCACGCGACGCCTGCCGCAAGGCCTTGCGCATACCCTCTTCCGGCAACCAGCTGGATGGAAGCCAGCCGCAGCCGGGCTTCGGCTCGTCGTCGCCGCTTTCGAGAGATTGCCGCGACACCCAGAATGGGTCGATGGCGCGGTCCAGTCGCGGCTCAGCCGCGGCCAGTTCAAACGGCGCCACGTGACGAGCGACGAAGAAGCCCGCGCCGGGGCGCGAGGTGATCGCCCCCTCCGCCAGAAGTCGGTCATAGGCCTCGACGATCGTGGATGTCGAAAAGCCGAGCATGGCCGCGAGTTTGCGGATCGACGGCAGCTTTGCGCCGGCAGCGAGGCTGCGATTGGCGATGCGCTGGCGAATAAGGTCGGCGGCCATGGCCGCGCGCGGCATCGCTTTGGGGGAAGCCTCATCCATCTGCACTGGTCCTTGCGCCATCACAGTTTGGCCGAACTGTATCAGACTGTTTCTGGCTTCGCCATCGAGGTCCATCCATAAGACCCGAAAACAGGAGAGGCTTATGACGCGTGAAACATCGGGACTTGTGAGCGGTCTGATCGGGGTGATCATCTTCAGCGGGTCGCTGCCCGCCACCCGCATGGCGGTCGCCGACTTTGATCCGCTTTTTCTCACGGCGGCGCGGGCGGCGATTGCGGGTGTGCTTGCTCTGGGTCTGCTGCTCATCTTTCGTGAGAAGCGTCCCGTACGGGGCGACCTCGTGTCCCTGGCCGTTATCTCCAGCGGAGTGATCCTAGGCTTTCCGCTGTTGACGGCGCTTGCGCTCCGCAGCATCACCTCGGCCCACTCAATCGTCTATATCGGCCTATTGCCTCTCGCGACAGCGGTCTTCGGCGTATTACGCGGCGGCGATCGGCCCCGCCCCGCTTTCTGGATATTTTCGCTGCTCGGCAGTTCTTGCGTCGCCGGCTTCGCGTTGATGCAGAGCGATGCGCGGCTTGCCAGCGGCGATGCGCTGATGGTCGGCGCGATCCTGGTCTGCGGATTGGGTTACGCTGAGGGCGCACAATTGTCGCGGCGACTGGGTGGGTGGCAGGTGATTTCCTGGGCGCTGGTTCTTTCTCTGCCGATCATGTTGCTGGCAGCGCTCCTGTTGTTTCCGAGTGAGAAGACATCAGTCAGCGGTCAGGCCTTGTTTGGCCTCGCCTATGTGTCGCTGTTCAGCATGCTGATCGGCTTCATCTTCTGGTATCGCGGGCTTGCCTTGGGCGGCGTCGCTTCGGTCGGACAATTGCAATTGCTGCAACCCTTCTTTGGACTGGCGCTTGCCGGGCTGCTGCTGGGTGAGACTGTGAGCCCGGCGATGCTGGCGGCCACCCTGGCGGTGATCGCCTGCGTGGTGGGCGCCCGAAGGTTCAGCCGCCCAATGGCGTCGCCGTCTCAACGTGGTTGACAGCTGGCAACTGGGTGCGCGCTTGGAAACGTGGCCTCCTGTCGTGTTGACTTGAAACTCCAGAGAAGTTGACAGCTGGCAACTGAATAGACGGATCAAGTCGCCAGCGGATCAGTATCTCGGGATGCGCGATGCTGGAAGCGCCTGAATTGCCATGCCCGTCAAGGCGTGTTAGCTCCGAGAAAGGGTTCGGCGTGTGGAGGCGCCGTCCCCGGGAGGAATAGCATGCATGTGATGATTATCGGCGCCGCCGGCATGATCGGCCGCAAACTTCTCGAAAGGCTCGTCGCCGATCCCGGAGCCTTGGGGCGCGAGATTTCTCATTTCACTTTGGTGGATGTGATTGCGCCGACGGCGTTGCCGGCTGTGCCCTCGACCCTTGTCACGGCCAATCTCGCCGACACCGGCGTATCCGAACAGCTCATCCTCTCGCGTCCGGACGTGATCTTTCATCTCGCCGCAGTGGTCTCGGGCGAGGCCGAGGCGGATTTCGAAAAGGGTTATGCGGTCAATCTCGATGGGACTCGAAATCTGTTCGAGGCGATCAGGCGGGAAGGGCAGGGGGAACCCTATCGGCCGCGTCTCATCTTCGCCTCATCGACAGCGGTGTTCGGCGCGCCCTTCCTTGATGTGATCGACGATGACTTCCTGACGGCGCCTCTGACGAGCTACGGAACGCAGAAGGCGATCGCGGAACTGCTGCTGTCGGACTATTCCCGTCGTGGCATTTTCGACGGCGTCGGCTTACGTCTGCCGACGATCTGCATCCGGCCCGGCGCGCCGAACAAGGCGGCGTCAGGTTTCTTTTCGGGAATCCTCCGTGAACCGCTCAACGGGGAGGAGGCTGTCCTGCCCGTAGACGATGATGTCCGCCACTGGTTCGCGAGCCCACGCTCGGCGGTCGGTTTCTTCATCCATGCTGCTCGTCTGGATCTGGAGATGGTGGGGACAAGACGAAACCTCACTATGCCGGGTCTGTCGGCCACGGTGGCGGAAGAGATCGAGGCTCTGCGCCGCGTCGCGGGAGACAAGGCCGTCGGGCTGATCCGTCGACAACCGGATCCGACCATCGCGCGGATCGTGGCGGGGTGGCCGACAGGCTTCACGGCGGAGCGCGCCTTGAAATTGGGCTTCCGGGCTGAGACCAATTTCGACGACATCATTCGTGTTTATCTTGATGAGGAAAAAGGAGGGCGCAGGCCATGACCGAGACAGAGCGCAAGCAACAGCGAGTGGCGTTGGTCACGGGCGGCGGCACTGGCGTGGGCAAGGCGATCGCTCGCGGATTGGCGGCGGCCGGCTGGAGCCTGGTGATAACAGGTCGCCGGGGAGATGTGCTTGAGAAAGCGGCGGCCGAACTCATCGAAGCCACCGGGCAGAATGTCATGACTGTCATCGCCGATGTCGGCGATCCCGGTTCTGTCGCCAATTTGTTCATCGCGACCGAAGCCAGATATGGCCGGCTCGATCTGCTGGTCAACAATGCCGGTGTCGGAGCGCCGGCGGTGCCGATGGAAGAACTGAGTTTTGAAACCTGGAACGCTGTGGTCGCGGCAAACCTGACCGGCGCCTTTCTCTGCACCCAGCAGGCTTTTCGGCTGATGAAGGCCCAGACCCCGAGGGGAGGGCGGATCATCAATAACGGGTCGATTTCTGCGACCACCCCGAGGCCGCATTCCGCGCCCTATACCGCCACCAAACATGCAATTTCAGGTCTGACCAAATCGACGGCGCTCGACGGCAGGGCATTCGACATCGCCTGCGGCCAGATCGACATCGGCAACGCTTCGACAGAAATGACCACCACGATCGCCAAGGGCGTCTTGCAGGCCAATGGCGACACGGCCGCCGAGCCGACGATCGATGCGTCCCTGGTCGCGGACGCCGTCGTCTATATGGCCGGCTTGCCGCTCGAGGCCAATGTGCTGACCATGACGGTGATGGCGACCAAGATGCCTTTCGTCGGACGCGGATAGGGCAGGGGCCTTGCCAGGCCGCTGTTACCACGTTGCCAGCTGTCAACATGGGGGCAGCCGAGGTCGGTGTTATAGGCCGCACGCGACACTTCAGGGCGGCATCCACCCGCCGCCTGAAAAGATAGGCTGATCGGAGAGGGCTGAAGCGCGGAAAAGCCCCTGAATTCACGCGTCGCACCGCCAAAAATGAGCGCTTCTAGAGGTGCGCTCGGAATACACCATATAAAACAATAGCTTATCATTTTTCTCTGATTGCCTGGAATTTTGTTATTGACGGTATGTGGGTCGGTTTGTATAAGCCGGGACATCGACGGGGG
>NZ_STFX01000011.1 GCF_005222915.1 Rhizobium sp. FKL33
AAGAATCCGGCCAATTTCCTCGCCGCCGTCAAACTCATTGCTACTCGCATCTGGATAAAGGCGTTATGAGTCTACTGCCTAGACAAATCGTCTTTGCTAAATTTCGTATCAGAAGCCATCTTTTTGACCTTGTCCAAGTTGCTTCTGGAGACGGGTACTTGGGCTCCGGAGGTCAGCAATACCTTTAGGTTTCGGCCGTCATTCGCGACGGATTCCACAGCGGAATATGCTATCCAATGGCTTCTGTGGACACGTAAGCCGAGACGATCTGGAATTTGCAGCAAAGCCGCTTTCATGGTAGCTGCCTCAAAGTAAGTTGACTTGGCCGTGTAAATTCTGACGTAATTTCCCTCGGCGCGTATGTGTAGAATAGACTCAGTTGGAATGCGCGTTCCGCCAATCACTACAGTGATATTTTTGTTGCCGACATTCTGCAGTGTATCAGGGTATTCCTCCCGCATGTTATCTTCACTATTTTTCTCGGCATTGATTCCGTCATCGATAGGAGATTGCGAAAAAGCATTTTTACGTCCGCGTACTTGCAAAAGAATGCGCGGGATTACGGCGCTCCATAAAAAAATGCTGACGTGGACAATTATTACGATATAAAAAGCATATAGAAACACACTTGAAATGCTGAAAAGGTGGGGGCGTGTCTTGTAAATGCCAACAAGACAGTAGGTTGTGAATAGGCTCATGAAGGCGCCGGTCAGATCGAAAATGATTGAATGGACCCTGCGCATAAAGCCCCAAGTGACCGCCCACGACAAAGCCATAAGTGTTGCCCATGCCATTGAAAGTCCGACCACACTGGACAGGAAGTAGATGGCTGTGCGCAGCCAGATGGGCATGCCCTGCGTCCAAGGCACTTGGTTCATTGCCACAGTCATGAGCGAGAGCGCGGAATACGTCATCAGTATCCAGGGGTGAAGGAACACGCGTGTCGTTTCCTGGCGCGAGAGGCTAACGACCCTGCCTGTAATTAAGGTAACTTCAAACGAGTTCAATCGATTTAGTTTCTGCATTTTGTGGCCGCTCAAGCGTAAGTTTCCATCTGTCAAATTGGTGGGTCCTAATGCACATAAAACGCCCAAAAACCAAGCGATGAAGCCATCGCGCTTGATCATCTCAGGTTTGCAAAAAAAAGTGCCGACGTCCAAACGATTCGCTCGCGCATTAGAAATATCTCAGGTCCGTCAACGTCTTGCCCGTTCGTCCCGGACGATTTGCAACATCCCAACCACAGGCGAGCAACAAACACTTTCAAGCAACTCATCATCTTTCGTGTGTTGTTCGTCAGTGACGAATGGCCTTAAATTCTGCGTTGCTAAATTTCGCTGCGCTTTGAAATGTTTGGATGGCGCTCCCAGCGAGATCTTGAGATGAGTGCAGTCCGAAGCGACCGGGATTTGGGACGCTTCCACGGTGATCCCCAAGGCAATTGGTCGAAATCCGATGCTCCCAACAGCCCTTAGGCCGAACCGCCAAACACCAACCGGCAGCAATTCGAGGCGTTTAGCTATGGACAATGCTACGGCACAAGATTTTCGCTATCGCTCTCTGCCTACGGCGACAATCGAAGAGATCGTCAAAGCTTACAGAAATGACAGATGCCGAGTTCAAATCCATGACGAGGGGCGCGCCGCAATCCTAAATGAAGTACGGCACCTCCAATGGGGGGATTTCGAACTCTTCAGCGCCACGTATGTCAATGACGCACGACTTGCCATGCGCCACTCGAATGATGTCATAGCTTTTCTACTGCCGTCAAACGGACAGGTTGAGATTTCGCTGAAATCCCGAAGAACTCTATGCACGAACGGCGCGATCGCGATTCCGGGTGCAAAGTTCAGTGAGTTGAAGCTACCTGCAGGTAAAAGGCAGGTCCGTCTAGGAATTTCTAGGCGCAGATTTCAAAGGCACATTGCGCTACCTGGAGGCCAGTCGCTCGAAAAACCGCTAAGATTTGATGAGGCGCCGAAGCTCGATGCGCAAATGTTGGCTTGCCTAGTCAACCTTATCGAGGCTGTATTTTTTGAACTCGAGCACGCCAATACATCTATCGTATCATTAGCTCATAAAATAGACTTGATACAAATCGGTCTTTTGGCAGTTTGGCCAAACAGCCTGTGGCATAACAATGCTGAGAATGTGGCTTATATTGCACCGCGCCATGTTCGTTCTTCAATCGAGATGATCCGAGCTGATCCTTTCAGCCCTTTCGATATCCCCGAGTTAGCAAGGGCTTCTGGCGTCAGCGTGCGGACGCTTCAGCACGGTTTTCGCCAGTTTACCTCTTACTCGATCTCAGAATTCATAACTCGCGAGAGAATGAAAACCGTTCGCACCAAGATGGATGATGCGGAGTTTATGAAAGAAATTCGAAAAAAAATTGGGAGTAGCGCATTCAGGAAGCTCAGCCTAGAATACAAAATTGAGTACGGACGAAATATAGAAGATGTTTAAAAATCCAGTTCCGGGTCATCAGGAGATTAAAATTGTTCGTAGACATTTCTGAGGTAGCAAAATATGGCGATATATACAAAACTATGTTTCTAGCTCGCCGCCATTTAGGAGAAACAGAATTTATATTTAACTTCGCAGGCCAATCCTATTGTGGAAAACTCTCTCCTGAAGCTGCGGATGTAGATTTCGAGTTGGACGGCATCGGTTTCAAGTCGGTTGGAGCTCAGTTCCAGTTGATTGTCTCTGACGAAAGACTGATTGGCATTTTTGCCGAGATCCTTAATCGGAAAATATACTCGTTGCCCGTTTTTCAATCAAATGGTTCCCTTGTATCTCTATACATCGAGCCGATCACAACGATACTCCGGCAGCTTAAAGGCAGGGCTAGCAATGGAAGCCGCGACTTGGTGCTAATACCAGCCATATTGGAAGCTCTCGTGAAACACCTTGCATACGTTTGGCCAAATACGAACACTCTCGAATTAAGTATATTTGAAAGTAAGCGGCCGCCACTTGCTCTGCGCTTGGCGCTGGATTACATTTCTTCAAAAGAAGGAATCGTCAAAAGTGTCGAAGAAATTGCAGAGCGTACAAATGTTGGAGTGAGAGCTCTTGAAAAAATATTTAAAAATCATCTCGGAATTGGTATAAAGAGATACTGCAAAATAATTACGATAAGAAGAATTTTGGATCAAATTAAGAGCGAAAAGGAAAATCTGAGTAAAATTTCTTCTCAATACGGCATCTCAAATGTTAGCAGATTGCGCAGAGAGATCGACGAGTATAAAGCGCAATCCACAAGTGAATTGCTTCCTTGGGAAATCTACGACTGGCAGCCTCCAAGGGTCTGACTCCCGAATCCATCACTATATCCGTACCTTGTATTCCGCCTGTTTATCAGCCGAATGTGGGCAATTATTGTCCCTGCCTCTGATGAGACGACGGATCGTTCGACGCCTTGGCCGATAGATGTGGCTATCGCCTTGCTATCCGACCGACGAAGCGCGGGCGGGTGACCGCGCGGTGCTCGAATGTGAACAGTCCGTTATTGCGACCGATAGAGACCGCCATGAAGGGGTAGACCTTGACGATCGTCTCCGTGAAGATGACGCTGTCGTTGATGGCGATATCAGGGACATGTCGAATGTCCAATTTCGACTTCGAAAGCTCGCCATTCTCGGAATTGTAGGTCCATTGCACAGCAAATCCCTCAGAGGTACGCATGACGCTGCTAATCCTGATCTGAGGATTGCCGACGTCATTGCGGGCCAATCTCTGCATCATGGCTTTCGCCTGACCGAGCACGCTGTCGGTGACCTCCGTCTGCCGCGAGATAAAATCACCAATCGTGAACGTCGACTTGTCCGCGATATTTGCGGCACGGAACAAGTCGAAGATTGTGAAAGACGCAAGCAGAAGCAGGATCAGAAGTGGAGCGACGAAGCCGAACTCGATGCCGGCGGCGCCGCTTCGATCCGAACGGATCCGTTTCATAAAGAAATCTGTCTGGCTAAACATGGCGTTCACTCCGGCTCGTTAAGCAGAGCGGATTCGGACGTCATGAAGAAGCCGGCGTCCTTATTGTGGCGAAGGCGGAGCCCGAGACCAATGCCCGGCGTCAATGGGATGACGTTGACGCAGGCGCGGATGAAGACGACCTCCGACCGGAGCCCCGGATCGAATTTTGTGACGGGTTTTACCGCCGTGCTACCTGTGGCGCATGTCGCATTGGTATCAGGATAGCTTGAGCCGGCCGGGATCGGAACCATCTCGACCAGCATTTCCTCCTCGCAATTCGTGAAGATCGCCGCCTCTCCGCATATGCGTTGTCGAACGTAGTCTCTTGTAAAACCCTCTGTCCGGCCAATACGCAGCTCACGCACGACAATATCCATGGCGCGATCCAGCATCATCTGCTTGGTCATGGTCCAGCCGACTTCAATGACGGAAAAAATCATGGCGAAGAAGAGTGGAGCAACGAGCGCGAACTCGACAGCCGCCACCCCTGCCTTATCCCGAAGAAGAACACGCAATTGAAGCTACTCCGTTAGTTGGTCAGATGGAGTTGCTCTATCGAGCTGGCGATGTTCTGGAAGACTGTGTTGAGGTTGGAGCTCTTGGCGTCATAGTAGTGGCTCGGGCTTGAGGCGCAGCCCTTCAGCTTTGAAAGGAAATCGCCCCCACCGACTTCGAAGCCCACCGCATAAATGACGATGCCGTGGCCTTTCGCGGTATCACAGGCGTCGATCATCGTGGCGATGGCCACGGTGCTCGACACTTTCTCCACGATGGTTTTATTCTTCTCGCTGTCGCTCTGCGGCTGATCGTTGACAGCTTTGCCGGTGTTCGGGCGATACTGGGGAACGACTCCGCCATCGGTCATTAGCACGATGAGCTTCAGTGTGTCGCTGTCGTGATAGTCAGCGGGTCGGTTTGCGAAGTTGGAGTTGATCGTGATGGTGCTATTTCTCTGGATCGTCTTGAGCGTATCGCGGAAATTCGGATCGAGGCCGTGCAGCCCCCATTTCATGGCGATATGGGTGCCCGTCCCGTCGAACATGTGAAAACCGTCGACCTGCTTTGAGAGTGCATCGCGATCGTTCGACATGAAGGTCGCCGAGGTCTCCTCGGTCGGGCAGCTCCAAGGATCGAACCCCTTGTTCGTGCCGACGGTCCAGGTGCTGAATTGCGGAACGTGTTCAGCCGCCTTGAAGTCCGGAATTGCCTCGGAGAATTTCTTATCGAGATTGCCGAAGCAGGACGATTTGTCGTGCTGACGCACTGGCTTCGTCGCGCCCTTGACCAAAGCATCGAACACCTTCTCTCCGACGCTGACCTGGCCGGCAAAAGGAATGAGGTTTATCGATGTATAGCCCTTAGTCTCGTCGCGAAGCAGGCGGCTGATGAAGGATTTTGCGGCCGGCCGCAGCGCATTCATGCGCGAGCCGGTCATCGACCCCGAAACGTCCAGAACCATCGAGACTTCTACATTTCGCTTGGCCTCTTCGGCCTTGGAATGCGCGACGACGTTGATGCTCCTGATGCCAACCAGGTGGAGGAACGTCGTCTCCATCGGTAATTCGGCCGTCGCTGACACCACGCGCTTGTTGACAGCGCTGTCCTCGTCGATCGTCAGCGAATATCCGCTGTGGCCGGCAGCATTGAGATAGTCCTGGATTGTTTTGCGCGCCGGGATAGTCTGTGTGAGCGACGCGGCGGCCAGAACGCCGCGGTCGAGATCGTTCTGGAACGAGGAGCGCAGTCGTTCATGCAGCATCAAGTCGATCGCACCGCCGGAAATAGTGGTCAGTGGGATCATCAGCAGCGCTGCCATGACCCCGACATTTCCACGTCGATTGCGCAAAAGTTTGGCCAGGAGTTTGGTGGCCGGACCGAATTCGATAGAAGTTCTTCTCATGGTGCGATATCGGCGAGACTGGGAAGCGAGCTGCCTAGCTTCGCCGTCGGCCAACTGGTCAGTTTGGATCGCGGTGTGAATCGCTTTCATTCGACTAGTCCGCTTGCCGAGCAGAAGGGGATGCAAGCGCAGCTCATCGTTCATATTTTTTCACCGATTTGACACGGGTTTGGGTTCGCCGTTTGGCAACGGGCGTTTCGTCCGGTCTAGAGGGCAGGTTTGCCCGGGTTTTGGGAGGTGGGCCGAACTCAGGGTGTTAGCTCATATTGCAAGCAAACACCGTGAAATCAGCCTCTTGTTTTCATGCGGCGCGATATTTGGCGTATCCGCCTTCGATAATCCTCTGCGGATCGAACCGGCCCGTTGTTGTTGATCCACTTCCTGTATTGAAGCTCTGAAGGAGTGTTTTCAGCCGCTCCGCCTCGGACGCCAAATTGGCGCTCGCCGCTGATGTTTGCTCCACCATTGCGGCATTTTGCTGTGTGCCTTGATCTATGGCCGATACGGCGCTGGTAATAGATTGCAGACCGGATGCTTGCTCACGGGCCGCTTCGGAGATCGCCATCACATGCTCGCTTATTTCGAGAACATTTCCAACGATAGACTTTAGTGTGGCGCCCGTTTCACCCACCAGAGCCACGCCGGATTTCACCTGCATCTCCGATGTGGTTATCAGCGCCTTGATTTCCTTGGCTGCCGCAGCAGATCGCTGGGCTAACTCGCGGACTTCCTGGGCGACGACGGCAAAGCCCTTTCCGGCTTCTCCGGCACGGGCTGCTTCAACGCCGGCATTGAGAGCAAGTAGGTTTGTCTGAAATGCAATCTCGTCCATCATCTCTGTGATGTTGCTGATTTCCCGCGACGATCGTTCAATCTCGCCCATTGTCGTTATAGCCTTCCTGACGACGCCTTCGGACTCCTCTGCGTATTTACGGGACTGCGCGACCAACTCCCCCGCCTCTGCCGCTCGTTTCGCGGTTGCCGTTACGGTCGAAGTGATCTCTTCAAGAGCTGCCGCTGTTTCTTCAACTGATGCTGCTTGTTGTTCCGTTCGCCGCGAAAGATCGAATGCTGCGCTGCTCATCTCACTGGCGGCGGCGTCGATTGTCACTGCATTTTGCCCGACCGTTTGCATAGCCGCTCGCAGCGTCGCAATCGACGAATTGAGATCTTCCTTGAGCCCAATATATGCAGCCGGCACCGCTCCGGTGATTTCCGTCGTCAGATCCTTCGCCGCCAGATTGGTGATGGCCTGGCCGAAACTTTCCGTCACCAGTCTCTGCTCTCCGGAGATTGCCTCAGCTTGCGCGTGCTGCTTTGCCTTCTCTGCCTCCTCAAGATAAACAGATATTGCAAGGTCCATGTCTAGCAGTACGGCTTTCGCCAGGCTGCCCAGGGCATGGGCGAACTCGGAGCTCTTGAGTTTAGGTTTCCCAAACGACCATATCCGTTCAGGAAAGTATGTGGCGATCGCGCTTTGAATGAGGTGATCAAGGACTACTGCGTAACCACCGATATACCAACGAGGCTCTAGTCCGATGCGGGCGTGAACGGTGCCGATCGTTCTCACTTTATTATAGTAATCAACCGAGAAATCTCCATTGGAGATTTTTGTCCAGTGGCCAGTTTGAGCACCCTTTGCAGCTCCGATGTGTTCTTCTGAGCGGAAAAAAGCCCGCGTTTCGGGTGTGCTTCGAACCTGATCGTAAAATTTGTCGAGCGCAATTGGGAGTTCACGATCAACCGTGTCCTTTATGGAGCGTATCGCCGCACAGCTTTGCGGTGACATCTTCATAAACTCTAGCCTGTGCGCAATGATCTTCATGGCGTCTGACGTCGAGTTGCTTTTTTTTCAGGCTCACTTGTGTGGTCGGTCTGTAAGTTTTTCATCGTGTGCTCCTATAAGGTCTGTGAAATCGGAAATTTTTCCGGATTTACTGCTCGATAGTCTGTGATGCAGAAACGCTTCCAAGCGTGTCTACAAGCTTGGAAATTTGATCGGCATTCATCGCGATTGGCGCAGGATGGCCCAAGAGATAGCCTTGAACAGAACTGCACCCTTCCCCGACAACCAGATCCAAATGCGCCTGGGTTTCGACCCCTTCTGCAACGGTCTCCACGCCAAGACGCCTCCCGAGTTCGGCAACAGAAGCGACGACAGCCCTCGATGTATCTCGATTGATGGCGGTGCTAACGAATGATCCGTCGATCTTGATCTTGTCGAAGGGAAAGGAGCAAAGGTTGGTCAGTGACGAATAGCCGGTTCCGAAGTCGTCGAGGGCAATTCTCACCCCCATATTGCGGATCCTCCGGAGGTCGCTGATGCCTCCCACTTCATCGTTGATGAGCGCAGTTTCGGTAACCTCGATTTCCAGTCGATTGGGCGACAGACCGCTCTTTGCTAATGCGGTAAGTATTTTCCCGCAGATAAGGCCGGTTCCAAGTTGGGCGGGCGAAACATTTACGGCTACCCTTGCGCCATCCGTCCATGCCGCCGCGTCGGCGCATGCAGTGTTCAGCACGAACTCGCCGAGCAAATCGATAAGATCGCTTTCTTCAGCAATTGGAACAAACTGTGACGGGCTTATCCAGCCCCGGTCATTCAAATACCAGCGAACAAGGGCTTCCCGCGCGCAGACCTTTCGGGTTCTCACGTCGACGATCGGCTGGTAGAAAACATACAACCCATTGCCATCCGACAGGGCGGAGCGGAGCGCTGCCTGCAGCATGTTCTTTTCGGTTATCTTCTCTTCCATGCTCGCGGAAAAGACCCTGTAAGCGCCTTTGCCGTCTTGCTTGGCTGAATACAGAGCGAGATCCGCGTGCTTCGCCAGTGTTTCATAGTCTTTGCCGTGGAGCGGAGCATAGGCAATGCCTATCGATACGCCGATGTGGACGTGGTGGTTGTCCTCAATCACGTATCCTTTCGCTATCGCAGCAATGACGCTTGTTGCGAGGCTCTCCATTTCTTGCGGCGCCGAATTGGGAACTATGATTGCAAACTCGTCGCCGCCAATTCGTCCAATGGTCGCGTCTTGAATGGTGCATATTGACAAGAGTCTGCGCGCAACTTCCTGAAGCAGTCGATCTCCTGCGGTGTGCCCGAGCGTATCGTTGATGTCTTTGAAACCATCGAGGTCCAACAGCATCAACGCACTGCATTCCGTTACTTCGGAAAGAGCTTTATTGGTTTGAAGGTTGAAAGTCGTTCGGTTAGCAAGGCCTGTCAGAGGATCATGATGGGCCAGCTGCCGAATTTTTTCTTCCGCAACGACTTCTTTCGTTACAATTGCCCAGGTGAGCATCGGCCCTAGATATGTGCCGTCGTCATCGGTTATCGCAGAAATTTTCAAATCGAGGACTTCCGATCCGAGCTTTATCCGGGCGCTGTGGGGAAGGTTGTCCTTATGGCTGAGAATTGACCGTTGATGCGCAGGATTTCGATGGAATATGTCAACCGAAGCGCCGATCAGATCGTCCGGAACCTCCGGAAGAAGATGCCGAATTTTGTCAATCAGCTCTTTTGAGGTTTGGTTCACATATGTAATGCGGAATGTCTCTGGATCCACAGTCATGACTGCAACAGGCATATCGTCGATCATTTTCACCAATCGGGTCTGGTCCTCCTCGGACAGGCGCGCGCTCCGTGGTTGACTTTTCGATCTAAGTTCATTGATGGCCGCTTTCAGAGTAAATGCCTTAGACATCGCTACCGCGCCCCAATAAAGAGCGGTCGCTATAATCGAAGTAAGCGTTACTCGCCTGAAATAGAAAATCCTGATTCGCATAATTACTGTTCCCCATTTTGAATTATTAACCGCCCTAACGTCAGTTTCTTAGTTAATTTAACATAGATTATAACTCGATAAATAGTTTTAATAATAGATAAGATTTGGCTATAGATTGCTAAATGAATTTCTGGAGACGAATATTATTGCATTAAGAAATCCAGTTGCTGCGAGTTTCGCCAGAAGGTAAGGTCGAAAAAGCGGGTGATTTAGTTAGCAAAAAGTTAATCGGCGAGATTCACCTGCGCATTTGAGAAAATGAATGTTTTTTTTTCGGAAAATGTTCGCTTGGTCGAGAGCGGGACATCCGGGGCGGACGTCATGCACGGCATAAAGCCCAAAGATGCGCTTATCATTTGATTATGTGTCTCTATAGCGCATTCAATGCGGAAATTTCCCACTGCTCCCGCAATGATTTCCAAAGCGCTACCGCGGATCAAATATGCTTCAACTTAGGGCGATTGATCCATGCGAGGGCAAGAAATTACAAATTCCGAACTTCTGATCCTCGTCGGCGAGAGAGTGCAGTTGTTTTTCGCAAATTTACGAAAAGTGCACATGTAAGCGCGACCTAATCGGGCAGAAGTGCTTTTGTAGTTCTTCGAGTTCGAGAGGAGGCGCAGAGAAGATGGCAGGATCGGCTTCACGGGAGCGTCAAGAAGGGACCGCTGCATCAGGAGCTTCGGTTGAGCGCAAAAAAGCCCGCCAGTTTCAGGCGCCCGCTAGCAAGTGCGCCCGGCGCCCCCTTGAGCCATCATCCCTGGCATCCTGATCGCGTGGATAAGCAACATCAGGCATCGGGTTCTTAAGAGAGCGTAGCTCGCAGACAGTGGTTTTTATGGATCCAGCAAACTCCAAATCGGCGCCGACTAACTCGCCGAAAGTACTTCTGGTAGAAGATTCTCCAGCTCTTTCTCGGCTATTGCGGCAGGAGATAATTAATAAAGTCGAATGTGATATTGTCGAGTGTAGGTTGCTACACGAGGCAATTTCAGAAATAACCAAAGGAGAAATTACTGTCGCAGTAACGGGTTTAAACCTGCCTGATGCGCCGGACGGAGAAATACTTAACGTATTGGCTAGATACGGAACGCCAACGATCCTGTTTTCCGCCTCCTTTGTGCCTGATCTTATGCTCAACTATGCATCAAGGCAGCTGGTCGACTATATTGTAAAGGACGACATCACTTCGTCGGCCCGCGTTGCGTCTGCCGTCTCGAGAGTTATATCCAACGGTTCAACATCGATTCTTGTCGTTGATGACATGATGGCAGTGCGCTCAGACCTGGTCGCATTCCTGCAGCGACAGAATTTTGCCGTTTATGCCGCGAAGACTGGCGCCGAGGCTCTTCAAATTTTGGAGCAAAACCGCGAAATCGAAATTGTGGTCACGGATCATTTCATGCCTGACATTGATGGCTTTGAGCTTACGAAGCGGATCAGAAGCCGTCATGGGTCGGACAGGCTCCGCATTATCGGCGTGTCTGCGTCGACGGATCGCCATCTTTCCGCGTCGTTTCTGAAGGCTGGTGCGTCCGATTTTGTTTATAGACCCTTCCTGCCGGAAGAACTTCAATGCCGCATTGACAACAATGTCGAAACCCTCCGTCAACTAAAGCGATTGAGATACGTTGCTGAGAGAGATCCACTGACCTCGCTGTTTAACCGCCGGGCATTCTTTGAGCGTGCCAATAAATACATGCAAACGATAGAGGCGCAGCCGCACTACGGAGCCATATCAATTATTGATATCGACCACTTCAAATCGATCAATGATGCGTTCGGCCATGACGCAGGCGATGAAGTTTTGAAATCAATCGGGAAAATACTTCTCGATATTGCATATGAGGAAAATTTGATTGCCTCTCGCTTGGGTGGTGAGGAGTTTGCAGTACTAATAAAAAGCAAAGGTGACAATGAAGCGTTGACTATCGTAAATAAAATTGTGGATGAAATACGGAAAACGGAGTTTTCTGGGAGTTTATCTGAAATTAAAATTACTGCTTCTGCGGGATTTGTAGAGATAAACAGACACGATGAACTCTGTAAGCAATTAAACCGCGCTGACCATATGCTTTATCGCGCCAAGAGGCTTGGCCGCGACAGAATTTGTACGTCCTTGGTTTCCGATGATATAGAGCAAACCCTTTGAATTCGGAATCTGAATGAGCTTTCCCTCCGATCAGATGGACACCTCGGAAAACCGTGGAGTGTGTTTCTGCGCGGTCTTTGACCCCACTATAGGCGTGGAACGGTGACCCCAGGCGTTCTAAAGAAAAACAAAGTCACTCAGCATGTTAGTCTGCAACAACCGGGGTCACTCTTCCGCGCCGAAAGGGGTCAAAGTTCCGCGCTTGATCACACCCTGAAACTGGCCGACAGTAATGTCTCTGTGCGGGAAGGAGGAGAAATCGTTTCCGTCGACGTCCGAGAGGCTGTTCTCCGCGCCACCCTGGCCAGCGCTGTCAAAGGCAATCCCCGATCACAAGGTCTGGTCATGCAGATGTTTATGCGCGCCGACGCGGAAAGGGCGCGCAAACTCGCCGAGGAGATCGCCTTATGGCGTGACTACCAGCAGAAGGCCTGGGCTGCGATCGAGACCGCGAAGAAGAAGGGGCCGCCGCCGCCAGCGTTTCTGCCTCATCCTGATGACATCATTCTGGATGCGAAGGAGGGCGTCCTCTTCATCGGTCCTGTCGACGAATTCTGGCAGACGAAGATGGAAGAGACCATTCGCTACCGTGATGCGCTGATCATGCAGGACGCGCTTGATGGCCGCAGCGATAAACGTCTTGATGGAGAGCCGATGCGTGAGCCCGGAGCGGCAGGTCTGTGCGCCCTTCTCCTGGAAAAAAGCATTCCGCCTCGCTTACGGCTGACAGATGTTCAGTGGGTCCTCCGGATGATGAAATACGAGGGCATGCCGAAGCGGGCGCTCATGAAGGAGCTCTACGCCGCCTGGCGCGACCTCGGCAAAGACCTGCCGCGGGGATATGTCTTTCCGGAAAGGACGGTCATGGCGAACAATATCGAGATGATCATGAGCCAAGTCCGTGAGATGATTGCCGCGGAAGCGTGATAATCGAGACGGCGGGGCGGCTGCGGAGACAAAAGTTTTTCCGCGCAGCAATGCAGGCTGTGCTGTCCCTACAGCCCGCGCCGCCGGCCCTTCGCCACGAGGAGGCGGACGTTCGATGGTCGAGGAATAAGCGAACTTCCCGCTCAGGCGACTGGACTTCACCTGCAAAGGAAGCATTGCTGTGCAGGCGGAGAGGAACTCGCCTCCGCCTGCCCACGCCCGCCACAACTATGCGGGCTTTCGTCAGTGCAAGCGCGGGATGGTCCGGCGCATACACTTTGACGGAGGCCTCCATGTCGATCATCACCCATATCCGCAAATCGGTTCGCTCTCATATCGCCGGCGCAAGAGCCGCGCAGATGACGGCGCCGGGAGAAAATCTGGTCTTCGCGCCCACAGCAGCCACAGCGGTGGGAGCAACGAACACGCAGCCATCTGCATCCCGCAAGCCCGGGAAAAAGCCGAAGAGACCAGCAGAGGACGCCACCGCCATCGGCGACCAAGACCACACTCATGGAATCCTGGCGCCATCCGATGCCAAACCAAATATACAGGCAACCCAGACAACCCCGGCCGCCCATACTGTCTGCGCGGCAACGGTCAAAGCCCGCAAAAGCGATCTCGTTCTGGACCTGCTCAATCGTGACGCCGGCGCCTCGATGGCCGACCTGATGGCGGCGACCCAATGGCAGGCCCATTCGGTGCGCGCCTTCCTCTCCAGCGTCATCCGCAAAAAGCTCCAGCATCAGGTGATCACAGAAAAGGAAAAGGATGGCGCCCGTCGCTACCGACTGGTTCGCGACGCGGATCGAGACGATGATGCGGTCGACAAGGTCGGTGAGGCCGCTCTGGTGAGCGATGCTAACGCTGCTGCTCCCAAGACTGCTGCTGCCAAGACTGCGACTGCCAAGGCCGTGCAGGACGCCGCCACGATCAAGGCCGTCTGACATGGCCAAGCGCAAGCCAGTGCTGGAACACCAGCTGCAAGCCCTCGATCGTCTCCCCCGCGCCGATCTCATCGATCTCTGGCGCAAGCGCTATGGCGCGCCGCCGCCATCAGGCGTGCGCCAGCCTTTGTTGATCCGTTCGGCGGCATGGCGCATCCAGGAGGATATGGTCGGCGGACTGTCGGTCGGCTGCGTATTTCGGCGGAACGGGACAGTCGTTTCACTAAATCGTGGACAGCAGTTTCACTAATTCCGGGACAGCCTGGTGTTGC
>NZ_STFX01000059.1 GCF_005222915.1 Rhizobium sp. FKL33
ACCTTGACCCTGTCGCAGCCTGAGGCGGCCAGCGCCAGGTCGAGCGTGGCTGTGACATCGTCTACCTTCATGCTGGCGCACAACTTCCAGGCGATGATGTATCGCGAGAAGTCATCGAGAATGGTCGACAGGTAGAACCATCCCCAGCCGATGACCTTCAGGTAGGTGAAGTCGGTTTGCCACATCTCGTTCGGCCGCGTGGTCTTGTCCTTGAACTCGTCATTGGCCTTGATGACGATATAGGCTGGCGACGTGATCAGGTCCTGAGCCTTGAGCAGGCGATAGACCGAAGCCTCTGATACGAAATAGTTTTCCGTGTCAGTGAACTTCACCGCCAGCTCGCGCGGCGACAGGTCGGCGTGGTCCAGCGCCATGGTGACAATGCGATCCCTGATATCGTCGGGAATACGGTTCCACACCCGTGATGGCGCAGAAGTCCGGTCTTCCAGCCCCTCAACGCCGTGGGTCAGGAAACGATCATACCAGCGGTAGAAGGTCGGCCTGGATATGCCGAGTTTATCGAGGGTTTGCTTGACTGGCAGGTGTGATTGCTCGACGATCCGGATGATCTCAAGCTTTTCGGTGGCGGGATATCTCATTCCTCGTCGCCCCCATGCCCGATCATGCTTTTTT
>NZ_STFX01000012.1 GCF_005222915.1 Rhizobium sp. FKL33
AAATTATGAGTAGAAATGGAGATTGATTTGCCGCAGAGAGTGAAGTTGGAAACTCAACCCGTTCACACGCGGGCAGCAGATTAGGCAATCCGATCAGTTCAGGGTGAACCGAGCTTCGCATGTGGTCAGACAAAACCTGTCATGTCGACATTTTTGATTGCGTCCGATCCAGCTCTGGCCGAGGCGTCTAGCGCCCGTGTTCTCGGCAGGATCCGTTCGACGAAAAACCGGCATAGGTGATGTTTGCGCAATGTGACATTCGACCCGAACTGCGTGGCGAGAGAAGCCGCTCGCGCCATGCGCACCCACATCCAGCCGTAACAAACGAGAGCGAAAAACTGTAAATAGTCGTGGGCTGCTGCATTGACGTCGTCGATGTCATGGAGATATCGCATCAGATGACGCGTCAAATCTTCGAGACGCGACAGGGCGTCATCGACAGCGTTTGCCCAGGATTTGAGGTCTTCCGCTTCATTGTCGACCGATAATTCCGACCGAATGAGGCGGAACAGACGGAAAGGCAGTTCGCCATTGTCCATCAAGAGCTTGCGGCCCAGGAGATCCAGAGCCTGGATCCCGTTCGTTCCTTCGTAGATCTGGGTGATCCGGGCATCGCGGACAAACTGTTCGATGCCGGAATCTGTAATATAGCCATGACCGCCGAACACCTGCTGGGCCAAAACAGTCGTCTCGAAACCCATGTCCGTAAATGAGGCTTTTATGACGGGGGTCAGAAGGGCGACAAAGCCGGCTGACGAATGTCGTTCAGCCGGGTCGGCGCTGCGTTCTTGCTTCTCCATCTCAAGGGCTGTCCAGACGGCGAGGGCGCGCGCCGCTTCGATAAACGCCTTGCCAGTCAGGTGCATCCGCTTGACGTCGCCATGATGGATGATAGCGATAGGGCCCTCGCCATTTGCCGCTTTCCCCTGCAGCCGTTCACGGGCGTAGGCGAGGGATCTCTGCACGGCGGCCTCGGCCAGACCCAGGCCCTGCATGGCGACAAACAGTCGCTCGGCGTTCATCATCGTGAACATGGCGTTGAGACCTCGGCCGGCTTCCCCGACGAGCCAGCCAGCAGCATTCTCGTAATTCATGGCGCAAGTCGCCTGTCCGCGAATACCCATTTTCTTTTCGATAGACCCTACGGAAAAGGAGTTTCGGCCGCCGGATGCACCGTCCAGATCATATATGAATTTGGGCACGAGAAAGAGGCTGATGCCCTTAACTCCGGGAACGGCGTCTGGCAGTCGCGCCAGAACGAGATGGACGATGTTTCCTCCAAAGTCATGGTCGCCCGCGGTGATGAAAATCTTGCTTCCGGTGATCCGATATGTGCCATCTCCAGAGGGCTCGGCGCGTGTGCGGATCAAACCGAGGTCGGTGCCGGCGGCGGGTTCGGTCAAAGCCATCACCCCGGTGCAGGTGCCGGAAATCAGTTTCGGCAACCACAGGGCTTTGAGTTCCTCGCTTCCATGATGCGCTATGGCTTCAATTGCGCCGTGGGTCAGCCCGGAATACAGGCCAAACGACATATTGGCGCCGGCCAACATCTCGTCAAACAGCAGTTGAACAATGCGCGGTAGGCCCTGGCCGCCAAAATCCGGATCTCCGGACAGCGTGGGCCATCCATCCTTCACAAACGTCTTCCAGGCGTTCTTGAAACCGGTTGGCGTTCGCACGCCAATATCGTCCAGCATGCAACCTTCGATGTCGCCTATCCGATTGAGGGGAGCCGCGACATCGGCGCAATAGCGGCCTCCGGCTTCCAGCACGGCCAGCGCCATGTCGGCGTTCATTTCTTCCTGGCCGGGAAGCCTAGACATGACCGCGTCAAATTCGAAAACCTGCCTTAACAGAAAGGCGATGTCTTCCATCGGAGGCGAATAGTCGCGCATCTCGGGTCGGCTCCAGTTTGGGGATGTGTTGGTGCAAGAACCTTGGCGACGTCGCTTACGTCGCCGGCTTTGAGGGGCGCACGCGCGCGGCGGTCTTGTTGGCGAAGGCTTCAAGCCTTTCGCGCGCCGCAGGCTGGGTGTTCACCACGCCGGCGACCACCGCCTCCGCATAGGCCGCGTCGAAACTCGACATATTCTGCATGTGGCTGATGGCCGAGCAGATCGCAAAGTTGGTCAGCGGCAGGTTCTGAGCCGCCCGGCGGGCAATCTCGAGCGCCTTGTCGAGGGCGGAGCCGTCCACCAGATATTGTGCCAAACCCACCTCTATTGCTTCTTCCTGTTGATAGACGCGTCCGGTCAGCATCATGTCGATCATCCGGGCCTTGCCGACGAGACCCGCGACGCGGATCGTCGCACCACCGCCTGTGAATAGACCGCGCTGACCTTCCGGCAGGGCAAAATAGGCGCTGCGGTCGGCAACGCGGACATGGGCCGCGCTTGCGAGTTCCAACCCCCCGCCCACAACCGCGCCTTTGAGGGCTGCGATGACCGGGACGCCGCCATACTCCATCTTGTTGAACGCCTCGTGCCATCGCAGGCAGATATGCATGAACTCCGCCGGCGAACGATCCTGGCGATGATGCTCCACCAGATCGAGACCGGCGCAAAAATGATCCCCTTCTGCCGACAGGACGATCGCCCGTGCGCCCAACCGATGGGCGTTCGAGAACAGGGAGACGAGTTCCTCGATTGTTGCGACGTCGAGCGCATTGCGCTTTGCGGGTCTATCGAGAGTGGCCACCCAAACGCCGTCTTCAAGGCGATCCAGTCGAATGTTGACGAAATCGGATGGAAATTGTTCTGACATTGCTGCTTCTTTCTGAATATGCATGTTTGGACCGCCTAGGCTGTCCTGCTGTGCAGAGTCGCCAGCCTCAGGGCGAAGGAGGCGGATTTCAGACGAACGGCAGTTCGCAAAGGCTCGCGCGGACGATCCCCGTCTTGCGCTTCAGCTCGACCGTGTCGCCGGCCGCGCAGTCGCATGAGATCAAGGCGTAGCCGATGTTCTGCTTGAGCCGGAACGACCAGACGCAATTGGTCATGTCGCCAACCTTTTCGCCGTTTCGGTAAATCGGCTCCCAGGCGAAGTCCAAGGGCGCCGGTGAGCCCCCCTCCAGCTTCAGACCCAATTGATGACGCTTGGGGCCATCGGCTGCGATCCGTCTTAGCGCGCCGATGCCGATCGTATTATCGGGAACGTCGAGATCGATATATTTGCCAAGCCGCACCTCGAAAGGATTGGTGTTGTCATCGGTGTCGCCGCCACATGACACGAGACCGCTTTCCGTTCTTTCGGGCGTCATCGGCGAACCAGGGCCGATGTCGAATGGCTTGCCGGCCTCCTTGACGATGTTCCAGAGATCGGTCCCGCGCGAAGCGTCTTTCAGGTAGATCTCGAAGCCGCCCTGTTTTGACCAGCCAGACCGCTGCAAGGCGACGGGAATGCCGTCGATATCCGTCTCGCGAAACCAGAAATATTTGATCGACCTGACCCAGTCGCCGAAAATGGAGGCGATGACGTCTTCGGCTTTCGGGCCTTGGACTGCGAGCGGGGAGACATCCGGCTCGCTGATGTCGACATCGAGACCGCGTTCGGCGGCGATCGCTTTCGCCCAGAACCAGATGTCGCTGTCGGCGATTGAAAACCAGTAGCGGTCTTCGTCGAGCTTGAGCAGAATCGGATCGTTGATCAACATCCCGCGATGATTGCAGAGCGGCGCGTATTTTCCCTGGCCGACAGCCGCCGTCGCAAGATTTCTCGGGCACAGAATCTGGGCGAGCCGTCCCGCATCCTTGCCAACGAGCTGAACTTGTCTCTCGACCGCGACGTCCCACATCGAAACCCCATTGATCAGCCGCCAGTATTCCGCCTCCCGGTCGCCGAAATGCGCAGGCATGATCATGCGGTTATAGACAGTCGCGGCGGCGAGCCCTTCCGAAATCGTGGCGTCGAAAAAAGGCGAGGGGCGAAGGCGGGCGGTCGGCGATATGGTGAACAAGGAAGCAAACCTTTTCTGTGTATGAGGAGTGTGTCGGGGGCGGGCCATAACCTCGCCCCCGACCGTCGCGAGGTTCAATTCAGCCAGATGTTGCGAGCGGTCTGGAAGAAGCCGCCCATGGCGCCGACCGGATGCGGCGTATAGCCCTTCACATGGGCAGCTGTTGCTTCAAGCTGATTCTGGAAGACTGCGTTGACGAAGCCGCCGTCGTCATTGAGCATATGTTGCAGGTCGCAATACATCTGCTTGCGCTTGGCCTCGTCCAGCTCAGCGCGCGCCTGAACGACGAGTGTGTCGAAGGCGTCGTTACCCCACATGGTTTCGTTCCAGCTGCTGTTCTGCATGTGGGCAATCGAGAGAAAAGCGTCTACGGTTGGCCTTGCATTCCAGCCGGACATACAGATCGGCTTCTGCATCCAGGTGTGTGTCCAGTAGCCGTCTGAAGGCGTCTTGGTGACGGTGACATTGAGCGCTTTTGACGCCGATTGTTGAAAGGTGAGCGCAATGTCGTTGGCGGCGGCGCCAGGCTCTTCGGATGTGAAGATCTCGAGTGAGGATATGCCGGCTTTCTTAAAGTGAAACTTCGCCTTTTCGGGATCGTAGACGGCGGGTTTCACATCCTCGCACCAGTATTTGTAAGTCGGGCCGATCGGCGTGTCGGCGCTGATCACGCCAATGCCTTTGAAAACCTGGGTGAGAACAAGGTTGCGATCGAGCGCGTGTTTGAAACCTTTGCGGAAATCCGCATTGTTGGTGGGCGCGCGATCCACCATGAGCGAGAAATTCGTCAGCTGACCGGTCGGGGTGTTGTAGAGGGTGACCGTGGGGGACCGGCCGATCTGTTCCACCGCAAAAGCCGGCATGTCATAGATGACGTCGACATCGCCCGCGAGAAGCGCCGAAATCGAGGCGTTGGCGTCTGGCACGGGAATGAAGTCGAGCCCGTCGAGATAAGGCTTGCCCTCTTCGTAATAGCCGTCGAAACGCTCCATGGTGATCCGCTCGCCAGGCGCCAGATCCCTCACCTTGAAAGGGCCGGAGCCAACCGGCTTGGAAAAATCCTTGAAACCGGCCGGATGGATCGAGAAATGGTAATCCGAAAGGATCGTCGGCAGGTCGGCATTGCCGGAAGACAGGGTGATCCTGATCGTCGAAGAGTCGAGCGCATCAATCGCCGTCACCGTCGACAGAAGCGCTTTCGCCGCAGATTGAGAATCCTTGGCGATATGGCGATCCAGGGATTCCTTCACGTCTGCGGCGGTGAGGGACTGCCCGTTATGGAACGTCAGGCCGCTGCGCAGCTTGAAGGTCCAGATCTTGGCTGTCGGGTCGACGCTCCATTCAGACGCGGCGTCGCCTTCGACCTCGAGGGTCGGCAAGAAGCGGGTCAACCGCTGATAGGCGACGGTGAGATAAATGGCGTCGCCGGTCGAGGTCGCGCGCACGGGCTCCAGCGTGTCGTCGGTGTTGCCTTGGGCAATCCGCAGCCATCCGCCGCGCTTGGGCTCCTCCGCCCGCGCCTGACCGGCCATCGCCGCAATGCTTCCGGCGAGCGGCAGCAGCAGCCCCGCTGCCCCCGCCTGTCGGAAGAATTCTCGCCTGCTCAGTAATCCCGCCTCGTTTCGGCTCATGAACTCATCAACCTCGAACATTTTTTCCTCCCTCGCTGTCACCCCGCAGTTTTCCTCCCCGCCGGTGATAGGGAAGTGTTGTCGCACTTGTCCTGGTCCCGCAAACAACGGATATCGGCGCTTTGCCTCTACACAAGTTATGGGTTGGTCAGGCGACTTCGAACAATCCGGCGGCGCCCATGCCGCCGCCAACGCACATTGTCACGACCACATAGCGCACGCCTCGGCGCCGGCCTTCGAGCAAGGCGTGGCCGACCAGGCGGGCTCCGGTCATGCCGTAGGGATGGCCGATAGCGATCGCGCCGCCATTGACATTGACGATGGCGGGATCGAGATCGAGGTGCTGGCGGCAGGGTAAGACCTGGGCGGCGAAGGCCTCGTTGATCTCCCACAAGCCGATGTCTTCACAGCGAAGTCCGGCTCGCTTGAGCAGTTTGGGAACGGCATGGATCGGCCCCAATCCCATCTCTTCCGGCGCGCAACCCGCCACCGCAATCCCACGATAAAGGCCGAGCGGCTGAATACGCCGGCGTGCGGCTTCGGACGCTTCCATGACGATACAGGCCGATGCCCCGTCTGACAGCTGACTTGCATTGCCGGCGGTGACGCGGCCGCCTTCGAGGACGGGTTTGAGCGCCGCGAGCGCTCCTTCTGTCGTCCCTGGGCGATTGCCTTCGTCGCGCGCCAGCGTCACGTGTTTCATCGAGACCTCGCCCGTGTCGCGGTCCGTGATCCTCTGTATGGCGGATACCGGCGTAATCTCGTCGTCAAGCAGGCCGCTGGCTTGCGCCCGGGCCACACGCGCTTGCGATTCAAGCGCGTATTCATCCTGCATCTCGCGGGTGACGCCATATTTCGCCGCGACAATCTCGGCCGTCGCGAGCATCGGCATATAGGCGTGTGGAGACAGGCGCGTGACGAGCGGGTCCTGCTCTGAGGCCGCCCAGTCGAAATATCGCCCCTGCACTGCGGAAACATTCTCCTGGCCGCCGGCGACGATCGGCCCCATGCCATCGACGGTCACCTGCTTTGCCGCCGTGGCGATCGCCATCAGTCCTGAAGCGCATTGCCGGTCGATGGTCTGGGCGGCGGCGGTTTCGGGGATGCCTGCGGCGAGGGACGCCAACCGGGCGATGTTCATGCCGGCGGTGCCTGCATTGAGCACGCTGCCGAAAATGACATCCTCAATGTCCTCGGGATCGATCCCAGCGCGCCGCACGGCGGCCTGAATCGCATGCGCGGAAAGCGTTGGCGATTTTATGTTGTTGAATGACCCGCGAAACGCCACCCCGATCGGGGTGCGAGCGGTTGAGACGATAACGGCGTCTTTCATGCCTGTACCTTGTCAATGACGTATTGTGCGCGAAGCGCTTTCTTGTCCAGCTTGCCGACAGAGGTCTTGGGCAGGCTGGAAACGATTTCAATTCGATCCGGCGTAGCCCATTTCGAGAGCTGGCCGGCTGTGACCGCAGCGGCAATTCGGGCGCGAATGTCAGACTTGACGTCGTCCGCCGCACGGCGAGAGGCGACAATCAACAGCGGGCGCTCGCCCCATCTCGGGTCCGGACAACCAATCGCCGCCGCCTCGCTGACACCGGCGACTTCACTCGCCAGATTTTCAAGGGCCAGTGACGACACCCATTCGCCGCCCGTCTTGATGACATCCTTCAGCCGGTCGGTGATCCTCAGCGCGCCAGACGCGTCAAACAGGCCGACGTCGCCGGTATGAAGCCATCCGCCTCGCCACAGGTCTCCAGATCCAACCGGGTCATTCAGGTAGCCGCTGGTCAGCCAGGGCGCACGGACCACGATCTCCCCGGTGGAAACGCCGTCGGCGGGCACGTCGGACATGGTTTCATCGACGATCCTGACATCGACCATCGGCATCGGCTTTCCGGCGGCCGTGCAGTTTGGCGTCGCCTGCGGTTCAGTCCGCGTCGTCATCATGTCTGCAACAGTCAGGAAGGGGCAGGTTTCCGACATGCCATAGGCGGCGTTGATGGCGACGCCGCGCATGCGCGCTGACCGTGCAAGCGCATCAGACAGAGCGGAGCCGCCAATGATCACTCTCCATCCCGAGAGATCGGCGTCTTCGGCGCCCGGCGCATTGAGGATCATGCTGAGGATCGTTGGAACGCAATGCGAGAAGGTGACGCGGTGTTCTGAAATCAACGACAGAAGGCGCGCCGCCTCGTAACGTCCTGGATAAACTTGCTTTGCACCCAACATGGTTGCGACATAGGGAATTCCCCAGCCATGCACGTGAAAGAGCGGCGTGATCGGCATATAGACATCGTCGCGGTTGAAGCCGGAGCCGGGGATCGGGCCGAGGCCGGCGGCCACGCCGAGCGTGTGAAGCACCAGCTGCCGATGTGTGTAAAAGACTCCTTTAGGAGCGCCGGTCGTGCCAGTGGTGTAAAAGAGCGTCGCACGCGTATTCTCGTCAAAGTCCGGAAAACCCGCCACAGGGGTCGCCTCAGCCATCAGCGCTTCATATTCGCCGTCGGATTGCAAATCGGCAGGCGCCTGGACCGGATTGTCCTGCATCACGATCAGACGAAACGGGCGGGTGATCCGATCCCTGATGTCAGCGAGCAGCGGCAGAAAATCAACATGGCAGAGAATTGCGTCATCACCGGCATGATTGATCGTGTAGAGGACCTGCTCGGCAGAAAGCCGGATGTTGACGGTATGCAGCGTCGCGCCAATCATCGGCGCGGCAAAGAAACATTCGAGATAGCGATGGCTGTCCCAATCCATGACCGCGATCGTCGATCCCTGTCCCAGGCCCAACTCGCCCAGCAATCCGCCGAGCCGAGCGATGCGGGCGGCGAATTCAGGATAGCCATAGCGGCGGATATCGGCGTGAACGATCTCGTGCGGCGACTTTTGCGCCAGGGGGGCGGCCAGGATCTGCTTGATCAGCAAGGGATAGGGATTTGCGGTCATTGTTCCTCCAGACCGCCTATGTTCTCGAAAGTCCGCCGTGCTTGACAAACGACTATTGTCGATACTTAGCCCTCCGTCTGATGCATGCATAGCCGAGCCATAACCAGAACAGACCCATTTGGTGCGTTAAAGTTGTTTGCCCTCCCGCCGCACGGCATGAAGACTGCGGCCAGCCTTTGGGAGGGGGCGCATGTGCTTGAGCTCTTGATAAGCCGCCTGGGGCAGGGCGTGCTGACGCTTGTCCTGTCCTCGGTCATCGTTTTCAGCGCAACGGAGATTTTGCCGGGCGATGTCGCGGAAGCCGTTCTTGGACGATCTAAAACACCTGAGTCCCTTGCGGCGCTGCGAAAGGACATGGGCCTCGATCAGCCAGCCGTGTTTCGGTACGCAAACTGGCTTGGCGGCATGGCGACCGGGGATCTCGGCACGTCGCTCGCGACGAAACGGCCAGTGAGCGACATGATCGCCGACCGCGCCGGCAACACGCTGAGGCTCGCGCTGCTGGCGGCGCTCGTTTCTGTGCCGGTCTCCCTTGGCCTGGGGCTTGTGTCCGCCATGCATGCCGGCCGCGCGGTCGACAAGAGTCTGTCCGTCGCGACGCTCGTTCTGATCGCCGTGCCCGAGTTTTTTGTCGCTTTGATCCTGATGAAGATATTCGCGGTGGATCTGCGCTGGCTTTCGGCTTCGGCGAACACTCGGCCTTATTTCTCCCTCTGGGAAAATTTCCGCGCGCTCGCCCTGCCGGTGGCGACACTGAGTTTTGCGGTGGTCGCGCATATGATGCGCATGACGCGGTCTTCGGTCATCAACATCTTCAGCACCGCCTATATCGAAATGGCGGCTCTCAAGGGGCTGCCCAAGTGGCGGCTGGTCCTGCGACACGCTCTGCCGAATGCGCTTGCGCCGATCTTCACCGTGATCGCCCTCAATCTGTCCTACATGGTTTCAGGCGTGATCATCGTCGAGACGATCTTCGGCGTACCGGGGCTCACACATCTCCTGGTCGATGGCGTGAAATTGCGCGATATTCCCCTCATCCAGGCCTGCGCGATGATTTTCGGCGCGGTCTATATTGTCCTCAATCTCCTTGCCGACATGCTCTCGATCCTGGCCAATCCGCGCCTGAGGTATCCGAGATGACGGACAGCGCCAATGTCTCGACGCCGCGCTGGTCGCTGCTTCGCCTGAGAATGACGCCGACTGCGGCAATCGCATCCGCAGCGCTGTTCTTCTGGTTCATGATCGCGGTTTTTGGCCCGCTGATCGCGCCGCATACGGAAGCAGAAATCGTCTCGCAACATACATTTGCGCCCATGGGCGACGGCGGCTGGCTGGGGACGGACAAACTCGGCCGCGATGTGCTGTCGCGGCTGATCTATGGGGTGCGCACAACCCTGCTGCTCGCGCTGTTGACCACGGTCATCTCATTTACGCTCGGCGTCGGTCTGGGATTTGCCGCAGCAATCCTGAGGGGATGGTTCGATGTTGCGGTGAGCCGGATGGTGGAGGCTTTCATGGCGTTTCCGTCGACGCTTCTGGCGCTGGTCGTTATCGGCGCTTTCGGCACGTCGGTGACGGTGCTGGTGCTGACGGTCGGACTCGTCATGTCGACGGGCGTGTTCCGTGTCGCTCGCGCCCTGGCCATGGATATTGGCGCCATGGATTTTGTCGAGAGCGCCCGAGCGCGCGGGGAAGGTGCCATCTGGCTTCTGGTCGCCGAAATCCTGCCGAATGCGGCGGCGCCCCTGATTGCCGAGTTTGGTTTGCGGTTCACCTTTTCAATTCTCTTCCTGTCCGGACTGAGCTTTCTTGGTCTCGGCATCCAGGAGCCCGCTGCCGACTGGGGCCTGATGGTCCAGGAGAATATCGGCGGGCTGTTCCTCGGCTCCGCCGCAGCGCTTATTCCCGCCGCCTGCATCGCCTCGTTGACCGTCTGCATGAATCTCCTCGTCGACTGGTTTCAGCAGCGCCAGCAGGGTGAAACCGTTTTTGAGAAGATCGAGCAATGACGACAGTGTTGGATATCAGGGATCTCGTCGTTGAAGGCAGACGACCCGGAGGCGAGGCCGTTATAATTGTCAACGGCGTCTCGCTCAATGTCGGCAAGGGCGAAGTTCTCGCCCTGATCGGAGAAAGCGGTTCAGGCAAATCCACGATCTCGCTGTCGGCAATGGGGTTTGCGCGACCGGGCTGCCGCATCGCGTCGGGCGCGGTCGAGCTGAATGGCAGAGACATCATGGCGCTCACCCCCACCGAACGCCACGCGCTTCGCGGGCGGGAAGCGGCCTATATCGCGCAATCGGCGGCGGCTAGCTTCAACCCAGCCATTCGCATTGGACCGCAGGTTATCGAGGCTCCGGTCTTCCATCGGGTGGCGGACGCGTCCGGCGCCAGGGCGGCGGCGCTCGAACTCTATCGCCAGCTGGACCTGCCGAATCCCGAAACTGTAGAGCGGCGCTTTCCGCACCAGGTCTCCGGCGGACAATTGCAACGCCTGATGGCGGCCATGGCCATGTCCTCGTCGCCCGATCTCCTGATCCTGGATGAGCCGACAACAGCCCTCGACGTCACGACGCAGATCGAGGTTCTCAAGGCGTTCAAGCGCATGCTGCGCGAAAAGGGAACGGCGGCGATCTATGTCACGCATGATCTCGCCGTCGTCGCTCAGATCGCTGACAGGATCATGGTGCTCAGAAACGGCGTCGTCGTTGAAGAAGGGGAGGCGGCGCAGATTCTTCTTGACCCCCGACACGCCTACACCAGGCAACTCATGGCGGCCCATCGACCGGCATCGCGGCAGATTGGGGCCGATCCGCAGCCGGATGCGTCGCCGCCGTCCCTGTCCCTTCGAGGCGTCAGCGCTGGCTATGGCGCGATGACCATTCTATCCGACGTCACGTTCGATATCGCCAGAGGCGCCGTTGTGGGCGTCATCGGCGAGAGCGGTTGTGGAAAGAGCACGCTCGCCCGTGTCGTGGCGGGCCTGACGCCGGCGCGTTCCGGATCGGTCGAGATCAATGGCAAGGCTGCGGCGCCCATGCTTGCCGACCGCAAGCGCAGCATGCTGCAGGACTGCCAGATGGTGTTCCAGATGGCCGATACGGCGCTCAATCCTCGACACCGCGTGGCCGATATTCTTGGCAGACCGCTTACATTTTATCACGGTCTCAAGGGCCGCCGCAAAGCGGAGAGGGTCGCAGAACTGCTGGCGTTAGTGGATTTGCCGGCTGACTTCGCAGAACGTTACCCAGCGGCGCTGTCTGGAGGGCAGAAGCAACGCGTCAATCTGGCGCGTGCGCTGGCTGCAGATCCGACGGTCATTCTCTGCGACGAGGTGACCTCGGCGCTTGACACTGTGGTGGCCGCAGGCGTCATCGAACTACTCGACAATCTCAAGACACGCCTCGGCATCTCCTATCTCTTCATCAGCCACGATCTCTCGACTGTGTCTTCTTTTGCCGATCGCATCGTCGTGCTCTATGCGGGGCGGGTGGTTGAGCAAGGATCGACGCGTGAAGTCTTTCAGCCGCCATGGCATCCCTACACCAAACTGTTGCTCGGCTCTGCTCCAAAGCTGGAACAGGGATGGCTGGATCGTGTGTCGGATACCGATGAAGCGCGCGCGGCGAAGCAGGGCAGCGTCGTCCACAACGCCGCAGGATGTGCGTTTGCAAACCGCTGCGCGCGCGTCATCCCAGGTCTATGCGATGTCGTTGCTCCACCGATACGCGAACCGGCGCCCGGGCACCAGATCGCCTGTCATCTGGACCTCAGGGGGGCTCCACTCAGATGAGCCTTGCGGTGAATGATGGAAAAGGCGCCCGCGACATCAATCGACAAGCGCAGCATAGCTCAGCACGCGCAATTGGCGTCGCAACGCATAGGCGCTTGACGGGATCAACTGAGTCATGAGGATTACGGTCATTTGCTCAGCCGGGTCGACCCAGAAGGCCGTGGACGCCATGCCGCCCCAGGCGAATTCGCCAGGGCTGCCGGGGATTTTGGCGCGTTGAGGATCGAGCATGACTGAAAAGCCGAGACCGAAGCCGATGCCTTCAAAGGTTGTCTCGCTGAAATGAGATTGACCGCGACTGGCGAGATCGTCGCCCATATGATTGGACGCCATGAGGTCGAAGGTTTTGCGGCCAACCAAACGACCGCCCGGGGTCCTTCCGCGCGCCAGCAGCATGGAGGCGAATGCCTGGTAGTCATCCATCGTCGAATAGAGGCCGCCGCCGCCGCTTTCAATTGCCATGCCGTTTACGTTGTCGTCCGTATCGACGACCCTGCGAATTCTCGCGCCCTCTCGTTCATAAAGCGCGGCAAGTCGCGCTCTCTTGGCGGCGGGCACGACAAAATCTGTATCGCGCATGCCGAGAGGATCGAAAATCCGACTTTTGAAGAATGCGCCGAGCGTGTTGCCGGAGATGACCTCGACGAGATGGCCGAGAACATCGGTGGAAAGTCCGTAGCCCCAGCGCGCGCCGGGTTGAAAGGCGAGCGGCAAACGGCAAAGCCTGCCGATCGCCTCGGTCATGCAGTCGCCGGGCCGGTCAAAATCGAGCCCCGCTTCCGTATAGGCTCTTTCGACAACATTGCCCTCCGGATCGCCGTAGACGAGGCCGGATTGGTGGGTCAGAAGATCGTGGATGGTTATCGGTCTGGCCAGAGGGTTCGTGGCGTGAAGATTATGATCACCGCCGCGCCAGACCGGCAATCTTGCGAAATCAGGAATGAAGTCGGCGACGGGTTGATCGAGCTGGAAATGCCCCTCTTCGTAGAGCATCATGATGGCCAGGGATGTGACGGGTTTGGTCATCGAATAGATGCGCCAGATCGTATCGGCCGAAACCGGCGCATCGGTTTCGACGTCGCTATGTCCAATGCGTTCGGAAAATGCGAGGACGCCATGTCTCTTGATCTGCACCGCCAGCCCGGGCAGGCGCCCCGATGCGACATGATCGGCCATCCACCGCTCTATCCGCGCGAGCCGCGCCGGATCGAAGCCAAGACGTTTTTGAGTATCGCGATCGGTCACGGCCGCCTCGCAATGCGTTGGGCGGCGGATGACAAGACAGTGCTTGGACAAAGTACAGGTTTCATCCAATACCCTTTCCTCAAGAATGGATTTTCAAGACATGAGTCAAAAACTGCCACATCTCAATTGGTTGAAAGCCTTCGAGGCGTCCGCCCGCCATCTGAGTTTCACCCACGCCGCGACCGAACTCAACCTTACACAGGCCGCGATCAGCAAACAGGTGAAGCTGCTGGAGCAATATCTGCGCGAGCCGCTGTTTGAACGTCGACCGCGCAGTCTTCTTCTCACAAAGGTCGGCGCGGCCTATTTGCCCAAGGTCCGCGACGGCTTTGAACGCCTCGCCGCGGGCACGGAAGAAGTTTTTGGCCACAGGCGCTCGGAGGTGCTGACCTTGCGCGCGCCGGTCGGCTTTTCGGTGAACTGGATTGCCCCGCGGCTGAAAACATTCGTTGATCGCTATCCGCATAGGCCGATCCGTGTCGTGTCGAGCGTCTGGGGAGACGAGTTCGATCGCGAACGGGTCGATCTCGACATTCAGTATGGCAATGGACGTTGGCCGGGTTTCAAGGTCGATCGCCTGACCTGGGAGGTGCATGAACCTGTCTGCGCGCCTGGGCTTATCGACGGTCCGGCGCCGATCCGAGCGCCTGCTGATCTTGCAAAACACAGACTTCTGCATGTACTTGGCTATGAGGAGGGCTGGGGCACCTGGCTTGCCCAGGCTCAAGCTCCCAATGTGAACGCCGGCCAGGGGCTGCAATTCGATACGTCGCTGCTGGCTTTTGAGTTCGCCGCCAATGGCGGCGGCGTGGCTTTGGCGCGTTCGTCGCTGGTTGGACCAATGCTTGAAAACGGACGCCTTGTCCGCCCGTTCGATATTCCGGCGCCGCTGAACGAAGCGTTTTATCTGATGGCCCCGGATGACGAGGTCGAACATCCCGACGTTCCGGCTTTTCGGGAGTGGCTGCTCGAAGAGGCGCATGCTGATCCGGATAATCGACGTCACATGGGAGTCGGTTAGGGTGATCATCAGCGCGCCTGAAGTCGGACGCCGGCGTCGAGGCGGATAATCTCGCCATTCAGCATCGAATTTTCGACGATCGAGGCCACGAGGCTCGCGAATTCATCGGGTTCGCCAAACCGTTCGGGGAACATGCGTCCGTCAAGCATGCCGGCAATGACCTCTTCGGGGATGGAATCCGCAATTGGAGTGCGAAACAGTCCCGGCGCGATAGTCATCACCCTTACGCCCCATGGCATGAATTCGCGCGCCGCCTGCAGCGTCAGTCCGGCGATCGCGGCCTTGGAGGCGGCGTAGGCTCCCTGGCCGATCTGCCCTTCGAAGGCGGTGATAGATCCTGTGTTGATAATGACGCCGCGCTCGCCATCCTGGCCGAGGGGTGCGTTTGCTGTCATGCGCGCCGCGCATTTCGTCATGACACTGACTGTTCCGAGAAGATTTACAGAGATGACTTTGGCGAAACGGATCATGTCCACCGGGCCATCTTTGTTCACCAGCCGCATGCCTCCTGGAATGCCGGCGCAATTGACGTTTATGCGAAGCGGCCCATTTTCCGCTTCCGCCTCTTCTATTGCGGCGTTGACGTCTTCCTCTTGAGTGACATCACAGGCTTTTCCGAGGCAACCGATTTCAGCGGCGGCGTTCAGCGCCTTGTCCTTGTCCAGATCAAGGATCATGACTTTGGCGCCCGCCGCCGCGAGACGTCTCGCCGTCGCGAGGCCCAGACCCGAAGCGCCGCCAGTTACGATCGCCGAAACGCCGTGAATTTCCATGTCTGCCTCCAAGTTGACCGCGATAGAATGGCGAAAGCTTTGCAAGAAAGCACATGACCAATTCGTCTACTGAGGCCAACCCAAGGCGCGTCAACCTTGCAATCCGCAAACAGCTGGTGTTGCGACGAGGCGTTTCGGCTAAGGCGGTGTGGACGGATTGCCGCATTTAGCTGAAACGGGATTCCCCAACTGAGTGTTGTCTGATTCATGGGATGCCGACTGATTTGGAGGTCGGCATGAGCACGAAGATGACTGACGGTGATTGGGTAGTGGCGCTCGAAGTGTTTAGGGCCTCATTGCCTCGCCGGGGCGACAAAGGCCGTAATGACCGGCTTTTCCTGGAAGCTCTGCATTATTTTGCAGTCCACAATATCACCTGGCGGGCATTGCCTGAACGCTTCGGGAAATGGAATAGCGTGTGGAAGCGGTTCGATCGCCTGAGCAAAGCCGGCACGTTCGAT
>NZ_STFX01000060.1:0-9063 GCF_005222915.1 Rhizobium sp. FKL33
GAATCCGGCCAATTTCCTCGCCGCCGTCAAACTCATTGCTACTCGCATCTGGATAAAGGCGTTATGAGTCTACTGCCTAGTTGAATCGGCCAAACAGTTTCTCGATAGGCGGTTCATAACCAACAAGACTTGCGAAGAGGAATACACCGGGTCATGGGACGCGAACGCTGATTTTGGCGTCGATATTGGTTCTATTATTTCGCCTATCGACGCAAAACTCAAGGCCAGCGGCCAATTTGGCAAGACCATAAAATTGGAAAAAGGCAGTGAATTTACTGTTACACGCTTTAAGAGACCACAGGAAAATATTATCTACGAAATAAAAATAGAAATACGACGTACAAATTGTACTTCACCTGAAAGCGACATAGTAACCCGCATCACCAATACGAACGGAGCATACGCAGAAATAAATACAATTCTTTTAAAGGACGCCGGTCTACCCTTTAAGGAGAGCAAACGGCCAAACTTCACATGCCGGGACGAGTACTTCAAAATTCGGGACATTCTCACGCAAAAATTTGGACTGCCTGTGCCATTTTCGAGCTTTGCCGTACCTTACGTGGCTGAATTTAAGGGCGCAAAGGACCCCGCCAACTGTAGCTGACGCAGTTCCGGCCGCGCTGAACATGGCCGCTACGACTTTTCGTTACCCTATGTTATCGGCAGTAACCGATACGGGTAGTATGCGGCGAATTGCCATGTTTAAACTGCAGAATTGTAGGCTTGGAAATTTTCCGGAGCAACTGCGTGAAAGGCCGTGCTGCTGTATCTTGATCCTGTAGTCAACTCGTGGTGTCATTGCCGAATGATAAGGTGAGGCCATATGACCAAATTTTCGACCTTTCACTGGCGCTATGACCGCTCCGAAATCATCGCCGACGGCATTGTCCATGGCGTCGGCGTGGCCGCCGCGCTGGTGGCGGTCACCGTGCTGATCTTCTACGCCACGGTCTGGGGCACGCCGGCGTTGATCGCCGCTTCCTGGGTCTATGGGCTCGGGCTGATCGCCTCGCTCGGCATTTCCTTCGCCTATAATATCTGGCCGGTGTCGCCGGTGAAATGGGCGCTCCGGCGCTTCGATCATTCGGCGATCTTCATCCTGATCGCCGCGACATATACGCCGTTTCTGGCGGCGGCGCTGCCCGACGGGCTGGTTCTCGCCAATCTCATCGGCATCTGGGCGGTGGCCGCCTTCGGCGTGGCGCTGAAATTCTTCTGGCCCGGGCGCTTCGACAAATTGTCGATCCTGCTCTATCTCGCCATGGGCTGGAGCGGCGTGGCGATCGCCGGCAAACTCTCGACCGTGCTGTCGCTCGCAACGCTGGTGCTGATCCTGATCGGCGGGATCATCTATTCGCTCGGCGTCATCTTCCATGTCTGGGAGAAGCTGCGCTTCCAGAACGCCATCTGGCATGGCTTCGTGGTGACGGCGGCGGGGGTGCATTACGCCGCCGTGCTGACCTGCGTCATCTGGCAGAGCGCCTGATCAGGCGGTCTTCTCGAAATCCAGCGCATGGCCGTTGATGCAATAGCGCAGGCCGGTCGGCGGCGGGCCATCCGGGAAGACATGGCCGAGATGCGCCTCGCATTCGGCGCAGCGCACTTCGACGCGCACCATGCCATGCGACGTGTCGCGGATATTCTTGATGGCGTCCTTGTCGACCGGCTGGAAATAGCTCGGCCAGCCGGTGCCGGACTCGAATTTGGTGTCGGATGAGAACAGCGGCGTCTTGCAGCAGACGCAGCGATAGATCCCCGTCTCGTGATTGTCCCAATAGGGCCCGGTGAACGGCCGCTCGGTGCCGCCCTCGCGCGTGACCCGGTATTGCTCCGGCGTCAGACAATGGGTCCAGTCGGCCTCGGCGGCCTTGCTCTTGGCGTCGGTCATGATGGTCTCCCTGTGATGGGGGATAGATGGGGTGGGAAGAGGGAGATGGCAAGGATGGGGGGATGGGCCGCTCAGCGGTAATACTGCCAACCCGCGAGATAGTAATCGAGCAGCACCGGCCGATCGAGGGTGTTGATCCCGGCATCGCCGGCAACAAGGTCCTTTTCGAAGCGGAAATGGTCGAGGATCGTGTCCGCGGTCAGATAGCGGGTCGGCGTGGTCAAGCGCGGCGCGGCCATGTTGAGCCGGGCGTCGCTCGCCAGCACGAAACCCCATTCGCCGAAGGACGGCACATTGGCGTGGTAGGGATAGATCTGGCCGAAACCGGCGGCCTTGACGGTGTTGGCGATGCTCCAGAAGGCGCGGGGCGCGAAATAGGGGCTGGTGGCCTGCGTCACCAACAGGCCGCCGGGCGCGAGGCGATCGCGGACGAGATGATAGAACTGCTTGCTGTAAAGCCGCGTCAGCGCGCTGTTGTTCGGATCCGGCAGATCGGCGACGATGAAATCGAACCTCTCTTTGCTCGCCTGCAGATAGCCGAAGGCGTCGGCGGTGACGACATGCACCTTCGGCGACGCCAGGCTGTTCTGGTTGAGGGCGACGAGATGCGGATTGGTTTTCGCAAGCTCGATCATTCTGGGATCGAGATCGACAAGCGTGATCGTCTCGACGCCGGGGACCTTGAGAAGTTCGCGCGCCGCCAGTCCGTCGCCCGCGCCCAGGAGCAGCACATGCCGGACCGGCGTCGGGGCCAGCGCCAGCGGAATATGGATCAGCGCCTCGTGATAGCGATATTCGTCGATCGAGGAGAATTGCAGATTGCCGTCGAGATAGAGCCGGAGATCGTCGCGATCCCTCGTCATCACCATGCGCTGATAGCGCGTCTGCTCGCTGTGGACGATGCGGTCGTCATAGAGGCTCTGGTCCCAATGCTCGAGAAAGTAATGCGACAAAGCGATCATCGCGGCGAGAAGCGCCGTCAGCGCGATGGTCAGGCGGGTCAGCCCGCGCGCCGGCGCGCCGATCTCGTCGCGAAACGTGCTCAGCATCGCAAAGCCGATCGACATATTGGCGAAACCGAACAGCAGCGAGGACTGGTAGACGCCGAACAGCGGCAGAAGCACGAAAGGAAAGGCCAGAGTTGCGATCAGCGCCCCGAAATAATCGAAGGACAGGATATTGGCGATGTTCACCTTCAGCGGATTGTAGCGCTCCATCAGCCGGGTCAGGAAAGGGATCTCCAGACCGATCAACACGCCGATGGCGATGGTGAAGACCAGATAGACATGGATGAACCAGCCGGTCCAGGCATAGGCGGCGTAGAGCGCCGGGATGCTCAGCCCGCCCAGCGCCGCCAGCGCCAGTTCGATGCGCACGAAACGGGTCAGGAGATCCCGATCGATATATTTCGACAGATAGGTGCCCACCCCCATGGAGGCCATGTAGATGCCGATGGTCAGCGAGAAATACATCACGCTGTCGCCGAGGAAATAGGAGGCGGTGGTGGCGATCAGCAATTCGTAAATGATCGAGCACAGGCCCGAGACGAAGGCGGAAAACACCAGCGTGGCGACGCGGCGGCGAATGGCGGCCGGCGGGAGGGTCGAAGGCTCGGTCGACGGGAGATCGCTCACTTGCCGCTTTCCGGACCGCCGCCGAGCAGGCGCGGGCCATCGACGCTCGTGGCCCGATTGCTGCGCTCGTGAAACTCTTGCGCGCCGCCCCAATAGAGACGCGAGGCGCGGACATGGAAGCCGCCATGGCCGGCATAGCCGAAGCCATCGAGCGCCGGAATGAACAGAAGCAGATAGACGACGGCCAGAAACCACGCGCAGAAGTGGACTGCCTTGCGGGTGTCGCGGCTCATGAGAATCTGTCCATCAGCCTGAGGATCGTGCGGTTGGCGGCCTCGTTGAGCACGAGGCCGATACCCAGCACGACAATGCCGAACCAGAGATGCGGAAGGCTGCTGCCGATGGCGCTGCCGATCGAGACATAGAGCGTGTCAGGCGTCTGGTCGCCCTGCGTCTTGATGTTGAGATAATAGGTCCCGCGCACCGGTATGGTGATCTTCATCTCGTAATCCCTGTCCGCCTCGGTCCAGGGGCCTTCGTCATCGACGCCCGTTTCATGCCAAAGCTCCTTGCCGAAGGAGAAGAGATAGTCTTTGCGCTCGTCGAGCACCTCGGATTCGACGAAGGTCCAGCCGTCTTTTGGAATGTCGGCCTGGACCCGGACGAGCAGGACCTGATTGGCCTTCCGGACCACGAAAGGACCCACCAGCGCATAATTCAACACCGGATGCGCCTTGGCCTCCGCCGCCTCTTCGGGGTCCAACTCCGGGTCCGCTTGGGCGGCGGCCTTTGGTTGGCTGGGCGCGGATTGGGTGAGCCGGCTGCTGAAATAGGTCTCGCTCGGCCAGCTCAGCACGAAGGCGGTGATCAGGCCGAGCAGCCCGAAGCAGATGAACACGATCGCCACGCGCCCGAGATCGACGGGGCCATCGTCGGGACGCGACGGCGCCGGCGCTGGCTCCGGTTGCGGGGGCGGCTCTTCCGTTGTCTTTCGCCCGAACATCGGTTGCGTCATGGCCAAGCGCTCAGATCAAAAACGCCAGCACGACCGCAAAGGCGATCGCAAGCGCGGCTTCGAGAATGCCTGCGCCGACATTGCGATCCTCGCGGATCTCGCGGCCCAGCGATTTTCCGGGGATGATCAGCCTGTCGGTCGCCAGCCGGATGAGCGGCAGCGCCACAAAGGCGACGAGATCGGCGGTGAGGAACTGCGCGAGATCCTTTTTCCAATCGATGAAATCGCCCGAGGATGCATTCATGACGACGATGGCGAGCGCGACCAGATTGCCGCCGAAGGCGATGCCGGCGGCGACATTGTGGTTCAACAGTTCCGCATGGATGTCGTAGCTCGAAAACCGTTCATAGATCAGGCTGAAGACGAGCAGCGACAGCTGGCCAAGCACGAAGAAGACAAGAGCCGAGACCACGCCGCCGCCCTGGCCCGACACGGCGCCGGCGGCGACCAGACCGGTGGCGAGATAGACGCCGAAATGCACGGCGCCGACGCCGACATTCCGTTCCTTCACCAGTTGCTCGGTGTCGCTAAAACGGCGGAGAATGGCGATGTCGTTGAACCAGCGGGCGAGATTGAGGAAGAACAGGCCCAGCAGCGAATAGCCGCCGACCGTCAGGAGATCCTGCGGCAGGCCCTCGGACGGTCCGACCAGCGCCCCGACGAAGATGGCCGCCGTCGCGAGATAATAGCCGGCCATGGCGAGCCCGACGGCCTGGTTGTCATGCTCGACCAGCTGATCACTGAGATGATAGGAAATCGACAGGCTCTTGAACCATTTGGCGAGCAGCAGCAGCGCGAAATAGAGGGCCACGAAGGCAAGCGCCTTCATCGCGTCATACAGGCCGAGAGCTTTGAAATCCATGCGACGCCCATCATCTAGTCAGCAGCTTTTCCGCTGTAGGACAGATTTTTGGCGCCCACAAGATCAGATTGCAATTGCAGGGAGATCAACCGCGGGCAATGGTCTTGATGTCGATGCGGCCCGGGGCGAAATAGTCCCTGAGCGGCGCCACCGCCAGACGGGAATCGCAGGCGCCGCACATGAAGATGTCCACCGCCGCAAAGCCCGTTTCCGGCCAGGTGTGGATGCTGATATGCGATTCCGCCAGCAACGCCACGCCAGTGACGCCGCCGTCCTGCCCGAACTGATGCAGCCGCATATCGAGCACGGTCGCGCCGCAGGCCCGGGCCGCCGCCCGAAGCGTCGCCTCGATCCCGGCCTGATCGGCAAGGCCGCGCGCGTCGAAAAGATCGAGCAGAACATGCAGGCCGGGGAGATAGGGATGCGGGGCGGCGGCGCTCGATTTCGCCTGTTCGATCTCAGCCATGTCCATGCCTCATCCGCCTGTTTGCTCCACGCCCCATGCAGCCGTTGCGGGCAGCCTTGGCAAAAGAACAGGGCTTCGACAAGAGCCTATATGCTGGGCGCCCGGCATGGCGCTTGTTGCGGAGCGAGGGCGGCGGCAGTGTAGGGGAATTGCCGCCCGCCTGCGGGACAAGCTCAAGAGCCATGGCGCGTCATCGACCAGTCCGTGGCGATGAACTCCAGCGTTTCATCACGAAAATAGAACAGGAAATGCCCGGCGCCTACGGGGTCGGGAAACCGGATCTCCCAATCGATCTGGCCGCCCAGCTTTTCCTCTCCCCTCACCTCGTAAAATTCTCCCCAGGCGGGAGCTTGGCGGGCGTAGCGGCCCTTGCCGGAATACCAGCCGTGATCATTGGTGGCGTCCCAATTCCAGCGGCTGCAATTTTCGAAGCGCAGAGTCGCTTTCTCTCCCGGGGCCGCCGTATAGCGCCAGGGGTTCAGCTCGAATGTGAGAAGCGCGGCTTTCTCGTCAAACGAGACATGAAGGCTCGGCGCGTTCGGCTCGGCGTTCCATCCGTCGTTGAGTTTCAGGAATTGAAGTTGGGTCATGGGTCAGAATCTTCCGCTGCGTCAGTCCAGAGCCTCGGGGTGGAGCGAGCCCGCGCCGAGGGTGCGTGTCCGGCGTGTGGCCGTGTCATCTCCTATATGCCCGCCCTCACGACCTCGGTTTCCCAACCGTCGTAATCGCCGCGACAGGCCGCTGCCAAAGCCTCAAGCGCGCCCGTCTCGTCGTCGATGGCGTTGGGGGCCTGCAGTTTCGAAAAGATCAGGCTGAAGCGGTTCGGCGGATTGGCGTCGTCATGCTGAGAATCGATTTCGTAGCCGCGCGACGACAGGACATCGGAAAATTCCCGTCGGCCCTCTGCGGACGAGAAATAGGCGAAATGCTGGACGGGGCGCAGCGCTGCGCCATTGTCGCCATGGCGCCGCAACACCTTCCGCACCGTCTCGTTTTTGGCGAATTCGGGATGCGCCGAGCGGGCGGCGGGCGTGAAGCGGGCGATGAGGCGCGCCAGCGCGTCTCGCCATGACGATAGGGTTTTCATTTCGGGCGTGCCTGCCTTTGGTGTTTCGAAAGAAGCCTAACCGCGAAGCATTAGACACGCAAGGTTGTATCAACAACGCCGCCATGACTGCGGACGGTCACGCAAATTACTTGACGCTAATGTAGATTTCTTGCAGTCTCCGATGGGGATTATTGAGACAATACAATCTGGAAAGATCCGGGACCGCAGCTTTCTTGCGGCGCGGAGGGAGGGGACGAATGAGTGAGGCAATGATTGCCGCAACGCCGCTCTGGCTGAGGGTCCTGCAATTTCCCGTGACCCGCATCATCCTGCTCGGCGGGATCATCTTTTACATGATGATGCTCAACAACACCTTCATGCTGGCGCTGAAAGAGACGCCGGTTTTGTCGATCCTCGCCACCCTGGGCATGGGGCTGGTGGCCATGGCGGTCTATGCGGGCTGGGCGCGGTTTGTCGAACGCCGGGCGGTCGGCGAATTGTCGCTCGCCGGCGCGGGGCGGGAATGGGCGACGGGGGCGGCGATCGGCGCGGGGCTGATCACGGCTTGCGTGGTCGCGCTCGCAGCGCTCGGCATGTACCGGGCCGAGGGGCTCAATCCCCTCGCCTTCCTGCTGCCGGCGGCGTCGATGGCGCTGAGCGCGGGCATCTTCGAGGAACTGTTCTTTCGCGGCGTGCTGTTCCGCTCGATCGAGGATCTGTTCGGCTCCTGGATCGCGGTGGCGGCGTCCTCGCTGGTGTTCGGGCTGGTGCATCTTCTCAATCCGGCCGGCACGCTGGCGGGCGCCGTCTATATCAGCATCGAGGCGGGCCTGCTGCTGGCCGCCGCCTATCTGATCACCCGGCGGCTATGGATCGGCATCGGCCTGCATATGGCCTGGAACTACACCCTCTCAGGCATCTTTTCCGGCATCGTCTCCGGCGGCGACAGCGATCCCGGCCTGATCAAGGCGGTCATCACAGGGCCTGAATTGCTGACCGGCGGCGCCTTCGGGCTGGAATCCTCGGTGTTCGCGCTGGTGTTCTGCACCTCGGCGGGGGTGATTTTGATGGCGATTGCGGTGCGGCGGGGGCATGTGATGGCAGGGCGGTGGAGATAGGGCGCTGGCGGACGGAAGGATTGTTTGGGGGTGCCTAATTTGCGGCTTTGTCGCGATCGTTTGCAAGGCGACCGTCAGGCTACCAAAGCCGCTATGCGTTTTGTCGCCTGGAATCAAATCGGTGGAAAAGCTGACTCTGAGGTCAAAGCGGGCGAGTTGGACGTGAGATTGTCATTCACTCTTAGCGTCAGGTGGCGGATCTATAAAGCCGCTCGCGATGAGAGCTGCATACTCGTCCTGTGAGCGGACCTGCCGGATCAGATCATGAGCGTGACGAATGGCCGCTGCGTCTGTGGTGGGGTCCAGCAGTTGCAGTGATAATGCCTCATGCAGCAGGAGTTCCCAGCGGACGCTGGGCATCCTGTCCGCATTCCAGAACACCGCCCCATGTCTCAGGCCATTGCAGTAAAGAGAAACAATGGTTCTCCAATTCTCATCATGCGGGTATGAGGGATGCGAAAGGTTAGAAAATAGCATCGCGCAAGCATTGCGTTCGAATTTGGAAATTGCATTCTTTTTGAATAAATTCTGGAGAACGCTTTTTGCGGTCGTTGCGACGATCTGTGGAAATTTTGTGTAATTCACATACAAGGGGAATAGTTTACTGACGCGACCTATGCGAAAAATTGCGTCTTCGTTTGCCGGATATGTGCCTGCCCAAGCGAATATGTAGGCGACACTTTTGTATGAAAGGTCGTCAGTTTTTGAGAGCTCCTTGGTCACATAAACAGCATCTTCTGAGCTCCAGTTCGCCGCAAGCCAGGCCTCGCAAGCAGACTTGATTGGCTCTAACCGTTCTCCCGCGGCCAGCCATGCTCGGAAAACGAAGTCGGCATCCCTCAGTGAGGAATTGATTTCTACCCATTCGAGTAGGCTCCTGCGGACAGCCTTGACCTCGCCCCCGCCGTCCAGCCAGGCTTGGTAGACGAAGCCTGCCTTCGGTGTCGTGCCATGCCGCTCCACCCAGAGGAGCAAACTCTCCCGCACCGCGCCGACCTCGCCCCCGACGTCCAGCCAGGCTTTGTAGACGAACTGCGCCTCCGGTGTTGCGCCATATTCCGCCACCCAGAGGAGCAAATTGTCCCGCAC
>NZ_STFX01000060.1:9073-58684 GCF_005222915.1 Rhizobium sp. FKL33
TCGGTGTTGCGCCATATTCCGCCACCCAGAGGAGCAAATTGTCCCGCACTGCGCCGACCTCACCGCCAGCGTCCAGCCAGGCTTTGTAGACGAACTGCGCCTCCGGTGTTGCGCCATATTCCGCCACCCAGAGGAGCAAATTGTCCCGCACTGCGCCGACCTCGCCGCCAGCGTCCAGCCAGGCTTGGTAGACGAACTGCGCCTCCGGTGTTGCGCCATGTTCCGCCACCCAGAGGAGCAAATTGTCCCGCACTGCGCCGACCTCGCCGCCAGCGTCCAGCCAGGCTTGGTAGACGAACTGCGCCTCCGGTGTTGCGCCATATTCCGCCACCCAGAGGAGCAAATTGTCCCGCACTGCGCCGACCTCGCCGCCAGCGTCCAGCCAGGCTTGGTAGACGAACTGCGCCTCCGGTGTTGCGCCATATTCCGCCACCCAGAGGAGCAAATTGTCCCGCACTGCGCCGACCTCGCCGCCAGCGTCCAGCCAGGCTTGGTAGACAAAACTCGCCTTCAATGCCGTGCTGTTTTCGGCAAGCCATGGCTTCAGATGTGGCAAGACCTCGTCCGGCTGTGCTCCCCATTTCAACAGCGAGACGATGAGATAATGGCTCTCCATCGCCACGGGTGCCGAGCCAATCTCCTTTATCACATCATCGTGAAATCGCTTGGGGTCGAATGAATGTGCGCAACGCAGGACGAGATTGCTCGGATGCTGTAAGGCAACAGCAGCGGCAAGCGGCGCGTTCAAGGCCTGTTCCGCCACCGCCCGATCGATTGCAGTTCGGCCTTTTGTGGCTGCCCATTCAGCAACTCGCGCAAGGGCCAAGTGGGCCTCCGGTGTTTCGGCCAAGCGAGCCCTGACCACGTCGGAGGATGACAAGAGGGCAATGAAGTCCGGGGGACGCATCAGCCGGCTTTTGATGAGCACTGGAAGCATGGTGAGCGTCTCTTCGGGATCGCCCGCCATCAAGGCTTCAACCAGCGCCTTACCGGACATCTTCTCGAACACGGGATGATCGCCCAGTCGATCCAAGGCCGCAATGAAACGGTCCAGGCGGTCTTCCGTCAGGGCCGCCAAGCCGAGATCCTGAAGTCTATCCTGCTCAGCTCCCGGCATCGCAGACAGGTGGCGCGCCAGGATCGCGTCCGCCAACACGTCGTGAGCTGCGGAATACGCATCACCCTCCGCCTCGATCCAACGGTCAGCTTTCAATATGTCGAAGACATCACGCCGCAAGCCGTCGCTTGCCCGAAAGGCATCCGCTTCGGCTTTCGCCATCGGCAGGCGTACTACAAGATCGGCCAGCAGGCTTTGGACCGGTTGCGCCCTGAAGCGCTCTTCAAGTGCCCTGAGCCGGGCTGAAGCCCAGTCCGAGAAATCCCTGACGGCCGCCAAATTCTCGAACTGACGGTTGAACTGCTGACGATCCTTCTGAAAAAGGAATCCGGCGAATGCCGCCATCACCGGAAGCCCCTTGCAGGTTCGTGCAATTTCATCCGCTTGGGGAATGCCGAAATGGCTGGTGATTTTGTTGACGACCCAATCCGCATACCCATCCGGGCCTATGCGCTGAGAAAGGTCCGTTGTTTCAGGCTGAAGGTCAATGAGCCGGTCGGTAACCTGTTGAAGAGAACTCGAACGCGTCGAAGCCAGGATCGCAAGCCGGTGCCGGCCATCGGAGGCAAGCCTTGTGGCCGCCTCGGATATTTGATCGAGTTCCAAGAAGGCTTCGGCATAATCGATAAAAACAAGCAGTTTTGCCGTCTCCGCATGGCTTTGGCAGATCGAGTCCAGTTCGGCGACACGCGCCCTGCGATCAAGACGGATCGGCCACCAGCCCGCTGCCCGCGCGCGCTCACATAGCTCAATCGAAAGACGCGTCTTGCCCACCCCGCCGGGGCCGCAAATAACCAGCGCGCGGGTGTCGTTGCCCTGGGTGAGAAACTGGAGAATGCCGTCAAACTGCGAAACCGGTTTCTGCTCGGTCTCCGCCATATAGGTATCGCGTGAGAAATAGGGCAGTTTTCGGCTGGCCAGAAATTGCTTAAAACCGCCCTCGGACCCGAAGCTAAGGGCAATCTCGCTGTATCCCTGCGGGAAGCCTCCAAACCAACGGTAGAACAGCGGCGCGAAATGAGCGCTTTTCCCAACGAGGTCATCCCAGTAACGAAGGTCGATTTCCACATGCGCGAGATGGCTAAACTCCTGATGTTTCTTTGAGCATTGTACAAAGAAATCTGAAATGGATTTCCGTAACTGGTTTCGCTCATCTGCGCTGGAGCATATCGAAGAGGCTACGAAGGTGTAGGTTTTCAGTTCGCCTTCAGAGCGCAACCAGGGGCGATACTTTTTCCTTCTGCTCTCATCCCCGAGCGCGAGAGGCAGAAGGTTGTTTTCAAGATGCTGCCTTACGTCACTCCAACGGTCCGCAGCAGTTGCTTCTGTATCGGCGCCTATAAATTTGCACTCGACGATCCGTTTGATTTTTTGCCTTGCATCAGAAATATCGATGGCCCCATCTGGACCGCGCGCCAATCCCCGTACGAGATCTTCTCCGGGCAAGTCCAACCGAAGGAATTCGTCGACAAAGCGCTCAAATGCTACGCCAGCATCTTCCCGATCAAGAATGCGGTTATCAAAACGCTTCCGCGTAAAGTCATACATTCAGCTTATGCCGTCTTTCGTTTTCACGTTTGCCGCTGGCTATAAGAAAATTGAGGCGAGCAAAGATACTCTCTGTCACCAAAGGCTGATACTATTATTTAGATCGCCAACTTCAAGCTGCACAATCCACAAGTCATCGCAAAATGACAGAAAAAGATTAGTTCTGTGCATCTGCTATTAAGCACGCTGCGCCATGGGCCACACCCCGGAAAAAATAAATTTCGGAATCGGCTGCTTTTGTCATGGGCGCCGGGGGGGGGGAGGCGCACAACCTTCAGCAAAAAAACAACCGCCTAAAACTGCAAGCCTCATCTCAAGGCCTACCCTTGTTCCTTCTGGACAACATTGATCCGGCCTCCCCCCCTGTGGACAACCCCCTCATCACAAACCCGTCAGACCGAGTTTACCGGCGCAAATGCCCGTTTTTGCTGGCGCCCCTGGCTATTCCCCCCTATTTCTAGCCGCGACCGATGAATTTTGGAGGCGTTGAGAGAGTGTCAGCGACCGGGATGACCACCGCTGCTTTGTTCCTGCCCTTGCTCGGCGCCTTCGTGGCGCCCGCTTTGACGCGGCGGTTGCAGGAGAAGGCGGCCTGGCCGCTTGCGCTGTTCTTGGCCGCGCCGTTTGTGATCTTTGCGAGCCATCTGCCCGAGGTCGCAGGCGGGGCGGCGGTGACGGGCGGGTTTGCCTGGGCGCCCATGCTCGGGCTCGATTACGCCTGGCGGCTCGACGGGTTGGGGCTGACATTCGCGCTGCTGATCTCCGGCATCGGCGTGCTGATCGTGCTCTATTCCGGCGGCTATCTGAAGGGGCATGAGCCGCAGGGGCGGTTCTTCGCCTTCATCCTGTTGTTCTCCTTCGCCATGCTCGGCGTGGTGGTCTCCGACAATCTGTTGATGCTGTTTGTCTATTGGGAGCTGACCTCGATCTCCTCCTTCCTGCTGATCGGCTTTGATCATCAGCGGGCGGCGTCAAGGCGCGGCGCGTTGCAGGCGCTTTTGGTGACCGGCGGCGGCGGGCTGGCGCTCTTGGCCGGCGTGATGACGCTGACGGTGATGAGCGGCGAGACGACGCTGTCGGGGCTGGTCGCCAAGGCGGCTGAGGTGACGGCGCATCCCTGGGCGAGCGCGGCGCTCGTGCTGGTGTTGATCGGCGCCTTCACCAAATCGGCGCAGTTTCCCTTCCATTTCTGGCTGCCCAACGCCATGGAGGCGCCGACTCCGGTGTCGGCGTTTCTGCATTCGGCGACCATGGTGAAAGCCGGCGTCTATCTGCTGCTCCGGCTCAATCCGGTGTTCGGCGACATGGATCTCTGGCAGATCGCGCTGCCGCTGTTCGGCGGCGTCACGCTGGTGATCGGGGCGGCGCTGGCGCTCAGACAGACCGATCTCAAGCTGATGCTCGCCTATACCACGGTCGCCTCGCTCGGGCTGATCACCATGATGACCGGCATCGGCTCGGACAAGGCCATCGAGGCGGCGGTGCTGTATCTCATCGCGCATGCGCTGTTCAAGGGCGCGCTGTTCATGATCGCCGGCGTGATCGACCATGAGGCGGGCACGCGCGACGTCACGCTGCTCTCCGGCCTCCGGGGCAAGATGCCCCTCACCTTCGCTGCGGCGCTCTTCGCCGCCTGTTCCATGGCCGGCATCCCGCTGTTTGCCGGGTTCATGGCGAAAGAGGAGATTTATGCGGCGCTGACCGCAGGCGGCTGGAATATGCTGCCGCTTCTTGCGGCGATCGCCGGCAATGCGATGATGGGGGCGATCGGCTTTGCGATTGCGCTGCTGCCCTTCCTCGGTGCTGAAAAGAAGACGCCGAAACACGCCCATGACGGGCCTCTGCTGTTGATGGCCGGACCGGTGGCGCTCGCCGCGCTCGGGCTGATCGCGGGGCTCGCGTCCGGGCCGTTCCATCATCTGCTGTCGAGCCCGATGGCGTCGTCGGCGGCGGGGACGGCGCTTGACGTGCATGCCTCGCCTTTGCCGCATGTCAGCCTGGCTTTCGGGCTGTCGGTGCTGACGCTTGCGCTGGCGGCGGTGATGCTCTGGGGTCTGACCGGTTTGCGTGGGTTGATGGCGCGGCTGCTCGCGGCGATCGGCTGGGGGCCGGATCGCGGCTTCGACCAGTTCGTCTCGCTTCTGGTGACCGTGAGCCATGCCGGCCTCAACCGGCTGCAGACCGGACGGCTCGAGCTCTATCTCACCACCGTCTTCGCCTTCATCGCCGCGAGCCTGTTGCTGCCCATGGGCATTCATGGCGAATGGCCCGATATGCCCGCCTGGCCGCGCGACCTGCAGCCGCATGAGGCCGGCTTCATCGCCATCGCCACATTCGGCCTGTTCGCGGTGCTGGCGGCGAAAAGCCGGCTGACGGCGATCGTGTCGATCGGCATTCAGGGTTTTGCGGTGGCGGTGCTCTATCTGCTGTTCGGCGCGCCGGATCTGGCTTTCACCCAGTTCATGGTCGAGACGCTGTCGGTGGTGATTCTGGCGCTGATCATGACGCGGCTGAGGCTCAATGTCAGCGATCACCGGCCCCTGAGCCAGATCGTTCTCGATACGGTGATCGCGGTGGCCTGCGGGCTGGGCTTTGCGCTTTATCTGCTCAAAGTGCTGGAGACGCCGTTCGACAACACGCTGTCGGCCTTTTTCGGGGATTATTCCAAGACGCTCGCGCATGGGGCCAATGTCGTCAATGTCATCATCGTCGATTTCCGCGGCTCGGATACGCTGGGAGAGATCGCGGTTGTGACCATCACCGGACTTGCGATCCTCGCTCTGATCCGGTTGCGAACCAGCCACGCCGCGCCGGCCGACAATGATCCCGACCGCGAGGAGGAGCGCGCATGAACTCCGTGATCCTCAAGACCATGGCGCCCTTCCTGACCGTGCTGATGCTGGTCTTCTCGGTCTTCGTGCTGCTGCGCGGGCATAATGCGCCGGGCGGCGGCTTTATCGGCGGGTTGCTGGCGGCTTCCGCGATTGCGCTTTACGCGCTGGCTTTCGGGGTCGAGGCGACGCGGCGGGCGCTGAAGGCGCATCCGATGGCGATCGCCGGCGGCGGGCTGCTGCTGTCGACCGTGTCGGGGCTGGTCTCCTGGCTGGCGGGCATGCCGTTCATGACCGGACTGTGGTTCAAGGTCGCGGGCGTGGATCTCTCCACCGTGATGAGCTTCGATCTCGGCGTCTATCTGGTGGTGCTCGGGGCGTTTTCGACCATTCTGCTCGCGCTCGAGGAGCGGGAGGACCCATGACCGAAGCGCCCTTCATCCTGCTCGCCGGCCTGTTTTTCGCCGCCGCCATCTATCTGATGCTGTCGAGCCGCATCATCCGCATCATGCTCGGCGTGTCCTTGCTCGGCAATGCGGTGAACCTGACGCTGTTCATCGCCGGCCGCATGACGCGGGAAATCCCGCCGGTGATCACATCAGGCGACGTGCTGGCTTCGACCGCGGCCAATCCGCTGCCGCAGGCGCTGATTCTCACGGCGATCGTGATTTCCTTCTCCTTCTTCGCCTTCCTGATGGTGCTGGCCTATCGCGCCCGGCAGACGCTCGAGAGTGACGACACGACCTCGCTGCGCTTTTCCGAGCCTGCGGATGCGCCCGCGCCGCCGAGGGATTACTGACATGCAGACGCTCCTCGCCGCCGCCACAGGCATCGATCTCGCCAAAGTTTACGCGCCCGACGCCGCGCCGGAGGCCTGGCTAACCATTCTGCCGGTGGCGCTGCCGCTCGCCGCCGGCGCTGTTCTCGCCGCCATCCGCCGTCGCATCGACTGGCATGCGCCGATCGCGCTCGCCACACTTTCGCTGATGATCCTTGCGGAAATCGCTCTGCTCGCGCATGTGGCCGTCAATGGCCCGGTGACGCTGGCGCTCGGGCGCTGGCTGCCGCCATTCGGCATCGCCTTCACCGTCGATGTCGGCGGGGCGGCGCTGGCGCTGGTCGCGGGCGTCGTCACATTGGCGGCGGGCGTATTCGCGCTTGCGGAGATCGACCTCAACCACCGGCGCTACGGCTTCTATCCGTTCCTGCTGTTCCTGATCGCCGGCGTATCAGGGGCGTTTCTCACCGGCGACGTGTTCAACCTCTATGTCTGGTTCGAGGTGCTGCTGATCTCGTCCTTCGGGCTGCTGGTGCTGGGCGGCGAGAAGGAGCAGATCGACGGGGCGCTGAAATACGGGCTGCTGAACCTCGTCGGCACGACGCTGTTTCTGATCGCCACCGGCTATCTCTATGCGATCTTCGGCACGCTCAACATGGCCGACATCGCCGTGAAAGTGTCTGAGGATCAGGGCGATCTGCCTTTGGGCACGCTGGCGGCGCTCTATCTCACCGCCTTCGGCATGAAGGCGGCCGCCTTTCCGCTTAATGCCTGGCTGCCCGCCTCCTATCACACGCCGCGCATGGCGGCGGCGGCGCTGTTCGCCGGCCTTCTGACCAAGGTCGGCGTCTATGCGCTGATCCGGGTCTTGGTGATGCTGATGCCGGCTGAAGGCGCGGCGCTGTCGCCGGTGATCGGCGCGGTGGCGGCCTTGACGATGCTGGTCGGCGCGATCGGCGCCATCGGCAGCGACGATCTCAAGCGCGCGCTCGGCCATTGGGTGATCGCCGGCATCGGCGTCGCGCTGGCGGGTCTGGCGATCGGCGGCGAGGCCGGATTGTCGGGCGCCTATTTCTATCTGATCCATTCGATGCTGGCGATGTCCGGGCTCTATTTCGCCGTGGGCGTGATCGCGGCGCGGGCGGGAACCTCCTCGCTAACCAGGCTAGGCGGGCTCTATGCGGCTGCGCCGGGGCTGACGGTGATCACCGGACTGTTGTTGCTTGCGCTGGCCGGCCTGCCGCCACTGTCGGGCTTCTGGCCCAAGGCGATGCTGATCAAGGCGGCGATCGCCAGCGATCATGACGGGCTGGCCGCCGCCATTCTCGTCTCGGGCTTCCTGATGACATTCGCGGCGGGCCGCGTGATCCTGCTCGCTTTCTGGCGGCCCGCTGCGGCCGCCCTGCCCGCGCCGCCTGCCGGCCGCGCGATGATCGCGGCGGCGGCGGCCATGGCGGGGATCAGCCTGGCGATCGGCCTCTGGCCGGCGCCGGCGGCCGGGATCGCCGATCTCGCTGCGCGCGGCTTTGTCGATCCCGCCGCCTATATCGGCTCGGCGCTGATGGGGAGCCGCCCATGAAGGCCGCGCTCGCCCATCTCGCCATCATTCTCGCCGCGGCGGCGTTTTCCGGCCTGCCGACCGGGCTGTCGCTGCTGATCGGCTTCGTCGTCGGCGCAATCGTGCTGACGCTTCTGCCGCGCGGCTCGGGCTCGCTGCGCTATGGCGTCAGGCTGTGGCGCATCGGCAAACTGATCCTGGTGTTTCTCAAGGAATTTGCGCTGTCGGTATGGCGGGTGACGCGGCTTGTCACGTCGCCCACCATGCGCTTCCGCCCGGGTCTTCTGACCGTGCCGCTGACCTTGACCCGCGACGCCGAAATCACGCTTCTCGCCAATCTCATCACGCTGACGCCGGGCACGCTGACGGTGGATGTGGCCGAGGATCGCAGCTATCTCTTGGTGCATGCGGTGGATGCGCCCGATCCCGACGCCACCCGCGACGACATCGTCAACGGCTTCCAGCGGCTGATCAAGGAGGCTTTCGAACCATGACGCCTGCCGACATCCTGATCTATTCCGTGCATTTCGGGCTCGCCACGCTGATCGCCGCCATGGCGCTGATCGCATTCCGCGTGCTGCGCGGCCCGACGCTGGCCGACCGGGCGCTCGCGCTGGACCAGCTGGTGGGCGTGGCGATCGGCTTCATCGCGGTGATCGCGGTCAAGACCGGCTATGAACTCTATATCGACATTGCGCTGGCGCTCGGCCTGACCGGCTTTCTGACCACCGCCGCCTTCGCCCGCTATCTGGCGCTGGCCGGCGATCCCGAGGGACTGCGCGGCGACACGGCGAGCGACAAGACCGAAAAGAAGACCGCGCCATGACCGGGACCGTCCTCACGCTCGCAGCCGCCGCGCTGATCGTTCTCGGATCGCTGATCGCGCTGATCTCGGCCATCGGCCTCATAAGGCTGCCCGACGTCTTCGCGCGCATGCATGCCGCCTCCAAGGCGGGGGCTGCGGGGTCGAGCCTGTTGCTGCTCGCCCTGGCGCTGCGCGCCGAAGAGAGTTCGATCTGGTTGAAGGCGGCGGCGACCATCCTGTTCTTTTTCCTGACCGCGCCGATTTCCGCCCATCTTCTGGCCCGCGCCGCGCTCAAGGCCGGCTTTCACCCGCCGGCGCTGGACGACAAGGCGCGCGCCGCTTTGGGCGAGGCGAAAAGCAAGTGACGGGAAAGATCCGCTGGTTTTGAGTAACGTTCATCAACACAGCGTCAGTATTGCCGCAGGACGTGCAGAGGTGGATCAGAAGCGATCAAAATTGGGCTGGTGAACGTCAACGAAGAACAAGCGCAAAAGTTCCCCGATAAAACTGCTGGACGAGAAGTTTTTACAGGTCATTTAAGCCTTTATTAAGATTGGTTTCCTTTTTCCAGCGTGACGTAACGGCAAGTTTTTGCTCTTTGTGTAAAGTATGTAAAAATATATTGGAAAAGCAAAAGAAAGATGTTAATTCGCAGAATAAGAGTCATATTTCGATTCAATTCAGTCGATCCGTCATGGGGGACGCTGCGGTCAATCAAGGCGCTGCATGACGGGAAAAGGCCTGGAAACGTTTGTTTCCGTTGAAAGAATAGAAATCGACGAAGCCTATGGGCCTAAGCGCTAGGGGTAGCGCCGGGCCGTTTGACATATACTTCGACGGCAATGGCTCTGATCATCGCTTCTGGTTCGCAAGAAACTGAAGCAGGGCAAGTGGATCGATCAGGAGAACAAAATGAACGATGCAGCCAATGCGGGAAACAAGGAATTGCTGGTCGAACTGACCGCGGAGATCGTGGCGGCCTATGTGGGCAACCACGTGGTGCCGGCCAATGACCTCGCCTCCCTCATCGCCGACGTGCACACCGCGCTGTCCAACACCGCGACCGCAGAAGCAGCCGCGCCGGTGGTGGAAAAGCCGAAGCCGCCGGTGCCGATCAAGAAGTCGGTGCATAACGACTACATCATCTGCCTCGAAGACGGCATGAAGTTCAAGTCGCTCAAGCGCCACCTCATGACCCATTACGGCATGACGCCGGAAGACTACCGCGAAAAGTGGGAACTTCCGCCCGACTACCCGATGGTGGCTCCGGCCTATGCCGAAGCGCGTTCGCGCCTCGCCAAGGAAATGGGTCTCGGCCAGGGCCGCAAGAAGCGCGCCTGAGTCTCGGCCTGACGGCATGGAAAAACAGGGCGGTCCCGCGGGGCCGCCTTTTGCTTTGCCATAAAAGGAAATTTTTCCTACATTTGATTTCAAGGACTTAAGCAGACGGCGACCTCAGAAGCCGGCTTTCGGTTGCGTCGCGATCTTTCCAACGTCTGGATTGTACGCTATGAATAGGAAAATTAACCTATTAATAGTGGAGCGATACTGATGACCCATTCCGAAGACCGCGACCTGACCGGCCTGTTCTGCGAACCGCATGTGGCCGCACGGCTGGAAAAACGCGTGGCCGACTGGAGCCGGCGCGGCGACGCCTTCCCCTTCGAGCCCTGCCCGCCGCCGAGCGCGGGCAAACTGCGACGCCGGGCGCGGCGCCGCCGCCAGAGGAGCGAGATCTCGCCGCGCAGCGTCTCCGGCGTGGTGGCGAAGATCGCGACCGAGATGATGTGCCTCACCGCCGACGAGCCGCAGCGGGGCCGCAACCGCCGCTTCATCATGAGCCATGTGCAGCAGATCGCCATGTATGTCTGCCATGTGGTGCTGCAGATGACCATGACCGAGGTGGGCCGCGGTTTCGGCCGCGACCGCAGCACGGTGGGACATGCCTGCGCCCGCGTCGAGGACCGCCGCGACGAGGCCGGTTTCGACCGGCTGGTCACCGCGATCGAGACGGTGACCTCGGGCGTGTTCACGCCCATCGGCCGCAAGGGGTGAAGCCGATGACCGAGATCGACACCAAAAAGGAGATCGAGAAGCTCCTGCGCTTTCTCGGCAATGCCGGCTGCCGCGCAGACCTCGCCCCCGACAGGGCCGACGGAATGCTCAGGCTCACGCATCCCGAGGGCCGCGCCGCCAATTTCCCCCGGCCGGTGGTGGTGGACGCCGCCAGCCGCGGCCTGCTGGTCGACCGCAACGGGCTGGTCGCGCCGACGCTGGAGGCCCGCTCCTTCCTGCGCCGCCAGCGCGCCGCCCGCGAGGAGGCGATGCTCGACCAGCATCGCATGATCGAGATCGGCTTCCTGATCGAGGGCGAGACGGCGGAGCCGGTGCGCGTCAACGCCGCCGAAAGCCCGCTTTCGCAATTCGCCCGGATGAAGGACAAATCCGGCGCGCCGTGGTTTCCCGACGAAGCGCTCGCCGCCGGCGAGCGGCTGGCGCGCGATTTCCACTTCGCCGGGCTGCAGCCGAAGATCACGCCGAGCTACGAGCCCCGTCTCGGCGACCGCGTCAAGGCCGCGCCCGGCGCGGGCGTCGAGCTCAAGGACAATGTCGTGGCCGCCCGCTTGCGGGTCGCCCGCGCGCTCACGACCATCGGCCCCGAACTCTCGGGCGTGGCGCTCGACGTCTGCTGCTTCGAGAAGGGTCTGGAGACGGTGGAGCGCGAACGCCAATGGCCGGCGAGATCGGCCAAGCTGATGCTGAAGACAGCGCTTTTGGCGCTGGAGAGGCATTATCGGGTGGGCAAACAGCGGTGACGCCGGTGGATGCCAAGACGATGTCTGCGTGAGACTCATCCCCGTCGTGGCCAATGCCCATCCAACAGCACGCGGTCAAGCAAACTGAATCGCGATTTTGAACGTCCAGAATCGCGTTCGAGGTCGTGTGGATCGCGTCTCTCGGCGCAGGGTGCGGTTGACACCGCAAAAGAGAGGCCTTGCCGTGAAACTCCTGATGAAAACTGCAATGATTTTTTACAGCGCGCTCGCGGCGCTCCTGATGCCGCTTCACTGCGCCGCCGCCGGCGATTTTGTCGGTGTGCGGCAGATCACGATACGCTCCGATGAGCGCGGCCGAGATCTGGCCGTGACCATCTGGCATCCCGCAGACGCGGGCGGCACAGCCGTCACGCTTGGAGAAAGCAGATTTTTCAACGGAACCTCCGCCATACTCGACGCGCCGATCACGCGCGGAAAGCACCCGCTGATCTTGCTTTCGCATGGCGCCGGGCTTGGCGGAACGCCGGACGCCGTGAGCTGGATCGCCGCGCCCTTGGCAGAGCATGGGTTCATCGTCGCGGCTCCCATTCATCCCGGAAACGGCGGAGCCTATCGATCAGCAGCGGAAACGATGAAGCTGTGGCTCAGGCCCGGAGATATCAGCGCGACCTTAACCGCGCTCGAGAAACATTCTCTGTTTGGCAAACACCTTGAGACCGGCAAAATCGGCGCGCTCGGCCTTTCCATGGGAGGCAGCACAATCTTGGCGCTGGCAGGAGCACGCATCGATCCGAACCGTCTGGCAAACTATTGTGACGGCGACGTCACCAATGCATCGCTCTGCGGATGGGTCAGACAAAGCGGCGTCGATCTCCATGAGATGGATATGAGAACCGCCGATCGCGACAACCGAGACAAGCGGATCACATTTGCCATGGCGATCGATCCTGCGCCGGTGGACGTCTTTCAGAGCACGACCTTTTCCACGATTTCAATCCCCCTTGTATTGGTCAATCTTGGATCGCCCGGAACTATCTCACGGACAACACTCGCCTCGGGCATTGCGAAGGCGATGTCGAAAAGCAGCTATTCCGTCATCGAACATGCAAGCCACTACAGCATGTTTGGCGTCTGCAAGCCTGAGACGACCGCGGCGACCGTTATCGAACAGATCGGCGAACCCATATGCTCGGATGGGACAGGACAGTCTCGTGTCCAAATCCACGAGCAACTGATCACTCTGGCGCGCACGGCTTTCGAACGCGAACTCAAACCGGACTGAGACGACATCAGGGGCTCAACGTTTTGCCGCGCATCCTGCGAACGGCGACAACCCCATTCCTCACCGGCCACAGGGTATGGGATTTGTCGAAGACCACGACATCCATCAGCCACGGCGACCCATCTCCTCGACAAAAGGAAAACAGGGTGTTGCCGTGGGCGACGATCTGCCGCCCTTCCTCAGAGGCGAGACTTGGTTGTTCGAAGTCCGAAAAGCGCAGGCCATGATGGCGGAGCCAGGATCTGATGTCGTCGATCGACATGCCGCCGCGAATGCCCTGGAGATCGATGCGCGCGTGGCGCCTGAAACGGGGTTTTGCTTTCGGCGCCCGGACGGGTTCGCCGTCCTCCCGAAAATTCGTTTCCCAAAGGGCGACCGAGAAATCGGAGATCAGGACATTGCGGTTGCGCACAACCACGCCGAGCCTCAGGTCGCCGTACTGGATCGAACCGCCGAACGGGTCGGTCCAGGGGAATGTCCAGCCATCCGGCGGGCCCAAGCGAGGGGCGATTTTGTTGAGCGTCGCGCCGGGCATCAGGCCGTGAGGTTCGGCGCCCCTGATGATATCCAAAAGCTTGATCGCCAATTGTGGCCTCGTTAGTCGAGATCATATGAGAGCAGATGCATGTCCCGGTTCGCGCGATCCGAAGCGATGAACGCGGCTGGTGTCAAGACGGTGCAATCAGAACGCCTTCGGCAGCCCAGCCTGCTTCAAGGTTTCATTGGCCGTATGACGGGACTTGACGCCGTGGTCGACGGTGAAGCGGCGGTTGGGCTGAACCAGATTTCATGATCGCCCCGACCGGGTCGGACATAGACGCAGCCGGCCTTGACCAGGAGATCTTTCAATTCGCGAAGATAGCCCGCCATGGCGGACTCAGAAACAAGGATTGGGAATTTTGACGGCGTGCTCGGAGAGGATGTGCACGGGGATTTCCGGCTGGTCTATGGCGGTGCCATTGAGTTCGAGAAGATCGGCGACGGCGGCGAGAACCTTGGTTTCCAGCTCTTCCATGGTCGCCGCCTCGACAACGAGGCCGTCGATGTCGTCGCTCGTGGCGAACCAGACGTCGGCCTCGCCATCCCAGGCGGCGCGCACCGTAATCGCATGAGCATTCATCCGCTGGTCTCCCGCTGGTTGAATTCACCGGTCATGTGGGCCGTTGTAGCACGGAGCGCGCTTTAATGGAATTCGCGCTGCTGATCGGGCGGATGTTCGATGACGCCCCTCACCCCGCCGCCTTCACGCCCTCTTCCCGGATCCGGTTCACCATCGACCTCAGCCCGTTCGCCCGCTGCGCCGAGAGATGTTCGATCATGCCGATCTCCTTGAACGTATCGAGCGCGTCGAGTTTGGCGACGTCGGAGGCGTGTTTGCCGCTGTAGATGGCGAGCACGATGGCGACGAGGCCGCGGACGATGTGGGCGTCGCTGTCGCCGCGGAAGGTCATCACGGGGTCCTGGCCCTCGCCCGGCTCGCTGACCAGCCAGACCTGGCTCGCGCAGCCGCGCACTTTGTTATCAGCCGTGCGGTCTTCTTCGGGCAGATCGGGCAGCGCCTTGCCGAGTTCGATCACATAGCGGTAGCGGTCCTCCCAATCGTCGAGAAAGGCGAAGTCGCTGATGATGTCGTCGATGGCTGCCATGATCAATTCCCTGTCTTTGCCGCCCGATATAGGCGCTCGGGCCGGGCTTGAAAAGCCGTAGCGGCGGTTTGTCCGGTTTGATCCGCGCAAAGAAAAAGCCGCGAAGCGCAGGGCTTCGCGGCGGCGTCACAAGGACGAGGCGGGGCATGAAAAGAAGCGAGGCGCGCTTCAGGCAGCGCGGCGGAGCCGGTCAGGGCGCGGCCGCGAAGGGGGGAATGGGGCGAATAGCGAATAGCCAGTAGGCGGTAGCCGACAGGCGGTCGGGTCAGTGCGCGGGGCGCGGGGTCGGGATGGGGATGTGGCGGGCGGTCTCGGCTTGCGCGCCGGCCTCGGGGGCGGCTGCGTCAGATGTCACGGTTCCGGTCGTCACGCTGTCGGCGGCGGCCACTTCTGCGGGGTCGGCGAATTTTTCATCGAGATAGGAATAGGCGACGCGCGCCCCTTCTCTGGCCCGCGCTCCGAGCGTCGAGAAGGTCTCGGCGCCCTTGACGCAGACATCGGGCTTTTCCGCGCAGAGCGAGCCCATATAGGTGATGGCGCCGGCGGCGGCGCCGAAAGCATCGGTGAGTTCGACGCCATCCTCGTTCTTCAGGCGGTTGGTCGCGTCCTGATCGAAGATCGGCAGCATGACCAGCACCATCGAAAACCAGAAGGCGGTTCTCAGGAGAAACCACATAGCCTTATTCCTTGCCCTGTTCTCGGTCCGGATCTCTCGTGGTCCGGTTCCGTCGTCCTTGCCGGCCTTTGCCGATCTTGTCGTTCGTCGCCGGTTCGCCCGGTCTTGGTCTTGTCTTGTCTTGGAGGCGGAGCCTGTCGCTCTCTTGTCTCCGTCCGGCTCTTGTCGTCCGGCGATGACCAGACTTCTACCCCGGCCATGCTGACGTCCCATTACGGCAAAGGGGAGGAATCGATGCGAATTTGCGGCAAATTTGATATTCTCGCAGTTTATGCAATCTTGAACTGCATTTTCCTCAAATTCGACCTTTCACCGTTAACCTTCAAGGCGGACCCGGCCGGAAATACAGGCGATTGAGGGGGACTTGGCCGCCACAAAGGTTAACTCACCCAGCGGAAGATCAAAAATGCAAGCAATTACGCGCTGTTAACCACGATCTTCGAAGTTGGCCCGATCTGTGCCTTTTCTGGACTTTTCGGGCCGTCGCGCCGGTGTTCCGGGTTCGTTTTTATCCATTCCTTAAGTCCGCGCTGCCATTTTCCGGACTGAGAGTTCCCAAGGGCTAATCGAAGGCCACAAGCGTTGAGAGTATTGAGCAACATCGGCGGCAAGGCGCGTCATATGATAGGGCGCGCATCCGAGACAGGCGAAGGGCCCATGCCCACGCCTGGCCTGCGGCTCGCCGCCTCGAGCGCGGTCGGCCTGATCTGCCTTGCCGGCATGCAGATGGCCGGCGTGGCGCTGGCCGCCTCGCTGCCGGCCTCGGCCGCACTGTTCGCCGCCTCGATGACGCTGGCGCTGGCGCTGCGCGAAATCCGCCCTTCTTCCAAAGCCGCTCAAGACGCCGCTCCTGCGGTTGCCGCGCCCTCGCCCGTGTCGTCTCTTGCGCGCCTGCCGGGTCTCGTCACCCGTCACGACCGCTCAGGCGCGCTATTGTCCATCGCCGGCGCCGACGCGCAGGCCTTCGGCTTCTCGCCCGATCGCATCCAGCCGAATGCGGTGATCGACCGCGTGCATGTGGCCGGCCGCATCGGCTATCTCCAGGCGATCGACGATCTCCGCCGCGGCGCGGCGCGCGCCCGCGCCGACGTGCTGTTCGCCGTCGGCGGCTTCGAAAACCATTATCGCCCCGTCCGCATCGAATTCGTCGGCGAATGCGACGAGGACGGCGCGCTCAAGGGCTTCATCACCCAGATCACCGATCGCGGCCACGAGGCGGCGCTCGAGGAAGACGCGGCCCGCGCCCGCGACGAGGCGCTCGGCGCCAATGAAGCCAAGACCCGTTTTCTCGCCGCCGTCAGCCATGAACTGCGCACGCCGCTCAACGCCATTCTCGGCTTCTCGGACATTCTGACCGGCGAATATTTCGGCCGCTTCGAAAACGAGAAGCAGAAGGAATATTGCGAGCTGATCAACCGCTCGGGCAAGCATCTGCTCGCCGTGGTCAACGCCATGCTCGACATGAGCAAGATCGAGGCCGGCCGCTACGATCTCGTCAAAGAACCCTTCGACATCGGCGACGCGGTCGCCGCCACCGAGGAAATGCTGGCGCTCACCGCCCGCGCCAAGGGCGTGGTGCTGACGACGCGGGTGCCCCGCCAGCTCGGCGACGTCTCGGCCGATCGCCGCGCCGTGCAGCAGGTGCTGATCAATCTCGCCAACAACGCCATCAAATTCACCGAATCGGGCGGCGTTGTCACCATCGACGCGGCCCGCCAGGGCGACAAGCTGGTGCTGACCGTGGCCGACACCGGCGTCGGCATCGCCGCCGACAAGATCGGCAAGCTCGGCCAGCCTTTCGTGCAGGCCGACAGCACCTATGCGCGCCACTATGAAGGCGCGGGCCTGGGGCTCGCGCTGGTCAAGGGCCTCGTGGCCCTGCATGGCGGCTCCTTCTCGATCGAAAGCGAGTTGGGAGCCGGAACCAAGGTCACCGTCATCCTGCCCTTCGAGGGCGAGGACGGGGTCGATAACGCCATCGAATTTCCGCCGCGCCTCGTCGAGCGCGCCCGGACACAGACGATAGAGGAGACGCTGCATGGCGCCGCCGAAGCGAAAATCGCCTGAGAAGAAGAAAGCCCCCGCCCGCAAGGCGCCGGCCAGACGCAAGCAGAGCGTCTGGCTTTCGGGCGTTTCCTTCATTGCCCGCTATCCCCGGCTGATCTCGGGGACGGCGATCTTTTCCGTGGTGTTCAGTTTCGTCGCCGCCAATGCGCTGTGGTATCAGCCGCATCATCCGTCGCCCTTCATGGCGACGCGGGGCGACGAGGCCGCGCCGCATGCCGAGGTCGCGGCGCATGCGAGCGAACCCGGCGTGACGACGTTCCGCATCCAGCGTGAAGAAGATCTCGCCGCGCAACAGCCGCAGGCGCCCGCTCCCTCGCCGCTGGTGGCCGATATCCAGAAGGCGCTGACCGGGCTCAACCTTTACGACGGACCCGCCGACGGCGTCAGCGGTCCGAAGACGCTGGCCGCCATCCAGTTCTATCAGGAGACCGAAGGCCTGGAAGCCACCGGCGAACCGTCGCAGGCGCTGCTCGAACGGATGAAGTCCGCCCGCGCCGCCGTGGCCGAGACCGACGCCTCGCCGCCGCCGGACCAGGCGAAGACCGCGAGCGTGAAGAAGAGCGACGACGTGGCCGATCTCATCCGCGCCATGGACGAGACGGGCTCGGTGCCGATTCCGGCTTCGGCCTATCCCGAGCCTGCGAAGAAAACCGCGCATGCCGATGTTTCCAAACAGCAATCCGGCGATGCGCCGGTGAAGCGCGTGATGCTGATCCAGAAGGCGCTGGTCGGTCTCGCTTATGGCGACATCGCCGTGGACGGCAAGGCGGGCGCGGCGACGAAAGCGGCGATCCGCTCCTTCGAAAAGGCCTATCGCCTGCCCGTGACCGGCGAACCGTCGGAAGCGGTGCTGAAGAAGCTGAAGTCGATCGGCGCGCTGTGACGCCTCCGTCCGGAAGGAAGGCGAGACATTGATGGATTTGACTTTTCGCAAAAAACATCAATGATTGCGTGTAAACCTTTCATTCAGCACGGTCTTCATGCTCACCCCAGGATCGCCCGACCATAGCCGCGTCATCGACAAGATCTATGAAGCGGCGGTGCTGCCCGACGCCTGGATCGGCGTGCTGGACGAGATCTGCCGCCTCGGCGATTTTTTCGGCGGCATGGTGGCGATCGACGACGTGACGCGCGCCGACTGGGTGTTGACGCCGAGCGTCGTTCCCCTCTTTCAGGAATTTCTCGACCAGGGATGGCAGCCGCGCAACGAGCGTCTCTATGGGCTGGTGCAGTCGGGCGATCTCGATTTCGTCTGCGACACCCAACTCTATAGTGATGAAGACAAGGCGCGCATTCCGATCTACCGGGATTTCCTGACGCCGCGCGGGCTCGGCATGGGCTCGGCCACCATCGTGCAGGCTGCCGACGGTCGACGCATGTCGATCATCTTCGAGCGCAAGCTGGAGCAAGGGCCGGTGCAGCAGGAACTTCTCGCGGCTCTGAACGGGTTGAGGCCACATATGGCCCGGGCGCTCAATCTGTCGAGCGAGGTGCGCCGGCAGCGTCAATCGGCGCTGTTGAACGGGCTGTCGCTGGCGGGCGTGCCGGCGGCGCTGATCACCGAACAGGGGCGGCTGGTCGCCGCCAACGCCGAGTTCGACGGGCTTCGCAATTACGTCGTCTTTCTCGCCCATAACAGGCTGGCGCTGCGCGACAGCGCGGCCCAAGCGCTATTCTCGGAGGCGCTCGCATCACTCGGCGGCGACCGGGTGCAATCGCTGCCGCTGCCCTCGATGGAGGAAACGGCGCCGCCGGGCGTCATGCATATCCTGCCGCTGCGGCGCATGGCGCGAGATCTCGGCCCGAACGCGCAGGCGATCGTGATGGCCGCCTTCCCCACCAAGGGCGACGAGACGCTCTTTCCGCTGTTGAAGACGCTTTACGACTTCACCCGCGCCGAGGCGCGGGTGGCCGCGCTGATGCTCGAGGGCGAGGCGCTGCCCGAAATCGCCAAGAAGCTGGGCGTGGCCTATGAGACCGTGCGCAGCGGCGCAAAAGCCATCTATCGCAAGACCGGCAGCAGCGGCCAGACCGATTTCGTCCGGCGGCTGTCGCCAGTCACGCGCTATTCGGTGGCGTCGGGCGGCTGATCCAAGATCAGTGAATGCAGTTCTCGCAGAGCGCCGCCTGCGGCACGGCCTGCAGCCGCGCCTCGGAAATCGGTTCGCCGCATTTGGCGCAGAGGCCGAAAGAGCCCTGGGCGATGCGGCCGAGGGCGGCGTTGACGGCGCGCAATTCGGCGAGGCCCGCCTGCCCCACGCCTTCGAGCACTTCGTCGCCCTCCACTTCCAGCGCATGCTCCTCCGCATCGGCGCCTGCGGAGGCGTCGAGCTCGGTTTCGATGGCGCGGAGGCGGCTTTCGAGCTCGCTCTTGCGCGCGTTGAGACGATTGGCGAAGCCATTCACATCCGGCATGGACTCTTCTCCCCAGAGTTCTGATTTTGTTGAGATTATGGACTGATCAGCGGTCGACCAGCACCGAGCATTTGGCGTGCCTGACCACGCGATCGGCGGTGGAGCCCAGGAGATAGTTGGAGAAATCAGGCCGATGCGAGGCGATGATCACCAGATCGGCGGCGTTCTCTTCCGCCGCCGCCAGGATCTCGCGGGCGGGCGATCCGACGCGGGTGAGAATCTGAGCCTTGGCGCCGGTCTTCTCGTTGAGCGCCGTCAGCTGTTCTGCGGCTTCCTTGATGCTGGCCTCGATGAAATCCACCGGCAGTTCGATGCTGATATAGCCCGGGATGTCCTCGGCGACATTGAGAAGCAGGATGGAGCCGCCGTCATCAACGAGTTCAATGGCCTTGGCGAGGATTTTCTCGCCCTTGTCGAGCTGACCGATGTCTACGGGAACGATGATCTTCTTGTACATGTCGCGCCTCCTGGCCTTGAATGACATGGGGGCAGAATGCGCCTGCGCCGCGCAGGCGGCATTGATCAACATCAAGCCGCGACGCTTGCGAGTTCAGCCGTGCAATTGAACGCCGAGCGCCCGGATGCGGGCGAGATCGTCCTGATATTGCTGCTCATAGGCGCTGATGAGGCCCGCATCGGCGATTTCAAGGCGAGGATTGGGCTCGTCAAACGGGAAGCCGCGCATCATGCGGGCGACATTCTTCAACTCGTTGGCCGACAGATGCGGCTTGAGTTCGTTGATCACCTTCAGGCCCTTGATGGTCAGAGACGGAAGCACGTCGCGGCGCAGTTCCTCATCCGGCACGGTGAAGGCGATGCCCGGCGCCAGCAGTCCGAACACTCGGCCGGGATCCGAGGACAACCAGTCATAGGTCCAGACGGTCAGCCGGTCGGCGCCGCAGGCCGCCACCATGTCGGACACGATCTCCGCCCAACCGCGACAGCCGGGCTGGAACTTGGCGAGATAGCGGTCGAAGGACGGCGCCCTGCCGCGCGAGGCAAGTTGCAGCCAGGACGAGGTCAGGTAGTCGGTATAGCGTCGAATCGACAGAAAATAGCGCGCCTCTTTCCCCTTCAGCATGGCGTCGAGCATCCGCAACCGGCGACCGGCGCCGGGATAGAGCCGACCGGTCCAGTAATTGGCGGAGATCAGGCCGAGCAGATTCTCATCCGAGAGGATAAAGGTGTCGCCGCGCCCCTGGCTGCGGATCAACGCCTCCAGCCGCCGTCCCAGATAGGGCCGGCTGGCAGCGCCGCCGAGGGCGTCGGTCCAGGCCAAACGGTCGAAAAGGGTGGTGAAATTATGCCGCACGGCGGAAATGCCGGCATAGCGGATGCTGCCATCGGCCAGAAGCGAACGATGATCATGCAACTGCGCCTGGATGAAGGTGGTTGCGGTTTTGTGGACGCCTAGGTGGACATTGACGCGCATCGGCGCAAACCCGGTATGCTCGGCCGATCGTGAGGCAGCCGTCGTTTCGCCTGCCAACAGGCCTGCAATCCGGGGGCTTACATCGTCATGCGCCATGAAACATCATCATCATGATTTGGAATCCGGCAGGAGGGCAATCCCCCTGCCGCTCGTTCGAAAGCGTCGAGATCAGCCGGCCGGCTTCGGGTCGACCGCCTTGCCGGCGGCGTTCTTGGCCGCACGGGCGGCCACATTGGCCTTGACCTTTTCCTTGAGCGACGCCCGCTCGGCCTTCAAAGCCTGAACGCGCGCACGGATCGCAACGAGTTCGCTGTTGATCGCCTGGATGCGCTTTCTGGGCGGAAGTGTCTTTTCTGCAGTTTCCGTCGACATCGTTGCTATCTTCCTCGCAATAAAATGAGAAGCCCAAAAGGAGCTCAGCACTCCTGATCTCGGAATGACCAGCCCCGCATCGCACCCTGCAATCGGCCTGCACATTAATTGGCCCTGATGTAACACACAAGGGCCGGCTGCCGATCGCGTCCTGCAATCCGCAACAACTGTGGCGACCTCATGTCGGCGCGGAAAGTCCATTTGCGGCTCCCGGCAACCGGCGAAGCCATGTCGGCCTTCAAACGGGTCAAAAACCGGTCAGGCGGCGCTTCAGCCGCACCCACCAACTGGATTTCTTCTTGGGCTTGACGCGCGCGCTGCGAACCCGCGCCGGCGCGTCGAGACCGCCAAATGAAGAAAAAACAGATGAATCCAGCGACAGCGGCAATGGCCGGTCGCCGCTTTCCAGCCGGCCGAGCGGCCCGCCCTCGAAACGGATCCAGTAGCGGAAAAGCAGCGCCCCTCGCTCGGAGCGGATATCCCGGGTCACGCCGCCGAGATCGCCCTCACCCGGCGCGGATGAGCCAGCAAGCCGAATCAGACGATAGGCGCCTTCGCCCGCGTGGCGGGCGAACTGATAGACGGCGAGATCAGCCTCGCCGGCAATCGCGACCTGACCGCCGACATCGGGAGCGATCAGGACCGTGTCGGCGCCCATTGACGCCGCTGCCGTCATCAGCGCCTTCGAATTCGGAGCTCGCCGGCGCATGAGTATCCTATAGCGCGCCGAAAGCGGCAGGAGCTGGCGCATCAGGGCCACATCAGAGCCGGTGCGGCAATAGACGAGCCATACGCCGCGGCCCCGCGGATCCGGTATCGGCAACGGCATGGCGCCTGACATGTCGAAGGCCCGCATCAGCCGGCGCAGGAGGCGAAAATTTGGGCCGGGCCGAAAATAGCCCTTCTCGCGCCGCCGGGGATGCCAGAGATGCACGAGATGGACGCCGCTTTGAAACGGCTCGAGGCCATAGAGAGCGAAAAATGCGCGAAATCCGCAATAATAGCGAACAGCGTTGTCCCGGAAATCGGTAAAATAGGATGACGGTCGGGGTCCCTTCGGCGCCAGTGCGGACAGGCGATGCAACACATCGTAATCTTCGGCGCCATGTCCCGAAAAGCCCGGCGCATGTCCGCCCAGCGACAGATAATGATCGCGATTGACCACGATGGCCGAACTGCCGAAGGCTGTCGACTGGATGAGATCCGGCTGGCCGTCCAGCCAATCGGGCGAGAATCTCTTGATGAAGGGCAAGCCGTCCGCCATGTCGGAGAACCATCGCCGCGTGCCGGTTTCGGTCAAGAACAGTATCGGGGCCGTGAAGAAATCGAAACGGTTTCGAACCATATCCCGCCGCATGGCCTCGGCGTGGATGGCGCGATACATCGCCGGAGAGCCATAAAAATCGATGTCGTTGAACATGATGACCGGATTACGGGCCATCGCCGCGCCGAAATCCCGCACCTTGCCGATCGAAAACAATCTCTCCGGCCGCGGATGCCGCACAACTTCGACTCCGCCAGCCTCGAGCAGGCGCAGCGGCTTGGCGCAGGCGTTCGACGTGCCGTAATCTGCGATCAGGATGTCGAAGAGATCACGCGGAACCACAGCGGCCAGCCGCCGCAGCCGCAATTCGCCTTCAAAGGTTTCCGCAGTCAGCCGAAGAGGAATGATCAGGGTGATTTTCATGACGCGGATTCTGCTTTTCTCCCTCGCCCCTCGCCCGGTGCGCCCTGATCTCATAAGGCGGATGGCCGCGGGTGCAAAGCCTCTACGCGCGCGTTCACCAATGGTAAAGGAGAATTCACCATAGTCGCGGCGCTGATCCGGCGTTCACAACGACGGTCTTGCCTACATTTCCCGCACCATATTGTTGGCGCAAAGGAAATATACTAACCTGCAGCCCTATAGCAGCCCGCCGTCAGGGGCGCCGACGGGCTTTTCATTGGCGTAACTCCGCTGGGATTTTCACCCGATGCTGGTTTGCGCCCCTTGCTTGGCGTCGGCGGGACAGTTGTCCGGTCGGCCGGTATTTTTTGGAATCAGAGATGACAGTTCCGAAGACCACGGACGAGAATGCCGAAACCATCCAGTTTCCGCTCAACAAGGACGAGAAGCGCGAGCAAAGGCTGCGCAAGCGCGCCGAGCGCCAGAAGCAGGCGCAGGAAGCTGGAAGCGGCGCATTCGGCATTGAAACGTTGTCGCAAGGCGCTCCCGTGATTTCGGTGGTCGCCGGCGAGGGTCTGGCTCCGCAGCAGAAGGGGCGCGTTCAGCCGCAACCGGAGGCGGAGACGGAAGAGGAGGAGCATTTCAAGGCGCCGAAGAAGGGCGCGTTCAGCTTCTCATGGACGAATGTGTCGTTTCTGTTGTTCGTGGTCATTCCGGGCGCCTTCTGCGCGCTCTACTTCATGGTGATCGCCAGCCCGCAATATGTGGTGGAATCGCAGTTTTCCGTCCGTGGTTCGAACGCGTCGTCGATGGCGAGCCTGGGGCTCGGCAGCCTGTTCGGAACTTCGGTCCAGTCGAGCGACTCCTATATCGTTTCGAGCTATATCGAGTCGCAGCAGCTGGTGCGCGACGTCCGGGACCAATTGGGCATCGACCTGCGCCAGTATTATTCCGAACCGAATATCGACTTCATGTACCGGATTTCGCCGGACATGCCGCTCGAGAAGTTCACGGAATACTGGCGCGACATGGTCGAAATCAGCTTCAACTCGACCACGGGCAATACGACGCTCTATGTCTACGCCTTTTCGGCGGATGACTCCAAGGCGATCACCGACGCTGTACTGAAGGTTTCGGAGAAGCTGGTGAACTCGCTCAGCGAGAGTTCCCGCAGGCAGATGACGCGTGTCGCCTCGATGCAGGTCGAACGGGCGGAAGCCCGCCTGCAGATGGTCCGCAACGAGATCCGCCGCCTGCGGTCGACCGAGAAGATCATCGACCCCAAGCAATTGTCGCAACTCGATTTCTCGCTGACGCAGAAACTCGAATCCGAACTCCAGGCCGCCAAGACCCGTTTGAACACCGCGCTGCAGAGCGTGTCGAACGATGCGCCTCAGGTGGTTGTGCTCAAGCGCACCATCAAGGGTCTGGAAAACCAGCTGGGCATTCTCAAGGAGAAGATGACGCTTCCGGACGAAGCTGACTCGCCGGAACAGCCGACGAAGGCGGGCCGGGTCAATGAAGAAGGCAATATTCCAGGCGTGCTGACAAAGTTCGAAGACCTGACCGTGCAGCTGGAGTTTTCGACGCAGGCTTACACGACGGCGCTGGCCGCCTTCGAAACCTCGCTCACGGAAGCGCAGAAGCAAGATCGCTATTTCGCGGTGTTCGTTTCGCCAGTCCGGCCGGAAATCTCGCTCTATCCGCAGCGCCTTCTGGATTCGTTCATATCGCTGCTCGTGTTGATGGCCGTCTGGCTGATTGCACAGTTCTTCTACCGGTCCTTCAAGGACCATGCGATCTGATTGTCCCGAACAACGCCTGGTGAGACTTGCCGAACGCGATGAACGCATCCCCGCGACACCAAAATGTATCCGTGTTGATGGGCGCGCAGAACAATCTGCGCGTCATCGTCGGCCTTATATTCCGCGAGGCGGCCAATCGGTTCGGCGCGTCGCCGCTTGCCTATGCCTGGACCATCGTGGAACCGGCGGTCCTCGTGGGCATCCTGTTGCTGGCGCGCCTGTATTTCAAAAACATGAACCCCGCCTTCGGCGAAAGCTCGGTCATGTTTCTGCTGACCGGCATCGTCGCCTTCCGGGCGGTCCGCGCCGTGATCAACAATGGCGGCAGAGCGATCCTGGCCAATCGGAACCTGTTTGAATTCGGTCTGGTGAAGCCGCTGGACACGGTGATTGCGCGCTGCGTTGTCGAATTCGTGATCTGGATCGTGATCCTCACCGTGTTCTTCACATCAGTTGCGCGAATTCTCCAAACGGAGATCATCACGGATTTCCAGGGCTTCGTGCTCTCCATGTTGCTCATCCTCTTTTTCTGCCTCTCCATGGCGATGTTCAACGCCACAGTCGGCGCTCTGGTGCCGATCTGGCGCAGTTTGTGGAAAATGATGTCGATGCCGCTGATGATGACGTCGGGCGTCATCTTCGTGCCGGCCAGCATGCCGCCGGAGTTCCTGCAGATCATCATCTGGAATCCATTCCTCCACTGTGTGGAAGGGCTGCGCTCGCATTCCTATCTCGATTATATCTCGGTCTACTCGCCCTACTATCTCCTTGGCTTTTCGACAGTTTTACTTTTGTTCTCGCTGGCGATGGAGCGGCTGTTTCGCAAGGAAATCATCCGCGCGAGAGGCGATGACGATGAAGACGAGTTCATATGATTGCGTTTGAAAATGCCGGCAAAGCCTATCGCGACCGCCGCAACCGCATCCAGTGGGTGTTTCGGAACCTGAACGCGACTTTCCCTGACCGGAAAAACCACGCGATTCTGGCGCCCAGGGGCCAGGGCAAGACGACGCTCATGAATACGATCAGCGGCAACGACACTGTGTCGGAGGGCGAGATCCGCCGTTGGGGGCGGGTTTCCTATGCGATGGATTTTCGCGCCCATCTGTCGCAGAGACTCACGGGCCGACAGAATCTCCGTTTTCTGGCCGACGTGTACGGCGTCAATTTCTCGGATGCCCTCGAATTCTGCAGCGCCTTTTCCGAAATGGGCCGGCAAATCGATCTGCCTCTGAGAAGCCTGTCGAACCAAGCGCGCGGGCGGTTTTCGGCCAGCGCGCTCCTGTCTCTCGGCTTCAGCCACATCCTGATCGACGACGCGATCAATGTCGGCGACGTGAAATTTCGCAAGAAATGCATCAACTATCTCATGGACAATGCCGGGCGCCTGACCGTGCTGATCGCCACGAGCGACGCGGACTATGCGGCGCGAATGTGCAATTCGGCGAGCGTTCTCCATCAGGGAAGCCTGGCCTTCTTCGACAATTTCAGCGATGCCGCCCAGGCCTTCGCCGAGATCAACAAAATCTATGTCTGAGTTGAAATTCACGCTTCCGGATGATCGGCGTTTGGCCAATTGACCATAGTTTTCAAAAGGATCACTTGGATTCCCAATTCCTTGAACTTTTTTTGACAAAATGACTTGCGGAAACAAAAGGGGCGGTCTATACGACCCTCAACTTGAGTTACGGAGTGTAGCGCAGCCTGGTAGCGCACCTCGTTCGGGACGAGGGGGTCGCAAGTTCGAATCTTGCCACTCCGACCAAGTTCTAGCTTCCCGACATGCCATCCCTTAGAATTTGTTGATCGATGGTCAGCGCGCTGTCGCAAGCGACGGCAATAGTGCTGGCGGCTTTTGGTCATGCGCCATACAGGCGCGTCAGCCGTTCGAGCGAAGGCTTTCGCTGCTGGAGCCCGCGCCGGGATTGGCGGCAATGCGGCGGTCCATGCCGACCTTTTCACCGCGCTTGCCGCGGAAGACAAGCTGCATCAGCGGGGCAAGAAACAAGAGCGGCCAGATGAAACAGACCGCAAGCCCGAGGATGCGCCAGACGTCCCATTGCGCACGCGCCGCATAGCCTTCGAACAGGGTTTTCAACACGCAGCCGGACGCGACCGCGCCATAAGCAAGGGCCGCGAGGATGATCAGGATCATCTGGGCAGGTTCGTTTGCAATCATCCGGTCCCCCAAGCATCCTATCCCTTGTTGTCGTCGGGTGCTCAACAAGGCTTTATCGAACAACTAACGACGCTACTCAAAATCTGAAACAGCGTCGATAAATCGCTCGTGAGAGACCTAACCGAAGTTCTCAAGAAGAACCTCCCCCAAATGGGTGAGTTGCGGACGGAAATAGGTCCGATCGGCGCGATTTCCGCTGCCAGGGATCGTCCGGGCGCCGCCGGATGATCACTGGCGTCGCAACTCCGCAGGCGCAAAAAAATCCCGCGCGCGACAGCGGCGGGATTTGTTGATGCTCAGGGGCCCATGGAGCACTCTCCGGGCGATCATGTCACTCCGGTCGCTTGCAGCAGGAAGAGCAATCGGCGCCTCAGCGGACGCCGTTGACAAAATACTGAATGCACGTGCGCGTGAAGGCGCGGCCGGAGGCGCCGGTGCGCTGCTCGTTCGCCGAAGCGCCGAAAATCATGTCCATCAGCATATAGGCGGCGGCCTGGGGATTGGTCGCGCTCAGCAGGCCTGCGGCGCTCCAACGCTCAAACCAGTCTGACAACTGACGACGGGCGCGATCGATGCAATCCTCGCGCAGCGCTTCGCCGATTTCCGGGGAAAGCGCCGCATCCTGACGGGCCTGCCTAAGGAAGTTCTGGCGCTTCAGGTCCGTATCTTCATCGACCTCGACGCGGAAGATCGAGATCAGCGCGCGCTCCACGGTGTCGCCGGGTTCGACGTCGTCGAAATCGAACAGCTGGGCGTTCATCAGGCCAATGATGGCGCGGAACAGGTGAACCTTGCTCGGGAAAAGCCGGTAGAGCGTGCGTTTGGAGACGCGGCATGCCGACGACACATCATCCATCCGCATCGCGATATAGCCATGGCGCAGGTAGATTTCAGCGGCCCGTTCTACAATGATGTCACGCTGCTCTTCATCGGTGCGGACCTTCGGCCGGCCGCGCCCTCGCCGCGGCGGCGTTACTTCGTCGCCGTCTACAGCAACGCCTGCCAGCATGCGGTCCAAATTCGCCGGGGCGGCATGGAAATATGTCTCGAACGTCAAAATCGGGCTCCTATCTTTTTTAGGAAGCCGACCCCGAAGCGCGACCGGCCATCTCAGGCAGATCTTGCTTGCGGCGGCTCCGCTGTCGCGTCATGCTCACCCCTTGACCACAGGTTGCCTTCCGACAGATGCGCCCGGCGACCTCCACCCCTAGAGGTCTTGCATTTCGCTGCCCAATCGCGCATCTTTCGGCAAGGCGTCATCCTGGCCCGTTTCGACATTAGCGCGCCCTGCGTTAAGTGCGGTTAAGGTAGTGTAAAGTTAGGTAAAATCGCTGGCAAAGACCACTTGAGGGTGTATCCCGAACGCATGGCCAAGGTTTTACTCATAGACGACGACGTCGAACTGACTTCGCTTCTCACCGAATACCTGGTCGAGGAAGGCTTCGATGCGCGCGCGGTGCATGACGGCCGGCTCGGCGTGGATGAAAGCCTTTCCAACCAGTTCGACATCATCGTCCTCGACATCATGATGCCGCGCATGAACGGCATCGAGGTGCTGCAGCGCATTCGCCGCACCAGCGACGTGCCCGTGCTGATGCTGACGGCGCGAGGCGACAATGTCGATCGCATCACCGGACTCAATCTCGGCGCCGACGACTATGTGCCAAAGCCATGCTCGCCGGACGAGCTCGTCGCGCGGCTGCGCGCCATCCTCCGCCGCTCGCGCCGGCAGAATCTCGGCGAGACCGGGGCGCGGCTGGTGGAAGCGGGTGCGTTGGTGCTGAATATCGGCGCCCGCAGCGCCGAATGGCAGGGACGGCAGCTCGACCTGACCGGAGCCGAATACAGCATTCTCGAAGTGCTTGCCCGCAACGCCGGTCAACTCGTGTCCAAGCAGGACATGGCCAAGCGCGTGTTCGGCCAGCCGCTCGCGCCCTTCGACCGGCGCATCGACGTGCATGTCAGTTCGATCCGCCAGAAACTGGGGATCACCGAGACTGGACAGTCGTGGATCCGCACGGTGCGCGGCCAGGGCTACCAACTGGTGACGGACGCCTGATGGGTCGCACCTTCTGGCATTCGTTTCTGACCATCTGGCTGACCATGGCCGGCGCCATCGCCATCATCGCCGCCGCCAACGCCTATTTGCAGGTGCTGCCGCCGAAGGACGGCTTCCTCGACAGCCGCGAATATTTTACGATCGAAGCGCTGAGCGGCTATCTTCGCCGGGACGAAATCGACGGCGCACGCGCCTATGCCGCCATGCTGGCGACGCTGACGCCGCCGATCATTGCTCGGGTCAAGCCTGCGCCGCTGACCGATATGGTCGATTGCGAAAGTGGTCATGATCATTCCGCCTTCGGCGCCGGCCCGCCGCCGGCGCAGGATCACCCTTTCGGGAGCCGGAAGACCGAATGGCCGCCGCGTCTCCCGGTGCGCCCGGACAAGGATGGCGTCGTCAGGCTGGACGAACGCGGCCAGCTCGCCTGCTATCACATCGAAATCGTCAAGGATCGGGTGTCCTATTTCGACCGTTACGCGCCGGCCGTCCTGCCGATCCTCGCCGGCTTGATGGCGAGCGTGATCTCGTCCTTCCTGCTGGCGAGCTATCTCGTCTCGCCGATCATGAAGATACGCAGCGGGCTGAAGACACTCGCCGGCGGCGACTTCCGCGTGCGGATCGGTGGAAAACTCGGCCGCCGCCGCGACGAACTCGCCACGCTCGGCAAGGATTTCGACGTCACCGCCGCCAAGCTCGAAGAATTGGACGCGGCGCAAAAACGGCTGTTTCACGACGTGTCGCATGAATTGCGTTCGCCGCTCTCGCGCCTGCAGGCCGCCGTCGGCCTGCTGCGCAAAAACCCGGCCCGGCTCGAAGACCTGCTGCCGCGAATGGAGAGGGAAATCAAGCGCCAGGACGGGCTGGTCGAAGAAATCCTGACGCTCGCGCGGCTCGGCCCCAACACCGCCGCTTCGCTGGAACGGGAGAGGATCGACGTCCTCGATCTCGTCGCTGCGATCATCGACGACGCCGCCTTCGAGGCGCAAGCCAAGGGCGTGGCGATGGATTATTCCGGCGTCCAGAGCTTCGTGACGCGGGTGAATGGCGAACTCATCTATCGCGCCATCGAGAATGTCGCGCGCAATGCCGTCAAATACTCCCCGCCCGCCAGCCGGATCATCATCGCCGCCACTGTCGCGGCCGATGGTCAGACGCTCGAGCTCGCCATTCGCAACCCCGGGCCGACCGTGTCGAAAGAGGATGTCGAGAAGATCTTCCGCCCCTTCACCCGGCTACAGGAAAGCGAGTCCGGCTATGGGCTCGGCCTGGCCATTACAAGGCGGGCGATCGAGGCGCATGGCGGCTCCGTGGAGGCGTCCGCCAATGCGGCAGGCGGGCTGACAGTGACCATCATCATTCCCCGACTGGACTGAGACCCGGCATTTCCTTGCGGAACCGAACGCGCGAAAGCCGCGTTAGGGCTGCATCGAGCAATCGATCAAAAAGGAGATTGTCATGAAACTCAAGCTGTTGACCGCCGGCTGCCTGGCGCTGGCCACCCTCGCTTCCGCCCCGGCTTACGCCGATGACGACAATGACGGCGCGCTGACCGGCGCAGCCGGCGGCGGCGCCACGGGCGCGATCGTCGGCGGCCCTGTCGGCGCTGTCGTTGGCGGCGCCGTGGGCCTCGCCGCCGGCGCCGTGCTCGATCCCCCGTCCGAACGCGTGGTGACCTATGTGCAGGAACAGCCGATCCCCGAACAGCGCGTGGTGGTGGAGCAGCCGATCGTGGTCGGCGAGCCCCTGCCCGCAGACGTGGCGCTGACGCCGATCCCGGGCGACGAGGCCTATGCCTATACCGTGGTCAACGAACGCCGCGTGATCGTCGATCCCCGCACCCACACCGTGGTGAGAGTGATCGAATAACATCGGGCTCCCTCGCCCCGACCTCCAGTCGAAGTCCTTGCGAATCCCCGCTTCGCAAGGGCTTTTTCTTGTCCGACATTTTGCTGCGAAAAGGCCCGAGACTGGATTGCCCTATCCTCTCCCTGGGGATAGGATCATGAGATGAGCGAACATCATCATCCTCACGACAGCCATCCCGAGATCGTCAAGCGGCTGAAGCGGGCCGAAGGGCATTTGCGCGGCGTCATCGCCATGATCGAGGGCGGACGGTCCTGTCTCGACATCGCCCAGCAATTGCAGGCGGTCGAAAAGGCCGTGGCCAGCGCCAAGCGGACGCTGATCGAAGATCATCTCGACCATTGCCTCGACAGCGCCGCGGGCAGGCTCTCCCCTGACGACCGCAAGACCATCGACGAGTTCAAAGCCATCGCCAGATATCTCTGAGGAGCGCCCATGCCCGGTTTCGACGCGTTGTTGCAGCAAGGCTCGGCGCATGCCTGGCTGTTCATTCCGAGCGCCATCCTGCTCGGCGCGCTGCACGGGCTGGAGCCCGGCCATTCCAAGACGATGATGGCCGCCTTCATCGTGGCGGTGCGCGGCACCGTGCTGCAAGCCGCGCTGCTGGGGCTGGCGGCGACGCTGTCGCATACGGCGGTGGTGTGGGGCATCGCGCTCGCCGGCATGACGCTGTGGCAAGGCCTCGACGCCGAGGCGATCGAGCCCTATTTCCAGCTCGCCTCGGGCCTCGCGATCATCGCCATTGCGCTGTGGATGGTCTGGCGGGTGCGGCGGGACCATCAGTTGGGCCGGGAGGCGGCGGGGCACGGGCATTCCCATGCACATCATCATGGGGATCATCGCCATCATCATCCGCATTCCCATGGTCATGACCATGTCCATTCCGTCCCCGCGCCCGATGTCAGGCGGATCGACACCGGCTATGGCGCCGTGGCGCTCGAACTCCATGAAGGCGACGGACGGGCGGTGTGGCGGCTCAGGACGGAAAGCGGGCCGCGCTGGTCGGCCTATGACGTGAAGCTGACCACCGAGCGGCCGGACGGCGCGCTCAGGGTGTTCGTGTTCACCGAACGCGGCGACTTCCTGCAATCGGTCGATGCGGTGGAGGAGCCGCATGAGTTCATGGCGCGGCTGACGCTCCGCCATGGCGGCCATAGCCATGCCTATGACCTCGCTTTTCTGGAGCCGGAGGGAGACGACCGGCTGCATGCCGAAATGCGCGGTTTGGCGCGCGCCACCGACGGCTATCAGGACGCCCATGAACTGGCGCATGCCAACGATGTCCGCAAACGCTTCGCCGACGGCCGCGCCACGACCGGGCAGATCGTGCTGTTCGGGCTGACGGGCGGGCTGATCCCCTGCCCGGCCGCCATCACCGTGCTGCTTCTCTGCCTGCAGCTCAAGGAGTTCTCGCTGGGCTTCACGCTGGTCCTATGCTTTTCGATTGGGCTGGCGCTGACGCTGGTCTCGGTCGGCGCGCTCGCCGCGCTGAGTATCCGGCAGGCCGGCAAGCGCTGGAGCGGCTTCAGCACAATCGCGGCCCGCGCGCCGTATCTTTCGAGCCTGCTGATCCTGGCGGTCGGGATCTACACCTGCCTGCATGGCTGGCAGGGGATCGCCCTAGCGGGCCCATGACCCGCCCGGGCGCGGCGCCCGAAACCTGGGGTCGCGCCGTGCTGATTTTCACTTTAGCAATATATAATCACCCCGCCACGCGACGACGAGGAAACTAATTTATATTTTACTGATACTTAGGCGCTTAGTGTGAAGTTAAACAGCATCGTGAACCTGCATTTATTCACCCGATATTAAACCTATACTGCGATAGGTATTCCCATTTTACAGAGGGAAAACCATGCATTCGATCGGCAATGATATTCAGCCCTGGTCCGGCGAAAAGCGTCGCACGGGCGAAGAGCTTTTCTCCATTCTGGACAAGCATATCCGCGAGGTCAGCACGAAATGCTACAAGCATTTCGATCCCTCGACGACGGTGCTCGCCGAAGATGTGGTGGCGCGCGAGCGGGTGAAATTTCGCCATCTCTGCGAAGGCAATTTCAATGCGGATTATTTCTCCGCGCAGGCGCCGGTGATCCGCTCGATCGCCGAAAAGACCGGCTTCACCAATTTCATCGTCAAGGCGGCGTCGATCTATGCGGCGGAATGGTCGCTCGTGGTGCTCAAGGAAACGACGTTTTCGCCGCGCAAGCGCGAGGCCTATCTGCGCAGCATCATGGAATCGATCTTCACCGACATTGCCACGGCCGTGCATGTGCTGATGGCGGATCAGGAGACCGAGACCAGCCGGCAGCGCGCCCAGTTCGAACAGGCCCGCGCGGCCGACGCCGAGGCCGATTCTTTGGCGATGAAGACGCTGGGCGATGCGCTGAACGCGCTCGCCGCCGGCGACCTCTCGGCCCGCATCACTGAGGCGCTGCCCGAAAAGAACGAAGGCGCGCGGCGTGACTTCAACCGCGCCACCGACGCGCTCAACGAGGCCATGAAGAAGATCGCCCACACGGTGGGCGAGCTCAGCCAGGGCATGGACGAGGTGACCGGCGCGAGCACGGAGCTGTCGCGCCGCACCGAACAGCAGGCGCAGGCGCTGGAAGAGACTGCGGCGGCGCTGCATGAACTGACCACCACCGTCAGCCGCACCTCCCAGGGCGCGGCCGCCGCCAATCGCGTCGCGTCCTCGACGCGCGAGGAAGTGAGCCGCACCGGCGACATCATGCATCAGGCGGAGACCGCCATGGGCCGCATCGCCCAGAGTTCGCAGGAAATCTCCCGCATCGTCTCCGTGATCGACGAAATCGCCTTCCAGACCAATCTTCTCGCGCTGAACGCGGGCGTGGAAGCCGCCCGCGCCGGCGACGCCGGCAAAGGCTTTGCCGTGGTGGCCTCGGAAGTGCGGGCGCTCGCCCAGCGCTCGGCGGAAGCCGCCAAGGAGATCCGCAGCCTGATCGCCACCAGCTCCGACCAGGTGAAGCACGGCGTGGCGTTGGTGGAAAGCACCAGCCAGACGCTGAGCGGCATCGTCAAGAAGGTCGCCGAGATCGACGAAGTGATCGCCGCGATCGCCGCCTCCGCACGCGAACAGGCCGCCGGCATCCAGGACATCAACAGCGCCGTGACCGACATGGACCGCGTGACCCAGCAGAACGCCGCCATGGTGGAAGAAACCAACGTCGCCACCGCCACGATGCAGGCCCGCTCCCGCGAACTGGCGGACCTGGTGGGCGCCTTCCGGCTGAGCGGCGCAGTCAGCGCGGCGGGGGAGTACAGAGCGGAGATGCGCACCGCGGCGTGAAGCGGGGGCGATTTCGCCGCCGAGCGTAGGCCCGTCGCCGGGAACGGCGGCGGGCTTGGGGCAAACGTATTCTTGTCGACGGTCAGATTGCGCTCCGCGAAATTCACTGGCAAATTTGTGGGATGTTTTCCGTCCTTGTTGCAGTGATAGCGGCCGGTCGAAATGGAAAGACATGTCATGCGCCTGAAATTTAGTCTCCTCAAGCGCCGACCTCTTCTCCGCTCAACGATCCTCGGCATTGGGGTGGCTATGGGGATTTGCCGTGTTTCACCGGCCTCGGCCTCTGACAAGATTGACGACAAGGCAAAGATCAACGACTTGCCGGCGGAGATGCAGGGAAGCTGGATCGGAGTGGACGATGACAGCTACACCGTCTCGATCCAAGGCTCGCGCATCGAGGTGATGGGAACATCCGTCGTCTACGATAGCTGGCGGCTCATTCGTGAAGACGGCGCAATGACGGTGGAATTGCACGTCAATAACCCCGCCGAAGAAGACGATTTTCAACGACGCAACATCACCGGGCTGGTGATCAGCCCGGAGGGTGAGTTCTTCGTCTACAACGTCAAATATTCCATGGCGCTCAGGCGGCAGGACTAAGCGGGGGTTGCAGGCGGCGCAAGGCGCTTGCGGACTTTCATCAGCGCGAAGCCCAGCAGATTCTCGTCGCGCCAGAGCAGCGGGTTTTGCGCATCCGGATGGTCGGCGGCCAGCCCGATGCCCCAGATGCGATCGACCGGGCTCGCCTCCACGAGGATCTGCTCGCCGGTGGCGATGAGAAAGGCCGCAAGCTCGGCATTCTGCGCGAATTTGTGAACATTGCCCTCTTCCACGATCCCGGCCTTCTCGCGGTCCCAGAGATCAGGATCAAATCCCCTCGCCTCCCTGCCGAGTTGCTTGACCTCCTGCGGGCTCAAAGCCGAAAGGATCTTCGCCGCCGTCTCATGATCCCCGAACAGCCGCGCCTTATGCGCCATCATCCAGTGTTCGGCGGTGGGATAGCGAAGACCCGATACCTCGAAGACGGCGGGCCACCATTGGCTGAGACAGGACGCGCCGATGCGGCCATCGTTCCGGGGGCGATGGCCCCAGAACATTAGAAATTCGAGCGGCGTTCCGGCTTGATAGGCGCGCTCGAGAGCGGTGCGGTCGGTGAACATGGGGTGGTTAGAGGTGTTTTGGGTGATGATGTCAACGAGGGGGATCGGGACGACGCTGGCTATGCCGGGGTAAGCCTTGAGATTAGCCGCCTCCTGCTGGGTGATGGACGGCCGCTCCAACACGCCACGATGGCTTGGCCGACTTCGATTCTCGTAAAAGTTGATAGCAATGCAAGAGGCGATGGACGAGGGAGATGCTAGACACGGTAGATTTAAGAATGGAAAGTACAAAACGTGTGTTATCAACAGACGTCGATCATCACTTCTTTACCGAGCCCAGCCCCAATTCTTCAGCAATGAAATTAACTTGTCTGCCGAGCTCATCATATTGCTCGCCTTCCGCCTCCAAAGCATCCAGCAGGCGAAACCTCAGATCGTCCTCATCCGCCAAAACATCCATGAAATGGCCATTCGATTTTCCTGAGCAAATCGTGAATTCTTCCGATTCTTCGAACGCACTAGCAATACGCAACAACAATCCTTGAATACTTGCATTTGCGAAACGCCTCGCAAACTCAATTTTATCCATCTCCGAATAATATTTTTGAGTCGCGATACTGGCTTCGCTTTTCCCATACTGAACATCGAAGATATCCCGATCAATTTCTTTACACGAAGCAGAAAAGACCGCACCAATAAGCTTCCAAAGTTTCTCTTTTTTTACGTCCAAATTTTCTTCCATCCCCGCCATCCTCAACTGAAATTTCTTATGGCATCCTCGACCATGTCACAAAATCTGGATAACTGGTCCGCACGAAACCCAATCCGTGAGCGCCGACGCCAGCGAAGAATGGAGACCATCTCTTTGTTGAGCTGCCGTCAAATCGGGCGAAATTGATCCAAAGGACAAGTCCGATACAATTTGAGTTGTTTGTCAATCTTGTGTCAACCGTCAGGGATTGGAACTGGCGTCGATCTTGCTACGCCGCGTCCCGCACCTGGATCTCGATATCGAGCCGGGCGGCGGCGGCGATGTTGACGAGGGCGTCGAGCAAAAATTTCGCGAGCTTGCCGCGCAAGAGATCATTGGCGCGCGGACGGGTGAGGCCGAGGCGTTTGGCGGCCTCTTCCTGCGGGAGATCCCATTTCAGAACCGCCTTGCGGATTTCATAGAGCAGCGCCGAGCGCGCCCTGAGATTGGCGGCTTCCTCGGGGGTGTCGGAGAGGGCGTCCCAGACGCTACGATCAGCTTCCGTTGTCAACGCTGTGTCTTCCATTCCAATTCCAATGTTTGGGCGGAATCTCGCGCCAAGCCGCTCCGTATCGAAGCCGCCAGAGTATTCCGATGATGACAGCTCGGGTCTGCTCGGGACGCCTGTCTCGCCCACGGTTCTCAGGTTCGATTAGCAGCAAAACCCTCAAAATCCACAACTCTGCTTCGGTGTGATCGCCCCGGCTCAAGCCCGTCGCCAAAAGCAACGTTGAATTAACTGATTGGGACGGCGTCAATCATGCAGATTCAATGGGTGTAGATTTGCGCCAAGAGCCACCGCTTCCGTGATACGTTTCTGCGCTTAACTCGAAATTTTGCGAGCATTTGGGGCAACGAAACCGATAAAGTAAAAGATCGTCGAGCGGGCCGTTAGCGGTTAAATCGGAAAACGCTGTCCTACCCTTCATAGGACCAGCATCTATTTCTTCAATATCACCGTCAGTTAACGCCTGCCGCACTATTCTGACTACCGAAAACAGCTCATAGGGCGTCCTGATGCGCACGAGCTCGTCAAGATTTTCACACTGGGAACATGTCATAAGGCGATAATAGCACGTCATACGACCCTCGCAAATTTGTCTACGCCGCCTAACCAAACTTGTCGTCGGTCATGCCGACACCTGTGTCCTTTTCCTTGAGGAGAAGTCCGAAGTAGCGCCTCAGCCTGCCTAATCTTCTTCCTCGACCCAGAAGATGAACGCTTGCTCTGCGTCATAGCCAATCAATCCGCAATCGAATGTGGCTGCGGTCAGCGGCGTCCAGCTTGACAATGCAGCGGGATCCCACAATCCGTTGCCAAAGAACGCAGCGTCGTCCGCCAAGTCACCGATTGCCTCAGTTGCTGCGTCAACCTCAGATCTTGCCGGACACGGCCTGTCGTAAGCCAGACTCGTGGATGCCGCGACAGCGAGAACATGCGCGGCTTGTCGCCGGTTCAAGCGCACCATGCCGCCAGTTGCGAAAGGGTCGTCCAGTGATGTGGGATAACCGACCTTCGCCGCGATCAACCTCGGTAATTCGGCTTCAGGACAATCCGGTCGGCCGCCTACCCACCACCGGGCGGCTCTTTGATGGGAGAACCGATTGAGGGTGCTTCTGAGACTTTGCATGAAGACTGTAGAGCCCAGGCCAGAGGCGATGGCAAGGTCGGAAATCTCCGACCGGGGTTGGCGCGCGGCGGGCCCCCCTCACCCCGCCGTATCCACGCTCACCTCCACCGAAAGCCCCGGCGCGAGCCTTTCCGCCGCCGGCTGACCTTCATCGATGGCGATGCGGACGGGGAGGCGTTGGGTGACTTTGGTGAAATTGCCGGTGGCGTTGTCGGATTTGATGACGGCGAATTCGCTGCCGGTCGCGGGCGAGAAGCTCTCAATGCGACCGGTGAAGCGCTGGCCTTTGAGGAGATCGGCGGTGAAGGTCACAGGCATGCCGATACGCATGGCGGCGACCTGGGTCTCCTTGAAATTGGCGGAGATCCAGATGCGGTCGGGGACCACCGACATCAGCTGCGTGCCGGTGGTGACATAGGCGCCGATACGGGCGGAGACTTCGCCGAGGCGGCCGTCCGAGGGGGTGCGGATCACGGTGTTGGCGAGGTCGATGCGGGCGAGTTCGAGCGCGGCGCGGGCGCCCTCGATCGCCGCCTCATATTGCTTGCGCGACACCGTGATCGACACCAGCGCCTGTTGGGCGACATCGGCGTCGGCGCGGGCGGAGACGAGGCTGGCGCGGGCGGCTTCGAGCGCGCTTTCGCTCTGTTCGAGCGCAGTCTGGGAAATGGCGTTCTGGCGGGCGAGCGAGAGGTTGCGGTCGTAAGTCGCCTGGGCGGTCTCCAACCCGACATTGGCGCTGTCGACCTTGGCCTCGGCGGCCTTGAGCTTGGCGTCGTCGGAGGCGCGCTCCTGTTCGAGCGTGGCGAGTTGCGCCTGGTCGGCGGCGAGCGTCGCTTCGGCCTGGCGGACCTTCTGCACATAGATGCGGTCGTCGATCTTCAGCACCACATCGCCTTTCTTCACCCGCTGGTAATCGGTGACCGGGGCCTGCAGCACATAGCCAGACACCTGCGGCGCCAGGAACGTCACCTGGCCGCGCACATAGGCGTTGTCGGTGGTCTCGACCGAGGTGGTGAAGGGCGGCAATTGCCAGACATAGAGGATCAGGAGCACGCCGGCGATGCCGGCGAGGATGGCGAGAAGGCTGGCGATGGCGCGGACGAGACGGGACATGAGCGTGGTTCCAGAGATTTATGCGGCGGCGGCGGGACGGACGAAGACCGCCCGCCAGGCAGTGTGGACAATGAGGGCAATGAGCGCCAGCGCGCAGATGGCGGCGATGGCGAGGAAGAGATCGTTATAGGCCAGCACCCAGGCTTCGCGGGTCGCCTGCTGGGCGAGCAATTGCTGGCCCTCGGCCGTGAGCAGCGCCTTGTCGGTGAGCACCTTGGCGTAGGACTGGCCGAGCTGGGTGACGCGGGCCGCCACCAGAGGATCGGTGCGCGCCAGGCTCGCCACGAGATCGACCGAGTGAACCTTTTCGCGGATGGTCGCAAATGTGCTGAACAGCGCCGAGCCGAACAGGCCGCCCATGGTCTGGGTAAAGATGAACACCATGATGAAGCTGGTGATGTAATTCGGCCCTTTCTTGAGCGCGCCGATGAAACCGGCCGACATGGCCGGCGGCAGGAAAAGGCCGCCGCCCGCCGCAATCAACGCCTGGCTGATGAGGATGTTTTCCGGGCGGGTAAGATTGGTGGCGGAGGCGTCCATCCAGGCGCCGGTTCCGATCATCACCAGCGCAACGGCATGGATGAGGGGTTCGCGCCCCGGCTTGAGGATCAGCGTGCAAAAGGCGGACGCGCCGACAGAAGCGATGAGAATGACGGTCCAGAGCGTGGTGAGCTGATAGGGCGCGAGCCCCAATTGCGTGAGCAGCGCCAGCGCGCCGGAAGCCTGTTCCGACAGCGCGACGCGGAACAGCAGGAGCACGCCGAGGAAATGCAGCATGGGCGGCGAGGTGAGCCAGGCGATATCGAGCAGCGGCTCCTTGCGGTTGAGCTCGATAACAACGGTCATGGCGACGCCCGCCGCCGCGACGGCGAGCAGCACGCCGATCCAGGGCGCTTCCAGCCACCAGTAATAGCGGCCGAGCGTGAGCGCCACGGCAAGGCAGCCGAGGCCCGTGGCGAGAAAACCATAGCTGATGAGATCGATCAGCCGGATTGTCATGGTGCGCGGCACGGGGCCGAGCGGCACTTTGTAGACCAGCGTGAAGGCGATCAGCGCCATCGCCACTTCAAGCAGATAGAGCGCATGCCAACCGCCGATATCGAGCAGCGCCGGCGAGATGATGCGGGCGAGCGGCGCGGCCAGCGCCTGATTGGCGAGCGCCAGCGACAGGCCCACCGTCATCTTCCGCGCCGGCGCGAACGGTTCGAGCATGTAGAGAAAGCCGAGCGAGGACAAAGCCGCCCCGGCCGCGCCGGCAAAGAAACGCAGGATCAGCGCCGAGCGGAAATCATCGACGAAGAGATGCACCGCCGAGACGGCGAGGAAGACGACGATGGCGATTTCGGCGAAATTCCTCAGCCCGAACTGGTTGCGCACCTTGATGAGGATGATCGAGAGGCTGACATTGGGGATGTAATAGGCCGCCAAAAGCCAGGCGGATTCATTGGTGGTGACGCCGAATTCGCCCTGGATCTGGGTGATGTTGGCGGCGATGAAGTTCAGCCCGAAGCCCTGGGCGAGGCCGAGCGCCACAGCCGTCAGCACATAGGCAAGGAACGGCCTGGGCGTATGGATGATCCGCGACGCCGACGGCGCCTGCGCTGTCACGGCGGCCTCGCTCATGCCAGCGCCTCGACATTTTTCGACATCATAACAATGACCCGTTCGAAGGCGGCGACATCCTCCGGCGCGAGCCCTTCCTGCAGGCGTGCGCGAAACGCCTGCGCCAGCGCCTCGACCTCGGCGGATTGGCGGCGGCCTTCCTCGGTCAGCCGCACCCGCTTGACGCGGCGGTCGCCGGGATCGCTTTCGCGGAAAAGATAGCCCTGCGCCTCGAGACCATCGAGCATGCGCACCAAAGTGGGCCCTTCGACCTCGATCTCCTGGGCGATGACATTCTGCGGCAGGCCCTCGGATGCGGCGCCCAACAGCCGCAGCAGCCGCCCGCGCGCCAGCGTTATTCCGCGGGCGCGGGCGTGATGGTCAAACACCTTGCGGACCTTGCGGGTCAGCAGGTTCATCTGGTCATAGAGCGACTGCGACATAGTTTCGGCCTTTTCGATAGCGTGCTACCATTTAGTCTGCTATCGAATTTTGTAAAGGGTGGCGGCAAGTTTTTTGCTGGAGTCGGTAACTGTTTGCCGCGAAGAAAGTTCGGCCCGACCGCGACACGCGACCGGACCGAGGAACAGTTGCATCGATTGTTGCGGATCAGAACCGGGTGCGGACGCCGCTGCGCGGATCATCGGCGGGATGCGCCGCCGCATAGAGATCGGCGCGCGCCTTTCTGCGCCAGGGCCGCGCCGGGTGATCGGGGTCGCGGGTGATGTCGGCCACCGCGAGATCCGGCTCGCCCGTCTTTCCGCACAGCGCCGCCCATCGCCCATCCGGCCCGGCGAGACCGGCGGGCGCGCCGGGGCTTTGCGGCGCATGCGCGCTGTAGCTCACCCAGAAGGAATTGCTGGCGGCGTGGCCAAGCGCCTCGGCGGCGAAGGGCGGCGCGGTGTCGGGGATCTCGCCCGTGGTGGAGAACAGCACGGCGTCGACCGCCTGCGCCTCGTACGCCATGAACAGTTCGGGGTAATGCGTCTCCATGCCCATGGCGAGGCCCAGGCGAAGTCCGTCGACCGTAAAGACCTGCGGCGCGCCTCCCGGGGAATACATGAAGGACAGCTTGGTGTGGGACAGCATGCGCTCGTCATAGCGGGTGACCAGCCGGCCCTTGTCGGAGATCACATAGAGGCTGTTATGCGGCCGATGCGGCGGGGTGAGCCGATGCGGCGCGCCTAGCACGGTGGAAAGGCCGAGTTCGGCTGATAAGGCGGCGATGGCGCGGAGTTCCGAGGCGATCACATCGAATCGGCAGCGGCTCCAGTCGGACGGGCCGATGTCGCGGCGACCGAGCGAGGACATCACACGCTTGTTGGGCGCGACCAACGCGCCTTCGGGGAAATGCGCGAGCCGCGCGCCCTCGCCTTTCGCCCGCCGCATCAGCGCGCGGATCTCTTCGCCGCCTGTCCTGAGCGCCTGTTCATCGCTGGGATCGTCGCGATAGCCGGTCTGGCAGACGGCAATGCGCAGGGCCGTCTTTTGCTGTTCATCGGGTTCGGGGGCGCGCAGATGGCGGAGCGCCGCCATATAACTTTCGCCGGTTTTCGCCGCACGGGCGCGCACAAGGCGCTTGAAGCGTCTGTTGTCGGTCATGATTGGGCCTTTCGACGCCAGACGCGCATTCCCCGGCAACCGCATCCGGCAGACCAAACCACGGAGGATGAACCCGAGAAAACTCCCTTTGCCTTCGCGCAAGGGCCATGCCGGGGATGGCCTCAGAAGGTGAGGCGCGGGCCGCGCCGGTGAGCAAGGTGCGACGGCGGGGACGATTCGTCAATCGTGGGTTAGTCATTGGAACTTGGTCTTGCGCATCTACGGAAATCCAGTACTATGAGTCATGACCGACAACAGATTTGATCCCGAAAAAGACGCGGCAAATCGAAAGAAGCATGGTGTTGGCCTGAGCTTCGGCGCGCTGATGTTCGAGGACGAAGCACATCTCGTGCTGCCATCGATCCGGGAAATCGATGGCGAAGAGCGTTTCAAGGTGATTGGGCTTGTTGGACAGAAGATGTTTACCGGGGTCTTTGTATGGCGTCATGGTCGGCCCCGCTTCATATCCGTGAGAAGGAACAATTCCGGTGAAGAAAAAACCTATCGCGCTGATGGCGGCGCCTGACGACGACGAGGATTTCGACGTCAGCGCCGAAGCGCTGGAGCGTGGACAACGCGCCCGCATCATCCGCAGGACGCGCTCGGATCTCGGACTGACGCAGGCGGAATTCGCCGCGCGCTTTCGCGTGCCCGTCGGCACGCTGAGAGACTGGGAGCAGGCCCGCGCCACGCCGCCCGATTTCGCGCTGGCTTATGTGACGGTGATCGCACGGTTTCCCGAGATGGTGACGGAGGCGTTGGGGTGAGCATTGACGCATGAGACAGGTCAGCGACAAAAGCTGGTAATTCTGCATTCATCCGCTATATTCAACCCATAGGAGCGTGAGATGTCAGAAACGCACAAAACAAAAGATCGCACCATCGGCGTCGTTGGAGAGCACGATCCCCATTCGCTGGAGCGGTCCGTTGCTGTCAACAAGACGGAAGCAGGACACGTGACCAAGACGCGTGACGCTTCGCGCACCGTTTCGCCAGCGCAGGAAGACATCGATCCCAGAGCGTTCGCCAAAGCCTTGTTGGTGAGCGACAAGGAGATCATGGATTATCTGGCTCGCTGATGGTGGAGCCGCGCTGGATCACGGCTGAGCAAGTCGTGGAACTGAATGCGGCTATTTTGGAAGGCTCGGAGGAGCTGCATTTCCTGAGAGATCGAGGCGCCCTGGAGTCGGCGGTGGCCAGGCCACGGAATCGATTTATCTATGAAGGCGACAGATCGGTATCGGGTCTTACAGCGGATCTCGTTTTTGGCGTCGGCAAGGCTCATGCCTTCGAACAAGGAAATAAGCGCACCGCCTGGGCGGCAGGACGCTTTTTCGCGAGGCTAAACGGCTTCGATGTTTCGGTCGGCGATGTGCCGGCGCAAATCCAACTTGCTCAGATCATCGAGACGAGTATCACATCCGATGGAGACGGCGCGCGTCTCCGCGATGCGCTGGAAGCCCGCCTGAGGCCTGTCGGGACCTCGCGTTGAGCCCAAACTCTCACCCCTCCCCGTCCAACCTTTTCTCGCCCATCTTGAACCAGGCGTTGGCGATCAGTCCGTCGCGGATCTCGTAGATCGCCACCACGTCCACCTCGCCGCGACCCTCCTCGAAATTGCGCGTGACGATCTCGTGATCGACGACGAGATCGCCCAGCGCGATGCGGGAGACGAGCCGGCCGTGCAGATCGGGCTCGAGGAAGCGCTCGACATGGCGGGCGCGGATCTCCGCCGCGCCGCGGGCGAGAAGGGTCGCGGGAAAGGCGTAGTAGCCGCAGTCTTCCGCCCAAAACCGCATGAAGGCGTCGATGTCGCGGGCGTTATAGGCGTCGAGTTGCCCTTGCACACAGATCTCGACAGCGGCGGGAAAATTCATGGCGTTTCATGCTCCGGAGTCCGGCCGAATTGCCGGACGGGGACCCTCGGGCAAAGAGACCGACGCGTCAAGCCGCACGGCTCTGGATATGGCCCGCCCGGCCCGCATCCGGCTGGGTCTTGAACCAGGCAAGGAGCCTGTTCAGCACCACCGCCTCCTCTGCCAGCCTGCTTGTGGCTGCGGCGGTTTCCTCGACCATGGCGGCGTTCTTCTGGGTTGTCTGGTCCATGTCGCCGATCGCGGCGTTGACCTGGGCGAGGCCGGACGCCTGTTCGCCGGCCGAGGCTGCGATGGCGCTGATCTGGCTGTTGATGTCGACCACCTGGGCGCGGATCGCCTCGAGCGCCTCGCCGGCGCGCGTCACGAGCCCCACGCCCTGATCGACTTCGTTGCGGGAGCGGATGATCAGATCCTTGATGCCCTTGGCGGCGCCGGCCGAGCGCTGGGCCAATTCGCGAACTTCCTGCGCGACCACGGCGAAACCCTTGCCGGCCTCTCCGGCGCGGGCCGCCTCGACGCCTGCATTCAGCGCGAGAAGATTGGTCTGGAAGGCGATCTCGTCGATGACGTTGATGATGGAGCTGATCTCGCCCGAGGCGCTTTCGATCCGCGCCATCGCCGTCACGGCGCTGCGGACGACCTCGCTCGATTGATCGGCGCCGCCGAGCGCAGATGCGACGAGCTTTGAGACATCGGCCGAGCGGCGTGTAGACTGGCCGACGCCGACGGTGATTTCCTCGAGGGCGGCCGCAGTTTGCTCGATCGCCGCCGCCTGCCGTTCGGTGCGCATCGCCAGATCGCCCGAGGCGATGCGGAGTTCGCCGGAGCCGGATTCGATCAAGTCGATGGCGGATCGGACCTCGCTCATGAGTTCGCGGAGCCGCGCCATGGCGGCGTTGACATTGGCCTGCAAGTCGGAAAACACGCCGCAGTACTGCCCCTGCATCACCGCCGTCAGATCGCCTTCGGCAAGGGCGGCGACCACGCGACTGGTTTCCGCCGTGCCTCTCTCGACCGATCCGACGAGATCGTCCACGCTTTCGGCGAAGCGCGCGAGATCGGCGTCGTCATAGCGCCGGCCGATGCGGGCGCTGAAATCCCCGCCGGCGGCCGAGGCGACGACCGCGGCGACCCGCGCCTGAAGATCGGCGTTTTCGAGACGAAGCGAGGCTTCGCGGGCATTGAGGTCGCGCACCGCCAGCGCATTGCGCCGGAACACCTGCACCGCCCGGGCCATCTGGCCGATTTCGTCACGTTTGTCGGCAAAGGGAATGTCGCGATCGAGATCGCCCTCGGCGAGCGCCGTCATGCAGCCGGTGATCCCGACGATCGGTCTGGCGATGGCGCGCCGGCCGATGACGGCAAGGCCGATCATGAGCAAAATCAACACCGCAGAATTGCCCATCGCGATGAAAAACATATAACTGGCAATTTTTTGACGCGCGAGACCAGCCTCTTTCGAAGCCGACTTGGCGGTTTCCACGGCGTCATCGACCCGCTTGGCGAGATCATCGCGGAGCGGGACGAGTTCCTCCAAGCGGTCATGCGAGCGATTGCCGCCAGCGGCTACATCGGCCCATTTGTCATGTAAACGCTGGAGATCAAGGTCAAGAGCGGCGGCGCGCTGGCGGTCAGCGTCCAAAGCCATGTCCGCTTGCGCCAGTCCCAAATATTTGCGCGCAGAATGAAGCCGCTTTTCAAGATAAGCCCGGGCGTCGGCACGTTCCTTTTCAGTCTCAGCCAGCAACAAACGCTGGCCACCGATTTCGATGCCGCGCAACGACGCCTTCATGTCAAGGATATTGCGGGCAATCCCAGCTTCACGATCACCATCAGCGACCGCGCGGTCCATTGAGGCTGCGAAGATTGACTGCACCAGATTGGTGAGAACAATGATTGCGACGCAGACGGCCGAAAGAAGCGCAAGGCGAGCGCCAATACCCAAATTTCGCAAATTCATTTAAAGCATATCCTTACATTAGAAATCTACACATAATAGATTTACACTCTCACTCAATTGATGATTGTATATTTTCGTTAATTATATGTAATTACCGCAAACACTCGCAATAAAATCCACAAAGACACACATTTTCCAAATTCGCGCCGATGGAAAATGAGCATAGGGAACCGCCATCAGAAGCCGGTTACCCAAAATACATGCCCCAGTCTTATCGGCTGAATGCTGAAACCTTCACGCCAGCGGCGGAACCCCGGCTGGTCCAAACGGCTTCGGACGGCTTGCCGCGCAAGCTCGACCGCTGAATAGACGCCGATGCCCTTGTGGTTTTCGCAGCCCCACTCATCAAGATAGCGATGCTCGACCAGCCAAAGGCCATCCGGGCTGAAGGCGACATCGGCGGTGAGCGCGACAGGGGCGCCGCACGGTTCGTCCCGCTCCTGCATCGGCTCGGCGCCCATCATCGTGACGAAGCCTTCCTCCCAGGCGCCCGCGCCGTCAACCGGGTTCGCGCCGAAGAAGAAGTCCTTCGGATGGTCCCTGAAACCGGGCTTGGTCCTGATGTCGCGGAGCACGCGCCTCGCCTCTTCGCGCGTTCGGAAATAGCCGATCAGGCGATAGTGCTCGCAAAAACTCTGATCCTCGACTTCATGCGCCACCGACCAGATCCGATGTAATTTACGCATATCGCGCTCACCCCGCCACACTCACCCACGCCCCGCTTTCCGTGATCACCCGCGCCCTCTCCGGCTCCAGCGCCCCGCCGGTCAACACCCCCGCGAAAGCGGAGAGAGGGGTGAAGAGATGCAGCGCGCGCTTGTCGAACTTGCCGCGATCGACGAGCAGGAAGCTGCGCTCGGCGCTTTGCATCATCGCCCGCTTGGTGACCACGACCTCCTGTTCCTGATGGAAGGCGGCGGCGCCCTGGATGGCGGAGGCGGTGAGGAAGGCGATGTCGGCGGAGAGCGAGGCGAGCGCCGCATCGGTGACCAGGCCGAAAAAGCCGTTGAACTTCTTGGAATACTGGCCGCCGAGCGCGATGAGGTTGACGCCCGTCTCGCCCGCGAGCGCAGAGATCACGCCGAGATTGTTGGTGATGACGGTGAGCGGCTTGAGATCGAGGAGATGGGCGGCGACGCGGCCGGAGGTGGAGCCGTCATCGAGGATCACCGTCTGGCCGGGCTCGATCAGACCGGCTGCGGCGCGGGCGATGCGCTCCTTCTCCTCGGCGGCCACTTTCTGCCGGTAGCGGTAATCGCTTTCGAAACGGGCGGAGGATTGCACGGTGGCGCCGCCGCGCACCTTGCGCAGGAAGCCGCTCTGTTCGAGCTCGTCGAGATCGCGGTGGATAGTCATCTTGGACACGGCGAAACGAAGCGCCAGATCATCGACGCTCGCCTGCCCCTCGGCGAGCAGCCATTGCATGATGCCGTCGCGGCGATCGTCCGATTTCATGCGCGCCCCTTCTCTTGTCCGCCTCCGGTTTTGGCCGATCGGCGGGCGGCTGGCAAGGGCTGGGAACAGGACGCGGCGCCGGAACGTTTCCTCGAACTATGAGGCACGTACGGCAAAGACCAGACGGGGATTTATAAAATCGATTTAAATATTTTATCCCGTCCGGGCAGGAAGAGCGGAATGACGGAGGACTGATTTCATTTCAAAATTTCAAATTGTTTCCGGTCTTGACTTTCATTTTCCGAGATTGCACCTAGGCGGAGACTTAAATGTTTAATTCCATTTAAAACGTTTGAAATAGCAAATGTCAGGGATGGGACTAGACTTCAACACCGCCGACACAGGGAAACAGGAGGATAACACGTGGCGCGCATCACGCTCAGACAGCTTCTCGATCACGCAGCCGAATACAGCTATGGCGTCCCCGCCTTCAATATCAACAATATGGAGCAGGGACTGGCCATCCTGGAAGCGGCGGAAGCGACCCGCTCGCCGGTGATCCTGCAGGCGAGCCGCGGCGCGCGCGCCTACGCCAATGACGTGGTGCTGGCGAAACTGATCGACGCGCTCGTGCAGATCCATCCCGACATCCCCATCTGCATGCATCTCGACCATGGCAACAACGAAGCCACCTGCGTCACCGCCATCCAGCACGGCTTCACGTCGGTGATGATGGACGGCTCGCTTCTCGAAGACGGCAAGAGCGCCGCCGATTACGATTACAATGCCGGCATCACCCGCCGCGTGGTGGACATGGCCCATTGGGGCGGCGTCTCGGTGGAAGGCGAAATCGGCGTGCTCGGCTCGCTGGAGCATGGCGGCGGCGAACAGGAAGACGGCCACGGCATCGAGGGCGAAATCTCCCACGACCAGCTGCTCACCGACCCGGAACAGGCGGCGCAATTCGTGCGCGACACGCAGGTGGATGCGCTGGCGGTGGCCATGGGCACCAGCCACGGCGCCTATAAATTCACCCGCAAGCCCGATGGCGACGTGCTCGCCATGCATGTGATCGAGGCGATCCACAAAAAGCTTCCCGACACGCATCTGGTCATGCACGGCTCCTCCTCCGTGCCGGAAGAACTGCAGGAGATCATCAACCGCTATGGCGGCGAGATGAAGCCGACCTGGGGCGTGCCGGTCGAGGAAATCCAGCGCGGCATCAAGCATGGGGTGCGCAAGATCAACATCGACACCGACAACCGCATGGCCATGACCGGCGCAATCCGCAAGGTGCTGACCGAAAACCCGAGCGAATTCGACCCGCGCAAATATCTGGCGCCCGCCATGGCGGCGATGAAGAAGCTCTGTATCGACCGTTTCGAAGCCTTCGGCACGGCGGGACACGCCGACAAGATCAAGCCGATCGGGCTTTCGGAGATGGCCAAGCGGTATAAGAGCGGCAGTTTGGCGCCCAAGATAGGATAAGGGATTTCCGGAATTGGGACGTAGAGCCGGGGGCCGGGGGCCCCCGTTTTTTTGTGGGCTTATGGTCCCACACGAAATGCCGCCGACGGCATGAACTGCCGGCTCGATTTGCACCGAGACAGCAACGCTCCGCATCCGGACACTGTGTTGCACATTACATAGCCTAAGGCGCGTCTGACCTAGAGTGTGTTTCGAAAGCGAACGACGGAGGGTCTTCATGTCCATCGGCATCTTAAAATTCGGCAACAACTACAATTTCAAAGCCACCAACGTCGTCTTGTTCAAGGGGGAGACCCGCGACACGCTTCGCAATTTGGACAAGGTCTCGATACGCTATAATACGCGCCCCCATTTTCCGAATTATCCGGCGATGAAGGCGCTGTACAAATGGCGCGCCGTCTTCGGCTACCGGTTGGGCGGCTTGTTGCGCCGCGCTGTCGTCAAATTCTCCGAGATTGGGCGCCATACCGTCAATGCGAAGAATTATTACACCGCTCTGAAGAACGCCAGGGCGGAGGCCCGGAAACCCGAACCCGAGCTGGACCTTAAGAAGCTTACGACGATGGATGAAAACAGGCCTACTCAAGCAAGGCAGCTGCGCGAAGTCAAAGTAAGGCCTGACCTCATCAAGACCAGCGCCAAGGAAACCAAAAAAGGAGAATATCTGCGACTGTACTCCACCCGAGACGTAATTTTGGCAAAAAAAAGCAAAAAACAGCGATCCACTAGGGACTGTAAAGTATCTGAAATATCAAAAGTGGCACGAAATTTCCGCAGGGGACCATCAGATAGCCGCATCCAAGGATTATTCGTTAAGAAAACTAGGCAGTAGACTCATAACGCCTTTATCCAGATGCGAGTAGCAATGAGTTTGACGGCGGCGAGGAAATTGGCCGGATT
>NZ_STFX01000013.1 GCF_005222915.1 Rhizobium sp. FKL33
AGCCGCAAAGAACAATACAGCCCTCCGGTTAGAGTTTACCGAATGATGATCCGCCAACCCCGTAGCGTTTTAGGACGGTCTGTGGGAGATTTGCGAAAACAATTTTCCTTTGATGTCCTTCTCATCCGACTTAATCGTCCTAGGCGAAGAGCGAGTGGTCAGCGTAGCGAATGGGATTGCGCGTTTATCCATGTTTGTGTAGCTTTCTCCGTGTTTTGAGGAGGAACTGTTTTCATGAACATGTCGGCAATCCCGCAAGAGCGGCACGAATTGATCCTAAAGCGGCTCGAAGAAGATGGACGCGTGCTCGCATCGACGCTGGCGCGCGAGCTGGGAGCGACCGAAGACACCATTCGACGCGACCTTCGGGAATTGGCAAAAGCCGGTCGCTGCCAGCGTGTTTATGGCGGCGCTTTGCCGATCATCAGGGCGTCGGCCTCCCTGCAGGCGCGCGACGGTCAGGGGCAGGCTCGAAAGGCTGCGCTGGCGCGCGCCGCCGTCAAGATCGTGCAGCCGGGGGACACTCTTCTGATCGACGCTGGATCGACCAACACCGCGATCGCCAGAGCATTGCCGGAGGGGCAGTCATTGACCGTCATCACCAATGCGCCTGCAGTCGCCAATCTGCTGCTGGGCCGAAACGGCGTGGATGTGATGGTGATTGGCGGACGCCTCGACCACAGAACCGGCGGCACGCTCGGCGCCCGCGCGCTCGATGAACTCCGCCGCCTGAAGGTGACCCTCTGTTTCCCGGGCATATGCGCCGTCTCAGTCGCCGATGGCATTACCGCTTTCGATCAGGAAGACGCTTTTCTGAAGGAGGCGATGATGCAGGCCAGCGCCGCCGTGGTCGCGGTGACGACCACGGACAAGATGGAAACGCGCGCCCCGTTCGGCGCAGCCCCGATCGCCAGCATCACCCATCTCGTTGTCGAGGCGGGAGCAGATCCTGCGGGCGTGGAGGCTTTCGCGAAGGCGGGTGTCGCCATTCACATCGCAGAGGAGGCTCGCAATGGCTGACACCCTGATCGTTCAGCGCCCGGTCGGCCCGAGGGTGGCGACCACGGCCATTTTCCTGATCAACGGATTGGGCATAGGGGCCTGGGCGGCCTGCATTCCCGCCCTTCGCCAGTCGCTTCACCTTTCCGATTCAGCACTTTCCCTGTGCCTGCTTGCCTTCTCAGGCGGCGGCATTGTCGGCATGCCGGCCGCCAGCCTGCTGGTCGCGCGGCTGGGCAGTCAAAAGACAACGATGTTCCTTGCGATAGCCTTTGCGCTCGCAATGGCTTTTCCGGGCTATGCTCTGTCTCTGCCGATCCTGATCGCCACAGCCTTTGTTTTCGGCATGGGCAAAGGCTTTCTCGATGTGGCGATGAACACCTATGCCGCCGCTGTCCAACGCAGCTGGGGCTCGGCGATCATGTCCTCGTTTCACGCCACCTTCAGCGTCGGCGGCCTTGTCGGGTCGGTGGCGATGGGGATGTTGTTTGCGCATGGCTTCGACGTCCGGACGGGGCTCTTATCGATGACGGCGATCGCTCTGCCGCTGATCGGGCTCGCCGCACTCCTGGTGCGCGGAGCGGCGGTCGAAGGAAGTGATGGCAACCCGGCCTCCACCTTTGCTCTCCCCAACCGCGCTCTGCTCGGCATCGGTTGCCTGTGCTTCCTTGCCTTACTGATGGAGGGCGGAATGGCGGACTGGTCGGGCGTCTATATGACAACCGTCGTTGGTGTCTCCACAGCAGGCGCTGCGGCTGGCTATGCCGCGTTTTCCGTGGCGATGATCATCGGTCGCGTATTTGGGGACTGGGCCGTCCACCGATGGGGCGAGCGCATTGTGCTTCGGCTTGGAGGAACGACCGCGGCTCTCGGCTTCGTCGCGGCCCTGGGGCCGGTCAATTCTGCCTCGACGATAATCGGTTTCGCTCTCGTTGGAATTGGCGCGTCCAATATCGTCCCGCTTCTGTTTTCAGCCGCTGCCCGATCCGAGACAGTTGCGCCGAGCGCTGCAATCGCGATGACGGCGACGGTGGGCTATGCTGGCTTCCTGCTTGGGCCACCGGTGATCGGCTTTGCCGCCGACCACATCGGCCTGCGCGCGGCCCTCGTTATTCTGCTTCTGGCCGCTGTCCTCATTGCTGGCTCTGCCGCTCGTGTGACCGGCGGGCGGGTCAATACCGGGGGATGATAGATCTTTGTCGCAAAAATTAAAGTTTCGCGACAGAGTTTTGCGACGGCCAATGACCCGTTTGGCTGGTACCTTCTTTTAGCAGACTGTTCCTTCAAATCGCATTGTCTTCCAACTGTCATGGTTCGCGAGCATCCTGCAGTCTGCAGTCTGCAGTCTGCAGTAATTGATCGTGGCCAAGCCGATAGCTCGGTCAGGAGGTCTCAATGGCGCAGACACCGGACAGGATGCTCATCAGCGCGACGGCCTGGCAAAAGGCCGTGGACCGCGAAGCTGTCATCCGGCCCATCGCATTCGAAAAGAAACTGACCGGCCCGGAGAGATTTGCCGCGTGCAGGCAGCTGGGTCTCAAGGCAACAAGGTTCTATCAACTGCTTGCTGTGATTAAGCGTGGAACTTTGACCCCTTTCGGCGCGGAAGAATGACCCCAGTTGTTGCAGACTAACATGCTGAGTGACTTTGTTTTTCTTTAGAACGACTGGGGTCACCGTTCGACGCCTATAGTGGGTCAAAGACCGCGCCGAAATTTAATAACCGGGCGGAGAATTCACATCAGCCGACACGACGGCGAGAGCGCATCATGAAGGGCTTCAAGTCAGCTCGACATCTCCAGCGTTTCGTCTCCATTCATGATCCGGTCGCCAATCTCTTCCACATTCCACGCCACGATATCCCGTCCCACCATCACCGTGAACTGAGAACCGCAGCCATGCAAATGTGGAGTGAGGTCGCGCGACTGCAAGCTGCGTGAGAGAAAACGGCGCTTACCAATCTTGGCCGCAGCCCTTTAACTTTACGGTGCCATCAAGCTGGTTTCGACCGCAATCTGACAAGCAGAAATCGTCGAATTACAATTCAAGCACCAACGCCAAGCCCGATCCATCCATCGCCCGGACCAGACAGTTAGACGGCATGCCCGGACAGCTCCGCCAGTCGCCTCTCGGCCTGGCGCCGGCGAATCTCCACCGCAAGCACCCCCAGAAGCGTGGCGGCGATCAGGATCACGGCCAAGGCATTGATGGTCGGGGTGATGCCGCTGCGCACCTTGGAGAACACATAGACCGTCATCGTGTCATGGGGGCCGCGGGTAAACAGCGTCACGTTGAAATTCTCGATCGACTGGAAGAAGGCGATGGCCGCCCCCGCGCCGATCGCCGGGTAGAGATGCGGCAGCAGGATGCGCCGCATCACCATGGCATGGCTGGCGCCGAGATCAAGCGCGGCTTCCTCGAAGGACCGGTCGAAGCTCTGCAGCCGCGCCAGCACCAAGAGCATCACGAAGGCGGCGATATAGGAGACCTGGCCGAGCACCGACAGATGCAAGCCGGCCGGCACCGACAGCGTGTTCCAGAACAGCAGCGTGGAGATGCCGATCACCGCCCCCGGCGTCAGGATCGGCGCCACCATCAGCCCGTAGAGCGCGTTGCGGACAGTGCCGGCCAGGCTGTTGATCAGGATGGCGGCGGCAGCGCCAATCGGCACCGACAGCGCGACGACGGCCAGCGCCACGATCAGCGTGTTGCCGAACGAATTCAGCAGCCGCGTGTCGTTCCACAGTTCCACGAACCAGGTCCAGGTGAAGCCTGCCCAGGGATACACGGAGGGAAAGCGCGAATCGTTGAAGGCAGCGCCGCCCATGACGATCAGCGGCGCCAGGAGATAGGCGAGGAAGAGATAGAGGTAGACTCGGAAGAGCCAGTCTGACTTGCGATTCATGGTCACCTCACTTGGCGATGTCGGAGAGCTTGACGCGGAACAGCCGCATCACGAGCGTTACGAACACGGTGCACAGGATCAGCAGCAGGAAGGCATAGGCAGAGCCGGTGTTCCAGTCGAGCGACTCAAACATCCATTGCTGGATGATCTCGGTGAACCAGCGCGAATTGGTCGACGCCAGCAGGGTGGGCACAAGGATCGAGCCGGCCGACAGCATGAACACCATCACCGACCCCGAGGCGATGCCGGGTTTGGCATGCGGCAGGATCACCCGCCAATGAGTCCGCCACCAGGGTGCGCCGAGATCCTCGGCTGCCTCGATCTGGTTGGTGTCGAGAGACTGGATGGCGTTGTAGACCGGAAACAGCATAAACAGCACATAGGTATAGACCAGGCCGATGATGATGCTGCGAAATCCGCTCATCCAGCGGATCGGCTTCTCGATCAGGTCGAGATTGATCAGCAGGTAGTTGAGCGGTCCCTTGAGCGACAGGATGATGAACCATGCAAACGAGCGCATGATCTCGCTGACCCACAGCGGCACCGTCAACAGCAGGAAGATGGTCGGCAGGCTCCTGGGCGATGCCTTCTTCGAGAGGAAGAAGGCCAGCGGATAGGCGATCAGGAAACACAGCACCGTAACGAAGGACGAGTAAAGCACCGTCGACACGAATACGGTGATGTGGATCGGACTTTGGAAGAAGGTCAGGTAGTTCTTCAGCGTGTAGACATCCTTCGGCCCGCCCATCTCCTGGACGGGCAGGTAGAGACGGAAGGAATTCTCGAACAAGTAGAAATTTGGCAGGATGACCAGCGCCAGCAGCCAGAACGTGGTCAGCAGGCAGATCAGCACCGTCAGCACCATGCCATAGCGGTTGACCAGGTCCTTCATGTCGCTTGCCCCAGGCTAGCCGGAATTTCATCCGACAGAATCACCGCCCGATCGGCATCGAACGCGGCAAACAGCTTGGCGCCGCGCTCGATTTCCAGTCCCTGGCCCTCGTTGCGCATTTCCGAGACGATGGTGCGGCCGGAGCCATCGCGGGTGAGGATGGAGATGAAATTGCCTTCGAAGGCGATGTCGGTAACCTCGACGGAGACCGCATTGGCTTCAGCCGGCGCGTTGGTCAGGGTGACGTGCTCGGGCCGGACATAGAGCTTGGCGCTGGCATCGAGATTGGGCCCGAGCCGCGCTGTGAAGATGCCGGTGTCTGTCTTGAAGCTGCCCTGGCCGGCATTGACCGTCACCAGTTCGCCCTTGAAGATGTTGCTTTCGCCGACGAAGGAGGCCACGAAACCGTTGGCTGGACGATCGTAGATCTCGCGCGGCCTGGCCACCTGCTGCAGCTTGCCATGCGACATGACGCCGACGCGGTCCGACATCGCCAGCGCTTCGCCCTGGTCATGGGTGATGTAGATGAAGGTGACATTGGTGCGCTTCTGGATGGCGCGCAGTTCGGCGCGCATGTGCTGGCGCAGTTTCAGGTCGAGCGCCGACAGCGGTTCATCGAGCAGCATCACCGAGGGCTCGACGGCCAGTGCCCGGGCAATGGCGACGCGCTGTTTCTGGCCGCCCGACAGGTGGCTGACGGCCTTGTCTGCGGCATTGGGCAGATCGACCAGCGCCAGCAGTTCCTCGGCGCGGCTCCGGCGGATCTTCTTGTCGACACCGCGCGCCTCCAGTCCGAAGGCGATGTTTTCCCAGACCGGCATCAGCGGAAACAGCGCCAGGTTCTGGAAGATCAGCGCCGTCGGCCGCTGGTTGGGCCGCTGGTCTTTCATGTCCTTGCCGCCGATGCGGATCACGCCGCTGCTTGGAGACACGAAGCCGGAGACCATGCGCAGGATCGTCGTCTTGCCGCAGCCGGAGGGGCCGAGAAACGAGAAAAATTCACCCGCCTCAATTTTGAGCGATACGTTGTCCACGGCGCGGAATTTGCCGAAATCCGCACATACATCCTGTAATTCGACACTGGCGCTCATTGCCGGAGCTTTTCCCCTGTGACCTCAGCGGGTCATTTCTTTTGATTGTGGTCGGAACGGTCGCCGGGAAGATCCCGGCGACCGGCAACAGTGTTTTAGGCTGCCTTGTACTTGTCGGCATATTCGCCGCGCTTGGAGAGGAACCAGGCGGCCTGGTCGGGCCACCAGTAGAGCTTGCTGATCGCATCGCCCGGGAAGCTTGCCTTATAGAATTCCAGCACCGCCGGATCCATCAGATCGATGCCGCCCTTGCCGACCGGGTTAGAGGAAAACGCCGTTGCCCACAGGGCAGAGCCTTCGGCGGTCGACACCCATTTGGCAAATTCATGCGCCTGCTCGACATTCCTGGCGCTCTTCAGCAGCACCAGGCCCTGGTTCCATGCAAACGCGCCTTCCTTGGGTGCGACATAGGCATAGCCTTCCTTCACCAGGTTGAAGCCGGTGGAATCCCAGCACAGGCCGAGGACGGCGCCGTTGCTGCGGAAGGCCGCCTGGGCTTCGTTCTCACCGCTCCAGAACTGCACGACATTGGTCTTGGCCTTGATCGCCTCGGCCAGCGCGATGTCCCACAGCTCGACCATGGTCTTCTCGTCCTTGTAGCCGTCGATCCACGGCTTGGGCAGCTTGCCCTGGCTGTCGAGGAATCGGCCCATGGCGGCGATCGCCGAATGGCCGCGCACGGTCACCTGATTCTTCGGGTCGAACAGGTCGCCGAGGCTGGCCTTGCCGTATTCGGTGGGGAAGCCTTCCTTGTTGTAGACCAGCGCTTCGGTGCCCCAGACCGAGGGGACGAACAGCTTCTTGCCTTCGATCGTGGCGCGCTCGCCGGCCGAACCGTCGGCCAGGCCCGGCGCATAGTTGTCGATCGCCAGCTTGCTGACGTCCCAGCCTTGCAGCAGGCCGTTGGAGGCCCAGGCGGAGACGCGGTCCAGCGTCGGCTCGACGACATCGGAGGCGCCGGTTTCCAGCGAGATCTTGGCCTGGGCAAACATCGTGTCCTGGTCAGGTTGCTCGGTGAAGTTGACCTTGATGCCGGTGGCCTTGGTGAAGGCCGGGAAGACCTTCTCGGCCATGCCGGGATAGCCGGCCCAGCCGGTGAAGTTGACTTCGCCGGACGAAGCCAGCGCGCCGGAGGAAAGGAAGGCGGGGGCGGCAAGCGCGCCTGCGCCGATGGCCGTGCTTTTGAGGATCGTGCGGCGCGTCAGCACCTTGTCGAGAATGGTCATGGCAGTCTCCCGGTTAGAGATAAAGTTTGTGTGATGTTCCCGCCGGTGTCCCCGGTCTTGCTGTTGTGATCTGGATGTTACGAATTGGATTGGCGTACGCTTGCCGCCATGCCCACGGCTTGCTTGCCGCCGGAGACGCATTCCGCCAGCACGCAGAGCAGCTCGAACAGCACGGTGGCGCCGAGAAAGGCGGTGGCGCCTGCCGGATCGAGCGGTGGCGACACTTCCACAACATCGGCGCCGACCAGATTCAGCCCGCGCAGGCCGCGCACGACCTGCAGCGCCTGGTAGCTGTTGGGGCCGCCGACTTCGGGCGTACCTGTGCCGGGCGCGAAAGCCGGGTCGATGAAATCGATGTCATAGCTGCAATAGGTCTCGCCGGTGCCGGCGATGGCGCGGGCCTCTTCCATCACATCGTCGACGCCGCGCTTATGGAACTCTTCGATCGGGATCACCCTGATGCCGACCGCATCGGCAAAGTCGCGATCCTCGAAATCATAGGCAGGGCCCCTTATGCCGATCATGCAGACGCGCTTTGGATCGAGCAGGCCTTCCTCGACCGCCCGCCGGAACGGCGTGCCGTGAGTGTATTTGAAACCGCCGAAATAGGAGTGGAAGAGATCGGTGTGGCTGTCGAAATGCACCATGCCCAGCGGCCGCTCGCTGGCCAGTGCTCTGAGGATCGGCAAGCTGCAGAGATGGTCGCCGCCGGCCGTCAGCGGCACGATGCCGGAGGCCCGCACCTGCTGGTAGAAGTCGGTGATCCGGCGCATGGAATCGGCCACGTCCGCGGGATTGGGACCGACATCGCCGAGATCGGCGCAGCGGGCCAGGTCATAGGGGCGCACTCTTGTCGCGCCGTTCTGGAAGCGGACCATCGTCGATTGGTCGCGCAACTGGCGAGGTGCATGGCGCGGGCCGGGGCGGTTGGTGGTTCCGCCGTCCCATGGCACACCGATTATGCCGATCTCCACTTCGGACAGGCGCGGATTGTCGAGCGCGATATGCGGTAGGCGCATGAATGTCGCTATGCCTGCAAATCGCGGCAGATCCACCCCTGAAATCGGGTGAAAATCGTTGTTGGCCATTCCGTTCCCCTCGCGGATTTTCCCGCTGTTGTTACAGACAAGCTAGCCATGAACGGAAGGACTGACAATGATATATTTGGCAAAATGCCTCGACGTTAAGATTAGAATTTAGTTAGATTGCCAACCTTCGGATTATTGCTTATATAAAGGTCTTACTGTGCATTTTTGTTAGTCATATTGCCCAAAAATATATCACAGATTTGCTGCGGAGAATCTGCGCGCCGCAATAAAAACGCCCGGTAAATGGCCGGAAATCAACGGCCGGCAAGGGGCGAAGGGCGCCATAGACAGGATAGCTGACCGCTGGATGCTCTGGACCCCCGTTCGCCGGATTCTGGACCTGTCTGACACGACGGCGCCTGACTATGAGTGGAGTGCCCGTCGACCGGCATATCGGAGAAAATCGGATGGACGCCGTCATCATCGCTCTTGTCACCACAGGCGCTGCCGCCTTTCGCGGCATGACCGGCTTTGGTTATGCGCTGGTGGCAGCACTCGGCTTTGCCGGCAGCTTCTCGCCCACAGCCATGGTGCCGTTCATCCTGATCAACGACCTGATGCTGACAGGGTTCACGGTCGTCGACAGAGGCCGCAGTCCAATCGACTGGCCGGTGACGCGGCTGCTGCTGCTGGCCGGATTGTGCGGCGCCCTGTGCGGCAGTTTACTGGTGCCATATTTGGCGGACGATCTGGCGCGGTTGCTGGTGTCGGCCACCATCGTGCTGGCGGCCTGCACGGCGTTGGTCCATCAACCGCCTGCCTGGCTGGCCAACTGGATGCTGGGCCTTGTCATCGGTTTCGTGGTCGGCGTGCTGCTGTCGGCTTTTGCTGTCGGCGGGCCATTGATCGCCGCATGGCTGCTCGCCGGCGGCACGCGGCGCGAAACGATGCGCGGCACGCTGGCGGTTTTCTTCGGCGTCATCGACCTGTTCACGCTGGCAAGCCGCGCCTATCTCGGCGGTCTCGGCGGCGACCTGCCGCATCTGCTGCTGCTCTATAGTCCGCTGACGCTGGCGGGCTTCGGGCTCGGCTATTTCCTGTCGCACCGGCTGCCACCGGAGGTCTGGGCCCGCGTCTCGGCTATCGGACTGGTGATCATCGCCGCTGTCGGTTTCATCCAGACGCTCTATGCCCTAATTTTCGTCTAGTTCTTCGGAGAGGTCCACCATGTCCAAAATCGCGATCGTTACCGGCGCCACGTCAGGCTTTGGCAAGGCCATTGCCCAGCGTCTAGTCGCCGAAGGCTGGAATGTTGTGCTGACCGGACGTCGCAAGGAGCGGCTGGATACGCTGGTGGCCGAACTCGGCGGCCCTGACCGCGCCTTCCCACTGTGCTTCGACATCCGTGACGAACAGGCCGCGCGCGCCGCACTCGTCGAACTGCCGGAGCGCTTTGCCGCCATCGACCTGCTCGTCAACAATGCCGGCCTGGCGCTCGGCAATGGCCCTGCCCAGGACTGCGACCTGGCGCAATGGCGAACGATGATCGACACCAACATCACCGGCCTGGTGACGATCACGAGGTTGCTGCTCGAGACGCTGATCGCCCGGCGTGGCCTGGTGGTCAACCTTGCCTCGATCGCCTCCAGCTGGCCCTATCCGGGGGGCAATGTCTATGCCGGCACCAAGGCCTTTGTCCGGCAATTCTCGCTCGGACTGAGGAGCGATCTGTCCGGTAAGGGCGTGCGCGTCACCTCCATCGAGCCGGGCCTGTCGGAAAGCGAATTCACCTTGGTGCGCACCGGCGGCGACCAGGCGGCATATGACAGGCTCTATGCCGGCGCTCATCCGCTGCAACCCGAAGACATCGCCGAGACGGTGCATTGGGTGGCGTCGCTACCTGCCCATGTCAACATCAACAGCATCGAGATCATGCCGGTCAGCCAGTCCTGGGCGCCGTTCCAGATTTATCGCGAGGGGTGAGGACCAGGCCGGAGATCGGCTGCCCTCCCGACATCGCCTCCCCCCTCTGTCGCGAAGCTGACAGAGGGGGGCGTGGGGACAATGCAGATATGATGGCGCTACCCGAACACCTTGGTCAGCGCCTTGTCGATCGCATCGGTAATCGCGTCGATATCGGCCTCCCGGGCGATCAGCGCCGGGCTGAGGCAGAGCGTGTTGTTGAAGCCGGGCAGCGAGCGGTTGGTGGCGCCGATGATCACCCCCTGCGCATAGCAATCGGCAATCACCGCCTGCACCAGCTTTTCCGGCGCCGGTTCCTTGCTCGTCCGGTCGGCGACCAGTTCGGCGCCGCAGAACAGGCCGGCGCCACGCACGTCGCCGATAACCTTGTGGCGCTCCATCAAGGCGTTGAGGTTGGCAACCAGCCGCTTTCCCATGACAAGCGTGTTGTCGAGAAGGTTCTCGTCCTCGATGATACGCATGTTCTCGAGCGCCGCGGCCGGGCCGGCTACGCAGCCGCCGAAGGTGGAGATGTCGCGGAAATAGGACATCGGATCGTTGGCGTCGTCCTTGAATTGCTCGAAGATCGCCTCCGTCGTCACCGTGCACGAGATCGCCGCATAGCCGGAAGCCACGCCCTTGGCCATGGTGACGAAATCCGGCTGCACGCCGAAGTTCTGATACCCGAACCACTGGCCGGTGCGGCCGACGCCGCAGACGACCTCGTCGATATGCAGTAGGATATTGTAGCGCTTGCAGATCTCCTGCACCTTCTCCCAATAGCCCGGTGGCGGCACGATGACGCCGCCACCGGCGGTGATCGGCTCCAGGCACAGCAGGCCGATCGTGTCGGGACCTTCGCGCAGGATCACCTCCTCGATGGCCTGTGCGGCACGCTCGCCGTAATTGTCGATGGCGCCGTACTGGCTGCGATATTCCAGGCAGTGCGGCACTTCGACGAAACCCTCGGGCAGGGGGCCATACTGTTCGCGGCGCTGCGGCTGGCCGGCCGCCGCCAGCGTCCCGAGCGTTGTGCCGTGATAGTCGCGCTCGCGGTAGAGGATCTTGTATTTCTTGCCGGCATGGTGGCGATAGGAGATCTGCCGCACCATCTTGAAGACCTTCTCATTGGCCTCCGAACCGGAATTGGAATAGTAGACGCGACTCAGGCCAGGCATTTTCGAGATCAGTTTTTCCGCGAATTTCGCCCCGGCAATCGAGCCGGCCGAATTGGCGAAGTAGTTGAGCTTGATCAGTTGGTCGCGCACCGCATCGGCAATGCTTTCGCGACCGAAGCCGACATTGACGGTCCAGACGCCGCCTGACAGCGCGTCGAGATACTCCTTGCCGGCGGCATCCCAGACACGCATGCCGCGGCCTTCCACGAAGATGCGCGGATCGACGGTCTCGTAGCCCTTGTGCTGGCTGAGATGATGCCAGACATGGGCGCGGTCGGCCTCGATGACGTCGCGGATGTCATTGGGTTGGGCGGCGATGTTCATGGCAGGTCTCCGTGTGTCTGGATGTGCGCTCACCCTAGCATGACGGGCGCGTTGCGGGAGGCGCCTCGCTGCCTGGATCCGTGGAAAATCCCGTCTGGTCCTGCACCTGTCAGGCTCCCGACGGCGGCGGGCTTTCAGCCTTCTCGGCCATCGGGCGAAAGACCCGCCCGCGGCGGCAGCAATCCTCGACGACGGCGCCGAGCAGCATCAGCCCGGGCTCGATGCGATGGGTAGCGATCGAGCTGAATCCCAGGCGGAAGAAGCGCCGTCCCAGCGCCGGGTTGGAAAAGAAGATGTCGCCGGCCTCGATCAGGATGCCCTGCGCCCGCGCCATCTCCACCAGCAGCCGGCTGTCGAGTTCCGGCGGCCCCTCGATCCACAAGCTCGTCGACCCGGCGCCACGCGAAAACCGGCAGGACGGCATCGCCACCGGTAACAGCCTTTCGATCAGCTGGGCCCGCTCGAGCATCGCCTTTCCGGCCCGGGCCAGATGTTGGCGATGATGACCAAGTGCGATGAAGGTGGCGAGCGTCCGCTGATTGTTGGTCGGCGGGTGCCGCAGCATCAGCCGCCGCAACACCCGCAATTCGTCGATCACCGGTTTGGGGGCGACCACGTAGCCGATCCGCAGGCCGGGCGCCAGCACCTTGGAAAAGCTGCCGACATAGATCACGCGGCTGGCGGAATCGAGGCTCTTCAGCGACGCGATGGCGCTGTCGGCCTCGATCGAGAGATCGGCATCGTAGTCGTCTTCGACGATCAGCACGTCGTGCAGCATCGCCGCGTCGAGCAGCGCCTGCCGCCGCTCCAACGGCATGACCGTGGTGGTCGGGCATTGATGCCCTGCCGTCAGGAAGGCCACCCTGCTGCGGGCGAACCGCTCGTCCGGAAGCACGCCCTGGTGGTCGCTGGCCAGGAACACCGGTTTGCGTGTCGCCAGCTGCACCATGTTGCGCAGATCCGGATAGCCGGGATCCTCGAGCCCGACCGGTGTGTCGCGGCCGACCAGCAATTGCACCAGCATCGACAGCGCCTGCTGCGAGCCGATGGTGACGATAATCTCGCCGCGGGCCGCGATGATGCCGCGACGCGGCAGCACCTGCAGGCGCAGCTGTTCCGACAGGTCGGGATCATCGTCGTCGATCATGTCGCTGGCCCAGACCTGGATCTCCTGGACGCTCGAGGTTGCCCGCACCGCCTCGCGCCAGTCATTGGTGGGAAACAGACCCGGATCATACTGGCCGAACAGGAAGGGATAGGGATGGGCGCGCCAGTCTCGCGGCTTGCAGATCTGCGGCAGCCGCGATGGTTGCATGGCAAAGCGCGATGACCAGTCCGGGGCGGATTCGGCAGACGCCGCCGGAGCGGGCGCCAGCCGGTCGGCCGATGCGGCAGCAAAGATACCGCTGCGCTCGCGCGACACCAGCACGCCCTCGTAGATCAGCTGCTGGTAGGCCGCCGTCACCGTGTTGCGGCCGATGCCGAGATCGGCAGCCAGCTGCCGGCTGGATGGCAGCCGGGCATGGGCGCCCAGCACACCTGTCTCCACCGCCCGCACGATCATGCGGCGCACCTGAAGAGTCAACGCCTGCCCTTCGTGATCGATCCCGCCAAACAGCCGCCGCCAGGTCAGGTCCGGCTGCAGCCGGAGATTTTGCTTGGAGAGTCTCATGGGCCAGGCGAAGCAAGAAGCGGGCCAGACTGAGGCGAGCACCGTGCGCTTTTGATAAGCGTTGGTGCATGAATTATAATTCAACGATTTCCGCTTATCCGATTGCGGTCGAAACCAGCTTGATTGATCCCGCATGCCACATAAACATAACACCGACCGCCGCCGCCACATCGGCAAAGTGAGGTTCAAACTGGCGAACTGGGCGGAGTATGAGGCGGGCCTTCGCCGCCGTGGCAGCTTGACCCTTTGGATAACGCCGGATGCGCTGGCGAGCTGGGCTGCCCCACATCGCAAGACGCGTGGTGGCCAGCCTTGCTCCCAGTCAAATGTGCCGACAAACCTTAGAGCCCGTTTCGAAAGTTCACGTGTAGATCCAATATTTTGCGATGCGCCGGGTTAACATTCGGATTGATGCGATCTGGGCCCATGCTGTTGCGCTTTGGACCGATTTCTCCCAATCCTTGGCGAGACGTCGGCAGCGCCCGAGCCATGCGAATGTGCGTTCTACCACCCATCTGCGCGGCAGCAAGACGAAGCCTTTGGCCACGTCGGAGCGCTTGATGATTTCGATCGTCCATTGACCGTGCCCGCGCATGGCTGCCTTCAACTTGTCGCCTGCATAGCCGCCATCGGCGAAGATGTGGCGCAACCACGGAAAGCGGCGGCGGATCGCCTTGAGCACATCAGGCGCACCATCCCTATCCTGCACATCGGCTCCATGGATGAGCACGAAGATCAGAAATCCAAGCGTATCGGTCACGATATGGCGTTTGCGGCCCTTAATCTTCTTGCCTGCATCATAACCGGAAATGCCGCCGCTTTCCGTGGTTTTGACGCTCTGGCTATCAATAACACCGGCCGTGGGCTGAGCTTCTCTTCCCTCGATCTCACGCGCGGTCATCACCAGAAGCTGATTGATCGTCTCCCAAAGGCCAATCGCACGCCAGGCGTGGAAATAGCCTCGCACCGTCGAGACCGGTGGAAAATCAACCGGCAACATCCGCCATTGGCAACCGCTCGATGCAATATAGAGGATTGCTTCCACAACCGAGCGCATGGCCGTTTTCCTCGGTCGGCCGCCACTGCGCGGCGGCGGGATCAACACTTCAATCAGCGCCCATTCCCGGTCTGTCAAATCGCTTGGATACCGAAGCGTATCGCGGTTATGTTCACGACGAGCGGTAGCAGTCCAGGTCATCAGACACTCCTCTTGATTCAGCACCAAAAGGGAATCACAACCTGCTGTTATCGCTCAACTACTTTTAAATCGGCCTCTAAGTTATGCTGCCATGGCTGGTTCTTCCAGCATGGCGTAGTATCGTTGCTCAGCCTCTGCTGGCGGAATGTTTCCGATGGGCTCTAGGAGGCGGCGATTGTTGAACCAATCGACCCATTCGAGCGTGGCGAATTCTACAGCTTCGAAGTTGCGCCACGGTCCTCGCCGATGGATGACCTCGGCCTTGTAAAGACCGTTGATCGTTTCGGCGAGAGCATTGTCATAACTGTCGCCGACGCTTCCGACGGAAGGCTCGATGCCGGCCTCCGCCAACCGTTCGGAATATTTGATCGACACGTATTGAACACCCCTGTCGGAATGGTGGATGAGCCCGCCACGTTTGACGGGCCGGCGGTTATGAAGCGCCTGATCAAGGGCATCAAGAACGAACCCTGCATGTGCCGTCCGGCTTGCTCGCCAACCGACAATGCGGCGGGCGAAAGCGTCGATCACGAAAGCCACGTAGACGAAACCCTGCCAGGTGGCCACATAGGTGAAGTCGGAAAGCCACAGCATGTTCGGCGCTGGAGCTTTGAATTGGCGGTTCACGCGGTCGAGCGGGCATGGAGCAGCCTTGTCCGAGACAGTGGTTTTGACAGGCTTGCCGCGAATGATACCCTGAAGCCCCATAGCCTTCATAAGCCGTGCGACGGTGCAACGGGCGACATCGAAGCCTTCCCGCTGCAATTGCCGCCACACTTTCCGAACGCCATAGACCTGGAAGTTCTCATTGAACACGCGGCGTATCTCGACCTTCAGGGTCATGTCACGCCGGGCGCGGAACGACAGACGGCCTACGTCCGTGCGTTTGGCAACGACATCATAATAGGTGGACGGGGCAATCGGCAGCAGTCTGCAGATCGGCTCGACCCCGAGCACCGAACGGTGTTCGTCGATGAAAGAAATCATCGCTTCAGTGGGCGGTCGAGCTTCCTCTCACCCGACAGGCGAATGCTTGCATTCGCCGATAGGGGCCATCGCAAAATACGCCGACGCTTTGCGCAATATCTCATTGGCCTGACGAAGTTCGCGGCTCTCCCGCTCCAATGCCTTCAACTTCTCGGCCACATCCCTCGGCAAACCTGCCCGCTTGCCGCTATCGACCTCGGCCTTCTTCACCCACTCATTGAGCGTGTGCGCCGAGCAGCCGATCTTGGCCGCTATCGAGGAAACGGCGGCCCATCGCGACGGATGCTCGGCTTCGTGCTCTGTCACCATGCGCACAGCGCGGGCGCGGACTTCAGGAGAGAATTTGTTCGTCGTCTTGCTTGTCATAGACCCTACTTCTCACAAGTTCGGGTCTCCGGCAAACCCTGGGCGGTTCACACCTCTTTTTGAGGCAGCCTCTGAGATTTTCCTTTATAAAGGCCAGAAAATTGACAGGTATGGTGGTGGGCCCTGGTCACGGTTCTTCTCTCCTCAAGGCACGCCCGATTTAGGGCGAGCGTTGCCACCAGGGACAGCTGGGCAGCAACTTCGGACATTCGAGGTGATGAAACCCTTTCCAGTTCAATCGGGGCAGGTAGCACCCGCATTCGGGCAAATT
>NZ_STFX01000014.1 GCF_005222915.1 Rhizobium sp. FKL33
TTGACTACCTAAGCCCCGCACAGTTTGAGAGACTGGCCGCTTGATCTGAAAATGCCTCTCCACTTTTCCGAAGCAAGTCCAGTTCAATCCCCCGCTGATTCCGAATTCAGAGGACGTGCTCTAATTCTGCGCCGCCGCTCTCATCACTGAAACAATTGAAACAAAGCGGCGTCTTGCACGGGATCATTCAGAGACAATCGATTGGTAAGAACTGTCATCGGAGAGCTCGGCTGACTTGCGCCCGCAAGCGTTGATGCGTTCAGGGCGAAAGCGCCCTGTCTCTCCAGGGCGAACTTCCTCGAAGCGCCCGGGTCAAGTCAGAAGCCAAGGAGCGAAAATGTCGAAGAAGATAATCAAGATGACAAACGAGCAGGAATTGTTCGTGGCGAAACTCGAAGCCATAGACCCACAATACGAAATCTACGGCAATGCTCTCGATCAAACAATCATGTCAGGCCTTTCTGACGATAAGATCTTCGGCTACGGCGGCGACGACACCATTATCTATCGCTACGGCAACGATACGATCTACGGCGGCGAAGGCGATGACAAGATAGCTTTCGGTGAAACCTCGTTCGCAAAGGACTGGTTCGCCGAGTTATTCGAAAAAATCTACGTTGATCCGTTCCGCCCGACCAGTCTCACTGCGTTTGGCGAAGAAGGAAACGATGAGATCGGCGGCGGTAGAGGGGCCGACTATCTCGATGGCGGTCTCGGAAACGACACGCTCTTTGGGGGCGGCGGCGCGGACAGGCTGTTCGGCGGGACCGGCGACGATGAGCTGGACGGTGGACTGGACCTGGGTGATGAAGCAGACTTGCTCAACGGCGGAAGCGGGGATGACATCTACATCAACGTCCAGAAATATGACAAGGTGATCGATAACGCTGGCGATGATGAGATCCGATATATGAACGTCGGGTCCATCACAATCCAGAATGGCATCGAGACGGTGCGGTCCAATCAAGCCTCGAACAGTTGGTATAGCTCTGCGGTGATCACCGGCAACGACGAGAACAACAAAATCTTCGGTAGCCACCTCTCTGACAAGATTATCGGTCTTAAAGGTAATGACACAATCCGCGGCGAAAATGGCAATGACGACATTTCCGGCAATCAAGGCAAGGACGACCTCGCGGGTGGCCTGGGCAATGACCGACTCTATGGCGACAGCGAGAGCGACACCATCGACGGCGAGTGGGGCGATGACATCATCTATGGCGGCACAGGCGACGACAAGATGACCGGTGGCGAGGGAACCGACACGCTGACGGGCGACACCGGTTCTGACCTCTACGTTATCGATGATCTGGACAAGGTGATCGAGACTGCAGAAGGAGGGTACGACAAGGTGGAGGTCACCGGTACGACCTACTCGCTCGCGACCAATGTCGAGGAATTTGTGGTGACCGCCAAGGGCGCCAAGATGGAAATATTTGGAAACGGCAGCGACAATATTGTTACGATCGCCAATGAACTCCCGAGTGAGCCCGACTCCTATTCGGTTCATGCCGGCGCGGGCAATGACACCGTCACTGGCGGTTTCGGAGACGACCTCATCTGGGGAGGCTCCGGCGATGATGTGATCATGGGCGGCGGCCGCGGAAATGACAGGTTGCTGGGTGAAGCCGGCAACGACAAGCTCTATGGCTCTGAATGGAGCGACATCATCGCTGGCGGCGCAGGTCAGGATCGCATGGAAGGCTTGGGAGGCAAGGACATCTTCGTCTTCAATGCAATATCGGACTCCACCACCTCTGCCTCAGACAAGATCGTCGGATGGGAATTCGGCTCAGACAAGATCGATCTCTCAGCGATCGATGCCGATACGACCAAGGTTGGCAATCAGGCGTTCAACTTTTTCGGCAGTCTGAAACCAATTTTCGGCAGCGCGGGTGATCTCTGGGCCGAAGTCAGCGGCGCAGCAATCAAGATCAAGGGTGACGTAAACGGCGATGGCGCCGCCGATTTTCAGGCCGTGATCTACGATTCCGAAATCTATGCCAAATCCCTGACGGCGTCGGATTTCGTGCTTTGAAACTGGTCAAGCGCCGCTATGGCGGCGCCTGAATGACCAATCAAGCTTACGGCCGAGCGAGCGAGAAAATACTTATTCGTGCCTTCGAATATCTGTCCGGGCTCGCCCGTCAGACAGTGTGAAGTCGTATGCAATCAGAAATAGAAGGAAATAAAGGATGGCAACCAAGGTTGTTTCAAGCGAAAATATCGGTTCCGGCGTTCGCGAGACCGTTGCCCATTACGGCGAACTCTATGTCACCAAGACCGGAGCGATCGGCTCCACCGACGATTACGGCGTTTTCGGTGGCGGTTCCTATGCCACAGTCTATGTCGAGGGCACCATCGCCGGCGCGAAAAGCGGGATCAGGCTGGGCGACGATGCCGATTCCGACAAGGGGAATGCGCTCTACCTGCAGGCGAGCGCCTTCATCGGCGGCAGCGCCGACGATTTCGCCGTCGAAGTCTACGGCACCGGAAATCTGATCGAAAACCACGGGACGATCTGGAGCAAATCGGTCATGGGTGACGGGATTTTCGTGGCCGCCGTGGGAACGTCGGGCGAGACGGTGCTCGCCAATACCGGCCTGATCGACGTGCGTGACACCGCCATCCGGCATGCTGGATCGGAAACGCTGAGGATTGAGAATTCCGGCGTGATCAAGGGCAAGGAGGCGATCACCGCAGTCGACGAGGGACGCGTGCTCTTGACCAATACCGGTGTGATCAAGGGACTTGTCACGCTTGGCGACGGCAACGACACGTTCGACACCCGCAAGGGCACGTTCGAGGGCGTGGTGTCCGGCGGCAAGGGCGGTGATACGATTTACGGCTCGAAGACCGGCAACAATCTCGCGGGCGATCAGGGCGAGGACACGCTTTATGGCGAAGGCGGCAACGACTACATAACCGGAAACGACGATGCCGACAAACTCTATGGCGGGGCGGGCAACGACCAGATCGACGGCGGCGCGGGCAGTGACGTGCTCAAGGGGGGCTCCGGCAAAGACACGATCGTGGCGGGCGACGACAGCGATACCATCGACGGCGGCGCCGGCCAGGACGTATTCTATGGCGACGGCGGTTCGGACCTCTTCGTCTTCCGCCTCGCCGATACCGGCAAGACGGCAGCGACGGCCGACACAATCAACGATTTCGAATCCGGCGACCATATCGGCCTCGACCTCATGGACGCCAATACCAAGGTTTCCGGCAACCAGGCCTTCACGTTCATCGGCGCAGATGCCTTTTCCGGCCAGGCAGGTCAGCTGCGGTTCGAGAAGCTCTCGAGCGATGCCTTCGTCTATGGCGACGTCAACGGCGACAAGAAGGCGGATTTCGTCATCCACCTCGATGATCCCTCTGCGCTCAAGGCCGGCGATTTCATCCTCTGACCACAAGTGAGGCGCCGGCCCGCATCGAGAAAGTCGTCGGAAAGCTCAAACGCTTCAAACGGTTAGCGCTGCGCTGCGAGAAAACGAAACGCAATTTCTCCGCTCTCGTTTCTATCGCAGCCGCGTTCATCTTGATCAAATCCGTCCACACGGCCCAATGCTCCGCCAATGTGACCGATCAGCGACTGCTGGCAACGAGGCGGGAGCATTCCGTCCGGCGCACGGCAAGCTCCCGCCTGCTTCAGTTTTCGGAAATTGGCCCGCTCTCTGAAACAATTGAAACAGAACGGCGTCTTGCGCGGGATCATCGAGACACAATTAATTGGCACATATGGGCATCGAAAATCAACGGATGCCTACGGTGTCAGGGCCGACGCATCGCATGGGGCCAACCTCGTCTCTTCAAAAAAACGCTTTGAAGAGCTGCGACCATGGCAACTCATAAAACAAGGAGTTTATTCATGCCCCTTCAGATCATCAACACAGACACGAAAGGCTTGGGCCTGCGTGTGTACCTCGGAACGACGGACGACGTCTTCGTGATGAAGAATGCGACGGTCGGCTCGGTCGACGACGACGGCATCAGCGGTACTGGCTCCGGTCATCGTGTGGCCATCCATGGCGACGTCGTAGCCGAGTCCCGCGGTGTCGTGCTTGGAGGGGCCGCAGCCGTGAACTTGGGACAAGAGATCATCGTAAACTCCGGCGCTCTGGTTTATGGTTCGGACACTGGTGTGTCTGTAATCGGCTATGAGACGACCATCAGCAATGCTGGGCTTATCGCTTCAGGCTACACCGCCATCTTACTTGAGGGGGTTAGCGGTTACACCGTCTCCACTATATCCAACAGCGGCACGATCGAGAGCTATGGATACTACGGGATCAAGCTTGATGCGGATGCAACCGAAAAGCTGGTGATCGAGAACAGCGGCCTGATAAAAAGCACCGCATATGCTCTTTACGATGCTTCTGCAGGCGCGGTTGAAGAACTGACCAACACCGGCCGAATCCATGGAAAAATCAGTTTCGGAGGTGGAGACGACCTCTATGACGGCACGTCCGGACGATTAAGTGGTCGAATATACGGTGGCGAGGGAGACGATCGTATTTTCGGCGGCGTCGACAGCGAAGTGTTTTTTGGTGACGAAGGCGACGACACGCTGCATGGATATGGCGGCGATGATTATCTCCTTGGCGGCGAAGGCGCCGACCAGATGGAGGGTGGGAAGGGACATGACGCCTTCGATGTTAGTGATGTCGGCGACGTGGTTGTCGAGCTCGCCGGACAAGGCACGGACCTTGTATACTCCGACATCAGCTATACCTTGACCAAAAATGTCGAGAATCTCACCTTTGTCAGTAGCGCAGATATCGACGGCGTCGGCAACTCCCTCGGGAACCAGATTGTCGGGCACAGCGGAAGCAACACGCTGAAAGGACTAGCAGGCAGAGACGTGCTGCTTGGCAATTCCGGGGCCGATCGACTGGAAGGCGGCGCAGAAGCGGACAAGCTGACCGGCGGCGCTGGCGCCGACAAGCTCTATGGCGGCGCCGGCTCAGACCAGTTCATATTCACGGACTTGACCGAAAGCACGTTTTCCTCGTCGGGTCGCGATACGATCTTTGATTTCAGCCGCGCCCAAGGCGACAAGATCGTGCTCTCCTCGATCGACGCCAATGACGCCGCCTCCGACAATCAGGCGTTTTCCTTCATCGGCGCATCGGCCTTCAGCGGCGACAAGGGCGAGCTTCGCTATACCTATAACGGCTCAAAAACCCTCATCCAGGGCGATGATGACGGTGACGGCGCAGCCGATTTCGCCATCCTGCTGTCCGGCAAGATCGCACTGACAAGCGCAGATTTCGCGCTCTGAGACGTTGAATCTGGGCTCGACCTGATGCGGGGCGGCTGCGTTCCGTAGCCGCTCTTCACACCTCGATCACCGTACTGAGCAAATGGGATAGTTCGTTGCCCCTGAACGGCTTTTCGAGCACCGGAACGCCAGAAGCGGCCAGGAGGCCGGCGGCGGAGGGACTCAGCGCATCACCAGTGAGGAAGGCAAGACGTCTCACAAGATCGCTGCGGTTCTCCGTCAACCATTGATGCACGTAGGGCCCGTCGCCATTGGGCATCCTGATGTCGCAGAGGATGGCTGCAGGCTCGATGCGCCCTTCGGAAATCAGCGCCATCGCTTGCCTGCCGCCCGCGGCCGCCCGGCAATCAAATCCCTGCCGTTCGAGGAGATCCGCCAGCAGATCGCGGATGTCCGCCTCGTCGTCGATCACGAGCACGGTCCTTCTCCGGGCGGTCGGGGCAGGTTTAGACTCGTGTGCGGCCTCGGGAGCGAAGGTCGGCACGGTCGACGCAGGCAGCCGGATCACGAAGCGCGATCCGGGTCCATCCCTTGACTCCAAATCAAGAGCGCCACCATGCGCCAAGATGAGACCACGGGAAATGGCGAGGCCTATGCCCGTGCCGAAGCCTTCCGGCTTGGTCGTGAAAAAGGGCTCGAAGATTCGGTTGCGGATATCGGGCGGCACACCGGGACCGTTATCCTCGACGGCGATCACGACAAGCTCTTTGTCAGGCTCCCGGCCGATGGTGATTTTGATCTTCTTGTCGTCGCGCCGCGTCTCGTCCAGCGCCTGATGGGCGTTCACGATGAGGTTGGCGATCACCTGATACAGTTGATCGCGATCCGCCACGACTTTGGGTACGCAGCATCCGAAAACGGTTTCGATTGCCACGTCCGAACTCCGGAGGTTGTAGCCAAGAAGTTCGACGACATCGTGCAGCAATCGCTCGAGATCAACGGGCTGCCGTTCGCCCTTTTTCTGCCGCGCCATCGCAAGGAAGTTCTTGAGGATACGGCCGCTGCGCGTCGCCGCAGTTTCGATCCGTCCGCAGCGGGCGGCAAGCGATTTGGGATCGAGATCCTTCGCCTCCGTTTCCTCGAGAATCTCACGCAGCAGCGTCGCCTGCCCAAGCACGATCGCAAGCGGATTGTTCAATTCATGCGCGACCCCGGCGAGCAGCGATCCCAGCGCGGCGAGCTTTTCTTTCTGGTAGAGCGCTTCGCGCTGTCGCTCGATCTCGGCCGCCGCTGCTCTCTGCACCCTTAGATCTCGAAGATGGGCGGCGAAAAGTCGTTCGTCGCCGCGGGTGACATCGGCGATGTGGAGTTCGACCGGAAATCGCGATCCATCCGCGTGGAGCGCTTCGAGCTCCAATCTCCGCCCGAGGACCGCGCTTTGCCCTGTGGCCATGTATCGCGCCATGCCTTTTTCATGGACGCCGCGAAATTCTTCTGGAACGATGAGATCGGCGATGCGACGCCCGATCGCTTCGCGGCGCGCATAGCCGAACATCGTTTCCGCGGCGGGATTGTATTCGACCACGACGCCCTCGCCATCAATGACCACGATGCCATCCAGCGCTGTGCGCATGATGGCCGCACCATAGGCTTCGGCGGCCGCCTGCGCGTTGACGAGCGCTTCGAGCTCGCTTTCACGGCTCTTCAGGTCGGTCAGATCACGAGCTATGAGGATGACGCCGCGGACAGCCCCCTGCTCATCCTTCCATGGCGTGACGGCTTCCTGCACATAGCGCCGGCCATAGCCGGGATATTCCGCCCATCTCTCCCAACGAAGGGCTTCGCCCGCCAAAACACGCTCCCGAACTGGACCATAGGCTGCCTCGACCTCAGGCCCCAGCACCTCGCTGACGTTTCGTCCGATAACTTGTTCCCCGGTCTTGCCGACGAAGTCGAGAAACTCCTGGTTCACGTAGCGATAGACAGCGTCGAGATCCACAACAACCGTCCTGCCAGGAATGGAGTCGAACATCGCGCGGAGGAAGCCCTGATCGCTACTGGAGACGAAGGATGTATCCCCCGTTTCCGCCGTTGGCTCAATCTGGTTGACGTTTATAAAACTCGTCACGTCGAAGCCCCTCCCAGTCACCTACTCTTTTCGATTTCAAGTCCCAGTCACTGGGCGCTGAAACAATTGAAACATTCCGCCACCGCCCGTGTGCCGCCGACGTCACATTCCCTGTCTATAAATGTCCTCAAGCCGACCTTCGAAGCGAAAAACGCCACAAAGGTCAATCAGCCACAAGGAAAAGCCGTATGCAACCCGCCGAATTACTTCTCCTCAAGAGCAGTTTCGCCAAAGTCGCTCCGATCCGTGATCTCGCCGCCGAACTCTTCTATGCGCGCCTGTTCGAACTCGACCCCGGCCTGAAGCCGCTGTTCGCTCATTCCGACATGGCCAGCCAGGGCAAGAAGCTGATGACCGCGCTCGCCGCCGTCGTCGCCGGACTGGAAAGGCCCGAACAACTCTTGCCGAAAATTGAGGTGCTTGCGGTGCGCCATCTGGATTACGGGGTTCGAAAGGAGCACTACGACACGGTCGGTCGCGCACTGATCGATACGCTAGCCAATGGCCTCGGGGACGAGTTCACCCCGGAAACGCAGGCGGCCTGGATCGTCGCCTATAGTCTTCTGTCGTCCGTCATGATCAAAGCGGCGTATCCGTCATCCGCTGCGGCCTGAGACCGACCGAAGAGGACGGCCGATAGCTGTAACCTTCCCCCCTTACGGTTTCGATCAATCCAGCGTCGCCGCCGCCGCCGGCGATTTTACGCCGAAGCCGCGAGAGTGCTGCGTCGACCGCCCTGCTGTCCGGACCGCCGGAGCCGTTAAGGAGGTCGGCCAGCTCATCTTTTGACAGGACCCTGTGAGGGCGGTCCAGAAAGCATTCGAGGAGCAGAAGCTCGCTGGCGGAGAGGTTTATAGGGTCGCCCGCCGGTCCGAAAAGCCGCCTCGCCCGGGGATCGAAACGGCATGCCCCAAAGGTCACGGTGCGGGGAGTCACATGTGCCGTCGGCGTTTCGGGCCGAGGCAAATCGCGACGGTTTCGTGGCCTCCTCTGCAAGGCGCGGATGCGCGCCAGCAATTCTCGGGGTTCAAACTCCGCGCTAATGACGCTATCGGCTCCACTTTCCAACAGGATGATGCGGTCGGCAGCAGTTGCTCGAGCGGCGAGGATGATGATGCCGGTGTTGGTTTCACGTCTAACCAGGCGACAGAACTCGACCGCGGACGATAAGGTCGACCGAAGATTGAATACGGCCACGAGCGGCTGGCGCGCGATGATCACGGTGCGAAACTCTGCCTCGTCCTGGCACGAAACGAGCCGTGGTTCTCGGGAGAACAGGTAAAACGCCAGCGCGTCATCCAAGCCCGCTGTCACGAGTGGGAGCTTTGCTCCGTCGTCCGTCAAATCCGTATCGTCCAGTTTCGATCTTCCCAAAACACCTGTATTAATCGGCTTGAATTTATATCGCCGCATTGTGCAGATTGATAGCGGGCGAATTGGTAGTTTTTCTCGAAAATGAATGTGGAAATTGATTGTGGTTGCCGAACGTCTCAAGATCTTAATTGTCGACGATGATCGCGATCTGGCGGAGACACTTGCCGACTATCTTGATCTCAGAGGAGGATTCTCGGTCCGTATTGCCGATAGCGGGAGTGATATGAAATTGTCCTTCGGCGCGTTCGAGCCTGACGCCGTCGTTCTCGACCTTCATCTCAAGGGAGAAAACGGCGCCGATCTCGCCGCCTGGATCGGGGAGCGAGCTGCGCATAAGTGCCCTGCGATCGTGTTTTTGAGTGGCGATGCGACAGACTTTGATCGTGTCTTGGGCCTGGAAATACATGGAGACGAGTTTCTGCAGAAGCCGGTTCATCCACGCGAGATCCTGGCTACGCTGCGAAGCGTGTTGGGGCGTGTCGGAGGCGAGGCCGTGCCCAAGACGCAACTCGTTCGCCTGGGGGACGTGGTGGTTGACATAAAGGGGCAGAGCATTATTGAACGGAGTGGTCAGGAGCGTGGTTTGGCTCCGAGCGAGTTTGCTCTTCTACGCTGCTTCCTGAGCGAGCCGGAGCGGGTGTTCAGCCGCGATGAACTGCTGGATTTGGCTCCCGCCGGAGAGGACGAGACCACCGACCGTGCGATCGACCGGCGTATTGCTCGACTGAGGCGAAAAATCGAATGCGGTGGACCTCCCGTTATAAGGGCCGTGCGTGGACTGGGCTACAGGTTGGAGCGTCAATTGTTGGAAAACTTGTAAAGCTTGCCATTTCCCTTTTTTCATCGGATACTTTTTTCGCTAAATTTCCGAGTTCATGACTATTTAGCCGGTCCTTTGCTGAACTAGGAGCGGGTTTAATGCCGTTCAACAATGTTATTCGTGTGCTCGTCGTAGATGACGAAGAGGAGATGCGCGATCTCTTGTCGGATTATTTGAGTCGGCATGGATGCGTCGTCAGGGCCGTTGCGAGTGGCGCAAGCCTCGACATTGAGCTTGTGATGAATCCCGTAGATGTAATCCTGCTGGATCTGAGTTTGCCGGGAGAGGATGGGCTCACCATTACGCGCCGGATCCGCAAGACATCGACGACGCCCATCATCATTGTCACGGGCGCCGACGAAATCGTTGACCGCGTGGTTGGCCTTGAAGTCGGCGCAGATGATTACGTGACCAAGCCCTTCGATCTGCGGGAACTCAAAGCGCGCATTCGCTCCGTGATCCGGCGCTCGATTGCGACCCATGCTTCCGACAACATAAGCGACCAGTCGCCGATCAGCCGTCACGTGAATTTTGGAAAGCTGCGGTTGGACCTCGATGCAGGCAGACTCCTGAACAGCGACGGTGAAACAGAAAGCATGACTCCGATGGAGTATCAGCTCCTCAGCGTCTTCGCCGAGCGGCCTCACAAGGTGCTTTCCAGGGACATGTTACTCGAACTGACCGATGGTCCTGAGGCGATTTCTACAGCGCGGAGCATTGATATCCGGATCACGAGGCTCAGAGCCCGCGTTGAGCTTGACCCCTCTCAACCCCGGGTCATCCGCACCATCCGAGGCGCGGGCTACATGTTCGTTCCGAGCGACTAAGTGACGCATGTTTTGACTTCATATTGATTATGGGATGGCGGATCCATTCGAAGTCTTCTGTCGGGCGAATTACCATGAAGAGGTCGCCCATCTTACCCAGATCCGAGCCGATGTGGTGATCATGGGCGAAAACGAAATCGCCCGCAGTATGACTGAGAGTCTAACTCAAAAAGCGTTCAATAATATCGATACCTTGCAAGGCGTCTGGTGATCAGGCGAATGTGGGCGATCTGATCCAAGCCTCTGATGAGGCGAGGCGATGGACATTTCGACGTCCTTTGCCAGTCTGCGGCATCTTCCGAGCCAGGCGAAGGTGCTCTCGACGACCCAACGTCAACGGCGGGGTAGGACTTCGCAAACGGAGTCACTTATCCGGTATGAATTCTGTCCCGTCGATGCAGTTCGATGAGATTTCGGCAGGCTCGTAGTGTCAATGCCATCACGGTCAACGTCGTCCCGGCGATGCCGCTGCCAGGGAATGCGCTGGCATCGGTAACTATAAGGTTCGGCGCATCCCAGAGCTGATTATAGGGATTGAGCACCGATGTCTCCGGCGTCTCGCCCATTCGGGCTCCGCCTGTCTCATGGATGGCGGCACCCATGCACATGGTCCTCTTGAACCATGTGCGGAACATGAAGCGGCTGAAAGCGCTAGCTTCGGGAAAGGCGCCCTTGCCCATTTCTCTCAATCCCGCGGGGGAGCCGATGAACTCCAGATCGCCGCCGACACCCTTGATCATGGAGATCAGCGTTTCCTCCTGCCGCTTCAGCAAGCTGTGCTCTTCCTCCCGCATGACGCAGCGAATATGCGGTACGGGGATGTTCCACGCATCCTTGCGCCGCGCATCCAGCGTGATGCGGTTATCGGCATAGGGCAGCATGCGGCCGAAGCCAAAGAAGGAGAGGCGGGCGTCTTCGTGATCCGATACCGGTGCACGCCCCACGCTGCCCTGATAGTCGAAATCGCCCCGTGCCGCGTCGTCTTCGCCGAAACGCGGAATAAAGATGCCGCCGGAGGGATTGTAGAATGGGTCGGTTGGGGCGGATTCATCCAGCGCCCACCCCTTGGCTCCCGAGAAGGAGCCAAAGGCGAGGCAAGGCAACTGGTCCATAAAATAGCGACCGAGCGCCCCTGAGCTGTTGCCAAGCCCATCAGGATGCTTGGCGGATGCCGAATTCAACAGCAGCCGGACACTCTCGATTGGCGATGCCGCCAGCACGACCATGGCCGCCCGGGCCGTAGAATATGTGCCAGTGGCGCGGTCGATGAACTCCGCTCCAGTCGCCCGACCGCTTTTGTCATCGCTGGTGATGCGACGAACCACGGCGTTGTACTTCGTTGTCAGGTTGCCGCTTGCCAGTGCATCCTTCAGCGGTTTGGGAACGCGTCCGGCATCCGGCGCGATATAGCGCCAGGAAACGACATGCCGGTCTGGCCAACGACTCTCGACCGTCTGCTTGAATATCTGTTCCGCCGGTGTGAGGCCAGCAGGCTTGGCATAGATGCCGTCGGGCAAGGTGGAGACGCCGTCCGGATTTCCGTAGAGCCCAAGATAGCGTTCCACCTCGTCATAGAGCGGCGCCATTTCCCCATAGGAGATCGGCCAGTCCACGCCTTTGCCGGACTTCGAATAGATCTTGAAGTCTTCGTCGGTCCAGCGCAGCAGCACACGCCCGAAGCTATGCAGCCGACCGCCGCTCTGGCGTCCGCGGATCCACAGGAATGGTTCGTTCTTCGGGGTGGTATAAGGGTTCTTGCGGTCGTTGACGAAGAAGTGGCTGAAGCGCTCCGTGAAGAAGGCGGCGCGGGCCTGGATGGGCTGGCCCTTGATTGTGGCGCGCGCGCGCTCCCAAATGTTGATGCTGCTTGCCGGCGGCTTCTTGCGCGAAGGGTCAAAATCCCCGGGACCGATCTCGGGGCCGGCTTCCAGAAGCAGCACGGACAATCCCTGTGCCGTCAGTTCCTTGACCGCAAATGAACCGGCAGCGCCGGAGCCGATCACCAGCGCATCATAGAATACTTCAGCCATGTCAGTACGGATCCTCTCGTGGAGCAATGTGGGAGTGCTCCTGGGCATTGCGGGAAAATAATGGTGGCCAGCGCTACAGTCGCAATCCATCGGCGCCGAAGAGTGACGCCTTTTCGATGTCGAGGCCCGGCGTGAGGAGATCCCCGGGTTGAAGCGTCACATCGCCCATAAGCCGAAGCGAAAGGCTTCGTCCTTCCCAGTCAAACCAAAGTACTGCTTCCGATCCCATCGGTTCGACAACGGAAATGCGTCCGGGAACAGTGGGCAGGCTGCCGGCTGCTCCGTCGAGGACCAGATGATCTGGCCGGAAGCCTAGGGTTGCGGCTCCGCTTGCTGGAGGCGCCTTGAATGCATAGCTGGCCAGGTCGACGCTGAGGTTCGCACTATGGAACGTCGGCAAACCATTCCCGACGTCGATCCGGCCTTCAATGAAGTTCATCGACGGAGCGCCGATAAAGCCGGCGACGAAGAGGTTTGCCGGGCGATTATAGATATCCGTCGGCGATGCCAACTGTTGGATCACACCGTCTCGCATGATGGCGATCCGGTCTGCTAGGGTCAGCGCTTCCACCTGATCGTGGGTGACGTAGATCATCGTGTTGCCGAGGCTCTGGTGCAGCTTCTTGATCTCGACGCGAAGTTCGTTGCGCAGCTTCGCATCAAGATTGGAAAGCGGTTCATCGAAGAGAAAGACATCGACCTGACGCACCAGCGCCCGCCCGATAGCCACTCGCTGGCGCTGGCCGCCGGACAATTCGGCTGGGCGCCGGTCCAACAGACTATCGAGGTGAAGAAGCGCAGAGGTGCGGGCAACCCGTGCTTCGATTTCCGCCTTCGGCAGGCCGGCGACGCGCAGACCGAAAGACAGATTCTTTCGCACCGACATGCGCGGATAGAGCGCATAGGACTGAAAGACCATGCCTATGCCGCGATCCTTGGGTTCTTCCCAAGTGACGTTCTTGCCGGAGATCCAGATCTCGCCGGCTGTGATGTCCTGCAGACCGGCAATCGCGTTCAAAAGCGTGGACTTGCCGCAACCGGACGGCCCGAGCAGAACCAGAAACTCTTTCTGTGCGATGTCAAGCGACATCCTTTCCATGACCGTGTGGTCGCCATAGGCGATCTTCAGGCCCTTGATGGAAACGGCGGATTGCATGGCAGCTTTATCCTTTTACTGCGCCGGCCGCGATACCGCGTACGAACCAGCGACCGGACAGGAAATAGATGGCGAGCGGTACGAGCGCGGTCAGGATCGTTGCCGCCATGTTCACGTTGTAGGTGCGTTCGCCCATGGTGGTATTGACGATGTTGTTGAGCTGGACTGTCATCGGCAGGTTGTCGCGGCCGGCAAACACGAGACCGAGCAGGAAATCGTTCCAGATGCCGGTGAACTGCAGCATGGAAACGACGACAACCATTGGCACGGCTATCGGCAGCATGATTTCGAAGAAGATGCGCCAGAACCCGGCGCCATCGACGCGCGCCGCCTTGCAAAGCTCTTGGGGCACGCTGACGAAGTAGTTGCGAAACAGCAGCGTCACCAGTGGCAGGCCAAAGATAACATGGACTAGGATGATGCCTGCCAGCGAGTTGTAAAGGCCGAGTGTCGCCATGGCCCGGACCATAGGGTAGAGGAAGATCTGATAAGGGATGAGGCCGCCCATCATCAGCAGGCCGAACAGGATATTCGCCCCACGCGGACGCCAGAGCGACAATGCATAGCCATTAACAGCGCCGATGAAGACGGAGAGCGCAACGGAGGGAACGGTAATCAGCACCGAGTTCCAGAAGCCGTTGCGAATGCCGACGCAGACCGTGCCCATGCATGCACCGGACCAAGCCGTCGCCCAGGCCGAAAAATCCAGTTTGGATGGCAGCGCAAAGATCTGGCCTTGGCGGATTTCGTCCATGGTCTTCAGCGAGGTGACAAGCATCGTGTAGAGCGGCAGCGTGAAGAACAGCATCGCCACTAGAAGGAAGACATAGAGACCGATGCGGCCGGCGGTGATCCGCGTTGGCTTCGCACCATAGGGGTGGGGGCTGGCCATCAGCGTGCTCCCATGGCTTTACCGCGCATATGCATGGCATAGCGGAAGGGGGCGACGATCATGACCACGCCGAGCACGAGAACTGTGGCGCCGGCGGTTGCCAGGCCAAGGTTCTGGCGACCGAAGAGATTGTCCATGATGAATTTCGCCGGCACCTCCGTTGCATTGCCCGGCCCGCCATTGGTCATGGCGACGACGATATCGTAGGTCTTGATGACGCCCATGGCGAGCAGCATGCCGGCGGCCGCGAGTGCCGGACCGAGTTGCGGCAGAATGATCGAGATATAGATGCGCCATACGGGGATGCCGTCGATCTGTGCCGCCTTCCATTGCTCGGCCTCGATGCCGCGCATGCCGGCCAGCGCAATGACCATGACGAGGCCAGCTCCCTGCCAGACGCCGGCAATAACCAGCGCATAGATCGCCATGTGCCGGTTGACCACCCAGTCGAGCACGAAACTTTCCCAACCGAGCGAGCGGACACTCGCCTGAATGCCGAGCGTTGGGTTGAGCATCCATTGCCAGATCAGGCCGGTCACCACGAAGGACATGGCGTATGGGTAGAGGAAGATCGTCCTGTAGGCGCTTTCGAAGCGGATCTTGCGATCCAGGGCTGCCGCCAGCAGAAGACCCAGCAGCAGGCAGCCGACGACATAGAACACGCCGAAAAGCAGGACATTCTGGAGCGACGCGAGCCATTTGGCAGAGGTGAACAACTTTTCATACTGGGCGAACCCGACATAGTTCGAGGATGGAAAGATCGTCGAGTTCGTGAAGGACAGATTGATAGACCAGGCCATGGTGCCGATGAAGACCACCACAGCCACAAGCCATGTCGGCAGAAGGGCGATATTTGCTGATAGACTGGTCTTGCGTTTCATGGGCGTCGCCGGTTCGTTGGGGGATAGGCGGCAGATATTGCGCTGCCATCAGTCTTGGCAGCGTAGGAGGCGCCGGAGCATGTCCGGCGCCGTCTGCGTAATCCTACTCGAAGATGGCGAAGAAGTTGTCGGCCGCAGCAGCCGCATCGTCGGAGCCGCCGTTCCAGTATTCATCGACGAAGTCATCGAGTGCGCCGACCTGCTGTGGTGTCAGAACGATCGCCTGATCCGGAACGATCGCACCGGCGCTCATCAGTTCGGCGCCCTTCTGTGCGCAGGCATCGAGCTTGGTCTTGTCGATGTCCGAGCGTACGGGTATTGACCCCTTTTTCAGCGAAAACTCGGCCTGAACGGCGGGATCCATCACGACTTCGGCCAGAAGTTTCTGGGCCTTTTCGATCTCCGCCTTGCCTGTTTTCGGGAAGTAGAAGGCGTCTGCAATATAGACCATGCCAGGCGATTCCGGGACGATCATGCAGCCATAATCCTTCCCGGCTTCCTTGCCGGCGACCGTGAATTCCCCCTTGGCCCAGTCGCCCATGAACTGCACGCCGGCTTTGGAGGTGATCAGCATGGCGGTCGCGTCGTTCCAGTTGCGGCCGGCAGCGCCGTCATCAGTATAGCCACGAAGCTTGCGAAGGATCTCCAGCGTCTTCTTCACGCCCGCAACCGAAGCGTCGCTCTTGTCCTTATCGACATAGATCTTGAGGAAACCATCTATCCCGACCTGAGACAGAAGCACCATATTGAAGACCTTGGACTGCTGCCAGGGTTGGCCGCCCCAGGCCACAGGCACGAGGCCGGCATCCTTGAGCTTGTCGAGAGCTGCAAAGAACGCATCCCAGGTCTTGGGTTCCTCGGTAATGCCGGCTTTTGCGAAGGCCTCCCTGGAGTAGAAGACCCAGCTTTCACCATGGGCGCCGGTTGGCGCCAGATAGGTCTGGCCGTCATAGGAAATAAGGTCATTGATGGACTTTGGCAGGGTATCCGCCCACTTTCCTGCCTTGGCGACATCAGAAATCGAGTTGAACAGGCCCTGGCTCACGAATTCGGCGGCGGCAAGGCCGATAATGCCCTGTTTGGCGCCCGGCGGGTCGCCGGCAACAATACGGTTCTGGAAGGACGCATCCGCCGCGCCAAAGCCGGCGATGGACGAATCCTTCCACACGCCGCCACGTTTTTCGAATTCCGTCCTGATGACGTTGAGCGCTGCGGCCTCGCCGCCTGAAGTCCAGGACGACAGTATTTCTATGGTCGGCTTATCTTCGGCCCTGGCGTGCGTCAGAGCACCGGCAAATGCGACTCCGGCGATCAAAAGTTTCACTATATTCTTCATTGTTCCACCTCTTGAAAAGAACCCTCTTGATGGGGCATTCGTCGTTTGGAGTACTTGATCAGCGATAGATCGGCAGGAGCGCCTGCCGGACGAGCGTCAGCCCGTTTTCAATGTCGCTGACGGGGTTCGGCGCGGCATCGAGCTCGAGGATCGCCCAGCCTTCGTAACGGCGATCCCGCATCAACCGGGTCCAGGCGTGCCAATCGACCCTTCCAAGGGCAAAACCGCAGAAGTAGGGGCGATGGATGTCATGGATATGCTCATCGATCGGGGTGTCGATCGGCATTGGCCCAATCGCATCCTTCCAATGGGCGATGATCATGCGCTCGTGATGGCGATCGACAAGCTGGACCGGATCGGAGCCTGCGACGATGATGTGCGCGGTATCCGGGCACATATGCACATAGGCAGGATCGGTGAGCATCATCATAAGGTCGACGTCCCGCGCAGCGGCGAAGATCGTGTGTGCTTCGGTGTGAAGGGCAAGACGAACGCCGCGCGCATAGAGGATCGCGCCGAGACGGTTGAGAAAGTCCGCAATGGCCTTGGCGCGGTCGAAATCATGGAACTCGACCGGCTGTGCGCCCAGCGTCTGGCGGAGAGGGGCGCCGATGACCATGATGTCACTGCCGCAAGCCTTCAGGAAGTCGGCATATTTTTCGGCCTTGGCAATGATCGCCGACTGGGCCTCGGCCTTGGTAAAATCGCCGGCAGCCTCAAGCTCGGCAAAGAAGCCGCTGCAGAGCGTCAGCCCGCGCCGCGACAGTTCGCCGGCGAACGCGTCAACCGATCCATAGGTGGCGACGGCATCCTGCCAGTTGAACGGAGAGAAGGTCAGCTCGACGCCCGAAACGCCAGATCTTTGGACACTGTCGAGAATTTTGTTCCAGAAAGCCCGGGGTTCGGCGCGGGCGTATTTGATAATGCCGTCATAATCGCCAACCTCCCAGAAGCCCGGATGGAAGAATGTCACGAGATCAACGCCGAAGCGCAGCCTTTCACCAATCGTCATGGCCAGCCATTCCTTGAGACATGACCAGCCGACAGCGAAAACCGAAATTTCGCATTCCGAAAGCCATGACAATTCAACCCCTTGATATATGGCAATCGTTTGCCATGCTTGAATAATAGACAAGTCGTTTTTTTAAGCAAGCGATTTTTGGCAAACGTTTGCTATGAATCGTCGAATGCCCTAGATTGGCGCTTCGAAAGCATCTGAGAAGGAAACGGAAAAGTGAGCAAAAGCAGGGATCTGCTAAGGGAGGAGCAATCCGGGCCGCTTATGGCCGATGTGGCAAAACTTGCAGGCGTCGCGATTTCCACAGTGAGCAGGGCGCTCGCCAATCCCGACCGGGTCAATGAGAAGACGCGCGCCAAGATTGATGCTGCCGCCAAACAACTTGGATACACGCCGAATGCCATGGCGCGCGGCCTGCGCGTCGGCAAGTCGAACGTCGTCATGATCGTCCTGCCGGGCTCGCTGTATTACGGCGCTTCCCAGATCGTTCCCCAGGTGCTGCAGGCCATCAACAATCGCCTGTTGGAGAACGGCTACACGTTGATGATCGCCAATTTGGCCCGCGACGAGGCTTCCGAGCGGCACATTCTCAACCTCGCCTTTGGAGGTACGGTTCGCGGCGCCATCATTCTGGCGTCGAAGCTTCCCGAACTTGAGGGCAGATCCCTTGGCAATTCAGGCCTGCCGCTAATCTCCATGCTGATGGATATGAGCGGGGCAGGCGTGCCGAGCGTGGTGACCAACGACCGCGGCGCAGTACGGGAGGCAACCTCCAGTCTCATTGGCCTCGGCCATCGCCGGTTTCTCTATCTGGCGGGACCTGAGGGAAACTATCACGACGTCGAGCGCTTCGGCGGCATGCTGGAAGCGCTCCAGCAGGCTGGTCTGCCGGAAACAGCGGTCGTCCGCTCGGGCGGTAAACTGGATTATCAGGAAGGTTTCAAGATCGGTCTTCAGGCTGCCGACCATTTCGCCGCTCTCACGGACAAGCCTACTGCCGTGGTTGCGACGAGCGACGACATGGCGATCTCGTTCATGAGCAAGATGAGAGAAATGGCGGTGGCTATTCCGGGCGATTTATCCATCGTATCCTTCGATGGATCGCCTGTTTGCGAATTTTGCGCTCCGCCTCTCTCCAGCATCATGCAGCCCGCGGAGGAGATGGGTATAGCGGCGGTCGATATGCTCTTGGAAGCCATCGAGAATCCCGGCCTCTCATCAGCCGCGCGCAAGGTTATTCCTAGTCAATTGATCGTACGCGAGACCATATCTGTGCCACGCAGCCACGCCTGAAAGGCTCGCAGAGGCTTGTTGCAAATCAACAGCGGGCGCTGAAGAAGGAGCTCTATGGCGCCTGGCGCAGCCTCGGCAAAGACCTGCCGCGTGGCTATGTCTTTCCGGAGCGGACGGTCATGGTTGAGAACATGGAGATGATCATGAACCAGGTCCATGAGATCCTCGCCGCCGAGGCATGATCGCGGTGTCGGCGGGGCGGTCGCGGAGACAAAAGTTTTTCCGCGCAGCGGGAGGCTCGTGTTGTCCCTGCAGCCTGCGCCACCGGCCCCGCCTCGCCATGACGCAGCGGGATCTGGAATAGCTTCATATTGAGCGAATCCCAGCGCTCACGCGACTGGACTTCACCTGCAAAGGAAGCATTGCTGTGCGGGCGGAGCGGAACTCGCCTCCGCCCGCCCACGCCCGCCCCAAATTTGCGGGCTTTCGTCAGTGCAGCGCTGGATGGTCCGGCGCATGGACTCCGATGGAGGCCTATATGTCGATCATCACCCATATCCGCAAATCGGTTCGCAGTCACATCGCCGGCGCAAGAGCCGCACAGTTGGCGGTGCCGGAAGAAAAGCTCGTCTTACCACCCGCCGCTCCGATGGCGGCGGTAGAGGCCGGCACGCCGCCATTTGCATCCCGCAAGGCCGGGAGGAAGACGCAGAGATCCGCAAAGGACGCCGCCGCCATCAGCGGCCAGGACCAGGCTCATGGAATCTTGGCGCCATCCGATGCCACAACAGATGCCCAGGCAACCCAGACAATCCCGGCCGCCCATGCTGTCTGCGCCTCAACGGTCAAAGCCCCCAAAACCGGTCTTGTCCTCAACCTCCTCAATCGTGACGCCGGCGCCTCCATGGCCGACCTGATGGCGGCGACCGAATGGCAGGCCCATTCGGTGCGCGCCTTCCTCTCCAGCGTCATCCGCAAGAAGCTCCAGCACCAGGTGATCACAGAAAAGGGAGAGGATGGCGTCAGCCGCTATCGGCTGGTGCGCGATGCTAGGCTATGTGGACGGATTTTATCAAGATGAACGCGGCTGCGATGGAAACGAGCGAGGAGAAGTTGCGTTTCGTTTTCTCGCAGCGTAGCGCTACTCGTTTGAAGCGTTTAAGCTTTCCG
>NZ_STFX01000015.1 GCF_005222915.1 Rhizobium sp. FKL33
TACTTTGTCTTAAGACACGGGAGAGTAGGTCGCCGCCAGGTCTGCAAAATGCAAACATCTCAATCCTCTTCACAATCCGCGCTCTCGGTATTCTGCGATAGCAAAATACCTGCCGCGGTTTAGCCGTTCCGGACTAAACGATATTTTGCATCACGCAAAAATCGGTCGGTATTTTGGCTCAGCCAAAAACCTGTTAACGCGGGGTGGAGCAGCCCGGTAGCTCGTCAGGCTCATAACCTGAAGGCCGCAGGTTCAAATCCTGCCCCCGCAACCAAAAAATCAAAACACATAAACATCAGCCCCAATGCACATCCGCAGAGGGGCTGTTTGCGTTTGAGGATGCGGAAACAAAGCCGTCATTAAGACAAAATTAACGTTTAAATATGCGTCGAGTAAATCCTTCCGGGATAGACGGAACCGCGGACTTCTCAGCCCCGTTCGGTAAATGTACCGAGGCCATATGATGCATGACAAATTCAACAGTGATTCGAAGGCGATAGACGCCGCTTCACCCAGACTTCGCGGCCAGATGCTTCGTGACTGCGACCAGGCCGCCATGACGAGGGCGATCTGGGCTTTGGCCGATTGCCCGGTGCTTCGGCTCTTCGCCGTGGCCCCGCCGTCGGACGATCGCCGCTATCATTGACTGCATAGCCAGCTGTGAATGCCATCGGCGGCCCTTGCGCCGGTCGAAAAGCAGGCCGTCAGCAGATAGCCTCCCGTCGGCGCCTCCCAATCCAGCATCTCTCCGGCCAGGAACAGGCCGGGCCTCTTTCTCACCATGAAACCGTCATCGAGTTCTGACCAGGCGACGCCGCCGGCGCTTGAAATCGCCTCTTCGATCGGCCGCGGCGCGACGACGGGGATCGGCAAGCGCTTGATCAGGCGCGCGACGCTGTCGGGCGTATAGGCCGCCATGTCATGGATGATTTCCCGCAACAAGGCCGCCTTGACGCCGTCGAGGCCCGCTCCCTTGCGCAGGCGATTGCTGAAGCTGACCTTGGCGCTTTGGCGGCGCAGTTCCTGCGCGATGCGGTCCATGCTGCGATCGGGTTGAAGATCGACGATAAGAGGCTCCGCCTCCCCTCTCTCCAGACCATCGCGAACGGCGGCGCTGTGGCCATAGACCAGGCTGCCCTCGATGCCATGCCGGGAGATCACGAATTCGCCGCGCGTCTCGCCGGCGGCCGATGTGAGCGCGACGGATTTGAGAGGCGCGCCGGCGAAACGGTCGCGAAAATGGGCGCTCCAGGCGACGTCGAAACCGCAATTGGCCGGGCGGAGCGGCGAAACCGCGACGCCGCGATCCCTCAGGAGGGAAACCCAGGCGGCGTCCGAGCCGAGCCGCGGCCAGCTCGCGCCGCCGAGGGCGAGCAAGGTCGCCGCGGGCTTGATGGCGATCTCCCCATCCGGCGTCGAAATGAGCAGCCTGTCGCCGTCGAAGCCGATCCATCTGCTGCGGGTTCTGATGTCGACGCCGAGATCCGCGAGCCGTCGCAGCCAGGCGCGCAGCAGCGGCGAGGCTTTCATCGATTGGGGGAAGACCCGCCCGGATGTGCCGATAAAGGTTTCGGCGCCGAGGGCGTCGGCCCAAGCGCGCAAAGCGTCGGGTGGAAATGCGTCGAGCGACGCCCGCAACCGGTCGGACGCGGCGCCGAAGCGCGCGGCAAAGCGCGCATAGGGTTCCGCATGGGTGAGGTTGAGACCCGATTTTCCAGCCAGCAGGAACTTGCGCGCCACGGTCGGCATCGCCTCATAGACAGTGACCTCATGGCCCAATCCCGCCAGCCGTTCCGCCGCCATCAGCCCCGCAGGGCCGCCGCCGATGATCGCAATATCCCTGTTCATGGCCTGTCATGGCCAAGCCGCGGCGGTGACGCAAGGGCTTTTATCGGAGAAGACGGCGACGATTGGCTTGCACGGCGCGGAGATAGCGGGAGACGGAGCGCGCCTGCGTGGTTTCGAAGGATTGGCCTCCGGCGAGAGCGAAGGCGTTTTCGACCGTCAAGAGGGCGGCAAGCCGCAGTTTTTCGGAAATCATCAGCTGCGCTTCAGCGGCGGCCTTCTGGCCGCCTGCTCCAAACGTCATCAATCTGAGACCGATCACCATGTTGGATTCGAAGGCCAGCTGCATCATGTTGAAGCCGAGGGCGACGGGCGGAAAGAACATTGGGAGACCTTTCGGCGCGGAAGGCGCGAGGGCTCAACGCTTCGCGGGCAGGCCGGTTCCCTTCAGGCAACGGTCTCGCCGCCATCGGCGACCAGGATCTGCCCAGTGATGTAAGAAGACCGCTGCGAAACGAGAAACAGAATCGGTTCGGCAATCTCCTCGACTTGGGCCCAACGGCCCATCGGCACGCGCCGGGAGATATAGGCCTCGATCGCCTCGCGGCCGCCGACCTGGCGGATGAAGGGGTCGTTGAACGGCGTGTCGACCCAACCCGGGCAGAGCGCATTCACCCGCACGCCATATTTGGCATAATCGCCGGCCATCTGCTTGGTCATGGCGATCACCGCGTGTTTGGTGGTGCAATAGGCGATCATTTCGCGATCGTAGAGTATGCCCGAGCTCGAGGCGGTGTTGAGGATGACGCCTCGTCCCGCAGTCTTCATGAACGGCATGACCGCCCGGGCGGCGATGAAATGCGCCCGGACATTGAGATCCCAGGACTTGTCGAAGCCGTCGAGGCTGACCTGCTCGAGATCGCCCTCGACCTGGGCGCCGGCATGATTGTGGAGAATGTCGATGCGGCCGCGGCGGCTATGAAGATCGGTGATCGCGGCGGTGAGGCCCGCGTCGTCGGTGACGTCAACGATCACAGCCTCCGCTTCCCCGCCGGCATCCTTGATCCGTTTCACGGTTCCCTCGGCGCCGGTCCTGTCGCGATCGAAGACGGCGACATAGGCGCCTTCGCGCGCCATGATTTCGGCGCCGGCGCGGCCGATGCCGGAGCCTGCGCCGGTGACGATCGCCGTCTGGTTTGCGAGGATCATGTCAGTCTCCTTCGGCGGCCCGGGGCTTCTTGTCGCGCATCAGCATACGCGCCAGGCCGATCAGCATGAGCGAGGCGACCAGCACCGAGGTGGCGATCGCGTTGATTTCAGGGGTGACGCCGCGACGGATCGAGGCGAAGACGTAGATCGGCAGCGTCGTCTTCGAGCCCGCGACGAAAAAGGCGATGATGAAATCGTCGAAGGAGAAGGTGAAGGCCAGCAAGAAGCCCGCCACGATCGACGGCATGATCTGCGGCAGCACGATCAGCCTGAAGGTGGTGAGCGGCGTGGCGTTGAGATCGCTGGAGGCTTCGACGATATCGCGGCCGAGCGAGGCGACGCGCGCCTTGACGATCATCGTCACCAGCGCCAGCGAAAACAGGCCATGCGCAGCGATGATCGAACCATAGCCGAGACCGAGCTTCGGCGGCGTCTCGCCCGGCCAGAGGCTCGCGATCAGCGGATTGACAGCGCCGAACACCGCCACCAGCGCCACCAGCGTGGCGATGCCGATCACCACGCCGGGCACGACGATGGCCGCAGCGAACAGCGCGTCGAACACCAGCCGGCTGCGCTTGCCCAGCCGCTCCATGCCGAGTGCGGCCATCGTGCCGAACACGGCGGCGAGGCCGGCGGAGACGAAGGCGATCAGCAGCGAATTCTGCAGCGCTTCGAGCAGAAACCGGTTGGAAAAGGCCTTGCCGTACCAGGCGAGCGAAAAGCCGGTGAATTCGGAGGCGCTGCGGCCGGCATTGAAAGAAAACAGCACCACCAGCGCGATCGGCGCATAGAGGAAGAGATAGACGGCTGTCACAAGCGCCCGCATCAGATCAGGTCCACCTGTTTGGTTCCGGCAATGCGGAAAGCGAGGCGCATCGACACGGTCAGCACGATCACCACCACAGCGACCAGCGTCAGCGCGATCGCCGAGCCGAACGGCCAGTTGCGCGATTGCAGGAAGAGATCGACCAGCGCATTGCCGATGAAGAACACCTTGCCGCCGCCCAGCAGCTGCGGGATCAAATATTCGCCGAGAAGAAGAATGGTGACGAGCGCGACCCCGGTCATGACTCCGGGGAGGGAAAGCGGCAGCGTCACCTGAAAGAAGGTCGCGATCGGCTTTGCGCCGAGATCGGAGGAAGCTTCGAGCAGGCGCCGGTCGAGTTTTTCGAGGCTGACATAGATGGGCATGATCATCAGCGGCAGATAGCCGTAGACGATGCCGACGATGACGGCGAAGGGGGTGTTGATCAGACGGAGATCTTCGATGCCGATCATGCCGAGCAGATTGGGAATGCCGCGCGAGCCGAGAATATACATCCAGGCATAGGTCCGGACGAGAAGGCTGGTCCAGAAGGGCGCCACGATCAGCGACACCAAGAGCAGCCGATAGCGCCGGTCGGCCTTCACCGCCAGGAAATAAGCGACCGGATATCCAACGATCAGGCAGACGAAGGCGCCCGTCGGGGCGAGGATCATCGTATTGAAGAAGGCCGTGGCGCGGCTCGGCAGATTGGCGAATTGGGCGAAGGTGAAGGCGGCCTGATAGCCGCCTTCGGGCGCCCGTTCGCCGAAGGCGAAGACGATGATGGCGATGAAGGGCAGGACGAGAAAGACCAGCATCCAGATCGCCGCCGGAGCCATCAGCCCCGCCGTCGTCAACGCCTGCTTTCTTTCCGCCGTCATCGCCATGGTTCGAGCTTTCCCGTCAGGCCGACTTGAAGCGCGCCATGACTTCGGCGCGGCCCGGATCGGTGAGCGTCACGGCGGCGCCGAATTCGAGCGGCGTCAGCGAGGCTTCGTCGGGATAGACGATAAGGTTGGAGGTGACGTCCTTGGGCAGGAGCGCCATGACGCGGGAATCGGTGGTCGGCGCGCCGTTGAAGATGTGCTCCTTCACCGCCACGTCTGGGGTCATCAGGTAGTCGAGCAGCGCATAGGCCGCCGCCTTGTTCGGCGCATCCTTGGGGATGGCGTAGAAGTCGCACCAGATCTCGCCGCCATCCTTGCCGAGCACGAATTTGATCTCCGGCATGTCGCGGTTGAGCTGGGCGCCGTCATTGGTCCAGCACATCGTCATCCAGGCGTCGGTCGAGCGCATCGACGGCTGGTAGTCGGAATTGATCGCAAACAGATGCGGCTTGACCTTGATCAGCAATTCCTCGGCCTTGGCGAGTTCGTCCGCCGCGATCGAGTTGAAGCCGTAGCCCAGCGCCACCAGCGCGCTGCCGATCGTAGTGAGCTGATAGTCATGCACCATGACGCGGCCGTCGGCCTCGCCTTGGGCGAGGTCGAAGAACTCCTTCCAGGAGGTCACCGGGCTCTTGAGCTTGGAAGAGTTGAAGGCGATACCGGTGGTGCCCCAGTTCTTCGGGACGGCATAGGTCTTGCCGTCGATCGCGCCTTCATGGGTAAAGCGCTGGTTCTCTGTCGCCGGCGAGAAATTCGGCAGCTTGGCGAGGTCGAGCTGGTCGATCAGGCCGAGCTTCTGATAGGTCGAGATGGTGTAATTGGTCGGAACGAACAGGTCCCAGCCCGAAGCGCCGGCTTGCAGCTTGGCGAGCATTTCCTCATTCGACCCGAAGACATTGACCTCGACGGCGACGCCGGTCTTGGCGGTAAAGGCTTCGAAGGTGGCGGGGTCGTGGTAATTCGGCCAGGTGGCGATCGACATCTGCGTGCCGAGATCGCCGGCGGCGTAAGCGGGCGAGCCGAAAAGGCCCGTCTGGCGACCCAGCACAGCCGCGGCCAGGCCGAGGCCGGTCACCTCAAGGAAATGGCGGCGGCTCACTGAGCCGCGCTTGTAGCGCATCAGTTCGTCGGCGAAACGTTCCTGCGTCAAAGGCTTGTCATTGGTCGTCATCACACTGTTCCCTTTGTTGTCGGTTATGTTGCGTCATGCGAAAAGACATGCGGGGCGGCGGGCGAGATCGTCAGCTCCACCCGCGCGCCCGGTTCGAAGAGGCTGGCCGCGCCGCTCTGTTGCGCGCGATCGGCATAGACCAAGAGATCGCCGAGGCCGGGGACGGCGACCGAATATTCGACCGACGAGCCGAGAAAGATCCGGTGCGTGACGTCGCCGACGAGACCTGTCGAGGCAGGTGTCGCAGGCTGGAGCGCGATGGCTTCGGGACGGATGGCGACGACGGATTTGCCGACCGCAACGCCAGGGCGGGAAAGCGGCAGAACGAGACCGTTGCCGAAGCGGGCCGCCACGGATCCACCCTGCTGTTCGACCACCGCGTCGAGACGATTGGTCTTGCCGACGAAATCGGCGACGAACAGGCTGGCGGGATTGTCGTAGATGTCCTGGGGACTCGCGAGTTGCACGATGCGGCCTGTATTCATCACGCAGACCTGGTCGCTCATCGACAGCGCTTCTTCCTGATCGTGCGTCACCAGCAGGAAGGTGATGCCGAGTTCGCGATGCAGGTTCTGCAGCTCCAGCTGCATGGCGATGCGCAGCTTCTTGTCGAGCGCGGCGAGCGGCTCGTCGAGCAGCAGCACGCGGGGACGGTTGACGATGGCGCGGGCGAGCGCGACGCGCTGCTGCTGGCCGCCCGACAATTCGTGGATGCGGCGCTTGGCGAATTTGCCGAGATGGACCATGTCGAGCGCTTCGGCGGCGCGGCGGCGGATCTCCCGGTCGTCGAGGCGCGGGCGGATCTGCCTGAGGCCATAGGCGACATTGGTCTCGACATCGAAATGCGGAAACAGCGCATAATGCTGGAACACCATGTTGACGGGGCGGCGATAGGCCGGCACGCCGCGCATGGACTGGCCGGCGATCAACAAATCCCCATCGCTCGGCTGTTCGAAGCCGCCGATCATGCGCAGGCAGGTGGTCTTGCCGCAGCCGGACGGGCCGAGCAGCGCGATGAAGGTGCCCCGCTTCAGCTGGAGATTGATCCCGGAAACCGCCGTCACCTCGCCGTAACGCTTGGCGACGCCGCGGAATTCCACATCGAATTCGGCTGGTTGGTCCACTGTTCTGTTCCCCTGGGGTCGCGGCGATTGCCTCGCCATCTATTCCCCTGATGTTGAAAGACTATGCGGATACCGCTTTTGGGGTATATACCCCGAAAGAGGTATTTTTCTAACATTTTGCACATCGGGGGAGTATGAGCGATCGGGGGAGCCGACCATGAGCGTCGATTTCAAATCCATGTTTCACGCGGCGGCGATGCTGTGGGCTGTGGCGGAAGATGCGGATGAGGAGCTTGGCCGCGGGCTAGCCGACATGCTCGGGGCGCTGGCGCGGTTCGATTACTGCGTGATCTTCGCCTATCGCGGCGAGGCCAGGCCCATCGATCTCTATTCGAGCTTCAACCGGCAGGATTATCATGTCTTCGTGAGGCTCTATCAGGAAGGACCCTATCTCCTCGATCCCTTCTACCGGGCCGCGACCCAGCCGCGGCCGGGCGTCTGGCGCATGCGCGACCTTGCGCCCGACAGATTCTTCGCCAGCGAATATTACCGCACCTATTATGTCGAGACGCGTCTTGCCGAGGAGATCGGTTTCTTCATCCCTGTCGAGGAGGGCGCGACCGTGGTGCTGTCCCTGATGCGCGCCCAGGCGACCGGGCCGTTTCGCGCCGCCGATATCGATCTCCTGCGCAAGGCGGAGCCTTTGGTCGCGGCCATGGTCAAACGCGTCTGGCGCAATCTCGCCCGGCGGTTTGCGCTGGCTGCGCCGTCGCCTCAACCTGCTTCCGACGCCGGGTCGCGGCCGATGCTGACCGAGCGCGAAAAGGCGATCATCGAACTGGTGCTGCAGGGACATTCCTCTGAGTCCATCGGACTGACGCTCGGCATCGCCACGGGAACCGTCAAGGTTCATCGGCGCAATATCTATCGCAAGCTCGGCATCGCCTCGCAGACGCAACTGATGTCGCATTACCTTGAAAGCCTCAAATCCAAATAAATCCGCGGCATTCCGGCGCGGAACCGGCCATTACTCGATTTCGACGCGACGAAGAAAATTTCTGTTAAGGCCTTGGGTCTAGTCTGGCGGAAAAATAATACTTTGCAGGCAGCCGCACGATGACCGCGACCAAGGCGCATTTCCTGAACAAGGAAGAGTCCTTCATGTATGATCGGGAGCACCGGTTCCCGATGGAAGAAACCATGAACGCCGCCCGGCTCGAATATACCGAGAAGGGCGTCATGCATATGGCGGCGCGGCGCTGCGACCTGATCATGATCGGACCGAGCGGCGCCGTGCTGGCGCTCAACACCCGATTCAATCTGCCAGAACAGTTCTATCTTGATGTTCCCGACGCCAAGATCGCCCGGGTCGGGTGCCTGATGATGCGCATCTACGCCAACAACACCGTGCAGGTTCGCTTTCTGTCGATCATGCCGCAGAAGGATATCGACCGCATCTTCGTCTACAGCACGCATCCGAAACACCGCAACAAACTGCTCGATCTCCGGGCCTGAGGGTATCTGATGGCGACCCAGCCGGTCATTCTGGTCGCGCCGGTGTTTTCGACGCTCGCCAATCTGGGCTTCCAGTTGCGCCGGACTGTGTTCGTGCTCGAGCAGAAAGTGCCGGCCGAGGAAGAGGTCGACGCAGACGATCTCACGGCGATCCATATGGTGGCGCTGATGGAGGGCGAAGTCGCGGGCGTGCTCCGCATCGTGCGCCGACCTGAACATCTGAAGATCGGTCGCGTGGCGGTCGACAGCGCCTTTCGCGGCCGCGGCATTGCCGGGGCGATGATGAGCCGGGTGCTGGAGGACTATTCGGGTGAAGTCGGCGGCCGGTTCTTCCTGACTGCCCAGACCGACAAGGTCGGTCTCTACGAGCGCTTCGGCTTCAAGGTCTTCGGTCAGGAATTCATGGATGCGGGCATTCCGCATCTCGCCATGAAGACCTATTAGAGTCTCAGCTTATCCGCCTCATTCTGTTGGTCCAAACCGGGATGATCCGCAAGGAGAAGGGCGCAGGTCGTAGCTGATGCTACGGCCAAGCTCTTCGACGACGCGGGCGCCCGGTTTCGACCAACCCTTCGGGCCGGATGAATTTCGGCCATTATCTTCGGCTTTTGGCTCCGCCGTACATCTGGGTACGCCCTCGCCAAAAGCCTTGATCCTGACCGAAATTGATCCGGCAGAATGAGGCGGATAAGCTGAGATACGCTCTAAGAGAGCCGCCCGGCGGACCGGGCGGCTCCTGAAACATCACTTTTCGATGTCGATGTGCTGGGTTTCCTCGCCCAGGAACAGGGCGATCAGCGTCAGACCCGCCATGACGGTGAGATAGACGCCGACCCAGAACGGGCTGCCCTGGCCATAGCTCCACAGCGCCACCGCGATGAACGGGGCGACAGCCGCGCCGAGGATCGAGGAGACGTTATAGGCGATGCCCGAGCCGGTGTAGCGCACATTGGCCGGGAACAACTCCGGCAGAAGCGCGCCCATCGGGCCGAAGGTCATGCCCATCAGGCTGAAGCCGATCACCAGCCAGGCGAGTACGCCGACTTTGCCGAGCGACAGGAGCGGAACCCAGCTGAGGCCGAACACGGCGATCCCGAGCGTCACTGCGATCAGCATCTTGCGGCGACCGAACTTTTCCGCCCAGGGACCTGACAGGAAGGTGAAAATGCCGAAGAACACCACGCCGAAGATCAGCATCATCACGAAGCTGCGATAATCGTAACCGAGGCCGGGCACGGCGGCGTCGACGGGCTTGCTGCCGAAGCTGAGCGAGAAGGCGGTCATCAGGTAGAACAGCACATAGGTCGCCAGCATATAGAAGGTGCCGAGCACGATCTGCTTGCCATGGGTCTGGAAGGCGGCGGCGAGCGGCAGCTTGCGCACCTGGCCCGTCTTGACCGTCTTGGCGAAGGCGCTGCTTTCGACGAGGTTCAGGCGCACCCACAGGCCGACGATGACCATCACGGCGGAGGCGAGGAAGGGAATGCGCCAACCCCAGCTCAGGAAGGCTTCGGACGGCATCGACGGATCCGACGACGGCAGAACCGCCGCGATCAGCAGGAAAAGCCCGTTGGCGAGAATGAAGCCGATCGGCGCGCCGAGCTGCGGGAAGGTGCCGAACACGGCGCGCTTGCCCTTGGGCGCGTTTTCGGTGGCGACCAGGGCTGCGCCCGACCATTCGCCGCCGAGCGCGAAGCCCTGCGCCATGCGCAATACGACGAGCAGCAGCGTCGCGAGCCAGCCGACGGACGGATAGGTCGGCAAGGCGCCGATCAGGAAGGTGGCGACGCCCATGGTCAGGAGCGCGCCCACCAGCGTCGCCTTGCGGCCGCGCTTGTCGCCGAGATGGCCGAAGAAGATCGCGCCGAGCGGCCGGGCGACCATGGCAGCGCCGAACACCGCAAAAGACGCCAGAAGCGCGGTGGTCGGATCGCCCTTCGGAAAGAACAGATGCGGGAACACCAGCACGGCGGCGGTGGCGTAGACATAGAAATCGTAGAATTCGATCGTGGTGCCGATCAGGCTCGCCAAAATCACTCGCGCGCGGCTGTTGGCCGGGGCGCCCGCCGATGCGGCGTCGTAGGAAGACATGATTTTACTACTCCGGTTCTTCTTGTTTTGCGGGTGGCCTACACGAATGAGGATGCGATAAAAAGTCGGAAATGGCTGAAAGCGTTCGGTTTGGCGGGCTTTTCGCGTGGGATCTGTCACAAAAGCTCGACTTGGGGCGGTTTCGCTGCCATAGAGTCTCGGGGGGAGCCAGGCGTTGCCACCAAGTAAACATTTACTAAAAATCGTTTGCCATGGCACGGCGCAGCGCCTAGCATCGGGGGAATGTCGGACTTACGCTCATGGTGACTATCAAGGAAATTGCAAAGGCCGTCGGCGTGTCGTCGGCCACCGTGTCGAGGGTGCTCAATTACGATCCCTCGCTGTCGATCTCGGCCGCCAAGCGTCAGGCGATCATCGAAACGGCCGAGGCGTTGAACTACGCCACGCCGCGCAATCGCAACCGGCCGACCGCGCTTCCCGGCGCCTTCGTCAATCACACCGCCCCGCTCACGGCGCTGCCGCGCCTCGCCATCGTGCATTTCCTCGAGCCGTCGGACGAGTTGGGCGATCCCTATTATATCGGCGTGCGACTGGGCATCGAGAACAAATGCCGCGAGTTCAAGACCGAGATCGTCAAGGTCTTCCATTCCGACGCACTGCCCGACCCGGCGCTGTTGCAGAGCGTCGCCGGCGTCATCGTCATCGGCAAACATTCCAAGAACGAGATCGACTGGCTGTCGAGCCATTGCAAGCATCTGGTCTTCGCCGATTTCGATCCGCGCAGCAGCCGCATCGACAGCGTGTTCAGCGATGTCGGCCTCGCCACTGAAACCATGCTTAACGACCTCGTTTCCACCGGTTACAGGCGGATCGCCTTCATCGGCAGCTACGAGCATCTGGACGGCCAGACCCAGCCCTTTGGCGAGCGCCGCTGTCGCGCCTATATCGACTGGCAGAAGGAGCGCGGCGGCTTCGATCCGGAGCTTTTGGCGCTCGGCCAGAACTGCAATTTCGGCCAGAACCTGCGTCTCGAGACCGGCTATATGCTGGCGCAGAACATTCTGAGCCTCGCCGAACGGCCCGACGTCATCCTCGCCGCCAACGACAATATGGCCATCGGCGCCTATCGCGCCATCCAGGAAGCGGGTCTGCGCATTCCCGAGGATATCGCCGTCGTCTCGTTCAACGACATTCCCGTGGCGCAATTTCTCAACCCGCCGCTGTCGACCATGAAGATCCATGGCGAGCATATCGGCGAGACGGCGGTCGACCTGCTGATCGAGCGGCTCAACGGGCGCGACTACGCCAAGACCGTCACCATCGCCACCGAAATGATCTGGCGCGACAGTTGCCGCAAGCCGGATTATTCCGCACCTGCGTAAGGCCATTTCGCAGGCGCAATAAATATTTACTAAAAATTTTCTTGCGTTCCCTGTTTTTTTGACGATACTTCGCGACAGGCAGGAGGGGCCTGCCGGCGTAACGCCATTTCCAGGGAGGATTTAATGGCTATTTCTCCGATTATGAAACGTATTGCGACCGCTGCTCTGGCAAGCGTCAGCGTCTTGACCGCGACCGCCGCCTTCGCCGGCGAGATCACCATCTGGTGCTGGGACCCGAATTTCAACGTGGCGATCATGAAGGAAGCCGGCGCGCGCTACACCGCGAAACACCCGGAAACCACCTTCAACGTCGTCGACTTCGCCAAGGCCGACGTCGAGCAGAAGCTGCAGACGGCTCTGTCGTCAGGCGCGACCGACACGCTGCCCGACATCGTGCTGATCGAAGACTACGGCGCGCAGAAGTATCTGCAGTCCTTCCCGGGCTCTTTCGCCGCTTTGTCCGACAAGATCGACTATTCCGGCTTCGCGCCCTATAAGGTGCAGCTGATGACCGTGGACGACAAGGTCTATGGCATGCCCTTCGACTCGGGCGTGACCGGCATGTATTACCGCAAGGATTACCTCGAACAGGCTGGCTTCAAGCCCGAGGACATGCAGAACATCACCTGGGACCGCTTCATCGAAATCGGCAAGGAAGTCGAGGCCAAGACCGGCCACAAGATGATGGGCTTCGACCCGAACGACGCGGGCCTGACCCGCATCATGATGCAGTCGGCTGGCGAATGGTATTTCGACAATGACGGCAACCTGAACATCGAGAAGAACGCCGCGCTGAAGGCCGCTCTCGAAACTCAGGGCAAGATCATGCAGGCCGGCATCTTCAAGCCGACCGCCGGCTGGAACGAATGGCTCGCCTCCTTCACCTCCGGCGATGTCGCCGCTGTCGTGACCGGCGTCTGGATCACCGGCACCGTCAAGGCTCAGGCCGACCAGTCCGGCAAGTGGGGCGTCGCCGCCACGCCGAAGCTGTCGATCGAAGGCGCGACCTCCGCCTCCAACCTCGGCGGCTCCAGCTGGTACGTGCTGGAAAGCTCCAAGGAGAAGGACGAGGCCATTGACTTCCTCAACGAAGTCTACGCCAAGGACACCGAATTCTACCAGAAGATCCTCACCGAGCGCGGCGCCGTCGGTTCGCTGATGGCGGCGCGCGAAGGCTCGGCCTATGGCGCTGAAGATCCGTTCTTCGGCGGCGAAAAGGTCTGGCAGAAGTTCTCCGATTGGCTCGCCCAGATCCCGGCCGTCAATTACGGCATCTTCACCAACGAAGTCGATACGGCCGTCACCGCCAATCTCGGCTCGATGGGCAAGGGCGCCAAGGTCGAGGATGTGCTGAAGGCCATCCAGAGCCAGGCTGAAGGCCAGATCCAGTAATCACCAAAAACGGGCGGCGGCTGCGCCGTCCGTTCCTCCCCGGGGCAGCGGCGGCGACGCCGCGGCCTTGATGCGCATTTCGACATCTGTCGACACCTCACACCAGCCAGTAGACGGACGACCATGGCCACTGCGAAACCCGGCGGATTGAAACGATATTTCGACGTGAACGGATGGCTGTTCGTGGCCCCCGCTCTCTTGTTGATCGGGACCTTCATGATCTTCCCGATCCTCAGGTCGCTCTGGCTGTCGCTCTATGCCGGCAAGGGCATGATGATGAAGTTCGCCGGCTTCGCAAACATCATGCGCCTGACCAACGATCCCGTCTTCCTGAAGGCGCTCACCAATACGGTGACCTTCTTTGTGATCCAGGTGCCGATCATGATCACGCTGGCGCTAATCCTGGCCGCCGCGCTCAACGATCCCAAGCTCAAATTTTCGGGCTTTTTCCGCACCGCGATCTTCCTGCCCTGCGTTTCCTCGCTGATCGCTTATTCCATCCTGTTCAAGAGCATGTTCGCGCTGGACGGCGTCGTGAATTCGGCGCTGATCGCGATCGGCGTCGTCGATACGCCGATTTCCTGGTTCACGGAGCCATTCTGGGCCAAGACGCTTGTGATCCTCGCCATCACCTGGCGCTGGACCGGCTACAACATGATCTTCTATCTCGCGGCGCTGCAGAATATCGACAAGTCGATCTATGAAGCCGCCCGCATTGACGGCGTTCCCGCCTGGGCCCGCTTCGTCTATCTCACCGTGCCCATGCTGAAGCCGGTGATCCTGTTCACCACCGTCACATCGACGATCGGCACGCTGCAGCTCTTCGATGAAGTCTACAGCCTGAGCGCCGAAGGCAAGGGCGGTCCGGCGGATTCGACCCTGACGCTCTCGCTCTACATCTACAATCTCACCTTCCGCTACATGCCGAGCTATGGCTACGCCGCGACGGTGTCTTATGTGATCGTGATCATGGTGGCGATCCTGTCCTTCCTGCAATTCTACGCCGCGAGGGAACGCAAATGAACGCGCAGCGCCTCATCCGCACCCTGCCTGCGGTCTTCCAATATCTGTTCCTGAGCATCGCGGCTTTTCTGTCGGTGTTCCCCTTCATCTGGATGGCGATCAGCGCCACAAACACCAATTCGCATATTCTCGAAGGCAAGATGACCTTCGGCAGCGCTTTCTTCGACAATGTCAACGCCTTCATGGCGGCGGTCGACCTGCCGCTGGTGCTGTGGAACTCCGCCAAGATCGCCATCATCGGCACGGCGGTGACCATGCTGATCTCGTCGCTCGCCGGCTATGGCTTCGAAATGTTCAAGTCGAAGTGGCGCGAGCGCATCTATGCGCTGATGCTGCTCACGCTGATGGTGCCCTTCGCCGCGATCATGATCCCGCTGTTCATGATGATGGCCAAGGCCAAGCTGATCGACACCCATATCGCCATCATCCTGCCCACCATCGCCTCGGCCTTCATCATCTTCTACTTCCGCCAGGCGACCAAGGCCTTTCCGACCGAGTTGCGCGACGCCGCCAAGGTCGACGGCCTCAAGGAATGGCAGATCTTCCTCTATATCTACATGCCGGTGATGCGCTCGACCTATGCGGCGGCTTTCGTCATCGTCTTCATGGCCAACTGGAACAACTACCTCTGGCCGCTGATCGTGCTGCAGTCGAACGACACCAAGACCATCACGCTGGTCGTGTCGTCGCTGGCCTCCAGCTACACCCCGCAATTCGGAACGGTGATGATCGGCACGATCATCGCCACGCTCCCGACCATCTTCGTGTTTTTCGCCATGCAGCGCCAATTCGTCCAGGGCATGCTTGGCTCGGTGAAATAGGATAGAACCATGCGTAGATACGAGACTTTCAATGGCGGCTGGACCTTCACCGCCGGCTTCGAACCGTGTTGGGTGAACGCCGCCCAGGCTGGCGAAACGGTTCGCCTGCCGCATACCGCGGTGGAACTGCCCTACAACTATTTCGACGAGACCAGCTATCAGAAGGCCTTCACCTATCAGAAGGTCATCGCCTGGGAGCCGTCTTTCGAGGGCCGCGAAGTCTCGCTCGTGTTCGATGCGGCCATGGCCGATTCCGTCGTCTATCTGAACGGTCATGAAATCATCGCGCACAAAGACGGTTACACCCCGTTCGAAGCGCGGCTGACGCCCCATCTCAAGCAGGGCGACAACCTGCTGACCGTCAAGATCGACGGTTCTGAAAATCCTGAAATTCCGCCCTTCGGCGGCATGATCGACTATCTCTGCTATGCCGGCATCTATCGCGATGTCTGGTTGAAGGTGACGAGCCCGGTCGCGATCAAGAATGTCAAGATCGAGACCCCGGACGCGCTGGCCGACGTTAAGACGGTGACCGCCAAGATCCAGCTCGCCAACCATCAGGGCCTCGACGCTGCCGGCTCCGCAACCGTGACGATTTCCGACAAGGCCGGCGCGACCATCGCGACCGCCAAGGCGACGCTGTCCGGCCCCGAGACGCTGGTGGAACTCTCGGGCATTTCAGGCGCAGAGATCTGGGATCTCGACACGCCCGTTCTCTACACGCTGACGGTCGAGATCGAGACCGCTTCGGGCAAGGACGCCTATTCCAGCCGCTTCGGCTTCCGCACCGCCGAATATCGCGTCGACGGCTTCTTCCTGAACGGCCGCAACGTCAAGCTCCGCGGCCTCAACCGCCACCAGGCCTGGCCGCATCTCGGCTACGCCATGGGCCGTCGCGGTCAGGAGAAGGACGCCGATATCCTGAAATATGAGCTGCGCTGCAATGTCGTCCGCACCTCGCACTATCCGCAGTCCAAGTGGTTCCTCGACCGCTGCGATGAGATCGGCCTGCTGGTGTTCGAAGAAATTCCCGGCTGGCAGCATATCGGCGACAAGGCCTGGCAGCAGGAATCGATCGAAAACGTCCGCCGCATGATCGAGCGCGACTGGAACCATCCGTCGATCATCATCTGGGGCGTACGCATCAACGAATCCCAGGACAATCACGATTTCTATCTCGAGACCAACCGTCTCGCCCATGAACTCGACACGACCCGCCAGACCGGCGGCGTGCGCTTCATCACCAATTCCGAACTGCTGGAAGACGTCTATACGCTGAACGACTTCATTCTCGGCCAGGAAGAAATGCCGGGCAACAATCGTGGCCGCGTCGTGCTGCGCGACCAGTCCGAAACCACGGGCATCCCGCACAAGGTGCCCTACATGATCACCGAATATAACGGTCACATGTATCCGACCAAGCGCGTCGACCAGGAACAGCGCCAGGCCGAGCACGTCACCCGCCATCTTCTGGTGCTCAACGCCGCTGCCGGCGACCCGTCCATCTCCGGCTCCACCGGCTGGTGCATGTATGACTACAACACCCACAAGGACTTCGGCGCCGGCGATCGCATCTGCTATCACGGCGTGATGGACATGTATCGCGAACCGAAATTCGCGGCCTATGCCTATGCCTCGCAGGGCGGCCCGGAAACCGGCGCGGTGCTGATGCCCGTTACCTATTGGGCGCGCGGCGAGCGCAATATCGGCGGCGTGCTGCCGTTGATCATTCTCACCAATTGCGACTATGTCGAAATCCAGTTCGGCGAATTCGCGCCCAAGCGCATCCATCCCGATCGCGACAGCTATCCGCATCTGCCGCATCCGCCCGTCATCGTCGACCTGCGCTCGGTGACGCCCGAGGAATTCGGCACCTGGGGCCGCATCTGGCGCGAAGGCGTGATCACCGGCTATGTCGACGGCAAGGCGGTGAAGACCGTGACGCTTCCGGCTGACCCGCTTCCGGCCAAGCTCGAAGTCGCTCCCGACGACACCAATCTTCGCGCCGGCGAAAAGGACACGGTCCGCGTGATTCTGCGCGCGCTCGACCAGAACGGCAATATCCTGCCCTTCATCGACGACCCGGTGGAACTGTCGGTCGAAGGCGCCGGCCGCCTCGTCGGTCCGACGCTCGCGAGTTTCAAGGGCGGCGCAACCGGCCTCTATATCGAAGCCGGCGATAACGCCGGAACCATCACCCTGACCGCCCGCTGCCGTCCGTTCGGCGAGCAGACGGTCACCTTTACCGTAAGCTGAGGCTGAAACCATGGCAGATGTGTCGCTCACCCAGATCCGCAAGATTTTCGGATCGCTTGATGTGATCAAGGGCGTGGACCTGGACATCAAGTCCGGGGAATTCGTGGTCTTCGTCGGCCCCTCGGGCTGCGGAAAATCCACGCTTCTGCGCATGATCGCGGGGCTCGAGGACATCACCTCGGGCAGCTTGAAGATCGGCGGCGTCGAAATGAACGACGTCGACCCTTCCAAGCGCGGCATCGCCATGGTGTTTCAGACCTATGCGCTCTACCCGCATATGACGGTGCGCGAAAACATGGGTTTCGCGCTCCGTTTCGCCGGCATGGCGAAGGACGAGATCGAAAAACGCGTCTCGGCCGCCGCCAAGATCCTCGAACTCGACGCGCTGATGGACCGCAAGCCCAAGGCGCTGTCTGGCGGCCAGCGCCAGCGCGTGGCGATCGGCCGCGCCATCGTGCGCAATCCTGATGTCTTCCTGTTCGACGAGCCGCTGTCCAACCTCGACGCGGAACTGCGCGTGCACATGCGCGTCGAGATCGCCCGCCTCCACAAGGAGCTCAACGCCACCATCATCTATGTGACGCATGACCAGGTTGAGGCGATGACGCTCGCCGACAAGATCGTCGTGCTGCGCGCGGGCAAGGTGGAGCAGGTCGGTGCGCCGCTCAAGCTGTATGACGATCCGGACAATGTTTTCGTCGCCGGCTTTATCGGCTCGCCGAAGATGAACTTCCTGCCGGCCCATGTGATCTCGGCTGAAGGCGGCCAGATTTCGGTGGGGCTGGACGACCAGCCGGAGACGCAGGTGACGCTGCCGATCGCCGCCGCGCTCAAGCAGGGCGACAAGGTGACGATCGGCCTGCGTCCCGAACATTTCCTGAAAGCCGGTCAGGGCGACGCGCAATTGACCGTCACGGTCGACGTCACCGAACATCTCGGCCATACCAGCTATATCTACGCCCATCTCAAGCCGGGCGAGCAGATCATCATCGAGCACGAGGAGAGCCGCGACAGCCGCGCGGCGGACAAGATGACGGTCGGCGTTTCGGCGGCTCAGGCGTTTCTGTTCGACAGCGCAGGCCAACGTCTGCGTTGAATTTGCCCGGCCCTCCCGGGCTGGGCTGGATCCGCCTCGACAATTGGATGTCCGGCGGGTCGCGATCGGGAGGAGTACGATCATGACGCAAGACAGACTGCGCTGGGGCATCATCGGCCCCGGCACGATAGCGCGCACCTTTGCAGAAGGCGTCGCCCATTCGAGAACCGGCCGCATCGCGGCCATCGGCACGCGCAATCCCAACAGGCCGGGTCTTGCCGAGGGATTTCCCGGCGCCCGCATCGTGTCAGGCTACCAGGCGCTGATCGATGATCCCGAGGTCGAGGCCGTTTATATCGCCACGCCGCATCCGTCCCACCCGGAATGGGCGATCAAGGCCATTCGCGCCGGCAAGCATGTGCTCGTCGAAAAGCCCTTGGCGCTCACCGCTTTCGACGCCGACGCCGTCTATCACGAAGCGCGCAAGGCCGGCGTCTTCGCCGGCGAAGCCTATATGTACCGGCTGCATCCGCAAACGGCGAAGCTCATCGATCTCATTCGCTCGGGCGTGATCGGTCAGGTCAGGCTGATCAAGTCGAGCTTCGGTTTCGACATGGGCGGCGTGCGCCCCGAACACCGGCTCTTCTCACAGGCGTCTGCCGGCGGCGGCATTCTCGATGTCGGCGGCTACCCCGTGTCCATGGCGCGGCTGATCGCCGGCGCGGTCGAGGGCAAGCCCTTCCTCGATCCCGTCAAGGTCACGGGCGCAGCGCGTCTCGGCGAAACCGGCGTCGACGAATGGGCTTCGGCCGTGCTGAAATTCCCCAACGACATCGTGGCTGAAGTCTCCTGCTCGATCATGGCCGATCAGGACAATGTCCTCCGGGTGATCGGTTCGGAAGGGCGGCTTGAGGTCGCCGATTTCTGGTTCGCCGCCGGCCACAAAGGCGGCGTCGGCAAGATCGAACTCTTCCGCAAGGATGGGGCGCACGAGACCATCGAATGCCCTGAGGACCGTTGGCTCTATTCCTTCGAGGCCGATGCGGCCGCTGACGCCATCCGCGCCGGCGAACGCGAATTCCGCGCCCCCGGCATGGGCTGGGCCGATTCGCTCGGCAATCTCCGCGCCATGGACGCCTGGCGGGCCGCGGTCGGGCTGAAATACGAACTCGAGACGCCGGCGCTCAGAACGAAGAATATCGCCGGTGATGTCGTGAAGGCGGGCCATAAGGTTCCCCGGCGCGCCATTCCCGGCCTCGCCAAGCAGGCGTCGACGGTGGCGCTGGGCTTTGAATTCTTCCCGGATTTCGCCTCGGCCTCGCTGACGCTCGACGCCTTCTACGAGGCGGGCGGTAATCTGTTCGACACCGCCTATATCTATGGCAACGGCGTCACCGAAGCGGTGTTCGGCGACTGGCATGCGAGCCGGGGCATCGACCGCGAGGAGATCGTGCTGATCGGCAAGGGCGTGCATTCGCCGCTCTGCTATCCCGACCAGATCGGCAAGCAGCTGACCGTGTCGCTGGAGCGGCTGAAGACCGACTATGTCGATGTCTATTTCATGCATCGCGACAATCCCGATGTGCCGGTCGAGGAATTCGTCGACGCCATGGATGCGGAAGCGAGCGCTGGCCGGATCCGCGGCATCTTCGGCGGCTCAAACTGGACGCGCGACCGCATGGACGCGGCGATCGCCTATGCCGAGAAAACCGGAAAGCGGGCGCCGTCGGCGCTGTCGAACAATTTCTCGCTGGCCGAAATGATCGATCCGATCTGGGCCGGCTGCGTCGCCGCTTCCGACAAAGACTGGAAGGAGTGGCTCTACAGGACGCAGACGCCCAATTTCGCCTGGTCGAGCCAGGGGCGCGGCTTCTTCACCGACCGCGCCGGCCGCGACCGCTTCGACGACGAGGAAATCGTCCGCTGCTGGTATTCGGAGCAGAATTTCATCCGTCGCGACCGGGCCTATGAACTCGCCGCCAAGAAAGGCCGTAGTCCTATCCACATCGCGCTCGCCTATGTGCTCGCGCAGCCTTTCCCGGTGATCCCGCTGATCGGGCCGCGCACTCTCAGCGAATTGGAAGACAGTCTTTCGGCGCTCGATATCGCGCTGACGCCGGATGAGGTCCGCTGGCTCGAAGGCTGACCGGCGCCAACCGGATCAGGCCGGCCCAGCCGGCCTGTCCAGGCCCGACCATTTCACCACCAGCCGCGCCAGCGCCGGGCCGGTGACCAGAATGAACAGGAAGCGGGCCAACTGCATGGCCATGACGAAGGAGACGTCGACGTCGCTGGAGGCGGAGATGATCGCCACCGTATCGGCCCCGCCGGGACTTGTCGCGAGATAGGCTGTGAGGGGATCGACCCCGGCGACATGCACCAGCACATACGCGAAGCCGCCGCAGATCACGATCAACGCGAGAATTGCGGCGACCACCCGTGGCAGCGCCTTTAGCGCATAGACCAGGATCGTGCGGGTGAACCGCCCGCCAATGCCCCAGCCAACCACGGCGTAACTCGCCGCCAGCAACCAGGGCGGCAATTCGATCTGCATCAGCCCGAGATCCTGCAAGAGCGCGCCGAGCGCCATGGGAACCAGCATCATGCCGGCCGGAATATTGGCGAGGTTCACGATCACGGCGGAAACCGCGATCAACAGAGCGGTCTGGCCGAGCGGCGCCCAGTCGATGGGCGGAAACCAGATGACCGATTGGGCGGCGCCCGTTTCGCCGATGAACATCCGCGACACCAGCGCAGCGGCCAGCGCCACGCAGAGAACCCGCATATATTGCATGATGGCGACAAGCCGCATATCGGCGCCGAAGCTCTCCGACATGATGGTCATGGCGGACGCCGCTCCAGGCACCGAGCCCCAGATGGCGGTCGAGCCCGGCAGCACCTGCATGCGGGCGAGCAGCCAGCCGAAGCCGACGGAGACGGCGATCACCGAGACGACGCCGGACAGAAAGATCGGCCAGGCGCGGCCGATCTCGACCAGCAGGTCCAGCGGGATGGCCTTGGCCATCAGGCAGCCGATCACCCCCTGGGCGATGAAGGTCGCCTGTTTCGGCACCGGCGCGGCGCGCCCCGCCGCCGCCAGAATGATCGCGGCGATCATCGGCCCCAGCAACAGCGCCGCCGGAAGATGGAAGATTTCGAGTCCCGCCACGAACGCCGCCGAGATGAGAAGAAGAATGAGCCAGTCCGTCAGGATGCGCGATAGAGACTGGGGCGGCATGAAAATTCCTTTTTCAAACAGTCGCGGCTATTGATTTGCCGGCTAACAAGGTCAGCCGGCTCGCCGGTCATAAGTCCTCGCTGTCGATGGCGAGCCGGCCGCTCGTCAGATCGACCAGCGATCGGATCAGCGCGTCGGCCTGATCGGCCGGCAACAGGCAGCGAAGAAACACCCCGTCTGCGCCGAACGTCTCCGATAGAATGGTCGCGCCCTCTATGCGCTCCAGGCGCGATTTTATCAATCCATGATCGGAAAAGACGATCTGCATGCCCTTTTCCACCTGCGGCGTCAGCCGGATTTTCTCAGCCGCCCGCAGGCATTCCGCGGCCGAGCCGCCATAGGCGCGGATCAAGCCGCCGGAGCCGAGCAGAATGCCGCCGAAGAAGCGGGTCACCACGACCGCCACCCCGTCGAGATCCTGCCCGTCGATCGCCTGCAGGATCGGTTTGCCCGCCGTTCCCGAGGGTTCGCCATCGTCGTTGAAACGATAGACCTGGCCGATACGATAGGCCCAGCAATTATGATTGGCCGAGGCGTCGCTTTCCGATGCTATGAAGGCTTTTGCGGCGGCCTCGTCGGCCACAGGCGCAGCAGCGACGATAAATCGGCTCTTCTTGATCTCGACGACATGGCGCGCAACGGCGGTGATGGTCTGCATGGAGGGATCTCAGGCTGCACTCAGTCTCCCATAGAGGCAATCGACGGCTTCGCCAAAGAAAAATGCCCGGGACGCCCAACCCCTGGATCGGTTCACGCTGCGCTGCAATTGTATTTTTCTATCACGCGATTGGAGCCGCGCCCTTGATCTTTCCTGGCGTTCGTCAAATACCTGACCAATGACAACAAGTTTTCTCGGAAAGAAGTCCTCGGCCGCCGGCGGCTGGGGCGCGTTGAAAAGCTGCGGCAAGCGGCTCCTGGAAACCGGCGCCCCGCTGTCGGGGGCGCGCGCCATGCTGAAGGCCAACCAGCCCGATGGCTTCGATTGCCCGGGCTGCGCCTGGGGCGATCCCGAACATGGCTCGTCCTTCGAATTCTGTGAGAACGGCGTCAAGGCGGTCGCCTGGGAAGCCACCGAGAAACGTGCGACGCCGGATTTTTTCGCCCGGAATCGCGTCTCCGATCTGCGCCTGTTGTCAGACTACGAGATCGAACGTCATGGCCGGCTGACGCATCCCCTGCGCTATGACGCGGCGTCGGATCGTTATCTTCCCGTCGCATGGGACGCCGCCTTCGCCGAGATCGGCGCACTGCTGAAGGGGCTCGGTAATCCCGACCGCGCCGAATTCTACACGTCCGGCCGCGCCAGCAATGAGGCGGCCTATCTCTATCAATTGTTCGTCCGCGCTTATGGCACCAACAATTTTCCCGATTGCTCCAACATGTGCCACGAGGCCAGCGGCGTGGCGCTGCGCCAGGCGATCGGCGTCGGCAAGGGCACGGTGCGGCTCGGAGATTTCGAACAGGCGGACGCGATCTTTGTCGTCGGGCAGAATCCCGGCACCAATCATCCCCGAATGCTCGGCGATCTCCGCCGCGCCGCCCTGCGCGGCGCCCGCATCGTGGTGTTCAATCCGGTCAGGGAGCGGGGCCTCGAACGCTTTTCCGATCCGCAGGACAAACTCGAAATGCTGCATGCGGGCTCGACGCCCATCGCCAGCCGCTATGTCCAGCCGCGGCTGGGCGGCGACATGGCCGCATTCCGCGGCATGAGCAAGGCTGTGTTCGCCGCTGACGACGCGGCGCTGGCCGCCGGCCGCGCTTCGGTTCTGGACCGTGATTTCCTAGCGACGCATTGCGAGGGTTTCGACGCCTATCGCGCCTCCGTCGATGCGACCGGCTGGGATGAGATCGAAGACCAGTCCGGGCTGAGCCGCGCGGAGATTGAAGAGGCCGCCGCGATCTATCTCAGCGCCGAACGCGTGATCGCCACCTGGGCGATGGGGGTGACGCAGCACCTGCATTCGGTGGCCACCATCCGCGAAATCACCAATTTCATGATGCTGCGCGGCCATATCGGCCGGCCGGGCGCGGGCCTCTGCCCGGTGCGCGGCCATTCCAATGTCCAGGGCGACCGCACCGTCGGCATCAATGAAAAGCCTGGAGACGCGTTTCTCGACGCGCTGGAAGCGCGGTTCGGCCTGCCCATGCCGCGCCAGCACGGACACAACGTGCTGGCGGCGATCGGCGCGATGCTGGACGGCTCGGCCCAGGCGTTTATCGGCCTTGGCGGCAATTTCGCGCGCGCCACGCCCGACAGCGCGCTGGTCGAAACCGCGCTCAGGCGACTGAAGCTCACGGTTCATATCGCCACCAAGCCCAATCATTCGCATCTGATGCCCGGCGAGATCTCCTTCATCCTGCCCTGCCTCGGCCGCACCGAGATGGATCTCAATTCTGAGGGACAGTCGCAGCTGATCAGCGTCGAGGATTCCATGAGCATGGTGCATGGCTCGGCCGGCATCAACCGTCCGGCCTCGCCGCATCTGCGGTCGGAAACCGCCATCATCGCCGGCATCGCCGCAGCGACCGTCGGGTCCGACAGCATCGACTGGCTGGCGCTCGCGGAGAACTACGATCTGATCCGCGACCATATCGAGGCGACCATACCAGGGTTTGACGACTTCAATCGTCGCCTGCGCCGACCACGAGGCTTTCATTTGCGCAACAGCGCCGCCCATCGCGAATGGGAGACGCCGTCGCGAAAGGTCGAATTCTCCTCCGGCGCCCTCCCGAAAGCGACGGTCCATCAGCAGGCGCTGGCGGCGAACAATCGCTTCGCGCTGCAGACCTTCCGCTCGCATGACCAGTACAACACCACCGTCTATGGTTTGGATGATCGCTATCGCGGCGTCTATGGCGAAAGACAGGTGATCTTCATGCACCCCGCCGATCTCGAAGCGCTGGGCGCCAAGGCGGGTGATCGCGCCGATGTGGTGGGCGAATGGCACGACGGCGTCGAACGCATCGCCCGCAATTTCCGCTTTGCGCCCTATGACATTCCGCGCGGCAGCGTCGCGGGCTACTATCCCGAGCTCAACGCGCTCGCGCCGCTCGACAGCGCCGGCGAAGAAAGCGACACGCCGACCTCGAAATCGATCCTCGTATCCTTCCGTCTCCTGAGCGCGGCGTGAGCGAAGACGAGGAGATCGCAGCGTTTCTCGCCGAGGTCGATCGCCTCATCGCCCGCGCGCCGCGTCTTGATCCTTTGCAGGCGGCGCTGCTCGCCGCGGCTGCCTCCGGCTTGCCGTCCGACAGCCGCAGCCTCTCCCGCCGTCTCGGCCTCGAGCATGCGCTGGTTCTCCGGGCGATCCAACAACTGCAACAGGCGCCGCCGCTAATCCGGATCACCCGCGAGGATCCCCGCACGATGAGGCGATGGTTCGAATTGACGGAAGAGGGGATATTCGTTTCCGAAGCCTAGCGCAAAAAAGTTAAGCCTGTGACTTTGTTGGAAGAAATGGCGGACAGAGAGGGATTCGAACCCTCGGTACGCTTTCACGTACACACGCGTTCCAGGCGTGCGCCTTCAACCGCTCGGCCACCTGTCCTTCACCCTGAAAGGGCGTCGCGAAGCGCTTGATTGGGACCGGTTTTGTCCGGCGCTTCGTTCGGGCGCGATCTATACCGATGCTGTGGCGATAATCAACCCTTCATGACAGAATTTTGATGCGGAAAATGAGGGCGATGGCGGGGCGGCATTGAAAGTCGGGGTGCGGACCGCTACTTCTTGGGCTCGGGGCGCGCATGGCGCTTCAGCCAGGATGGCCCGAGCGCGTTGCGCAAAGCGGCTTTGCGGAGAAAGGTCCCGGTGGCGGCATGCTTCTGGTGTTGCGATTCGTCAGTATGGTGTTTCTGGCCTCGGCCGTGATCGCCGGCGTGGTCGATTCCATTCAGTCGGTGGCGGCCAACGGCGTGATGATCACCTCGCTCGGCAATGCTTTGTTCGGCCTCTATCCCGATGTCGTGCTGGAAGCTGAACTTTATGTGCAGTCGCATCTCTCCGATTTCATCTGGGACGATGTGATCGCCTGGCTGTTGATTCAGCCCGCTTTCGCCGTGTTTCTCTGCCTGTCGCTGATCCTCTATCTCGCGGCCTATCGCAGCCCGGTCGCGGTGGCGAAACTGCCGTCTCGCCGCAAGTTCGGCTGAGAATATTGCTGCTTCAGGCCGATCGCGCCGCTTTCGATGGTTCGAACAAGGAAAGGAAAGACCATGTTCCTGATCGACATGTTCAACAAGAAGACCGTGATGCCCGATCCCGCCCATGCGCTGCCGGGGCGCGACGTCGAATTGCCGACGGCGGACACCCATTTCGTCAACGGCCAGCCGCTCAAGGGCCCCTATCCCGAGGGAACCGAGAAGATCCTGCTCGGCCTCGGCTGCTTCTGGGGCGCCGAGCGCCTGTTCTGGAAAACCCCCGGCGTCCATGTGACCGCAGTCGGCTATTCCGGCGGCTTCACCCGCAATCCGACCTATCAGGAAACCACCACGGGCCTGACCGGCCATACGGAAGTGGTGCTGGTGGTGTATGATCCCAAGGCCGTGTCGCTGCAGCAATTGCTGAAACTGTTCTTCGAAGAGCATGATCCCACCCAGGGCATGCGCCAGGGCAATGATATCGGCACGACCTACCGGTCGGCGATCTATGTCTACAATGAAGAGCAGAAGCGCGTGGCCGAGACGGTGCGCGACGCCTACCAGCAGGCGCTCGACCGCGCCGGCCGCAAGGCGCGCATCACCACGGAAATCGCCGAGGTCGGCCCGTTCTATTTCGCCGAGGAGTATCACCAGCAATATCTCGCCAAGAATCCCGGCGGATATTGTGGATTGAAGGGTACGGGCGTCGCCTGCATCGCCTAGCCAAAGCTGCTGAAGAATGACCCCATCCCTCTGTTTTTCATAGAGAAAGCAGAGGGATGAACCGATTTTTACCAACTGAAAAATTTTTGGTGAATTTTTCCCCTAGCCATGCAAGGATGCCGCGCGCTCGTCTCGAGAGGGAAAGAGGCAGGGCCGTTAGTTGAGAGCCGTTAGAGGGGTCTCCGGCTAATTCCGCAAACTGTGAGGCAACAGGGAAAAACAATGAAAAAAATCCTTTTGACACTGATGGCGACGGCGTCGATGGCCGCATCCGCTTTCGCCGCCGATGTGAAGCCGGCGATCATCTATGATCTGGGCGGCAAGTTCGACAAGTCGTTCAACGAAGCCGCCTATAACGGCGCAGAGAAGTTCAAGGCCGACACCGGCATTGCTTATCGCGAATTCGAAATCGCCAACGACGCCCAGCGCGAACAGGCGCTGCGCAAGTTCGCCGGCGACGGCAACAACCCGATCGTCGTGGCCGGCTTCTCCTGGGCCGCGGCGCTCGAGAAGGTCGCGGGCGAATATCCCGACACCAAGTTCGCCATCATCGACATGGTTGTAACAGGCAAGCCGAACGTCAAGTCGATCGTCTTCAAGGAACAGGAAGGCTCCTACCTCGTCGGCGTGCTCGCCGGCTTGGCCGCGAAGTCCGGCAAGGTCGGTTTCGTCGGCGGCATGGACATTCCGCTGATCCACAAATTCGCCTGCGGCTATGTCGGCGGCGTGAAGTCGGTCAACAAGGACGCCGAAGTGTTCCAGGCCTATACAGGCTCTGATCCGAGCGCCTGGAACGACCCGGTCAAGGGCGGCGAAATCGCCAAGTCGCAGATCGCTCAGGGCGCCGACGTGGTTTACCACGCTGCCGGCGGCACTGGCGTCGGCGTTCTCCAGGCTGCGGCTGAAGCCGGCAAGCTCGGCATCGGCGTCGATTCCAACCAGAACGGCCTGCAGCCGGGCAAGGTGCTGACCTCGATGCTCAAGCGCGTCGATGTCGCCGTCTACAACTCCTTCAACGATGTCAAGAACGACAAGTTCGTGGCCGACATCCAGAATCTCGGCCTGAAGGAAGAAGGCGTCGGCGCCGCCATGGATGACAACAACAAGCCGCTGATCACGCCCGAAATGAGCGCCGCCCTCGAAAAGGCCAAGGCGGACATCATCTCCGGCGCCGTGCAGGTGCACGACTATATGTCGGATGAAAAGTGCCCCTATTGATCGGTTGAATAATAAAAAGACCCGTCCTGGCCTGGGCCAGGGCGGGTCTTTTTTGGGACAAGAACCCTGCGGATGAACGGGGCTGACAATCAATAATGGGGCGGTTTGGTGACGGCGGGCGCTTCGAGCGTCGCGTCTTCAAGCGCGCGGAACTGCTCGGTGAGCCGTTCCAGGCGGAATTGAAGCTGGTCGATGATTTTCCATTGCCCGGCGATCTCCCCGGACAGATCTTCGATCGTCCGGCTCTGATGCGCGATTGTTTCCTCGAGCAGCGTCACGCGGGCCGAAAGGTCTTCGTCGCTCATGGCGTTTTCTCCGTCGCTGTCGGGCGAAAGCCGCTGGACAGGCGTCCCAAACCTCAACACTATCCGTCCAGAAAGCCGCGCCAGGTGGCCGGCCGTTCCGATATGGGCTGTCATGAGCGAATTTGCAATTGAACTCAAGGGCATCGACAAGAGTTTCGGCCCCGTCCACGCCAACAAGAATATCGACCTCAAGGTCCGCAAAGGCGCCATCCACGGCATTATCGGGGAAAACGGCGCCGGTAAATCCACCCTGATGTCGATCCTCTACGGCTTCTACCAGGCCGACAAAGGCGAGATCCACATCAACGGCCAGAAGGCCCACATCAAGGATCCCAGCGCGGCGATCTCCGCCGGCATCGGCATGGTGCATCAGCATTTCATGCTGGTCGAAAATTTCACCGTGCTCGAAAACATCATGCTCGGCGCGGAAGATTCCCCCATTCTCAACAAGGGCATCGCCAAGGCTCGTGCCGAGCTGAAACGGCTCGAGCAGGAATATGAGATGGAGGTCGATCCCGACGCCACGATCGAGGAATTGCCTGTCGGCATCCAGCAGCGCGTCGAAATCCTCAAAGCGCTGTTCCGCGGCGCGGAGATCCTCATTCTCGACGAGCCGACCGGCGTCTTGACGCCGGCCGAGGCCGATCACCTGTTTCGCATCCTCGCCCAGCTCAAGGCGCAGGGAAAAACCATCATCCTCATCACCCACAAGCTCCGCGAGATCATGGCGATCACCGATGAAGTCTCGGTCATGCGGCGCGGCGAAATCGTTGCGACGCGCAAGACCTCAGAGACGACGGTGGAAGAGCTTGCCGAACTGATGGTCGGCCGCCGCGTGCTGCTCAGGGTGGAAAAGGGCGAGGCCAATCCCGCCGGCGTCAAGCTGTCGGTGCGCAATCTCACCGTCAAGGACAGCCGCGGCGTGACCATGGTCGACGACGTCTCCTTCGATGTGCGCGCCGGTGAAATCGTCGGCATCGCCGGGGTCGCCGGCAACGGCCAGTCGGAACTCCTGGAAGCCATCGCCGGCATGCGTCGGGCCGTCTCGGGCGCCGTCGACCTGAACGGCAAGTCGGTCGACGTGACGGCTCACGGCGATCCGGCCGAGCTGCGCCGCCGGGGGCTGGCGCATGTTTCCGAAGACCGCCATCACACCGGTCTGGTGCTGAAGTTCGAGGAGGCCGAAAACGCTATTCTCGGCTATCACAATTCGCCGCAATACACCAAGGGCTGGCTGCTCGATGTCGATGCGATCCGCAAGGACGCCGAAGCTAAGATCGCCCAATATGACATTCGTCCGCCCAATCCGCGTCTCAAGACCGCGAATTTTTCGGGCGGCAACCAGCAGAAGATCGTGCTGGCGCGCGAGATGGAGCAGAACCCCGATGTGCTGATCATCGGTCAGCCGACGCGCGGCGTCGATGTCGGCGCGATCGAATTCATCCATCGCCGCATCATCGAAATGCGCGACGCCGGCAAGGCGATCCTACTGGTGTCGGTCGAACTCGACGAAATCCGTTCGCTGTCCGACCGCATCCTGGTCATGTTCGCCGGCCGCGTGGTCGGTGAGCGTAGTCCGGACGCGCCGGAAGGGGAAATCGGCCTGCTGATGGCGGGCGTGGAAGACAAGAAGGAGGCAGCCGAATGAGCGCGCCCTTTGCCAAGCTGCCGAATTGGGCCGAATACGGCCTGATCCCGCTGCTCAATCTCATCGCGGCCTTTCTGATCTCGGGGCTCGTCGTGCTGTTCGTCGGAGAAAATCCGCTCCGCGCCGCTGAACTGATGATCACCGGCGCTTTCGGCTCCGGCGAGGGCGTCGGCTATACGCTGTTCTACGCCACGAACTTCATCTTTGCAGGGCTCGCTGTGGCGGTCGCCGCCCATGCCGGCCTGTTCAATATCGGCGTCGAAGGACAGGCCTATATCGGCGGCATCGGGGTCGCGGTCGCCTGCCTGATGTTCGATTCGACCCTGCCCTGGTATGTGGTGTTTCCGCTGGCGATCATCGGCAGCATCGCCACCGGCGCGCTCTGGTCGCTGGTGCCGGCCTGGCTGCAGGCCTATCGCGGCAGCCATATCGTCATCACCACGATCATGTTCAACTACATGGCCAACAGCCTGATGCTGTGGATGCTGATCAATGTCTTCAAGCCGTTCGGCTCGATGGCGATCCAGTCCCGCACCTTCGAGGCCGGCGGACAATTGCCGAAACTCGATTGGCTGCTGGCGATCTTCGGTCTCGACAACCGCAATTCGCCGTTCAATCTCAGCTTCCTGCTCGCGCTTCTGGCCTGCTATCTGGTCTGGCTGCTGATCTGGCGCACGCGACTGGGCTATGAAATGCGCACGCTCGGCCATTCCTCGGGGGCGGCGCGTTACGCCGGCATCTCGGAAAAGAAGATCATCATCGTGACCATGCTGATTTCGGGCGCGCTGGCCGGCCTGCTTGCGATCAATTCGATCATGGGCGACCAGTTCCGCATCCAGCAGGAATTCGTCGCCGGCGCCGGCTTTGTCGGCATCGCGGTGGCGCTGATGGGTCGGTCGCATCCGGTCGGCATCATTCTCGCCTCGATCCTGTTCGGCATGCTCTATCAGGGCGGCGCCGAAATCGCCTTCGAGATGCCCAATATTTCGCGCGACATGATCGTCATCATCCAGGGTCTCGTCATCCTGTTCGCCGGCGCGCTGGAGCATCTGTTCCGCCCCGCTGTCACCCTGACTTTTGCCCGCATGCGCCGCGGCGGCGCGCCCACCACTGAAACTGCCGGAGGCTGATCATGGAAAATATCGATTGGTGGGTCTCCATCCTCCAGGGCACGATCCGCATGTCCGTGCCGCTCATCCTGACGGCGCTGGCCGGCCTCTATGCCGAGCGCTCCGGCGTGGTGGATATCGGTCTCGAAGGCAAGCTGCTGGCGGCCGCCTTCGCCGGCGCCTCGGGGGCGGCCGTCACCGGTTCGGCCGTGCTCGGCATCGCCTCGGCCATTCTCTGCGCCGTGGCGTTCTCTGCCGTGCATGGCTACGCCTCGATCTCCCAGCGCGGCAACCAGGTCGTCTCCGGCACGGCGATCAACTTCGTCGCGATGGGCGCGACCGTGATCATCGGTCAGGCCTGGTTCAATATGGCCGGCCGCACGCCCTCGCTGTCTGGTTCGGCCAAGCTGCAGACGGTGCAACTGCCTTTCGCCGCCGAGATCGGCCAGATTCCGGTCATCGGCGTCATTTATGAACGCCTCCTCTCGGGCCATCATCTGCTCACCTATTTCGCCTTTGCGATGATCCCGATCACCTGGTGGATCCTGTATCGCACCCGTTTCGGCCTGCGCCTGCGCGCCGTGGGCGAAAATCCGGGCGCGGTGGATACGGCCGGCATTTCCGTGGCGCGGCTGCGCTATATGGCGGTGCTGCTCGGCGGCGTGTTTGTCGGCCTCGCCGGCGCGTTTCTGTCGATGGCCGTCAGCGGCGGCTTCACCAAGGGCATGTCGGCGGGCAAGGGCTTTATCGCGCTCGCAGCCCTGGTCTTCGCCAATTGGAAACCGAAGAACATCCTGCTCACCTGCCTGCTGTTCGGCTTCCTGGAATCGCTTTCCATCGCCATGCAGGGCCAGCCGGTGCCGTTGATCGGCGAAATCCCGGTGCAGCTCTGGACGGCGCTGCCCTATATCCTCACCGTCGTGCTGCTCGCGGGCTTCATCGGCAAGGCCATGCCGCCCAAGGCGGCCGGCGTCCCCTATGTGAAGGAGCGTTGAGATGTCGCTGGACCAGCTTTTCGAGGCGGCGAAAGACGCCATGGGCAAATGCTATGCGCCCTATTCCAAATTCCCCGTCGGCGCGGCCATCCGCGCCGAGGACGGCGTGATCTACAAGGGCGCAAATATTGAAAATCTCGCATTTCCGCAGGGCTGGTGCGCCGAATGCACGGCGATCGGCGCCATGGTCATGGGCGGGGCCAAGAAGATCGTCGAGATCGCCGTGATCGCAGAGAAGATGGCGCTCTGCCCGCCCTGCGGCGGCTGCCGGCAGAAGATCGCCGAATTCGCCGACCGCAACACGCGCATCTATCTCTGCGACGGGACTGGCGTGAAGAAGACGATGACGATGGACGAATTGCTGCCGTTCAGCTTCGACACCGACGTCATCGGCTGAAGGAGACGGAAAGCATGATCCCGCAGGAAGTGATCCGCGCCAAGCGGAACGGCGAGACATTGCCGCCCGACGCCATTTACGAGTTCGTCAGCGCGCTGTCGCGCAATGCGATTTCGGAGGGGCAGGTGGCGGCCTTCGCCATGGCCGTGTGGTTTTCCGGCATGAGCGCCGAGGAAACCGTGGCGCTGACGCTGGCTATGCGGGATTCCGGCGACGTCCTGTCCTGGCCGGATCTCGATCGCCCGGTTGGCGACAAGCATTCCACCGGCGGCGTCGGAGACAATGTCTCGCTGATGCTGGCCCCTATCGTCGCCGCCTGCGGGCTAGCCGTGCCGATGATATCAGGGCGCGGCCTCGGCCATACCGGCGGCACGCTCGACAAGCTGGAATCGATACCGGGCTATGACATTTTCCCGAGCAAGCAACGCTTTTCCGAGATCGTTCGCGATGTCGGCTGCGCCATCATCGGCCAGACCGGCGAGATCGCGCCTGCCGACAAGCGCCTTTACGCCATCCGCGACGTCACCGCGACGGTGGATTCCGTGCCGCTGATCACCGGCTCCATTCTCTCCAAGAAGCTGGCGGCCGGCCTGCAATCCCTGGTCATGGACGTGAAGACCGGAAACGGCGCCTTCATGCAGACCATGGAGGAGGCGGAAACGCTGGCCCGCTCGATCGTCGACGTCGCCAATGGCGCGGGCGTGAAGACCACGGCGCTGATCACCGACATGAACGAACCGCTCGCCGATTGCGCCGGCAACGCCGTCGAAGTCGCCCACGCCATGGAATTTCTCGAAGGAGGCAAGTCCGGCACGCGCAGCTACCGGGCGGTGATGGCGTTCGCGGCCGACATGCTGGTCAATGCGGGCCTTGCAGCCGATCTCGCCGAGGCAGAACAGCGGGCCTCCGAAGCCCTGTCTTCGGGCCGCGCCCTGGAGGTTTTCGGTCGGATGGTTCATGCCCAGGGCGGACCCGCCGATTTCGCGAGCTCCTGGCGCGCGCATCTGCCGAAAGCGCTGGTCGTCAAGCCGGTCGCAGCGCCGAAATCCGGTTTCGTCGCCGGTTATAAGACGAGGGATATCGGTCTCGCCGTGATCGGGCTCGGCGGAGGACGGCTGAGGCCGGAAGATGCTGTCGATCATCGCACCGGCTTCACCGGCATCATTCCGGTCGGTGGAAGCGTCTCCGCAGGCGAACCGCTTGCCTTCGTGCATGCCGCCGATGACGCAGCGGCAACCGCCGCTGCTGCGGCCTATCTCGATTGCGTGACGATTTCGGACGAGCCGACGACGGCGCTCCCCGTCGTCTTCAAGCGGATCAGTTGACCAGCCGCATTTCGCTGTCGTCGGCGGAATAGGAATCGAGCTTTCGCATGAAGCTCATGCCGATGAGCGGCGAGGCGAGCTTGCGGCCTCTCAACACCAGCGCATCGACATTGCGGACTTGCACCGTGCCGATTTCCACCGAGCGCAACTGGATGCGCGCCGCCTTGGCGGGGCCGTTGGCTGTGTCCACCTCATAGCGGAAGTTCAGTTCGTTGCCGCCATAGCCGAGGTTTCGCGCATCCGCTTCGTTGACGGTGACGAAGGTCGCGCCGGTGTCGATCATCGCGTCCAGCGGCTTGCCGTTCAGGCGGAACCGGCCTTCGAAATGGCCGGCGTCATTGGATTTCAGCACATAACTGCGCGACGGCGACGTGGCGACGTTGATCGCTGCGGTCTCGCCGCCCAATGCTGGTTTCTTGGCCGGTTCGACCATTGCCGGCACGTTGACGGCCACCACAATCACCGAGGACCAGATGAGAAGCGCGCGCCCGATCATAGAATTCTCCTATTCGCACAGGAGAACGACGCTAGGACGGAATTGCTAAGAGATGTGTAAAAACAAAGGCGCCGAGCGGCGCCTTTCAGGCTTTTTCGAGAAAAGCGTTAAACCCGATTTAAGATAATCGTTCACTTTGTTCCGTACATGCGGTCGCCGGCGTCGCCGAGACCGGGAACGATATAGCCTTTCTCGTTCAGATGGCTGTCGATCGAGGCGGTGTAGACGGGCACATCCGGATGGAAGGCATGGAAGTTCTTGATGCCTTCGGGCGCGGCCAGCAGGCACAGGAAACGGATATTGGTCGCCCCGCGCTCCTTGAGCTTGTCGATCGCGGCGATCGAGGAATTGCCGGTGGCGAGCATCGGATCGACCACGATCACCAGGCGCTCGTTGATGTCTTCCGGAGCCTTGAAATAGTATTCGACGGGCTTCAGCGTTTCATGGTCGCGATAGACGCCGATATGCGAGACGCGGGCCGAGGGCACGAGATCCAGCATGCCTTCAAGCAGGCCGTTGCCGGCGCGCAGGATCGAGGCGAAGACCAGTTTCTTGCCTTCGAGGATCGGCGCGGTCATCGGAACCAGCGGCGTCTCAATCTCTTCATAGGTGATTTCGAGGTCGCGGGTGACTTCATAGCAGAGCAACGTGGAAATCTCGCGCAGCAGGCGGCGGAAGCCGGCGGTCGAGGTTTCCTTCTTGCGCATGATCGTGAGCTTGTGCTGCACGAGCGGATGATTGATGACTGTCACGCCGTCCATGTCGGAATGCCTCTTCTTGTTCACTTGTCTGCTGTCGGGCGAGTTTTTTCACGATGGCGGCGACCCCGCAAGCGCCCATTTCGCCTTTGTCCCGTCATCCCCATCAAAGAGGCGGAAATCAGGCCTTTCAGGCCGACGTCGACCAGAAGCCCGCCCCATGCGGACCCGGCTGCACGTCGAGGATCTGCGCGACCGTTTCTCCGATATCGGCGAAGCTCTTTCGCTGGCCATGTGAGGCGGGGCGCACGGACGGGCCGAAGATCAGCACCGGAACCTGTTCGCGCGTGTGGTCCGCGCCGCGCCAGGTCGGATCGCAGCCGTGATCGGCGGTGAGGATCGCGACGTCGCCCTGCTTCATGCGCGCAGCGAAGTCCGGCAGCCTGGCGTCGAAGGCTTCGAGCGCCGCCGCATAGCCGGCGACATCACGGCGATGGCCGTAGAGCATGTCGAAATCGACGAAATTGGTGAAGACGAGATCGCCGTCTTCGGCCGTCTCCATCACCTTCAGCGAGGCGTCGAACAGCGCCATGTTGCCGTTCGCCTTGGTCAGCGTCGACACGCCCTGATGGGCGAAGATGTCGCCGATCTTGCCGACGGCGTGAACCTTGCGGCCGGCGGCGACGAGGCGGTCGAGCAGGGTCGGTTCAGGTGGCGGCACGGAGAAGTCACGGCGATTGCCGGTGCGTTCGAAGGTTTCGGCGCTGTCGCCGAGGAACGGACGGGATATCACCCGACCGATATTCAGAGGATCGAGAATGACGCGCACCGTCTCCGACAGCGCCATCAACCGTTCCAGCCCGAAGCTCTGCTCATGGGCGGCGATTTGAAACACCGAGTCCGAGGATGTGTAGCAGATCGGCTTTCCGGTCCGCATATGCTCCTCGCCGAAACGGGCGATGACCTCGGTCCCCGAGGCGTGGCAATTGCCGAGAATGCCAGGCAGATCGGCCGCCTGGCAAATCTTCTCGACGAGATCAGGTGAAAAAGCATCGCCTTCGCTCGGGAAATAACCCCAGTCGAACATGACGGGCGCGCCGGCGATCTCCCAATGGCCCGAAGGCGTGTCCTTGCCTTTCGACGTCTCCTGGGCGGCGGCAAAAGCGCCGAGCAGGCGCGGCGCATGGCGCATTCCGGCCGGCAGCCCGCCATTGGCCGCCTCATAGGCGTGCAGCAGGCCGAGGCTGGTCATGTGCGGCAGCAGAAGCGGCCCTTCACGAAGACCGGCGCGATCAGCCGCGCCCGCCGCGCAGAATTCCGCGATATGGCCGAGCGTATCGGCGCCGAGATCGCCGTAGCGCTCTGCGTCGGGCGCGTTTCCGATGCCGAAAGAGTCGAGCACGAAGAGAAAGACGCGGGCCATGTGGATCCTGTGGGATGAAAATGAAGCTGTCCCCGTCAGTTAAGCGGCCCCGCCGCCCTTGGCAAGAAGTGCGTCTCTTCAGGAACAGTCGCCGCAGGGAATTTCGTCGCCCAATCGCTGCTTGAAGTAGAATTCGCGGTTGAGAGTGATGCTGCGCGTCGATCTGTCGAAGGAGCCCGCGCTGGTCATGTAGAGCAGGATTTCGTGGGGAAGTGATGCTTCGGCCCTGATGAGAAAGCTTGATGGTGTTTTCAGATCGTCGGGCGCATCGACCTCGCTGCCTTTGACATAGGGCGCGTTGCCGTCTTGATCCCACGACCAGAGCACGCTCGCATTGCCGGCGCTGTCGACAGATACACCGGTGATCTTCAGACCGAGCCCATCGGCGCTTTCAGGCGCAAGCGTTGCCTTTGCCGCGTCGATCATTTCGGCAAGCGTCGCCTTGGTCACCGTACTATGCCGCGCAACCGAATCCGCCACCGTGCTCGCCGCCTTCAAAACTTTCGTCGAAGCGGTATAGGCGGTGGTGATCTCGTAGGAGCTGAGATAGAGCGCGATCAGCACCGGCATCAGAAACGCGAATTCGATGGCGCTCGCACCTGAGCGACTGTCGAGAAGGCGCTGAAGAGCGACAAGCCGTAGACGCCACGAGTTCCCCCTCCGCTCACTCATAATCTTCATTCTCGAAAACAGATGTTGCGACGATCAGGAATTGAGTGGGGCGCGTCTCGCCGGATGGCTTGAGATTGGCGACATAGGGGCGGACGAGATCGGTGACGACGCCCCAGCGATAATAGGCGCGCACCATGTTCTTGCTGTCGGCGCCGCCGGGCGAAAAGGCGAATTCGCTGGTGTCGAGGTCGGAATAGGCCGCAGTCGAGATCTTGGGAACATCGAGCGGCATGTCCGAATAGGTCGAAAACTGGCGGACATCGATATAGAGCTTGGAAGGCGTGGCGGCTTCCGCGTCGTCGCACATGTGAAAGATGGCGATCTCGTCGCAAAACGCCTGCCGAAACTCCGCCTCGGTCATATCAGTCGATTTGCCCTGGCCGAAGGTGATCTCGCCGGTGCGGATCTTGCGCGCCATGGTGTCGACCGCATTGCCGACAAGCTGTTCGCCAGCAAAGGCGGTGAACGTCTCGAAGATCGCGAACACCAGGATCGAGAACGGCAGAATAAGGATGGCGAATTCGATTGCCGCAGCGCCGTCGGAGGCGCGTCGAAAGCCGCCAAAGGCGCGTGCCGCCCTGTCAAGAAATTTGTCTCCCAACATCGGAGCCCTTCATCGTCATCATGAACGTGCGGCGATGATAGGCGTCCCGATTTAAAACCGGGTTTGTCCGACTGCTGCAAATTTAACGGTTTTCTCGACCGTATTGGAGTGAGTTAGTTGCTGCTCGACGATGTCAGAGCCTGATGCTGCTCGCAGGCTGGGGTGCATGAGAAGACCGTGCGCTCAGTTTGCCGGAAGAGACGGAGCGTGTTGTCTTCATCGATGGAGACGAGCACGCGCTCGTCAAGCATAGCGTTGCCCGATGCATCGAGCAGCACGAGATTGGTTGTTCCGAAGGCCTTGCCGGTCAGCACGATTGTTTTGGCGTCCGCTACAGTCGCATCCGCGACGGCCGCGTTGCCGACGATGACCTTCGCTACCGGACGGTCAAGCTTCAGGACTTTCGCATGATTGAGGAAAACCTGCATGAAGTCGTCTTCCGCATGCGCGAACGCGACGCCGAAGGTGGCGGCGAGGCAAGATCCAAGCAAAGCGATGAGGGCCGGCGAACGCATAGGCAGATCCGATCATAGAGCGATTTGCCGAAATTATGCGGCGAAAGGGTAAATGGCCGCTTAACGCCGCACTAAGCGCTTTCGAACGCAAAGGTCGAGGGGAAATCTTCAGCGCGTCCTCTGAGCAAGGTGTTTTGTGCGGTTTTCGCTGGTGAAAAACAACATAGGCGAGATGCTCGACGAGGCTGTTAACCAAAGATCTAAAGTGAAATTCAAGACTATCGCCCTAGCGTTCGGCGGTGTCGCTAAATGGAAGATCGTTTGGCAGCTATCGAGGGTAAAGCGTTTTGTCTCTTCCCCCTGATAGTCAACAAATGAATCCGGCGCTGCCGAAATCGAATGCGGCCTACCGCCGTTTTGGGTGATGAGTTCGATAATGAGTTTGACAACCTCGCAAGCAAACTGACCGTGAACTGGCCTTGGCAAGAATACTGCGACTTGCTGAAATCTGGATTGCTGCAATCAGAGCATCATTTCGCGCAGCGGCAAAATTAAGACAAACGCAATTGTGGTGACCTAAAGTCGCAATTGATTGTCGGGTGTCGGAAAGGAAGCGTATGACGAAATTGATCGAGAGTTTCCTTGCAGACAGATCCGGTGCGACTGCCGTGGAGTATGGCTTGATCACTGCGATCATTAGCGCTGCTCTGCTAGGGGGACTCGGCACATTCAGCAACAAGCTAAACGCCCAGTTTTTCTTCATCACCAACACGATCGAAAATGCTGTGGCGGATCAGTAAAGCCTTTTTTGGCGAACAAGTAAGAGGAAAGACGTCATGCTGATAGCTGCAGTTCTGGTTATATTTCCGCTCTGCATGGCGATGACGGCAACGAATGACTTCTTGTCTATGACGATTCCGAATCGCCTTTCCGTTATTCTCGTTGTGTCCTTTCTGTGCCTGGCGCCCTTTTCCGGATTGGGCGTCATGGATATTGGCTGGCATCTTCTCGCCGGTCTTGTGGTTTTTGCAGCGGGATTTGCGCTTTTCGCGCTCAGGGTTATGGGCGGCGGCGATGCGAAGATTTTGGCGGCAAGCGCCATCTGGTATGGTTGGACCGCCTCGACCACTACCTATTTCGCCTATGTTGGTTTGTTTGGTGGGTTATTGTCTGTCTTGGTGCTTTTGTTGCGGGCCAACGCCAACTTCATCATAGTCTCCCGGTTGCCTGTTCCCGCCACCATGATGCAACAGAAGAAGGTGCCGTATGGCATCGCGATCGGCGCGGCGGCCTTCGCGACCTTTCCGCAATCGCCAATGTTTCAGAACATTGTCGGCATTCTGCCGGGCTGATCACCACCAAACTCGCGCGGCGCACCGGCAAATATTTTTCTTGTTGATCGACGGCCCTGCCGTCGATCTCTTTTTTGCCGCTGATTGCCTTAGATGTCGCCGAACAGTCGCGCTCAGCGCGCTGGGTGAACGATACAGTCATTCCCTGCGATTTGTTAAATTCGGTCGATCACCTTCATCTGTAGACGCAAGGACTGTTTCGTATCCGGACACGACGCCTGATGCCTTGTTCGACAATGACCTTGGTTTTGTCACGACGTCTTGCGGCGTGTGAATCGTGTTTCGGTTCAACGCCTTGAAAACCAGTGGGTCGGCAAAAGCCGACCTCGTCACATTTAAGCGCTCGAATTTTACAAATCACTTTTTCAAATGATTCACCACAAGAAATAGCTTGGCCTCGTTAGGGCGATTTTAACCTCGTCTGTTAAGGCGGTCGCAATCAGCTCGCGGCTAGGGTGTGCTCATCCGATCGACGGAAACAGTTGACGGAAGTGCTGAAGTTCATCCCACAGGAGACAATGATGTCCTCGATTTTTTCTCGCTTCATGAATGACGAGTCTGGCGCCACCGCAATTGAATACGGCCTGATCGCCGCCCTGATCTCCGTCGCCCTCATCACCGGCGCCACTGCGCTTGGCAATGCGCTCGACAACAAGTTCGACGACCTGGCCACCACGCTGAACGCGACCTGATCGTTACACGCATATCGATTTCGATTTCGATATCGCTTCGAAGAGCCCGCCCCACCAGGCGGGCTTTTCCTTTTTGTTCGGGGCGCGCCGTTTGCGAGCGCCATGCGATGTAAAGGCTTCCTTTACCAGTCTCGTAGTTATTTTGTTAACTATAATTACACCAATTCCTGATCATTCTGCGGACGGAAATTCACCCATTCGCAGGGACCATGGAATGAAACCCGCCCGTCTGATCATTCTCACTGTCGCCGTCGTCGCGGCCGGCGCGGCCGCCTTCATGGCCATGAATCTCAAGCGTGGTCAAACGGTCGTTCAGATGCAGTCTGAAACGGTCGTCCAGAAAGAGCCTGTCGTCGATGTCTTGGTCGCCTCTGCCAATCTGCCCATCGGGGCACGTCTCAACGAAGAATCGATGAAATGGGTGGGATGGCCGCAAAGCGGCGTCGTCGAAGGTTTCATTACGGTCGAAAAGCGGCCGGAAGCGCTCAAGGAACTCAACAACGCCATCGTCCGCATGCCGATCTTCGAAGGCGAGCCGATCCGGCCGGAAAAGATCGCCGATCCAAACGGCGCCGTGATGTCCTCCCTTCTTCCATCTGGCAAACGCGCCGTGGGCACGGAAATCTCGGTGTCCACGAGCGCCGGCGGCTTCATCCTGCCCAACGATCGGGTTGACGTCATCATGGTCAAGAAGTCCGACGAGGGCGCCTATGACACGGAAACGATCCTGAGCAATATCCGCGTTCTCGCCATCGACCAGGAAATCCAGGAAAAAGAAGAGGGGCAAAAGACGGTTGTCGGCACCACCGCGACCCTCGAACTGACCCCCGATCAGGCCAAGGTGATCGCGGTGGCCCAGCAGATGGCAGACAAGTTGACGCTCGCCCTGCGTTCGGTCGCCGATGCGCAAGAGCCGGATTCGGTCGTTGCCAAGCATCTCTTGTCCGGTGAGGCGGGCGAAGGCTCGGTCCAGGTCATCAAGTCGGGCGTGATCCAGAAGCTCAGCACCAGCCAAGCCCCAGAAAACGATAGTCATTGACCGGGAGCGGAACCGTGAGAGTCACAAACAAGAAAATTCTTCTGCCCATGACCACGGCGCTCAGCTTCTCGCTTGGCTTCGCGGGCATTCCCGGCGCGCCCTTCATGTCGATCTCGCCGGCTCTGGCGGCGACGCAGTCGATCTATAAGATCTCCCAGGTAGGCCCGGGGGTGAGCAAGAGCCTGAAGCTTGGCCTCAACAAGGCGATCGTCATCGATCTCCCTGTCGACGCGCACGACATTCTCGTCGCCGATCCATCGATCGCCGACGCCGTTACCCGCACTTCCACGCGCCTCTACATTTTCGGCAAGACCGTCGGTCAGACCAATGTGTTCATCTTCGGCGCAGGCGGCGAGGAACTGGTGACGATCGAGCTCGAAATCGAGCGCGACATCTCCACGCTGCAGACACAACTCAAGCGCTTCCTTCCGGACTCCGACATTCAGGTCGAAATCATCTCGGACAACATTGTCTTGTCGGGAACGGTGCGGACTCCCCAGGATGCGGCTCAGGCCGAACGCCTGGCGCAGATCTTCGTGACGGGCGGCGAAGCGACGACCCGCAATGCCACGGCGTCGTCGAGTTCCACAAACGGGGACACTGAAGTGGCGATGTTCAACGAAGTCCGCCAGGAATCGCAAATCGTCAACATGCTGACGATCGAGGCGGAAGATCAGGTGACGCTCAAGGTCACCGTGGCCGAGGTTAGCCGCAGCATCGTCAAGCAACTTGGCTTCAACACTTCCATCTCCGGGGACAATGGCGGAATCAGTTTCCAGAATCCGACCAACCTCGGCGGCTCCGTCAATTGGACGGCGGCGGCTAACGCAAGCGGCTCAATCGGCAGTCTCGACATCTCGTCCTATATGAACGCGATGGAGCAGGCCGGTGTGATGAAGACGCTTGCCGAGCCGAGCCTCACCGCGATCTCCGGCGAGCAGGCCAAATTCTATGTGGGCGGCAGCTTTCGGATGGCGTCCAGTCAGGATATTGGAGACGACGGCTCGATCTCGCGCGAATATGAGTCCGTGGACTACGGCATCCGTTTGAATTTCAAGCCAGTCGTCCTGTCTCCGGGACGCATTTCGCTCAACGTTCTCACCGAAGTGTCGGAACCGACCTTCGAAGGCTCCGCCACGATGGCGACGCAGAAATCTGTTCCGGGCCTCACTTATCTCGGCATTCGCAAGCGTGAGGCGTCGACCACTGTCGAGCTGCCTTCTGGCGGCTCCATCGTCATCGGCGGCCTTGTGCGCGACGAAGTCCGGCAGGCCATGTCGGGAAATCCGGCCTTGGCGCAAATCCCGATTCTCGGCACGCTGTTCCGCTCGCGCGACTTCCAGCGCAACGCTACCGAACTGGTCATCATCGCCACGCCCTATCTGGTGCGTCCGGTCGAGCGCTCCAAACTTGCGCGCCCCGACGACAATCTCGTGCCCGAGGGAGACGTCGCGATGTATTTCCTCAATCGCGTCAACAAGGTCTACGGCCTGCGCGAAACGACCAAGACTCCGGGCCGCTACAACGGCGCTGTCGGTTACATCTACAAGTAAGGATTTCGAGCGATGACGACCTTTTCGACCAAGCGCCAGATCCGCACCGCATCCCGTCTTCGCCGGAGCGGCGGCCTTGTCCTCGCGCTCATTGCGGCGCTGACGGCGTCGTCCTGCGCTTCGAGGCGCGATATGCAAACGACGGGCTCGATCCCCGACGATTATCGCACCCGCCATCCGATCACGCTCGCTGAAGTTCGTCACGATCTCGACGTGCCGCTCGGCGCTGGCGAGACGGACCTCACCGCAGCCACCCGCGACCTGATCCGCGGCTTCGCGCAGGATTACACGACGACGTCCAAGAGCACGATGACCATCGCCATTCCGGTCGGCGCCCCCAATTCCGGGGCCGCCCATCGCTTGAGCGGCGCGATCCGGCAGACGTTGGTCGGCTATGGCGTCAAGCCGCAGCGCATCGTTATGTCCTCCTATGGCTCGTCCTCGTCTGACGGCTCTGCGCCTGTCCGCCTCAGCTTCGTGGCGGTCAAGGCGGTCACCGAAGGATGCGGGCAATGGCCGACCGACATGTTCGGCCGCACCCTGCGCGACAACGAGAACTGGGAGAACTTCGGCTGCGCCAGCCAGCAGAACCTAGCCGCCCAGATCTCCAATCCCACCGATCTCGTCGGCCCGCGCGGCATGAGCCCGATCGACGCGCAACGCCGCGCCACCGTGATCACCACCTATCGCGACGGGGAGTGAGGCGCATGCGCGATCTCCTTTCCGCCCAAACCGAGAGCCATATGTCATGAACGCTGTCGAATATGGAATTCTTCGCGACGAAGGGCCCGTGGTCGAAAACGAGATCCGGCCCGGAGATCTCGATCAGATGCGTCCTCTGCCGCGGATCTCGGTGCATGCTTTCTGCGAAACGGAGAACATGTTCCGGCTGATGGAAAAGCTGGCGCAGGATCGCCGCATGGCAAAGGTCAGCTTCCGCATCAATCAGGGAAGTACCGAAGCCGCCGTCAACATGTTCAGCGGCGCCCCCACGCCAAATCTGATTCTGCTCGAAACCAGCGCCCAGCCCGGCGCCATTATGGACGAACTCGCGCCGCTTGCCGACGTCTGCGATCCCACCACAAAAGTGGTGATCATCGGCCGCCATAACGATATTCCGCTCTATCGAGACCTGATCCGCAACGGCATCTCCGAATATATGGTGTCGCCGATTTCCCTGGTCGATGTGATCTCCGCCATCTCCGCCATCTTCGTTGATCCCGACGCCGAGCCGCTCGGCCGCTCCATCGCCTTCATCGGCGCCAAGGGCGGCGTCGGTTCTTCCACGATCGCCCACAACATCGCCTGGGGCGTCTCCTCGCTGTTTTCCTCGGAAGTCATCCTGGCCGATCTCGATTTTCCGTTCGGAACCGCCAATATCGACTTCGACCAGGATCCCGCGCAGGGGATCGCCGAAGCCGTCTATTCCCCCGAGCGGCTGGACGAGGTGTTCCTCGATCGTCTCCTGACCAAATGTTCGGAACATCTGTCACTGCTCGCCGCGCCGTCCATCCTCGATCGCGCCTATGATTTCGATCGCGCCGCCTTCCAGCCGGTGCTCGAAATTTTGCAGCGCGCCGCGCCGGTCAACGTTCTCGACGTGCCGCATGCCTGGAGCGAGTGGACCCGCACGCTGCTGGCGGATGTCGACGAGGTCGTGGTCACCGCCGCCCCCGATCTCGCCAATCTCCGCAACGCCAAGAACATGTTCGATCAGTTGCGCAAGCTGCGCCCCAACGATCGGCCGCCGCATCTGATCCTCAACCAGGTCGGCCTGCCCAAGCGTCCGGAGATTTCGATGGCGGATTTCTGTGAGCCGCTCGAGATCGAGCCGATCGCCGTCATCCCCTTCGACGCCGCGCTGTTCGGGTCGGCTGCGAACTCCGGTCGGATGATCGGCGAGTTGGACGGGAAATCGCCGGTGGCGGAAGTGCTGTCGCAGATCGCCCATGTCGTGACCGGCCGCGTGAGCGTGAAGAAGGCCAAGAAGAGCGCCCTCGGCTCGATCCTCGGCAAGCTCACGGCCAAGAAGTAAACAGACTTAAGACACTGGAGCGGACGCGCCGATGTTTGGCAAACGTGGAAATGATGGGTTCGGCAAGGCAGGCGGAGCGACCTCCGCTCCTCCGCCCGTAACGACGGCGGCTCCGGCACCCATGCCGTCCCCGGTCGCGCCGCCGCCGCTCGCGCCGTCGCATGTCCCCGTCCTGCAGGAGCCGCAGCGCGACGCACAGTCGGCCCTGCGCATGGCGCCGCCAGCGCCGCGCCGCAAGACGCAGCGTTCTGAGAGTTACTACACAACCAAGAGCCAGGTGTTTTCCGCGCTGATCGACACCATCGATCTGTCGCAGCTCGCAAAGCTGGACTCGGAAAGCGCACGCGAAGAAATTCGCGACATCGTCAACGACATCATCACCATCAAGAATTATGCGATGTCGATTTCCGAGCAGGAGGAACTGCTCGACGACATCTGCAACGACGTTCTCGGCTATGGCCCACTCGAGCCGCTTCTCGCCCGCGACGACATTGCCGACATCATGGTCAACGGCGCCGGCCAGACCTTCATCGAAGTCAACGGCAAGATCGAGGAGAGCGAAATTCGCTTTCGCGACAATGCCCAGCTCCTGTCCATCTGCCAGCGCATCGTCAGCCAGGTCGGCCGCCGCGTCGACGAATCCTCGCCGATCTGCGACGCGCGTTTGCCCGATGGCTCGCGCGTCAACGTCATCGCGCCTCCGCTCGCCATCGACGGTGCGGCGCTCACCATTCGTAAATTCAAGAAGGACAAGCTCACCCTCGACCAGCTGGTCAAGTTCGGCTCCATCACGCCCGAGGGCGCGGCGGTGCTGCAGATCATCGGCCGCGTGCGATGCAACGTGGTCGTCTCGGGCGGCACCGGCTCAGGCAAGACGACGCTTCTCAACTGCCTGACGCGCTATATCGACACCGACGAACGCATCATCACCTGCGAAGACTCGGCTGAACTGCAACTCCAGCAGCCGCATGTGGTGCGCCTCGAAACGCGTCCGCCGAACATCGAAGGCGAAGGCGAGATCACCATGCGCGATCTCGTCAAGAACTGCCTGCGCATGCGTCCCGAACGTATCATCGTCGGCGAAGTGCGCGGACCGGAGGTGTTCGACCTTTTGCAGGCGATGAACACCGGTCACGACGGCTCGATGGGCACCATCCACGCCAACAGCCCGCGCGAATGCCTCAATCGCGTCGAATCGATGATCGCCATGGGCGGCTTCACGCTGCCGGCCAAGACTGTCCGCGAGATCATTACGGGCTCGATCGATGTCATCGTCCAGGCCGCGCGTCTGCGCGACGGCTCGCGCCGCATCACCCACATTACCGAGGTGATCGGCATGGAAGGCGACGTGATCATCACCCAGGATTTGATTCGCTATGAGATCGAGGGCGAGGACGCCAACGGCAAGCTGATCGGTCGCCACAAATCCACCGGCATCGGTCGGCCGCATTTCTGGGATCGCGCCCGCTATTACGGCGAAGACAAGAGGCTGGCTGCCGCGCTCGACGCCATGGAACAGACAAGAGGCTAACTGTAACGCCGGCTAGCCTTGGGCTTTCCGGATGTTGGGGATACGGGAAAAGGCTATGTTCGGATTCGACCTGACGACGATTGCGATCATTGCGCTGGCTGCCATTTCGGCAGCCGCGGTCGCCTATGGCGTCCTGTTCTCCGATCTCGAGAATGAAAAGAAGACCAAGAGCCGGTTCGAAAAAGTCGGCATGTCTGATGTGGACAAGACCAAGGTCAAGGCATCCCGCGATCGCCTCGCTGAATTGTCCAAACGACGAAAGTCGGTGCAGGATTCGCTCAAGGAACTGGAAAAGAAGCAACAAGAGGCCAACAAGAAGAAGGCCGCCACCCTGAAGTCGCGGATCGTGCAGGCGGGATTGAATTTCACTGAAACGCAATTCTATCTCGGCAGCGCGATGCTTGGCGGCGGCGTAGCTCTCTTGCTGCTCCTGTCAGGCGCTTCCATTCTCATCATCGCAGGCGTCAGCTTCGTGGTCGGGGTCGGTCTGCCGCGGCTCTTCGTGGCGTTCATGTTCAAGCGCCGGATGAAGCGTTTCATCGAAGAATTGCCCAACGCCCTTGATGTCATGGTGCGCTCGATCAAGTCTGGTCTGCCGCTCAACGACGCCATTCGACTGATCGCATCGGAAGCCAAGGAGCCGGTAAAGACCGAATTCCGACGCGTCATCGAGGCGCAGCAGATGGGAATGAGCATCCCTGAAGCGGTGGGCCGAATGTCACAAACCGTTCCGCTGCAAGAAGTCAATTTCTTCGGCGTCGTGATCGCAATCCAGGCCCAGGCGGGCGGCAATCTGTCGGAAGCGCTCGGCAACCTCTCACGCGTGCTGCGCGACCGGAAGAAGATGAAGGCGAAAGTCTCCGCTCTTTCGATGGAAGCGAAAGCCTCCGCCGTGATCATCGGCGCATTGCCGTTCATCGTCGCCTTTCTGGTCTACCTGACATCGCCGGGCTATATGATGATCCTGTTCACGGATCCTCGCGGTCATCTCATCATGGGATTGTCGGCGGTCTGGATGTCGATTGGCATTTTCGTCATGCGCAACATGACCAACTTCGAAATCTAGGACGGAACCGCCATGGAGCTTGCACAAACGCTCACAAATCCACAGGTCGTGTTCGCCGTCCTCGTCGGCATCGCGGTCTTTGCCACTCTATACAGCCTCGTTCTGCCCTATTTCGACAATGGCGGCCTGCAGAAGCGCATGAAGGCGGTGACCACCGAGCGAGATCAGATCCGCAGCCGTGAACGCGCGCGGCTCAATGCCGAAGGCGCAATTCAGCGCAGCAGCCTGCGTCATCAGAACAACACCAATATCCGCCAGATCGTCGAGCGGCTCAACCTGCGCGAAGCGCTGGTGGACGCCGGTACAGTGGATAAGCTGAAGGCGGCCGGTTATCGTTCGCAGAACGCTCTCAACGTTTTTCTGTTCGCCCGATTCTTCCTGCCATTCATCTTCATGATGGTGGCGGCTTTTTATGTCTTCTTCCTGGGCTATCTCGCCGATCAGACCTTCATGGTGCGGCTGTTGACCGTACTTGGCATCGGCTATCTCGGTTTCTATGCGCCAAACATCTTCATCTCCAACAAGATCAACAAACGTCAGGCCTCCATCCGCAAAGCATGGCCCGACGCCCTAGACCTGATGCTGATCTGCGTGGAATCGGGTGTGTCGATCGAAGCGGCGATCAAGCGCGTGTCGGAGGAAATGACGGCCAACTCGCCTGAACTGGCCGAGGAAATGGTGCTGACCAATGCAGAACTCTCCTTTCTGCAGGAGCGGCGTGCGGCGTATGAAAATCTTGCCAAGCGCACGCAACTCGATGCGGTGCAAGCGGTGACCCAGGCTCTCATTCAGGCGGAGCGCTACGGCACGCCGATCGCGCAGGCCCTGCGCGTCTTGGCTCAGGAAAGTCGCGACCAACGCATGAACGAAGCCGAGAAGAAGGCCGCCGCTCTGCCGCCGAAACTGACGGTGCCTATGATCCTGTTCTTCCTGCCGGTGCTGATCGCCGTCATTCTTGGGCCTGCCGGCATTCAGGTTTCCGACAAGTTCTGATTCAGATCCGCTGGGGGCCTTGGCCCGGGCGGGTCACATTGTCCTCAAACGACAATCGCCGCCCCAAAAAGGGCGGCGACGGCATTGGGAGCGGTGTAGAAAAATCAATTGGTTCCGTTGTCGGCGTTCGCCAGCTTCTTCCAGCTGTTGTCTTGCGAAAGCATGCCCTTGAGATAGGCTACGTTGGCTTCGGCCTGTTCCGCGGTCAGCTCCTGCCGAGCGATGTTTTCCGCCTCCTGGAAGCGGCCCTGAAGTCCGACGACGAGGGCGAGGTTCTGCCGGACGCGGCTGTCGGCGCCGGGTTGGGCGACGGCGGAGCGGAGATAGGTTTCGGCCGTGCGCAGATCGCGGGTCAGGAGATAGGACATTCCGAGATTGGAAAGCACGGATGGCTCGTTGGGATGAATGTCGAGCGCGTTGCGATAAGCGAGGCGGGCCTCCTGGGTGCGCCCCAGTTGATCGAGGATCGCGCCCTTGGCGGATTCGAGCTTCCAGTCCGGCCGGTCGGGCGTCTGTGCTCGGTTGACCGTTGAAAGCGCCTGTTCGAGTTGACCGGCGGCGGCCTGCGCCTTGCCATAGGCGGCGAGCACGACGCGATCATTCGGATTGTGGATCGCCACCTGCTGCATCACGGCCAGCGCCTGATCGTTCTTGCCGTTCATCCGCAGCAGGGCGGCGTAGTTGAGGCCGGCGTTGCGGTCATTGGGACTTTTGGCGTAGGCCTCGCCGATTTTGCGCGAGGCGGCCTGCAGCTCCGGCTGCGTCATCGATTCGACGGGCTTGTTCAGATTGGCGGGTATTGACCCAGTCGTCTCCCGGCTTGCCGTCGAGCAGGAGCTCAGGAGAATGGTCAGGAAAATCGCGGCGCCGACCGACGCCATGGTCTTGGACTTCATCCTATCGCCTCGTGCCAATACATGCGGCGTTTCTAAAAAATCTCGAGCCGCAACTTTCGCTCCAGCAATACTCTGTTAACCCTAACAGAGTGTTAATTTGGCGAATCCGCACCAACCGATTCCCGCAAGGACTGTGAATGGCCCCCTTTCAATTCATCGAGCGTCCCACACCGTTCAACACGAAGCTAGGCAAGACGCTGCCGATTTTTGCGGTGACGCCGGCCCATATCGAGACGGGGCTCGTCGACCCCATTGCGCTCGATTGGGCGCGCAAGGTCGGCTATAAGGCCGAAGCCGGATCATTGCTGCTGGTGCCGACGGAAGACGGCCATCTCGGCGGCGCGCTTTTCGGTCTCGGCGGCTATCCGTCTGAAAGCCCCTACCTCACCGGAAAACTGCCGCGCATCCTGCCTGCCGGCGAGTGGCATATCGAAACGGCGCCCCTGACCGCGAACCGCCTGGCTTTGGGTTATGGGCTCGGAAGCTATCGTTTCGAAAAATACAAGAGCGGATCGACAACTCCGCCGACGCTTCTCATTCCTTCCGACGCCGACGCCGCCCGGGTCAAGCGCCTGCTGGCCGGGGTTTTCCTCGCTCGCGACCTGATCAATACGCCGGCGAATGATATGGGGCCGGATGCGCTTGAGGCCGCCTTCCGCGCTCTTGCGGCCCATTACAAGGCGGAAGTGTCCGTTGTCAGGGGAGATGCCCTGCTGCAGGAGAATTTTCCGCTGATCCACGCAGTCGGGCGCGCCTCCGAACAGGCGCCGCGCCTTCTCAAGATGCGCTGGGGCAAGAAGGGCCACAAGCGCGTGACTCTGGTTGGCAAGGGCGTGACATTCGACACCGGCGGGCTCGATATCAAGCCTTCCTCCTCTATGGCGCTGATGAAGAAGGATCTGGGCGGCGCGGCCAATGTCCTGGGTCTCGCCCTGATGATCATGGACGCCAAGCTGAAGATCGACCTGACCGTCCTCGTGCCCGTGGCGGAAAACTCGATCTCCGGCAACGCCTTCCGCCCTGGCGACATCTATCGCAGCCGCGCCGGCCTCACCGTGCAGATCGACAATACCGACGCCGAAGGCCGGCTCATTCTCGCCGACGCTCTGGCGCTGGCGGATGAGGACGAGCCCGATCTCCTCATCGACATGGCGACGCTGACCGGCGCCGCCCGTGTCGCGCTCGGCCCGGACGTGCCGCCATTCTTCACCGACGACGAAGATCTCGCCCATCAGCTGATGGAATCGAGCCTCGAAGTCGACGATCCCATCTGGCGGTTGCCGCTCTACAAGGGTTACGAGAAGGACGTGACCGCCAAGATCGCCGATCTCACCAATGCGCCGGCCGGCGGCATGGCTGGGGCGATCACGGCGGCGCTGTTCCTCAAGCGCTTCGTCAAGAAGACGCGCAGCTGGGCGCATTTCGATATCTATGCCTGGACGCAGACTGAGCGCCCGCATTGCCCGGGCGGCGGCGAGGCGCAGGCGATCCGCGCCATCTTCGACATGCTCGACGCCAAGGGACGCGCGGATTAACCCTCCGCGCAGGCCGCGCTTGCGGGGGCGGCAGGTTTGTTCAAGAATGAAACGGTTACGAAACAATCCTGCCGGAGGGGCGAGTGACCGTCGAACTAACCGCCTCGCAGGCGCTGGGGCTTTGGCATGCGGTGTCGGTGGATGCGGTGCGCTCCGGCGATGGCGATCTCTCGATGCGCCAGATGGCCATTCTGCTGCATGTCTATCTGACGCCGCCGCCGCACACGGTGCGCGGTCTCGCCGCGACGCTCGGCGTCACCAAACCGGTTATCACCCGCGCGCTCGACACGATGGGCGCGATGGGGGTAATTGATCGCATCCGTGACGACAAGGACCGGCGCAATGTGCTGATCAAGCGCACGCTGGCCGGCGCCGTCTATCTAGAAAAATTCGGTGATGTCATCATCGCCAAGGCCCGTGATCTCAGCTGACGGATCAGTCATGACGCTAGACAGACGCATTCACGCATTCCGCCCAGATCTCGCCGAGGCGTCGCTTCAAGGCCGCGTCGAAGCGGAGCGCTTCACCGAGGGGGCGGTCGCGCAGGTGCGGGTTCCCAAGATCGCGCTCCGGGCCAAGCCGGATGTGTTCTGCGGTCTGGACACCGAACTGATGCTGGGCGAGGGGGTCAAGGTGCTCGACGTCGCCGAAGGCTGGGCCTGGGTGAAATCGGACCTCGACGACTATGTCGGCTATCTGCCGCAGGCGGCGATTATCGATACGGCGCCCGCGCCGACCCATTGGGTCACTGTTCCCCGCACCTTTCTCTATCCGGAACCGGACATGAAGCGCCCTCCCGTCGACGCGGTGTCGATGGGCAGCCGCATGACGGTGACGGGAGAGACTGAGACGCGCGGAACTCGCTATCTTCTCACCACCGAAGGCGCTGTGATCGCCCGCCATCTCGCTCCGCTCGGCGCGACGATCTCCGACGACTATGTCGATATCGCCAGTCTCTTTCTCGAAACGCCCTATCTCTGGGGCGGACGCACCGGCTTTGGTCTCGATTGCTCGGGTCTCGTGCAGCTTGCAATGATGATGGCGGGCCGCGCCGTGCCGCGCGATTCCGATCAGCAGGCGGCAATGCCGGGCGAGGCGCTCACGCGCGCCGATCTCGCTCGCGGCGATCTGGTGTTCTGGAAAGGACATGTCGGGGTCATGGAAAATCGCGATACGCTTCTGCACGCCAATGGCCATACGATGAGCGTGGCGCGGGAGAAACTGGATGACGCCATCGGCAGGATCGCGTCCCTCTACGGCCAGCCGACCGGCTTCAAACGACCGAACTGTAAATAGAATATATCTCCGTTCAAAATTCCTGTCTTCGTTTTGTGAACAATCCGTGCCTGTCGGAGGGGATACACGGATCGGGGCGCAAGGGGCATATTCGCATCCAGAACGGAACGCCGCTTGGGCGCTCCCGAAAATCAGGCCTCAGCGCCGGAAAGGATGCCATCATGCTCGATCAGATCAAGGGGCTTCACCACGTCACCTCCATGGCCGCCAATGCCCCGGTCAACAATCACTTCTTCACCAAGACGCTCGGCCTTCGCCGCGTCAAGAAGACGGTGAACTTCGATTCGCCTGACGTCTACCACCTCTATTATGGCGACGAAGTCGGCACGCCCGGCACGGTTATGACCTATTTCCCCTTCCCCAATATCGGACGCGGTCGTCCGGGCACGGGCGAAGTCGGGACCACGGTGTTCTCCGTGCCGAAGGGCGCACTGGGCTACTGGTCCGAACGGCTCTCTAGCCAGGGCGTCGATGGCCTGCAGGCCGAGGAAACCTTCGGCCAGAAGCGGCTGAATTTCGCCGGCCCCGATGGCGACGGCTTCGCGTTGGTGGAAGTGGACGGCGATGACCGCGCGCCCTGGACTGACAATGGCGTCGACGCCGACCACGCCATTCGCGGCTTTCATTCGGTCGCCATGCGTCTGCGCGATGAAGGCGCGACCGCCGAACTGTTGAAATATATGGGCTACCAGGAACTCGACCGGAAGGACGGCGTCGTCAGGCTCATCGTGCCCGGCGGCAACGAAGCCTCCACCGTCGATCTCGAAACCATGCCCAACATCAACAGAAGCCTGCAGGGCGCGGGCTCGGTGCATCACGTCGCTTTCGCGGTCGAAAATCGCGCAAAGCAGCTGGAAGTGCGTAAAGCGCTCATGGACACCGGCTATCACGTCACCCCCGTGATCGACCGCGACTATTTCTGGGCGATCTATTTCCGCACCCCGGGCGGCGTGCTGTTCGAAATCGCCACTAACGAACCGGGCTTCACCCGCGACGAGGATGTCGCCACGCTCGGCGCCGATCTGAAACTGCCGCAGCAGCATAAGCATCTGCGTCCGATTCTGGCCCAGCATCTCGAAAAGCTTGAGGATTGAACCATGGACTATCAGCACAGGATCCGGGCCGGCGCGCCCGGATCGCCGATCCTGTTCGCCTTTCACGGCACGGGCGGCGATGAAAACCAGTTCTTCGATCTCGCCGGCGATCTCATGCCCGGGGCGACGATCGTGTCGCCGCGCGGCGATGTCTCGGAATATGGCGCAGCGCGCTTCTTCCGCCGCACCGGCGAGGGCGTCTACGACATGGCCGACCTGGCGCGCGCCACCGACAAGATGGCGGCTTTCGTGGAACGGTTGAAGCAGGAGCATCAGGCCTCCGCCGTTTACGGCTTCGGCTATTCGAACGGCGCCAATATCCTCGCTAACATGCTGATCGAGAAAGGCGCACTGTTTGATCGGGCGGGTCTTCTGCATCCGTTGATCCCGTTTGCGCCGAAGCCGCAAGAGGGGCTCAAGGGGGTGAAGACGCTGATCACCGCTGGCGAGCGAGATCCGATCTGCCCGGCGCCCCTGACCCAGCGCCTGCAGGACTATCTGGAAAGCCAGGGCGCGGAAGCTTCCCTCGTCTGGCATTCCGGCGGTCATGAACTCAGGCCGCAGGAAGTCGAGGCGCTGACGCGCTTCTTCGCCTGATCCGGGCAGTTTCGTAAACACCGATGAGACGGTCTCGCCTTGCGGGGCCGTCTCTTTTCTTCCTGACGATTGCGCCTTATGGTCCGGCGCAAACCAGATACAGGGAGAGAGACATGTTGCGTTTCGGCATAATTTCCACGGCGCGGATCGGCCGCGAGCTGGTAGTCCCCGCCATTCAGGATGCGGAAAACTGCGTCGTTACGGCCATCGCCAGCCGCAATCTCGACAGCGCCCGCGCCATGGCCGACCGCTTCGGCGCGCCGCACGCCTTCGGCTCCTACGAGGAGATGCTGGCGTCAGATAAGATTGACGCTGTCTATATTCCGCTGCCGACTTCGCAGCATGTCGAATGGACGATCAAGGCGGCCGACGCCGGCAAGCATGTGCTGTGCGAAAAGCCGATCGCGTTGAAAGCCGACGACATTGACCAGCTGATTGCCGCCCGCGACCGCAACAAGGTGCTGGTGTCGGAAGCCTATATGGTCACCTATTCGCCGGTCTGGCGCAAAGTGCGCGAGCTCCTGGCGGACGGCGCGATCGGCAAGCTCCGCTTCGTCCAGGGCGCCTTCACCTATTTCAACCGCGACCCCGGCAATATGCGCAATATCCCGGCGCTCGGCGGCGGCGGCCTGCCCGATATCGGCGTCTATCCCACCATCACCACGCGGTTCACGACCGGCAAGGAGCCGCTGCGCATCCAGGCCAACACAGACCGCGATCCGGAATTCGGCACCGATATCTTCTCGTCGGTCAGGGCGGATTTCGGCGATTTCGAGCTGAGCTTCTACATCTCCACCCAGCTCGCCGCCCGCCAGATCATGGTCTTCCATGGCGACAAGGGCTTCATCGAAGTGAAATCGCCCTTCAACGCCGATCGCTACGGCGCCGAAGAAATCGAACTCACCAACCAAAACCATTCGCAATCCCAGCATTTCCGCTATCAGGATTGCCGTCAGTACCGCTTGGAGGCGGAAGCCTTCGCCCGCGCGGCGCTGGGCGGCGAGGCGGAGGTGGTGACGCTGGAAAATTCCAAGCTGAACCAGAAGGTCATCGACGCGATCTATCGCGCTTCCGAAAAGGACGGCTGGGAGACGGTCTGAGCTCGGTTCAGCGTCCGAACACCAGGCGCGAATAGCCGAACCAGGAAACCCCCATCGCCGCGACCGAGGCAATCGCCGCGGCGATGACGGGGTAGAGCCCGGGAAATGCAATGAGAATGGCTGAATAGATCGCGTAGTTGACCAGCGCGGAAAAAATGCCGACGCCCCCGTAACGCGCGCCTTCCGAGGCCAGCGACCGACCGCTCCTGCCGAAGGTCAGGCTGCGGTTGAAGATCCAGGTCGCGCACATGGCGAAGGCGATGGCGACGACGCGCGCCCAGAATGGTCCGATCGGCGTCGCCCAGATCAGAAACGCCAGCATGCCGGCGTCGGACACGAAGCCGAGGCCGCCGGCTATAGTGAAGAGAAAAAGCCGTTTCACGCTGCTCTCTTGCGGGGCGCCCGGACAGGCGAGGGGGCCGGTTCGGCGGGGACAGGGCGGCGGCGGGTTTCCGACAGCGCCGGCAGATCCATATAGTGGATGCGCAAAAGTTCGGCGCGCGACCGCGCCAGACTGTCGAGGATCAGGCCGGCGGTAAACGTCATGCCCGACATGATCAGCAGCACCATCGACAGCACCCAGGTCGGCATGCGCGGCACGAGCCCGGTCTGCGCATATTCGATCAGCACCGGCGTCATGAAGGTCAGCGAGGCCGCCATGAGCGCCGAGGAAATCGCAAAATAGAAGGCGAAGGGCCGGACTTCCTTCATCAGCATGGCGAACATGAACAGGATCTTGCCGCCGTCGCCGAAGGTCGAGAGTTTGGAGAACGAGCCTTCGGGGCGGCGTCCGTAATCGAGTTCGAGTTCGATCACCGGCAATTTCAGCCGGGAGGCGTGCACCGACATTTCCGTCTCGATCTCGAAACCGTTGGACACGGCGGGGAAGCTCTTGGCGAAGCGGCGCGAAAAGGCGCGATATCCAGAGAAGATGTCGGTGAAATCCTTGCCGAACAGCGAGCGGTAGAGTGTGTTGAAGATCTTGTTGCCGAAGGCGTGGCCCTGGCGGCCGGCGTCGCGGGTCACGTCGCGGCGCGTGCCGACCACCATGTCGGCGCGTTCGGTCACCAGCGTGGTGATGAGGTTTTCGGCGTCTTCGGGGGCATAGGTGCCGTCGCCGTCCGCCATCAGATAGATATCCGCGTCGATATCGGCGAACATGCGGCGCACGACATTGCCCTTGCCCTGGCGGCGCTCGCGAAACACCGTGGCGCCCGCAAGCGCGGCGCGAAGCGCGGTGTCGTCGCGGGAATTATTGTCATAGACATAGATGCGCGCCGAAGGGAGCGCCTGGCGGAAGCCTCGCACGACATCGCCGATCGTCAGCGATTCATTGTAGCAGGGTATCAGGACTGCGATGTCGAGATCGTCGTTCATTCGTGCTCCTCGCCGGCGACCGATGTCGGGCTCCTCGATGGCTTTACTCTTTCTTGAGAAGGTTAAGCTTAGGTTTCGCCCCAATGGTCTTTCGCGCTCGGGCGGCGGGCATATGTCTGAAAACGGTAAAGAAGCGATGACTTCTCCCAAACTCCTGGAAAGTTTCCGCACGGACGACGAGCGCGCGGGCGCGGGCTGGCTCCTGCGGATGATCCTGCTGTTTACCTTTCTGGGCGTGGCCGCGCAGATCGGCTCGCATCTGTCGACCTACAAGGATTATGTCGGTCCCGACCCCGACGACGTCATGCGGCTCGTGGAAGTGCGAGACTGGCTCGGCGGCCAGAGCTGGTTCGATCTGCACCAGTATCGCATGGGGCCGCCCGGCGGCATGCTGATGCACTGGTCGCGCTTCGTCGATGCGCCGATCGGCGGCCTGATCCTGCTGTTCGGCCTGTTTATGAGCCCCGAAATGGCGGAAGCCGCCGCCGCCTTCGTCTGGCCGCTGGTGTTGATCCTGCCCTTGATGGCGGGCGTCGGTCTCGGATCCTATCGCTTGGGCGGCAAGCCCGCCGTGGTGATCGGGCTCGTCCTCGGCTCCATGTTTCTGTTCACGATGATGCGGTTCCGCCCCGGCGGTCTCGATCATCACAATGTGCAATTGGCCGTGGTCGCGCTTTTGGCCGCCTTTCTCCTCGATCCCCTGGCGCGGGCCTGGTCTTTCGCAGTCGCCGGCGGCTTGGCCGCCTTCGCGCTCGCTATCGGCGCCGAGACCACGCCGCTGGTCGCGGTCGCGGCCACGGGCGTCGCCATCATCTGGGCCGTGCGCGGGCAGGATCATCGCCGCGCCGCGATCGCCTTTGGTCTGGCTTTCGCGGGCTTCGCTGCTGTGTTCTTCTTCGCCACCACGCCGAAGGCGCTTTGGAGCCGCGTCACCTGCGACACCCTGTCGATCGGCTTCCTGTCGCTTGCCGTCATCGGCGGCGGAGGACTTGCCGCCGCTGCCGCCTTTACGTCGCAGCGCGGCCCATTGTGGCGCTGGGGCTCGCTTGCCGTTCTCGCTGCGCTGGCCGGCGTCGCGGCTCTCCTCGTCGCGCCCGAATGCCTCGGCAATCCGCTGTCCAGTCTTGATCCCATGGTGCAGAATCTCTGGCTCGGCGGCATTTCCGAGGCGCAGCCGATCGGCAAACAGTTCGAGGTCAGCCCCGACGCGATCGGCAGCATTTACGGCGTCGGTTTGATCGCGCTTGGCGTCGCCCTGTTCCGCATTCTGCGCGGCGAGCAGGTTCTTGCCTATAGCCTTCTCGCCGGCATGATCGCCATCAGCTGGATCGTCAGCGCCATCCAGGTGCGCGGCATGATCTTCACCAATCTTCTGTCCGCGCTGCCGCTATCGGTGATCGTCGCCGATCTCCGCGCTCACTATCTCGCCCATCGCAATGAACCCAAGGCGGCCATCGCCTTCATTCTCGCCGCCCTGGCGAGCGTGCCCTCCGCCTGGGCCTTTTCCGGCGCGGCAGTGACGATCGCAGTCAATAAGGTAGCCGGCGTTCCGCCTGAGGAAAAAGAGGATGAGGACAAGCCAGCCTGCATCCGCAAGGACAGTCTGGCGGAGGTTTCTAAGCTGCCGCCCGGCCGCATTCTCACCGCCTTCAACGCCGGCCCGGCCATCCTCCGGTTCACGCCGCATGCCGTGTTGACCGGAAATTATCACCGCAACGCCAAGGGCCTGCTCGACGGCTTGAAGATGGCGACCTCGGACCCCGCTATCGCCGCCGCTTTGATGGAGGAGGATAAGGTCGGTTACGTGCTGCTGTGCATGGACGATCCCCAGGTGGAAGCGCTCAAGGAAAAATTCCCGAACGGCTTCTGGGCGCGGCTCGCCCGCGGCGAGATCCCAGAGTTCCTGGAACCCGTCGACGCCGCGGGCGATCCGCGCATGAAGATCTTCCGGGTGATCCGCTAGCGTCTTACACCAGCCCCACGAGGCTGCTTGCGGTCGTGCCCGTGGCCAGCACGCGCACGATCCGCGCAGGCAGGATCGCGCCTGCCGCAACAGCCGCAAAGGTCGCGACCGCGCCGGATTGAAGCTCGGCGGTCACCGCGCCGCCCGAGCCGACATAAAGCGCGCGGGTGGTCTCCGGCAGGGCGGCTGTGTCGTCCGGGGTGACCGGAAAAGCGTGAATGGCCGGGCCGTTGAGCGAGGCGGTGGTGGTCTCGAAGCGATCAGTCATGTCGATGTCTCCTTCTGTTTCTGACGGATCATCATCGCATAGCGCTCGAAGTGGGGGACGAAGCGGGGGAAAACTCTCGCCCGGCGCCGAGAAGGAGGCAGGGTTCTGGAGCGGAGCGGGCAGGCGCTGATATAGAAGGCCATGAGCTTTCTCGACAACGATTCGCCCGGCAACCTCGCCGAATACACGGTTTCCGAGATCTCGGGCTCCATCAAGCGCACGATGGAGACCGCTTTCGAGCATGTGCGGGTTCGGGGTGAAATCTCCGGCTATCGCGGCCCGCATTCCTCCGGTCACGCCTATTTCGCGCTGAAGGATGACCGGTCCCGGCTGGAAGCGGTGATCTGGAAGGGCTCCTTCACCCGCCTGAAGGTCCGGCCTGAAGAGGGCATGGAGGTGATCGCCACCGGCAAGATCACCACCTTCCCCGGCTCGTCGAAATATCAGATCGTCATCGAAAGCCTGGAGCCGGCCGGCGTCGGCGCGCTGATGGCGCTGCTCGAAGAGCGCAAGCGGAAGTTCGCGGCCGAAGGCCTGTTCGACCCTTCGCGCAAGCAGCTTCTGCCCTATATGCCGGCCGTGATCGGCGTGGTGACCTCGCCGACCGGCGCCGTGATCCGCGATATCCTGCACCGCATTTCCGATCGCTTTCCGCTGCATGTCATCGTCTGGCCGGTCAGGGTCCAGGGCGATGGCGCGGGAGCGGAAATCGCCGCGGCCATCGACGGCTTCAATGCGCTTGGTCCCGACGGTCCCATCGCCCGGCCCGATGTGCTGATCGTCGCCCGCGGCGGCGGCAGTCTCGAAGATCTCTGGTGCTTCAATGACGAAGCGGTGGTGCGCGCCGCCGCCAATTCCGCCATTCCGCTGATCTCGGCTGTCGGCCATGAAACCGACTGGACGCTGATCGACTACGCATCGGACCAGCGCGCGCCGACGCCGACGGGCGCCGCCGAAATGGCCGTGCCTGTTAAAGCCGACCTCGAAGCGCAACTCGCAGGCCTTTCGGCGCGTCTGGCCTCGGCCATCAACCGGCAGATGGACAATCGCCGCCAGGGGCTGAGGGGGCTTGCCCGGGCGATGCCGTCGATAGACCAGCTGCTGGCTCTGCCCCGCCGGCGCTTCGATGAAGCGGCCTCCCGGCTCGATCGCGGCCTGGAACTGACCGCGCTCAACAAGCGCCGCATGCTGGAGCGGGCGGCTTCGCATCTCCGCCCCGATATGCTTGCGGCGCGTTTTGCGGAACGGCGTCAGCGGCTTAGTGATCTCGGCCTGCGCGCCGAACGCGTGGTGGAGCGGCGCATCGACCAGCTCAAGGCGCGTATCGCCCGCGCCGACGCAGTTTTTTCCGGCCTGCCCGCCCGCCTCGCCAACGAGACGGCGCGAAGCCGCGACCGGCTCAACAATATCGCCCGGCGCAGCGATGGCGCGCTTGATGTGCGCCTGAGGCGCGAACGCCAGGCGCTCGCCGCCCATGACCGCATTCTGCAATCGCTGTCCTACAAGAATGTGCTGAAGCGCGGCTATGCCGTGATCCGCGACGAGAATGGTCAGCCCTTGACCAGAGCGGAGCAGGTAGCCGCAGGTCAGGCGCTCGCGATCCAGTTTGCCGATGGAAACATTGTCGCGACAGCGGGCGAGGGGTCCGAGCCGTCCCCGTCTTCTCCTCCGGCGGCTGCGCCGTCGCCGCGCAAGAAATCCGCCAAGGGCCCTGTCATCGATCAGGGGAGCCTGTTCTAGCCATGGCTCGCCGTTTCATCGTCGTTCTCGCCCATCCTCTGCCGGAAAGCTACGCGGCGTCCGTGGCGAAAACCGTGGTCGAAACGTTGCGCGACCGGGGGCATCAGGCGGATCTCCTCGATCTCTACCGGGAGGATTTCGACCCCCGGCTTTCGGCGGCCGAGCGCGCCGCCTATTTCGATACGCCCTGCGATACGAGCGGGGTCGATCCGATCATTGCCCGGCTCAGGGCGGCCGATGGGCTGATCCTGGTTTTTCCGCAGTGGTGGTTCAATTTCCCCGCCATTCTCAAGGGCTTCTTCGACCGGGTTTTCGCGCCGGGCGTCGCTTTCACCCATGATCTGGCGGGCGGACGCATCAGGCCCGCGCTCGGCAATATCCGCCATCTCTACGCCTTCACCACCACGGGTTCGCCCTGGTGGATGGTGAAATTCTATATGGGCGATCCCGTGCGCAGGCTGCTGAAACGCGGCATCGCCGCCTTCTGCGCCAAGGACGTCGATTTCCGCATGCTGGCGCTGCACGATATGGATCGCGTCTCCGAAGCCCAATTGACCGCGCATCTTGACCGCGTGCGGGCGCTGACGGCGCGGCTTTAATGTCCGTCCATCCTCGAAATCCCACGGGTTTCGCTCAAGAAAAGACCCGCGCGCGAGTATGCGGCGGGTCCAAACATTTCTCGATAGATCTTCAGGCGGGCCTTACGCCCATTCGCCCTTGCGGAACACCGGCGTGCGGGTTCCATCGGCGGCGACGCCGTCGATGTCGACCTCGCCCGAACCGATCATCCAGTCGATATGGATGAGGCTGGAATTGCCGCCCTGGGCCTTGATCTGATCGGGGGTGAGATCGGCGCCGCCGACGAAGCATTTCGAATAGCACTGGCCGAGCGCGATGTGGCAGGCGGCGTTTTCGTCAAACAACGTGTTGTAGAACAGAAGGCCCGAGGCCGAGATCGGCGAGGAATGCGGCACCAGCGCCACTTCGCCGAGCCGGCTTGCGCCTTCGTCGGTTTCCAGCACCTTCTTCAGCACCGCTTCGCCCTTGGACGCCTTGGCCTCGACGATGCGGCCGCCTTCGAAACGCACCTGAATGTCGTCGATCAGCGTGCCCTGATGTGAGAGCGGCTTGGTGGAAGAGGCCACGCCCTCGACGCGCAGCGCATGTGGGGTGGTGAAGACTTCCTCGGTCGGGATGTTGGGATTGCAGGTCACGCCGTTCTTGGCCACCGATGCGCCGCCATGCCACTCATGGCCGTCGGCCAGACCGACGGTGAGATCGGTGCCCGGACCCCTAAAGTGCAGGGCGGAGAACCGCTGCTCGTTCAGCCATTTGGAGCGGCGATGCAGCGCGGCGTTATGCTCCCGCCAGGCGGCGACGGGATCGTCGCGATCGACGCGCGAAGCGGCGAAGATGGCGTCGGCCAGCTTGCGCACTGCGTCATCTTCGCTGAGTTCCGGAAAGATCTGCCGCGCCCAGGATGGGTTGGGATAGGAGACGATGTTCCAGTTGATGTCGAAATTGGAGATCTTCTCGAGCGCCGGCTTGTAGGCGGTCGACATGGCCCGGTTGGCGCGGGCGACCTTGGACGGGTCCTGCTGAGACAGCAGCATCGGATTGTCGCCTGATACCGCGAGGCGCGCCGCGCCATTGGCGTAGGCCTTGGCCATGCCTTCATAGAGCCAGCTTGCGGCGCGGTCGAAAGTGTCGTCGGCCGCATGTTCGTAGCGCGCTAGCGTGACGACCTCGTCATTGTAGAAGGTGGTGACGAGCCCGCCGCCGGCCTTGTAGGCGTGTTTGGTGATCTCGCGCACCAGAGGCGCCGCCGCCATCGGCGCGGTTACGACGAGGTCCTGACCTTTCTGCAGGTCGAGGCCGATCTTGATCGCGACTTCGGCGAGTTTTTCCAGCTTGACGGGATCGATTGCGGACGCGCTCATGACTGCTCCATGCCTTGCTTTTCTCTGATCCCGTTATGTGGATGATTTGGGCGGCGATGTGAAGGCGGCGCGGCGAATTAACCCTGCGCGGCGTTTGCGAGACGGGGAAGCCGCCAATCCCGCGCTATTCCGTTGCGCCCGCGGCCCCGACCGCCTATTTTCCGCCGGGAAAAGACATGGCGGAGAAGGACATCATGGCGAAGACCGGCACGCTTTCGGGCAAGCGCATTCTCCTGATCATCGCAGGCGGCATCGCCGCCTATAAGAGCCTCGATCTCATCCGCAGGCTCCGTGAACGCGGCGCCCGCGTCATCCCGGTCATGACCCGCGCCGCCACCGAATTCATCACCCCGCTCGCGGTCGGCGCGCTGGCCGCCGAAAAGGTGCATCTGGAACTGTTCGACCGCGAAGATGAAATCGATGTCGGCCATATCCGGCTGGCGCGCGATTGCGATCTCGTGGTCGTGGCGCCCGCCACTGCCGATCTGATCGGCAAGATGGCCAATGGGCTGGCCAATGATCTCGCCTCCACCATTCTTCTCGCCACCGAGCGCCCGGTGCTGATCGCGCCGGCCATGAACCCGACCATGTGGTCCAATCCCGCCGTCAGCCGCAACGCCTCGCAACTGCTGATCGATGGCGCCCATTTCATCGGCCCGGTCAGCGGCGAAATGGCGGAGAAGGGCGAGGCGGGCGTCGGCCGCATGGCCGAACCGCTCGACATCGTCGCTGAAATAGAAACGCTGCTCGACAACAGGCCCAAACCGCTTGCCGGCCGGCGCGCCATCGTCACCTCGGGCCCGACGCATGAGCCGATCGACCCTGTCCGCTACATCGCCAACCGCTCCTCTGGAGCCCAAGGCCATGCGATCGCCGCCGCGCTCGCGGGCGCAGGCGCCGATGTGACGCTGATCTCGGGGCCGGTGACGCTGCCCGATCCGCGCGGCGTCAAGGTCGTCAGGGTCGAACGCGCCGTCGAGATGCGCGACGCCACGCTTTCGGCGCTGCCCGCCGATATCGCGGTGATGGTGGCGGCGGTTGCGGATTGGCGCGTCGACGGCGAAGCCTCGGAAAAGATCAAGAAGACCCCGGGCGATGCCCCCCCGGCGTTCGCGCTCACGGAAAATCCCGACATTCTCAAGATCATCGGCCATCATGAAAAGCGGCCGAAACTGGTGGTCGGCTTCGCCGCCGAAACCAATGACGTCGAGGACAATGCGCGGGCGAAACTGGCGCGCAAGGGCGCGGACCTCATCGTCGCCAATGACGTGTCGCCGGAAACCGGGGTGATGGGCGGCAGCCGCAACACTGTGTCGATCATTGCCGCCGATGGCGTCGATCGTTGGCCCGACATGGACAAGGCGGAAGTCGCCGAGCGTCTCGTCGCCCTGATCGCCGAACGGCTCAATCCGCTCTGAGCGCTATTCGGCTGGAACCTTGAGATCTTCGGACTTCTCAAAGGCGGCGACGCCCGTCGAGAACGGAGTGATCTTGATGCCGTCGTCGGACAGCACCACGGCGCTGCCGTCGGGTATCTCGCCCCAGGTGCGTTCGTCTTCATCAAGCGGTTCTGAGACGAGGCAGTAGCCGCCGCCCATGCGCGACGCATAAAGCGTCGGCGCCGAAGCGCCCGTGGCGTAGCGGACGCCATAAAGCGTGTCGCCATCGGAAAAGGCGGCGGTGAAGCGCACATCCGGCGTGATGCCCATATGCAGGGCCTGTCGTTCAACCAGCGCCAGCGCCTCGCGCAGCGCCGTCATCGGCATGTCGTCCAGCCCGAAATGCAGGGCCAGCATGAAGATCAGTTCGGAATCGGTGGTGCCGCGGCGGGCGGCGTAGAGCTCGTCCGGCAGCAGGCTTTCCAGCGCCCGGCGCATGCGGTCATACTGGCCGATCTGGCCGTTATGCATGAAGGACCAGCGGCCATGGGCGAAGGGATGGCAATTGTCGCGCCGGGTTGCGCCATAGGTGGCGGCGCGCACATGGGCGAGAAACAGCGTCGAGCGGATCTGGCGGGCAAGGCTCTTGAGATTGCAATCGGCCCAGGCCGGCATCACGTCGCGATAGAGACCGGGTTCATCGCGGTCGCCATACCACGCGATGCCGAAGCCGTCGCCATTGGTGGGGGTCTTGGCCTGCGTGGCCGAAAGGGACTGCACGACGAGCGAATGAGCGGGCGCCGACACGATATCTTCAAGAAACAACGGCTCTCCGCGATACGCGGCCCAGCGACACATATTTCACCCACTCGGTTTTGGCGCCGCACAGCGCCGACTTGCGATTCATCTTCCGACCAGCCTGGTTAATAAAAGATGAAGTCACAAAAGTGTCAAAGACATTTTGCGCTGCAGCATGCGGAAAATGAACACAGCGTTACCTTGGCGCTGCTGTCATGGCCGATCCGGAGGAACTATATTCGAGAAAATTAACCGAGGAGCCGTCATGTCCATTCGTCCCGTCAAGCATGAAAGCCACGCCACGCCGACCATGGAAGGCGCAGGCGTGCATCTTCATCGCGTCTTCGGTTTCGGCGATCCCTCGCTGACTGACCCCTTCCTGATGATGGACGATTTTCGCAACGACAATCCCGCCCATTACCAACGTGGTTTTCCCTGGCATCCGCATCGCGGCATCGAGACGATCACCTATGTGCTGGCGGGAACCGTGGAGCATGGCGACAGCCTCGGCAATCGCGGCCTGTTGGGCGCGGGCGACGTGCAATGGATGACGGCGGGCCGCGGCATCATGCATCAGGAAATGCCGCAGGGCGATTTCGCCGGTCGTATGCATGGCTTCCAGCTCTGGGCCAACCTGCCGTCGTCGCTCAAAATGACCGCGCCGCGCTATCAGGACGTCAAGGCCGCCGATATTCCGGTGGTGATCGATGACGACGGCACGGCGGTGCGGGTCATCACTGGCGAATTCTGGGGCAAGACCGGACCGGTCGACGGCATCGCCGCCGAACCCGTCTATCTCGATATCTCCGTGCCGCCAGGCCGTCGCAAGAGTTTCGCCGTCGACACCTATCGCAAGGCCTTCGCCTATATCTTCGCCGGCTCCGGCACGTTCCGCGACGCCTCCCGCCCGATGGGAGTGAAGATCGAGAAGGAGATCGCTGGCGAGGAAGTGACCATTCGCGACATGTCGGGCAATCGCACGCTCGTCGTGTTCGACAGCGGCGACGAAGTGACGGTGCAGGCGGGCGACGAAGGCATCCGCTTCCTGCTGGTCTCCGGCAAGCCGATCGAGGAGCCTGTCGCCTGGCATGGACCGATCGTGATGAACAGCCGCGAAGAGATCATGCAGGCGATGCGCGATCTGCAGAACGGCACCTTCATCAAGGCCGATCACTGACTCTGATTTTCCCGGCGACGAAAAGCGTGAATTTTTCACATCCCGACGTCCCTTTTCCGCCGGGATGTCCTAGGCTGCCCCGGATGACCAAGGAAGGGGATTTAGCCTATGTACAGGCTCTATGGACGGATCGGATCCGGCAGCGCCGCAGTTGAGGCGGCGCTGGCGATCATCAGTGCGCCGCATGAGATCATCTGGATCGACACATCGGCAGGCGAACATCTCACAGAGGCTTTTACTGCCATCAATCCGCGCCGGCAGGTGCCGGCCCTCATCCTGCCCGATGGAAGCGTGATGACCGAAAGCGCAGCCATGCTGCTTCATCTTGCCGACGCGTTTCCGGAGGCCGGGCTCGCCCCGAAGCCGGGAACCAGCGCCAGGGCCGCGCATGACCGCTGGCTGATTTTCATGGCGGTCAACATCTATGAGGGCGAGTTGCGCATGGCCTATGCCGATCGCTACACGACCGATCCTGATGGCGCCGACGCCGTGCAAGCGGCGGCTGAAGATTATCTGAGCGCCCAATATGCGATCATCGAGACGGAGATGACGGGCGATTACCTCGTGGGCAACAGTCTCTCCATGGCCGATCTCTATCTCTGGATGGTCGCAAGCTGGCGCGATCCGCAGCAGATGAACGCCGAGACGCCATGCGTCGCAGCGCATTCCCGCCGGCTGCGCGCCATCCCTCAGGTGCAGGCGATCGCGGAGCGCCATGGCGTCTGAAGAAAAATTGGCGCGCCGCTGACCTACTTGCCGCAGAAATGCCGCTTCCTTGGCAAAGAGGTCGCTGATATAGGCTGGACTTAGATTGGAATGATTCTAACGAGATCGGACGGCGACATGCAGTGGAAACGACTCTTCAAGCGAATGGCGCTCGGCGTTGGCGTGATCGTCCTCGCCGGCGGCGTGTTCCTCGGCCAGCAATTCCTGCGCGGGAACTTCCATGAAGTGATCCCCGGCGAATTCTATCGCTCGGCGCAGCCATCCGGCGACGATATCGCCTATTATGCCAAGACCTACGGCATCAAGACTGTGATCAACCTGCGCGGCGCGAGCAAGAAGGGCTCGAGCTGGTATGTCGACGAGATCAAGGAGTCCAAGGCGCTCGGTCTCCATCACGTCGATTTCGCCATGTCGGCCGCCAAGGAATTGAATGCGGTGCAGATGGCCGACCTCACCCGCATCATGCGCGACGCCCCCAAGCCGATCCTGGTTCACTGCATGTCCGGCGTCGACCGCACCGGATTGGCCTCGGTGCTCTATCTCCAGCAGATCGCCGGCGTTGATGAGGAGACGGCGGAGTGGCAGCTGTCACTGATCTACGGCCATTTCAGCATTCCCTTCATCAACAGGGCTTATGCCATGGATGAAAGCTGGGAAGCCTTCGAAAAGGTCATCGGCCTCGAAAGCTGAGAATTGAACATTTTCCTGTTCCGTCGCATTGTCCGGTCACAGCCAGGAGAGGACAATGCGGATCACAGGACGGTGCCATTGCAGCCAGGTTTCTTATGAGGCGGAGATCGACCCTGAGCGCGTCTCAATTTGCCATTGCACCGATTGCCAGTCGCTCACCGGTTCGCCCTTCAGGGTCACGGCGCTGACCGGGCGGGACCAGATCCGGCAGACCGGCGCGCCACCGAAACTCTATGAGAAACGCGGCGACAATGGCGCCATTCGTCTTCAGTATTTCTGCCCCAATTGCGGGTCGCCGCTTTTCGCCACCGGACAGGGCGCGGCTTTCGAGACCTGGGGCATCCGCTGGGGCAGCATCGATCAGCGGGCGGAATTGACGCCGAGCCGGCAAAAATGGACCCGATCTGCCGCGCCCTGGATCGGAGAGATCGGCGATCTCCCCGGCTCCCAGGGCGAGTGAGGTCAGCCGAACACCAGCCCGCCATCGACGATCAGGTTCTGGCCCGTCACCGCGCGCGCCCAGGGGCTGGCGAAGAACAGCACGGCGTCGGCGGCCTCTTCCGGCGTCGTCACCCGCTGAAGCGGCGTGTTGGCGGCGATGAGATCGAAAACGACTTCCGGCGTGGCCGCGCTGGCGTCGGTCGTCCGCAGCAATCCCCCCGAGACCATGTTGACCGTGATCCCGTCAGATCCCAATTCCTTGGCCGCTGTGCGGGTCAGCGACAGGAGCGCGGCCTTGGCGGCGGTGTAATCATGATAGGGCACGACGGGATTCTGGAACAGATTGGTGCCGATGAAAACGAAGCGGCCAAAACCCTGCGTCGCCATGCCGGGCTGGACAGCCCGGATCAGATTAAGCGCGCCCTTGAGGCCTGTTTCCAGATGCGCATTGACCGCTTCCCAGGAGAGTTGGTCGAGCTTGTCTCTCGCGTCGCCGTTGAAGCTGAAATCGGCCAGCGCATTGTGAACCAGCGTATCGACGCCGCCGAAAGCGTCCTTCGCCGCCGCGATCAACGCTTCGACGTCGCTTGCATTCCGCACATCCGCGCGGATCGCTCTCGCTTTCGGCCCTAGCGCGTCAGCCAGCCCCTCCGCTTTCTCCCGGCTGTTGCGGTAGTTGATGATGACATTGGCGCCTTCGCGCGCAAAGACGCGGGCGATCGCGGCGCCGAGGCCGCGACCTGCGCCTGTCACGATGACGGTCTGTTCTGCAATCGGCTTGCTCATCGGGAAATATCCTTTTCGGTCCAGAGATGATGAAAGTGATGGATGGGGCCATGGCCCGAGCCGACGCCTAGCGCGTCCGCAGCCCCGATCGCGCCGCTCAACCAGTGTTTGGCGGCGCCGATAGCCTCGGGGATGCTGCATCCCTTGCCGAGTTCGGCGGCGATGGCGCTCGACAGCGAGCAGCCGGTGCCATGGGTGTTCTTCGTCGATGTGCGCGGGCTTTCGAACCAGACGAGTCCATCCTTCGTCGCCAAAACATCCGGGCTCTCGCCGCCTGATAAATGCCCGCCCTTGATCAGGGCGGCGCCGAGGCCGAGATCCAACAGCGTGCGTGCCTGCTCCGCCATCTGCTCGCGTGTTTTCGCTTCTGGCCGGTCGAGCAGAGCCGCAGCCTCTGGCAGGTTTGGCGTGACGACGGTGGCGAGCGGTAGAAGTCTTCGCCGCACCGTCTCCATCGCCTGGGGGTCGAGCAGGGGCGCGCCGCCCTTGGCGATCATCACCGGATCGAGCACCACAGGCGCGCGACAATAAAGGCGGAGGGCTTCCGCCACCGCCGCGGCGATCTCGGCATTGGCGATCATGCCGATCTTGACCGCATCGACACGGATATCGGCAAACACCATGCGGATCTGTTCCGCCACGAAATCTGCGGGCAGGGCGTGCACGGCGGAGACCCCTTGGGTGTTTTGCGCGGTCAGCGCGGTCAGCGCCGCCATGCCGAACACGCCGCGGGCGGAAAAGGCCTTGAGGTCGGCCTGGATGCCAGCGCCGCCCGAGGGATCGGAACCGGCGATCGATAGGACATTGGCGATCATGTCAGGCTCCTGTCAATCGCGTCGCGAAGCGCCTGCGCGGCGACTTCGGGATCTGGCTGGCCGCAGATCGCCGACACGACGGCGACGCCCTTTGCCCCTGTCGCCAGGATCTCCCCGACATGACCGATCTTGACCCCACCGATCGCCACGGCGGGCAGATGCGTGGCGCGGATCACGTCCCGAAGTCCGTCAATGCCGATCGCCGGCGGATGACCCGGTTTCGTCGCGGTCGGAAAGACCGGACCGACGCCGACATAATCCACCAGCGTCGGGTCGAGCGCTTCGGCTTCCGTGACGCTGCCGATCGACAGGCCGAGAAGCATCTCGGAACCAATCCGGTCGCGCGTCGCCCGCACGCCCAGATCGCTTTGACCGATATGGACGCCGTCGGCGTCGATCGCCAGGGCTGCGTCGACATTGTCATTGACGATCAGCCTTGCGTCTGTGCCCGCCAGCGCCGCCTTCAGGAGACGCCCGGTTTCGATCATTCGTTCGGTCGTCGCCGTCTTGTCGCGCAATTGCACCATGGTCGCGCCGCCGCGCACCGCGCGCCGCGCCGTTTCGATCAAGCCGAAGGGTTCCGAAAGCATGGGGTCCAGCACGAGATAGAGCGAGAGATCGAAGCGGCTCATGCGGCCTCCCTCCGATCGGCGGCGTCGAGCGCCTTGCCGTCGAGCGCGGCGAGGTGATCGAGAAAGTGGGCGGAGAAGCTGCCCGGTCCCGTTGCGTCGGCCTCAGCGCGTGCGCCAGCAACCGCGAAATGCGAGAGCGCTGCGGCGCTCGCGTCGAACAGGTCGGCGCCCTTCACACCGGCATAGGCGCCGATCAGGCAGGTCAGCGAGCAGCCGAGCGCCGTCACCTTCGGCATCAGCGGCGAACCGCCCGAGATGCGAAGGGCGCGTGTTCCGTCGGTGACGAAATCGGTCTCGCCGGTCACGGCGACGATCGCGCTCAGTTCGCCCGCCAGTCGCCGGGCGGCGTCCTCCGCGGCATGGACGGGATCGCGGGCGTCCACGCCTTTGGCCGTGCTTTCGCCGCCGGCCAGCGCGAGGATCTCAGACGCGTTGCCCCTGATGATATCTGGTTTCAGCGCGATCAAGGTCTCGGTCGCCCGTCGCCGATAGGCTGTGGCGAAATGCGCGACCGGATCGAGCACCCAGGGAGCGCCCGCGTCACGCGCGCTTCGGGCAGCAACGGTCATGCCGTCCACCCAATCCGGCGAAAGCGTGCCGATATTGATGGTGAGCGCCGCAGCGAAGCGTGCGAATTCGCCTGCTTCCTCCGCCACATGCACCATCGCGGGCGATGCGCCGGCCGCGAGCAGGCAGTTGGCGGCGATGTTCATCGCCACGTAATTGGTGATGCATTGCACGAGCGGCGCTTCAGCGCGCATGACCTCGAGATAGTCGCCGGGAGTGGTCAAATCCGTCATCTTGCCCCTTTCAGGCGGGGCAAGCAGCAGGAATGATCCGATAGAATGCGCTGGTCGCGCGGGCGGATCATCCGAGCGACTCCCTCCGCCAGCATTATCTGGTTCAGGTTCGAAGGGTGCTTCTCAGCCCGTCTTGCGACGAACGCCCCTGTCTCTCAACGGCGTCATACATGCCAGCTTTGACGCGGTCTGTCATCCGGAAAACTTTCGCCTCTCAGCGGGAACTTCTGCGACGTCCTCGGCGTTCGAAAGACTGGGGAGGATCAGGTTCGGAGTGTGGCGGCATGACCAAGACGGAAAACATGGGGCTGAATGCTGGTTCGGGCGCTGCAAAAACGGTGGGTGACGTCTTTTCCGACATCCGCGCCAATCCTGCCGCCTATGCGCTGTTTCTGGATATCGACGGCACGCTGATCGATCTTGCGGCGACGCCTGACGCCATCCGCGTTCCTCCAGAACTGCCATCTATCCTCGCCAGCCTGTCGCAAACGCTCGGCGGCGCGCTGGCTCTCGTCACCGGTAGATCCCTGCCTTACGCCGACCGGCTGTTCGAACCGCATTGCTTTCCCATTGCCGGATTGCATGGCGCCGAGCGCCGCAGCGCCGATGGACGGGTCGTCCGAAGCGCCGCCACGCCCGCCTTTGAAGAGGCCAAGCGCGAATTGGCGCGCACCGCGAAAGCCTGGCCCGGCGTGATCCTCGAAGACAAGATCGCAGCGATCGCCATTCATTACCGCCAGGCGCCCGCCTATGCGATGGAGGTCGACGTCGCCATGCAGGCCGCGCTCTCGGCCATCGGCCCAGGTTATGAATTGCAGCGCGGCAAGATGGTGGTCGAGATCCGCCCCGACAGCGCCGACAAGGGCCGCGCGGTGCAGGCCTTTCTCGGTGAGACGCCTTTCGCCGGGCGAATTCCGGTCGCCATCGGCGACGACCTCACCGATGAGGCCATGTTCAAAACCGTCAACGCGCTCGGCGGCGCCTCGATCCGCATTGTCGAAACGCCGGCCGTAACGGCGGCGCATTGGCGGCTTCCATCTCCCCAGTCTCTGCGAGCAGCTTTGTCGGCGCTGGCCGCCTGCTCCTGATTTCCATTAGCATGAAAGGATTTTCGCCATGAGCAGACTTGTGGTCGTCTCCAACCGCGTTCCTCTTCCCGACAAGTCGGGCGCCGCTCCCGCCGGCGGCCTTGCCGTCGCTCTGCAGGCCGCCTTGAAAGAACGCGGCGGCATCTGGATGGGCTGGTCGGGAAAGTCCTCGGGCGACCAAGAACCTGCTGACCTGACGATCCTGGAGCAGGGCGCCATCACCTATGCGCTGACGGATCTCACCGACCGCGACGTTGATGAGTATTACCACGGCTTCGCCAATCGCGTTCTCTGGCCGATTTGCCACTACAGGCTGGATCTCGCCGAATATGCGCGCAAGGAGATGAGCGGCTATTTCCGCGTCAACCGCTTCTTTGCCGCCAAGCTCGCGCCGATGCTGGAGCCCGACGACATCATCTGGGTGCATGACTATCACCTGATCCCGCTCGCCACCGAACTGCGCGCTCTGGGGGTCAAGAACAAGATCGGCTTCTTCCTGCATATTCCCCTGCCGCCCGCCGATGTGCTGTTCGCGATGCCTGTGCATGAGGAGATCATGAAGGGGCTGGCCGATTACGATCTCGTCGGCTTCCAGACCGATCACGACTTCGCCAATTTCGCCGGCGGCCTCGTGCGCGAAGGCATTGGCGAACAGTTGGCGGATGGCCGGCTCACCTCCTTCGGCCGCACCTTCAAGGGCGGCGCCTATCCGATCGGCATCGAGACGGAAGGTTTCGCGGCCTATGCCCGCCGCGCCGCCAGGCATCCGATGGTGGCCAAAGCCCGCGCCAGCATCGAGGGCCGCAATCTGATCATCGGTGTCGATCGCCTCGATTATTCCAAGGGGCTGACGCAGCGCATCGATGCGTTCGAAAAATTCGTGACCGCCAATCCCGAGCAGCACAACAAGGTCACCTATCTGCAGGTCACGCCGAAATCACGCTCGGAAGTGCCCGAATATGAAGCGATGCAGCGCACGGTCGCCGAACAGGCCGGCCGCGTCAACGGCGCGCTCGGCACGGTCGACTGGGTTCCGATCCGCTATATCAACCGCTCTGTCGCCCGGCCAGTGTTAGCCGGGCTCTACAGGCTGGCGCGGGTGGGGCTGGTGACGCCCTTGCGTGACGGCATGAATCTGGTGGCGAAGGAATATGTGGCGGCCCAGGATCCAGAGGATCCCGGCGTTCTCGTGCTCTCACGCTTCGCCGGCGCAGCGCGCGAACTCAAGGGCGCGCTGCTCGTCAATCCCTATGACATCGAAGGCGCGGCCAACGCTATTGCCCGCGCCATCCATATGCCGCTCGACGAGCGCAAGGAGCGCTGGAGCGGCATGATGGAACACCTGAAAACGCAGACGGTGCAGCGCTGGTGCGACGACTTCCTGAGCGACCTCACGGCCTGACGGCTGGCGGCCTGGGGTCAGGCCGCCTTCTGGACGTGATATTCCTTGATGGCGATCATCTTGATGGCGGGATGGCGCTCGGCTTCATAGCGAAGCGAGAAGCCGTCCTGAGCCATGAACACCGGATCGCCGTCGAGATCGCGGCAGATGTCGCCGCGGCGGGCATCGAGAAATTTCTGCAGATCCGCCGGGCTCTCGGCCGAAATCCAGCGGCAGACTGAAAAGCGCGACATTTCGAACGACACCGGCAGCGTATACTCCGCCGACAGACGCTCCTTGAGCACGTCGAGCTGCAGCGCGCCGACCACGCCGACGATCGCCGGCGAACCATCCTCGGGCGAAAACAGCTGCACCACGCCTTCCTCGGCCATCTGATGCAGCGCTTCCTTGAGCTTCTTGGCCTTCATCGCGTCTTCGAGCCGCACGCGGCGCAGGATCTCCGGCGCGAAATTCGGCACGCCCTGGAACACCAGCGATTCCCCCTCGGTCAGCGTGTCGCCGATGCGCAGCGTGCCGTGATTGGGAATGCCGACCACATCGCCCGCATAGGCGGTGTCGGCGAGCTGGCGCTGCGAGGCGAAGAAGAATTGCGGCGCCGTCAAGCCCAGCTGCTTGCCGGTGCGGGCAAGCCGCGCCTTCATGCCGCGCTCGATCTTGCCGGAGCAGACCCGGGCGAAGGCGATGCGGTCGCGATGGTTGGGGTCCATATTCGCCTGGATCTTGAAGACGAAGGCGGTCATCTTGTCTTCAGCGGCATGCACCGTGCGGGTGTCGGCCACCTGGTCGCGCGGCGCGGGCGCAAACTCGCCGAGCGCGTTGATCAGGTCGCGGACGCCGAAATTGCGGAGCGCCGAGCCGAAGAACACCGGCGTGAGATGGCCTTCGAGGAAAGCCTCGCGGTCGAACGGCTTGCAGGCCTCGATCGCCAAATTGACCTCGTCGACAAAAACCTCTCGTTCGTTTTCCGGCAGACGGTCGGCCACCGCTTCCGGTCCGTTGACCGGCGTGCCCACGACCTCGGTGTCGGAGCCGCGCACCGTATTGTCGGCGAGATTGTAGGAGCCGCAGAAGGTCTTGGACCGACCGATCGGCCAAGTGACCGGCGCGGTGTCGAGCGCCAGTTTTTCTTCGACCTCGTCGAGGATTTCGAAGGGATCGCGGCTCTCGCGGTCCATCTTGTTGATGAAGGTGATGATGGGGATGTTGCGGAGACGGCAGACTTCGAACAGTTTCAGCGTGCGCGGCTCGATGCCCTTGGCGGCGTCGATCACCATCACGGCCGCGTCGACGGCGGTCAGCGTGCGATAGGTGTCGTCGGCGAAGTCCTCGTGACCGGGCGTATCGAGAATGTTGAAGACATTGTCGTTATACTCGAAGGTCATCACCGAGGTGACGACCGAGATGCCGCGTTCGCGCTCGATCTTCATCCAGTCCGACCGCGTCTGGATGCGGTCCTTCTTGGCCTTCACTTCACCGGCGAGCTGGATGGCGCCGCCGAACAGCAAGAGCTTTTCGGTCAGCGTCGTCTTGCCTGCGTCCGGATGCGCGATAATAGCGAAGGTGCGGCGGCGGGAGATCGCCTCGGCCAAGGTCTCGGTCATGTTCTCAGAAAATCCTGTTGAGCGCGGGCCTTCTACCGTTTCGAGCCGCAAAATGCAATTGACCGGCGGCGCTGGCGAGGCGACAAGTCCGCCATGAGCAACTCCACCGCAATTCCCACGATTGGCCTCGTGCGCCTGCCGCACGCCGCCGATCTGCCGCTGCCCTCCTACGAAACCAGCGGCGCCGCCGGTATGGACATCCGGGCCGCCGCGCCGGAAGATCAGCCCATGGTGCTCGAGGCCGGGGAGCGGGCGCTCATCCCCACCGGTTTCGTGTTCGAGATCCCCGAAGGTTTCGAGGTGCAGGTGCGGCCGCGCTCGGGGCTGGCGCTCAAACATGGCGTGACCTGCCTGAATACACCGGGAACGATCGACAGCGATTATCGCGGCGAGGTGAAGGTGCTGCTGGTCAATCTGGGTTCGGAACCATTCACGGTGGAGCGCGGCATGCGCATCGCCCAACTCGTCGTCGCGCCCGTAGTCCAGGCCGGCGTTGAAGAGCGGGCGCATGTGAGCGACACGACGCGGGGGGGCGGCGGTTTCGGCTCCACAGGCGTCTGAGAAAAGACCGTCGAGCCGGTGATTTTGCGGCGGCGCGGCGCGGGGAGATCGATGGTCGATCCTGACGCGCGCTGCAGGCGGTCACAAGAATGCGTCTGCGCCGTGATTTTTCCGCCGGTTTCAGCGCAAATGAGGCTTAACTCCGGTTTTGTGCCAAGATGATGTAAAGTTGCGAAAAGTCGTAAAATAAACGGACATTTAGTAATATATCCGGATTTATTGACGTATATACCTACCCATGATAGAACCCGCTCATTCCGAGAGAGTCCAGTCATGACAGTTTCAGCCCTTGCCGCCTATTCCCTCGCCCTTCTCCTCGCCGCCGCCATTCCCGGGCCGGGGATCACGGCGCTTGTGGCGCGGGCGCTTGGCGCCGGCATGGTCGAAGGCATCGGCATGGCGCTCGGCCTGATCCTCGGCGATATGGTGTTTTTGACTGCCGTCGTGCTCGGACTGGCCGTGCTGGCGCATGCGTTCAGCGAGGTGTTCACCGTGATCAAGATCTTGGGCGCTCTATATCTCGCCTGGATCGCCTATAAGATCTGGACCGGGGGCATCCTCAGCGCCGAGATCGGCGCCGCTCCGAAAAAGAGTTTCACGCAGGCCTTTGCCTCGGGACTTTTCGTGACGCTCGGCAATCCCAAAGCCATGCTGTTTTATGTCGCGCTGGTGCCGACGATCATCGATCTCGAAAGCATCGGGGTTACGGATTATCTGCTGCTGCTTGCCGCGACATTCCTGGTGCTCGTAGCCGTGACTTTTCCCTATGTGGCTCTGGCCGGAAAGGCGCGCGAGGCCTTCAAGCATCCGAAAGCGCTCAGTCGGCTCAACAAGGCGGCTGCGGCCTGTCTCTTCGCGACCGCCGGCTATATCGCCAGTCGGGCAGCGTAGCAGGTTCACTCGTCCGCAATGCCGAAAAAGGGTGGAATTTTCTCGATATTCGCCCTCCTGCGCGCCGATCTTGCTGGAAAGCGCGCCCATTCCTCCCTAACCTGCTGTCACAAACACAGGGAGAAGCACCATGACCGACACGCGCAAAGCCGGACGGGGAAAAATCTACGGCTCGATCACTGAGACTATCGGCGACACGCCGATCGTGCGGCTCGACAAGCTGGCCAAGGAAAAGGGCGTCAAGGCGAACCTGCTCGCCAAGCTCGAATTCTTCAACCCGATCGCGTCGGTGAAAGATCGCATCGGCGTCGCCATGATCGAATCGCTCGAAGCCCAGGGCAAGATCGCGCCGGGCCGCACCACGCTGGTCGAGCCGACCTCCGGCAACACCGGCATCGCGCTGGCTTTCGCCGCCGCCGCCAAGGGCTACAAGCTGATCCTGACGATGCCCGAGACCATGTCGATCGAGCGCCGCAAGATGCTGGCGCTGCTCGGCGCCGAACTCGTGCTGACCGAGGGCCCGAAGGGCATGAAGGGCGCGATCGCCAAGGCGGAGGAACTGGCCGCCTCTCTGCCGGACGCTGTCATTCCCCAGCAGTTCGAAAATCCCGCCAATCCGGACATCCATCGCAAGACGACGGCCGAGGAAATCTGGAACGACACCAATGGCGAGATCGATATTTTCGTTTCCGGCATCGGCACCGGCGGCACCATCACCGGCACGGGTCAGGTGCTGAAGGCGCGCAAGCCGTCGGTTCAGGTGATCGCAGTGGAGCCTGCCGATTCTCCTGTTCTCTCCGGCGGCAATCCGGGTCCGCACAAGATCCAGGGCATCGGCGCCGGCTTCGCGCCCGCGATCCTCGACAAATCCATCTATGATGAAGTCGTCACGGTCAGCAATGACGAAGCCTTCGCCCAGGCTCGCCTCGTCGCCCGTCTCGAAGGCGTGCCGGTCGGCATCTCCTCGGGCGCCGCGCTGACGGCGGCCATCAAGGTGGGCCAGCGCGAAGAGAACGCCGGCAAAAACATCGTCGTGATCATTCCCTCCTTTGCCGAACGTTATCTGTCGACAGCCCTGTTCGAAGGCCTCGGCGGCTGATTTTTTGCAGACATCGGAGCCGTGCTTTTGCGGCTCCGGTGTTTTCTGGACCCACCGCCCTGAGAGAAAAACCGATGCTTCATCACATTTCGCTGGGCGTCGCAGACATCCTCAAAGCCGCGCGGTTCTACGACGCCGCTCTCAGGCCGCTCGGGTATATCCGCGTCTGGGAGGATATCCGCCCCGGCGAGGACGATCAGGCAGTCGGTTACGGATTACCCGGCGGCGGCGACAAACTGGCCCTGAAACACAGGCCGCATGACGCCAGCCCACCGGGTTCAGGTTTCCACCTCGCTCTCGCCGCCCCGAGCCGCGTGAGCGTTGAGCAGTTTCACGCCGAAGCCATCGCCCATGGCGGCATCGACAATGGCGGCCCGGGACTCCGGCCCCATTATGGCCCCCACTATTTCGCGGCCTTCGTGATCGACCCCGACGGGCATCATATCGAAGCCGTTATCAATAAACCCGAATAGGCTATGCGGCGTTCTGTAAGGCTGTCCCGGCAATCCGGTAGGAAATCGCTTCCGCCAGATGAATACGGCCCACGCGCGGGGCCTCGTCGAGATCGGCGAGCGTGCGCGCCACCTTCAGGATGCGGTGATAGCCGCGCGCCGAGAATTTCATCTTGTCGGCGGCGTCGCGCAGCAATTGCAAGCCGGCGGGATCCGGTTCGGCGATCGCCTCGATCAGCGCGGTGGCGCAGCGGGCGTTGCTGCCGATCTCGGGCAGGCCTGCGGCCATGAAGCGGTCGCGCTGAAGCGCGCGAGCCCGGGCGACGCGGGCTGCCACCACCGAACTCGGCTCCGCAGGCCGGGGCCGAATGAGATCGGTGGCGCTGACGGCCGGCACGTCGATGCGGATGTCGATGCGGTCGAGCAGTGGGCCGGAAAGCCGCGCCTGATAATCGCTCATGCAGCGCGTCCCCCGCGCGCAGGTATGGCCCGGTTCGCCGGCCATGCCGCAGCGGCAGGGGTTCATCGCCGCGATCAGCTGAAACTTAGCCGGGTAACTAACGTGATGATTGGCGCGAGCAATGACGCATTCGCCGGTTTCCAAGGGTTGACGCAACGCATCCAGCGTCTGCGGGTGAAATTCCGGCAGTTCATCGAGAAACAATACGCCGTGATGGGCGAGCGACGCTTCTCCGGGCTTGGCGCGCAGCCCGCCGCCGACCAGCGCCGCCATGGTCGCCGAATGATGCGGCGCGCGAAACGGCCGGCGATCCGACAATTTTCCGCCCGCGAGCTGCCCGGCGATCGAATGGATCATCGAGACTTCCAGGAGTTCGGCGGAATCGAGCGGCGGCAGGATCCAGGGCAGGCGTTGGGCGAGCATCGACTTGCCCGAACCGGGAGGTCCGACGAACAACAGATTATGGCCGCCAGCCGCCGCGACTTCGAGCGCCCGCTTGGCGCTTTCCTGCCCCTTGATGTCGGCGAGATCTGGACTGTTGGCGGGCAGCGCCCGGACTGCCGGCTGCGGCCGTGACAGCACTTGGGTGCCGCGGAAATGATTGGCGAGGCCAACCAGGCTGCGCGGCGCGAGAATGTCGATGTCGGCGCCCGCCCAGGCGGCTTCGGGACCGCTGTCCTGCGGGCAGATCAGTCCCTTGCCCATGGCGTTGGCGGCGATCGCCGCAGGCAGCGCGCCGGCCACCGGCGCGATCGTGCCGTCGAGATTGAGTTCGCCGAGGATAAGATAGTTTTGCAACGCATCCGCCGGGATCGCGCCGAGCGCCGCCATCATCGCCAGCGCAATAGGCAGATCGAAATGGCTGCCTTCCTTGGGGAGGTCCGCCGGCGCGAGATTGACGGTGACCTTCTTCTGCGGCAGCGCCAGCCCCGAGGCGTGCAGCGCCGCCTGTACGCGCTCGCGGCTTTCGGCCACCGCCTTGTCGGGCAGGCCGACAATCTGCATCACATGCTTACCGGGCCCCACCATGACCTGGACGTCGACCGGCACCCCTTCGATGCCCTGGAATGCGACTGTGCTGACTCTCGCCACCATATTGCCCGCGCCCCCGCTTGCTCGCCGGAAAGGAGCAAAGGTCGCCCTCCTCGGCACTGGGTTGCAGTCAATCACGGAAACCGGAATAAAACAAGAACAAATTTCACCCCCCGGCTGCAATTGGGTTGCAACCGGTTGAGCGACAAGAACAAAATCGTGAATCAGGCGCGCTTCTTTTCCACCGCGTCCCAGAACAGCGAGGCGATATCGGCGCCGCCGAACTTCTTGACCTCGCGGATGCCGGTGGGCGAGGTGACGTTGATCTCGGTCATGTAGTCGCCGATCACGTCGATGCCGACCAGCAGGAAGCCGCGTTCGCGGAGCGCAGGCCCGATGCGGGCGCAGATTTCCTGTTCGCGCGCGGTGAGTTCGGTATGCTCGGCGCGGCCGCCGACATGCATGTTGGAGCGCGAATCCGTCTCGGCCGGCACGCGGTTGATCGCGCCCACCGCCTCGCCGTCGATCAGGATGATACGCTTGTCGCCCTTGCGGACATCAGGCAGATATTGCTGGGCGATGAAGGGCTCGCGGAACATCTGGCCGAACATTTCCAGCAGCGAGGTGAAGTTGCGGTCGTCGCGCGAGGAGTGGAACACGCCGGCCCCGCCATTGCCGTAGAGCGGCTTCAGGATGATGTCGCCCATTTCCTCGCGGAAGCGGGCGATTTCCTTGACGTCGCGGGTGATCAGCGTCTGCGGCATCAGATCGGCGAATTCGGTGACGAAGATCTTTTCCGGCGAATTGCGCACCCAGGCGGGATCGTTGACCACCAGCGTCTTGGGGTGAATGCGCTCGAGCAGATGCGTCGAGGTGATATAGGCCATGTCGAAGGGCGGATCCTGGCGCAAGAGCACCACATCCATGGTCGACAGATCGACGCGCTCTGGATCTCCCAGCGTGAAATGGTCGCCCTTCACGTCGCGCAGTTCCATCGGCTCGACGGTGGCGTAGATCTTGCCGTCGCGCATCGACAATTGGTTCGGGGTGTAGTGGAACAGTTTGTAGCCGCGCGCCTGCGCTTCCAGGCTCATGGCGAAAGTGGAATCGCCGGCGATATTGATGGAGGACACATGGTCCATCTGCACAGCGACGTTCTTGATATTGGCCATGAAAAGGCGCTCCCGGGATGATCAAAGCCGGCCAGATGTAGGACCGGGCCGGGCGCTTGGCAAGCCCGGCGAAGAGAAGGAAAGCCGAGGCTCAGAGAAAGCCCAGAATGCGCGTCGTGATCGGATCGTGATCGGAAAGCGGCCGGCCCGAGGGATCGAGCGACGGCGTGATGACAGTCTCCGACATCTCGAGCCCGCGCGTCAGGAACCAGTCGAGTTTCATCGCCCTGTCAGGCCAGCGGGTGATCAGGCTGGGTCGCGTCGTCATCTGATCGAGCGGACCGCCATGGCGGGTGAAGCCGCGCGCCGCGCTCATCGAAAACAGGCCTTCCGCCTCGAAATCGCCGCCGGCGTGGTTGCCGGTGTTGAGATCGCCGCCGATCAGGATCGGCAGGTCGGGAAAGGCTTGCTCCAGCCGGTCGATCATATCAGCCGTCTGTTTTTCGCGATAGGCGGCGGTCGTTGCGCTTTCAAGATGGACGGAGACGGCGACGAAGGGGCCGGATGTGGTGTCGATCAGCCCGCCCACGGCGCAGCGCTCGCCAATGCGCGGCTGGTCCTTATCGCCGCGCCAGAGACGCTCGCCCCACAGCCGGATCATGAACGGCTCGCGGATCGGCGCGGCAGACAGGAGGCCGTTGCCGTGAAAGCCCTTGAGGTTGAACGAGTCGGTGCAGAACTCCCGCTCCGTGTCCGAGCCCAGGCCGAGTTCGAGAAACTCGACGCCATAGGCATAGGCCATGTTCATCTGCTTCGCGAGGTCGCGCGTCGTGTGCCGCTGGCCGGTGCGGGCCATGCCGTTGTCCATTTCGGACAGCAGCACCAGATTAGGCGCGTGTTGCTTCAGATGGATGGCGCTGTCCTCGACAAACAGGCAGCGTTCCAGATTCCAGGCCGATACGGTGATTGGAAAGGCGAGGGGGCCTGATGTGGATGCGGTTCCGGCCGCCTCAAGCGAGGTCATTGCGGCAAGCCCCGACATCACGGAGTCATGCTCCAGCACCGTTTCAATGGCGCGGGGGAGGGCGTCGCGCATCGCCTGGGAGGGAGCGGCGAGTTCGGAAACCAAGGTCCTGATCATGCCAGCGCCTCCGCCCGGTGCGCCGCAGCGACGCCGTCGCTCTGCCCCAGCCGCTTGCCCGTCTGCGCCGAGAAGGCGTGCAGCTTGTTCTCGGTTATCGACAGTCCCATTTCGCCCCGGAAGGCGTGAATGCTGGCGGTGACGACCGACACCGGCTGGCCGCCGACCAGTCCATGCAACAGCCGCTGGGCGCCGAGTTCCTCGACATAATCCAGTTCGAAGCGAAGTCCCTGTGCGGGATCCATGGAGAGAGCGGCGTCTTCGGGACGGAAGCCGAGCGTCAGAGACGCATCTGATGTGAGCGGCTTCGACAGCGCCAGCCATTGATCGCCGATCTTCACGCCGGCGCCTTCGGCCTGCGCCTTCACGAGGTTCATCGCCGGCGAGCCAATGAAGCTCGCGACGAAGGTGGAGGCGGGGCGATGATAGACGTCGAGCGGGCTGCCGATCTGCTCGATCTCGCCCTTGTTGAGCACAACGAGGCGGTCCGCCAGCGTCATCGCCTCCAGCTGGTCGTGGGTGACATAGATCGAGGTCGTGCCGAGCCGGCGCTGCAGGCGCTTGATCTCGCCGCGCATGGTGACGCGCAGCTTGGCGTCGAGATTGGAGAGCGGCTCGTCGAACAGGAAGGCGGCGGGCTGGCGAACGATCGCCCGGCCCATGGCCACGCGCTGGCGCTGGCCGCCGGAAAGCGCCCGAGGCTTGCGGTCGAGATAGGGCTCGATCTCCAACATGCGGGCGGCGTCGGCCACGCGGGCAGCGATCTCGGCCTTGGGCGTCTTGCGGTTCTTGAGGCCGTAAGCGAGGTTGTCGCGCACGGTCATATGCGGATAGAGCGCATAATTCTGGAACACCATGGCGATGTCGCGATCGGCGGGATCGACATCGTTGACGCGGCGGTCGCCGATGCGGACTTCGCCGGCGGAGATTTCCTCGAGCCCGGCTACCATGCGCAGCAGCGTGGACTTGCCGCAGCCGGAGGGGCCGACCAGCACGATGAACTCGCCGTCCTTGATGGCGATGGAGATGTCCCGTACGGCCTGCGCGCCGCCGGCATAGATTTTCGAAACGGATTTGATGTCGATGGTCGCCATGGCGGTTCTCACTTGTCGCTTTCGGTCAGGCCCTTGATGAACCAGCGCTGGAAGATCACGACGATCAGCACCGGCGGGACCATGGCGAGCACGGCCATGGCGAAGGCTTCGTTATAGTCGGGGATCTGGGCGCCCACCCAGACGACGAGGATCTGCTTGATGCCGCGCACCAGCGTGTAGAAGCTCTCGTCATTGGTCATCAGCATCGGCCAGAGATACTGGTTCCAGCCATAGACGAACATGATGATGAACATGGCCGCCATCATGGTGCGCGACAGCGGAACGAGAATGTCGATGAAGAATTTGAACGGCCCCGCGCCATCGATGCGGGCCGCTTCGAGGATCTCGTCCGGCACCGACTTGAAGAATTGCCGGAAGAAGAAGGTGCCTGTGGCGGAGGCGAGCAGCGGCACGATCAGGCCGGTATAGGTGTTGATCAGGCCGAGCTTGTGCATCACCTCGTAGGAGGGAAGAATGCGCACTTCGAGCGGCAGGAGCAGCGTGGTGAAGATGATCCAGAACATCAGCGTGGCGGCGCGAAAGCGGAAATAGACGATCGCATAGGCCGCCAGCATCGACAGCACGATCTTGCCGACCGCAAAGCCGATGCCGAGGATCAGCGAATTGGTCAGCATGGTCAGGCCCGTCACCTTGCCGGTGAAGCCGCCCTGATGGCTGAGCACTTTCTGATAGGTCTCGGTGAAATGACCGCCGAGTGAGAAGGTCAGCCCGTTCATATGGATGTCGGCCGCCTCATGCGTCGAGGTGGTGAAGGCCACCACCACCGGCAGGATCATCAGCAGCGAGCCGAGAATGAGGATGAGGTGATCGAAAGGCGATGTGCGGCGCATGGCGTTCTCCTCAACCGTAATGGACGCGCCGCTCGATGAAGCGGAACTGGAAGATGGTCAGCACCAGCACGATCACCATCAGGATGACCGATTGCGCCGAGGAGCCGCCGAGATCATTGCCGCGGAAGCCGTCCATATAGACCTTGTAGGTCAGTGTGATCGGATTGTTGGCCGCCTTGTCCTTCACCATCACGTCGATGACGCCGAATGTGTCGAACAGCGAATAGGTGAAGTTGATGATCAGCAGGAAGAAGGCGGTGGGCGTCAGAAGCGGAGCGGTCACCGTCCAGAATCGCCGGAAGCCGTTGCGGCAATCGATCGCGGCGGCCTCGCGGATCGAGGCTGGAATGCCCTGAAGCCCGGAGAGGAAGAAGATGAAGTTGTAGGGTATCTGCTTCCAGACCGCGACGAAGATCATCGCAAAGGCCGTGTCGTTATAATCGAGCCCCACCTTCATGTCCCAGCCGAACAGGGCGGCGAAGCGGACGAAGGGGCCGATATGCTGGTCGAAAAACATCATGCCGGTGAGGCCGGCCACCGGCGGGGCGATGGCGTAGACGGAAATCAGGATGGTCTTGTAGGTCGAGGCGCCGCGAATGACCCCATCCGCCTTGACCGCGAGCAGCAGGCCGATCGACAGCGAAAAGAAGGTCACGACCACGGTGAAGAAGGCCGTGAAGCCGGCAATGCCGCGATATTCGGGCGAGGTCAGCGTGTCCCAGTAATTCTGCAGGCCGACGAAGGTCGAGCCGAAGCCGAACGGATCTTCCAAATAGAAGGAAGACTGGATCGCCTGCACCGACGGCCAATAGAAGAAAATGAAGATCACCGCGAGCTGCGGCGCGAGAAACAGATAGGGAATGACGGGCGATGAAAATTGGACGCGCTTCATCTGAGGCCTCTTCTGGCTCAAAGGAAGAACCGCCTCCGGATGAAGGCGGTCCTCATGATCGTCAGGTCCCTTCCATGCGAGGAAGGGGCGATGGCGTCAGCCAGACGTCTTGGCGAAGCGGGCGAGCAGTTCGTCGCCTTCCTTCTTGATCGTGGCGAGCGCGTCCTTCACCGAGGTCTCGTTGGCGAAGATGCGGTTGTATTCGCGCTCCATGATCTCGCGGATCTGCGGATAGAAGCCGAGGCGATAGCCCTTGGACCACTGGCCCGACGGCAGCATCAGCTGCTTGATGCCGACTTCGGCGACCGGCTTCTTCTCGTACCAGCCTTCTTTCTTGGCCAGTTCATAGGCTGCCTTGGTGACGGTCACATAGCCGGTTTCTTCATGGTAGAACTTCTGCACTTCCGGCGAGGTCAGGAACTGGAAGAAGTCGGCGACGCACTTGTTTTCTTCATCCGACTTGCCGGACATGGCGAACAGCGCCGCGCCGCCGATGAAGGAGTTGACGCCGGCGCCCTTGATGCCACCCCAGTAGGGCAGGAAGTCGGCCGAGAATGGCATCTGAGCCGTCTTCTGCAATCCGCCGAAAGAGCCCGACGAACCGATCCACAGAGCGGCCTTGTTTTCTTCGAAGACCTTCTGGTTGTCGGACCAGCCGGCGCCGTAATAGCCGAACCAGCCCTTGTCGGCCCAATCCTTGAGCTTGGTGAACATCATTTCGAGGTTCGGATCGGTGACGTTGAGCGTCGTGCCTTCGGTCGAATCATAGCCGTTGTTGTTGGAGGCGAACTGGATGTTGTTGCGCGAGAAGAAGTTCTCGGTGAACTGCCAGGTCAGCTGGGCCTGAACGAGCGGCACGAAACCGGCGTCCTTGAGCTTCGGCGCGATGGCTTCGAACTCTTCCCAGGTCTTCGGGGCTTCGACGCCGGCCTTCTTCAGCGCGTCGGTGTTGATATACATGATCGGGGCGGACGAGTTGAACGGCATGCCGACGAACTTGCCGTCAGCGTCGGCGTAGAAATAGCGGATGCCGTCGATGAAGGCTTCGCGGTCGAACTTGTAGCCGGCCTTGTTGATCAGGTCTTCAGCCGGGATGACGGCGCCCTTGGCGTTGATGATCGTGGCGGCGCCGGCGTCGAACACCTGCAGGATGTTGGGCTGCTCGCCCGAACGGAAGGCGGCGATGCCGGCGGCCAGCGCCTCTTCATAGGTGCCCTTGGAGACGGGGGTGAGCGCGCAAGCCGACTGGGCGGCGTTGAACTTCTTGGCGACTTCGTTGATCACTTCGCCGTTCTTGCCGCTCATGCCGTGCCACCAGGTGATGTTGGTGGCGGCGAAGGACGTGGTGGCGGAGAGCGCGACGGCCATCACGGCCAGCGAGAACTTCTTCAACATGTGCGTTTTCCCTGTTGTTGACCGGGTATCGGTTCGGGGAGTGCACTAGTCTGTTCCAGTGACAGCGCGGTTACGCTTTTGTGACAGCTTGTTGACGTTAACTGTTAGAAATAGCTCATAAAATGCGCGGGCCAGCGCCATGGCCTGATGACCACCACATCATAACGCGCCCCAAGATCAGCCGCCTGCTGCTGGCGCGAGAGCCAGATGTCGCTTGCGCGCCGGATGCGTTCTTGCGTCTCGGCGGTCACCGCATTCAGCCCGTCTTCTATCGAAGCCCGCGCCTTGACTTCGATGAAGACGGCGAGATCCTTCTTGCGGGCGACGATGTCGATTTCGCCGGAGCGCGTCTTGTAGCGCATTGCCATGATCCGGTAGCCCTTGGCGATGAGATAGAAGGCGGCGAGATGTTCGGCGACATGGCCGCGAAGGAAGGCGCGTCGGCGATTCCTCGACGGCGCTGTCATCCCCGCTCCTCCTTGAGCTCCAGGAGGCGCTGATAGAGATCCTTGCGGGGCAGCCCCGTTTCGCGAGCGGCTTCCGCGGCCGCCTTGGCGGTGGGCAAGGAGACAGAGAGTTCGCGCAGATAGGCGTCGAGCGCTTCGCCTTCGGGCGCCGCTTCCGCTTCCGGCGGCGCGATGGCCAGCACGATCTCGCCCTTCACATTGTCCTGCGCGCTATAGAATTGAGCGAGCTCGCCGAGGCTGCCGCGCCGGAACTCCTCATAGGTCTTGGTCAGTTCTCTGCAGACGCAAGCCTGCCTGTTTTCACCCAGAACCAGGGCTGCGTCCGCAAGGGAGGCCGCAATCCGGTGCGGCGATTCGAACATGATCAACGTGCCCGGTACAGTGGCGATTTCCTTGAAGCGGTCGCGCCTGGCCTTTTCCTTCTGCGGCAGGAAGCCGCCGAAGAAAAACGAATCGCTCGGCAGGCCCGCCGCCGACAAAGCGGTGATCACCGAGGAAGGGCCGGGAATCGGGATGGCCTTTCGCCCCGCCTCGACCACGCTCTGCACCAGCCGGAAGCCGGGATCCGAAACCAGGGGCGTGCCGGCGTCCGAAATCAGCGCCACCGATTTTCCCGCCTCGATCTCCGCGATCAGGCGCGGTCCGGCCTCCGTGGCGTTGTGTTCGTGATAGGGATAGGGCCGGCGGCTGATGCCGTAGCGTTCCAGCAGCACCCGGCTCACGCGGGTGTCTTCTGCGGCGATAATGTCTGCCGCAGCCAAAGTCTCCAGCGCGCGCAGCGTAATGTCGCCGAGATTGCCGATCGGCGTGGCCACCAGATAGAGGCCGGGCTCGAGCGGACGCGCCGGGATTTCGAGCGTGCGGATGCGGAATTTCCGGTCGCCGGAAGGCGCTGCGCTATCGTCGTCGTCCAAGTCTTGCTCCGGAAGTGAATGAAGTCAGGCCTTTATGGGCCGGGGGCGGATCATGTGCAAGGCGCGTTTTTCGGATCGAAAGCACTTGCAATATCATTGCGCTTTCTGCCATTTTGCCCGTCCGCGCGGGGGCGGGCGACGCCGGAACGTCCGGCAAGAACAAAAAACGGTAGGATCATGCGTATCACACTCGAGCGTTCCAATCTCCTGAAATCCCTGGGACACGTCCATCGCGTAGTGGAGCGTCGCAACACGATCCCGATCCTGTCCAACGTGCTGCTGAAGGCAGAGGGCGCGTCGCTGACCATGAAGGCGACCGACCTCGATCTCGAAATCACCGAGGCCGCGCCGGCGCTGACCGAGCAGGCGGGCGCCACCACGGTGCCCGCGCATCTTCTCTACGAAATCGTCCGCAAGCTGCCCGACGGCTCGGAAGTGTCGCTCAGCACCTCGGCCGACGGCGCAACCATGAGCGTCGCCTCGGGTCGGTCGAAATTCTCGCTGCAATGCCTGCCGGAAAACGATTTTCCGGATCTGACCGCCGGGACTTTCGCCAACGCCTTCACCATCAAGGCGGCCGATCTCAAGATGCTGATCGAGCGCACCCAATTCGCCATCTCCACCGAGGAGACGCGCTATTATCTGAACGGCATCTTCCTGCACACGGTCGAAACCGGCGGCGCGCTGAAGCTGCGCGCGGTGGCGACCGACGGGCATCGCCTGGCCCGCGCCGAAATCGAAGCGCCCTCGGGCTCCGAAGGCATGCCGGGCATCATCGTGCCGCGCAAGACAGTCGGCGAAATCCAGAAACTGATCGAAAATCCCGAGGCCGAAATCCGTTTCGAAGTCTCCGACGCCAAGATCCGCCTGTCCTTCGGCGAGATCGTGCTGACCTCAAAGCTGATCGACGGCACCTTCCCGGATTACCAGCGCGTCATTCCCTCAGGCAATGACAAGGAAATGCGGGTGGATTGCGCCACCTTCGCCAGCGCCGTCGATCGCGTGTCGACCATTTCCTCAGAGCGCGGTCGCGCCGTGAAGCTCGCGCTCTCCGAAGGGCAGATGGTGCTGACGGTGAACAATCCCGACTCGGGCAGCGCGACGGAAGAACTCGCCATTTCCTATGATGGCGACCCGCTCGAGATTGGCTTCAATGCCCGCTATCTGCTCGACATCACCGGTCAATTGGCCGGCGACGATGCGGTGTTCAAGCTCGCCGATCCCGGCTCGCCGACGATCATTCTCGATTCGACGGGCGCGGACGCGCTTTACGTTCTGATGCCGATGCGCGTCTGACACAGCCGAAATATTTCCGGTTCGTTAACCATGGGCCCCTTGCCTCTTGGGCCGCGCCGCTTCACATATCGGTCAACGACCATGAAGGGCGCAGGCGCATGCATCGACTGAAGACACGATTCGCCGAAAAGTTCGACGACGAGATCCGTTTCATCAAGGGGATGATGTCGCGTCCAAAGACGGTCGGAGCCATAGCCCCGACCTCGTCGCGAACCGCCCGCGCCATGGCCGAAGCGGTCGACGTCAATTCCAGGCTACCCGTTCTCGAACTCGGACCCGGCACCGGCGTCATCACCCGCGCCATTCTCCAGCATGGCGTCGAGCCCTCCCGGATTTTTTCCATCGAATATTCCGAGGATTTCCTCAGCCATCTCCGGGTGAAATATCCGGGCGTGAATTTCCTGCATGGCGACGCCTTCGACGTTTTCAATGCGTTGCCGGCCCATGCTGGACGGCAGTTCGATTGCGTGATCTCCGGCATTCCACTCCTTAATTTTCCGATGGAGGCGCGCATCCGCCTGATCGAGGATCTGCTCGACCTGGTGCCGCGCGGCCGTCCGGTGGTGCAATTCTCCTATGGACCGGTGTCTCCGGTCATCGCCAAGCCCGAGAGCTATCGCATCAAGCACCATCACTTCATCGTGCGGAACCTGCCGCCGGCGCAGATCTGGCATTATTACCGCCCCGTGTCCTGATGTTCGGGGTCTACGTCACCCATCCGCAGGTTCGGATCGATCCCGTGGTTCCCGTGCCGAATTGGGGGCTGTCGGATGTGGGTCGAGCACGTGCGGAAAAGACCGCCGCCGCGGCCTGGATCCGGGACATCGACCGAATTGTTTCCAGCGACGAAACCAAGGCCACCGAGACCGCGCATATTCTTGCTTCCGCCAAGGGGCTGGATGTCGAGATCGGCGAGGGCATGGGCGAGAACGACCGCAGCGCCACCGGCTTTCTGCCGCCGCCTGAGTTCGAAAAGGCTGCCGACTGGTTCTTCGCCCATCCCGACGAGAGCTTTCACGGCTGGGAGCGCGCCGTGGACGCCCAGGCGCGGATCGTCGCGGCCGTCCGGACGGCGCTTGCAGACTGGCCTGTCGATCGTCCGATCGCCTTCGTCGGCCATGGCGGCGTCGGAACTCTTCTCAAATGCTGGCTCGGAAACATGCCGATCAGCCGAACGCCGGATCAGAAGGGCGGCGGCGGCGGCAATCTCTTCGCGTTCCGCCTCGAGAATCTGGCCCTGATGTCGGACTGGACGCCGATGGAAGACTGGGCCGGCCCTGACGGAAGCGGTTGATTTCGCGGCCTTGACGCCGCTCCTGTCTTGCGGCTCGCGCCTGCTCGTGGCACTGCTGCCGCAACGCGAAAAGGAGAGGCTCTCATGTCGGCGAAGGACAGGCTGATCGTCGGGCTCGACGTGCCCAATGTGCAGGAAGCGGACCGCATCGTCACGAAACTCGGCGCGACGGTCTCTTACTATAAAGTCGGCTACCAGCTGGCTTTCGCCGGCGGGCTGGAATTCGCCCGCGATCTCGCCCGCGACGGCAAGAAAGTCTTTCTCGACATGAAGCTTCTCGACATCGACAACACGGTGGCGAGCGCGGTCGAAAACATCGCCAAGATGGGCATGAGCATGCTGACGCTGCACGCCTATCCCAAGGCCATGCGCGCCGCGGTCGAGGCGGCCAAAGGTTCGGACCTCTGCCTGCTCGGGGTCACCGTGCTGACCTCCATGGATGAAGCCGACCTCATCGAGGCAGGCTACGAATATGATCCGCATACGCTGGTGCTGCGCCGGGCCGAACAGGCCCGTCGCGCCGGCATGGGCGGCATCGTCTGCTCTGCGGAGGAAGCCAAGGCGGTCCGCAAGGTCGTCGGCCCCGAACTCGCCGTGGTCACGCCCGGCATTCGCCCGGCCGGCGCCGAGAAGGGCGACCAGAAGCGGGTCATGACGCCCGCAGACGCCATTCGCGCCGGCGCGTCGCATCTCGTCGTCGCCCGTCCGATCGTGAAAGCGCCGGAACCGCTGGCTGCGGCAAAGGCGATCCTTGCCGAGATGGAGACGGTGCTCTAACACAGATTGCAGTCTGTCCGAGCAAGGTGGAGGCCCGTCATGGCAAAAGGTTATTGGATCGCCCGCGTCGATATCCGGGATCCCGAGCGCTACAAGGATTATGTCGCGACCGCCAAGCCGGCCTTCGAGGAATATGGGGCGGTGTTCCTGGCGCGCGGCGGCGACTATCGCCGGCTCGAAGGCCAGGTCCGCGCCCGCAATGTGGTGATCGAGTTCCCGTCGCTGCAGGCTGCCTATGATTGCTACCATTCCGCCCAGTACCAGAAGGCCGCCGCCATCCGTCAGGAAGTCGCCGACGCCGAAATGGTGATCGTGGAAGGCGTAGCCTGAACTAACAACTTCATTTCGCGCGCCGATTCGGATATGACCGGCCAAAAGGCGCCGAATTTCAGGAGATCAAGATGACGCTGTCGAATTTGCCGAAACTCGTGACTGTGTTTGGCGGATCGGGTTTCGTGGGCCGGCATGTCGTTCGCGCGCTGGCGCGGCGCGGCTACCGTATCCGTGTGGCGGTCCGCCGCCCCGATCTGGCGCTGTTCTTGCAGCCGCTCGGCAATGTCGGCCAGATCTCCTTCGTTCAGGCCAATCTGCGCTATCGCAATTCCGTCGACGCTGCCGTCAAGGGCTCCGATTACGTGGTCAACTGCGTCGGCCTTCTCTTCGAACAGGGCCGCAACAGTTTTGACGCCGTGCAGGAATTCGGCGCGCGCGCCGTGGCCGAAGCCGCTCGCGCGACGGGCGCCGGCCTGACCCACATCTCCGCCATCGGCGCGGATGTGCATTCCGCCTCCGCCTATGCCCGCTCCAAGGGCCGCGCCGAGCAGTCGATCCTGCAGACCAAGCCGGACGCAGTGATCCTGCGCCCGTCGGTGGTGTTCGGCCCGGAAGACCAGTTCTACAACAAATTCGCCGACATGGCCCGCATCGCCCCCTTCCTGCCGCTGGTCGGCGGCGGCAAGACCAAGTTCCAGCCTGTTTTCGTGGATGACGTCGCCGAAGCCGTGGCGCGCTCGGTCGACGGTCTGGTCGAAGGCGGCAAGGTCTATGAACTCGGCGGCGCCGAAGTCGTGAGCTTCAAGGAAATCCTCGACGACATTCTGCGCGTGACCTGTCGCAACAAGTCGCTCGTCACCATTCCCTTCGGCGTCGCCTCGCTGCTGGGCTCCGTCGCCTCGCTCGTGCCCTTCATCACCCCGCCGATCACGGCCGATCAGGTCACCTTGCTGAAAAAAGACAATGTCGTCTCCGACGCCGCCATCCAGGAGGGCCGCACGCTCGAAGGTCTGGGCATCAAGCCGACGCTAGCCGCCGCCATCCTGCCGACCTATCTGGCAAGATATCGTCCCGAGGGCCAGTTCACGCAGACCGACGCGGCCGGCTGATCGCCAAACATTAAGAATTGATGAAACGGCTCCGGGGCGACTGGGGCCGTTTTTCTTTGACCATGCTTTCCGCCCGAGTCCATTCCTACGGATCGATTACGCTTCATTAACCAGTTGCTGACAATTTTAACTGAATTTTATTTTCAGACCTTGCGTGGAAGCTGGAGTTGCCCAAAAGTCGCACAGGGCGGCTAGTTTTGTTAAACTTGGATAAAGCCATTCGCCTGACATTGATTGCGCAGACGCAACTGATTAGAAGCCGCTCAGATGCGTCAGGGACAAGGCGGCTCCGCCAACTCTGCAAACTTTTTTGAGGAAATTATGGGCAAATCGATCGCATTGTTCTTTGCGTCTGCGGCGCTTGTCATTCTTGCTGGCTCCTTCATGGCGCCGCATACCGATGCCGCCGACAAGAACCGTTGCGCCCCCGCCTATGGCGTGGATCCCTGCGCCGTGACGGGCTCCGTTCCCGCCCATTGATCTCTGGTCATGAAAAAGGACGCCGGCGGCGTCCTTTTTCATGATATCTGTTCTGCTTGAAGGCCGGCTCGACGCCGGCCTTTCGCATTCCGGTCAGCCCTGCAGATAGAGGCCGATCAGGCTCGCCGTCCCGACGATGATCCGCCACCAGGCGAAGGGCGCATAGCCGCGACGCGAGACGAAAGCCAGCAGCGAGCGCACCACGATGAGGCCGCTGACGAAGGCGGCGACGAAGCCGACGCCGATATTGGTGACGTCGTCGAGATTGAGATCGTTGCGGTTCTTGATCAGGTCGAGCGCAAAGGCGCCGACCATGGTCGGCATGGCGAGAAAGAACGAAAACTCGGCCGCAGACCGTTTGTCGGCCCCCATCAGCAGCGCCCCGACAATGGTCGCGCCGGAGCGCGACGTGCCCGGGATCATGGCGATGCACTGGCAGAGCCCGATCTTCAGGGACAGCGGCAGCGGATAGTTCATGGCGTCGAAATGGCGCGGCTGGAACTTCATCTTGTCGACGGCGAGCAGGATGACGCCGCCGATGATCAGCACATAGCTGATCAGCACGGGCTCCTCGAACAGCACCTTCTTGATGAAGTCATGCGCGAGCGCTCCAATGATGGCGGAGGGCAGGAAGCCGACCAGGATCGACAGCACGAACCAGCGCGACCGCTCCGACGAATGCAGCGTCATCGCCACGTCGAGCAGCTTGCGGAAATAGACGAGCAGGATCGCCAGAATCGCGCCGAGCTGGATCAGAACCGGGAAGGTGTTGCCCGTGCTCTTGAAGCCCAGGAAATGGCTCGCAAGCAGAATATGCGCCGTGGACGATACCGGGATGAATTCGGTCGCGCCTTCGAGAAGCCCGAGAATAAGCGCGCTGAAGATGGAATGACTTTCCATGTGAGCCTCGTGACATGCCTGTCTTGTTGTCGGTCGATAGACCGGGTTTTCGCATCAATTTGTTAAAGTTCGCCGCAGTTTTGCCTCGGCTTTGTCGATTTATTTACCGGGTTTGAGGGACGCATCACGACTTTGCCCCAAATCGGCCATAGGGCGCTTGACGATTCTGCGCGCCATGCGCACCTGTATGATTATGGCGCAACGGGTGACGTCCGCGCGTGACACGCGAGGCGCGAGCCTGTCCTCTCACAAAGTCGGTTAAACATTTATGCCCGTCCTTTATCACCATCCGATGTCGACCGCCTCGCGATTCGTGCGCCTTATCTTTTCGGAATATGGCGTTCAGGCGGAATTGATAGAGGAAGCCGTCTGGGAGAAGCGAAAAGATTTCCTCGCCCTCAATCCGGCCGGCCAGTTGCCTGTCTTCGTGGACGACAATATGCGCGCGCTCTGCGGCGCGACCATCATTTCGGAATTTCTCGATGAGACCAGCGGCGTCCTGAAGCGCGACCGGCGCCTGCTTGCCGAAGATCCCTTCCAGCGCGCCGAGATCCGTCGCCTCACCGAATGGTTCCTCAACAAGATGGAACAGGACGTGACACGTCCGTTGGCGCGGGAACGGGTGTTCAAACTGTTCATGACGCCCGATCAGGGCGGCGGCGCGCCTGATTCCAAGGTGCTGCGCACCTCGCGCAACAATATTCGACAGCATATGCGCTATCTCGCCTGGCTTGCGGGCTCGCGTACCTGGCTGGCTGGCGAGCGGATGAGCTATGCCGATCTCTCGGCCGCGTCGGCCATTTCCGTGCTCGATTATCTCGGCGAGATCGACTGGAACGAATGGCCGCAGGTGAAGGACTGGTATCAACGCATCAAGTCTCGCCCCGGCTTCCGGCCGCTTCTCAACGATCGCATCCGCGGCGTGACGCCGGTGTCGCATTACGCCGACCTGGATTTCTGACATGTCGGGCGCGGCGGGCCGCGGCAACGACATCCGCGGGCGCGCCGACTGGGTGAAGACGCTCGCCCGCGAGGTCGGCTTCGATGTCTGCCGCATCACCGCTCCTGACGATCTCGAGGCCGCCCGCGCCGATCTCGCCGGTTTCATCGATGCAGGCCATCACGGAACGATGGCCTGGATGCCCGAAACGAAAGAGCGGCGCGGCGATCCGCGCGTGCTCTGGCCTGATGTCCGCTCGATCATCATCCTCGGCATTAATTACGGGCCGGAGGGCGATCCCCGCGACAATCTCATCCGGCCCGAGATCGGCAACATCTCCGTCTATGCCCGCCATCGCGATTATCACGACGTCATCAAGGGCAAGCTCAAGGAGATCGCCCAGAAATTCGCGGCGCGTACGAACGCCGAGGTCAAGGTCTTCGTCGACACTGCGCCGGTGATGGAAAAGCCGCTGGCCGCGAAAGCCGGACTTGGCTGGCAAGGCAAGCACACCAATCTCGTCAGCCGTGATTTCGGCTCCTGGCTGTTTCTGGGCAGCATTTTTACAGCGGCGGACCTGGAGTTCGACCCCCCCGAGCGCGATCACTGCGGCTCCTGCCGCTCCTGTCTCGACGCCTGCCCGACCGGCGCTTTTCCCGCGCCCTACCGGATCGATGCGCGGCGATGCGTCTCTTACCTCACCATCGAGCACAAGGGGCCGATCGACCGGGAGATCCGGCCGCTGATCGGCAATCGTATCTATGGCTGCGACGATTGCCTCGCGGCCTGTCCCTGGAACAAATTCGCCGAGGTCGCCCGCGAACAGAAACTGCGCGCCCGCGAGGATCTCGCCTCTCCACCGCTCGCGGATCTCCTGGCGCTGGATGACGCCGGATTCCGCGCGCTGTTTTCCGGCTCGCCGGTCAAGCGCATCGGGCGCAACAGGTTCATCCGCAACTGTCTGATCGCCGCCGGCAATTCCGGCGAGGCGCGTCTTGCGGAGCACTGTCGCCGTCTGCTGTCCGACGAGGCGGCGGAGGTGCGCGGCATGGCGATCTGGGCCCTGGCGCGGCTCGGCGCACTGAAGGATGACGACAAGACCGGTGCGCAAAACGAGCCGGATGACTATGTAAGAGAAGAATGGAAACAAGCGGGACTATTGCCATGACGATGACGATTTTGGGCGCGGGCTTTTCAGGCAAGGCGATCGGCAGGCTCGCAAGCGCGCGTTTTCCCGTGTTCGGCACGACGCGCAGCCAGGCGAAGTTTCCGGCGCTGGAACGCGCGGGCGTCCGGCCGCTGCTGTTCGACGGCGAGACCGTCTCGGACGAATTGGCCGCCGCCCTGTCCGAGACAACGGCGCTCGTTCAGTCCATTTCCCCGGACGAAAAAGGCGACGCCTTCCTCAGGCTCATTCCTTCTCTGAAGGCTTTGGCCCCGCGGCTCGAATGGGTCGGCTATCTCTCGACCATCGGCGTCTATGGGGACCACAAGGGCGCTTGGGTGGATGAAGCCGCCGAGCCGACGCCGCTGTCGAACAGGTCGCGCGAGCGCGTGCTCGCCGAAAATCAATGGCTGGAGGCCGGCGCCGGCGAGGACATTCCGGTGGCGTTGCTGCGTCTGTCCGGCATTTACGGGCCGGGCCGCAATCCCTTCGTCAATCTCGACAACGGCACGGCGCGGCGCCTGGTGAAGAAGGATCAGGTGTTCAATCGCATCCGCGTCGAGGATATCGCCCGCGCCACGCTCTTTCTGATGGACCGTAAGCAAGCGGGCGCTTTCAATGTGACCGACCACATGCCGTCACCCTCGCAGGATGTCGTGGCCTATGCAGCGGAACTCATGGGCGTGCCCGTGCCGCCCGATATCCCGTTCGAGACGGCGGAACTGAGCCCGATGCAACGCTCCTTTTATGGAGAAAACAAGCGGGTCGGAAACGCCAGAATCCGCGATCTCGGCTTCGAATTTCTCTATCCGGATTACCTGGTTTCGATGCAACAGCTCTGGAAAGACGGCGTCTGGCGAGGTTGAATTGTGGCATTTATGCGGCAAAGGCGCTTATTGAGCTATAAATACAGCTGTAAAAATTCGTGAAGATTTGATTAAACGCGCTTTTCTCAGCGTTTTTTGTGAGGGTGCAGGACTTTTGGCGGCGCGGGAGAAAGACGCCGCTTACCGTCTGAATCTTCTAGACTCTCATTCTCAGGTTGTGGCGCTGATTCCCATATTGGCGCAACGAGCCCTCCGTTAATATTTCAGTTTTTACATTGCGTGAACGCATGAGGCACGTTTTTGCCTCTTTTTGCCCGAACAAGGTCGTCCCCAGGAATAAACGTCTTGGGAAGTCTAAATGTTCGAAAAAAAATCTCGCCACGCTCTCGCGCTTGCTGCTGTGGTTACCACGTTTGCCCTCGGGCAGACCCCGGCTGAGGCTAGAGACGGTTGTGGCGGAGCCTCCTGGTATGCGCTGCATTCCCGCACCGCATCCGGCGAACGCATGAACCCGTCCAAACTCACCGCCGCTCATCGCAATCTGCCTTTCGGGGCCAAGGTGAAAGTCACCAACCGCAACAATGGCCGCGCCGTCGTCGTTCGCATCAATGATCGCGGTCCATTCATTCGCGGACGCGTCCTCGACCTCTCCCGCGCCGCCGCCCACCAGATCGGCATGGTCAGCAGCGGCACCGCCAAGGTCTGTTTCGAAGTCATCGGCTGATCCCTTCCGAATTAGCGCCGCCCCCACGCTTGCTCTTCGGACAATTCGCGGGTACCACCCCGGGAAACAAGGAGATTGAAGCAATGCGGCTGGGCGGACGCCTTTCGGGGGCGATCGAAGTGTTGAGCGATATCGAAACGCGCCGTCGACCGGTCGCCGACGCGCTCAAGGATTGGGGTCTCTCCCGCCGCTTTGCCGGTTCCGGCGATCGCGCCGCTGTCGGCAACATCGTCTATGACGCGCTCCGGATGAAGCTGTCGCATGCCTGGCTGATGGACGATGCGTCTCCTGCAGCCCTCGCTTACGCGGTGATGCTGCGTCAGTGGGGATATGGCGCGGCAAGTCTCGCCCGCGAATTCGACGGCGACAAATTCGCGCCCGAGCCGCTGTCCGAGGACTGTCTCGCCGCTTTCGCCGCCCGCCGGCTCGACGATGCGCCCGATTATGTGCGCGGCGATATTCCGGAATGGGTGGTCGACCATTTCCAGGCCAATTTCGGCGAGGCCTGGCTGAGGGAAGCCCAGGCGCTGGCCGAGCGCCCCACGCTCGATCTGCGCGCCAACACGCTGAGAGCCACCCGCGACAAGGTCGTCCGCGCGCTCGAACAGGCTCAGGCGCGTCCCTCCGTGATCGCCCGCCTCGGCGTGCGCATTCCGGCCGGCGAAGGACCGTCGCGGCTGCCCAATGTCACGGCGGAACTGTCCTTCCAGAAGGGCTGGTTCGAGGTTCAGGACGAGGGATCGCAGATCGTCGCCGACCTCATCCTGGCCCGCGAAGGCGAGCAGATCCTCGATTATTGCGCCGGCGGCGGCGGCAAGACGCTCAGCCTCTCGGCCTCCATGGCCAACAAAGGCCAGGTCCACGCCTTCGACGCCGATCGCAAGCGGCTCGCCCCGATCATCGAACGCCTGCGCCGCGCCGGCGCGCGCAATGTTCAGGTCCACGAGCATGAGAAATCCATGGCGTCGATTTTGAGCAGATGCGACCGCGTCCTGGTCGATGCGCCCTGCACCGGCACGGGCACCTGGCGGCGGCGTCCCGACACCAAATGGCGCCTGACGCCGAAAAATCTCGAGGAGCGGCTGAGCCAGCAGCGCGAGGCGCTCACCAAGGCCAGCGCCTATGTGCGGCCGGGCGGCGTGCTCTGCTACGTCACCTGTTCGATCCTGCCCGAGGAAAATCAGCGTCAGGTCGAGGATTTCCTCGCCGCCAATCCGTCTTTCTCGCTGGTTTCGGCGCTCGACGGCTGGACGTCGCTGTTCGGCGCCGCTGCGCCGCAACCCTATTCGCCGGACGGCCTGTCGGTAACGTTGACGCCGGCCTCCACGGATACGGACGGCTTCTATTTCGCGATGATGCGCCGAACCGGCTGAACTATCTTTCGAGCCTCAGCGGATATTGCTGGCTCGGCGGCAGCCGATGATGCAGCACCGCAATCGAGATCATCAGCGCGCTTCCGGCCGACACTACCGCCATCAGAAGCGGCAGGCTGAAATGGCTGGCGAAGGCGACGAGCGGGATCGCGCCCGCCGGCGGATGTGTGACCCTGAGGATCAGCATCACCGCAATCGTCAGGCCGACCGCGACCGCTGCGGCGAGCCAGGCGCCGGGAAACAGCCAGACGGCCAGCGATCCGATCAAAGCTGCGACAAAATAGCCGCCGAACACATTGGCCGGCTGGGCGAGCGGGCTCTTCGGTTGGCCAAACAGCAGCACTGCGGTCGCGCCGAAGGGGGCAAGCAGGAAGGGCATGCCGGTGGCGACCGCCACGCCGCCGATGCCCGACATCGCGAGCACTGCGCCGCAGCCGGATTTCAGATGCGACAAAGCCTGCCCCGGCGGCTCATGGCGTTGAATGAAGTGCCTGAGGTGTTTGATCATGTCGCCCGCGGATGTGATGATTTCGCGAGCATAATGCGCAAAATTTAATCTGCAAGCCGGGGATTTTCTGATCGGTTCCCCTGGGAAGGAATAGTTGCCCTCGACAGTCTCATATCTGGATGATTTGACACCAGTTTGGAGATGAGTCAGAACAGCGCCAATCCATCTGATGTCAAGGAGCGTCCATGACTCGTCTTCCCTTCGCCCGGCTGAGCCTGGGCCTCGTGTCGGCCACCGCCCTTTTCGGCATGTCCAGCGCCTTCGCCGCCACCGATATCGGCGCAGTGGTCAAGACATATGCCGAAATCGGCCACGCCAAATATGAAGACTCGCTAATCACCGCCAAGGCGCTGGACAAGGCGATCGACGCGCTGATCGCCAATCCCTCCGAAGACACGCTGAAGGCCGCCCGCGAGGCCTGGATCAAGGCCCGCGTTCCCTATCAGCAGACGGAAGCCTATCGTTTCGGCAATCCCATTGTTGATGACTGGGAAGGCAAGGTGAACGCCTGGCCGCTCGATGAAGGCCTGATCGACTATGTCGACAAGTCCTACGGCACGGAAAGCGACGAAAACGAGCAGTATACGCTCAACGTCATCGCCAATCCCAAATTCACCATCGGCGGCAAGGAAATCGACGCGACCAAGATCACGCCGGAACTGCTGTCGGGAACGCTTCAGGAAGCCGGCGGCTCGGAATCCAACGTCGCCACCGGCTATCACGCGATCGAATTCCTGCTTTGGGGTCAGGATCTCAACGGCACGGGTCCCGGCGCCGGCGCGCGGCCCTACACCGATTACGACGTCAAGAACTGCACCAACGGCCATTGCGACCGTCGCGCCCAGTATCTGAAGGCCGCCTCCAGCCTGCTGGTCAGCGATCTCGACTATATGGTCAAGCAGTGGACGCCCGAAGGCGAGGCCTACAAGGCCGTGCTCGCCGATCCCAAGAAGGGCATCGTCGCCATGCTCACCGGTATGGGCTCGCTCTCCTATGGCGAACTGGCCGGCGAGCGCATGAAGCTCGGCCTGCTGCTGCATGATCCCGAAGAAGAGCACGATTGCTTCTCCGACAACACCTTCAATTCGCATCTCAACGACGCCATCGGCATCGCCGGCGTCTATGAGAACGCCTATACCCGCGTCGACGGCACTAAACTCAATGGTCCCTCGCTCTCCGATCTCGTCAAGGAGAAGGACGCCGCTCTCGACACGGAAATGAAAACAAAGCTCGGCCATACGCTCGACGCCATGCACGCCATGGCCAAGCGCGGCGAGACGGTCGAGGCCTATGACCAGATGATCGGCGAAGGCAACAAGGACGGCAACGCCGTGGTCCAGGCGGCGATCGATGGTCTGGTGGATCAGACCAAATCCATCCAGCGCGTCATTTCCGCGCTCGACCTCGGCCAGATCCAGCTCGAAGGCTCCGATAGTCTGGACAATCCCAACGCCGTGTTCCAATAAGCGGATAGGGCCTGATTGGCCCCGTTTCACGGTTTCATGGTGCAAATGATGCGACGCCCGGCTCTGCGGTTGAACCTTCTGGTCCTCCCCTTGCTGGGCGTTTCCGCATTCGCGTCTGCCGATACCGCCAAACGCCCGGATCTCGATCCACGCGACCAGGCGCGCGTCGCTGATGTGGTCAGGCCCACGACGGATTTCTCCAAGGCCGAGCCCTATGAAGCGATGCAGGCCGGGGCCGCGACCTCGATCGAAGATCCCGACCGCAACGCGTTTTCGCATTTCTCCGCCAATCTGCCTGATGAAGACGTGATGAATTTCCGTCTCGGCAATGCGCTTTTCCGAAAGATCTGGGTTCCCGCGCCGTCATCCACCCAGGCCTCGGATGGTCTGGGGCCATTCTACAACGCCCGCTCCTGCGACGCCTGCCACATCAATGACGGTCGTGGTCATCCGCCGGAAGGCAAGGCGGACATGACCTCGATGTTCCTCCGTCTGGCGCGTGAGCCGACGAACGATGCGGAGAAGGCTGCGCTCAAGGATCATCTGCGGCTCAATTTCCCCGATCCCGTCTATGGCGGTCAGCTGCAGGACAAGGCCATCGCCGGCGTCGCGCCCGAGGGACGGATGCGGATCAGCTATCAGCCGCAGCCGTTCCGTTTCCCCGACGGGACCGTCGTCGAACTTCGCAAGCCCATCTACCAGGCCGTCGATCTACGCTACGGGCCGCTCGATCCCCACACATCGCTCTCGCCGCGCATGGCCCCGGCCATGATCGGCCTCGGCCTCATCGAGGCGATCGCCGAGGGTGACATACTGGCCAGGGCCGATCCCGACGACCGTAACGGCGACGGCATTTCCGGCCGTCCGCAATGGACCCGCGCGAGCAATGGCGCGGTGCAGGTCGGTCGTTTCGGTTGGAAAGGCGAGCAGGCCAATGTGCGCGACCAATCGGCGCATGCCTTTCTCGGCGATATCGGCATTTCCACGCCGATACTTCCCGATGATCATGGCGACTGCTCCCCCAAGCAGGCCGACTGTCTGGCGCTCGCGGGCGGAAGCCAAGCCCGCCTCGGCCCCAGTGAAGCCCCCGATCCCGTTTTGCCGCTGGTGAGTTTCTACTCGGAAAATCTCGCTGTTCCCGCTCGCCGCAAGGCGTCCTTTTCGGAAACTCTGGCGGGAAAGAAACTGTTTTACGACGCAGGCTGCGCTGGCTGCCACACGCCGAAATATGTGACGCGCAAGGACTGGCCGGCCAAGCCGCAACGCTTCCAGTTGATCTGGCCCTATTCCGATTTCCTACTGCACGATATGGGAGACGGTCTGGCCGATGGTCAGACTGTGGGGGTAGCCTCGGGGCGGGAGTGGCGCACGCCGTCGCTTTGGGCTATTGGCCTCACCCGGGTGGTCGGCGGGCAGGAATTCTACCTGCATGACGGCCGCGCCCGATCTCTGGAAGAGGCCGTGCTCTGGCATGACGGCGAAGGCCGCGCCGCCCGTGACGCCTATGCCAAGCTCGACAAACGCGACCGCGATCTCATGATCCGTTTTCTGGAGTCGCTCTGATGACGATGAAATCCATCCTTCTGATCGCCGCCCTCATGGCGCCGCTGGCGACGCCCGCGCTCGCGGTCGACGACGCGCTCGCCCGCAAGATCATGGTCAACGCGGTCGACGGCTATATCAGGCCGTCCTACAGCGCCCTAGAGGATGCCGCCCACGGGCTCTCGGATAACACCGCCGCCTTCTGCGCCGCGCCCAGCGATGACGGCCTGAAGGGTCTGAATGCGCGGTTCGGCGACCTCGTCGAAGCCTGGGCGCGCATCGAGATCGTGCGCGAGGGGCCGGTGCTCGAAAACAACCGCTATGAGCGGATCCTCTTCTATCCCGACCGCAAGTCAACGGGTCAGAAACAGGTTCAGAAGATCCTCGCCGATCCCGACGCCTCCGACATGGATGCAGCCGGTCTCGCCGCCAAGAGCGTCGCGGTTCAGGGCCTCGGCGCCTATGAACTGACCTTCTTCGGCCGTGAGGCCGGGCTGGTCGCCAGCCCTGACGACGCCGACCAGTGCCGTTATGGACTTGCGGTGTCCCGTAACATCGAAGCCATCGCCGGCGAACTCTCCGCCGCCTGGGATGCGCCCGATGGCGTGGCGAAGAACTGGAAAGAGCCCGGCCCCGCCAATCCGGTCTTCCGCACCGGCGACGAAGCGCTGCAGGCGATGATCGGCATCTTCGTGCATGGGGTCGAAACCGTGCGCGACCAGCGCGTGAAACCCTTCTACAAGGGCGCGGGTGAAAAGACCTCGCCGCGCCTCGCCTTGTTGTGGCGGTCTGAAAACACCATGCGCGCCATTCACGGCAATGTCTCGGGTCTCGCCGATCTCTGGAAGACCTCGGACATGCGAAGCCTGTTGACCGGCGACGCCGAAGCCCTGGCCGACGCCGTGGAGTTCGACTTCAAGGCTGCCGCCGGCGCTGTCGGCAAAATGGAGCAGCCTACCGCCGAAAAGCTGGCGGATGGCAAATATCAGCGCAAGATCGATTTCATCCTGTTCAATCTGCGCGACGCCAGCACACGCATCGATCGCGATGTCGGCGCCGCCGTGGGATTGAGCGCCGGCTTCTCCTTCGGCGACGGAGACTGACCCATGCGGAGCCTGCTGATCGAGCGGCGGACCTTTCTCAAGGCGGCCGGCATGTTGTTCGTCAGCGGTTTGTCGGCGCGCGGTCATGACGTTCTCGCCGCCAGCCCTGCCGTCTTCGCCAGCGCTTTCATGGATGCGGGCGGCGCCTATGGCGTGGCGTTACTGGCGGAAGACGGCGGCGAAATCGGCCGGGTCGCGTTGCCCGATCGCGGTCATGACGTCAGCTTCGATCCGCTTAACGGCCGCGCTGTGGCCTTCGCCCGGCGTCCGGGGACGTTTGCGCTGGTGATCGACACCGCCACGGGCGCGCCGCTCAAACTCATCCAGGCTGCCGAGGACAGGCATTTCTTCGGGCACGGCGCCTTCTCGCCGGATGGCCAAAGGCTCTATGTCGCCGAAAACGACTTCGACAATTACGCCGGCAAGATCGGCGTTTACGACATCAGGGCCGGCTGGACGAAGATCGGCGAATTTTCTGCCCATGGCATGGACACCCACGATATCCAGATCCTTGAGGGCGGACGGTATCTAGCCATCGCCAATGGCGGTATCAAGCAGCATCCGTCGATGGGCCGCGCCAAGCTCAATCTCGATCACATGGAGCCGTCTCTGGTCATCATCGACCTGAGCGACGGCCGACTTGTGGAGAAACACGATCTCCCGGCCGAGATCCGCCAATTGTCGACCCGGCATATGGATATCGACGCCTCCGGCCGCGTCTGGTTCGGATGCCAATATGAGGGTCCCAAGACGGATTATCCGCAGCTTCTCGGCAGCTTCAAGCGTGGCGAGGACCTGCGTTTCCTCGACATGCCGGAAGAGGTTCTACGCGGCTTCGACAATTACATCGGCTCGGTGATGGTCAATCTCGACGCCGGACTGGTGGCCGTCTCTTCGCCGAAAGGCGGACAATGGGCGGCGTTCGACGTAAAATCGCATAGCCTTGTCCTCCAGGAAAAGATCGGCGGCGTCTGTGGCCTGGCGGCCGAGCAGGCGACGTTCATCCGCTCGACCGAAACCGGCTGGTTCGAGGCGCAAAAGACCGACCTCGCCTGGGACAATCACATTACCCGGCTTGCCTAGCAGGCCGATCTCGGATCAAGTTAAGCCAAGCAGATGCTTGGTTTAGGGAGGTCCAATGTCCATCTACGAAAATTTGCGAAAGCCGCCGTTCAGCCTCGATGACCGGGCGGTCGATTGGGTGCGCAAAACTTATGACGGCCTGACGCTGCAAGAGCGCGTGGGTCAAATTTTCGTGCTGATCATGATGGGGCGCAACGAGGAGGAGTTCGCCCGCATCCGCGCCCTCAAGCCCGGAGGCGTCACGCGCTTCTTCACGCCGGATTTCGACTATGAGCGGAGAGTGCTGACCGAAATGAACGAGGCGGTCGCCGCGCCTCTGATCATCACCGCCGATCTCGAAGGCAGCCGATACTCGTTTTCCTTCGGCACGCCGGTGCTGGGCCAGTTGGGTCTCGCCGCCGTCGACGATGTCGAGGCGACCCGCAAATCGGCCGAGATCCTGGCGACGGAGGCGCGGGCGCTCGGCGTGACCTGGTCGTTCACGCCGGTGATCGACATCAACGCCGCGTTCCGTTCGGCAATCGTCGGCACGCGATCTTATGGGTCGGATGTCGACCGGATCGAACGCCACGCGCTTGCCCATATCCAGGGATTGCAGGCAAACGGCGTCGCCGCCACGGTCAAGCATTGGCCGGGCGAAGGTTTCGATGATCGCGACCAGCATCTCGTCACCACCATCAATCCGCTCAGCCTCGATGAATGGCAGGCAAGCTTCGGCCGTCTTTATCGCCGCATGTTCGACGAGGGCGTCTTGTCGGTCATGAGCGCCCATATCGCCTTTCCAGCCTATGTTCGCTCGAAAATGCCGGACGCCGGTCTCGAAGCGTTCCGTCCCGCTTCCGTTTCGCCGCTTCTCAACCAGACCCTGCTGCGCGACGAACTCGGCTTCAATGGACTGATCGTATCCGACGCCACCAGCATGGGCGGCTTGAGCGCCTGGGGCCAGGATCGCATCACCAAGCCGGAGATCATCGCCTCGGGCTGCGACGTGATCCTGTTTTCCGACGATCCAGAGCGCGACATGGCGGCGGTGAAGGAGGCGGTGATTTCGGGACAGATCAGCCAAACGCGATTGCAGGACGCCGTTTGCCGCATGCTGGGGCTCAAGGCCAAGCTCGGCCTGTTCGAAAAGTCCGACGTCTTCCCGCCGGTCGAGACGGCGAAGGCCGCCTTCGCCAAGCCGGATAATGTCGAGGTCGCACAGACCTACATCTCCCGGTCTCCGACCCTGGTGAAGGACGTCCAGTCGCTCTTTCCGCTATCAGTGGAGACGCACAAGCGCATCCTGCTTGTCGATGGCGGCATCGTTCATCCCTTGATGCCGGAAACGCCGCCACTGATCCTGCCCGAACTTCTCCGGCAGGAGGGGTTCGAGGTGACGATCGATCGGCCCGACATCAAGCCCACCGGCGGTGACTACGATCTCGTGCTCTATGCGCTGGCGGAGGAGTCGCTGTTGATCCGGGGCCATATCTTCCTCGACTGGAGAAAGCTCGCTGGCGGCAATCTCTACCGCGCCATGCACCGGACCTGGACGCATCTGCCGACCGCCATCATCTCCTTCGGTCATCCCTACTATCTTTATGACGCGCCGCGCGTTCCGGCCCTGATCAACGCCTATTCCAGCATGGATCCGGTGCAGCGCGCCGTGGTCGATTGCATGATGGGGCGCGCGGCTTTCAACCGCACCAGCCCGGTCGACGCTTTTTGCGGGCTGGAGGACGCGCATTACTGAGCGTCGTGGCCAAAACGGACGGCAAGCCGTCGCTGGCGGGAGCGCGGCTTGCCCCGGAACCCGAAATCATGTTGAACCATCCGCTATGCGTCGCGATCGGTGATGGAGGACGGGACAATGAAGACAGTGATTATCGGCGGCAGCCATGCCGCGCTTTCGGCTGCGGCCGAGCTTCGAAAACTGTCCGCCGAGGCGGAGATCGTCATCATCTCCAGCGATCGGGAATTGCCCTATCAGCGCCCGCCGCTCTCCAAGGCTTATATGTCCGGCAAATCGACGTTCGAGCAGATCCTGCTGCGGCCTGAAGACTGGTATGCAACGAACCGGATTGGCCTGAAGCGCGGCGTCTTCGCCGATCGCATCGATCGCGCCGAGAAGATCGTGCATCTCGCCGATGGCGAGGCGTTGCCCTATGACCGGCTGCTGATCGCCACCGGCGCGCGTCCGCGCCGTCTGCCCGAGGAAATCGGCGGCCATCTGCCGAATGTGCATGTGATGCGCGATCTCGGCGACGCGCATGCGCTGATGGACCAGATGAAGGATGGCGCGCGGCTGGTGGTGATCGGCGGCGGTTATATCGGCCTCGAGGCCGCCTCAGAAGCCTCCAAGAAGGGCGCTGTCGTCATCGTGATCGAAGCCGCCGACCGCATCTTAAAGCGCGTCGCTTGCGCCGAGACCGCAGAAGATGTCCGCGCGCTGCATCATGCCCATGGCGTCAGGATCTTCGAGAACGCCGCGCTCAAGCAGATCGTCGAGGAAGGCGGCCGCGCGACAGGCGTCGAGCTTTCGGACGGATCGGTGATCGCGGCGGATTTCATTGTCACCGGCATCGGCGTGACGCCGGATGTGGCGCTCGCCGATCAGGCGGGCCTTTCGATCGCGAATGGCGTCGTGGTGGACCGTGAACTGCGCACCAGCGACCCCGAGATCTTCGCTATTGGCGATTGCGCGAGTTTCCCTTATGGCGGTCACCATATCCGGCTCGAATCGGTGCAGAACGCCAATGACATGGGCCTGGTCGCCGCACGCAACATGCTGGGCGACAGCGTCGACTACAGCCCGACGCCGTGGTTCTGGTCCGATCAGTTCGAACTCAAGCTGCAGATCGCCGGCCTCAACACCGGCTATGATCAGGTCGTCACCCGGCCAGGCGCGCGCGAGGGCGCGAAATCACATTTCTATTTTCGGGAAGGCCGTTTCCTCGCCGCCGACTGCCTCAATGACGGCGCAACCTATATGGTCGCCCGGCGCATTCTCGAAGGCGGCAAGGCGCTGACGCCCGAACAGGTCGCCGACGCCGGCTTCGCCCTTAAATCCCTTCTCTGACGCATCGGAGCAAATTCATGTCCGCGCCTGAAAACCGCCTCAAGCAACGGCTTGCCGCAGGCGACAAGACCACCGGCATCTGGCTGGCGCTCGCCAACAACTACACGTCGGAACTCGCCGGCACGATCGGTTTCGACTGGGTGCTGATCGACGGCGAGCATGCGCCCAACGATCTGCGCTCGATCATGACGCAGTTGCAGGCGCTCAAGGGCTCGGCGTCCTCGGTCGTCGCCCGACCGCCCAGCGCCGATGTCCATCTCATCAAGCAATATCTCGATATCGGCGTGCAATCGCTGCTGTTGCCGATGATCGAGAGCGGCGCCCAGGCCGCATTGATGGTGAAGGCGGTGCGCTATGCGCCCGAGGGCATCCGCGGCGTCGGCGCCAGCATCGCTCGCGCCTCGATGTTCAATTCCATCCCCAACTATATGCCGACGGCAGCAGACCAGATCTGCCTGATGCTGCAGGTCGAAAGCCGGGCCGGGCTTGCAGCGCTGGATGATATTGCCGCGACCGATGGCGTCGACTGCGTCTTCATCGGCCCCTCCGATCTCGCCGCCGATATGGGCCATCCCGGCAATTATCATGCGCCGGAAGTCGAGGCCGCGATCGAGGACGCCATCCGCCGCATCCAGAGCCATGGCAAGGCCACGGGCATCTATATGCCCGATCCCGTCCACGCCAAACGCTATCGCGACATGGGCGTCAACTTCATCGCGGTCGGCGCCGACGCCGCCGTGCTGATCAAGGCGCTGCGCGATCTCAAGGCGCTCTACGAATAAGCGTCAACAAATGTGACATTGTTCACATTTCTGTTGACCATCCTGTGAAACATGCGCCATTTTCCTCTCGAAGAGGTGCAGCATGAAAAAACAGGACAGGCTCGACCGGTTGACGGCGATGATTTCGGAGCGGGGGATCGTGCATCTGAAGGATGCCGCCCGCGCCTTGGATGTGTCTGAAATGACCATCCGCCGCGATATCGCCGCCGAAACCGGGCGTTTCGCCTTTATCGGCGGCCACATCATGCCGGCCCAGGCGGTGGAGCCGGAGCAGCCTTATGAACTGGCCTCGGCCAGCGACCGCCACGCCTCTGCCAAGGAGCGCGCCTCCGCCCAGGCGCTGCCGCATATCCGCGCCGAGGACACGCTGTTCATCGATTGCGGCAGCACCATGATGCATCTCGCCGATCTCCTGCCGGAAGATAGGCCGCTCACGGTCTGCTGCTACGCGCTCAACATCGCCGAACGGCTGGCGCGCAAGCCCAATGTCAGGCTGATCATGCTGGGCGGCGTCTACCATCCCGCCTCCGCGTCCTTCTCCGGTCCCGCAGCGCTGCAAACGCTGGATGAGCTTGGACTCAACGTCGCCTTTCTCTCGGCCGCCGGCCTCGAGGAGGGCCGGGGCGCGACCTGCGAGCATTTCCACGAAGCCGAGATCAAGAAGAAGGCGATGGCGGTCGCCGCACGCAGCATCCTCATTCTCGACGACAGCAAGCTCGGCCGCATCCGGCCGGCCTTCTTCGCGCCGTCCGACGCTTTCGATGCGATCTATACCGAAAGCGGTCTCTACGCGCCGGAAGAGAATGGCGCTTGACCAAATCGCATTTTGGTGTGAAAGTAACACAGAATGTAAAAAAGATAACATCTTGCCGGGAGGCTCTGGTGGAGACTGCAACAATGGACAAGGCCGCTCAGGCCCATGCCGCCAATCATGGCTGGCCGAGAAATCCGGGCATGGAGCTCGATCTCGGCTGGGTCATGGACCAGCGGGTCAATCTTTCGGCCGGCGAACGGCGGGTGGCGAGCCTGCCGGGCCGCCGCACGGTCAAGAAGGAGGCGCAGGCTGCCTGGCTTCTGAAAGCGCTGACCTGCATCGACCTGACGACGCTGAACGGCGACGACACCGCCGGCCGCGTGCGCCGTCTCTGCGCCAAGGCCGCCAATCCGGTGCGCCAGGATCTCTTGGACGCGATCGGCATGGGCGACCGTCGCATCACCACCGGCGCCGTTTGCGTCTATCATCGCTTCGTGGCGACCGCCGTCGAGGCGCTGGAAGGCACGGGCATTCCGGTCGCCGCCGTCTCCACAGGCTTCCCCGCCGGTCTGTCGCCGCATGAGACCAAGGTCAAGGAAATCGAAGCCTCGGTCGCCGACGGCGCCAAGGAAATCGACATCGTCATCACCCGCGAACATGTCCTGACCGGCAATTGGGAAGCGCTCTATCGCGAAATGCAGGACTATCGCGCTGCCTGCGGCGACGCCCATGTCAAGGCGATCCTGGCGACCGGCGATCTCAAGACGCTGCGCAACGTCGCCCGCGCCTCGATCGTCTGCATGATGGCCGGCGCCGATTTCATCAAGACCTCCACCGGCAAGGAAGGCGTCAACGCCACGCTTCTGGTGACGCTGACCATGATCCGCACCATCCGCGATTATTATGAGCGCACCGGCTACAAGGTCGGCTACAAGCCCGCCGGCGGCATTTCCGCCGCCAAGGATGTGCTGAACTACCAGTTCCTGATGAAGGAGGAGCTGGGCCGCGAATGGCTGGAGCCGGATCTGTTCCGCATCGGCGCCTCCAGCCTGCTCGCCGATATCGAGCGCCAGCTCGAACATCACGTCACCGGCGCCTATTCCGCCTTCGTCAGACATCCGATCGGTTGATCGAGGAGCCGACTTCCATGAGCAAATCCGTTTCAGATTATTTCGACGACATGTCCTACGGTCCCGCCCCCGAAGCCGACACCGAAGCCCGCGCCTGGCTGAAGCGCCATGGCGCAACGTTTGGTCATTTCATCAATGGCGAATTCCGGGCGTCCGGCTCGGGCCGCATATTCGACACCTTCGAGCCCTCCACTGGCGCCAAACTCGCGACCCTCGCCCATGGCGAGGTTGCCGATGTCGACGCCGCAGTCGCCGCCGCCCGCAAGGCGCAGATCGCCTGGGCCAAGCTGCCGGGTCATCAGCGCGCCCGCCATCTCTATGCGCTGGCGCGGATGATCCAGCGCCACGCCCGCCTGATCGCTGTGGTCGAGGCGATCGACAATGGCAAGCCTGTGCGCGAAACCCGCGACATCGATGTGCCGCTCGCCGCCCGTCATTTCTACCACCACGCCGGCTGGGCGCAGCTGCAGGACAGCGAATTCGCCGATCAGCAGCCCATCGGCGTCATCGGCCAGATCATTCCCTGGAATTTTCCCTTCCTGATGCTGGCCTGGAAGGTGGCGCCCGCTCTGGCGCTCGGCAACACCGTGGTGCTGAAGCCCGCTGAATTCACCTCGCTGACCGCGCTGTTGTTTGCCGAACTCGCCGCCGCCGCGGGCCTTCCCGCCGGCGTCCTCAATGTGGTGACCGGCGAGGGTGACACCGGCGCGCTGATCGTCGAACATCAGGGCGTCGACAAGATCGCCTTCACCGGCTCGACCGACGTGGGCCGCGTCATCCGCGAGCGCACCGCCGGCTCCGGCAAGTCGCTGACGCTGGAACTCGGCGGCAAGTCGCCCTTCATCGTCTTCGACGACGCCGATCTCGACGGCGCGGTGGAAGGCGTGGTTGACGCCATCTGGTTCAATCAGGGCCAGGTTTGCTGCGCCGGCTCGCGCATTCTGGTGCAGGAAGGCGTGGCGGATCGGTTCCATGCCAAGCTCAATCGTCGCCTGCAGACGTTGCGCGTCGGCCAGCCGCTCGACAAATGCATCGACATGGCGGCCATCGTCGCTCCCGTTCAGCTGGCGCGCATCGAAAAGCTGGTGAAGCAGGGCGTCGAGGAGGGCGGCACGCTCTACCAGTCCGATTGCGAACTTCCCGTTGGCGGCAGCTTCTTCCGCCCGACGCTGATCGCCAATGTGCAGCCGACTTCGATCGTCGCCACCGAAGAGATCTTCGGACCGGTGGCGGTGTCCATGACCTTCCGCACCCCGGATGAGGCTCTGCAGCTCGCCAACCATTCCCGCTACGGTCTCGCCGCCAGCGTCTGGAGTGAAACGATCGGGCTCGCGCTCAATGTCGCGGCGAAACTCTCGGCCGGTGTGGTCTGGGTCAACGCCACCAATATGTTCGACGCCTCCGCCGGCTTCGGCGGCAAGAAGGAATCGGGCTTTGGCCGCGAAGGCGGTCGCGAAGGCGCCTATGAATATCTAAAGCCCAAGGCCTGGGCCAACGCCAAGCTCCGGCCCGATACAACGACCCCGGCGCTCAAGACGACGCAGGGCGATTTCGCCGCACCCGTGATCGACCGCACCGCCAAATTGTTCATCGGCGGCAAGCAGGCGCGTCCTGACGGCAATTACAACCGTCCCATCCTTTCGCCCAAGGGCAAGGTCGTGGGCGAAGTCGGCGAGGGCAATCGCAAGGACATCCGCAATGCGGTCGCCGCTGCGCAGGCCGCCTCCGGCTGGTCCTCGGCTACGGCGCATAACCGCGCGCAGATCCTCTACTACATCGCCGAAAATCTCTCGGCCCGCGAGGACGAGTTCGCCGCCCGCATTGCCGCCCAAACCGGCCGCAGCGCGGCCTCCGCCAAGGCCGAAGTCGAGGCGTCGATCTCGCGTCTCTTCACCTATGGCGCCTGGGCCGACAAATATGAGGGCCTCATTCACACGCCGCCGCTGCGCGGCGTGGCGCTGGCCCTGCCGGAGCCGCAAGGCGTGACGGGCGTCATCTGCCCGCCGGAAGCTCCGCTTCTCAGCTTCATCTCGCTGGTTGCGCCGCTGATCGCCGTCGGCAATCGCGTTGTGGCCGTTCCCAGCGAAGTTCATCCGCTGTCGGCGACGGACTTCTACTCCGTGCTCGAAACCTCGGATGTGCCCGCCGGCGTCGTCAATATCGTCACCGGCTCGGCCATGGAGCTCGGCAAGGCTCTGGCGACCCATAATGATGTCGACGCGCTCTGGGCCTTCGGCTCGCCCGCGCTCGCCGCCATGGCCGAGAAGGCCTCCGCCGGCAATCTCAAACGCGTCTTCACCGATTACGGCAAGGCGATCGACTGGATGGATCCGGCGCAATCGGAAGGCCCGCTCTTCCTGCGCAAGGCGACCGACATCAAGAATGTCTGGATCCCCTACGGCGAATAAACCGCGCCTTCTCTCCAATGAAGCCTCCGTTCGAAAGAGCGGGGGCTTTGTCGTTTCCTGCCCCGCAAGGGCCGGAATTGCAGCCTTTCGGCGGCAAGAACCTTTACATTTTTAGGCGTTCCATTGTATGCGCTCGCCCATGAGCACAGAAAATCGCACGCCCCTTTCCCATATCCGCAATTTCTCGATCGTGGCCCATATCGACCACGGCAAATCGACGCTGGCCGACCGTCTGATCCAGACCTGTGGCGGCCTTGCAGCGCGCGAGATGTCCGAGCAGGTGCTCGACAATATGGACATCGAAAAGGAACGCGGCATCACCATCAAGGCCCAGACGGTGCGTCTGCACTACAAGGCCAACAATGGCGAAACCTATGTGCTGAACCTCATGGACACTCCCGGCCATGTCGACTTCGCCTATGAAGTCAGCCGGTCGCTCGCCGCCTGCGAAGGTTCGCTCTTGGTGGTGGACGCCTCCCAGGGCGTCGAAGCCCAGACGCTGGCGAACGTCTATCAGGCGCTCGACGCCAATCACGAAATCGTTCCGGTGCTCAACAAGGTCGACCTGCCCGCGGCCGAACCCGAGCGCATCAAGCAGCAGATCGAGGACGTCATCGGTCTCGACGCCTCCGACGCGGTGATGATCTCGGCCAAGACGGGCCTCGGCATTCCCGACGTGCTGGAAGCGATCGTCAATCGCCTGCCGGCGCCCAAGATCGGCGACGACAAGGCTCCGCTCAAGGCCATGCTGGTCGACAGCTGGTACGACACCTATCTCGGCGTCATGGTGCTTGTCCGGATCATCGACGGCGTGATGAAGAAGGGCCAGCTCATCCGTATGATGGGCACCGACGCCAAATACACCGTCGAGCGCATTGGCGTACTGACCCCGAAAATGGTCAATGTCGACGAACTCGGCCCGGGCGAGGTTGGCTTCATCACCGCCTCGATCAAGGAAGTGGCCGACACCCGCGTCGGCGACACCATCACCGATGATCGCAAGCCCACCGCCGAGGCGCTGCCGGGCTTCAAGCCGGCCCAGCCGGTGGTGTTCTGTGGTCTGTTCCCGGTCGACGCCGCCGATTTCGAGGATCTGCGCGCCGCCATGGGCAAGCTGCGCCTCAACGACGCGTCTTTCTCCTTCGAAATGGAAAGCTCCGCTGCGCTCGGCTTCGGCTTCCGCTGCGGCTTCCTCGGCCTGCTGCATCTCGAAATCATCCAGGAGCGTCTCGAGCGCGAATTCAATCTCGACCTGATCGCCACCGCGCCGTCGGTCGTCTATCAGATGTCGATGACCGACGGCTCCGAGATCGAGCTGCACAATCCGGCCGACATGCCCGACGTCGTCAAGATCAAGGAAATCCGCGAGCCCTGGATCCGCGCCACCATCATGACGCCGGACGATTATCTCGGCTCGGTGTTGAAGCTCTGCCAGGATCGTCGCGGCATCCAGGTCGAACTCACTTATGCCGGCTCCCGCGCCATGGTCACCTATGACCTGCCGCTCAACGAAGTCGTGTTCGATTTCTATGACCGCCTGAAGTCCATCTCCAAGGGCTACGCCTCGTTCGACTATCACCTGACCGATTACCAGCCCGGCAATCTCGTCAAGATGTCGATCCTCGTCAACGGCGAGCCGGTCGACGCGCTCTCGATGCTGGTTCACCGCTCGGCGGCGGAAAAGCGCGGTCGCGACATGTGCGAAAAGCTCAAGGAGCTGATCCCCAAGCACATGTTCAAGATTCCGATCCAGGCGGCCATCGGCGGCAATGTCATCGCCCGCGAGACCATTTCCGCACTTCGCAAAGACGTGACGGCGAAGTGCTACGGCGGCGACGCCACCCGTAAGCGCAAGCTGCTCGACAAGCAGAAGGAAGGCAAGAAGCGCATGCGCCAGTTCGGCAAGGTGGAAATTCCGCAGGAAGCCTTCATCGCCGCCCTGCGCATGAGCGACGAGTAAGTCACAAAATTAAAGCTTTGAGAACCTGAACAAATTTAGGTTCTCTTTAAGATTTGACATTACGTTGCGTTGAGTAAGCTCCACAACTTGGGGACTCGACGATGACCGTCGCGACACTGGATCAGATCGATCATGAACTGGCCGGCGGCTTCCGCTGGTTGCGCTTTGCGGACGCTCTGGAGCGTTCTTACGGGCGCGAATTCGCCGAAGCCCGCATCAAGCTGGCCATGTTCTGGGCTCTGGTCGGAACCTTCATTTACGATCTGGTCTATTTCGGCGACGTCACGATGATGCATGACGTCTTTCCGCAACTCGCTTTCGTGCGCTTCTGCATATTCACGCCCTACGCCTTCATCGCCGTCTGGCTGGTGCGTCGGCGGCCCACGGCGCTCAATTATGATCTGCTGGCGATCTCGGTCTGCGTTCTCGGCGGCTTCCTGCCGATGGCGGCGAGCGTTCCGAGCCAAAGCCCGCATTTCTTCGTCTACCAGAACGGCAATATCGCCACGCTCCTGTTCTTCGTGATCGCGCTTCAGCCGCGATTTCCCGCCATCGTCATCGGTCTCGCGACGCTCTGCACGGTGCATTTCACGTTGATTCAGATGAATGGTTCGCTGGATGCGGTCGCCTTTTCCGGCGTGATCACCTTTTTCGTCACCCTGGCGATTTTCCTGGCGCTCAGCGCCTATTTCATGGAGCGCAAGGACCGGCTGAATTTCCTCAACCGTTTGCGCGGCGAACTGCTGCAGGCGGAACTGAGGCACCAGTCCGAGCGGGACGAATTGACCGGACTCTACAACAGGCGGTCCCTGAGCCGCATCGCAAAATCCGTATGGGAGCGGCCGGCAAGCACAGCCGTTTCCGTCATCATGCTCGATATCGACCATTTCAAGCTCTATAACGATGTGCACGGTCATGTCGAAGGCGACGCCTGCATCAGGCAGGTGAGCGCCTGCGTGGCGGAAGAGATCCGCGAATTGGGGGCCGCCTTTCGTTACGGCGGGGAGGAAATCCTTATCCTTCTGCCCGGATGCGATGGGAATACCGCGCAGATGGTGGCCGAACAGCTTCGGCAGGTCATCGAGGCGTCGGCCGTCCCCCATCACGGACTGGCCGAAGGCGGCGTCGTCACCGCAAGCCTGGGCGTGTCGTCCGCGCAGAGCGGCTTGTTCAGCCTCGACGATCTTGTCAGAGCCGCCGACGCAGCTCTTTACGACGCAAAGCGCGGCGGTCGAAACATGGCCGCCTTCCGCAGGCCCGAACCGCAAGCGCAGGATCAATTGCGGCTGGCGGGCTGAGCCTCAAAGCGCGCGGGCCATCTCCGTGATCACGTCGAAGGCCATGTCGATATCGGCTTCGGTCGTGTCGAAACTGCCGGCCTGGAAGCGGATGGCGATCCGGCCCGCGACACGCGTCTGGGTGAGATAGATCCGGCCATCGGCGTTGATGGCGTTGACCAATGCGATGTTATGCGCATCGGGATCTTCCCCGCCTCTGTGTCGGAAGGAGAACAGCGACAGGATCGGCTCCGTCACCAGTTCGAAATCCTGTTCGGCCGCCAGTCGACGCGCCAGCTTTTCCGCCCAGGTCACGTGATTGACGATGACCGCGCGCAGGCCCGACAGGCCGTAATGTCGAAGCAGGAACCACAGTTTCAGCGCCCGGAAACGCCGGCCGAGCGGCACGGTCCATTCGGAATAATTGACGATGCCGTCGGCGCCATGGGTTTTCAGATATTCCGGCTGGATGGCCAGCGTGCGCACCTGCTCCTCCGGTCGGCGCAGGAACTGGATCGAGCAGTCGAACTGCGCGCCGAGCCATTTATGCGGATTGAAGACGATGGAATCAGCCGTCTCGATGCCTGTCCATAGCATGCGATAATCGGGGCAGATCATCGCCGATCCCGCCCAGGCGGCGTCGACATGCAGATAGAGATCATGCTTGCGGGCGATCTCCGCCACCTCCGCGATGGGGTCGCAGGCCCCGATCGAGGTGCCGCCGGTGCAGGCGATGATCCCCGCCGGCAGCAGGCCGGCGGCCTTGTCTTCGAGGATCCGCGCTTCGAGCGCTGCCGGATCCATGCCGTGCAACGGACCCGTGACCGGAATGCGCACGAGGTTTTCCTCGCCCACGCCCGAAATCCAGATAGCCCGGTCGATGGATGTGTGAACCTGGCTGGAGGCATAGATCCGCACGGCTTTTTGACCGGAAAGGCCCTTCGTATTGCCGGTCCAGCCGAGCGCACGCTCGCGCATGGTCAAGACCGCCGCGAGCGTCGCAGAGGAGGCGGAATCCTGGATGACGCCGGAAAAGCCCTCCGGCAGCCCGAGCGCCTGGCGCATCCAGTCGATCACGCGGGTCTCGAGTTCTGTGGCGGCGGGCGAGGTCTGCCAGAGCATGCATTGCGCCGCCATGGCGGAGACCAGATATTCCGCGACGACCGACACAGGGGCAGCATTGGCCGGGAAATAGGCGAAGAAGCGCGGATGCTGCCAATGCGTCATTCCGGGGAGGATCACCCGCTCGAAATCGGCGAAGATCGCTTCCATGGCCTCGCCAGTCTCCGGCGGCGATGGCGCGATCTCGGCGGCGATGGCTCCGGGGCTTGTCTGCGCCCGCACGGGGCGGTCGCGCAGGCTTTCCCGATAGTCTGCGCCCCAGTCGGCAGCCTTGCGCGACCATTGTTTGAAATCCTCACTGTTCATCTCATCCTCCTTCGTCCTCCGCGCTCTATAGCCGCATTCACGAGCCCGCGCCACGGATTGACCAGCCTCACAATGGGCTATAGATTAGAATAATTCTAAAGAGGTGGTTATGCTCAACTCGTTCTTCCGTTCCCGCAAACGTCCCCTGGCCTCACTCTCGGAGCAGGAAGTGCTGGCGCTCGCCATTTCCAACGAGGAGGATGACGGCCGCATCTATCTCGCCTATGCCGATGCGCTCCGGCAGGACTATCCGCATTCCGCCAAGGTGTTCGAGGAAATGGCGGAGGAAGAGAGCCATCATCGTCAATTACTGATCGACCGGCATGTGGCGCGTTTCGGCCCGCGCATTCCGCTGGTGCGGCGCGAGCATGTGCGGGAGTTTCCCGAACGCAAGCCGGACTGGCTGATCGCACAACTGCCGATCGCCGAGGCGCGCCGTCAGGCCGAGGCCATGGAAATCTCCGCCCACCGCTTCTATCTCGAAGCTGCGGCCCGCGCCACGGACGCCGAAACCCGCAAACTCCTGGGCGACCTCGCACTCGCTGAAAAATCGCATGAAAGCCTCGCCCGTCGTCTCGGCGAAACCCATCTCTCCGAAGACGCGAGGGAAGAGGAGGAAGAAACGGCGCACAGGCAATTCGTGCTGACCTGGGTGCAGCCCGGTCTCGCCGGCCTGATGGACGGTTCGGTCTCGACGCTCGCCCCGATCTTCGCCGCCGCCTTTGCGACCGGGGACACTACCCAGACTTTCCTTGTCGGCCTGTCCGCCTCCGTCGGCGCCGGCATTTCCATGGGATTTACGGAAGCCGCGCATGATGACGGGGTCATCTCGGGTCGCGGATCGCCGTGGAAGCGCGGTCTCGCCTCGGGCGTCATGACGGCGCTCGGCGGGCTGGGCCATGCGCTGCCCTATCTCATTCCGCATTTCGCCACGGCGACCGCGATCGCCATTGCCGTGGTGTTCGTCGAGCTCTGGGCGATCGCCTTCATCCAGAACCGTTATATGGAGACGCCCTTCTTCCGAGCCGTCCTGCAGGTCGTGCTGGGCGGGGGGCTGGTGCTGGCGGCCGGCATTTTGATCGGAAACGCCTGACGAATGATCTTGCCGATACAAAGTGGATGCACTATGTCCACTTTGTCATCTGGCGGCGCCGTCGCCACGTAAGCGTTAACGTCACTCAACGCGCAAAGGACCGCGGGACACGTCTGGCGGATTTGCGCGCTGGCGCGTCTAAGGTCCTTTTTGTACCGAAAGGACAGACATGGCATCGCAAACCACTTTCCCGGATGCTCCTCCCGCCGAACGCGTGCGTCACGATTTGAAGCGCCGGGAGTTGACGGTTTCCTCCGTCGAACGCGTGACGCCGAATATGCTGCGCATCACGCTCACCGGTCCCGATCTCGCGGATTTTCCGAGCGCCTCGCCGGATGATCACGTCAAGGTGTTCATCACCGGCTCCGACGGCCAGCCGCAGATGCGCGACTACACCCCTCGGCGCTTCGATCGGGCGACTTGCGAACTGGTTCTTGATTTTGCGCTCCACGAGGCTGGCCCCGCCACCGCCTGGGCGCTCTCGGCCGCGCCGGGAGATCCGCTGACCGTGGGCGGTCCGCGCGGTTCGCTCGTTCTGTCGTCCGACATCAAACGCTTCCTGCTGATCGGCGACGAAACCGCGCTTCCGGCCATCGGTCGCCGGATCGAGGAAGCCGGATCGGATGTCGACATCATCGTTTATGCCGCGGTGACGGGTCCCGAGGAACAACAGACATTCGAAACCGAAGCGACGGTTTCCCTGAACTGGGTCCATCGCCCGGCGGAGGATGCGGCGAGCGCGCAGAGAATTCTGGGCGTCCTTCAGGACGTGACGATCGCGCCCGGAACCTATGTCTGGATCGCCGCCGAAGCCTCCGTCGCCCGCGCTGTCCGAAGCCATCTCGTCGGAACGGTGGGCTATCCGCTCGCCTGGATCAAGGCGTCCGGCTACTGGCTGCTCGGCCAGGCGGACGCGCATGAAAAGCTCGATTGATATCCTCGGAAAGCATTGCCGGCGATAGATCGCCGGCAATGAAAAAAGCGCCGCCCTTTCAGGCGACGCCAAATCTGCGCGAGCAGAAACGGTGATTATTGTTCGACGGCGCCGACCAGCACTTCGTCGGAATTCTCGATCGTGACCCAGCGGCCCGTGTCGAACGACGCCTGACGCTTAAGAAAGCGGTAATGCGTGTCCGACCACAGCTTCACATCGGGCTCGAGATTGTCGAGCACATAGTCGCCTTCCGACGTGCGGAGCGTCAGGACGGCGTGACCTTCGCCGTCGGGCTTGCGCACCACGGTCATCAGGAGATCGGCCGGCGAGAAGCCGCGTTCCATCAGAAGCTTGCGCTTCAGCAGTGCGAAGTCTTCGCAATCGCCCGCGGTGGTCGGATAGGCCCAGACTTCGTCGCGACCGTAAAGCTCGGCGTCGGTCACCGGCTCGATGGTGCTGTTGACCTCGGCATTGATCTCGGAGACGACCTTCCAGCCGAATTCCGTGACCTTAGGCGCCACAGAGCTCGGCGACTTGACTGCGCATTCGCTGCGGTGGGACTGGCAGAATTCGTAATGGCCGATCGGCTGCGACGTCACGGCGCCGACCTGCATGAAGCGCGACGCGGCATTCGCCGCGCCATGTGCGGCGGCAAGCGCCAAGGCAGCCATCGCCAGCTTTGTCAGAAGTCCCGCCATCATGCGCCCCTGTCTTCGTTAACAGGGAGTAAACGGGAATTCGACCGCGCGAGTCAATTCTTAAGGAACCGTTAACCATGTCGTTTGTTCAACGTGGTTAACGTCGGTGGCTGATTTTAACCCTTTTGTGACATGTGTGACACAGCCGCGAGCATCCGCTCGATGTCTTCGGGCCGCGACAACCTGTGATCGCCGTCATGGATCAGAGTGAGGATCGCATCGTCGGCGACAATGCGCTCCATGATCTTCAGCGCATGCTGATAGGGCACATCCGGATCCTTCATGCCCTGAAGGATGTGCACCCGGCAGCCGGTTTCGATGAGCCCGGTCATGACCCGGTTCGCCCTGCCATCCTCGATGAGGGCGGCGGTGAAGCGGTTGGGCTCCTCGGAATAGCCCGAAGGCTCCTCGAAATAGCCTTTCTCCGCCAAGGCTGCGCGTTCCGCGTCGGTGAGATTGGGTTCGATGAGTTCGCTGGTGAAATCGGGCGCGGGCGCGATCAGCACCATGCCCGCCAGTCGCTCGGCCTCGCCGCGCTGGCGCAGCGCCTGCGCGAGGCGGAAGGCGATCCAGCCGCCCATGGAGCTGCCGACCAGCAGCAATCGTCCCTTTGGCGCAAGGCCGTCGAGGACGGCGATCGCGTCTTCGAGCCAGATCGAGATGGTTCCGTCCGTATAGTGGCCGCTGGAGGCGCCGTGGCCGGTATAGTCGAAACGCAGAAAGGCCGGGCCAAGCGCATCCATATGGGCTTCGAGCGCCACCGCCTTGGTGCCCGTCATGTCGGAGCGATAGCCGCCGAGCCAGACCACGGTCAGATCCTTGCCGGCGCTTCCCGGCGTGAAGACCGCAGCCAGGCGGCGGCCCGCTATGGTGATTTCGTGGCTCTGTCGCTGGCGTTCGTCACTCATCGCCCATCCTCCGCTATTGCTGCAAGCGCGTATAATCGACCGCGTCGGAGGGGGTGATTTCTCAGAAAAATCATGCTATGGAGCAACCCCTCAGCCGATTTGGCGATTGCTTTCAGCGACCGCTGATGGCAGATAGTGCCACACTTGTAAATCACTCAGGAGAATACGACCATTCGCAGACCTTTTAAGGCGGAAGGCCCCACCAGAGACGGCCCGCGCGCCAACCGTGAAATCCGGGTCCCCCGTGTGCAGTTGATCGACGCCGAAGGGCAGAACCGTGGCGTGGTGCCGACCGACCAGGCGCTCGCGCTTGCGGAAGAGGCTGGACTGGACCTGGTTGAGATCTCTCCCAACAACGAGCCGCCCGTCTGCAAGATTCTCGACCTCGGCAAGCTCAAATACGCGACCCAGAAAAAGGCCGCCGAAGCGCGCAAGAAGCAGAAGATCATCGAGATCAAAGAGATCAAGATGCGTCCGAACATCGACACCCATGACTATGAGGTGAAGATGCGCGCGATCCAGCGCTTCTTCGAAGAGGGCGATAAGGTTAAGGTGACGCTGAAGTTCCGCGGCCGCGAAATGGCGCATATGGAGCTCGGCATGAAGCTTCTGCATCAGGTCCGCGACGACACCCAGGCGATCGCCAAGGTGGAAGCCGAGCCGAAGCTCGAAGGACGTCAGATGATGATGGTGCTGGCGCCGAAATAAGGACGCCGACCGTTACAGTCTCGAAAAGCCGCCGGACAGGATTCGGCGGCTTTTTTGTATTCCGGTCAGATGTCGGCGGACCCTTCGGCGAGGCGATCGGCGCGCCGCTGGGCGATGCTGGTTTTCAGGAAGGCGAGGATGAACACTCCGCTCATGATCAGCACGATGGTCGGGGCCGGCGCGCTGTCGATCATGAAGGACAGATACACCCCTGACAGCGTGGAAATCACTGCCGCCGCAATCGCGATGATCAGCATGGCTGAAAAGCGCCGCGCCAGCAGATAGGCGATGGCGCCGGGTGCGATCAGCATGGCGATGGCGAGAATGATGCCGACCGCCTTGAGCGCCCCGACGATCGTCAGCGAAAGGATGGCGAGTAGGCCGTAATGCAACAGGCCGACCGGCAATCCGCTGGCCTTCGCCTGGGCGGGATCGAAGGCGTGCAGCAGGAAGTCCTTCCACTTGAGCGCCAGAATGAGCGTCACGATGACGGCGATCACGCCGGTCTCAAGAATATCGGGCCAGCCTACGCCCAGCATGTCGCCGAACAGGATATGGTCGAGATGCACGTCGGACTGAATCTTGGTGTAGAGCACGATGCCGCTCGCGAACATGCCGGAGAACACCACGCCCATCACCGTGTCCTGCTTGATGCGGCTGTTGTCCTTGAGATAGCCCGTGAGTAGCGCCGCCCCCATGCCGGCCGTAAAGGCGCCAATGGCCAGCGGCAGCTTGAGGATATAGGCGAGCACCACGCCCGGCAGCACCGAATGCGAGACGGCGTCGCCCATCAGCGACCAACCCTTCAGCACCAGAAAACAGGAGAGCATGGCGCAGGGAATGGCGACCAGCACGCCGATGATCAAGGCAAGCCGCAGGAACTCGAATTGCAGCGGCCAGAGCGCATAGACGAGGATCTCGCTCATGCCGCGTCCTCCGTAAGCGCCGACCGCGCCCGGATCCGCGCCGCCAGCAAGCCGTGCTTCGGCGCGAAGACGAAGGCGATCAGGAAGATCAGCGTTTGCAGCACGACGATCACCCCGCCGGTGGCGCCATCGAGGAAATAGGAGATATAGGCGCCGATCAGGCTGGTCAGCGAGCCGATCGCCACGCTGATGCCGATCAGCCGGGGAAAGCGGTCGGTGAGCAGATATGCGGTCGCGCCCGGCGTCACGACCAAGGCGATCACCAGAAACGCGCCCACGGTCTGCAGCGCCGCCACAGTCGAGGCCGACAAAAGCGTGAAGAAGATCAGTTTCAGCCTGGAGGGATTGAGGCCGATGGAGCGGGCGTGGTTCTCGTCGAAGAACACCACCATCAAATCCTTCCACTTCAGCAAGAGAACCGCGAGCGAAATGAAGCCGATGACGGCGAGCTGCAGCGTGTCTTCCGGCGTGATGGCGAGGATGTTGCCGAGCACGATGGTCTGGATGTCCACCGCGGTCGGCGACAGCGACACCATGAACAGGCCGAGCCCGAAAAAGCCGGTGAAGATCAGCCCGATCACCGTGTCTTCCTTGAGTCGGGTGCGCTGATTGAGAAACAGCATCGCGCCGGCCGCAAGGCCGCCAGCGAAGAAGGCGCCGATCGAAAAGGGCAGGCCGAGCATATAGGCGCCAGCCACGCCGGGAACGATGGAGTGGGACAGCGCGTCGCCGATCAGCGACCAGCCCTTGAGCATCAGATAGGCCGAGAGAAAGGCGCAGACCGCGCCGACCATGGCGCTGACCCACATCGCGTCGATCATGTATCGATAATTGAAGGGTTCCAGCAATAGCTCGGTCATATGCCGCCACCTTCATCAGGCGTTTCCGGCTTGCGGGGGTGGTAGAGCACGAATGGGCGCTCGTCATCTGTGATCACGCCTACGGCATGGCCCTGTTCTGCCGTCTCCAGCCCGAGCGCCATATGCCGGAGCACGCCGCCGAAGGTCTTTTCGAGATTTTCCCGGGTAAAGACCGTCTCCGTGGGCCCATAAGCGAGCACGGTGCGTTTGAGCAGCACCGTCTGGTCGCAGAAATCAGGGACCGATCCGAGATTGTGGGTGGAGACCAGCATCACCCGGCCTTCGGCGCGCAACTCCTTGAGCAGGGTGACGATAGCTTCTTCGGTGGTGACGTCGACGCCGGTAAAGGGCTCGTCGAGCAGGATGACGCGGCCATCCTGGGCAAGGGCGCGGGCGAGGAACACGCGCTTCTTCTGGCCGCCCGACAATTCGCCGATCTGCCGCTTGCGGTAATCGCTCATGCCGACGCGGGCGAGCGCCGCGTCCACCGCGTCCCGATCGCGCTTGGTCGCCATGCGCAGGAAATTCATATGGCCGTAACGGCCCATCATCACCACGTCCTCGACCAGCACCGGGAAGTTCCAGTCGACCTCTTCGGCTTGCGGCACATAAGCGACGAGATTGCGCTTGAGGGCGTCCGCCACCGGCAGGCCGAGAACGCGGATCGAGCCTGTGCTCGCGCGCACGAAACCCATGATTGCCTTGAAGAGCGTGGATTTTCCGCTGCCGTTGACGCCCACCAGCGCGGTGATCGTGCCCGTGCCGATCGAGAAACTGGCGTCTTTCAATGCCGTATGGCCGTTGCGATAGGTGACGGACACATGCGCCACGTCGATGCCGGGACTATCGGCAGATGACGCCTGGATGTCCTGCCGCGCCTGCATGTTCATTCGGACAGCCCCTTGGCGATGGTCGACGCCGTCGTCTTGATCAGGTCGATATAGGTCGGCACCGGGCCGTCGGGATCGCTGAGCGAGTCCACATAGAGCACGCCGCCATAGCGGGCGCCGGTTTCTCGGGCCACCTGTTTGGCCGGCTTGTCGGAAATCGTGCTTTCGGAGAAGATCACGTCGATCTTGTTGGCGCGCATCGCATCGATCACGGTCCTGACCTGACGCGGCGTGCCCTGCTGATCGGCGTTGATCGGCCAGAGATAGAGCGTCTTGAGCCCGAAATCCCGCGCCAGATAGGAGAAGGCGCCTTCGCTGGTGACGAGCCAGCGTTTGTCCTCAGGGATTTTGGCGATCTCGTCGCGGATCGGCTGGATCTCGGCCTTGATGCGGGCCTTATAGGCCTCGGCGTTGCGCTTATAGGTCTCGGCATTGGCGGGATCGTATTTGACGAAGGCGTCGCGGATATTGTCGACATAAACCAGGGCGGCGTCGGGCGACATCCAGGCATGCGGATTGGGTTTGCCCTGATAGGGGCCGTCCGTGATGCCCATCGGCTCGACGCCGTCGGAGACGACGACGCTCGGCACGCCGTTCAGCGTCTGGAAGAATTTCTCGAACCAGCGTTCGAGATTGAGCCCGTTCCACAGGATCAGATTGGCGCCCTGGGCCTTGACGATGTCGCCGGGCGTCGGCTGGTAATTATGGATTTCCGCGCCGGGCTTGGTGATGGATTCCACATCCGCAGCATCGCCTGCGACATTGCGGGCCATGTCGGCGATGACGGTGAAACTGGTCACCGCCTTGAATTTTGCATTCGCGGGCGCGGCGGCGAACAACATCGCCATGGAGAAAACGGCCGCGGAAAACAGCATGCGCTTGATCGTCACGAGGGATCTCCAGCTCTCTTGCGTCATCGGAGGATGACACAGTTTTCTGCTATTGCAACTTATTCGCAATAAGGAAGCGAGAAAAAGGCGCTTTTGCGGCGGAGCCCTGCGTCTTGGCGGAGTTCAGGGGGAGGCGGGCGTGAACCAGGCGTAGCCGATGTGGTAGCGGTCGTCAGCGCGGCCGTAGAGGAACGGCGTCGCGGCCTGCCGGGGCGAGAAGGGCAAGGGCGCCAGCAATGGCTGGCTTGCGCGCCACGTCGCCAGTTCCTCCGGGAGGGCAGGATCGGCCTTTCCTCTGTTGCGCCAGACCATCAACACCGGGCCCTTCGGCGCGGCGACCTCTTGGGCGGCAAAGGCGGAAAAGCCGGGCATGACGACGGGAACGCCCTTGATGTCGAAGCGCAGATTGCCGGCGAGCTGCTGGTCATTGGTCACGATCAGCGCCGGCCGTTGAGTTGACGTCCCGAGGATTGCTGCGCTCGCCGCCTCATAGGGCACGTTGAGTTTCTCATAGGCGCCGAGAGCGCCGAGGATCGGGATGCGCAGGCCGAGCGCGGTGGGGATCAGCGCCATGATGGCGAGCCCGATCAGAACCATCCGGCGCGCGCCTGCGCGATCCAGGAGGGCGCTCTTGTCCAGCTTGAGCGCAAGATAGAGCGGCAGCAGGAAGAGCAGGGGCGTCAGCCAGCGATCCTTGATGTTCTCCGCGCCGGCAAACAGTACCAGCGCCGCGATCAGCAGCAGGAAGGCTGCGAACAGCTTTTCCATGAACCGCGCCCAATCCGACGATGCGTCCATCGCCCGCCACAAGCTCATCCTGAAGGCGGCAAAGAAGAGAAGCAGGGTGACGGCGCTGAAGCCGATAACGGCGCCGACCAGCGAGGCCAGGCCCTCGGCCACCTGGCTCAACCAGGGTTCTCCGGCCTCCGCCATCATCTTGCCCATGGTGCGCTCGGTCGCCAGACCGAGATTGTCCTTGAGCCAGAGCGCATGCGGCGCGACAATCATCAGCGCGATGCCGATGGTGAAGAGAAGTCTTGCATCCAGCACCCGGCGGCGCATGTCCCGGTCCGTCAGCATCACCAGCATGGTCGCCACGGGCATCAGCGTGAAATTGTATTTGGACAGCGCCCCGCAGCCGATCGCGACGCCGGTCAGCGCATAGCCGATCCAGTCGGGCTTCTCGACCGTCCGCGTCAGCGCAAAGATGAACAGGCTCGAGGAAAACAGCACCGCTACCGTATGCGTCAGATCGCGCTGCGCCTCGAAGCCGATCTGCGGAATGGTGAGGAGACCAAGCGTGGCGACGACAACCAGGATCGGGTTCGCAATGAGCCGCCGGGCCGTCAGCGCATAGAAGAGATAGGTGAGAAAGAGCAGCGCGTTCTTGGTGAGCGTCAGCGCCAGCACGGACGGCCCGATCAGGGCGAAGACGCCATATTGCAGCCAGTTATAGAGCGGCGGCTGGCTGTCATAGCCCGCCGCCAGCCATTGGCTGAAGAACATTTGCTGCGCCTCGTCGAGCTCCAGCGAAGCCGGAAGCATCAGCCGGACCGCGGCATTGACGAGAAAATAGCCCGCGAAGAGCAGGACCAGATGGCTGAAACGGCGCTCCAGCCAGTCGAGCATCAGACTTTGTCCGAGCCGAAAATCTCACGGACGGCGTAATGCTGCGTCCCTGTGTTGGAGCGCGCCATGAATTCCGCGAGAATGCCGGTGGTGATCGCCTGAACCGAGCCCATGAACAGCATCACGGCGATCAGCAGCAGCGGCCGCGTGCCGATATCTTCGCCGAGCGCGAATTTCACGAAAGCGAGATAGGCGAAGATCAGGAAGCTCAATCCGCCGAAAGCGAGCCCGATCGAACCGAAGAAATGGCCGGGCCGGGCGCGGAAGCGCATGAAGAACAAGACGGCGAGCAGATCGAGGATCACCCGGAAGGTGCGGGAAATGCCGTATTTGGACTGGCCGAACTGGCGGGCGTGGTGATTGACCACGACTTCGCCGATGCGCGAATGCGGCGCCACGCTGGCGACCCAGGCTGGAATGAAGCGGTGCATGCCGCCGATGATGCGAACCTGCTTGAGGATCTTGGAGCGATAGATCTTCAGCGAGCAGCCGTAGTCATGGATCTTCACGCCGGTGATCTTGCCGATCAGGTAATTGGCGCACCAGGAAGGGATCTTGCGCAGCACCAGCCCGTCCTGGCGGCTCTTGCGCCAGCCCGACAGCAGGTCGAGATCGCGCGCTTCCAGCATGTCGATCATCATGGGAATGTCGACGGGGTCGTTCTGCAGGTCGCCGTCGAGCGTGGCGATCAGTCGTCCGCGCGAGGCGTCGATGCCGGCCTGCAGCGCCGAGGCCTGGCCGAAATTGCGCTGCAATTCGACGATCTTCAGCGTCAGGCCGTCGCGTCCCAGCGCCTTGCGGGCGTTCGTGAGCGTGCCGTCGGTGCTGCCGTCGTCGACCAGGATCAGCTCCCAGGCTTTGTTGAAGTCCTTGAGACCGAAGAGGACGCGGTCGATCATCGGTGCGATATTGTCTTCCTCGTTATAGACGGGGATGACGACCGACAGCTCGATCTCGGGCTGGGCCTCGATCGGGGTCTGGGTGGCTGCGGCATTGAGCACGATGGAACGCTCCGATTGGGTCTGGCTTTGCTGGCGCCTCTGTTATATCAGCGGCCCGGAGGGCGCAACCGCCCGACTTCGATGGATTGCGCATGGCTGACGATGCCAGACGAGGGGCCGGATGGTCCAGACACGGCGTGGCGCTCATCGCCGGCGCCTGCGTGCTGGCCTACGCGGTCTTCATTCAGGTCTATTTCGGCTGGAGCGTCGTGCTCGCCAACTGGGCCGACATCGGCGCGCCGACCATCCTCGCCTCCATCCTCGCGCTGGTCGGCACGCAGTTCATCCGCACGCATCGAATGGCCAGCTATTTTCCCGACCTGTCCAGAGGCTCCTTTCTACAGCTCTACCGCCTCACGCAGATCCACAATCTCCTCAATATCATGCTGCCCTTTCGCAGCGGCGAGGTTTCCTTCCCGGTGCTGATGCGCGCGGAGTTCGGCCTGCCGGTCATGCGCGGCGCCTCCGCGCTCGTTGTTCTCCGGCTGCTCGACCTGCATGCGCTGACGCTGGCCGCGGGGCTGGCGCTTGTGGCCAAGGCCGGGTTTTCTTTCCTCGCCTGGGCCCTCTGGACGGTGTTTCTGCTTCTGCCGCTTCTGTTTTTCCCGATCAGTCGGCGTCTGGTCGGCTGGCTGCAGAGCCGCGCTCCCAAGAGATTGGCGGACAAGCTTGCCCAAGTGGCGGACGGACTGCCCGCGCATCTGCCGGCTTTTTTGCTCGCCTGGGCGCTGACGGTCCTCAACTGGCTGATCAAGGTCGCGGCCTTGGGCCTGTCGCTGTCGATGATGGGCGTTGCGCCGCTCGCGGCTGCATTCGGCGGCGCGGTCGGCGGCGAACTCTCCTCCGTGCTGCCGTTCCACGCCCCCGCCGGCGTCGGCACCTATCCCGCAGGCATCGCGGCGGGCGCTGTCGCTTTCGGCGCGGCGAGATCCGGTGCGGGCTTTTCGGATCTGCTGCAGGCGGCGGTCAACGGCCATCTGCTGATCGTCGTCTCGGCTTTGGCGGCGACCGCTCTGGCCTTGCCGCTGTCCTCCCGCAAAAGGTCTTCCGAGGGCTGAGAAAGATTCCGTTTCCAGCCGGTTGCGCTTTTGTCGGACTGACTGTATAAGCCGCCCGTCCGAACGGTCCGGCAGGGCATGCCGTGGCCGTTCTTTACGCTTGAAACGGGCCTCATCAGCCGGTTTCACAAAAACCAGAACAATGGAGTAGCAAAATGCCCAAGATGAAGACGAAGTCTGCCGCCAAGAAGCGGTTCAAGATCACCGCGACCGGCAAGGTCAAGGCCGCCGCCGCCGGCAAGCGCCACGGCATGATCAAGCGTTCCAACAAGTTCATTCGCGACGCCCGCGGCACCATGGTTCTGGCTGAACCCGATGGCCGCAAGGTGATCAAGAACTACCTGCCGAATGGTCTCTGAGACTAAGAAGCCGCGAAAAAGAACACTAAGGAGATCATGACATGGCACGTGTAAAGAGAGGCGTTACCGCCCACGCCAAGCACAAGAAGGTTCTGAAGGCCGCCAAGGGCTTTTACGGCCGTCGCAAGAACACCATCCGCGCCGCCAAGGCTGCCGTCGATCGCTCGATGCAGTACGCCACGCGCGACCGCAAGGCCAAGAAGCGCAATTTCCGCGCTCTGTGGATCCAGCGCATCAACGCCGCTGTCCGCGAGCACGGCCTGACCTATGGCCGCTTCATCGACGGCCTCAACAAGGCTGGCATCGAAGTCGACCGCAAGGTCCTGTCCAACATGGCGATCACCCAGGCTGAAGCCTTCGGCGCGCTCGTCGAAGCCTCCAAGAAGGCTCTCGGCTACCTGAAGGACGCCGGCACCGCCAACGAGTTTGAAAGCGTCGTCCGTTAAGGTCAGCGCTTCCCAAGACTGTGGAATTATGGGAAACCCGCGCTGGCACGGCTGGCGCGGGTTTTTCTTGTCCGCCTGATATCATCCGCAAATCTTACGAGCGACACATGTCCGATCTCGATCAGTTGAAGACCACCATTCTCGAGGAAATCGCCGGCGCGGCGGACGAAGCGGCGATTGAGGCCGTTCGCGTCAATGCGCTCGGCAAGAAGGGTTCGATCTCGGAACTCCTGAAGACGCTGGGCGCCATGAGCCCGGAAGAACGCCAGACGCGCGGCGCGGCGATCAACGTCATCAAGGCCGAGGTGACCAACGCGATCACTGAACGCAAGACGCTGCTGCGCGACCAGGCGATCAACGAGCGCCTCGCCCGCGAAACCGTCGACGTGACGCTGCCGGTTCGCTCGTCCCCGGCCGAGCGCGGCCGCATCCATCCGATCACCCAGATCATCGACGAGATCACCGCGATCTTCGGCGATATGGGCTTCTCAATCGCCGAAGGTCCGGATATCGAAACCGACTATTACAATTTCACGGCGCTGAATTTCCCCGTCGGCCATCCGGCGCGCGAAATGCACGACACCTTCTTCCTGCCGCCCGACGCAAACGGCGAGCGCAAGGTGCTGCGCACCCACACCTCGCCGGTGCAGGTGCGCACCATGGAAAGCCAGAAGCCGCCGATCCGCATTATCATTCCCGGCAAGACCTACCGGCAGGATTCCGACGCCACCCATTCGCCGATGTTCCATCAGGTCGAAGGCCTGGTGATCGACAAGACGGCCAATGTCGCCAATATGCGCTGGGTGCTGGAAGAGTTTTGCAAGGCCTTCTTCGAAGTGCCCTCGGTCAATATGCGCTTCCGCCCGTCCTTTTTCCCCTTCACCGAACCGTCGGTCGAAGTCGATATCCAGTGCGATCGCTCCGGCGACGTGGTGAAGTTCGGCGAAGGCAATGACTGGATGGAAATCCTCGGCTGCGGCATGGTGCATCCCAATGTGCTGCGCGCCGGCGGCCTCGATCCCGACGAATATCAGGGTTTTGCCTGGGGCATGGGGCTCGACCGCATCGCCATGCTGAAATACGGCATGCCCGACCTGCGCGATTTCTTCAACGCCGATGTCAGGTGGATGAACCATTACGGCTTCCGCCCGCTCGACCTGCCGACGCTGTTCGGCGGCCTGAGCGCATAAAGGAGGATTAGACGATGAAATTCACACTCTCCTGGTTGAAAGATCACCTCGACACCGACGCCTCGCTCGACGCCATCTGCGAGCGCTTGACGCTGATCGGCCTCGAAGTCGAAAGCGTCGACGACAAGGCCTCCTTCAAGCCCTTCGTGATCGCCAAGATCCTCACGGCTGACAAGCATCCGCAGGCCGACAAGCTCAAGGTTCTCTCCGTCGACACCGGCGCGGGCAAGCCCGTGCAGGTGGTCTGCGGTGCGCCCAACGCCCGCGCCGGCCTGATCGGCGCTTTCGCCGCCCCGGGAACCTATGTGCCCGGCATCGACGTGACGCTGTCGGTCGGCAATATCCGCGGCGTCGAAAGCCATGGCATGATGTGCTCGGAAAAGGAGTTGGAGATTTCCGACGACCATAACGGCATCATCGACCTGCCCGAGGACGCCCCCGTCGGCGCCTCTTTCGCGAGTTATTACGGCATTGACGATCCGGTCATCGAGATCAATCTGACGCCGAACCGCCCCGATTGCACCAGCGTCTATGGCATTGCCCGCGATCTCGCCGCCTCGGGTCTCGGAACGCTCAAGGCTCCGAACACGCCTGAGCTGTCGATTTCGGGCGAGACGCCTGTCAACGTCACGCTCGCTTTCGACGGCGAAGACAAGGCGCTCTGCCCCGGCTTCGCGCTGCGCCTTGTGCGCGGCGTCAAGAACGGCCCGAGCCCGGCCTGGATGCAGAAGCGCCTGCGCGCCATCGGTCTGCGCCCCATCAACGCGCTGGTCGACGTCACCAATTATCTGACCTTCGATCAGGGCCGGCCGCTGCATGTCTTCGACGCCGCCAAGGTCAAGGGTGACCTGACCGTGCGCCGCGCCGTGGACGGTGAAAAGGTGCTGGCGCTCGACGGCAAGGAATACACACTGTCGCCGGCCAATGTCGTCATCTCCGACGATAACGGCGTGGAATCGATCGGCGGGATCATGGGCGGCGAGCTCTCGGGCTGCGACGAGAACACCACCGACGTGCTGATCGAATCGGCGCTGTGGAGCCCGCTCAACATCGCCCGCACCGGCCGCTCGCTCGGCATCATCACCGATGCGCGCTACCGCTTCGAACGCGGCGTCGACCCGGAATATATGGTTTCCGGTCTCGACCGCGCCACCGAACTGGTTCTGGAGCTTTGCGGCGGCGCGCCTGCGGAAGCAAGGGTGGTCGGCTATGAGGGCTACGAGCCCCGTCGCGTCTCGTTCCCGCTCAGCGAAGTCAAGCGCCTGACCGGCATCGAGGTCAGCCGCGCTGAAAGTCTCGCCATTCTTGAGCGTCTCGGTTTCGGCGTCGAAGGCGAGGGCGAAGCCGTGAACGTGTCCGTTCCCTCCTGGCGTCCTGACGTCGACGGCAAGGCCGATCTCGTGGAAGAGATCATGCGCATGCATGGCATCAACGAGGTCAAGCCGCAGCCCTTGCCGCGCCTCACCGAGGTCAACACCCGCATCCTCACCACGCTGCAGATCCGCACGCGTCTCGCCAAGCGGGCGCTCGCGAGCCGCGGCATGCTGGAAGCCGTCACCTGGTCCTTCATCCCGGCTGAGCAGGCTGCCCTCTTCGGCGGCGGCGCGCCGGCGCTGAAGCTCGAAAACCCGATTGCTGCGGATATGTCGGACATGCGTCCGTCGCTTCTGCCCGGCCTCCTGACCGCCGCCCAGCGCAATGCCGACAAGGGCTATGGCGATGTCGCCGTCTTCGAAGTCTCCGGCGCCTATGAGGACGACACGCCTTCGGGCCAGCGCCGCATGGCCGCCGGCATTCGTCGCGGCACGGCGACGCTGAATGGCGCCGGTCGCCTCTGGTCCAACAAGGACAAGGGCGGCGGCAAGCCCGTCGACGTGTTCGACGCCAAGGCCGATGCGCTGGCGGTGCTCGAGGCCTGCGGCTTCCCGACCGCCAATCTGCAGATCGAACAGGGCGGTCCCGCCTGGTTCCATCCCGGCCGTTCCGGCACGATCAAGATGGGTCCGAAACTGGTTATCGGCCATTTCGGCGAATTCCATCCCAAGACGCTGGAAGCCATGGATGTGTCGGGCGCGCTCTGCGGCTTCGAACTGTCGCTCGACAAGCTGCCGGACCCGAAGAAGAAGGCCACCCGCACCAAGCCGGTGCTCGGCCTTTCGCCCTTCCAGGCTGTCAAGCGCGACTACGCCTTCGTGGTCGACAAGACGGTCGACGCCGCCTCCATCCTGAAGGCAGCCCAAAGCGCCGATCGCAAGCTGATCACCGGCGTCTCGGTGTTCGACGTCTTCGAGGGCGCCTCCCTCGGCGACGGCAAGAAGTCGATCGCCATCGAAGTGTCGATCCAGCCGGTCGACAAGACGCTGACGGACGAGGATTTCGAGGCGTTGTCGCAGCGCATCGTCGCCAATGTCGAAAAGAACACCGGCGGCAGCCTGCGCGGCTGATCGACTGATAAGTGCAGACATGGCAAAGGGGCGGTTTTCCGCCCCTTTCTTCGTTTATGACAAGGTCTTGGCTATCGGTCTCAAGCGCTCCGGAAGACGTGCGAACATCACGACATTTCCGGTCAGAGTCAGCAGCAGGCCTGCTACCCCCATGGGCGTCCAGTGATAGTCTTCGTAAATGCTCGACAGGCTGAGCGCCACGACCGGAAACAGCACGGTGGCGTAGGCGGCTTTCTGTGACCCGATCCGCGACACCAGGGTCAGATAGGTGGTGAAGGCGACCACGGAGCCAATGGCGGCGAGATAGAAAAGCGCCGCGAGGTAGGTCATGTCGGTCGGCGCAACCATCGGCGCGCCCGTGACGGCGATCAGGAGAAGAAGCGCAGTCGAGCCATAGGTCATGCCCCAGGCATTGGCGATGACGGGTTTGATGCCGGCGGCGCTGTTGCGGCGAGAGGCCATGTTGCCGAACGAAAAGAACAGCGTGCCCAAAGCGGCGAGACCAATGCCTTTCCAGCTCTCCGGCTTCACCGCGAGAAAAATGTCCGGCCCGAACAGCAAGCACAAGCCAAGCGCGCCCAAGGCGGCGGCGAGAAGCGTGCGTGGGTGGATCCTGTCGCCAAAGAAGATCCGCGCATTGACCGCATTGTAGATCGTGGCGAGCGAGAAGACGACGGAGATCAGTCCTGACGGCACATAGGCCGCCGCGTGATAGAAGCACAGGAAATTGCAGCAAAACAGCGACAGCGCCTGGATCAGGAGGAAGGGTTGCTGCTTCAGAGGCGGCGCTTTCATCTTTCCGGTGATCAGGAGAAAGCCGACCAGGATCAACGCCGCGAGCGCAAACCGATAAAACACCGACACCAACACCGGCACGGGTCCGATCTGCAGCGATATGGCGATCCAGGTGGTGCCCCAGATCAGCACGGTGGATGAAAACAGCAGGAAATTGGTCACGGTCACTCCGGATCTTTGCGTTTATGCGAGAGACATTGCCGGTCGTTTTCTGCCGCTTCTTGCAGGATCTTGCGGTGAAATCGGCTGCGCACTGATTGGGGACCAGTTTGTCCATGGCGGTTCGCGGTTATTGCGCTAGAATGGCGGCATTGTTTCCAGAGCTGGGCCATGCTGCAGACTATATCCGTTTTCGACACACTGTCCGCCTCGACGCGCGCCGAGCGCCTCGAGGTTCTCGACCTTGGCGAGGGCAGGGCAAGCGCGATCTGGCGAAACAGTCATGACCGGATGCGCTACGAACGCCCGGATGGGCATACATTCAGTTGCTATCTGCAGGGCGGCGCCGGCACCCGCCGCCTCGACGCTGGCTCTATCGCTGGTTGGCCGGGGGCGTTATGCCTTATGCCGCAGGGGGCGTCGTCCGAATGGGAGATCACGGATCAGTTCGAATTCGTGCATCTCTATGTGTCGGATGTGGAGCTGCGCCGGCTGTTTGCCGAAACCTTCGATCGCGACGCCCGGTTGATGCAGCTGCCCGAGGCGACATTCGCCAGCGTTCCCTGCCTATCCGAAGCCCTTGTCGAGGTGGCCCGCGCTACGGTTTCGGGCGACCTGTTGCGGGCCGATGCAGCGACCGCCGAGGCTGTCGGCCAACTGTTCGCCAATCCGCATTATGGCGGCCAATCATCTGTCACCTTGAAGGGCGGCCTGTCGCCCAATATCAGGCGGAGGCTGCTCGACTTCATCGAAGCTTCGCTTGCCGATTCCATCAGCCTTCGCGATCTCGGCTGCGTCGCAGGTCTCAGCGAGTTCCATCTGCAGCGCATGTTTCGGATGACGTGCGGAGTCTCTCCCCACGTTTTCATCCTCAATCGGCGCATTGCCAGGGCAAAGCGGATGTTGGCCGGCTCAGATCCGATCGCCCAGATCGCGCCCGCCTGCGGCTTCAGTAGCCAGAGCCATCTCAACCGTATGTTCAAGACGATCACCGGCGCCACGCCGATGGCATGGCGACGGGCGCTCACGGCCTCTCGGTAAAGCGCTGCGCTCAGCGCCCGGCCATCCTGGCCATCGCCTCGCTGTAGCGCGCGCCAGCGACCTTGTCGGGCGAGACGATCGAACCCAGCGTCGCGAGATCCTGAGGGGTCAGCGTAATTGCTGCGGCGGCGATATTGCTTTCAAGATTGGCGATCTTGGTGGTGCCGGGGATCGGCACGATGAAGTCGCCCTGCGCCAGAACCCAGGCGAGCGCCAATTGACCTGCCGTCACGCCCTTCTCCGCCGCCATGGTTTCCAGCGCCTCCACAAGCGCGAGATTGGCGTCGAAATTCGCCTGGTCGAAACGCGGCAGGCCGCGGCGGAAATCATTGGCGCCGAGCTTGGAGAGATCCTTCAAGGCGCCTGTCAGCATGCCCCGGCCGAGCGGCGAGAAGGGCACGAAGCCGATGCCGAGCTTGCGGCAGGCGTCGAACACGCCATTGGTCTCGGGATCTCGCGTCCAGAGAGAATATTCGCTCTGGATAGCGGCGATCGGATGGACGGCATGGGCGCGCCGCAGCGTCGCCGCGCTGGCTTCCGAAAGACCGAGGGTCCGCACCTTGCCCTCTTTCACGAGACCCGCCATGGCGCCGACGGTCTCTTCGATCGGCACATCGGGATCGACGCGGTGCTGGTAGAACAGATCGATGACCTCGACGCCGAGCCGCTTGAGCGATGCTTCCGCCACTGCGCGCAAATGTTCCGGCCGGCTGTCGAGACCCGAGGGTCTTGCCGCCTTGGCCTCGTCGCCGATGGTGAAGCCGAACTTCGTGGCGATCGCCACTTTGTCGCGGTGCCTGCGCAGACCCTGTCCGACCAGGACCTCATTGGTGAAGGGGCCATAGACTTCGGCCGTGTCGAAGAAGGTGACGCCGAGCTCGACGGCGCGGTCGAACAGAGCCTGGGCGGCCTTCTCGTCGACATCAGAGCCATAGGCATGGCTCATGCCCATGCAGCCGAGGCCGAGAGCAGAAACACGGAGGCCGGAGCCGAGCGAACGGGTTTTCATGGACGTCTCCAGAGGTGAATGGAATCAACACTCCTACAATAACCGCGCATCATGGTCGCGATAAGCCGTGCAATTCACGCCGCCTTGTTCTATTATTTAGAACAATGAACCGGATCCAGCTCTCACAACTCGCTGTTCTCGCCGCCGTCGCCGAAGGCGGCGGCTTTCGCCGCGCCGCCCGCGAACTCGGTGTGGCCCCCTCCGCCGTCAGCCATGCGGTCTCGGCGCTGGAGGAGAGCTTGGGAATCCGGCTTCTCGCCCGCACCACCCGCAGCGTCGCGCCGACTGAGGAGGGGCGACGGCTGCTCGAATCCCTCAAGCCGGCCTTGGGCGAGATCGGCGCGGCGCTCGATGCGCTGGTCGAGAACCGCGACCGTCCGGCCGGCCCCTTGCGCATCACCATGCCTAGACTGGCCTGCGAGCATCTGGTGGCGCCGCGTCTTGGGGACTTCATCGCGCTTTACCCCGAGATCGAGCTGGAGATTGTCACACGAGATCAGTTCGAGGACATTGTCGCCCAGGGGTTCGACGCGGGTCTCAGATTGGGAGAACATCTCGAAGCCGATATGATTGCTGTCGGGGCAAGCCCGCTCTGGCGTGCTTCGGTGGTCGCTGCGCCCTCTTATTTTCAGGATCGGCCGCTGCCCCGGCATCCCCGCGATCTGCTCGATCATCGCTGCATCCGCCGCCGCTTTTCGAGCGGCTCGATCTATCGCTGGGAGTTCGAAAAGGACGGCAAGGCGCTCGCCGCCGATATATCGGGTCCGCTGATCCTGCCCGAAGATCGGCTCATTCTCGTCGCCTGCCTTGCCGGCGCGGGCCTCGCCCAGCTGTTCGATGCGCGCGTCGACGACTATGTGAGGGAGGGCCGCCTCATCCGGGTGCTGGAGGACTGGTGTCCGCCTTTCGACGGTTTCTATATCTATTATCCCAGCCGCCGGCAGATGCGTCCGGCGCTCCGGGCCTTCGTCGATTTTTTCAAGTTTCAGTAGCGAGCGACGAGAGGTTTGCGGGCGCCGCGGATCGGCGGCAGGCCCGGCTCCACCCAATTGCTCGGCGGATGCGTAAGCGCTGCCGGCGCGGCTGGGGCTTCGAGATCGTTGAGCCACAGCCAGGCCAGCATGCAGAACCAGGCGTCCTCGAGCGCGCCGTGCTGCTTGCCGCGGGCGGAGAGGCCCATATGCTCGAGAACCTTGTCGAGCCCGCCCGGGCGCTGATGCTTGCGCTTATAGGCCTTGAGCGTGCAGTCGAAGCGTGACGCGGGCAGCTCATACCCCGCCATGCGAAATTCTGTTCTCAGGAAACGCTCGTCGAAGGCGGCATTGTGGGCGAGCACCTGATCCGCCTCGGTGAAGGCGGGAAGAATCTCTTCGGCATGGACGGCAAAACGCGGCTGGCTGGTCAGCACCCAGTCCTGATAGCCATGCACGGCGGCGGCAAAGGGATTGCTGGGCCGGCCGGGATTAAAGATCAGATGGCTCAGTTGAACCGCGTCGCGCCCGTCCTTGAGCGCGTCGAGATCGAGCGCGACCATGCCGAGCGTGATCACCCGGTCGTCATAGGTGAGACCCGTAGTTTCCGTATCGACGAATAGCAGCCGGCTCATGCGCCGATCCGCATGCGGTAGCGTACATGGCCATCGGTCTTGACATAGGAGTCGTAGAGCTTGCGGGCGGTGGCGTTGCCTTCATCCGTATGCCAGTAGAGCCGCGCCCAGCCCTTGTTCTTGCAGATGCCGATCAGGTCGTCGATCAACGCCCGGCCGACGCCACGCCCCCGAAAGCGGGAGTCGAGATAGAGATCTTCGAGATAGCAGTCCTCATCCGCCACCCAGGTGGAGGGGTGATGCAGGTGGATAGCGAAACCGGCCGCCTCGCCATCGACAAAGGCCAGCCGCATCGACACGGGCGAGCCCGGATCGAGAATGCGCCGCCAGGTGCTGTCGGTCACCTCGGGCGCGAGATCCACTTTGTAGAAGGCGAGATAGCCCGCCCAGAGCTGTCTCCAGGCGGCTTCGTCTGTTGCGGTGGCGGTGCGGATCGTCGGCTCGGTCATATCGTGTCCTCTTGGGACCGGTCTAATCCCGGCCCGCTCGATCCGCAAGCGGCTGGATCAGCAAAGATCGATCGAGGTTCCCACCATGCCGAGATGCAGTTGCGAACCGCTCCAGGGATGGGCGTCGCAGACCGCTTCATCCAGTTCCACGCCGAGGCCCGGCTCGCTGGAGGGGATGACATAACCCTCTTCGACCACGATCTTCTTCTTGAGCAGCGTCTCGTGGAAGCCGTCGAAGGTCTTGATCGCCTCGAGGATGAGGAAATTCGGCAGCGTCAGCGCGAGCTGGATATTGGCGGCCGCGACGATCGGGCCGCAATAGCAATGCGGCGCCACCTGAATGTGATAAGCCTCGGCCATCGCCGCGATCTTCTTGGTTTCGAGAATGCCGCCGGAGCGGCCGAGATTGGGCTGCAGGATGGAGGCGGCGCGATGTTCGATCACGCGGGCGAATTCCCATTTCGTTGTCAGCCGCTCGCCGGTCGCGACCGGAATGGAGGTGCCGCGCGCCACCTGCGCCATGACTTCGGGCATGTCAGGCGGCACCGGCTCCTCGAACCACAGCGGATCGTATTTTTCGAGCGCGCGGGCCATGCGCAGCGCGCCCGAAGCGGTGAATTGTCCATGTGTGCCGAACAGGATGTCGGCCTTCGCGCCCACCGCCTCGCGCACGGCTTTCACCATGCGTTCGGAGAGATCGATGTCGATGAGCCGCGGTTGGTGGCCGTCATAGATCGTATAGGGGCCGGCGGGATCGAATTTCAGCGCCGTGAAGCCTTCCTTCACATATTCCAGCGCGGTCGCGGCGGCGATATCCGGATCGTTATAGACATTCTTGCCTTCGATCTCGGCCGGCACGACCGAGCCCGATTTCGGATAGAGATAGGTATAGGTGCGGATGCGTTCATGCACCCGGCCGCCCAGCAGCTTGTGCACCGGCTTGCCGGCTTCCTTGCCGATAATGTCCCAGCAGGCCATTTCCAGCGCTGAGACGCAGCCCATCATGCTGAGATCGGGCCGCTGCGAGAAGCCGGAGGAATAGGCGTTGCGGAAGAAGGTCTCGATGTCGTGCGGATCGCGGCCGACGAGATAGCGCGCGGCGACGTCCTCGATCAGCTTGGCGGTCAGATGCGGATCGAAGTTGGCGTTATAGGCCTCGCCATAACCGACGACATTGCCGTCGGTGACGAGCTTGACGAAGATGAAATAGCGTCCGCCCGCGCCCGGCGGCGGATTGCCTACGACCCAGGTCTTGACGTCGGTGATTTTCATGGCGTTCCCTCACGACTGGTTTGCGCCCTTGTATACCAGTTTTGCGTCACGGGCCTGCGCAGGCGCGTCAGGATCGAGGCGGAAATGGAACCGGTCTGTGCATAAGACCGTCAGAGACTTGAACCGAAGCGCCGCTTGCGGCTTCCATCAGGGCAAAGGGAGTGGATGATGAACGACACCGGCATCAAGCTCGAAGACAGCTGGCGCGCCGCCTTGGCGGCAGAGTTTTCAAGCCCCTATATGGCCAGCCTCAAGGCCTTCCTGCAGGCGGAGAAGAGCGCGGGTAAGACCATCTTCCCGAAAGGGGCGGAGTATTTCCGCGCGCTCGATCTGACGCCGCTTGGTCAGGTGAAAGTGGTGATCCTGGGGCAGGACCCCTATCACGGCGATGGCCAGGCGCATGGCCTGTGCTTCTCCGTCCGTCCCGATATCCGCATTCCGCCGTCGCTCGTGAACATTTACAAGGAGATGCAGAGTGATCTCGGCATTTCCCCCGCCCGCCACGGCTATCTGGAGCATTGGGCGCGTCAAGGGGTGTTGCTGCTGAATTCAGTGTTGACGGTCGAGCGCTCGCTCGCCGCCTCGCATCAGGGCAAGGGCTGGGAGAAATTCACCGACGCCGTCATCGCCCGGGTCAACGAGCAGGACACGCCTGTCGTCTTCATGCTTTGGGGCGCCTACGCCCAGCGCAAGGCAGCCTTTGTCGATCAGTCCCGGCATCTGGTGCTGAAGGCGCCGCATCCCTCGCCGCTGTCGGCCCATAACGGCTTTTTCGGCAGCAAGCCTTTCTCCCGCGCCAATGCCTTTCTCGAAGAAAAGGGCTTGGGCGCGATCGACTGGCGACTGCCGGAGAGAGCCGAGATCACAACGTGACGGTATAGCGGTAGAAGGCGTCGCGCTTGTTGTAGCTGTCATAGAGCTTCTGGGCCGTGACATTGTCCTCAGCCGTGATCCAGTAGACCGACACCCAGTCCTTCTCCTTGCCGAGCGCAACGAGATCGTCGAGCAAAGCCTTGCCGACGCCTAGGCCGCGCGCCTCGGGGCTCACGAACAGGTCTTCGAGATAGCAGGTCGGCCTGACATCCCAGGTGGTCAGATGCGTGTGATGATGGGCAAAGCCGAGCACGACGCCATCCTTCACCGCCAGCCGTGCGGTCAGCAGGTTCATCGGATCGAGGATCCGGGCCCAGGTCGCCTGCGTCACCTCGTCCGTCAGGCTGGTCTTATAGAAGGTCAGATAACCCTGCCAGAGCGGCAGCCAGCCGTCAAAATCCTCAGCCGTCGCATTGCGGATCTCCAGCGCCATCTCAGAACTGCTCCTTCAGCCTGGCGAGCAGTTCGGAGAGAAGCCGGTCCGTCGCCTCTAAAGAGCCGGTTTCGACATAGATGCGCATCTCCGGCGCATTGCCCGACTGACGGAAATGCACGGTGTCGCCGTTTTCGAACGCCATCCGCACGCCGTCGAGCGTCGAGATCTCTGTCGGGGTCGCGATGCGCGCGTCGAACCCGGCGCGAAACTCCGCCGAGGTCTCCACCGAGGTCAGGAATGCCTTGCCCTTGTCGGGCGCGACCTCCTTGACGCGATCCGCCTTCATGAAGCGCGGCGGCAGCGTCGCCGCCAAGGCCGACAGGCTGCGTCCCTCGTTTTTGGCGAGCACCAGCGCCGCCACCGCCGGCAGGATCGCGTCGCGCGTCGGCAATTTGCCGAGCACGCCGCCTGCGAGCGCCACGTCGTCGCCGAGCAGAAAACCGCCATTGGCCTCAAAGCCCACGACCGGATGGCTGGTTGCCTTGGCCATGCCGGCCACTACAAAGGGCGAGCCGATACGGGTGCGGTCGACCGTTTCGAACCAGCCCGATTGCTCGACGGCGCTGGTCGAGGAAAGCGGCGTCACCACCGTCTTCGCCTTGATGAGTTTCGCTGTCAGCACGCCCAGCACGTCGCCATTGATCTGCCGTCCTTCGTCGTCGATCACCAGCGGCCGGTCGCCATCGCCGTCGGTGGAGATCACGCCGTCGAGACCGTGCTCCGCAATCAGCGCCCGCGCCCGCGCCACGTCGTCAGGATCGAGCGCCTCGGTGTCGACCGCGACGAAATGATCCATCCGCCGGAAGGCATGCACCTCCGCTCCCAGTTTTTCCAGGATCGCGACCGTCAGATCGCGACCCACGGCGGAATGCAGATCGACGCCGATCTTGAGGCCGGACAGGGCCTGGGGGCCAAAGGCGGCTGCATAGCGGGCGATGTAATCCTCGGCTGCGGCGGCGAAGGCTTCGCCGGGCGCCGACGGCGCGATCTCGCTGCCTTCCGCCATAATGGCCTCGGCCCGTTCACGCACCGGCGCTTCGTCCTCTTTCAGGAATTCGCCGTCGGGTCGGTAGAATTTGATGCCGTTATAGGCTTCGGGAATATGGCTGCCGGTGATCATGATCGCCGGAGCCTTCCGCGCCATGGCGTAGGCCGCGACCGCAGGCGTCGGCACATTGCCGGCCCAGGCGGCGGTCCAGCCCATGGCCTTGATCGCGGCCAGGCATTGGCCGGCGATGCGCGGGCTCGATTCGCGGAGATCGGCGGCCACATAGGCCGTCTTGTCGGCTGTTTCGCCGGCGACGCGCTCCAGGAAAGCCGAAATATAGGCGGTGCAGAGTAGGGGAGTAAAATCGACTGCAGGGCCTCTGAGCCCCGATGTTCCAAATGCCGCCGCCACGATGCGCTCCTCTGATGACAACCTCTCCGTTCCTGCTTAGCGCAAATCCGCGTCCAGTCAATTTGTCGCGCGCTGCAGGAGGGATTTGCTTCCGTCAGGGTAAAAATGCGCGCGAAAAATCGTTGAAGTTCCTGCGGCGCATTGCTATGACGATGGCGCGCCTGCGGATGTCGGCGTCGTGGGGTCATAGCTCAGCTGGGAGAGCGCTACGTTCGCAATGTAGAGGTCGGGAGTTCGATCCTCCCTGGCTCCACCATGTTTTTATCTCATATGTAATATATCAATTGACAGGCGTCTTACGCCCGAAAAATGCGTTTCGACGCGGCGGCCCTGACGTGGATAAATTCGAGGCGCGATCATAATGTTTAGCCTCGGCATTTAAACTTGCGGCCTGCGTTGAGCCTTCGATTTGGAAATGCCCAAAGTCAGGACTGCAATTGACGCGATTACAATCCACATAAGGGTATTCGGAGTGACGTTGAGCAGGTAGAGGATGACGTCCCGCCAGTTCGGGTTGATCTGATATTCCGTATAAAACACCGTGTCGCTGAATTCGCAGCGGGTGTAGGAAGAACCGAGAAGCACCATGTGCTGGTCCAGTTCGCCAACCAGCCCCAAGGCGGCCTTCCTGGCGCCGTCAATCGTGGCGAGTTCATCGAGGATCGCCTTGAGACTGGCCATATCGGCATGCGCGCATGCATTCATCGGGCTTGCTTCATCCGTGAGGCTGCCCGGCAACAACTCCCACAAACAGTTTGCCGACTGTATCTCGTTGTAGAGAAGCAGCGCCTTCAGATGTTCGTTCCGATCCGGAATCTGTCGCGCCAGATCGAGAATCCGATCGCGGAAAGGGGCAATCGCAATCATGGCGCCGTGATCTATGGCGGCGATCTCGAAGCCTTTGGCCTTGTCTTTGGGGATGGCGATGTCATGCGCCAATGCGAAACCCGATGAGCTACCGAGCGCGATAGCCAATAAGGCCGCAAGCATCTGTAGCCAGCTTCTCATCCATCGACCGACCGAATTCATCGCCAGGCTCCCTGGTCCAGACCGCATCATCATATCCTCGGCGTGGACAGAAGCCAAAGGCCTAGAAAGGTGAAGGCGATCATGAGAACAGCCATCGGAACTTCAAGCCGGAACACTTTTTCCGGTCGCTCGATCTGTTCCGACACCATGCCATGCGCCATGACGACCCCGACAACGTGACCCAGGGTTACGATCGCCACCTGTGCGCTGAAGAGCATGCGGACGGCGTCGAAGTCGTTGAGGAAAGACAGGGTCACATGATGGTCCTTCATACCCAGCCAGTCTTGCCCGAGAGCAAAGGGATCGCTCGTTGCAACGGCGAGATCCTGCAGTCCTACAAGCGCCACCGTCAAATAGTGCGACATCTGAAACGCCAGCGATATCGGCAGGATGGAATAGATCATCCGTCCGGCGATGTCGTGATTGGAGCCCGTCTGCGCCAGAGCCCGTCCGAGAGCCACGGTAGCATAATAGACGACTGCGAACAGGACGAAACTCGCGACCAATCCCGAGGTCGACGACAGGACGACGGAACTGCGCCCCTGAAAGTCGAGAGGATTGACGCCAATGGCGCCGAACCACAAAAATGTGTTGGAGAACCCATCGAAAGAGACGGTCGACAAGGTCAGGAGGACGAATAGGACTTTCGAGGCAGGAAGCGGCGGCTGCGCATAGAGCGCATGGCCGGGCCAGCCCAGCCGCGGACGGCGCCGATAGGTGGAGACCCGTTCCCAACCGAGAGGGGAAAGACCGCCGATCAGGCGGAAGAAAATGGAGAAAGGCTCGCCCCGGTTGGCCCACTCCTCCGCTCCGAAGGTGATCATGGCGACAAAATTGACGGTCCAGTAGGCAATGACTGCAACCGCCAGCCGACGCGGATCTTCGGGGGCGGCATCGACAAGCTCGAACCAGGCGAAGGCGTAGAATTGAGCAATGGCGGGAAATGCGCCGAGCCAGCCGGGCAGGGAAATTCGCGCGCGCGCTCCGAGATCGCGACCGGTCAGTTTTCCGAGCAGCAGGAGCGGACCTGTCCACGGATTGAGCCCATTCCAGAGCGGGCCGACCACGCCGTGCAAAATGACGAGGACCACCCAAAAACCGGTCCATATGAAGTGGGGCAGCGGATTGAGGGTGGGATCGGGAGACCCCGCCAGACCCGCTACCACCATGAAGCACAAAATCGCAAAAGAAAGCAGGCTGCTCTGGGCGTCCGAAGGCATCGGCAGCGCCGGAAGGCGCAGGGTGGTCTGGTGCAACCGTTGCGCCCACCTGTTGGGAAGCAGGGAAACCAGCAGAAAACTCGCGGCGACGGCGGCGCAGCCGGCAATGATGTAATAGCCAGTGGGAAGCAGCAGGACGATGCCGCCTTCCGCGCTGTGTGCGAGGGCCGGGCTGGTCAGCCCGAAATGCGACGCGGCGGTCCAAAGTGCGAGAGCGCACAGTCTTTTCATCGCATGGTTCCGATCACGGCTACGGGATGACATTGCCCCTGCTCGGGGCAATGTCAGAGATATACATCGGTTACAGGACTGCGCAGACGGATTTGACTTCCGTGAAGGTCCGGATCGCCTCAGCTCCCTCTTCGCGGCCCCAGCCGGATTGCTTGAAGCCGCCGAAAGGCAGCGCCGGATCGAAAACATTGTGCGCATTGATCCAGACGCTGCCGGCCTTGATCCGTTTGGCCATTTTGTGCGCGACAGACAAGTCTCGGGTCCATATGGACGCGGCCAGGCCAAAGATCGTTTCATTGGCTTTGGCAGCGATGGCGTCGAGATCGTCGTCTTCATAGGCCTGAACGCAAAGGACCGGGCCGAAGATCTCCTCGCGGACCACCGACATGCCGTCATGCGTGTTGGTGAGCACCGTCGGCTCCATGAAGAAGCCGACATCACCGATGCGGCCGCCGCCAATGACGGTTTCGGCGCCTTCCGATTTGCCTTGATCGAGGAAACCCATGACCTTCTGCAACTGCGCCGATGAAATCAACGGGCCCATCGTCGTATCAAGCTCGAGACCATGGCCGATTTTGAGCTTGCGGCTCTCAGCGGCAATGCCTTCGACGACGCGGTCGTGAATGGACTTGTGCACGTAAAGGCGCGTGCCTGCCGTGCAGACCTGCCCTTGATGGAAAAAGATCGCCCCGGCCAGACCGGGAATCGCGCGATCGAGGTCGGCGTCAGGGAAGACGACCATCGGCGACTTCCCGCCAAGCTCCAGCGTGACGCGCTTCAGATTGCCGGTCGCGGCGGCGGCGATCTTTCGTCCGGTCGTCACCGATCCGGTGAAAGCGACCTTGTCGACGCCATGATGTTCGACGAGCGCCGAACCGGCCGGCGAACCATAGCCCGTGATCACGTTGACGACACCCGCGGGAAAGCCGACTTCCTCGAGAATTTCAACGAAGCGCAGGGTCGATAGCGGGGTGAGTTCCGAAGGCTTGATGATGCAGGTGCAGCCGACTGCGAGCAGCGGGGCGAGCTTGTAGGCGGTCAGAACGAGCGGGAAGTTCCACGGCGTGATGGCCGCCACCACCCCCACAGGTTCCCGCAGGGTGAAGGCGTGATAGTCTCCCGGGTTGGCCAGCGACACCGTCTCGCCAGACACTTTGCTCGCCCAACCCGCCATATAGTGATAAATGTTGGCGGTGAGGCCCACATCGACATATTTGGCGTAGGTGACCGGTTTGCCGCAGTCGATCGCTTCGATCTCGGCCAGTTCGTCCGCCAGTTCTTCCAGCCGGCTGGCGAGCTTGCTGATCAGCTTGCCGCGTTGGATGCCGGTCATCTTCGACCAGGGTCCCTTGTCAAAAGCCTCTCGCGCAGCGGCGACTGCCTTGTCGACATCCGCAGCAACTGCCGCCGTCGACGTGCTGATGACGCGACCCGTCGCAGGGTCGAGGACATCGATCGTCTCGCCGGACACCCCGTCGACCCATTCGCCGTTAATGTAGAGTTTGTGAGCGCGCTTGAGAAAGGCTTCCGTGGAGGCGGAAACAGCCGGTGTTTTGACGTTTATATTCATAACGTTCCCCTTTATGGTTTTGGTCAGATTGAATATGCAGATTTGATGATGTCGGCCGCGCGCTCGCCGATGATCACGGTCGGAGCCATCGTGTTGCCCGTCGAAATCGCGGGCATGATGGATGCGTCGGCGATGCGGAGACCTTCAATGCCGTAAACCTTCAATGCGCCATCAACGACGGACATCACGTCGCGGCCCATCTTTGCGCTGCAGCTTTCGTGGAAGTAGGTTCCGGCCGCATTGCGGATGAAGTTCTCCATGTCGGCGCCCTTGAGATCGCCGGGCATGCATTCGCGTTTGCGATAGGGAGCGCAGTACTCCGAATTGCCGATCTCGCGGCACATTTCGACGCAGCGAACCATCGCCTTCATATCGGTGTCGGTCGACAGGAAATTTGCGAAGATGAGCGGCGCATCGAGAGGATTGCTGCTGGCCAGAAGGATCTCACCTCGGCTATCCGGCCGCGCCAGTCCCGGCGCCAGCGTCCAGGCGGAGGCCGGACCGACAGGCAGGTCAAATTCCTTGGTCGTGACCTCGCTGCCAAATGGCGTCTCCTCGAGCACCGGCATCAGATCAGGCGTCTTCAGGCTGGAATCCGACTTGGCGATGAAGACGAATTCGGCGGCATTGTTCCGGGGCGGTTCCGGCGTGATATACTCCCAGCAGCATCCCGCCAGCAGGATGTGATCCTGGAAGTTTTTGCCCACGCCCGGAAGATGCTGACGCACGGCAATGCCATGACGCGACAGTTCCTTTTCCTCGCCTATGCCCGAAAGCATCAGGAGCTTCGGCGTGTTGATGGCCCCCATCGACAGGACCACTTCCTTGTCGGCTCCGACCGTATAGGTGCGTCCGCGGCGAACAAAGGTGACCCCCGTCGCCCGCTTTCCGACAAAGGTCAGTCCGACGATTTCAGCACAGAGAAGGATGTGCAGGTTCGGACGCGACATGGCGGGATGAAGATAGGTCGCCGCCATCGAGACGCGCTGGTTTCCGTCCTGGACAAGAACGTTCGGCAGACCGCATCCACCTTCGCCTTCCATCGCCGCGCCGTTGATGTCATCGACGAAGGGGATGCCGATCGCTTCCGCGCCCTTGATCAGGCCTTCCACCAGCGGGATCGGGTTTTCGGGCTGAAGGATGTTCAGAAGACCGTCGGCGCCGCGACGATGGGCGTCCGGCGTGCCGTTCCACTTCTCGATTCGACGATAGATTCCGAGCACGGACTCGTAATTCCACGCGTCGTCACCCGCCTCGGCGGCCCAGAAATCGAAGTCATGTTTGTGACCGCGGGCCCAGACCGAACCATTGATCGAGGAGCCGCCGCCCAGCACCTTGCCCATCGGCAACAGAGGCGTGCGGCCGTTGACGGTGGGAGAGGGCTGCGCCTTGTATCCCCAATCGCGTTCCGTAGCGATGTTCCACATCCACTGCGTGCTGTCGATGACGGATGGAACGCGATCGCTCCCGCCCGCCTCGATCAGCAGCACGCTGACGCCAGGGTTCTCGGATAGGCGGCTGGCGACGACGCAGCCCGCGGATCCGCCGCCGCAGACGATGAAGTCATACGTGGATCGGATCGTTTCCGCGAGAATCTCGCGATCCGGCGTCAGGCTGGAATTCGGATTTTCACTCATATTGATCTCCCTCTGTTAGGGCGCGCGGACTAATGTCCGACGCCGAGATATTTCTTGAGGATGGAGGTGTCGGCGCGAACGGCGTCGATCTCGAATTCGGATTTGACCGCTCCGTGATCCATGAAGGCGATGCGGTCGGCGACCGGCATGACGGCGTCGATCCGCTGCTCGACCAGCAGCACGCCGACGCCTTCGTCGCGCAGGCGAATGACAACGTCGCGAATGGCGGCGATCATGCTCGGCATCAAGCCTTCCGTCGGCTCGTCGAGCATGAGGATCGTGGGTTCGATGCACAGGGCCCGCGCGATCGCCAGCATCGTTTGCTCGCCGCCTGACAGCGTGCCCGATCGTTGATCCATCCGCTCGCGCAGTACGGGAAAGTAGGACAAGGCCCTTTCCAGCGCCGACGGCCCGCTGTTTCGGGTCATGAGACCGATCTTCAGGTTCTCTCGCACCGTCATTTCGGTGAAGAGCCGCCGGCCCTGCGGCACGTAACCGATCCCGTGCCGGGGGATGAATCGGGGCGCCACATTCGTGAGGTCGACGCCGTTCAACTCCATTCGGCCCGCCGCGGGACGGATGATCCCCATGATCGACTTGAGCGCTGTGGTTTTTCCGGCGCCGTTGCGGCCGAGCAGACAGACGACCTGTCCGGGCGCAACATGGATGGAGAAACCGCGCAAAGCCTGGCTTTCTCCATAAAAACAATCGAAGTTCTCAATCTTGAGCATCATGACCCCAGATAGGCTGCTTGGACGTCTGCATTGTTGCGGATCTCGTCTGGAGTGCCCTCGGCGAGAAGACGCCCCCGGGTGAGGACCGAGATGCGATCAGCAAGCGACATCACGACATGCATGTTGTGTTCGATGAGCAGAATGGTCGCCGACTTGCCGATCCGACGCACCAGCTGCAGAAAGTTCTCGATCTCCGAGTCCGACAGGCCCTGCGTCGGTTCGTCGAGGATGAGCAGCTTTGGCTGAAGCGCCACCCCCATCGCGATTTCCAACAGCCTCTGGTGCCCGTAGGCCAATTGGCTGGCGGGCGTGTCGGCGCGCGCCGCCAGGTCGACCGCCTCCAGGGCCGCGATCGTTTCGGCTTCCGGATCGAGAGGCGCGCCGACATGGCGCTTCAGCCTGCTCTGCACGGCGATCCTGACATTGTCCGCCACGGACATGGATTTGTAGACATTGGTGATCTGAAACGTGTAGGCGATGCCGAGTTCGACCCGACGGAATGCGGGCAAAGCCGTAACGTCCTGTCCCGCAAACGATATTCTTCCGCCGCTGGGCGCTGTCCGTCCGGAGAGCAGGCTGACAAAGGTCGTTTTGCCGGCGCCGTTGGGTCCGATGATCGCTCGGATTTCGCCCGCGTTGAGGGTGAAGTTCACGCCGTCAACGGCTCTGATCCCGCCATAATGCCGCGTCAGATCTTCGGTGGAAAGTAGTGGCGTCAAAGCATCCATGGGGCAACCCTTTCGCGGATCGTCCCCAAAATGCCTTTCGGGAACCAGAGAATGAGAGCGATGAGGACAACGCCGATAACCATCAGATAGGCGGACATGAGCTCGCTGAGCTTGTCGATCATCGTCACCATCAGGACCACTCCGACCAGCGGACCAAGGAGCGTTCCTGCGCCGCCCAGCAGGGTGAAGAGCAAGGCTTCGATCGAATATTGGAACGAGGCGAATGTGGAGCCGACATAGCCGAACAGCAGGGCGTAAAGGGCGCCCGCGCCGCCCGCGATCAGGCCGGAGATTACGAAGACTTCGAGCTTCACCGCCAGAACGTTGAAGCCGAGCATTTCCGTCCGCTCTTCATTCTCGCGGATCGCCATGATCACCCGGCCTCGTCGGCTGGAGAGATAGACGAACAGCGCCGCCAGGGTGATGGCCAGCATAACGAAGGCAATGTTGTATCGAGTAAGGGCGCTGGAAAGATCGAGCGCCCAGGGGCCGATCGCCATGGCCCTGGCCGACTGGGGCAGCGAGAGCCCCTCCTGACCATTGGTGTAGCCGGTGAAGTAGAGGCTCATCAGATAGCCGACCTGTGCGAACATCAGCGTCACGATCATGAACGACACGCGGATCGTGCGCAGAGTGATCATGCCGATCACGACCGCGACGACTGCCGAAGCGATGACGCCGAGGGCGAAGGACGTGGCGACGCCAGATCCGAGATGGTAGCTCGAGAGGCCCGCGCCATAGAGCCCGGCTGCGAAAAACAGCGCATGCCCCAGGCTCATCAGTCCCAGATAACCGAGCAGCGTATTGAAGCCGACGGCGAAGATCGCCAACACCATCATACGGGTCGCAGTCAGGATGTTGTATTCCGGCAGCACGAATTGCAGAAGGAACAGGATTGCGAGCGTCACTGCCAGGAGAACGGCGTTTTTCTTGAAGGTCAGGGTCATCGAACGCCCTTTCCGAAGAGGCCGTTGGGCCGGAAGACGAGAACCAATGCGACGAGTAAGGTGGAGATCATCTTCGCGAGGGTCGGCGAAAACAGAACCGAGAGAATGCCATCAGACAATCCGATGATCACGGCCGCCAGCACTGTGCCCGACATGCTGCCGAGACCGCCGATGATCACCACGATGAAAGACAGAAGAAGCGGGTCCTGGCCCATCAGGTAATGCGCCTGCTGGATGGGAACGACCAGGACGCCGGCAATCGCCGCCAGCATCGCGCCGAGTGCGAAGACGATCGCCGAAACGCGTTCCACCGGGATGCCGAAAGCCTGCGCGGTTTCGCGGTCGAACTGGGTGGCGCGCATGATGAGGCCCGCCTTGGTGTTGCGCATGACGTACCAAATGACGCCCATGAGAACCACAGCCGCGACGACGATGAAGAGCTTGTAGCCAGAGTAGCCGAACCACGGGAAAGAAACCCTGTAGTAGAAGGGCGGTTCGACCGGTCTCGCATCGGGGCCATAGGCGATCAATACGCCTTGCTGAATGATATACAGCATGCCGATGGTCGCCACGATCGTCGCTTCGGGATTGTAATCGAGGCGTTTGAGCACGAGGCGTTCGGCGGTGAAGGCAATGATGCCGACGATGAGCGGGCTGATCAGCAATGCAATCAGAAAACCAACGGCCGGATGAGCTCCGAGCGCATTGGACACGAACCAGGCGATGACGGCGCCGAGCATCACGAACTCGCCGTGCGAGATATTGACGACCCGCATCACGCCAAAGACCAGCGACAACCCGGCCGCCGTGATCGTCAAGACCGCCGCTTGGACCAAGCCTTCCAATGCGGCGAGAAACAGATAGGGACCTTGACCCATGAATTCGCATCTTTCGGTCGAGCGAACGCAATCCGCTGCGCAGATTGCGCCCACGTTTAAGGGCTCCGCTGACCGACGTCAGCGGAGAGGCATCACGCGAAGCTTTTGTTAAAGCGCCATCTTTGTGTAATCGACCGTGCTCTCGTAACGACCGTCTTCGATCGACGTCGTGTGCACCACGGTCAATTTGCCGTCCTTCACCTTCGAGATGTTTTGCTTGCCGAAGACCTGATGGGTCTTGCCATCGAAGATCTTGGAGCCCTGGGGCCGCTCCTTGCCTTCCGGCAGGTCGGTCAGGCCTTCCATCGCCACGATGAGGTCCTTCTTCTGTTCGGGGCCCTTGTAGCCGGCAATCTCCATGCCTTGCTTGATGGCGAACAGCGTCTCCCAGCAGGAGAACATATGGGAGTAGGTGGAGATATCCTTGGGATCGGAAAGGCTAGCGCCATTTGCATCCACGCCGACCCGCTCGCGGTAAAATTTATCGAACTCGGTCTGGTTCGTCTGAGCATAGCGTGGATAGGCTTCCCAGAAATAGGTGCCTTCCAGAAATTCGAGCTGGGGCGTCGCCAGATCCACGGCTTCCAGCGAGTCGATGAAACCAAAGATCTCGGGGCGCTGGCTGCCGAGATAGTCGCCCAGTTCCTTCACGAAGGTCAGAACGGCGGGGCCGACCATCACGTGATAGATCACGTCGACATCCATCGGGATCTGCGGCAGGTAGCGGGTGAACGAGGTTTCTGCCGGCGGAATGGCGATCACGCTGACGACCTCGCCGCCCTGGGCCTTGATGGCCGGCGTGAGATAGTCGCGATGGTCATGGCCGAAATTGAAATCGGGAATGATCATTGCGATCTTCTTGCCCAAAGTCGAAGAGATCCAGGGCGCCATGGCGTGAACCTGGGCATGAACATCGGTGATGCCGGGCTGGAACACGTAGCGGTTCAGAGCGCCCTTCGTCAGCAGGCTCGCTTCGGAACAGATGAAATATGGCAGCTTCAATTCGCCCGCGCGCGGTGCGGCGGCCGCGACCACATGTGAAAAGAGGTGAGCGAAAACCGCGTCAACCTTGTATTCCGTGGCGAATTTTTCGATGACTTCGGTTCCGCGCTTGGGATCCGTTCCGTCATCCTCTACGATCATCTCCACCTTCATGCCATTGATCCCGCCCATCTCGTTGACGAGGTTGACGGCTGCGGAGGCGGTCCGTTCATACCATCTGCCATAGGATGCGCCGATGCCGGTGCGGTGGATCGGCGCGCCGAGCTTGATGGTCTTTTCCTGCGCAAAACCAGGGCGGATCACGGCCGGCGATGCAAGCGTGACGGCGGTGGCGGCCATCGTCTTGAGGACTTGGCGGCGAGGCATGGAGAGTGAAGATTTCGCATCGTTCCAGTTCATTATAGTTCCCCTTTCGGTTTTTCCGAATTTTGTTTCAAGGTCTGCTTTGGTGGATGCTTTTATTCCGTTAGATAACGTCCTTTCGTCTGCCTGAAACTATGAGATGAATTAACACTGATCCGAATATTTATTGTCTGGATGCAATGTTGTATTACGTAGATGAACGTCGGGCGCTGGACAATTTTGATTGGAATGCGCCGGAGAAGCGGATGAACACCTTTGCTGCAGAGCGTTGGTTGGCGGCGAAAGAAGATGGGTTTCCCATATCCAAAGTCCGATAGGTCTTGCGTTTCAACACTGGCTTCACCGGCGTCTCGAATGGCGCGCTGGCTAGCCGCGCCATTCGAATTTCCGTATCGCCATCTTTCGCGCTCGCAGGTCCTGAGATCTTGAGTTTGCGCTGGCAGCATTCGCAGACTTGCTTGTGCGCCATGGCTTGATTGATCTCAGTTTAAAGCAGAAGAAAAACAGGCGGCATTGGACGACGACGCCTCAAGCTCTGGCCCAGAACCCCTATGTCCGGCTGTGTTGGCTATCGGCCAAGCGCGCCGCATATTCGAAAGTCCGATTAAGAGGCTGTCGTCACCGGCTTGCATTGCCGGAGTATTTTGCCAAGCAGGGAGCATTCGGGTTAAATCAAACGCGCAAGCCTTGAGGAGCTTGGACGACAGGCTGCCGGGAAAATGAGACGACGCGGACATCGTGGTGTCCAAAGGGACACTCCAACCGAAGGCGGGCAGAACCGATCTACGGATGCTCATGCGCAAACTCCCAGGGTGCCGCGAAACGAAGCGTGTGTTTAGTTGGATTGCCAGATGCTCATTTATTCTCCTTGGTAAAAATATTTGCACACAAACGACTTCTCCGTCAACTCCATCGCGAAGATTCGTTCGGCGATGCTTGGATGTTGGCAATGCGGATTTGATGAAAAATGACAAAAATTGCTATAGTATCAATGGGATGAATGATCTATCTCTGGTTTTTGAATGGCGCAAACAGAATGCATGTTGGCGATGGCGGGCCATCAAGTAGCAAGAGAGCTGCATGACCTCCGTCGCGCAGTGCAACTTCGGCTATCGAAGCGGCCATTCTGATCCGATGGCTTTCGACGAAATCTGGCTATTGTGAGGTTGGTTGAAGCCTGTTGCAGGGCTCTCGCCGGGCAAGGCGGTTCGTTTCCATTTCGGCGCTCCGTCCGGTCCATAGACCGAACGCGACAATCATGGGGCGGCGCTATGGAGCGCGATCCGAGCAGTCGTGTTCGATAAACTCACCACAGGTGCCTAGGCAGTAGACTCATAACGCCTTTATCCAGATGCGAGTAGCAATGAGTTTGACGGCGGCGAGGAAATTGGCCGGATTCTT
>NZ_STFX01000016.1 GCF_005222915.1 Rhizobium sp. FKL33
CAACCTCTTCAATCGAGCCGAATGCTGGAACTTCTTCAAAGCGGCAGGATGTGCCCCGGATTAATCGTACGATGCTCTAGGCGTGTTGCGCAAGATTGCCGAGACGGTGGCAGGCGACATGGGCGAAGGTGCAGTGCCAGCCGCCATTGCCGCCGCTGCAAATCGTCTGATCGGCTTCGAGCTGCAATTCGGCCCCTTTGCGGTGGCGCAGCTTCGGCTCATCGCCGAGTTTCAGGAATTGATGGTGGTAGGCGAAGGCAAATCGGCCAAACTGCCGGCGCTCAGACTCTTCATCACCGATACGCTGGGTAACCCCTACGTAGAGGATGAGTGGCTGCCGCAGGTCATGCAGCCCATCGCGACCTCGCGCAAAGAGGCCAACGCTATCAAGAAGGGGCAGCCGATTACGGTGGTCATCGGCAATCCGCCGTACAAGGAAAAGGCCGACGGGCGCGGCGGCTGGATCGAAGCGGGCTCAAAGGGACATGCCGCACCAATGGAATGGTGGCGTCCACCAGTCGAATGGGGCGTCTCCGCCCATACCAAACATCTGAAGAACCTTTATGTCTATTTCTGGCGCTGGGCGACCTGGAAGGTGTTCGGGACGGGCAACAATGCGGCCACCGGCGCGCCGGACAAGGATGATGAAGGGGTAATCTGCTACATCACGGTCGCCGGCTTTCTCAATGGCCCCGGCTTCCAGAAGATGCGCGAGGATCTGCGCCGAACTGCCAGTCGGATCTGGGTCATCGACTGTTCGCCGGAGGGCCACCAGCCGGAAGTGGCGACCCGCATTTTCCAGGGCGTGCAGCAACCCGTCTGTATCGTGATCGCAGCCAAAAAGCTCGGTAAGAATGCAGTCCACCCCGCAGACGTGCGCTATCTGCCGCTGCCGGCGGGACGCCGGGAAGACAAGTTCAAGGCGCTCGAAACGCTGTCTTTGGACAGTGCGGATTGGGTGGAATGTCCGGATGGCTGGCGCGACGCCTTCCTGCCCGAAGCCACCGGCGCCTGGGCCGACATGCCGCCGCTGAAGAGCTTCTTTGTCTATGACGGCTCAGGGGTGATGCCGGGGCGGACTTGGACGATCTCCCCAGATGTCTCAACGTTAACAAAGCGCTGGAGCAGACTGAGGCTGGAACAAGATCTCACTAGAAAGGAGTCGCTATTTCATCCTCAACTTAGAAAAGGTGCCGTGGCGAGTCGTCACATTCGTAAAATAGTAAACCAAGATCTGGGCGCTATTCGAACAAGGCAATTATCCATCGCGGAGGACGATGGAGAGATGCCCGAAGCAGTTCGGTATGCTTTTAGGAGCTTTGATCGTCAATGGTTGATAGGCGATGCACGCTTGCTGAATGATTCTCGTCCTCAACTTTGGGATGCATTGTCTAACCACCAAGTGTTTGTGACAGCGTTGGAGGCTTCTTCTCCGGGTGACGGACCTGCCATCACATTTACGGAATTGATACCTGATCAAGACCATTTTAAGGGCTCGTTTGGCGGTCGTGTAATGCCGCTCTGGCGCGATGCCGCCGCCAGTCAGTCGAATATCCGCCCGGAGCTTTTGACCCTCCTCGCCGACGCCTATGGACAGGAAATCGCGCCTGCCGATGTCATGGCCTATATCGCCGCCACACTCGCCCATCCGGCGTTTACGGCGCGTTTCAAGGACGATCTCGTCCAGCCGGGCCTTCGCGTGCCGCTGACGGCGGATGCTGGCTTGTTTTTCGAGGCGGTCGCGCTGGGGCGAGAGGTGATCTGGCTGCATTGCTATGGCGAGCGCTTCACCGACCCCGCAAGCGGTCGCCCCAAGGGACCGCCGCGTTTGCCGCCGGCTGACGCGCCGCGCATTCCAGCCGATGGCGCCATTCCCGGCGCGCCGGAACCGCTGCCGGATGTGATCGACTACCAGCCGGAAAACCGCAGGCTGATCATCGGCAAGGGTTTTGTCGACAATGTGCCGAAAGAAGTCTGGGATTACGAGGTGTCCGGCAAGCAGGTGCTGCGGCAATGGTTCAGCTATCGCAAACTGGATCGCTCCCGCCCCATCATCGGCGACCGCCGCCCGCCGTCGCCGCTGGATAGAATCCAGCCAGATCATTGGCTTGCGGAGTACACCAGCGACCTGATGAACCTTCTGCACGTGCTCGGTCGCCTGGTTCGACTCGAACCGGCTCAAGCCAACCTCCTGCAACGCATCTTGGATAAGCCGATGCTTAGCCTTGAAAAGGCCGGAACAGACGGGGACAATGCGCCTCAGGCAGATTCTGAGACGATGTAAGACATGAGCAGAGCCCAACTCGACTTGTTCGCCCAGCAGGCGGACATGTTTCCCAAGGAGCCGGCCTCCTACAAGCCGAACCCTGATCGGGTGCGCGGCAAGCTCAACGCGGTCTTGACCGAGATGCGTGCCGCGCAATCCATGCCCTGGAACCGCAAGACCCAGGCCTTTCATCAGCTCGTCTTTCCCCAGATGACCCGCTCCCTGCCCGAGGACGAAGCGGCGGCGCTCCGCTTCGCCTCGAAGCCGAATGGCAAAGGCTAACCGGCGACTAACGGTTTCGTCTACTCACTTCATCACCATGTCCCGCCCGGCGTGGTCGCGCAGGCTTTCACGCACCGGCATCGCCTCGATCAGGCTGTAGCCCCGATGATCGTGTGAGAAATAGGCGGTGATCTCGTAGATCCCGCTGTTCAGGCCGCCGATATAGCGGCAGATGGCGACCAGACGCGGGCCGGCGGACAAACCGGTGACGGCGATGTCGCTCCTCGTCTGCACGCTGCCGGAGCGGAGATCGGCAAGCGCGCCGGCATGGACGCGCGGGGCGAGCAGTCGCGCGACATCGGAGGGTTTAGGGCAGATCACCGCCGAGGCGTCGACCAGCCGATAGGCGCGGTTCGGCCCCGCCTTGCGCTCCACCGAGACGGTAAAAGGCCGGGCTTTCGGTCCCTCGGCGCGGCCGACGCATGCCCAGCGCTGCGCCTCCGTGGGGCTGGCAACCGGCAGGCAGCCATAGAGGCGGCTCATGGTGCGGCTCGCGGGTCCGGCTTCGGCGGCGATCGTGCGGTTGATCTCATCGGCCTGGGGCGCGCCGTGACGCGGGGGCATGGCGTCCGCAGCGGTGGCGGCAAGCGTGGCGACGGCAGTCAATGCGAGCAGTTTCAACATCATGGCCTCCTGTTTGGGTGTTGATGACGCCAGTATCGTCAGAGTGCGCGCCCGCGTCTGTCACCCCGGGGACAAGGTTGTGTGGACGCAGATTTCGGATGCGGGGACGTGACCCCCGGCCTCGCCCCCGCTACACTCGCCGAAACAACGGAATCGGAGCAGGCTATGAGCGAACTCGAACGGATGATCGATGCGGGAACGGGCCGCACACCGGCGGACATCGTGCTCAAGGGCGGACGCTTCTATGATCTGGTGACCGGAGACCTGGTCGCCTCGGACATCGCCATCACCGGCGACCGCATCGTCGGGACCTATGGCGACTACAAGGGTGCCGTCGAGATCGACATCACGGGCCGCATCGTCGTGCCCGGCTTCATCGACACGCATCTGCACATCGAGAGTTCGCTGGTCACCCCGCATGAATTCGACCGCTGCGTGCTGCCTTACGGCGTGACCACGGTCATCTGCGATCCGCATGAGATCGCCAATGTGCTGGGCACCGAAGGGCTGCAGTTTTTCCTCGATTCGGCAGCGGAAACCATCATGGACATCCGCGTCCAGCTCTCCTCCTGCGTGCCGGCCACGCATCTGGAGACGGCAGGAGCGGATCTGCCGATCGAGCGGCTGCTGCCCTTCCGCAAGCATCCCAAGGTGATCGGCCTGGCCGAATTCATGAATTTTCCGGGCGTGATCCACAAGGATCCCATCGCCATGGCCAAGCTCGAAGCCTTCCAGGGCGGCCATATCGATGGGCATGCGCCGCTGCTCTCGGGCTATGGGCTGAATGGCTATATCTCAGCCGGTATCCGCACCGAGCATGAGGCGACCTCGGCAGAGGAAGCCATGGAGAAGATCCGCAAGGGCATGCATATCCTGATCCGCGAAGGCTCGGTGTCGAAGGATCTCAAGGCGCTGACGCCGCTGTTCACCGAACGCCTGTCGCCCTTCATCGCGCTCTGCACCGATGACCGCAATCCGCTCGATATCGCCGAGCAGGGCCATCTCGATTATCTCATCCGCACGGCGATCGCCGATGGCGCAGATATCCTCGCCGTCTATCGCGCCGCCTCGATTTCGGCGGCCCGCGCTTTCGGCCTGATGGATCGCGGCCTGGTGGCGCCCGGTCGCCGCGCCGATCTCGTCGTCATCGACAGTCTGGAAAACTGCAAGGCCGATATGGTGTTCTCCGGCGGTCGCAAGGTCACGGAAGCGCTGTTCGCCAGCCGCAAGCCGGTCGCGCCCGTCGGAACCGACAGCGTGCGCGCGCCCGAAATCACGGCGGCCGATTTCGCGGTCCCGGCGCGGCAGGGCGAAAGCTCCGTGCTCGGCGTCATCCCCGGCAAGATCATCACCGAACACCGCCGGCATCGCCTGCCATCTCGAGGGAATCAGGCAAGCGTGGACCTCGAAAACGACATCCTGAAAGTCTCGGTGATCGAACGGCACGGCAAGAACGGCAATCGCGCCGTCGGCTTCGTCCAGGGTTTCGGCCTCAAGAAAGGCGCAATCGCCTCCACCGTCGGCCATGACAGCCACAATATCTGCGTGGTCGGAGCAGACGATGAGGACATGGCGGTTGCGGTCAGGCGCCTCAGCGAAATCCGCGGCGGCTTCGTGGTGGTCGAGGGCGGCAAGGTAACCGGCGAAATCGCCCTCCCCGTCGCGGGTCTGATGAGCCTTGAGCCCTATGAAAGCGTCCGAGACACGCTGCATCACCTGCGCGAGGCGGCTTACGCGCTGGGCTCGACGCTGCAAGAGCCTTTCCTGCAACTCGCCTTCCTGCCGCTGCCGGTGATCCCGCATCTAAAAATCTCGGATAAGGGGCTGGTCGACGTCGACAAATTCGAACTGATCGACGGATGAGGCATGAAAAAAGGCGGGCGCCCCTCGGCCCCGCCTTTTTTCGTCTCTTCGCTTCCATTCAGCGCCGGTAGAAGATCATGCCGGCGTGATAAAGAATGCCATCCTTGTAAGCGCCTTCGCTGCGCAAGCCGGAGTCGTCGTAATAGGCGACCTTGTCGCCGTCGATTTCATAGCGGCCCTGGCGGGTCGGCCTGTCGATCACGGCGTTGCGCTCCACGAAGCGGCCATCCGCGCGCACTTCGCGCTGCACCTGGCCGTCGCCGGTGATCCACATGCCCACCAGACGATTGAGCGTGTCGACCTCCTCGGCGCGAACCTCCTGCTTGCGCTTGACCGTATCGCCGAACGCCTTGCCGAAGATTCCGAATGCCGCGATCATCGAAAACACCACCGCCATTGCATTGATCAAAAATCCACCGTCACCCATTGATCCACCTCGCTTCCGCCTGCCGCTCGCGCTCCTCGTTGAACGCAATGATTTTGTCGCGCAACATCTTGAACATCCTGAGCGGGACATCCCATCTAATGGCGATGTGAAGCTGGTCGTTTTTCATGGTTCTCGCTCCTTCCATCTCAGGTTCGTCGTTTTGTGCAACACGGCCAATATGGGGGAAGAGGCAGCCGCAGCGGTAGACCGATCCTCCGGAAGGATTGCACATTCCTACAAAGGTTAGCATGCAACCATTTCCTGCCCCGATCGGACATGCTAGTAATAAGCCATGAAATCAGGCGAAAAGTGGTTCCCAAGGTGACAAGATGAAGAAATCTCAGGAGCTTGCGTTTCTTATTGCACATTACGCCAAGGAGGACGGCGTCGTCGCCACCAAGGTTCCCAGGCTTTTCACGGCGCGGATCTCCTCGCCGTCCGAGCCGGCGCATGGCGTTCACTCGGCCTCAATCTGCTTTATTGCGCAAGGCCGCAAGCAGGTGGCGATGGGCGATCAGCTGTTTACCTATGGCGCGGGCCAGCATCTGGTGGTGTCGATGGACCTGCCGGTGGTGGGCCAGGTCATCGAGGCGAGCGCGGACCGACCCTATCTTTGCCTAAAACTCGATCTCGATATGGAACTCTGCGCCGAGATGCTGCTCAAATATCCCGGCGGCCCCAAGAACGACGCCAAGCTCGGCGCGGCCTTGGGCGAGACGCCGGAACCGCTGATGGATGCGGCGATCCGCCTGCTGAAGCTGAATGAAACGCCCGATGACATCGCCGAACTCGCGCCGTTGATCGAACACGAGATCATCTATCGGCTGCTGCAGGGGCCGCAGGGTTGCTGCATCCGCCGGGCGCTGACGCCGGAAAATCATCATCGCCACATCGGCCGCGCGATCAACTGGATCAAGGAGCATTACGACCGGCCGATTCGCATCGAGGATGTCGCCTCGGTCTCCGGCATGAGCCCGTCGTCGCTGCACCAGCATTTCCGCGAAGCGACCACGCTGAGCCCGCTGCAATATCAGAAGCGCCTGAGGCTGCAGGAGGCGCGACGGCTGATCCTCACGCAGTCGCTCGACGCCGCCAGCGCCGGCCATACGGTCGGCTATGACAGTCCCTCGCAGTTCAGCCGCGAATATAAGCGCCTGTTCGGCGCGCCGCCGGCCCGCGATATCGAACGTCTCCGGCGCTCGCCGGTCGCGGCGCAGGCCGAGGCGTGACCGCCCGCGACGTCGAAGCGCTTGGCGAATTGGCCATACGGGTCTATGATCGACATCTAAACGAAGGACGAGCCATGCCGCGTCTGCCTCTCCTGCTGATGTTGATAGGCCTGCTGGCGGGGTTGATGTCCCTACCGGGCGCTGGGCGCGCGTCCGGTGTTTCGGCGGCGGCTCCGTCCCATCATGCGATGATGCAGCATGACCACGCGGCTATGGCCGATCCTATCGGCGACCACCAGGCCAACCACGACAGCGCCGCGCAGAAATGCGCCGCCTGGTGCCTGGCGTCGCTCCTGTCGCTGCCGGCTGAACCCTATGTCGACGCAGCGCATGAAGAGAGCGACGCGACACTGTCGCCCGCCCTGCAGGCGCGGCTGACCGGCCGCGATCTCGCGCCGGGGCTCGAGCCGCCGATCCCCTCTTTCGCCTGACATGCCGCTGCGGCGCGGACCGCGCCGTCACGAAAAGCACAAGTCGAAAGAGACACATCATGAAACGCAGAGATTTTCTCGCGGGCGCCGTCGCGCTCGCCGGCGGCGCGGCCCTCGGCCTGCCCGCTCCCGCCCGGGCTGCGGCCCGCGCCCTGACGATTTCCACCCGAACGCTTGAGGTCAGCGGCCGCCCCGCGACCGTCTATGGCCTGACTGGCCCGGACGGGCGCCCGGGCCTGACATTTACGCCCGGCGACGCTTTCCGCGTCGACCTCGCCAACAGGCTCGAGGAAGACACGATCGTGCATTGGCACGGGCTGACGCCGCCGATCGATCAGGACGGCGTCGCCCATACCGGCGGCATGCTGAAGCCGGGCGAGACAAGAGCCTATGACTTCCTGCTCGACCGGCCCGGCACATACTGGATGCATGCCCATACGTTGCAGGAACAGAACCTGCTCGCCGCGCCGCTGATCATCCATTCGAAGCAGGATCTGGCCGCCGATCGCCAGGAGGTCGTCATGCTGCTGCACGACTTCTCCTTCACGCCGGCAGAGGAACTGCTGGGACGCCTGACCTCCGGACAGGGGCATGGCGGCATGACGCATGGCTCCATGGACGACGCCTCCGGCATGAGCGGCTCGATGATGACGATGGACCTCAACGACATCGAATACGACGCCTATCTCGCCAATGACCGCACGCTGGACGACCCCGAAATCATCACTGTCGAGCGCGCGGGCCGCGTCCTTCTGCGCATCATAAACGGCGCGACATCGACCGGCTTCACCATCGACACCGGCGCCCTGACAACTCAAGCGGTCGCGATCGATGGCCAGCCGATCACGCCGATCGAGGGAAAGCTCTTCCCGCTCACCATGGGCCAGCGCATCGACCTCCACGTCGACATCCCCAAAGACGGCGGCGCTTTCCCGATCATCGCCCGCCGCGAAGGGACCCCGCACCGAACGGGACTGGTTCTCGCCACCAAGGGTGCGGCGATCCGGAAAATCGCGTCGATGGGCGAAACCGCCGGGCCGGTTCTCGATCTCGCCTTCGAAGCAAAACTGCAGGCCACCGCGCCGCTTGCGGCCCGCCCCGCCGCAAAGCGCTTCATGGTTCATCTGACCGGCGACATGGCGAGCTACCAGTGGGGCATGGCGGGCGCGGAGGACATCACGACGACTTCAGGTGAAAGGATCGAGATCGCGATGATGAACATGTCGATGATGGCCCACCCCATGCATCTGCACGGCCATCATTTCCAGGTGACCGCCATCGACGGCGCGCCCCTGTCCGGCGCGCTGCGCGACACGGTGCTGGTCCCGCCGATGAAGACCGTGACCATCGCCTTCGACGCCGGAACACAAGGCGACTGGGCCTTTCACTGCCACCATCTCTATCACATGGTTCAGGGCATGATGGCGCATGTGAAGGTGGGCTGATGGCCCTGCCGATGACAGGAACGAGGGCTACCTGACGCCAGCCAACGGAGCGCCGCCGAAGATCGCCAATCATCGGCGGCGCCGACATTTGTCACCATTGCCTTAGGCCGAGATGCTCCACCATCGGCTGATAGTCACGGTCGGAATGGAGAAGAGCGCATCCCTGATCCAGACAATAAGCGCCAATGATCAGATCAGGCGTTTTGCGGACGGTCACGCCTCTGCTCCTCAGAAAGCGAAAACAAGCCGCCGCCGCGACAGCGATATCGACGTTGAGCATGTTGACGACCGTGAAGCGCCGCAACAATCGCTCAAGCTTGGCGGCATGCGCGTTGTCCCGCGCGCCTTGGAGGATCTCCAAGAGAACCAGATCCCCAAGCAACAGCTCATCTTTGTCGACGATGCCGCTGAGCCGCGCCGTCTCTTCCGTGCGCAGATCTCTCAGCCAGTCAATCCAGACGGATGTGTCGACGACGACCTTCACCCATTCCAGCCTTCTCTGATCTCGTCGAGATTTCCGTTCCAGCCGGCTCCGCGAAGCGCCTCAAGCGCCTTTTGCCGCTCGCCACGATCGATGGCCGCACGCAAGGCTTGTTCGACGGTGTCTCTTTCCGATTTTCCGCCTGTCGCCTTCATCGCGCGCTCAAGCAGCGATGCTTCCACATCCACTTTTGTTTGCATGCTCGCCTCGCCTGTACGTACCGCCATCATATGTCCGCCGCAGCTCCACGCGCAAGCGCCTCCCCCATCCCGCTGACGCCATGTTTCAGCCATATTCGAGGCGAAGGAAACCAGACAACGGTCATCCACTTTGATGTTGACCGCACATGGAGAACGCCATGAACCTTCCCATCCTCACGTCCCTCCTTCTCATGACTTCAGCCGCCGGCGTCGCCCATGCCGCCGGCATGACGCCGACCAATTCGTCTGGCCAGATCGAACTGACGCTGGACGAACACGAATTCGATCCGGCCGAAATCCATGTGCCGGCGGGAAAGCCGGTGCAGATCCTGATGAAGAACGAGGACGGCACGCCGGAAGAATTCGACTCGCATGATCTCAAGACCGAGAAGGTCGTCGCCGGTCATGCGACGGGGATCATCCGGCTCCGTCCGCTGGCCAAGGGCGACTATCATTTCATGGGCGAGTATCACTCCGACACCGCCCAGGGCGTGATCGTGGCGGAATGATCCCATGCTTTCCGCGCTGATCATCGTTTTCCGGGAAATGCTGGAGGCCGGGTTGATCCTCGGCGTCGTTCTCGCCGCCACGCGCGGTCTCAGCCACAGGCTGCCCTGGCTTGCGGGCGGCGTGGCTCTCGGCATCGCCGGCGCGCTTCTCGTGGCGGTGTTCGCCGAGGCGATCGCCGGCCTGTTCGATGGCGCCGGCCAGGAACTGGTCAACGCCGCCATCCTGCTTCTCGCCGTGGGCATGCTCGCCTGGCACAATGCCTGGATGGCGAGCCATGGCCGGGAGATGGCCCGCGATCTCAAGACGCTCGGCGCCGAGGTGGCCCAGGGCGCGCGGCCGCTGCGGGCGCTGGCCGTGGTCTGCGGCGTCGCCGTCATGCGCGAGGGGTCGGAAGTGGTGCTGTTTCTCTATGGCGTGGCCTCCGCCGGCGGCGATAGCGCGAGCGACATCCTCATCGGCGGTCTTCTCGGTCTCGCGGGCGGCGCGGCGGTGTCGGCGCTCCTCTATCTCGGCCTGATCTCCATCCCCATGCGCTATTTGTTCGGGTCGCTGTCCCTGCTGATCTCGCTGCTCGCGGCCGGCCTCGCCGCCCAAGCCGTGACCTTCCTGCAAAGCGCCGGCTATCTGATGGAATGGACCGATCCGCTCTGGGACACGTCGTGGATCCTGTCGCAGGATTCCATGGTCGGCCGCGTGCTGCACACGCTGATCGGCTATTTCGACCGACCAGACGGCATGGAGCTGGCCGCCTATATCGCCGCGCTCCTGGCGATGCTCGCGCTCAAGCAGATTGCCTCGCCAAGGCCCGGCGCGGTCGCGGCGCGCTGACTTTTCAACAGAGGATCGACCCGCGGCGCGCTTCAGACGAAGCCCGCGGGTTTATCTTTGTCCAAAGGATTGCTACCCAGCCGCCATGATGACAGCTCTCGTGACACCCATGACCTTCCACATTTCGCTTGAAGACCCCGGCCAGCCCGAGGTGCTGAAACTGCTCGCAGACGGCGAAGCCTATGGGGCGGCGCTCTATCCGGCGGAAAGCAACCACTATCTTCCGATCGACGCCCTGCGCGCCGCCCATGTCCGTTTCGTAGTCGCCCGCGATGACCACGGGCAGGCGGTGGGCACCGGCGCGATCGCCCTCAATGACGGCTGGGCGGAGCTCAAGCGCATGTGGGTGGCGCCCGCCGCGCGCGGACGGGGCCTCTCGAAGATGCTGCTCGCCAATCTCGAAGCCCGCGCCACAAGCGCCGGCATTTTCGTGATCCGGCTGGAAACCGGCATCGAGAACCACGAAGCGCTCGGTCTTTACGAGCGCTCCGGCTATGTCAGGCGCGAGGCTTTCGCCGATTACCTGCCCGATCCGCTCAGCGTCTTCATGGAAAAGAGCTTCTGAACCTAGAAGTGTTCGCCGGAGCGGAAAGGGCCGACCCGGATGCCGGCGGCGATGAGATAGGCGGTCGACCAGCCTATCAGCAGAAAGCCGTTCACGCCTTCCAGCGCGGCGAACAACCGCCACCCATGCGCCGGCACCACATCGCCATAGCCGACGGTGGAAAAGGTGATGGTGGAGAAATAGAGCGCAGTCGGAAAATCCGGAACGACGCCCAGGAGCGTGTAGCAAGCGGCCCAGAGCCAGACCTGCACCGTCAACACGGCGAAGATGCCGATCACGACGGTGTTCATCGCCAGCACGCGGCTGCGATGGCCATGCAGCCGGAAGCGCCCCGTGAGCCAGGTCATCACATGGGTGACCGCCATCAGCCCCCAGGTGTGAATGAGGACCGTCAGCGAGATGACCAGCGCGCCCAGGCCGAGATTGACGATCATCGATGTCCCCTTGATTGTCGCATGTCGACAATAGGGAGCGCAAATCAGCCGGGCAACCGTGATTTTGCCGGCTGGCCTGCGACATAGGTCTCGGCGATGGCGCGATCGTCGCCCAGCGTCTGCAGAAGGAACAGTTCCTCGGCCAGCGTCGTGACGACTTCCATCTTCAGCGCCATGGCGGGCGTCGCCTGCGCGTTCAGCAACACGAAATCGGCGTCATGGCCGATCTCCAGCGCCCCGATGCGATCGGAAAGCCCAAGCGCCTCGGCATTGCCGCGCGTCATGCGATAGAAGCTTTCGAAGGGCGTCATGCGCTCGCCCTGCAACTGCAGCACCTTGTAGCCTTCATCCAGCGTCCTCAGCATCGAGTAGGAGGTGCCGCCGCCGATATCGGTGGCGACAGCCACGCGCACCGGCTTCTCCCGCTTGGTCAGGCGCTTCAGGCCGAACAGGCCGGACCCGAGAAACAGGTTGGAGGTCGGGCAGAACACGGCGACCGAACCGCTCTCGCTCATGGCGTCCGCCTCGCGGTCGGAGAGATGGATGCAATGGCCGAACAGGCTCTTGGGGCCCAACAGGTCATAATGCGCGTAGACATCCGTATAATCTTTCGCCGCCGGATAAAGCTCCTGCGTGAAGCGGATCTCGTCGTGATTTTCCGACAGATGCGTCTGGATATGCAGATCGGGATATTCCCGCGCCAAGGCCTGCGAGGCCTCCATCTGCTCGGGCGTCGAGGTGATGGCGAAGCGCGGGGTGATGGCGACATGGTTGCGCCCCTTGCCATGCCAGTCGGCGATCACCTGCTTGGTCTCGTCATAGCCTTGCTGGGCGGTGTCGCGCAGCCCTTCCGGCGCATTGCGGTCCATCATCACCTTGCCGCCGACCATCAGCATGTTCCGCCTGAGGCTCTCGGCGAAGAACATGTCGGCGGAGACTTTGTGGACCGAACAATAGGCCACCGCCGTCGTCGTGCCATGGCGGATCAACTCGTCGAAGAAGCGGATGGCGATGCGCGCGGCATGCGCCTGATCGGCGAAACGCTGCTCCTCGACGAAGGTGTAGGTGTTCAGCCATTCCAAGAGATTGGCGGCGTAGGAGCCGATGACCTGCATCTGCGGGAAATGCAGGTGCATGTCGATGAATCCGGGCGTCAGGAGATAGGGCCGATGATCGGCCGTCTCGACATCCGCGGGCGCGCGCCCGGCGACTTCGGCGAAATCGCCGAGATCGGCGATCATTCCATCCGAAACCAGCACGCCGCCATCCTCGACATAGCGATAGGCCGAGACGTCACTGATGCCCTCGGGCTCGCGATGGAAGGAGAGAAGGCGCGCGCGGATCAGGAGCGGTTTCATGAAAACCCTTGTGTCGAACAGAAGATGGGGAAGCCTAGCGAAAGGGGATGATAGGCTCAAGCAGGATCGCTGTCAGAGACGAACACTTCAGCCGTTCATTCAGGCGGCGGTCAATCGATCAGGTCGGAAAAGTCGACCTCGTCGCGGAACAGGTCGACATAATCGCGCACCATATCGCGGTTGGCGTCCGACATGCGCTGACCGCGTCCGACAACGCCCTTGTTAAACTTCAGCGTCGGCTTGCCGGTATTCGCCACGATGGCGGCGGCGATGCGATCGACGCCCGCCGGAGCGCCGATATAGGTGGCGAGCTTTTCGGCGAAACCGACAGGCTCGCCCTTGATGTCCTCTTCATAGGAGATCCACAGCGGTGCAACCTGCCCCATAGCCTCGCATTTCCGCCAGGAGGCGTAGAATGACAGGTACCAGGGCAAATACAGCCGGATCAGCGTCGCCATCCGCTTGTCGTCCGACATGTCCCTATAGGCATGCGGCAGATGGGTGAAAAAGTAGAATCTGTCTGCGGAATGAGAGCGCGCCGCTTCAAGGCACATGTCGTCGAGGCTGACCAAGGAATCGAGCAGGTTGCGCTTCAGCAGGATTGGCTTGACCTGATAGAGAGCAAGCTGAGCAGCCAGATAGGGCGTGCAGCGGACATGCTGCTGCGACACGAAGCCTGTCGGAATGAAGCAGGCGCGCAGTAGCGCCAATTCATCCATCTCATGTTCGCGCATGGCCGCGCCTAGAACGCCTGCATTCTGCAACCGCGCCACCGGCAAGGTCAGCAGCGATTCCTGTGCGCCGAGCGCGTGCACCAAGACTGCGGACAGGAAGGTCGACGCCGTCTTGCGGGGGCAGGCCAGCAGGATGCGCGGCGCACGCACAGTCTGGACAGCCTTTTTCATGCGCAGGACGATGTCGGCGAATTCGGTCAACCCGATTTGCGGACCCCGCCACATGCGGGCGGCGTAACCGTCGTCAGGGACATAAAGGGGATTGGACAGTCCGACGGAGCAGGCGATCTGCCGTTGCACTGGATCGGGAAGCCCGGTCATCAATTCCTGGACCAGAGCGGCCAGCTTGGCGGGATCCGTGGTGTTGACCACCTTGGCGACCATCTGCTGGACGATCGCCTGGGCATCGACGCCGGATTGCGGGCTGGGAGAGGTCATGGCTGGGTCGCGCTTTCCTGTTGGTCATCGCCGGATCGCAGCGCGGGAAGCCGCGCACGGAACGACGGATGCCCGAGAGCTAAAGCGACAAGCTGGCGCGGACCTGTTCCGAGGCTCTGCTCGTCAATTCGTCCGCGCGGCGATCGCGCTTTCATACCAGGCCGTCAGCAGCTTGCGCTCTTCGGGCGAGATTTCGGTCACGTTTCCGGGCGGCATGGCGTGACTGCGGCCGGCCTGCAGATAGATCTCGCGGGCATGCATGGCGATGCGGGTCTCGGTGTCCAGCATCACCTGCTTGGGCGGAAACACCACGCCGTCCCAGACCGGTTCGGCCGCATGGCACATCGAACAGCGCGACGAGACGGTTTCCACCACCTGGGCGAAATGCGCGTCGTTGCGGAATTTCTCGAACACCGGCGACAGCTTGGCGTCTTCTTCCCCGGTCAGGACCTTGGGAACGGTCGACAGCCACATGATCAGCACGAAGAGCAGGATCGTCACCAGCCAGGTCCAGTGCGGATGACCCTTGCGGGCATGCACCGTGTTGAACCAGTGGCGGATCGACACGCCCATCAGGAAGACGAGGCCGGCGATGATCCAGCTATACTGCGTGGCGAACGCCAGCGGATAGTGGTTCGACAGCATGAAGAAGATCACAGGCAGCGTCAGATAATTGTTGTGCAGCGAGCGCTGCTTGGCGATCACGCCATATTTCGGATCCGGCGTGCGGCCCGCCTTGAGATCCGCCACCACGATCTTCTGATTGGGGATGATGATGAAGAAGACGTTGGCCGACATGATGGTGGCGGTGAAAGCGCCGAGATGCAGGAAGGCGGCGCGGCCGGAGAAGATCTGCATATAGCCCCAGGCCATCGCCACCAGGAGCACGAACAGGATCGCCATCAGGCCCCAGGTGTTCTTGCCCAGCGGCGACTTGCAGAGCGCGTCGTAACAGATCCAGCCGATCGACAGCGAGCCCATCGAGATCAGGATCGCGACCCAGTTGGGCACGTCGAGAAGATGCCGGTCGATGAGGAAGAGATCGGCGCCGCCGTAATAGACCACCGCCAGCATGGCGAAGCCGGAGAGCCAGGTCGTATAGCTCTCCCATTTGTGCCAGGTGAGATGCTCGGGCATTTCCTTGGGCGCGACCAGATATTTCTGCATCTGGTAGAAGCCGCCGCCATGCACCTGCCATTCCTCGCCATAGACGCCCGCCGGCAGGCCAGGCCGCTTGACCAGGCCAAGATCGACGGCGATGTAGAAGAAAGACGAGCCGATCCAGGCGATCGCCGCGACCACATGCAGCCAGCGCACGGCAAATGCCAACCATTCCCAGGCCATGGCGTAATCGTACATTCCAATCCCCTCTTTTTATTCGACTCGCAACTTTGCAGAAGAGCAGGCCCCCTGAAAAGGGCCGATGATGCAGCGCACAGAAATTAGCGTGATCACATCCGCATTGGTCTGTGGTATGGAACGACTTCGCCTGCGGATTTTCGAGCGGCAAAGCCGCTTGTGGGCGCCGTTCTATAAGGCTAGCCTGAAATTGGAGAACGGCCCGGTCGTGGGGACGAATGGCCGCTGACGATCCGGGGGAACCATGAAGGCATTTGCGAGAGCGTGCGCAGCGCTGCTGATGATATCGGCGGCCGCTCAAACGGGACGGGCGGAAGAGCCGTCGATCGATTTGAAGCTGTTCGGCAAGCAGGAGATCGAGGGCGGCCTGAGCGCCTGCCATCTCGCCTTCTGGCAACGCAACAAGGACCCGGACGCCGACCAATACGCCTATATCCTCTACATGCCCTATGACGGCGAGGGCAAACCGACCCAGGCGCGGATCGAGATCGGCAAGGAGAAGATCGCGCTCAAGGAAACGGCGCGCGGCGACATCGACCTGCCGTCGCGCCTCGGCTATCGTCTCTATTCGAGCGACGATGAAGCCACCCATGTGATCCTGCACATCATGGAGGCGTCGGAAGAAGGGTCGCTCGTGACCGTCGACAGGGCGCGGATCACGGTGGTGCGGGAGAATCTGCCGCCATTCGTGGCGGGCGCCAAGGGCGTGATCGGCTGTCCTGGATCGTCGACCGCCGCGGCGACGGCCACACAGGATGCGCCGGGCGCGGAAAGTGCGCCGACCACGGCCGCCGCCCTGCCCTATGCCGGGCCTGATGGCCTGCCGATCGGCGCGCCGAAAGTGCTAGCCTCGACCAAGGACGTGCCGGCTGCCATCCGCAAGGAGATCGCCGCTTACGCGCCCGACCAATGCAGCGACCCCGAAACGCTCGCTTATCCCGGCCAGCGCTATCAGCTATCGGAAAGCTCGATACTCTGGGAAGTTCCCTGCTTCCTCGGCGCCTATCAGGGATCGAGCGTCTTCGCCATCACCCAGGATCCGCCCGGCGACTGGGCGACGCTGCTGAGCCTGCCCAATCCGCCGGCGCTGGAAGGCGAAAACAATGTCCAGATGATGAGCGCCGAGGTGAAGCCGGAGCGCGGCCTGTTCATATCGACCGATCTCGGCAGCGGCGGCGGCGATTGCGGCGTCTATCGCGTCTTCCGCCTGATGGATGCGCCGGGCGAAACCCTCGAATTGCAGTTGATGGAATATCGCGAAAAGGTGAATTGCGACGGCGTGGTGAGCGAGCCCCCGTCCTGGCCGCTTCAGTTCAGCGCGGCGAACTGAGCGTGTCCGTCACGCCTCGACCAGATCGAGCAGGCGCAGCGCCTCGGCATTGCCGGGATCGAGGGTGAGCGCTCGTTGTCCGAGATCGGCGGCGCGCTGTTCGTCGCGGCATGCGATGCAGATCGACCCGAGTTCGGTGAGCGCCACGATATTGTCGGGCTCCAGCGCCAGCGCCGCCTCGAGCGCTTCGCGCGCTTTCCAGATCTTGCCGGCGCGGAACAGGGCCAGTCCGAGCTGGATCGCATGCTCCGCAACGCCGGGCTCCAGCCGCGCGGCGTTTTCGAAATGCGCGGCGGCGGCGACATAATTCTGGTTGCGGAGATGGATCGCGCCGATGCGCGCGTTGAGCAGCCCGACCTCTACGCCGAGGCTCAGCGTCTGGGAAAAGAGATCGGCGGCCTCGTTGACATGGCCGAGCCGCAGGAAGAGTTCGGCGATGTTGAAAGAAGCCTGGTGGGCGGTCGCCACGAGTTGATCGCCCCGGGCGCGGTCCTCGGCCAGCATCGGCGCGTCGCGACGCTTGGCGAAGGCAAGGGCCGCCTCGACGAGCGGCGCAAGCTTGTCGCGCTGTGCGCGGACCGCGTCGATATGGTTCATTCCGTTTTCCTGCATGGCCATCCGCCGAGCTTTGCCGTCCGAGACTTGCCCGAGCCTATTGCCCTCTGTTGGAGTGCGTGGGCGAAAGCAGCTTTTCCAGGAGCTCCGCCGCAACCAGCGCCGCAATCACTTCCGGCCGCTTGTCGCGCAACCGTTCGCCGCCGATCGGCAGGATGAGCCGCTCCAAGAGATCGGGGCCATAGCCTGAGTCGCGCAGATAGGAGGCGAAGACGCCGCGTTTGGTCTTGGAGCCGATCATGCCGACATAGGCAAGATCATCGCGCAACAATGCTTCCGAGGCGATCAGGAAATCCAGCGCGTGGTCATGGGTGAGAATGACCGCCGCGCCGCCCGGCCGGATCGCCGCCGCCGCCTCTTCCGGCATGGCCAGCAAGCGCCTGTTGATCTGAGGATCGAGAAGATCGAGCTCCTCGGGCCGGTTCTCGATGACCGTCAGCCGAAACGGCAAGGGCTCGAGCGCCCGCGCCAGCGCCCGGCCGACATGGCCCGCCCCAAACAGATAAACATCCGGCGCGCCTGCAGCCTGGCGGGTGAGCCGCGCTTCGATCTCATCCCGAAGCGCCTGATCCAGCCGTCTAAGCCTCAGCGACACGCGTCCGCCGCAGCATTGTCCGGTGTCGGGGCCGAGGGTGAAATCCATGCGCTGCTCGATGCGAGCGTCATTCAGCATCGCGCGGGCGAGATCGATGGCCTCGAATTCCAGATGCCCGCCGCCGACAGTGCCGTGAATGGACGCTGCGCCCACAAGCATGAAAGCCCCCGCCTCGCGCGGCGTCGAGCCCTTGGCGGAGACGACCTCGACCAGAACGAGGTCGCCGGCGGGTAGATGGGCGTCAGGCATCGACGATCAGGCCTTCCGCATCCGCTCCACCGCCATCAGCACGCGCTCCGGCGTCGCCGGCGCGTCGAGCTGCGGGCAACGCTTGTAATCGCCGACCGAAGCCACCGCCATCGACAGCGCTTCCAGCACGGAGACCCCGAGCATGAAGGGCGGTTCGCCGACCGCCTTGGAGCGGCCAATGGTCATTTCGCGGTTTTCCGACCATTCGGCCAGATTGACGTTGAAGATGGCGGGACGGTCGGAGGCGAGCGGGATCTTGTAGGTCGAGGGCGCATGCGTCCTGAGCCGGCCTTTGCCATCCCACCACAATTCTTCGGTGGTCAGCCAGCCCATGCCCTGCACGAAAGCGCCTTCCACCTGGCCTTTGTCGATGGCCGGGTTCAGCGACTTGCCGACATCGTGGAGAATGTCGGTGCGGTCGATGATATATTCGCCGGTCAGCGTGTCGATCGACACTTCCGAGCAGGACGCGCCATAGGCGTAGTAGAAGAACGGCCGGCCCATGCCCTTGGCGCGATCCCAATGGATCTTCGGCGTCTTGTAAAAGCCCGCCGCCGACAGATGCACCCGCGCCATATAGGCCTGCTTGATGAAGGTCGGGAACGGGATCTCCTCGTCGCCCACCCGCACGCGATTGGGCAGAAACTCGACCGACGCCGCCGGCACGCCCCATTTTTCCGCCGCGAAAGAATAAAGCCGGTCCTTCAACTGGCGCGCCGCGTCATAGGCGGCCATGCCGTTGAGATCGGACCCCGAAGACGCCGCAGTGGCCGAGGTGTTCGGCACCTTGCCGGTGGTGGTGGCGGTGATCTTGACCCGTTCGATATCGATCTGGAATTCGTCGGCGATCACCTGGGCGACTTTGGTGTAAAGGCCCTGCCCCATTTCCGTGCCGCCGTGGTTGAGATGAACAGAGCCATCCTGATAGATATGCACCAGCGCGCCGGCCTGATTATAGGGCGTGAAGGTGAAGGAGATGCCGAATTTCACCGGCGTTAGCGCAATCCCCTTGCGGATGATCCGCGAAGTCTTGTTGAACTCGATGATCGCGGCGCGGCGCGCCTGATAGTCTGCGCTCGTCTCCAACTCATCCACGATGCGGTGGATGACATTGTCCTCGACCTTCTGGTGATAGGGCGTCAGGCAGCGCTCATCACCCTCGATCGCGTAGAAATTCTTCTTGCGGATTTCGAGCGGGTCCTTGCCGAGCGCATAGGCGACTTCCTCGATGAGACGTTCGGCGCCCACCAGTCCTTGCGGGCCTCCAAAGCCGCGAAAGGCGGTGTTCGAGACGGTGTTGGTCTTGATCGGCTCCGAAGTGAGCAGCACGTCGGGATAGAAATAGGCGTTGTCGGCGTGAAACAGCGCCCGGTCTGTCACCGGTCCCGACAGGTCGGCGGCGAACCCGCAGCGGGCGGCGTAATTGGCTTTCACGGCGAGGATATTGCCGTCGTCGTCGAAGCCGGTTTCATACTCGACGAGGAAGTCATGCCGCTTGCCGGTCATGGTCATGTCTTCATCGCGGTCGGGGCGGAATTTCACGGCGCGCTTGAGCTTGCGGGCGGCGATCGCCGCAAGCGCGGCGAACTGGTTGCCCTGCGTTTCCTTGCCGCCGAAGCCGCCGCCCATGCGCCGGGTCATCACGGTGATGGCGTGGTTCGGCACATGCAGGATGGTCGCCACCATATGCTGCACTTCCGACGGATGCTGGGTGGACGACCAAATGGTCATCTCGTCGTCTTCGCCGGGAATGGCGAGCGCGATATGGCTTTCGAGATAGAAATGCTCCTGTCCGCCGATGCGCATCTGGCCCTTGAGGCGTCGCGGCGCCTTTTCGAGGCTTGATACGGCGTCGCCGCGCTTCAGCGTCATCGGCTTGGTCACCATGGGATAGTCGAGCGCGCGGGCGTCGACGATATCGGTGGCGTGCGGCAGGTCGCGATAGGTGAAACGGGCCTTGCGGGCCGCCGCGCGGGCGATCTCACGCGTCTCGGCCACCACGGCGAAGGCCATCTGGCCGTGGAATTCGACTTTCTTTTCGGCCAGCAGCGGCTCATCGCCGGTATGCCCGGGGCCAATGTCGTTATGGCCGGGAATATCCTTATGGGTCAGCACGAGCTTGACGCCCGGCGTCGCCTCGACCTCGGACAGATCCATCTCAAGGATTTCGGCATGGGCGCGGTCGGTGAGACCAGCCGCCATATGCAGCGTGCCCTCGGGCGCCTGCATGTCGTCGATATAATCGGCCTCACCGGTTACATGCTTGTGGGCGCTGTCATGTCGGCGATCCCGATGCATCGAGCCGGAGATTTCGGATTTGAAGGTCATGTCGATCTTGTTCATCGGGAGCCTCCCGCGACGCGGCGAACAAGCTCGGCTTCCTCGCCCTGCGTTTCCAGATAAAAGCGCGTCAAAAGATTGCGCGCCGTGGTCATGCGATAGTCCGCGCTCGCGCGCCAATCGCTGAGCGGCGAAAAATCTTCAGCCATCAACTCAGCGGCGGCGAGCACATTGGCTTCGGCCCATTCTTGACCCGACAACGCCGCCTCGACCGCCGCCGCCCGCTTGGGCGTGCCGGCCATGCCGCCAAAGGCGAGCCTGATCTCGGCTACCTTGCCATCGCCGTCGAGCCGCAGGAAAAACGCCCCGAGCACCGCGGTGATGTCCTCGTCGCGGCGCTTGGAGAGTTTGTAGACCGAGAAATGCGCGTCCTCTGGCAGATCGGGAACGCTGACGCTCTCGACGAATTCGTGCCGCTGCCGGTCCTGCTTGCCATAGTCGATGAAGAAGTCTTCGAGCGCCAGCGTTCGCGGCCCCTCTCGCGAGGCGAGCGTCAGGCTGGCGCCGAGCGCGATCAGCGCCGGAGGCGTGTCGCCGATCGGCGAGCCATTGGCGATATTGCCGCCGATCGTGCCCATATTGCGCACCTGTTCACCGCCAATGCGCGGCAGCAGCTTGCCAAAGGCAGGATGCGATGTGGAGAGAGCCGAAAGCGCCTGCGCATAGGTAACGCCCGCGCCGATGCGTGTTGCGCCATCCTTGTGTTCGATGGTCTGCAGCGCGTCAAGCCCGCCGATGAACACCACCGGATTGATGGGCCGCATATGCTTGGTCACCCAGAGCCCGACATCGGTGGAGCCGGCGACGATCGTGGCGTGCGGGTGCCGGGCGAGATAATCTGCGAGTTCAGCCGTGGTCGAGGGAATGAAGAAGGCGTCGTCGCCGGTAACGACCTCGACCGAACCCGACGCCTTGTTGGAGGTCAGTTCCTCCGTCACCCGATGACGCGTCGCCTCGATGGGATCGAAGACGTCGGCGGGTCGCAAACGCGCCACCTGCTCAGCCGCCTTCACAATCGGCTCGTAACCGGTGCAGCGACAGAGATTGCCCTGCAGCGCCTGCTCGATGCGGGCGCGAGACGGATTGTCCTCGGACAGCCACAGGCCATAGAGCGACATCACGAAACCGGGCGTGCAGAAGCCGCATTGCGAGCCGTGACAATCGACCAGCGCCTGCTGGATCGGATTGAGCATGCCCTCTGGGCTCTTGAGATGTTCGACCGTCACCACATGCGTCGCGTCGAGCGATCCCATGAAGCGGATGCAGGCATTGACGCTTTCATACACGAGACGCCCCTGCGAGAGACGTCCGACCAGCACGGTGCAGGCGCCGCAATCGCCTTCGGCGCAGCCTTCCTTGCTTCCGGTCAACCGCCGGTCCAGTCTCAGCCAGTCAAGCAGCGTCAAACGCGGCGAGATTGCGCCGAGTTCGACTGTTTCGCCATTCAGAATAAAGCGGATTGTGGAACGTGAAGTCATGATGCCGCCAGTCGCGATTTGAACCTAACATGACAGCCTGTGCGCAGATGCACAAAAGCGCAAGAGTCAATTTTGATCGCATTTACCTTTTGGTCAAACTCTCGCGGGCGCGCGGATGTGGAAGGCGCGTTTGTTTTCCTTTGACTTTCGTTTTGAGTTCAGATTGAAAATTGGAAAAACGGATGGGAGGATCCAATGAGCGGATACATTCTGGCGATCGACCAGGGCACCACGTCGAGCCGCGCGATCGTCTTTGACGGCGCCATGAAGGCTGTGGCGCGCGGCCAGAAGGAATTCACCCAGTTTTTCCCGCAATCGGGCTGGGTCGAGCATGATCCCGAGGAAATCTGGGAATCTACGCTCTGGTCGGTGCGCACCGCACTCACTGAGAGCGGCCTCGGGGCCTCCGACATCTCAGCCATCGGCATCACCAATCAGCGCGAGACGGTGGTGGTCTGGGATCGCGCCACCGGCAAGGCAATCCACAACGCCATCGTCTGGCAGGACCGCCGCAGCGCGAAATTCTGCGAGGACCTGAAGGCATCGGGCCACGAGCCGCTGTTTACCGAAAAGACCGGCCTGCTGCTCGACCCCTATTTCTCCGGCACCAAGCTTTCCTGGCTGCTCAGCCATGTCGAGGGCGCGCGCGAGCGGGCGAAAAAGGGCGAACTCTGCTTCGGCACCGTCGACGCTTTCCTGCTCTGGCGGCTGACCGGCGGCAAGAGCTTCCTGACTGACGCCACCAACGCCTCGCGCACACTGATCTACAACATCGCCGACAATGCCTGGGATGATGAATTGCTCGGCCTGCTCGACATTCCCGCCGCCATGCTGCCGGAAGTCCGCGACTGCGCCAGCGATTTCGGCGTCACGACGCCGGATCTCTTCGGCGCGGAAATCCCCGTTCTCGGCATGGCGGGCGACCAGCAGGCGGCGACCATAGGCCAGGCCTGCTTCAAACCGGGCATGCTGAAATCCACCTATGGCACCGGCTGCTTCGCGCTGCTCAACACCGGCGCCGACCGCGTGCCGTCCAAGAACCGCCTCCTCACCACCATCGCCTATCGCCTCGATGGCGAGACCACCTATGCGCTGGAAGGTTCGATCTTCATCGCCGGCGCCGCTGTACAATGGCTGCGCGACGGACTGAAGATCATCAAATCCGCCGGCGAAACCGCCGAACTCGCCGAAAGCGCCGATCCCAACCAGCAGGTCTATCTGGTGCCTGCCTTTACCGGACTCGGCGCGCCCTGGTGGGACGCCGAAGCCCGCGGCGCGATCTATGGCCTGACGCGCAATTCAGGCCCCGCCGAATTCGCCCGCGCCGCGCTCGAAAGCGTCTGCTACCAGACGCTGGACCTGCTCGACGCCATGCACAAGGACTGGCAGACCGACGGCAAGGAAACGGTGTTGCGCGTCGACGGCGGCATGGTGGCTTCGGACTGGACCATGCAGGCGCTCGCCGACATTCTCGACGCGCCCGTCGACCGGCCGCAGATCCTCGAAACCACCGCCCTCGGCGCCGCCTGGCTCGCCGGCTCCCGCGCCGGCGTCTGGCCCGACATGGCCGGCTTCTCCTCCAGCTGGGCGCTCGACCGCCAGTTCACGCCTGAGATGGACGATGCGACCCGCAAGGCCAAGGTCGAGGGATGGAACAAGGCGGTAAAGAAGACGCTGGAGGGGTAACGCTTAACCACATTATCGAGCGACACCGCAAAAGCCTCAGGGACTTTGCGACAGGCTCGGAGCCTGATAGATTGTCAGGCTATCGGAGGCTGTCATGACGGTGATGTCTGCTCGCGAGTTCACACGGGATTTGAAGAAGGCGCGCGAACTGGCCTCCGCGGGGCCGGTTTTCGTGTTCGACGAAGGAAAGCAGGCCGGTGTGTGGATTTCGCCGGAAGAATACGAACTTCTTTTAAAGCGCGGACTCAAGAATTCGGAACGGCTTTCCAGACATGGCGGCGCAGTCGAGGATTTCGAGCCGGTTATTTTGAATGACAGCATTCTTCGTCCAGCGGAATTCGATTGATGTTCTTGCTCGACACCAATGTGCTGTCCGAGCTTCGAAAGATCAAAATTAATAAGGCTGACCAGCGGGTCGTTGACTTCATTGACGCGGTCGATGCCGAGGAACTCTGCATCTCGGCGATCACAATATTCGAAATTGAGATGGGCATTCTCAAGATCGACAAGCAGCGCCCGGATGAAGCCGCAATGCTCTCCGAGTGGATGAGCCACGATATTCTTCCTTTCTTCGACACTCGCATCCTGGCCTTGGATCACAGGTCGGCCAAGATCTTCGCGCACCTCATGCATCCCCGCACCCGCCCTTATCGCGACGCGATGATCGCCGCCACCGCCATGGCGCATGGCTGCACCATCGTCACCCGCAACATCAGGGATTTCCAGGATCTCCCCCTCCCCCTGATCGACCCCTGGCTGCCGCGCTGAGCCGCGTCTGACACAGTGTTCGCTTCCCCGCCCCTTTCCTCGCCGCGCGAAAATCGCCATATCCATTGCAAACAGGAGTTTACGATGGAACTGGGCCTCTACACTTTCGCCGACGTCAATCCTGATCCCGCCCCGGGCGAGCGTGGGCGGGATGCGGAGCGGCGCATTCGGGAACTGATCGCGGAAATCGAACTCGCCGATCAGGTTGGCATTGACGTTTTCGGCCTCGGCGAACATCACCGCCGCGATTACGCGGCGTCTGCGCCCGCCGTCATCCTCGCGGCCATCGCCGCCCGCACGACCAAGATCCGGCTGACCAGCGCCGTTTCCGTGCTGAGTTCGGATGATCCGGTGCGCGTCTACCAGCAATACGCCACGCTCGACCTGATCGCCATGGGTCGCGCCGAGCTGATGGTGGGCCGCGGCTCCTTCATCGAAAGTTTCCCGCTGTTCGGCCAGAGCCTCGACGATTACGACCAGTTGTTCGAGGAAAAGCTCGATCTGCTGTTGACCGTGCGCGACCACGAGATCGTCACCTGGCAGGGCGGCGAGACGCGCGCGCCGATCAATGGCCGCGGCGTCTATCCGCGCGCGCTGCAGGACAAGCTGCCGATCTGGATCGCGGTCGGCGGCACGCCGCAATCGGTGGCGCGCGCCGGCTATCTCGGCCTGCCCATGGGGCTCGCCATCATCGGCGGCGAGCCGGCGCGCTTTGCGCCGCTCTTCGATCTCTACCGGCAGGCGGCGGAAAAAGGCGGCCATGATCCCGCTCAGTTGAAGACCTCGATCAACGTCCATGGCTTCGTCGCCGATACGACTGAGGCCGCTATCGACCAGTTCTACGGTCCCTCGAGCGCGGTGATGAACCGCATCGGCCGCGAACGCGGCTGGGGTCCGTCGAGCCGGACGCAATATGACCGTTCCACGGGGCCAGAAGGCGCGCTGTTCATCGGCGATCCGGAAACGCTGGCGCGCAAGATCATCGCGCATCATAAGATCTTCCGCAACGATCGTTTCCTGCTGCAGATGGCGATCGGCCTGATGCCGCATGACCAGCTGATGCGCGGGATCGAGCTTTTCGGGACAAAGGTCGCCCCCATCGTGCGCGACGCGATCGGCGGTTGACCTTTTTCTCCGAAGCGTCGATAGGCTCAGGGGCGAAAGGACCCCCGCATGGTTGTCGAAACGGATCAGGAACTGCAGAAGCTGAAAGAGATCGGCCGCATTTGCGGACTGACCCTCAAGAAGATGTCGGAGGCCATCGAGCCCGGCATGACGACGGCGGAACTCGACGCGATCGGCCGCCGGCTTCTGCAGCAGGAGGGCGCGCAATCCGCGCCCGAAACCTGTTACCAGTTTCCCGGCGCCACCTGCATCAGCGTCAATGAAGAGGTTGCCCACGGCATTCCGGGAGAGCGGGTGCTCAAGCCGGGCGATCTCGTCAATATCGACGTTTCCGCCGTCAAGGACGGTTTCTTCGCCGACACCGGCGCCTCCTTCGTCATGGCGCCGATCGCCTCACGCACGGAAAAGCTCTGCCGCGACGGCAAGCGCGCCATGTGGACCGGCATCAACCAGGTCCGCGCCGGCCAGCCCTATGCGAAGATCGGCAACGCCATCGGCGAGTTCGCCCGCAAGAACCGCTATACGCTGATCCAGAACCTCGCCAGCCACGGCGTCGGCCGCTCGCTGCATGAGGAGCCTTCGGAACTGTCCACCTGGCCAGACCCCTCGGAGCGCCGCCTGATCGACAATGGCCAGGTCTTCACCGTCGAACCCTTTCTGTCGCTCGGCGCCAATTGGGCCGAAGGCGGCAACGATCCCTGGACGCTCTACAGCGAACCGCGCGCGCTGACGGTGCAATTCGAGCACACCATCGTCGCCACACGCGCCGGCCCCGTGATTCTCACGCTGGTCGATTGACGGGCTCCCGATCTGGAACCACTCCCCGCTGCGCGCGTTAGCCCCGAGGGTGAAAAGGGAGCTTGGTTTTCATGACGATAGAATCAATTCTCCGTGCGCCGCTTGCGCTCGCCCTTTTGTCGTTGCTACTCTTCGGTGGGGCGAATGCTCAGGCGCTCGCCCCGAGAGAAGAAACCACCGGATCGATCCCGGCGTCTGGCTTGCAACAAGGGACACGTTCATACACGCAAGCGCAGGCGCGCGCCCGCCTGGAAGCCATGGGTTTCCTGGCCATCGGTGAGCTCCGGCTCGACGCAAAAGGCGTGTGGAGGGGAGTGGCGACATCGGGCGCAAGACGCGTCGATGTCAGCCTGGACAAACAAGGAAAGGTAGCCGCGAGACCACGGATCGATCTCAACTGAAGCCTCGTGAACAGGACGAAAGGAACGCCGATGAAGACCGTGATTGGACTTTTTGACGCCTACGCCCAAGCACAGGACACCGTGACGGCGCTGAAGATGACCGGCATCGCCTCGGACGATATTTCCGTCATCACCAGCCAGAGCGAGGCCGAACGCCTCGACCAGACAAGATCCGCAGAAGCGGGAGAACTGACTGGCTTCAACTATGTGTTCAACAGCGCCAAGGGCCTTTTGAGCGGCCTGATGGGCGCAGATGTGGTCGAAGACCACGCGCATGTTTATGCCGAAAGCGTCAAGCGCGGCGGCGTGTTGGTTTCCGTCCGCATCCATGACGATCGCGAAGGCGAAGTGAAGCGCATCCTGGCGCGCCACGACGCGATCGACGCCGAAGACCGCCGCCGGCTGTTTCTCGACGAAGGCTGGCGCGGCGTGGAAGCGGCTTTCCCGCTCGATGGCGCCCCGGTGATCCGCCCGGATCGCAGCACCTACCGCGCCCAGGTGGCGCGTCCCTGATCAAGGCTCGACGGAATGAGGATGGCGGCTTCGGCCGCCATCTGCGTTTTGAGGCGTCGAAATTGTTATGCATGCTTCACAAATTGTCATTTGTCAGGCTGGGCGATGGGCCCCATATCCGCTGCACTGCAACAGGTCCGCCCTCATGTCCTCCACGTCTTTCGCCGCTGGCGACCCTTATGCCCGCGCAGCCGCCCTCTCCGGCGCGGTCGCGATGGCCGCGGCCATGGGATTCGGACGCTTTTCCTTCACGCCCATCCTGCCCGGCATGATCTCGGAGCTTGGCCTCAGCGCCAGCGCTTCGGGCCTGATCGCGGCGGGCAATTTCACAGGCTACCTCGCCGGCGCGCTTCTCGCCTCGCTCAACTGGGCAACTGGTCGGGAGCGGCGGACGGCGCTTGCGGCGCTCGCCGCCAACGCCGCGCTGCTGGGGCTGATGGCCGCAACCGATGACATCCTGATCTTCACGCTGATCCGCTTTCTCTCCGGCGTCGCCAGCGCCTTTGCGATGATCTTCACAAGCTCTGTCGTGCTGGGGCATGCCGCCCGCACCGGCGGCGAACGCATCCAGTCCGCCCATTTCGGCGGCGTCGGTCTCGGCATCGCCGCCTCATCGGCGCTGGTCTTCGCGCTCGGCCAGATCGCGCCCGGAGCCTGGCGGCTGGATTGGATGGCAGGCGGGTTCGTGAGCCTCGCGGCTTTCGCTCTGGTCTTCACGTATCTGCCGCCGATGGCGTTTGGACCCGCGGCGCAGACGCGGGAACCTCGCCTCGCCTGGACGCCGACGTTCTCCCGCCTGATCCTGTCCTACGGCCTGTTCGGCTTCGGCTATGTCGTCACCGCCACCTTCATCGTCGCCATGGTCAGGCAGGCCCAGATGGGCGCCGGCATCGAATTCCTGAGCTGGTTTCTGGCCGGCTGTGCTGCGGCGCTGTCGCTGATCGTCTGGCGACCGCTGATGCAGCGCCAAGGCCTCGGCGGCGCCTATCTCGCAGCGCTCACGCTCGAAGCCCTGGGCGTGGCGGCCTCCGTACTGCTGCACGGACCGATCGCGCCCCTGCTGGGCGGATTGCTCCTGGGGGCGACCTTCATGGTCATCACCGCCTATGGCCTGAGGTTCGCCCGCGATCTCGCCCCCGAAAGCCCCCGCCGCGCCTTCTCGCTGATGACCGCCGCCTTCGGTCTCGGCCAGATCGCCGGCCCGCTGGCGGCCGGAACCCTCGCCGAATGGACCGGCGGCTTCACGATCCCGAGCCTGATGGCCGCGGGCGCACTGACGCTTGCGGCGCTGATCGCGTTTCCGCTTCGGCGCGCGCCGATCATGACCGGAACCTGACCGGGAAATTACATTCTCGTTAGGCGGCTTTGACGCCATTGCGAGCGGAATCGAACTGAACTAGGGTCGCGCGAAAATGACGTCCGGCAAAGCCGGCAAGCGGAGTATCGCAACCGTGTTCCATTCGTTTTTCCCAGCCCCCAAAAAATTCTTCGGCAGTCTCGTCATATGGACACTAGTCTGTGTCGCGATTTGGTTCGGGTTTGCCAACAACATCGCCACATCTATTGGGTTGCCCTTATCACCACCCAACTCTGAACCAGTAATTGGCGTAGGATACTTCTTCACCAATGACGCCATTGTTTTTTATGGATACTTTATCTTATCCATCGTCTTGTTTTGCGGATTTTGGCAAATCGTCGACAAAAACAATCCGTGGCGATTTTGGTCAATATGGGTGTCATCATTAATTGTTTTTATGGTCTATTTTGTCGTAGACCTCAATGTTGCTTTAACGTACTGGCGCGGACCGCAATATAATCTGATCGTACAAGCACTGACTAAACCAAACGTTAGCACCGTAAGCGAAACCACGCTCTATGCCAGCACACTAATATTTTTCCACCTTGCCACAATTTATGTCGTTGTAGTTGTTTTCAATAATTTTGTGACAAGTCATTACTTGTTTAGATGGCGCAACGCCATGAATGACTATTATTATGCAAATTGGGATCGGGTCCGGAACATTGAGGGAGCTTCCCAACGCATTCAAGAAGACACGATGCGTTTTTCTCGCACGGTTGAATCATTGGGCACTAGCTTGATTGATGCATTCATGACGATGATTGCCTATCTGCCACTCCTTAATGCGCTGTCCACGCCAGTGAAGGCGCTTCCTGTTTTGGGGGAAATTCCTTATCCGCTCGTTACCGCGGCGCTCGCTTGGGCGGTTTTTGGGACACTGCTTATGGTGATCACCGGAATAAAACTTCCTGGTCTTGAATTTCAGAACCAGCGTGTTGAAGCAGCATTCAGAAAGGAGCTTGTTTACGGCGAAGACGATCCACTTCGCGCCAAACCAGCCACTGTCACCGAATTGTTCAGCAATATCCGCCGGAACAATTTCCGGATGTTCTGGCACTACGGATACTTCAACTTCGTTAGATTTTTCTACATCCAGACAGACGCCGTGTTTCCAGTGTTAATACTAGTACCATCAATCAGCGCAGCGGTAATTACTTATGGACTTTTTGAACAATTGAGAACTGCTTTTGCACAGGTGACCAACTCGCTTCAATATCTTGTCAACTCATGGCCGACAATGGTGGAATTGATATCGATTCAGAAGCGTTTGGCCGCCTTCGAAGCCGCCATGAACGACGAGCCTCTGCCCTCACTCGATCAGAAATTCATCGAATCCGGCGGAGAGGAGAAGGTTTAAAGCCCGCTCGCCCCGACCATCCCCCGCATCTCCATCGCCTGCGTGTAGCTCACGCAGGCGACGTCTTTTCTGGAGCAGGTCTCGCCGAGGAAGGTTTCGAGCGCATCCCAATAGGCGCCGCCATTCATCTCGACGAAATGGAAGCCGAGTTGCAGCGGAATGCGCTTGCCTTGATATTGCGTCTCGAAGGCGTTGCGGAAGGCGGCGAGCGTCCGCGCCTCGAATTGCTTGGCGCGGCGGGGCGAATTCAACCCGCCGGAATGGCGGACATAGAGATTGTAGTCCATGCCGATGATCAGCCGTCCCTCCGGCCCCTCGGGAATACGCGGCAGCGCGAAGCGCATCAGGCGGCCTTCGCGCTCCGGCTCCGCCGGCCCCTTGGACACGAGGCTCGCGTCGAAGCGGAAGCCGTGATCGGAGAGCGCCGGCGCGAGACCCGGGCTGGCCGAGAGATAGGGCGCCCGAAAGCCGGTGATGTCAGTGCGGACGAAATCTGCCCAACCCTCCGGCTCCTTGTCCTTGACGCCGTTGCGGGCCCAGGCGTTGAGAAGCGCATCGTCGAAGGCGTCAAACTCGGCCGACCAGTCGGCCCGCGTCCAATCCTTGCCGTCGAAATGCCCGCAGGCGTGTGAGCCGATATCGTGGCCGTCGAGATGCGCCTGCCAGATATGTCCGAGCCGCGCCTGGATCTCAGGCACGGTCAGCGCCCACCCCGTCGCCGATTTGCCGGCGGCGTGATGCGGGGCGCGATAGTTCATCCGATCGGCCGGATTGATGAGATAGGTGCAGGACAGGAAGTAAGTGAACTTCGCCCCTGTCCGTTTCCCCAGCGCCAGCGACCGTTCCCACAGCCTGTTGTCATGCGCGCCATCGAAGGAAATCAGCACCAGCTGCTTGGGCCGATGCGGCGGATCGGCAAGCGCCGGGGCGGCAGAAAGAGCAACAGCGATAGCGAGGCAGGTGTTCAGTCGCATGGGAATTCCGGGCAGTTCAGGGGAAATGCCGATTGCGCCGGAAATGGGGTGATTTGATGTTAGGCAGTGGATTGGAGGTTGATCAGTTCAGATGAGCGCTCGACCAAACGCCGCGCTCGACCCGACCCAGTTCAATGCCGCCATCCATCAGCTTAACAATGCCTCCCCTCGCTGCGGCGAAACAAGCGGCAGCCATCGCAATGTCCTTGTACTGCGCCGGCCCCAGAAAGGCGGCCACTTTTCTCGGTCGAACAACCCGGACGATAATGCCGTTCGGCGCCTCCTCCACCTCGATCATATTCTGCCCCTTCCAGGACGCCAAAAGAAATCCCTCGTTGCGGCAGGGCGCATCCTTTGGAACGCTTTCGTCGATGCGAAGGGTCAAAGCATAGATCAAGCCGCAAAAGGAAACGACGACGAGGGCAAAAAGGATTGTGATTCGCCGCATATTCCGTCCTGTTGAAAAACTGACTTAACAATATTGCTTCAATAAATTTATGAACGCCACGTCGGTTATACAAGGCGCCCTCAGCCCTGCCGGGCACCTCCCCCTCAAGGGAGGAGATTGATGCGCGGCGATGCCTCGCCCTCTACCGACCTCGGACTATGCGGCAAACACGTCGGTTGATGTGGCGGAAGACGATCCGGCCAGCCAATCTCCCCCCCTTTGAGGGGGAGATGGCCGGCAGGCCAGAGGGGGGTGGCCCCACCCTCAGCGCCCACCTCACCCGATCGTCGCGCAGAAGGCGTCGAACCCGTCGAGCTTGACCACACCGCCGTCGAAGCCGGGCTTGAAGCCGGGCAGCGCCAGTTGCTCCTTCACCGACACGGTGTCGGGCACGATGAAGCTCTGGCCCTCGCGCGTCAGGTTGAAGACGAACAGCAGCGCCTGGTCGCCCTGGCGGCGGGTGAAAGCGAGCAGATCCTGATTGACCTGCAGGAAGTGGAAATCCCCTTCGGTCATCGCTGGATGGCTCGCGCGGAAGGCGAGCGTGTCGCGGTAGTGGCTCAGCACCGAGCCGGCAAGCCCCTGCTGGACGTCGACGGCGCGAATGCGGTGTTCTTCCGGGACGGGCAACCAGGGTTTGACGGTCGAGAAGCCGCCATAAAGCTGGCCCGCTTCCCACACCATCGGCGTGCGGCATCCGTCGCGACCCTTGAAGGCCGGCCAGAAGCGCATGCCATAGGGGTCCTGCAGATCCTCATAGGCGATATCGGCTTCGGTCAGGCCAAGTTCCTCGCCCTGATACAGGCAGACCGAGCCGCGCAGCGACAAAAGCGTGGTCAGCGCGATCTTGGCGACGCGGTCCTGGCTGTCGCCGGGCTGCATGAAGCGGGTGACATGCCGTTGAACGTCGTGGTTGGAGAAGGCCCAGCAGATCCAGCCATTGGAGGCCTGGGTCTCGACCGCCGTCACGCATTTGCGGATATGGGCGGCGGAAAAGTCGGGCGACAGAAGGTCGAACGTGTAGCACATATGCAGCTTGTCGTCGCCGGCGGTATAGGCCGCCACCGTCTCCAGCGAACGATAGCCGTCGCCGACTTCGCCCACCGTGGCGCGATCCTCATACTGGTCGAGCAGCGCCCGGAGACGCTTCAGGAAGGCGATGTTCTCGGGCTGGGTCTTGTCGTAGAGATGGTTCTGATAGGTGTAGGGATTGGTGTCGGGCGCATCCTGCGCCGCCCCTTCCACCTGGATCTGCATCGGCGGGTTGTCGCGCAGCAGTTTGTCGTGGAAATAATAGTTGACGGTGTCGAGGCGGAAGCCGTCGACGCCGCGCTCGAGCCAGAATTTCACCGTGTCGAGCAGCGCGTCCTGGACGTCCGGGTTGTGGAAGTTGAGGTCTGGCTGCGAGGTGAGGAAATTGTGCATGTAATATTGCCGGCGCACGCCATCCCATTCCCAGGCCGGACCGCCGAAGATCGACAGCCAGTTGTTGGGCGCGGTGCCGTCGGGCTTGGGATCGGCCCAGATATACCAATCGGCCTTGGGATTGTCGCGGCTCGTGCGGCTTTCCTTGAACCAGGGATGCTGGTCCGACGAATGCGAGATCACCTGGTCGACCATCACCTTGAGGCCGAGCCGATGGGCTTCGGCCACCATCTCGTCGAAATCGGAAAGCGTGCCGAACAGCGGATCGACATCGCAGTAATCGGAGACGTCATAGCCCATATCGGCCATCGGCGACTTGAAGAACGGCGACAGCCAGATGGCGTCGACGCCGAGCGAGGCGACATGCGGCAGCCGCCGCGTAATGCCCTTCAGCGTGCCGCTGCCGGATCCGTCCGGCGCCTGGTAGGAACGCGGATAGATCTGGTAGATGACCGCGCCGCGCCACCAGTCTGCGCCGCTCTTCTTGATTGGACCGGATGTCGCCATGCAAAGTCTCCGTCTCTCTATCCAACTTGAACCGATTTAACGCTTTACCGGCTGCCGCCGCTTCCGTAAACCGCGATCGGGACTAGTGGAGGATTTTGTCAAAATGGCGCGACTGCTGTGCATCGGCGAATGCATGATCGAACTTGCGAGCCTCGGCGGCGACACATTCCGCAAGGGCTTCGCCGGCGACACCTTCAACACCGCCTGGTATGCCCGCGCGTTTTTGCCGGGAGACTGGTCAGTCGCCTATTTCACCGCGCTCGGCGACGATGAAGCCTCCAGCGACATGGAGGGCTTCATGCAAGGCGCCGGCATCGAGACCGGCTTCATCCGGCGCTTACCAGGCCTCAGCCCCGGCCTCTACATGATCCATCTGAAGGATGGCGAACGCTCTTTTTCCTACTGGCGATCGAACTCCGCCGCCAAGCGGCTGGCCGATGACGACGCGGCGCTCGACGCCGCCATATCCGCCTCCGACATCGTCTATTTCTCCGGCATCACGCTGGCGATCCTTGCGCCTGACGCCCGCGCGCGCCTGATGACCAGCGTCGCGAAAGCCCGCGCCGCCGGCAAGCTGGTGGCTTTCGACCCCAATCTCCGCCCCCGCCTCTGGGCCTCGCTCGACGAGATGCGTGAGAGCATCACGGACGGCGCCCGGGTCGCCTCGCTGGTCCTGCCGGGCTTCGACGACGAAGCCGTGTATTTCGGCGACGCGGATGTCGCGGCGACCGTGGCGCGCTACCGGTCGCTCGGCGTCGACACGGTGCTGGTCAAGGACGGCGCGAAAGGCGCGACCATCGCCACAGGGGATCATCAGATTCATGTCCCCGCAGCGCCCGTCGAGACGGTCATCGACACCACCTCCGCCGGCGACAGCTTCAATGGCGGCTATCTCGCCCGGCTCGCCGTAGGCTGCGCCCCGGAAGAGGCGGCTCGCTTCGCCGCGCGCGTCGCGGCCGAGGTTATTCACCATCGCGGCGCGCTGATCCCGCGGCAAACTCTGGGTCTCTAACACGCCCGTCACACGCCTGTAACACGCCCGTCGCACAAGGCCCGGAGAACTCGGGCGACGCCGGATTCTCCCGGCCTGTGAGGCGAAATGGCCAAGATAACGATTGTGACGGATGCCTGGCATCCGCAGGTGAATGGAGTTGTCCGCTCGCTGGACAACACGATCGACGAAATGCGACGGCTGGGCCATGAGATCATGCTGGTCACGCCCGACCGCTTCCGCAACATTCCCCTGCCCTCCTATCCCGAGATCCGCATCGCACTGACGTGGTACCGCACGGTCGAGAAGGAAATCGACAAGTTCCAGCCCTCCTATGTTCATATCGCCACCGAGGGGCCGCTGGGCTTCTATGCCCGCAAATGGTGCCTGAAGAACAAGATGCCCTTCTCCACCAGCTATCACACGCGCTTTCCCGAATATGTCACGGCGCGCATCCCCATCCCCGCCAGCATTCTCTATGGCATGGTGCGCAATTTCCACAATGCGGGGAATGTCTGCATGGTGGCGACGGCCAGCCTGGAAGCGGAACTGACGGCGCGCGGGTTCAAGAATCTCAAGCGCTGGTCGCGCGGCATCGACCATAGCCTCTACCAGCCGCAGCCGCTCGTCGACCGGCCATTCGGCCTGCCCCGCCCCATCTTCATGCAGGTGGGCCGCATCGCAGTGGAGAAGAATATCGAAGCCTTCCTTGAGCTCGACCTGCCCGGCTCGAAAGTCGTGGTCGGCGACGGCCCGGCGCGCGAAAAGCTGCAGAAGGCCTATCCGGATACGCTGTTCACCGGCGCAAAATTCGGCCAGGAGCTCGCCGAACACTATGCGCAGGCCGACGTCTTCGTCTTTCCATCCAAGACAGACACATTCGGCAATGTCATTCTGGAGGCGCTGGCCGCCGGCGCGCCGGTGGCCGCCTATCCGGTGACCGGTCCGGCCGACATTCTCGGCGGGCATCCGAAAGCTGGCGCGCTCGATTCCGATCTGCGCGAAGCCTGCCTCAAGGCGCTCGACTGCTCACGCGAAGCGGCCCGCGCGCTGGCCGAAACCTACACCTGGGAGGCGGCCACACGGCAGTTCCTGGAAAATGTCATGCGCGCCAACGGCGTGCCGCCGGATGAGATCGAAAAGGCCTATGCGCCGGCGCATCAGATGATGAGCGCCTGATCGAAATCCGCGATCAGGTCATCGGGCGATTCAAGCCCGATCGACAGGCGGAAGATCCCGTCGCCGGCGAAACGCCTGTAGTCTTCGAGCTGGGCGCCTTGGAGACGGAAGGTCGAGGTCATCATCGCCTCGGTGTCGAGCAGCACCACGATGGAACGCTGATGGCCGAGCGAAAAGGCGTAGTGGGCGATCTTCAACCGGGTAGCGAGCGCCATGGCCTGCGCCTGCCGATCCTTCTTGACCCGGAAGCCGATCATGCCGCCGGCCAGATCCAACTGGCTGTCGGCCAGCGCCTTTTGCGGATGGCTGTCGAGACCGGGATAGATCACCCGCTCGATGGCGGGATGGCTTTCAAGATAGGCGGCCACCTTGGCGGCGCTTTCGGAAATCATCCGCATGCGGGCGTAAAGCGTATCGACGCCGCGCAGGATCAGCCAGGCGTTTTGCGCCGACAGCGTCGCGCCGAGATAGACGCCAGCGCGGGCGCGGATGCGGGCGATATCGGCCTTGGAGCCCGCCACCGCGCCGCCGAGCGCATCGCCATGACCGTTCATGAATTTGGTCAGCGAGTGTATGACGAGGTCGACGCCGAGATCAAGCGGCCGGGTCGCGGCGGGCGTCGCGAAGGTCGAATCGACGGAGACCTTGATCCCCCGTTCTCTGGCGAGCGCCGACACGCCGCGGAGATCGGTGAGCCGCAGAATAGGATTACAGGGGCTTTCGCAATGGATGAGGCGCGTATGGGGCCGGATCGCCGCCTCGACCTCGTCGAGCCGCGACATGTTTACCGGCGTCACCTCGATGCCGTAGTCCGGCAGGATGCGCTGGGCGAGTTCGGTCGCGCCGGCATAGCAGACATCGGACACCACCAGATGGTCGCCCGCTTTCAGGAAGGTGAAGAACACACCGGCGATGGCCGCCATGCCGGTGGCCGAGCAGAGGGCGGCCTCGGCGTTCTCCAGCGCCGCCACCCGCATTTCCAGCTGCCGCACGGTGGGATTGGTCCAACGGGCATAGAGATAGGGGAGATCAGCCAGATCCTCAACGCCATCGGCCGAAAAAGCGCCCTCGCCCGGCAGTAGCGCATTGTTGACCGATGCAGAGAGATTGGGCGCGATAGCGCCCGTCGATGGGTCGATCGCAAGCCCTGCATCGACGGCCCGTGTCTCAGGCCGCCAGCTGCGGATGTCCTCGGGGGACGGCGCGGTGAATTTGCCGGTTTCGGTCACGCCAGAGCCTCCCATGCCTCGCGCCGAAGACGTCGGGTCGACGTCTTTAGTCCCTCTTGTTCTTCTTACCCTCGAAGGGGTTCACGGAGCTCCGGTAGAAGATCCGGATGGGCACGCCGGCCAGGCCGAAATCCTGGCGCAACCCGTTGATCAGATAGCGCGTATAGCTTTCCGGCAGGGCTTCGGGACGCGAGCAGGAGATCATGAAGCCAGGCGGACGCGACTTCACCTGCGTCATATATTTCAGGCGAATGCGACGACCCGACACCGCCGGTGGCGGATGTCCCTGCGTCTGATAATCGAGCCAGCGATTGAGCTTGGCGGTGGAAACGCGCTTGTTCCAGATCTTGTCGGTGTCGACCACCGCCTGCATCAGCCGGTCGAGCCCGTCGCCGGTCTGGCCGGAAACGGTGATGGCCCGGATGCCGCGCGCCTGCGGCAAGAGCCGCTCGGTCTTTTCGCGCAGATCGGCAAGCACCGCCTGGCGATCCTCGATCAGATCCCATTTGTTGAAGGCGAGCACCGCGGCGCGGCCTTCCTTGATCACGAAGTCGACGATATGCAGATCCTGCTTCTCGAACGGGATCGTGGCGTCGAAGACGATGATCACGGTTTCGGCGAAGCGCACGGCGCGCAGCGTGTCGGCGACCGACAGCTTTTCGAGCTTTTCGGTGATGCGCGAGCGGCGGCGCATGCCGGCGGTGTCGAACATCTTGATCTTGCGGCCGCGCCAGTCCCATTCCACCGAAATGGAATCGCGGGTGATGCCGGCTTCCGGGCCGGTCAACAGGCGGTCCTCGCCGAGAAAACGATTGATCAGCGTCGACTTGCCGGCGTTCGGACGACCGACGACCGCAATGCGCAGCGGCTTCGTGTCGTCATATTCGGGTTCGTAGTCATCGTCCTCGATGTCGTCGATATCTTCCCTCGGCACGACAACGTCGGTTTCGGCGACATCGTCCTCTTCGAAGGCCCGCTCTTCGCCGATCGCCGCGACGATGGCGTCGCGCAGATCGAGCATGCCTTCGCCATGTTCGGCCGAAATCGGGCAGGGCTCGCCCAAGCCGAGGCCATAGGCGTCATAAAAGCCGGCGTCGGAGCCGCGGGCTTCGGACTTGTTGGCGACCAGCACCACCGGCTTGCCGCGACGGCGCAGCATTTCGGCGAGCGTACTGTCGACAGGCGTCAGGCCCATCTTGGCGTCGACCACGAACAGCGTGAGATCGGCCTCATCGATGGCGAGTTCCGTCTGCTGGCGCATGCGGCCTTCGAGGGACTCCTCATCGGCTTCTTCGAGACCGGCCGTATCGATGATCCGGAAGCGCAGATCCATCAATTTGGCGTCGCCCGGCCGGCGGTCGCGGGTCACCCCGGGCGTGTCGTCGACGAGCGCCAGCTTCTTGCCCACCAGCCGATTGAACAGGGTGGATTTGCCGACATTCGGACGTCCGACGATAGCCACTGTGAAACTCATGAACCGCTCCGGACAAGTAAAATAGTTGGGATCAGGACAGCTTGCCGCTGGCCGTGATCAAAGCAAGAAGCGTGCGCGCGCGGCTTGCCGCGCCCGCCGGCGCATTCGCGTCGTCGACGATCAGCTGCAGCCAGTCGCGCGCCTTGGCGTAGTCACCGGACTTGTATGCGGCGAGACCCAGCGCCTCGCGGGCGCCATGACGCATGGCCGAAGCCGGCGTCGCCAGCTCTTCGACTTCAGCTGCGACCTTGGCGTAATCGCCGCTGTCGATCAGAAGCCACGCGGCGCGCAGCCGCGCCACATGCCGCATCGGCTCCGGAATGGAGGTGTCCTTGCCGATCGCCGAGAAATCGGCGACCGCGCCTGCGACATCGCTCTTTTCCGCCTTCAGCGTGGCCAGACGCATGCGCGCCAGCACCGGATAGGCGCCGAAGCCGTCCTTGGAAAGGGCGGCCAATTCCTTTTCGGCGTCCGCCGCGCGGTTGTCGCCAGCGTCCTTGAGCGCGGTCAGGAAGCGGTCGCCCGAGGCGGAGGACTGCTTGCTCTGCCACCACTGCCAGGTCGTGCTGCCCGCGACCCCGAGAACGATGATTGCCGCGCCGCCAATGATGAAGGGCGCGAAACGCTTCCAGACGCTGCGCATCTGTTCAGAGCGCAACTCCTCGTTCACTTCGCGAATGAAACTCTCATTGTCGTTCATCATGGTCATCGTGGATTTCCGTCTTGGCGCGGGTTTCGCATCAAACGCCGCTTCTATCCGATTTCGGCGTCAATGTAAGGGGGCGACGCCGAGAATCTCGGCGCTTATCCCATCGCCATCACGGGAACGCCGATCAGCAAGGCATGGAGCTTCATCACGATCGCGCCATAGACGACGAGGCCGATGGCGACGGCGGCGATGTCATAGGTCCAGGACTTGTAGGGGCGCGGCAGCGCTTCGCCCCGCGCCATGCGCTTCTTATAAGAAATGCGGACGATAACCGCCCAGGCGAGGAAGGCGGCGAACAGGATGACCTGCACAGTCTCGCCATTGGCGAGAAGATGGGCCAGAGCCCAGATCTTCACCGAGGTCACCATGGGATGCTTGGTCTTCGCCGCGATATAGCCGGCCGGCAGGAAGCTGGACACGAGCACGATCACCGCAATCAGCATCAGGGTCAGCGTGATATGGCTGAAGAAGACCGGCGGATAATAGAGCACGCCCGTTTCCAGCCGCGCCTGGCCAAAGCCGTAGATCAGCAGACAGAGCGTTGCGATCGACAGCAATGAATGCACGGCGCGGTAGGTCGGTCGACCCAACGAGGCCACCGCCGCGTCCCGCACGCCGGGCGCGATGGCCTGCAGCAGGTGCAGACCGAGAAACAGGACGAGTCCGAGAAGAAAAACAAGCATGATCAATCCCCTTCGACAGGCCGACGTCCTCGGCGCTCGCGAGGACTCCTAGATCATTTTGCCGCCGGGGGCAAAAGCCGAAAACGTCGCGTCAGCCGGTGGCGGCGTCCTTCTCGATCGGCGCCAGCAGATCGGGCGAATACTGGCGGATTTTCTCGATCACGCGGTCGGGCGTCATCGGCTTGGCGATGCTGTCGACCATGCCGTCGGCCATGCAGGCGCTGAGGCAGGCGTCGTCGCCCCTGCTCACCACGCCGATGATCGGCGGGACGTCACCGCCATAGAGGGCCGCGTCAAGCGCGCGCAGAAGCAGCAGCAGAGTCTGGCCGCTGGCGTCAGGCAAGGTCAGGTCCATCAGCACCAGCGCAGGGCGTTTTTCGCGCCAGGCCGCTTCGGCCGAAGCCGCATCTCCGACGATCCGCCGCTTCAGCCCGGCTTCGGAAAGGATCTGATCGAAAAAGATCTGATTGATGTCGTTGTCCTCGATCACCAGCACATCCGGCCCGCAATCTCCGTCATCACCCGGCTCGTCGGCCTCGACGGCGAAGGACGGAGATCCGGCGTCGCTGCGCCGCGCCCTGATCACGTCGATCAGCGTAGCGCGCAGGATGGGCATGCGCACAGGCTTGGTGAGATAGGCGTCGACCGGAATCGATGCGGCGGGCGCATCGCTGGCGAGTTCGCCCGAGGCCAGCATGATGACCGGCAATCCGGCATAGGCAGGTTCGGCCCGCAGCCGTTCGACGAGGTCGCAGCCGCTTTCGCCGGGCATGGTTTCGTCGACCACGATCGCATCGACGGGCAGACTGCTTTCGGACGCGGCCCGGATGATGGAATAACCGGTCAACGCATCGGCCGCGCCGACGCATTCAAAACCCCAATTGGCGATGTTGTCGCAGAGAATGGTGCGGGTCTGCTCGTGATCGTCGATGACGACGATGCGGGCCTGGGCGAGATCGGCCGACAGCGGCTCCGGACGCCGGCTTTCTGCGGCGACCTGCGCCGGGAGCGCAAAGGAAAATTCCGTCCCCATCCCCTCGACGCTGTGCACCGTGATCACGCCGCCCTGGATCTGCGCGAGACGCTGGGCGATGGCGAGACCCAAGCCGGAGCCTGCGCTTCGGGAGATCGACAGGTCGATCTGGGAGAATTTGTCGAAGATCGTATCGAGCTTGTCGGCCGGAATGCCGACGCCGGTGTCTTCGACGCGCACCTGCAGGATGACATTGCCGGCAGTGTCCGGCGTCGCCTGCACAGAGGCGAGCACATAGCCGCGCTCGGTGAACTGAATGGCGTTGGAGATGAGATTGGTGAGCACCTGCCGGAAGCGCCCTGCGTCGCCCATCACCTTGGCCGGCAATTCGCCCTTACGCTCGACGATGAGTTCGAGATCCTTCTCGGCGGCGCGGCTCGCAAACAGGGTCGCGACATCGTCCAGAGCTTCGGCCGGGTTGAAAGCGGCATATTTGAGCTGGATATGCCCCGAATCCAGCTTGGAGAACTCGATAATGTCGTTGATGATCGCCATCAACGCCTTGCCGGATTTCTGGATGATTTCGATGAAGGCGCGCTGCCGGGTGTCCAGCGGCGACTTGCCGAGCAATTCGGCCATGCCTAGAATGCCGTTGAGCGGCGTGCGGAATTCCACCCCGATATTGGCGAGGAATTCAGACTTCACCTTGTCGGCGGTTTCGGCCTTGGCAACCAGCCGCTGCAATTCGTTCTCGCGCTCTACGGTGCCGGTCTGATCGGAGACGAGCACCACGCCCTGACCGTCGCCGCTCCAGCGCAGCTCGGTCTTGAACCAGCGGCCATTTTCCAACTGGTACCGGCGGGTGAGGTCGCGGTGATTGGCGACTGCGTCTTCCGCTTCAGCCCGCAATAGATCTAGATTCTCGCCGGAGCTACGGAACGGAATCGCGTCGTAGCTGACACGCCAGTCGTTGCCGACTGCGGCCACCTCCGGCGGCACGCCGAATATCTGGGCGAGCGCGCTGTTGGCGAAAACGATTTTTCCATTTTCGATCACGCACACGCCTTGGGGCATTGTGTCGGTGGCGTTCTTGATGAGCCTGTAGGCATTGTCGACTTCGGCCCGTGCCTCGGTCACTTCGCGATCGCGTCGGCGCAGGTCCGTCACATCGAAGTAACACAGCATGATCCGGCCGCGCGACAGATTGATGCTGGAGTATAGATAACGCATGCCGTCATGCAGCACGATTTCGCGCGGCGTGATGGGCGACGCCTGGATTTCCTCCATGCGCTGCCGACGATAATCCGCCCAAGACGTCTCCATGCCCAGACGACGATGGCTTTCCTCCAGCAGAACGGTGAAGGGCAGGCCGACCATGTCTTCAAGCCATTCCGCCGGCATATCCTTCCACAAATGCCGGTGATAGGCGTCGTTCATCATCTGGATGTTGAGCGACGAATCTAACACCAGAATGCCGACATCGACGTTGGAGATGATGTCTTCAATGTCCTTGAGGAGATCGGCGGTCTTACGCGAGGCCTCCTCCAACATCAATTCGCGCTGGCGCACACCGGTGATGTCGGTGATTGCGCCGACAAGATAGGTCAGGCCGCGTTCAGTGCGGATCCGGTCGGTGCGGGCCATGCCGCGGATGGTTCCATCCGGGGCCGGGATATCGATTTCATGCTGTATCGTCTCGCATTCGACCAGCGTCCGTTCATTGCATGCGGCAAGATAATCGGCCCGATCGGGCGGAAACATCTCGTGCTCGGTCAGACCGATGAGGTCGCCGGGCTCCGAGCCCCACAATTCGCTGAACCGTCGGTTCGCGTAGACGAGCTTGTGCTCGATATCACGGGCAAAGGTCGCAACGGGCAGACGATCGAGAAGCTCGCGATAGAGGCTTATCTCCTGAACATGCTTGTCCAGAAGCTCTTCGCGACGCTTCATATCCGTCACGTCGATCCGCATTCCGAGTACGGAACCGTCCGCGAGGCGACGATTCATGAACTGGATATGCCGGCCATTGGGAAGCAGAACCTGATCGGCGGCGACGTCGCGCGAATGCCATTCGACCCGCGTTTCAATCCAAGCCTGCTTGGCCTTGTTGTCGGGTGGATAGGCGTCCGGCCAGATGCAAGCGAAATAGTCATACATCCGCCCGCTGAATTCACGGAAGCTGATGCCGGTTTTGAGCCCTTCGATGCCTGCATAGAAGGCCCAGAGCCGTTCGTTGGCATAGGCGAGCCGGCCATCCGGCGACCAGAGCACCACGCCGACATCGAGGATGTCGAGGATCGAGTCGATCTGCCCCATGTCCATCCCGAGCGACAGGGCCGCGGCGCGGGCTTGAAACTCGACTTTCTTGTCAATCTGCGGCGCAAGCGCCTTCGGCGCGAACCGACAATAAAGAAAGAACCGGCCGTCATTCAGCTCGAAGCGTTCGAGTTCGACATTGAAGAAACCCTTGCCGGCGGGATCGAGATAGTGGCTGGTCTGTTCGTCACCGAACACGACGCAGGAGCGCTCCTTGTCATGCAGGTCAAGACCGGCGTCGAGACCGACATCGCGGCCTGTGCGCCCGATCAGCTCTTCCGTCTTGACGTCGAAAAGGCGGCCAAAGGCCTCGTTGACCACGACATATCTGAGTTCGCTGTCCTTCACGAAGGCAGGCGCGTCGAGTTGGAGAACCCGATCGCAGACCGTCCTCAGCAATGGATCCTCAGAATGCCGCACACAGTTCTCCGGCCCAGGCGCAAATCATGGCCAATTTCTATCAGTCTGCCGTTTAATAAGAGATGAACCATATTGGTTTTTCGCGCCGATGACGGAAATTTGCGGTTCCACGCCGCCGGCAATACTGCCGCAAGCAGAACAGGCGCTGGCCTTATCGCGGCAGGCCGCCCGTTGTTTCTGTCGCTTTTACAAGCGGGTCGGAAAGCCGCCTTTGACATGATGGACGTTAGCCGGCGGGGCTCGATCAAGCCGGCGGGAGCGGCGCCTTTCGCGCCCGGTGAGGCAATGAGAACAAGCGAGAACGACATGAGCGCGGAAGGCACACAGGCAGTCATCATGCAAGAGGAAGCAGCCAGCGAAGGCCGCCGCCGCCGCGCCGGCGGCCGGGGCGCCGATCGCTCGCGCCGTTCCGCAGGCCCCTCCTATCTCAACCTCGTCAACGACAGGCCGCGCACCGAACTTCTCTCCGCCGACCAGCTGGAAGCCATCCACAACGCCTCGCTGACGGTTCTCGAAGAGATCGGCATGGACATCATGCTGCCCGAAGCGCGCGAGATCATGAAGGCGCATGGCGCGCATGTGACCGAAGGTTCCGAACGCGTCCGCTTCGATCGCGGCCTGATCATGGACATGATCGCCACCGTGCCGAAGGAGTTCACGCTGCATGCCCGCAATCCGCAGCGTCATGTGAAGATGGGCGGCAACAATCTCGTCTTCGCCCAGATCGCATCGGCGCCTTTCGTCTCCGACATGGATGGCGGTCGCCGCACCGGCAACCAGGCCGACTACCGCAATCTCGTCAAGCTCGCCCAGTGCTACGACATCATCCACACCACCGGCGGCTATCCCGTCGAACCCGTTGATATCCATGCTTCCGTCCGCCATCTCGACTGCCTGTCCGACATGGTGAAGCTGACCGACAAGCCCTTCCACGCCTATTCGCTCGGCAAGCAGCGCAACGAAGACGCGCTGGAGATCGCCCGCATCGGTCGCGGCGTAAGCTGGGAACAGATGGAGCGCGAGCCGTCGCTTTTCACCATCATCAATTCCTCTTCGCCGCTGCGTCTGGACGGCCCCATGCTGCAGGGCATCATCGAAATGTCGTCGCGCAATCAGGTGGTCGTGCTCACGCCGTTCACACTCGCCGGCGCCATGGCTCCGGTGACGATCGCCGGCGCCGTCGTTCAGCAGAACGCCGAGGCGCTCTGCGGCATCGCCTTTACCCAGATGGTCCGCCGCGGCGCGCCCGCCGTCTATGGCGGCTTCACCTCCAATGTCGACATGAAAACAGGAGCGCCCGCCTTCGGCACGCCGGAATATATGAAGGCCGTGATCGCCGGCGGCCAGCTCGCCCGTCGCTACGGCTTCCCCTATCGCACCTCCAACACCAATGCGGCAAACACGCTCGATGCGCAGGCCGCCTATGAATCGGTGTTCTCGCTCTGGGGCGTGGTGGAAGGCGGCGGCAATTTCATCATGCATTCGGCCGGCTGGACCGAAGGCGGTCTGACGGCCTCCTATGAGAAATTCATTCTCGACGTCGATCTCCTGCAGATGGTCGCCGAATTCCTGAAACCGCTCGACGTTTCCGACGATGCGCTGGGCCTCGACGCCATCCGCGACGTCGGACCGGGCGGCCACTATTTCGGCACGCAGCACACGCTGTCACGCTATGAAACCGCCTTCTATTCGCCGATCCTGTCGGACTGGCGCAACAACGAGACCTGGGTCGAGGCCGGCAGCCCGACCACGTTCCAGCATGCCAACCGCGTCTGGAAGGAAAAGCTCGCAGCTTACGAACAGCCCGCGCTTGATCCGGCGATCGAGGAGGAACTCGACGCCTTCGTCGCCCGCCGCAAGGCCGAAGGCGGCGTGCCGACCGACTTCTGATAGACAAGACTACAACCGGGATCGCGGCGGAGAACGCCGCGATCTGCGCCGCGCGCATATCGCATCTGCGAAACAGTCCTTGACTTTGCCCGCGAAATACACGACATGCAGGCCAGCTTTCCCCTGAAGGGTGCCGCGTGAGCAGCCCGCACGACCACGGATGAAAGCCCTCGTTACGGGGGAACCGGTGAGCGTCGATCAATAAAGGCAAAGCGCGGTCTCGAACGCCCTCGCGTTCGATGCGCCGGAAAGCGAATTTCAGAAACGAACAACAAGTTCCCATGTCACGCGGGGTTCTTGAGCCAGACGCACCGGATGGGCAATGATGTCTATCCGGCGGAGCTGTTTGGCCCCCGAAAGGTAGACTGACTGTGACCACTACGACCAGCTTCGAAACGCTTGGCCTCTCGCAATATCTTCTCAACACCCTGACTGAGACCGGCTTCACGGTCCCCACGCCGATCCAGGCGAAAGCCATTCCGCTGGCGCTCGAAGGCCGCGACATCATCGGCCTCGCCCAGACCGGCACCGGCAAGACGCTCGGCTTCGGCCTGCCCATCATCGCCCGCCTGATCAAGGAAGGCGTCAAGGCCGAACCCAAGGCCTGCCGCGCCCTCATCCTCGCTCCCACCCGCGAACTCGTGAACCAGATCGGCGAAAGCCTGAAGGTGTTCACCCGCAAGTCGCCGCTCAAGCAGACCTCGGTCGTCGGCGGTGCCTCGATCAATGTGCAGTCGAAGATCCTGGAAAAGGGCGTCGACATCCTGATCGCCACGCCGGGCCGCCTGCTCGATCTCTGCAATCGCCGCGCGCTCAACCTGTCCGCCGTTCGCTATCTCGTTCTCGATGAAGCCGACCAGATGATGGACCTCGGCTTTGTCCATGACCTCAAGAAGATCGTGAAGCTGGTGCCCAAGCGTCGCCAGACCATGCTGTTCTCGGCCACCATGCCGCAGGCCATTGCCGAACTCGCCGGCGATTACCTGCATGATCCGGAAGAAGTGTCCGTCACCCCGCCCGGCAAGGCCGCCGACAAGGTGGTGCAGAAGGTCCATTTCGTGCTCGGCCGCGATCACAAGACCGCCCTTCTGAAGGAAGAACTCCGCGCCAACGGCAAGGATGCCCTGAACCTGGTATTCTGCAAGACCAAGCATGGCGCCGAGAAGCTGATGAAGCATCTCGACCAGACGGGCTTCTCCGTCGCTTCCATTCACGGCAACAAGAGCCAGGGCCAGCGCGACCGCGCGCTCAAGGGCTTCCGTGACGGCGACATCCGCACGCTGGTCGCCACCGACGTCGCCGCCCGCGGCATCGACGTGCCCGGCGTCAGCCATGTCTACAATTACGATCTTCCGACCGTGCCGGACACCTATGTCCACCGCATCGGCCGCACGGCTCGCGCCGGCCGCGAAGGCATCGCCATCGCCTTCTGCGCGCCCGATGAACTCAAGATGCTCTATGACATCGAAAAACTGATGGGCCAGCCGGTGCCGGTCGCCTCGGGCGAACGCCCGGAATGGCAGGGCAAGAAGAAGGGCGGCGGCGAAAGCCATCGCGGTCGCCGGCCGGAAAGCCGTGGTCCGCGCGAAGCCCGCGAGCAGGCCGCCGAACGCCGTGAGCAGGCGATCGCCCGCGGCGGTTTCGCCGAAGTCGCCGAGATCGATCTGAACGACGAGAGCGACCGTCCCGCCCGCAAGCCGCGCAGCCCGGAAGGCCAGCGCAACGATCGCGGCCCGCGTCGTGATCGTCCGCAGCGCCAGCCGCGCTCCAGCTTCTCCGAGGTCGAGGAATTGAACGGCGGCGAATTCCGCCCCGTGCGCGACCGCAGCGAAGTCGCCGGCGACCGCCCGGCCCGCGGCGACCGCCGTCCGGAAGGCAAGCGCGATCATGACGGACGTCCCGCCCGCAATGGCCAGAACGGCGAACGCCGCCCCGAGAGCCGTGGCCCTCGCCCGGAAGGACGCGGCCCGCGTCCCGACGGCGACAATCGCGGCCCGCGCCGCGACGCCGCCAAGCCGGCTCCGGGCGCATCGCGCCATAGCCCTGCGCGCTTCGCCGGCTATGCCGAAGACGCCAACCTTCTTTCCGAAGATCGCCCGCAGCAGCGCGACCGTCGCCCGCATGGCGACGCCCGCCCCGAAGGCGCAAAGCCGCATCAGGGCGCAAAGCGCGACGGTGGCAGACCGAACGGCGGTCGCCCGAACCGCGCCAAAGGCCAGTTCCGCGGCTGAGGCTTGAATTTACGACGAGGACTGTGAATGGGGGCGGCGACGCCCCCGTTTTCGTTTGCGCGCCAGACGATGTTCGTGACTGCCCATAACGTGCTTGAACCCATATGAAACCAAATGCTCTACGCTGAATGGCCGTAGCCGCATTCGCCTGCGTCATGATAGACCTCGCTCATCAGAGGCGCGAGCCAGTTGAGGGAGCAAAGAATAGACATGAAGAGGCTGATTATGGCCGTGATCGCGGCTGCGCTGGGAAGCGGCTCCGCCGAAGCGGCAGTTTCCGGCTATTACGACAGCGTCGAACAGATCGGCGTCATTCTCGGCAGCAGCGAGGTGGCAGACGCAGTTCATCAGGCCCCGATCGGAGCGATTTCCAATACGGGAACGCGGAAAGACGGCGCGAAGGAATGGACCATCCGCGTGCAGGAGTGCGATCTCAAGGTCTATCTGATCCCGGTCCTACCCGATGGTCCCGGCAAGACGACCTATCGGCTCGACATTCCAGGCTCATGCGAGTGAGGGACTGGTTCGAGAGGAACTTTATGGTCGAATGGACCTTCGTCGGACACGACACGCCGTTTTCTCAGAATGTTTCCTTGGGAACTTTTGGCTTTGTAAAATCTGCTAAATCAGCTCATACGCAAACGCCAAACAAGGGGAAGGCGCTATGGGAAAGACGATCAACGGCACCAACAAAGCCGACCGCATTGAGCAGGGCGCCGATATCGGTATCCGCGTTTTCGCCAAGGGTGGCAACGACACGATCATTCTCGACCTGAGCGACGGTCGCGGCGGCGGCAATTTCGTCGACGCCGGCGCGGGCAATGACGGCGTGGTCAATCACAAGGAAGACGGCAACGACATCCGGCTGGGCGCGGGCGCCGACACCTATGTCGGCCTTGGTTTCGCGTCCCTCGCCAGCGAAGCCGGCGATCTGGTCCGCGCGGGCGACGGAGCCGACGAGATCGCCGTCTCGACCTTCAAGAGCCGCTATTTCGGCGACGCCGGCAACGACACCTTCTTCTCCGAAGGCTGGTCCAATGTCTTCAATGGCGGGACTGGAACAGACACGATCAGCTACAAGCCGAGGTCGGACGATCCCAGTCTCGGCGGCATTGCGCTCAGCCTCGCCGAAGGCATTGCCCTGACCGGCGCGAACCGCCAGGAAACCCTTGTCGGCATCGAGAATGCCGAGGGGACCAATTCCAGCGACACGCTGATCGGTTCGGGCGGCGCCAATGTTCTCAGGGGCCTCGGCGACGGCGATAGTCTCAACGGTCTCGCCGGCAATGATATGCTCATTGGCGGGGGCGGCTCAGACTTCCTTATGGGCGGATCAGGCGAAGATCGCTTCGTCTTCGTCTCGGTGACCGACAGCAGGAACACGCGCGATTTCGACGTGATCGGCGATTTCACCCATAGTGGGGGCGACGAAATCGATCTTTCCGGCATCGACGCGAAAACGGGACAATCCGGCAACCAATCCTTCCGCTTCATCGGCGGCGGAGATTTCAGCGGCGTCGCCGGTCAGTTGCGCTTCGAAGAAGGCTTTGTTCTGGGCGACGTCAATGGCGACCGCATTCTCGACCTCGCGATCGAACTGGACGGCGTCGCCGAAATGAATGCGGGCGATTTCATTCTCTGACAGGCCTCTCGACATAGGAGAAATTGCCAGAGACGGAGCGATGGGATATACAATACGGCATATGCAAGGAGCTGCCGATGTCCCTCCCCTCTTCGTCGTCGAAGACCAAGGAAGCCAAGCTGTTTCGCAACAATCGCAGTCAGGCGGTCAGGATTCCTGTCGAATTTGAACTTCCGGGAGACCGGGTTCTGATCCGCAAGGAAGGCCAGAGACTGATCATCGAACCCGTGACGGGCCCGACCAACATCGTTGAACTGTTGAACGTCTGGAAGAAAAACGCGCCGCTGGGGCCCGGTGATGAGTTTCCTGATATCGAGGACATGCCGTCGAAGTCCGAGGACATCTTTTGAACGGCTATCTCCTCGACACGAACATCATCAGCGACATCATGCGCAACCCTGCGGGCAGCGCCGCACAACATGTCGAGCGTGTCGGACATCAGGCGATTTTCACGAGCATCGTCGTGGCCGCAGAATTGCGCTATGGCGCCGCCAAGAAGGGCTCGGCCCGACTGACGGCGACCGTTGAAGCCATTCTGCGCACAATCCCTGTTCTGCCTTTGGAGTGTCCGTCGGACACACGGTATGGAGTGATCCGCGCCGAACTGGAAGCTGCTGGACTGAGCATCGGCTTGAATGATCTGCTGATCGGGGCGCAAGCGCTGACGTCCGATCTCGTGCTGGTGACGGACAATGTTCGTGAATTTTCGCGCATCGGCGGCCTGGTTGTCGAGAACTGGCTCGACCGCTGAGGCAAGGCCATAAACAGAACTCCCGGCGTTTCGCCGGGAGCCCGTGGTCAGCCATACGTTCGGAGGATCAGAAGAAACCGAGCGCCTTGGGAGAATAGCTGACCAGCATGTTCTTGGTCTGCTGATAGTGGTCGAGCATCATCTTGTGGGTTTCGCGGCCGATGCCCGATTGCTTGTAGCCGCCGAAGGCCGCATGCGCCGGATAGGCGTGGTAATTGTTGACCCAGACGCGCCCGGCCTGGATGTTGCGGCCGAACTGGTAGCAGCGATTGGCGTCGCGGCTCCAGACGCCCGCGCCGAGGCCGTAAAGCGTGTCATTGGCGATTTCGAGCGCTTCCTCGTCGTCCTTGAAGGTGGTCACGGAGACGACGGGGCCGAAGATTTCTTCCTGGAAGATCCGCATCTTGTTGTGGCCTTCGAACACGGTCGGCTTGACGTAGAAGCCGTGTTCGAGGTCGCCGTCGAGCAGGTTGCGTTCGCCGCCGGTCAAGACTTTCGCGCCCTCCTGCGTGCCGATCTCGATATAGGAGAGGATCTTGTGCAGTTGTTCGGACGACGCCTGCGCGCCGATCATCGTTTCGAGATCCAGCGGATTGCCCTGCTTGATCTTCTCGACGCGGGCGACGGCCTTTTCCATGAAACGATCATAGATCTTTTCATGCACGAGCGCGCGGGACGGGCAGGTGCACACCTCGCCCTGATTGAGCGCGAACATCGCAAAACCTTCGAGCGCCTTGTCGAAGTAATCGTCGTCTTCGGCCATCACGTCGGCGAAGAAGATGTTCGGCGATTTGCCGCCGAGCTCCAGCGTCACCGGGATGAGGTTCTGGCTGGCGTATTGCATGATCAGCCGGCCGGTCGAGGTCTCGCCGGTAAAGGCGATCTTGGCGATGCGCGGGCTGGAGGCGAGCGGCTTGCCGGCTTCAAGGCCGAAACCGTTGACGATGTTGAGCACGCCCGGCGGCAGGATGTCGGCGATGAGATCGGCGAGCACGAGAATGGAGGCAGGCGTCTGTTCGGCCGGCTTCAGCACCACGCAATTGCCGGCGGCGAGCGCCGGCGCGACTTTCCAGGCAGCCATCAGGATCGGGAAGTTCCAGGGAATGATCTGGCCGACCACGCCGAGCGGCTCATGGAAGTGATAAGCGATCGTGTCGTGATCGACTTCGCCGATCGAGCCTTCCTGCGAGCGGACGCAAGCGGCGAAATAGCGGAAATGATCGATGGCCAGCGGAATGTCGGCCGCCATGGTTTCGCGCAGCGGCTTGCCGTTGTCCCAGGTCTCGGCCTGGGCGAGCAGTTCGAGATTGCTCTCCATGCGGTCGGCGATGCGGTTGAGGATCAACGCGCGCTGGGCGACCGGCGTGCGGCCCCATTTGTCCTTGGCGGCATGGGCGGCGTCCAGCGCCAGCTCTACGTCCTTCTCGTTCGAACGGGCGATTTCGCAGAGCTTGCCGCCGGTTACGGGCGTCGTGTCGTCGAAATAGCGGCCGTCGACCGGCTCTACCCACTGACCGCCGATGAAGTTGCCGTAACGCGTCTTGAACGGCGTGGTGGTGATTTTCTGATGCAGCATGGTTTCCTCCCTGATGCGGCGAGGTCCGGCATGGACCCGTGGGAGGGAGGATCGAGGAATTCGTTATATTCGTCCAGATATCACGCAACGATGATAGCGAAGCGGTGTCGCGCGGCTGCGACAGAAGACCCGCACTCTATAGCGATCCCGATCACGAAAGAGCAGATAGGTGAAAGTCCCCATCCCGACGGACCGTCGCAAGGCTGCGCCACTCCCCACCTGCAAACGAAACCGCCCGGCAGAGAGCCGGGCGGAAGCTATAAGCCGGTTTTTTGACGGGTCGCTTTACTGTTCGACCGTGACATTGACGATGATCATCTCCGGCGACGCGCCCAGCCGCATGCCGGAGACCGGCGCGGTGTCGGTGTAATCGAGACCGGTTGCGATGCGGACATAGCGTTCGTCGGGGCAGATCTTGTTGGCGGCGTCGAAGCCGACCCAGCCGAGCCCATCGATATGCGCTTCCGCCCAGGCATGGCTGGCGGCGGCCATGTCGGAACCATCGAGCATATAGCCGGAGACATAGCGGGCCGGCAGACCGAGGAGCCGCGCCGCAGCGATGAAGATATGGGCGTGGTCCTGGCAGACGCCGGCTTTCAATTCCAGCGCCTGCTCGGCGGTGGTTTCTGAACTGGTCACACCCTTCTTGTAGTCGACCGCCTCATGGATGGCCGCCATCAGCGCATGCATGCGGGCGAGATCGCCCTCGCCTTCGATGCCCTTGCCGAGATCGCGGATGAGTTTCCCCGGCTTGGCGAGCGGCGTTTCGCGACGGAACAGCCACAGCGGCGCATGCCCGACATGCGGGCCGAACACGCCGTTGCGCTCCTCTGTCTCGACTTCGCCCTGCGCCATGATGCGGATGGACGTCTGACCTTCAATCACGCTGACCAGTTCGACGCGATTGCCGAAATGATCGTCGTAAAAGGCCTGATGCCCCGCCCCGGTCACCAGCGTCTGCCAGGACAGGACCCTCTGCCCCGGCCAATCCCGGGGCGTCAGCCTCAATCTTTGCAGCGCGAATTCCACCGGTTCGTCATAGTTGTATTCCGTCATGTGGCTGATTTTCAGGCGCATGTCTCAACTCACTTGTAGAACCGATAACCGTCGCTGATCTCGCTGGCGAGCGTGTCGTTGGACAGGATGAAGCCCTCGAGAAACTCGTGCAGCCCCTTGTCCATGATCTCGTCTATCGAGGTCGTCAGCAGCATGTTGCGCGTGCGCGCCGCCGTCTCATGCGCCGAAATCTGGCTGCCGTAATCACGGGCGAGATGAGCGAGATTGGACGCGATCTGCTCATAGCAGAAGGCGAGAGAGCGCGGCATGCGGCGATTGAGGATCAGGAAATGGGCGATGTTGGCCGGCTTGTATTCCGCGTCATAGACCCAGGAATAGGAACGGAAGGCCGACACCGATCTCAGGATCGACTGCCAATGGAAATTGTCCATCGAACCGCCGACATGCAGAAGCGACGGCAGCAGCACGTAGTATTTCACATCGAGGATGCGCGCCGTGTTGTCGGCCCGCTCGATGAAGGAGCCGAGCATGGCGAAGTTATAGAGCTCGTCCCGAAGCTGCGTGCCGGAGAAAGCGCCGCGCATATGCGCGACCCGGCGCTTGATGGCGTCGATGACGTCGGGCAGCGTGGCGTGCGTCACCTTCTTGGCGAGCACGGTCTTCAGTTCGAGCCAGGTTTCGTTGATGCTTTCCCAGGCTTCGCGGGTGAGCGCGGTGCGCACCATGCGGGCGTTGTTGCGGCCGAATTCCAGGCAGTTGATCACCGAGGACGGATTGGTCTTGTCGCGCATGAGAAAGTCCATCGCATCCGCGCCGGCCAGTTTCTCATATTTCGCGGCGTAGAGTTCGCGCACGCCGGCGCTCTGCAACACGCCGTCCCAATCGTCTTCGCTTTCAGTGGAGCGCGTCAGCGACATGCGGAAACCGGCGTCGATGAGGCGGGCGGTGTTTTCGGCGCGTTCCAGATAGCGGGACATCCAGAACAGGCCGTTAGCGGTTCTTCCGAGCATCATCGATCAGTCCTCCAGCACCCAGGTGTCTTTCGTGCCGCCGCCCTGACTGGAATTGACCACCAGCGAGCCTTTCTTGAGCGCGACGCGGGTCAACCCGCCGGGGATGATATGCACCTTGTCGGACACCAGCACATAAGGCCGGAGGTCGACATGTCGGGGCGCGATGCCCTTCTTGACCATGATTGGAACGGTCGACAGCGACAGCGTCGGCTGGGCGATGTAATTGCCCGGCTTGGTTTTCAGCTTCTCGGCGAACAGCGCGATTTCCTTGCGGGTCGCGGTGGGGCCGACCAGCATGCCGTAGCCGCCCGAACCATGCACTTCCTTGACCACGAGTTCGGGCAGGTGCTCCATCACATATTTGAAGCTGTCTGCCTCCGAACAGCGCCAGGTCGGCACGTTTTCCAGCATCGCCTTGCGGCCGGTGTAGAATTCGACGATTTCGGGCATATAGGAATAGATGGCCTTGTCGTCGGAAATGCCGGTACCGGGGGCGTTGGCGATGGTGACGTTGCCGGCGCGATAGACATCCATGATGCCGGCGACCCCAAGAGCCGAATCCGGCCGGAAGGTCAGGGGATCGAGGAAGTCGTCATCGACGCGGCGATAGATCACGTCCACCGATTCATAGCCCTGCGTGGTGCGCATGCAGACCTTGCCGTCGATGACGCGCAGGTCGGAGCCTTCCACGAGTTCGGCGCCCATCTGGTCGGCGAGGAAGGCGTGTTCGTAATAGGCGGAGTTGAAGATGCCAGGCGTCAGCACCACCACCCGCGGCTTGCCCTTGCAGCCGGGAGGCGCGAGCGCATCGAGGCTCTGGCGGAGCTGCGTCGGATAGTCCTCAACGGGACGCACCCGGACCTTGTGGAACAGATCCGGGAACATCTGCATCATGGTTTCCCGGTCTTCCAGCATATAGGACACGCCAGACGGCGTGCGCGCATTGTCTTCCAGCACATAGAACTGGTCTTCGCCGGTGCGGACGATGTCGGTGCCGATGATATGGGTGTAGACGCCGCCCGGCGGCTTCATACCGATCATCTGCGGCAGGAAAGCCGAATTCTTCTCGATCAACTCGCGGGGAATGCGGCCCGCCTTGATGATTTCCTGCTTGTGATAGATGTCTTCGAGAAAGGCGTTGAGCGCCAGCACGCGCTGTTCGATGCCCTGGGCCAGCTTGCGCCATTCCTTGCCGGAAATGATGCGCGGGATGAGATCGAAGGGGATCAGCTTTTCTGTGGCGTCTTCGTGGCCATAGACCGCGAAGGTGATGCCTGTCCTCCGGAAGATGTTCTCAGCGTCCCTCGCCTTCGCCGCCAGATAGGCCGGGTCCTGCTCGTTGAACCATTCAAAATATTTGCGGTAAGGCTCTCGCGGATTGCCCTCCGCGTCGATCATTTCGTCGAACGCCAAATCTTAATTCCCCGTTTATTCTTCAGGCATTTGAAACCAATGTCGGAAGCAATGCAAGAAGCATGCGCAGTCCTATCTGCGTATTTTTGCGTCCTTTCTCGCCACATTCTCGACCATGCTTATTCCGCAGGCATGAAACCGGAGCGAGAATTAGGCATATGCGCAAATGGGAAGCAAATCGATTCAATCAGCTTCGCCCGAGGCGGCGCACCACGGCGACGCTTCCGGTGAACAATCAGCCGGCATCGTTTGCCTGCCAGCCGAAGATGAATTAATTAACCTTGATATAGCGACCGTGATCCGCGCTTACGGCTCCGGCGTAAGAGAGGCATGAATGAGATCAGGACCATCCCGGCCAACCGGGCCGACCAACGCGCATCCAAGGCCTCCTATATGGTAGCCGCCGGGGATCGAGACGCCATGTCGCCGCCCCAGGAACTCGCCGCACTGATGCGGCGGGTTGCGGAGAACAGGGACATGCAGGCTTTCGCCGCGCTGTTCCGGTTTTACGCGCCGCGACTGAAATCCTTCCTCATGCGGCAGGGTTTCACGGACTCGGAAAGCGAAGATCTGATCCAGGAGACGATGCTCAATCTTTGGCGTCGGGCGGAAAGCTTCGATTCGTCGAAAGCCGGCGTGTCGACCTGGATCTTCACGATCGCCCGCAACTGCGGCATCGATCGGCGCAGACGCACGTCGCGCATCGTCTCGACGCCGGCAGAGCCGGACGTCAACGAACCCGACACCGATCCCTCCGCCGAAGAGCGGCTGATCGGTTGGCAGGACGAGACGGCCGTGCGCGCGGCGATCGCCCGGCTGCCGGAGGAACAGGCGACGGTGATCCGCATGTCGTTTTATTCAGAGAATCCCCAGGCCGAGATCGCGCAGATTCTCGGCATTCCCCTGGGCACGGTTAAATCAAGGGTGCGGCTTGCCTTGCAGCGCCTGCGCCAGATGATGATGGAAGACGCACGATGACGATTACGCATCACGCCAGTGATGATCTGTTGCTGAGCTACGCAGCGGGCAAACTCAGCCCAGCGCCCGCGCTGGTGCTGCAGAGCCACCTGGCTATGTCGCGCGACAGCAACAAGCGGCTCGCCCAGTTCGAAAAGCTCGGCGGCGCGCTTCTCGACGAACAGCCGATGACCGACGTGTCGCCCGATCTCTTCGAGCGCATGCTGGGAAAACTCGCTGGCCCGTCGTCGGCCGAACCTATCTCGGTAAGGCATGATCATCGCGGGCTCGACATGGGCGTCGACATTCCGGCTCCCCTGAGCGAGCGAAAGATCGGCAAATGGAAATGGGTCGCGCCGGGCATGCGCTTCGCCAAGGTCGAAGTGCCCGAGGATCCCTCCTACAATGTCGTGCTTCTGCGCATCGGCGCCGGCAAGGCGCTGCCCAAGCACGGCCATACCGGCACCGAACTCACCCTCGTCCTCAAGGGCGCCTTCAGCGATGAAAACGGTCGTTATGGCCGGGGCGATCTCGAAGAAGAGGACGACGACGGCGATCATCAGCCGCGCGTCGAGATGGATGGCGAATGCATCTGTCTCGCCGCCATCGAGGGACAGATGATCCCGCATGGCTGGATCGCCCGGATGATACAGCCCTTCGTCGGGATCTGAACATCGACAGCACACCTCCTCACGGCCGCCTCGGGCGGCCGTTTTTGTTGAGACCAAGATGAGATCGGACGTTTCGGCAGGTCACCGCCGAACGCGCCACGCCCCCCTGCGCGACCTCACCGAAAAGGGACACTGCTGGCGTTTTCGCTTGCTCCGTCCGCGCTGATCGATTACCCGCGGCGCTTTATGTCTGTTCCCCCGGAGCCAGCCCGTGTCCCTCGAGCGCATCGCGCCCGCCCTCTTCGTTCTGCTCTGGTCGTCCGGCTGGATCGCGCCCGTCTATGGCAGCTGGCATTCGACGGCGGAATTGTTTCTCACCGTGCGTTTCGGGCTTGCCGCGCTGGCCTTCGCCACGCTCAGCCTCGCCATGGGGGCAGCCTGGCCGAAAAGCCCGCGCGCCATCTTCCATGGGCTGATTTCCGGCGCGCTGATGCATGGCTGCTATCTCGGCGGCGTCTGGTGGGCGATCTTCCATGGGGTGCCGGCCTCGGTGTCCGGCGTCATAGCGGCGCTGCAGCCGTTGATGACGGCGGCGCTCGCGCCCTGGCTGATCAAGGAGCGGCTGAGCCCCATCCAACTCGCCGGCCTCGTGCTTGGCTTCGCCGGCATCCTCATCGCGCTCGTGCCGAGCTTCGAAAATGTCGAGCCCGGCATGCTGGCGGCGCGGGCCGTTCCCATCGCCATCAATATGACCGCGATGCTCGGCGTTGTCTTCGGCACGCTCTATCAGAAGCGCTTCGTGACAGGCGGCGACATGCGCACCACCGCCGTCTGGCAATATCTCGGCGCGGTGATGATCGTCGGACCCTTGGCGCTGTTCGGTGAAGAAACCCGTTTCGACGGCAGTCTCGAGCTCTGGCTGGTGATCGCCTGGTCGGTGATCGTGCTGTCGATGGGCGGCGTCGGGCTGCTGCTCTACATGATCCGGCGCGGGCAGGTGTCGCGCGCCGCCTCGCTGGTCTATCTGATGCCGCCGGCGGTGGCGATCGAGAGCTTTATCTTCCTCGGCGAGCCGCTCGGTCCCTATATGATCGTCGGCACCGTGGTGGTGGTGTTCGGCGTCTGGCTGGCGGGACGCAAACCTGCCGTCGCCTGACCCTCGTTACACCGAAACTGGCGACGGCAACGTCAGCGCCGCCTTGATCGGCAGATGATCCGACGCCACCCGCGCCAGCGGACTGTCATGCACCACCACATCGCTGACCAGCCCCGGGCGGTCGGCGATGATCCGGTCTAGCGCCAGGAAGGGCAGCCTGGCCGGAAAGCTCGGCGCGGGCTGCGGCAGATGGCCGAAGGCGTCGCGGAAGGCGTTGAGCGCCGATTTCGATCCCAGCCGCCATTCGTTGAAATCGCCCATCAGTACCGTCGGTCGCGACGCGTGTTCGGCCATGATCGCGATCAGCCGCCGCGCCTGAATTAACCGGGAGCGGCCGAGCAAGCCCAGATGGGCGGCAATGATGCGGAGGCTGCGCCCGCCCTCAAGATCGATATCGGTCATCAGCGCCCCGCGCGGCTCGAGCCCCGGCAGGTGAAACTCATGCACGGCGCTGATCATGCGCTTCTTCACCAGCACGATATTGCCGTGCCAGCCATGCGCCGCCGTGGCGCGGTTGAGCGGCACCGGCGTCAGCCCGCATTCCTGCTCCAGCCGGGCGAGATTGAGCAATCCCTTGCGCTCCCCAAAGCGGGTGTCGACCTCCTGCAGCGCAATGATGTCGGGACCGATCTCAGCGATGACGTCGACGATGCGGTTGGGATCGCGCCTGCGGTCGCCGCCGACGCCCTTATGCGTGTTGTAGGAGGCGACGATCAGCTGTTCTTCGCCGACACGCGGCAGCGCCGGCGCAATGATGGGGCGGCTCTTGCGATTTTTCCAGGCGGTGAGGATCATGGCGGCACTATTCCGAATGGTCTTTACGAGAGAACGCATCCCGGGAGGTTGGGGTTTCGGGCCTTACTGTCGCAGGCTGTCCTAAAGATAAGGTGACGCAAGCCAGACGATTTTCTCCGCCAGCCGATACGGCAACGGCCGGTCGCGAATATCCGACAGGGTCAGTTCCTGCGCTTCGTCGAGCGCAGCGTCGACGCGGTTTTCGATCTCTTCGGCGAAGTGGCTATCCAACACTTCGAGATCGACCTCGAAATTCAATCGCAGCGAACGCGGATCCATATTCGAGGTGCCGACATAGGACCAGACGCCGTCGATGGTCATAAGCTTGGAATGATTGAACATGCCGCCGACGCGCCAGACATGACAGCCATGTTTCACCACCTGATCGAACTGCGCCATCATCGCGAGATCGACGAGGCGGAGATTATTTTGCTGCGGCACGAGAATGTCGATCCGGACGCCGCGGCGGGCGGCCGTCGCGAAGGCGCTGACCAGTTCGCGGTCGGGCAGAAAATAGGGCGACATCAGCCGCACATGCTTCTGCGCCACAGACAGCGCGCCGATGATGACATTGCGATTGGTCTCGATCGAGCCGTCGGGGCCCGAGGACACGACGCGCATATAGGTCGGATCGACGTCCACCTGCTCCTTGCGGGCGATCGGCGGCAGCTTTTCGCCGGTGGCGAAATGCCAATCCTCCGACGCCACCGCAAAGAGATCGCGGACGACTGGTCCCGTCACGCGGAAATGCGTGTCATGGGCGCTTTTGTCGCCGGCGAACTCGGTGGTGAAGCTTTCTCGAATATTCATGCCGCCGGTGAAGGCGAGATTGTCGTCGATGACGATGATCTTCCGGTGGGTGCGAAGATTGGCGTAGGGCATTCTCAGCCCCATGATGACATTGCCGTTGAAGCTCCGCGCATTCAGCCCGCGCTGGCGAAAGTAGTTGACGATGCTGGGGAAGGAATAACGCGCCCCGACCGCGTCGATCAGCGCCCGCACCTCGACCCCGCGCGCCTTGGCGGCCAGGAGCCTGTCGGCAATGCGGCGGCCGATCTCGTCATTGTCGAAAATGTAGCTTTCGAGCAGCACCGAATGCCGGGCGCCGTCGACCGCCTCGGCGATCTCGCGATAGGCGCGGTCGCCGTTTTCGAGCATGGCGATGGTGTTGCCCGAGGTCATGTAGAAGCGGGTGAAGGCGTCGCCCAACCTGTTCAGCGCGCCGTACGGCTGGCCGAATTCGGCGATGATGCGGTTGGGCGACAGCGCGTGCTCATGGATCTGCTTGTCGAAACGCCGATGGCCCGATTTCCGCGTCGCAAGCGCCTTGTGGCGGATGCGGTTGACGCCGGCGACGAGATAGAGCCCCGCGCCGAGAAGCGGCGACAACACGATCACGCCGACCCAGCCGATGGCGGCGCGGGCGTCCTCCTTGGTCATGGCCGCATGCGCCGCCGCCACCGCGCCGGCGGCAATGGAGATGACGAACAGGATATGCGGCCAGTAATCTCTAAAGATGTCGAACATTCAGCCCCATGGGCGAGAGGACGTCCCGGAGGAACATATGGGTTGCCGCCCGGCGGCATCAAGAGCATGGGGCGCGGCCTCTGACAACGCGCCGCATCCCCCGATGGTTCGGCGTTCCGACACGATCGGACGCAATTTTCCGCGCGATCAGGCGGTGACGGAAAAGCGGGCCCGATAGTCCGCCGGACTGACGCCCAGGCGACGGCGGAAGTGATGACGCAGCGCATGGCCGCCGCCGAAGCCGAGGGCGATGGCGATCTCGTCGACGCTTTCGCACCCGCGGATCAGTCGCTCCTTGGCCTGCTCCACCCGTTCCGCCGCGATCCAGTCGCCGGGCGCCAAGCCGGTCGCATCGCGGAACCGGCGGAGAAAGGTTCGCTCGCTCATCCGGCAAAACCCGGCCATGCGGGAAATCGTCCAGGCGGAGGCCGGATCGGCCCTGATCGCATCGAGCAGCGGCGCGATCTCGGCGCCCTCGCGGCGCGCCACCGGCCGTTCGAGAAATTGCGCCTGCCCGCCACTGCGATGGGCCGGCATCACCAGCCGCCGCGCCACGGAATTGGCCGCATCCGGTCCGAAATCGCGCCTGACGATCTCGATCATCAGATCGATGCCGGCGGCGCTGCCGGCGGAGGTGAACAGGCGGCCATGCTCGCGATAGAGCGAGGCGGCGTCGACCTCGACATCAGGATAGGCCTTGCCCAGCGCCTCGGCATAGCGCCAATGCGTCGCCGCCACACCGCCATCGAGAAGCCCGGTGGCGGCCAGCACGAAGGCGCCCGAACATATCGAGGCGAGCCTGGCGCCGCGCGCATGCGCCGCCCTCAGCCGCTCGACCAGATCCTGCGGCACGGGGACTCCCGCCCCTTTCCAACCGGGCGCGACGATGAGATCGGCCTCGTCTATCAGATGGCCGTTGTCCTCGGTCTGGATGACAAAGCCGCCATGAGCCCTGAGCTGCCCCGGCTCGATGGCGCAACTGGCGTAACGATACCAGCCCTCGCCCATCTCGGGCCGTGACAGCCCGAAGATTTCGGCCACGATGCCGAATTCGAAGGTGCAGAGACCATCATAAAGAAGAGCGACGACGAGAGGACCCGAGGTGTTTGGCATGATCTTTACGTATATTGTCAATCACGCCAATTGCAAGCCTCATGGGGAAACGGGCATGTTCCGGTCAACGAAAAAGGAGACGCCCATGACCACCGCCGTGACCGAGATCCCGCCCGCCTCCCCCGAGGCCGCCATCGCCCATTTTTCCCAGGAGTTCACCTTCGAGACGGATTGTTGGGACGTGAACGACTCGCTGGCGCGCGGAGCCGATTTCGTGCTGCTCGACGTCCGCTCCCCTACCCTTTTCGCCAAGAGCCATGTGCCCGGCGCAATCAACCTGCCGCATGGCAAGATCACCCGCAACAGGATGGCGGAATGGCCGGACGGGACAATCTTCGTCACCTATTGCGCCGGCCCTCATTGCAATGGCGCGGCCCGCGGCGCGCTCCGGCTCGCGCGTCTCGGCTTGCCGGTGAAGATCATGGCCGGCGGCCTGACGGGCTGGATCGATGAGGGATTTGAGCTGCAGACCGGCGAGTAACCCTCGCCTGCGCAGGAGCCGGAAACTCCGGCTCCGATCGTGACGCCGGGCTGATCAGATGCCTGACCCGTCCAGTTCTTCGTCATCCTTGCCCTTCCAGGGCGCGGGAAAGGCGAGACTGCCGAGCTCCGCCGACGGCAGCGGCATCCAGCATTTCAACTCAGGCTCGGCATATTCGATAATGCGCCCCGGCGCTGAATCCGATGACCGCCAGGCTTCCCCGCCATACTGATCGCCGCGCGACCAGTAGGCCAGATCGACAGCCCCCGGCCCCTGCTCACTGGCGCGAATGGTCACCAGAATGCGGCTGCCATCCCTCGGCGCGCTCCGCATATGCCGCCAGCGATCAACTGCCTCCATGACGCTCTCCTCTCATGCTTTACGCAAGAGTGTCGCGCCGGACAGAGCGAGGGTCAATGAGGAGTTTGGATGAAGGGTTCCGAATTGGCGCAATGATCCTTGCGCACTGATATAAGAGGACGCCGCCGATGCGGCGCCCCCACAGTCCATCAAGCCTTGTTGGTCGCCTCGACCACCGCCAGCGCAGCCATATTGACCACACCGCGCGAGGTCACCGAGCTCGACAGGATATGCGCCGGCAACGCCGCGCCCAAGAGGATCGGACCGACATGCAGCGCGTCCATCATGGTGCGGACGATGCCGAGCGAGATATTGGCGGCGTCGAGATTGGGGAAGACCAGGAGATTGGCTTCGCCCGTCAGGGTCGAATTCGGCATGGCGCGCTTGCGCAGCGCCTCGTTGAGCGCCGAGCCGCCCTGCATTTCGCCGTCGACTTCAAGCTCGGGCGCGCGCTCTCGCACCAGAGCCAGCGCCTGGCGCATTTTGCTGGCGCTTTCGGAATCGCGCGAGCCGAAATTGGAATGCGCGAGCAGCGCCGCCTTCGGCGCGATGTTGAAGCGCCGCATTTCCTCGGCCGCCAGAATCGTCATCTCGGCGACTTCGGCTGCGGTCGGATTATGCGTCACGAACGTGTCGGCGAAGAACAGCGCGCCGCTCTGGGCGGTGATCAGCAGGCTGAGGCCGGAGAAGGCGCAGGCGCCCTTCTTGCGGCCGATGATCTGCTCGACATCACGCAGATGCTTGTCGAACTGGCCTTCGAGACCGCAGATCAGCGCATCGGCGTCGCCGCGCTTGACGGCGAGCGCGCCGATGACCGTGTTGTTGGTGCGGACCGTGGTGCGCGCGGCTTCCGGGTTGACGCCCTGGCGGCCGACCAGCGAAAAGTAGAGATCGGCATAGTCGCGGAAGCGCGGATCGTTTTCCGGATTGACGATGTCGAAGTCTTCCCCGGGCTGAATGCGCAGACCATAGCGCTTGAGACGGGTTTCGATGACCTGCGGACGACCGACCAGCACCGAGCGGGCGATGTTTTCTTCCTTCATCACCTGGGCGGCGCGCAGCACGCGCTCGTCTTCGCCTTCGGCGAAGATCACCCGCTTCTGGGGTGCTGCCTTGGCGGCGGCGAAAACAGGCTTCATGACGAAACCGGAACGGAAGACGAAGCGGTTCAGCTGGTCGAGATAGGCCTCATAATCCTGAATCGGCCGGGCGGCGACGCCGGTTTCCTCCGCGGCCTTGGCGACCGCAGGCGCGATGCGCAGGATGAGGCGCTGGTCGAAGGGCGACGGAATGAGATAGTCGGGCCCGAAGATCGGCGTTTCGCCTGAATAGGCGCGGGCCGCGACATCCGAGGGCTCCTCGCGGGCCAGCCCGGCGATTGCCTTCACTGCGGCCATCTTCATGGCCTCGTTGATGGTGCGCGCGCCGCAATCCAGCGCGCCGCGGAAAATATAGGGGAAGCAGAGGACGTTGTTGACCTGGTTGGGGAAATCCGACCGACCCGTGCAGATCATCGCGTCAGGACGCACGGCGCGCGCCTCTTCCGGCATGATCTCCGGATTGGGATTGGCCAGCGCCATGATCAGCGGCTTCTCAGCCATCTGGCTGAGAAGTTCCGGCTTCAAGACGCCGGCGGCGGAGAGGCCGAGGAACACGTCGGCGCCGCCGATGGAGTCGGCCAGCACGCGCTTGTCGCTGTCCTGCTCATAGACAGACTTCCAAGGGTCCATCAGCACTTCGCGGCCCTTGTAGACCAGGCCTTCGAGATCGTGGACCCAGATATTTTCGCGCTTGGCGCCGAGTTCGACCAGCAGGTTGAGGCAGGCGAGCGCGGCGGCGCCAGCGCCGGAAGCGACGATCTTGACCTTGGATATATCCTTGCCGGCGAGTTCGAGCCCGTTGAGAATGGCGGCGGCGACGATGATGGCGGTGCCGTGCTGGTCGTCATGGAACACGGGAATGTTCATCTTGGCGCGCAGCTGGCGCTCGACCTCGAAACATTCCGGGGCCTTGATGTCCTCGAGATTGATGCCGCCGAAGGTCGGCTCGAGCGAGGAGATCACCTGCACCATCTCGTCGATCTGAGGCGCCTCGATCTCGATGTCGAACACGTCGATGCCGGCGAATTTCTTGAACAGAACGGCCTTGCCTTCCATCACAGGCTTGGAGGCGAGCGGGCCGATATTGCCGAGGCCCAGCACGGCCGTTCCGTTGGAGATCACCGCCACCAGATTGGCGCGCGAAGTGTAATCGGCGGCAGCCGCCGGATTGTCCTTGATGGCGAGGCAGGGCGCAGCCACGCCGGGAGAATAGGCGAGCGCGAGGTCGCGCTGGTTGCCGAGCGGCTTGATCGCCTGAATCTCCAGCTTTCCCGGGCGCGGATAGCGGTGGAAGAACAACGCCTGTTCGGCGAGATCCGCCGAGGTTGGAAGCTGCTGCGGCGTGGTGGGGTTGTTGTCGCTCATCAATTCGAATCCCGTCTCTGTCGCACCGACCTTTAGAGCATGACGCAAACAAATGGAATTATTTCGCATCAAGTATTCGCCGCCGGTTCAGCCAGCTCCAAATTGGCGCGAAAGTTGCGGTTTTGCGTCATTTATCAGCGCATCATGCGCATATCGAGCTTTAACCGGAGATTGAACTCCTATAAGGAACTTACCTCATACTAGGAAAATTTCTGCACCCATTTTTAGAAGTAGAATTTCCTTATTTGATAAATGCCAATTCCAGGCAGGCGGCAATGATCAGGGACGCATTTTTTCGAGACATCAGCCGGCGACTGATGGACCGGTGGGTGGAAATTCATTCTTCCGAAGACGAAGGGCCGGACAGCCTCCTATTTGGCATAGACGCCCATATGACCCTGAAAATGCGTTTGTTTGTGCTAACCATGGAAGCGACGGAACCCTTGGACTGGCATATTGGCATGATCTGGGGCGCGGGGCCTTTTTCGTCCATTCTGAGAGAGGCGGACTTCCCTCAGCTGGGGCCGCTAAGGGCATTCGAAGACCATGTCTTTTTGCGAGAACACTTATTGCCGTCACTTGAAAAAAGTGGAAAAAATAAACAACCGATCATTGAGAACCAGACCGCGATACTGCGTGGTTTTCGCGTATCGCTAGACCGCATCATTCTGCCGAAAAAAAGCACAAGCGCACCGGCCTGGACCGTGTGCCTCGAGAACATCCGCTCCATTCGCCAGCCGGCGCCGCAGGTGGATAATCTGAGCGTGGAGGAATCCATCATCAGCCAGATGTTGCGCGAGGGCCTGACGGCCAAAGAGATTGCGCGGGAGATGGACGTGTCGCACCGCACGGTGGAGCACCGCATCAGCCAGTTGAAGGAACGCTACAAGGCGCGCAACGTTGCGCACCTCACCGCGATCCTTTGCCAGGACGTGCTGGACTGATCCGAGCGACGGTTTGCGAACGGCTTTACACCGCTGCGGCTTCATCGACGGCGCGAGCGAGATCCTTGGGATCATAGGGCTTGCGCAGCAGCACGGGCGGACGTCCGGCGTCGAGCGGAGGAGCGGCATTGTTGCCGGTCGCAAAGACCACGCCGATGCCGGGATCGATTTCGCGAACGCGGCGGGCCAGATCCGCGCCGCTCATGCCGGGAAGACCGAGATCCGTCAGAAGCACATCGAAGCGGCCCGCTTCGACATGTTTCAACGCATCTTCGCCGGAGGCGGCTTCGACCACCTCATGTCCGTCATCCGTCAACATGTCGACGAGATCCAGCCGGATAAACGGTTCATCCTCGACGGCAAGGATGCGAAGTGATGCGAGCCTTGCAGGTGCGTCGGACTGGATTTGGGGCGATGGCGCGAGTGGCGCGGCCGTGGCCTCATTGTCGAGCGGAACGGGGGCGATCTTTTCCAGGCGCCGGCGCGAGTCGATCTTCTGCGCCCGATTGCCGAGGAGATGGCGTATCCGCCGCGCCAGAGCTTCGCGGCTGTATGGCTTGGACAGCAGTTCGACGCCGGGATCGAGACGTCCGCCGTGAACGATGGAATTCTCGGTGTATCCCGAAGTGAACAGCACCGCGAGATCGGGCAAGCGCTCTTTGGCCTTGCGGGCGAGTTCGGTGCTCTTGAGCGGCCCCGGCATGACGACGTCGGTGAACAGAAGATCGATCGGCGCGCCGCTTTCGATCACCGAAAGCGCGCTCGCCGCATCCCGCGCCTTGAGCACGCGATAGCCGAGATGGCCGAGAATATCGACCACGGTTGCGCGCACCTCGTCGTCATCCTCGGCGACGAGAATGGTCTCGGTGCCGCCGCGCGGCGGCCCGTGCTCCAGGTCGGTCAGCAGATCCTCGGCCTGCATGGACCGCGGGAGATAGATCCGTATCGTCGTGCCATGGCCGACCTCGGAATAGATCTTAACATGGCCGCCCGACTGCTTGACGAAGCCATAGACCATCGAGAGCCCGAGCCCCGTTCCCTTACCCAGCGGCTTGGTGGAGAAAAACGGCTCGAACACCCGCTCCAGCACTTCCGGCGGCATGCCGACGCCGGTGTCGGTGACGGCGAGCATCACATATTGGCCGGGCTCGACTTCGGGATGATGGCGGCAATAGACTTCGTCGATATAGGCGTTGCCCACTTCGATCGTAAGCTTGCCCTGCCCGTCCATCGCGTCGCGGGCGTTGATGGCCAGATTGAGCACCGCGTTTTCGATCTGGGTGGGATCCACGAATGTGTTCCACAGCCCGCCGCTCGTGACCGTCTCCACCTCCACCGTCTCGCCGAGCGTGCGTCTCAGCATTTCGCCGATGCCCTGCAGGAAGCGGCTGATATTGACGACCTTCGGCTCCAGCGGCTGCCGACGGCCGAAGGCCAGGAGCTGATTGGCGAGCTTGGCTCCGCGATGGACGCCAGCAAGCGCGTTCTGGACGCGCCGCGAGGATTTCTCATCGGCTTCCAGATCCTGGCCGAGCATCTGCAGATTGCCTGAGATGACCTGCAGGAGATTGTTGAAGTCATGGGCGATGCCGCCGGTGAGCTGACCGATCGCCTCCATTTTCTGCGCCTGGCGCAACTGCTCTTCGGCCTGCTTCAGCGCTTGCGCCTGCTCCTTCTCCGCCGTCACGTCGCGGCCATAGGCGAAGACAAGATTGTCCTCGAAGGACAGCCGCCAGGCGATCCAGCGCGGCGAACCGTCGATATGGCGCATGCGCGCCTCGACCAGCTTGGTGTAGGGACCGGTCTTGACGTCGGCGAAGGTCGCGATGAAGGCGGCGCGGTGCTCCGCCGTCACGAAACTCTGCATGAGATGGCCGTTCACCAACCGTCCGTTATGGCCGAGAATCGCGGTCCAGGCGGGGTTGACCGCGCGCACGACGCCGCCCTCGTCGGTGATCAGCAGGATATCCTGCGAATTGCGCCAGACCCGGTCGAGTTCGGCGGTGCGTTGCTCCACCTGGCGCTCGAGCGACTCCGCGAATTCTCCCAGCGCCATTTCTGCGCGCCGGCGCTCCACGGCCGTGCGCGTGCGCTCGGCGATGTCGCGGATCAGACTGATCTCGTCGGGCGTCCATTCCCTCACATTGCGGTCATTGACATAGAGAAGCGCAACCACCCCGCCCTGCTCGTTGATCGGCAGATTGACCATGGAGCGGACGCCGATCGCCGCAAGCGCGTCGACATGGTTCTGCGTACGCGGATCAACCGCCGCGTCGGAGAAGATCACCGCCTCGCCGCGCTTGAGATCCTCAATGAAATCGCCGTAATCGCGAAAATGGACGACGCCCGACACCGCCGGAACGCCGTCGGCGGTCCAGGCGCGCTCGATCAGGATGGTCTCGGAGATCGGGTCGATGGTGCCATAGCCGGCGCGGCTCACCTTCAGCGTCTTGCCGAGGATTTCACCGGCGGCGTAAGCAATGTCGGCGGGATCGTCAAATTTGCGGAACCGGTCGTTGAGCTCGATCAGAGCAAGGCGGCGCCGTTCCTCGTTGCGCAGATCGGTGACGTCGACATTGACCCCGATCATGCCGAGGAAGTCGCCGGCGGTGTCGAAGCGCGGCCGGGCGTTGGTTTGCAGCAGCCGCCAGGAGCCGGAGGCGTTGCGGTAGCGTGCCTCGACCGTGAAGCTGCGATGTTCGGCCATGCCTGCGGCGTATTCGGGATACATCGCCTCGAGGTCATCGGGATGAACGGTCGACCCCCAATCGAAATGCGCGACGTCCTTTTCCGTGATCCCCCAGAATCGTCTTTGGGCCGCGTTGAGATAGACGCACCGGCCGTCCTGGTCGCCCATCCACAGCATCACCGGGGCGCTGTCGGCGATCAGCCGGAAACGCTGCTCGCTCTCGCGCAGTTCGTCCTCGGCGCGCTTGCGGTGCGTCACGTCGTTGCCCTGCATGAAGATGCCGGTGGTGGCGCCGAGATCATCCCGGAGCGGCTCAAGCACGAAATCGACGAAGCGTTCTTCCGCTTCGTCCTGATCGGGCGGATGAAACAGCACCCGCGCGTTTTCGCCCACGAAGCGACGACCGGTCCTGAAGACGTCGTCGAGAACCTCGACATATCCCTGCGGAACGACTTCGGGCAGCACGTCCTTGACGGACCGGCCAATCAGATCGTCGCGGCCGATCAGGGCCAGATAGGCGGGATTGGCGGTTTCATACCTATGGTCAGGACCAGATGTGGTGGCCATGAAGCCGGGGGCGCGTTCGAACATGCGCCGCAATCTCTCGCTTTCGCCACGGATGCGCCGCTGCGCCATCACCCTCTCGGTCGTCTCCACGACGATCGCGATTACGCCGGCAGGCTTGCCGTCTTCGTCGAGCACAGGCGAGTAATCGAGATCCATGAACACTTGCTCGGGGCGGCCATGGCGATGAAGCGTCAACTCCTGATCGCGATAGGCCAGAGTTTTCCCCGCCAGGCCGACCTTCATGACATTGTCGTTGAAATCGGCGACTTCGGGCCAGCCCTCGCGCACTTTCGAGCCGAACAATTGCGGATGCCGACCGCCGGCAAAGACGGAATAGGCGTCGTTGTAGATCATGTAGCCGTCCTCATGCCAGAGCATGACGATCGGCACCGGCGATTGCAGGAGAATGCTGCACGCGGTTTTGAGGCTTTGCGGCCAGGAAGATACCGGCCCGAGTGAGGTGTTCTCCCAATCGAAACCGGCGAGAAGCTCTGCGGCCATGCCGCCGCCTGACAGGAATGTGAAATCGCTCGCCTTGTGCGTCATCGCGAGCACCGCGCGGCAAGGCGCAAACCGCGCTCTACGGGCAGACCGCATTTGCAAGCATAAAACATCCCGCCAGCCCCAAACCCAAGAAATTCATTATCATATTCAAATACTTGTCGCGGAGCTCGCATCCAAATCCCTCTGTCCGGCATAATCCCGCGAGACGAATAATGCGGCGAGAAGAAGAAGGTTCCCGCCGAAAATGGAATTTTTTGCCCTCACATCGGGAAGAAAGATCGGCGGCGAAAGGAACGCAATGCGGACGACCCGGTTCCACTGCTTGCGTCGCGGGAACCCCTCCCGGCACGCGGCGTTCTAGCCGCAGGCACTCATGAAGGAGCAGCAGATGGTCGATAAGCCGAGCCAGACGCCAAAGGGACCGGCCAACAATGTCGTGGATCTCGAAGTCTATCGTCTTCGCCGGGAGGCGAGACGCATTCGCGACCACGGTTTCGAGCCCTCGCCGCCTCCCCCGCCGGAGGCCGATCCGTCACAGCCCGTCGAAGGGCAGAGACAGGAATAAGAGATGATCAAGGAGAGTGACATGGCAACCGTGACCGGAATGCCTCAACCCAAGACGCGGGAAGAAGATTACCGAGACTACGACGAACGCGACATTTCCGACGGCTGGCCCTATGCCGACGAGGAAGTCGCAGCAAAGAAGAATGAAGCCTACGGCGTCGACTCTGACGACGACACGACAAGTTTGGAAATTTCGGACGAGCCCGCGATCGAGAGTGAGGGTGGACCCAGCCTGTTTCCGGAAGCTGCGGAGGAAGCGGTCGAAGATGACGGCGTCGAGGAAGCCGTCTACGAACGCATCACCAACACCCGTCGCTGGCAAGACAATCAGCTGACGGTGACGGTGCATGCCGGCGTCGCCACGCTCGAAGGCGAGGTTGAGACCGAACATGACCGTCAGTTGATCAACCAGATTGCGCTCGGCGTCCCTGGGGTCGTCGACACTGTCAACCGCATCATTCTGATCGGCGTGGACAGCCATATTCCGAGCGACGCCGACTGAAGCCGAACATTGGGTTGAACCGTGAAGCGGGGTGCGGCGACGACAACCCACCGCCGTTTCCCGGTCGCGCGTTGGGTGTCAGAATTCGCTCCAGCTTCTGAACAGGATATAGGCCGCAAGCGCCATCAGCATCACGCCGGCGCTCCGGCCGATCCAGATCGTCAGTTGCGGTTTGTTGACGATCGCATCGCGGCCGCGCGCCGCAGCCAGCGCCAAGCCGCCATAGATCGCCAGTTGAACCAGGATCGTCATCATCCCCATCACCACAGCCTGCGCCCAGTAAGGACCGTAAGCGGGTTTGAGGAATTGTGGATAGACGGCGAGGGTGAAAAGCCAGGCCTTCGGATTGAGAAGGCAGGTGATCAGCGCCTGATTGACGATCCGCGCGAGCGGCAGGGTTCCGGCGTCTTCGACCGCCCCGATCACGATCGCGCTTCTCGCCAGCGTATAACCGATCCAGATCATATAGGCCGACCCCAGGATTAACATCGGTCGTGCGAGAAACGGCGTCCATAGCGTCAATCCGGCAACCGCGCAGGCGCCGAACAGCGTGTGGCAGGCGCCGCCGGCCATCATTCCCGCGGTCGCCGCCAGCCCCGCGCGTCGCCCGCCCGACAGTGTCTTGGCGAGAACGAAAGCCATGTCCATGCCGGGAACAACGATGATGCCGGCGAGCAGAAGAAAAAACAGCCAGAGATTTTCAGCATAAGTCATGTCAGTAGCGCGCCGCCTTTTTTGAACGTCTTGGAATAAAACCCGGGCTTTCCAGCCTGTTGAAGCGTGCTATATCGAAGTCCAACTGACAGCGATGTGTCAGGAGTAAAGGCTAAATCGATGCGCAAGGCTTCAAGGCTGTTCGAGATCATCCAGATCCTGAGAGTGGCGAGAGCGCCGGTGACGGCCGCAGATATTGCGTCAGAACTGGAGGTCACGGTCAGGTCGATCTACCGCGACATCGCCGCGCTGCAGGCCATGCGGGTGCCGATCGCCGGCGAACGTGGCATCGGTTATATTCTACGGCCGGGTTTCGACCTGCCTCCGCTGATGTTTTCGGTCGAGGAAACCGAAGCCATCGTGCTGGGCATGGCGCTGATCGAACGGACAGGAGACCGGGATCTTCAGAAAGCCTCGGAACGCGTGGTCGCAAAGATTGCTGCGGCCATGCCGGAGCCGCTGCGCCAATCCATGACGTCGAGGGCGCTGCACGCCTGGGGCGGGAGCGCGCCGGCGCCGGAAGGTGCGGAATTCAGTTTGATCCGCTCGGCCATTCGCGACGAGGAGAAACTGTCAATCGGCTATCGCGACGAGGCCGGTAATCGAACGTCCCGCACCATCTGGCCGCTGGCGTTGATCTACTACGCCGAATCCGCCGTTGTCGTCGCCTGGTGCGAACTGAGGCAGGCAATTCGCAATTTTCGTATGGACCGGATCGAAGATAGTGCGCGGACAGGCGAGTATTTTCGGAAGCAAGGCGACCGGCTTCGGGCCGCCTGGGTCACGGGCTGGCGCATCAATCAAGCGGAAAACGCTTGAGTCCAAGAAATAACGCCCCCGTCAACAGACGGAGGCGCTTGCGTGAACACGGCTTACACGCGGCGGAAAACCGCCATCGAACGCTCGTCCATTTCGAAGCGATGGCCGGGGGAGAATTCCTCGCCGCGGCGCGCATCATCCTCGGTGGTCAGTTCGAGCCGCCAGGAATAGCCGCCGATGTCCGGGATCTGGAACCCCATCTGCTCGGGCTTGGGATTGAAGATCATCAGGCTATGCGACCACAGCGCCTCGTCATCGACGAGATCATCGCGGCCGAGATGCAGGCAGAGCGGATTTTCCGATTCCCACTGTTCCGGCAGGAGTTCGCCGCCGTCCTGGTTGAACCAGTTGACCACCATGCCGTCGCGCCAGTTTTCGCGGTGGAACAAGGGCTGGCTCTTGCGCAGCGCGATCACCTTACGGGTGAAGTCGATGAGCGTGCCGCAGGTCGGCGGCAGGTTTTCCCAGGCGAGCCAGCTGATCTCATTGTCCTGGCAATAGCCGTTGTTGTTGCCGCCCTGGCTGCGGCCCATTTCGTCGCCGGCGAGCAGCATCGGCGTGCCATGCGACAGGAACAATGTAGCGAGGAAGTTGCGCTTCTGCCGTTCCCTGACAGCGTTGATGCCTTCGTCCTCGGTCGGGCCCTCCGCGCCGTAATTGTAGCTGCGGTTGTCGTTGTGGCCGTCATTGTTGTCTTCGCCATTGGCGTCGTTATGCTTGTCGTTATAGGCGACGAGGTCGTGCAGCGTGTAGCCGTCATGAGCGGTGATGAAATTGACGCTCGACCAGGGCTGGCGACCGCGCTGGTCGTAGATGTCTCCCGATCCCAGCAGGCGCGAGGCGAAATCCGGCGCTTTGCCGTCGTCGTTCTTCCAATATTCGCGCACGCTGTCGCGATATTTGTCGTTCCACTCCGCCCAGCCGGGTGGAAAGCCGCCGACCTGATAGCCTCCGGGACCGATATCCCAGGGTTCGCCGATCAGTTTGACGCTTGCCAGCGTCGGATCCTGGGTCACGGCGTCGAAGAAGCCGCCGCGCTGGTCGAAACCGCCGGGCTCGCGGCCGAGAATCGAGCCGAGATCGAAGCGGAAACCATCGACTTCCATTTCCTCGACCCAGTGGCGCAGCGAATCCATCACCATCTGCAACACGCGGGGATGCGAGGTGTTGAGCGTGTTTCCGGTGCCGGTGTCGTTGATGTAGTAGCGATGCTGGTCCGGCAGGGTGCGGTAATAGGAAAAATTGTCGATGCCCTTGAAGGAGAAGGTCGGACCGAGTTCGTTGCCTTCGCAGGTGTGGTTATAGACGACATCGAGGATCACCTCGATCCCCGCATCATGGAAGGCGCGCACCATGTCGCGGAAGCCTTCGCGGCCGTTCGGACCGAAATAACGCGACGCCGGCGCGAAGAAGCCGAAGGTGTTGTAGCCCCAGTAATTGCTGAGCCCCTTATCCATCAGGTGGAAGTCGTCGAAGAATTCATGGATCGGCAGCAGTTCGACCGAGGTCACGCCGAGCGCCTTGATGTAGTCGACGGCAGCCTTGTGGCCGAGACCTTCGAAGGTGCCGCGCAGCTCTTCCGGAATGTTCGGATTGAGCTTGGTGAAGCCTTTCACATGCGTCTCATAGATGATCGCCTCGGCCCAGGGAATGAAGGGACGCTTGCCCTGCCGCTTGCCCGCATAGGGATCGACGACCACGCATTTGACCATCTCCGACGCATTGTCGCGCTCGTCGAATGTCAGGTCCTTGTCCTCGGCATAGAGGTCATAGGCAAAATGGGCGTCGGATTTCACGAGGTCGCCATGGAAGCCGCGCGCGTAAGGGTCGACGAGCAGCTTGTTGGCGTTGAAGCGATGGCCGTTTTCGGGGTCATAGGGACCATGGACCCGGTAGCCGTAGAGCGCGCCGGCCTTCAGCCCCGGCACGAATCCATGCCAGATCTCGTTGGTGTTCTGCGGCAGCGTCAGCCGCGCGATTTCCATCGACCCGGTCGGATCGAACAGGCAGAGCTCGACGCTCTGCGCATGCGCGGAAAACAGCGCGAAATTGACGCCGCCTTCTTCGACATTAGCGCCGAGCCGCATGCCGTGACCGGTCTCGATCGTGAATTGATCCGCCTTCATATCCATAGTCGCCCTCTTTCCTGAAGCTGAGCCACCAACGGACAAGCGCTGCTTTGGTTCCTTGTTCTTCGCAGTTGCGGGAACCATCCGGGACAGCACGGTGTTCTGAAGCGTGGATCAAAGGAGGAGACATCATGACCATTCGTTTCATACAGCACCGCGCGAGGCCACGCGCCGCCACGCCCCGCCTCGCCTGGACGCTGACCAGGATCGAGATCCGCCGAAACGCGCCGCCCGTTCAGCCTCGCTGCCTGACGCCGGACGCAGTGGATCTACCACTGCCGAAGCGCTGCCATGATCAAATGTCCGTGCCGGCTTCGATCAACGGCGCCGACCTCACTCTCCGGCGCCCCTGAGGCGTTCATGTCGGCTTGATTGCAAACAAAGCGGTCAAGGGCGGGAGGATTTCCTCCCGCTCGGTTGCGGCGCTGTGGCGATAGAAGACCTCGCTTCCGACTGCTGGCAAAAGCGCTTCGCTGTCGCCGAGATTGGCGCGAAGCTGCAGACTTGCGCCGCTGAGCCGCCAGTCGATCGCCAACCGTCCGCCCTCGCCTGCAAGAAGTCGACCTGAGCCGCGTCCAATATCCGCGAGATATGGAATGACGAAACGGCGGCGCAGTCCGATCAGCGTTTTGATCTGCTCGAGCCGCCGCCGCCCCTCTGGCGCGTTTCGTCGACCCCAATCTATTTTCGACTGCAAGAATGCTTCGGGCGAATTGGGATCGATGAGATCGTCGGGCCGCTCCCCTTCTCTCAGGGTCGCAAAGGCCAGACCTTCGTGAATGCGGTTTTCACGCGCCTCCCGTGCGACATCTCCCTCATGATCGCAGAAAAACAGAAAGGGCTGTGTTTCCCCATAGTCTTCGCCCATGAACAGCATCGGGATCTGCGGCGACAGAAACAGGATCGACGTCAGCAGATCATAGAGCGCTTCCCGCTCCGGCTGCAGCAACCTGTCGCCATAGCTGCGATTGCCGATCTGGTCGTGGTTCTGGAGAAAATGCACAAAGGTTGTCGGGCTGAGGCTGGCCGGAGCTGGCATCGCCTGCCCCTCGAACACCAGCTCCGGCTCCAGGGTGCGCACATAGCCCTGGGCCAGCGTCGCGGCCATTTTCTCGAAAGGCCGGTCGGCGAAATCGGCGAAGTGACCTGTTTTCGCGCCGGTCACAAAGGCGTGCATCGCATGGTGAAAGTCGTCGTTCCAGGCGCCGTCATGGCGCTCTTCGACGGGCAGGTCGCCGCTCAGGAAGATCGTGCGGTTTGAGCTGTCCTCCATCACCAGATGACGCTTGCGGCAGGCGCATTCCGCATGGATGTGGGCGGCGAGTTCGGTCAGGAAATGCGCTTCCGTCCGATCCTCGATCATATGCACGGCGTCGAGACGGAGGCCGTCGATATTGAACTCGGTCAGCCAGTAGATCGCGTTCTCGATGAAGAAATCGCGCACCGGCCTTTCGGCAAAGTCGATCCCAGCGCCCCAGGGCGTATCGCGCGCGGCATCGAAGAAGGAACGGGCGTAGAGCGGCAACGAATTGCCCGCCCGCCCGAAGTGATTGTAGACGCAATCGAGGAACACCATCATGCCGAGTTGGTGGGCGGCGTCGACAAAAGCCTTGAAATCATCCGGCGCCATAGCAGTGATGCGGCGCGTAAAGCAGCACGCCGTCATAGCCCCAGCCTCGATCTCAGGCGAATTCCGCCACCGGCATCACTTCTATAGCCGTGACGCCAAGATCGGCAAGATCGGCGAGGCGCTTGATGGCGGCTAGAAACGTGCCTTCAGGCGTGAACGTCCCGACATGGATCTCATAGAAGACGGCGTCTTCCCAGGGCCGCCCCTTCCAGTCGGCGTCGCCCCATTGATAGGCGGTGGGGTCGGTGACGATGGAGGGGCCGTAGACGCCGTCATCCTGCATGCGCGAGGCCGGATCGGCGACCACGACGCCATTTGGGAGAACGAATTGATAGCGCGCGCCCGGAGCGACATCCTCTACGACATGTTCGAACCAGCCGTGGCCGGCCGTCATCATCGGGCGGTCCGCGCCATCGAGGCGCAGCGTCACGGTATCGACATCCGGCGCCCAGATGCGGAACCGGATTCCGCCCGCACTGACAGGATTGGCGCCCCAACACGTGGAATAAGTGCGGGACTTGAGGGACGTATAAGATGGAGCCTCGGGACAAGGCGTCATTCGTTCTGGCGTCATAAGGTGACCTCCGAAGGCGGTCGAACGGACAGATGGCGCGGCGGTTGCTGCAGATAACGGTGTTTCGGCGGTTGTCGCGCAAAGCGCTGAGTGTCGCCGCGGCCCAACCCCATGGTCTTGCGCCGTCCGGCCGCATCAATGCCGGGGATCATTCGTATAGGAGGATCCCGGCGCAGCATGCGCCGGGATCCGAATGTCTAAAGCATCGTACCGAAAACGTGAATCGTTGGGATTTTGAGATTTCCGGTTTTCATGATTCCCTTCTGATTGGAGGTGTTT
>NZ_STFX01000017.1 GCF_005222915.1 Rhizobium sp. FKL33
CGCCCCGAGACCCGCGACAGTTGGCTTTGCCACTGCCGCTGAGCTGAACCGGACAGCAGTGGGACAGGCCCGAGCATGACGGCGGAGAGGTTGGAAGGATAACGTCGAGGAGCGGCGAGACGAACGCAAAAGTCTGAAGATGAGCTTCTATTTGTGAAACTGCAATAACAGCGTGGCCGCCATGTCAGCGAGCGACAATGAGCGCTATCAAGATCACGAAATCAGAGAAAGTGGCGCACCCGAAGAGATTCGAACTCCTGACCCCCAGATTCGTAGTCTGGTGCTCTATCCAGCTGAGCTACGGGTGCTTGCCCCAGCGCCGTGTGTGTCCGGCGGTGTGCGGCTCTACTACTGCGGGGCTTTTGGGATTGCAAGCGTCTTTTTCAAAAAAATGCAATAAAAGCGGGGAGTGGGTGCGCGGGCGGCGGGCGAAAAAGGGCTCAAAGCCCTGCGCGATGCGGGATTTCCACCCGGAAGAGGCAGCCGGGATCGGGCTTTTCCACAAGCGCGATCATCCCGCCATGGGCGAGCGCGATGTCGCGGGCGATGACGAGGCCGAGGCCTGCGCCGCCGGCGCGGGTGGAGCCGCGGAAGGCGGAGAACAGGTGGTCGCGGGCTTTGGCCGGCATGCCCGGGCCGTTGTCGTCGATGTCGAGCCGCAGCCGATCGCCGACGATGGAGGCCAGAACACGAATCTGCTTTTCCGCTGCGTCATGAGGTTCGAGCGCCTGCATCGAGTTGCGGCAGAGATTGTAGATCACCCGGAACATCTGTTCGGGATCGGCCTCGATTTCGAGCGAAGGCTCGATGTCGCTTGCGAAGCGGATCGGCCCGTCCACGGTCAGGCCGAGGATTTCGCCGACATCGTCGACGAGGGGGGCAAGCGCAAAGCGGGAGATCTGGGGAGCGGCCTCGCTCGCCCGGCCGTAAGCGAGCACGTCGGAGGAATAGCTGATGGCGCGGCCGAGCGTGCGCACCAGTTTCGCCGACAGGCCGCGGCCGACGGGATCGCCGAGTTCCGCCAGGCGATCCGACATCAGCTGCGCCGAAGACAGGATGTTGCGCATGTCGTGATTGATCTTGGAGACGGCTAGGCCGAGATCGGCGAGGTTCTTCTGCTGTTTGAGCGTGCGCTGCAATTCCGTCTGCATGGCGGCGAGATGGCGGGCGGCGACGGAAAGCTCGTCGCGCCCCTCGGGCGGGGTCATGATCGCGCCGGGATTGCCGGGATCGGCGGCGAAACCCTGCATGCTCGCCGTCATCCGGCCGATCGGCCGGATCAGGATGCGGTTGATGGTGAAGAAGATCAGCGCCGCCGTGGTCAGCGAGATGACGATCGAGAAGAACAGGATTTCGCGGCAATAGACCAGCATGGCCTGCCGCAGCGCCCGGTCGCTCATCACCAGTTCGATCTCCATGCCCGATGCGCCGATGGGGCCGCGGACGCTGAACACCTGGCCGCCGCCCCAGGCCAGCGTTTCGAAGGCGTCATAGGCGTCCGCGAAAAAGTTCTTCGTCGAGAGGTCATATTGCGCATTCACCGCCGGCGGCACTTCCGACACCACGATCATCCGGGTCAGCTCTTCCTTGTGGAGCGCGATCGCCTTGGTGCCGGTGGCCATCAGCGTCGAATCTTCGAGCGAGCGCGGCAGCTTGATGTCGGGCAGGCCGTCGATGACGATGGCGGCGGCGGCGGCGGTGTTCAGCCGGTCTCTCAGCCAAGACAGCCGCATGTCGGTGACCGAGGGCACGAAGATCATGATTTCGGCCAGCATCACGAAAATGACGGTGAGGATGAGGATGCGGGTGGAAAGTCGCGCAGCGGGCGGGGTCTCCGCGGCCGCATCGAATGCAAGGCTGCGGACGGGGGCCTGTGCGGTCATTCCATCCCGGGCCAATCGCCGCTCCGTCGCTTCGCGTTTTCGTTCGGGGCCATTAGGCCTTCCGTGTTCCCGCCCATCATGTAGAGGTCTGGGCGGAATGCGCAAGCCCGCCGGCCCCTCGAAAGTCGGTGGAGCGGTTGACTTCCTTGGCGTCTCTCCCTATAAGCCCGGCCACGTTCGGGACGCCCGCGTCCGCGCAAGCGGCCGAGGCGTATCCGTGCGACATCCAAAAAACACGCTCATCAAGAAGGGCCGCACTCCGCGGTAATTAAATAAATGGCAACAAAGCGTACCTACCAGCCGTCCAAGCTCGTTCGCAAGCGTCGTCACGGCTTCCGCGCTCGTATCGCAACCAAGGGCGGCCGCAAGGTCATCAGCGCTCGCCGCGCTCGCGGCCGTAAGGTCCTGTCCGCTTAATCAGCGGCAGGCCTGAAGGACCGATGACGAACCGAAAAGATGTTCGCACTGCCGGTCGGCTGAAGAGCCGGCCGGAATTTTTGCGTGCGCGCGAGGGCGAGAGGCGCAAGGGCCGTTTCTTCATCGTCGAGGTCCTGGACCGGAAATGCCCAGAAGACGCGCCGCGCGTCGGCTTCACCGTCACCAAGAAGCAGGGCAATTCGGTGGAGCGCAACCGCATCCGCCGGCGCCTCAGGGAAGCGGTGCGACTGAAGGCGCAGTTTGCAATGCAGCCGGGACACGACTATGTGATTGTGGCCCATCGGGAGGCGATGTCCGCCTCCTTCGATGATTTGAGCAAAACCCTTATCGCGCGCATCTCCAGCCGGCAGGACAAGAAGAGCCGGCCACCGGGAAAGAGTGATGGAAAACAACCGTAATTATTATCTCGCGATCGTTCTGTCCGTCCTGATCGTCTTCGCCTGGCAGTTCTTCTACATGGGTCCGAAGATGGAAGCCCAGCAGAAGATCGAGGAGCAGCGCCAGGCCGAACTCGCCAAAGAGCAGAAGGCCAATCCGGCCGCGGCGCAGACGCCCGCGCTCGACCAGTCGGGCCAGCCCATTCCGGGCGCCAACGGCCAGGCCGTGGCGGTGGTGACGCGCGAACAGGCGCTCTCCCAGACCAGCCGCATCGTCATCGACACGCCCGCGCTGACCGGCTCGATCAGCCTGGCCGGCGCCCGTTTCGACGACCTCCGGCTCAAGAATTATCGCGAGACGATCGACAAGGACAGCCCGATCATCACGCTTTTGAGCCCCGGCAACACCAAGGACGGCTATTTCGTCGAACTCGGTTTCCTCGGCGCGCAGAACCTGCCGGGCATGACCACGAACTGGACCGTGGAAGGCAACAATCGCCTGACCCAGACCACGCCGGTGACGCTCACCTACACCAATCCCGAAGGCGTGACCTTCACCCGCAAGATCTCGGTCGACGAAAAATACATGTTCCAGATCGAGGACAGCGTGAAGAACGGCTCGGCCGCGGCTCTGTCGCTGACCCCTTACGGTCGCGTCGTCCGCTACAATCAGCCTACCCACGCCTCGGCCTGGGTTCTGCATGAAGGCTATGTCGGCGTCATGGACGGCAGCCTGAAGGAAGAAACCTTCGGCAACGCCACCAGCGAAGCCGCCAAATTCGAAGCGCCGCAGGGCGGCTGGTTCGGCATCACCGACAAATACTGGGCCGCCACCATCGTGCCCCAGAAGAATTCCGCCTTCACCTCGCAATTCTCTCACGTGGAGACCGGCCAGCCGCTGTATCAAGCGGATTACCGCGAAAACGCCGCCACCAGCGTGGCTGCGGGCGAGACCAAGAGCTTCTCGACCATGGTGTTCGCCGGCGCCAAGCAGGTGCCCGTCATCGAGGGCTATGAGAAGACCTACGGCATCCAGGACTTCAACAAGCTGATCGACTGGGGCTGGTTCTATTTCTTCACCAAGCCCATGTTCTACCTGATGGACTGGTTGTTCCATTACTTCGGCAATTTCGGCCTCGCCATTCTCGGCACGACCGTCATCGTCAAGCTGATCTTCTTCCCGATCGCCAACCGGCAATACGCCTCGATGGCCAAGATGAAGACGCTGCAGCCGAAGATGGAGGAGCTGAAGGCCAAGCATGGCGACGACCGCATGGCGCTGCAGCAGGCGATGATGCAGCTCTACAAGGAAGAGAAGGTCAATCCGGTGGCCGGCTGCTGGCCGGTGCTGCTGCAGATCCCGGTGTTCTTCGCGCTCTACAAGGTCATCTATGTGACGATCGAAATGCGGCACGCGCCGTTCTTCGGCTGGATACAGGACCTGTCGGCGCCGGATCCGACCACGATCTTCAACCTGTTCGGCCTGATCCCCTGGACGCCTCCGCATGCGCTGATGCTCGGCGTCTGGCCGATCATCATGGGCATCACCATGTTCGTGCAGATGCGGATGAACCCGACGCCGCCAGATCCGACCCAGGCGATGATCTTCAACTGGATGCCGCTGATCTTCACCTTCATGCTCGGTTCGTTCCCCGCCGGCCTCGTCATCTACTGGGCCTGGAACAACACGCTGTCGGTGCTGCAGCAGGGCATCATCATGAAGCGCCACGGCGCCAAGATCGAGCTGTTCGACAATCTCAAGGGACTGTTCAAGCGAAAGCCATCATCGGCGTGAATGCGTCTTGAAAAGAATTGATCGATCGCAAATGTCGCAACCGGGGCTTCGCCCCGGTTGCTTTCGTTTATGCTGGGCTTAAACGGGCGAAGGGCAGGGACGACGAATGGACAAGAACATGGCGACTGCGCCGGTCGCGCAAGAGGGAACGGGCGCGCTGCTGGTGTTTCTGTCGGCCGTGGCCTGGAGTTTCGGCGGCGCGCTCGCCCGCTATCTCGATATCGCCGACAGCTGGACCGTGGTGTTCTGGCGCGGCCTGTTCGCCGGGCTGTTCCTGCTGGGCTTTCTGCTCTTGCGCGACGGCCCGCTGAAGACGCTGTCGCTCTATCGCAATATGGGCGTTCCCGGACTGCTGGTCGCTTTCGGCTTCGCCGTGGCCTCGTCCTGCTTCGTCATCGCCATCTCCTACACCACGGTCGCCAATGTCGTGCTGATTCAGGCCGGCGTACCGCTGTTTGCAGCGCTGATCGCCTGGATCCTGTTTCGCGAACGCGTTACCTTCGCCACCTGGCTCGCCATTGTCGCGGTGATCGCCGGCGTTGCGATCATGGTTGCCGGCGGCCCGCTGCTCGCCGTGCTGGCGGGGGATGAGGCGCAAGGCGCGGGCGCCGGCGCCGGCGCAGATTATCCCATGGCCTGGTTCGGCAATCTCCTGGCGCTGGCCATCGCCATCGTTTTCGCCATGACAACTGTCGTCACCCGGCGCTTTCCCAATGTCCGGCAGACGCCGGGCGCAAGCCTCGGCTGTTTTGCGGCCTGCGCCTTTGCCGCCACGCAGGCCTCGGGCTTTGCGGTGACGCCGGGCGAATTCGGGGTGCTTTTCGTGTTCGGCGCGCTCAATCTGGGTCTCGGCATGGCGTTGTTCGTCACCGGCGCACGGCTGATCCCCTCGGCTTTCGCCGCGCTTTTGGGGACTGCCGAAACCATGCTCGGCCCGGTCTGGGTGGCGATCTTCCATGGCGAAGTGCCTGGGCCGGAAACCGTGGTCGGCGGCCTGATCATCCTGGCGGCGCTGATCTTCTACCTTTCGAAAGCGCTGAAACGGCAGGCTCCGGCGCCGGCGATCGCCGCCAAGCCTTGACTTATGCGGGGAATAGCCCAAAAGGCGTGGTTTAGCCGCAAGACAGGATAGAACCATGGCCGACACGCAAGCCGACAAACTCAGCCGCATCTTCACGCGGCCCTGGGTGTTTATTCGCGGCGTGCCGGCGATGAAGTTCCTGCCGCCGGAAGGCCCTGGCGAAATCGCCTTCGCCGGCCGTTCCAATGTCGGCAAATCCTCGCTGATCAATGCGCTTGTCGGCCAGAGCGGGCTTGCCCGCACCTCCAATACGCCCGGCCGCACCCAGGAGCTCAATTATTTCGTGCCGGACGGCTATACGGGCGAAGCGGGCGACCTGCCGCCCTGCGCCATGGTCGACATGCCGGGCTATGGCTACGCCCAGGCGCCCAAGGCGCAGGTGGACGCCTGGACCAAGCTGGTCTTCGATTACCTGCGCGGCCGCACCACGCTCAAGCGCGTCTATGTGCTGATCGACAGCCGCCACGGCATCAAGAAGAATGACGAGGACGTGTTGAAGCTCCTCGATCTCGCCGCCGTCTCCTATCAGGTCGTGCTCACCAAGACCGACAAGATCAAGGCGGGCGAACTCGAGCAGCTCAAACTCGACACGCTCGCACAGCTCGCCAAGCATCCGGCCTCCTATCCGGAAATCCTCGCGACCTCCTCGGAAAAGGGCGTCGGCGTGGACGAAATGCGGGCGGCGATCCTGCATCTCCTGTCTCTCGGCTGATAAGCGCAAAAAAGCCGCCCGGGAGGCTCGGGCGGCAAGAAGGCGGGTCCGGGTTGCGCGAGACCCAAAGGGGAGGACCCGCGCGCGACTGCTCGGGCTTTAGCCCTTCGGCAGCAGCACCTTGTCGATCACGTGAATGACGCCGTTCTTCTGTTTGACGTCGGCGATGGTGACGGTGGCGGTGCCGCCGGTCTCGTCGGTCAGCTGGATCTTGCCGCCCATTTCAGTGGCCTTCAGCGTGCAGCCGCCCACGGTTTTGACGTCGTGGGAGCCGCCGTCATCCTTGATCATCTTGTCGATCGCAGCGGACAGGGCGTCTGCCGCAACCACATGGCAGGTCAGCACCTTGACGAGCTGATCCGTGTTCTCGGGCTTCAGCAGCGTGTCGACCGTGCCGGCCGGCAGCGCGGCGAAGGCTTCGTTGGTGGGGGCGAAGACGGTGAAGGGGCCCGCGCCGTTCAGCGTGTCGACCAGGCCGGCGGCCTTGACGGCGGCGACCAGCGTGGTGTGATCCTTGGAGTTGACGGCGTTTTCGACAATCGTCTTGTTGTCATACATCGGCGCGCCGCCGACTTCCGGGTTGGAAGAGGCATAGGCCACGGCGCCCGCTCCGATCACGGCGGAGAGGAGGGCGGCAGTGCGAAACGTGGTCTTGAGCATGGATCTTTCCTTCCTGTTGAACATCACGCCGGACGTCCCGCCGGCGTCATCCCTCATTGGGGGACACTGCGAACTACGGAAGGGAGAAAAATGAGTTTCAGCGGTGGGGAGATTTTTTTATGTCGCCTTCGATCGCTACCCAGACGGGCTGCGACAACGCCGATTATAGCGTCACCGCGCGTCCTGCCGCAATCACCGGTCCCGTCGGTTTGCCGTCCGGTGAGCCGCCGAGCGGTTCCACCGTGATGGCGATGGTGCGGCCGGCGGTGAAATTGGCGCGCAGCGAGGTCGGGATGACGATGTCGCCGCGGCCGGTTTCCGGCAGAACGCCGACCGAAAGCGGCGGCTTGCCGTCCTCGATCACCCAGACTTCGAGCGATTTCGGTCCGTCCTGACGCAGCGCCGCCGGGATGACGCTGAGGCGGCCGGTGCCGAAGTCATAGGTGGCGACGAGGTTGAAGCCGTTCTTTTCGCTCGCCAGTTCCGCCACCAGCGGGCGGGCGGGCTGCCCAATCCCGAGCGGCGGCAGACGATGGGCGACGCCGAGCCAGCCAGCGGCGACTACGCCCGCAACGGCGAGGCCGCGCCAGAGGAGCAGCGAATTCCAGATGCGCGCGAAACGGCCCTGTCCATTGGCGTCTTCCGCCTCGAACAATTGCGCCTCGATGCGGCGGAACACATGCGAGGGCGGCGCTTCCGCCTCGTAATCGTCATTGAAATCGGCGAGATTGGTCTGCCAGCGGCGCACCTGCATGGCGAATTTCGGATCGATGGCCATGCGGGCTTCGACGCGCTTGCGATCGGCTTCCGACAGGACGCCGAGCACATATTCGCCCGAGATGATCTCATCCCGGCTGCGGTCCCAATCCTGCGGCTTGTCGCTCATTGCCCGAGGCACTCTCTCAATTTCAGCAGGCTGCGGCGCAGCCAGGTTCGCATCGTATTTAGCGGCACTCTATAATGATCCGCCAATTCCTGATAGCTTCGACCTTCGACATAGGCTTTGCGGACGGCGTCTCTCCTATCCGATTCGAGGGTCTGCATGCATCTCTGAATTCTCATCCCTTCGCTTCTCAAAAGCGCCAGTTTCTCCGGGTCCGGATCGGGGCCCGCCAGGTCATAGGCTTCGTCGATCGAACTCGCCTCCGGTCGCCGCGCCCTCAGCGCGTCGATCGCGTGATTGCGCGCCACGGCGGCGAGCCAGGTTTCAGCGGAGCCGGCCTCGCGGTTGAAGCGGTCGGCGCGGCGCCAGACCTTGACGAACACCTCCTGCAAAGCATCCTCGGCTTCCTGCCTGTTTTTGAGGATACGGAGGAGGATCCCGAAAAGTTTCGGGCCGCTTGCGTCATAGAGCGCGGAAAACGCCTTGCGGTCGCCAAGGGCGACCCGGCCGAGCAATCCGTTCAGATCATGCATCATCTCGTCCATTCGATGGTGAGCAGGATGCGCCTCCCCCGCGCGACGCCTGACGAAATTACGGCTTCATGGTCGGCGCGGATCATTCCATCTGTCACGAAGTTGGGCTAAAGAGGCTCGATTTCAGTCCATGCGAGGCCTTTCATGTCCTACACCGAAAGCGAGATCCAGGCGCGGCTCCTGGCCCAGGCGTTGCCCTTCATGCAGCGTTACGAGAACAAGACCATCGTGGTGAAATATGGCGGCCACGCCATGGGCAATCCGGAACTGGGCAAGGCCTTCGCCGCCGATATCGCGCTTCTGAAGCAATCCGGCGTCAATCCGATCGTCGTGCATGGCGGCGGACCGCAGATCGGCGCCATGCTCGCCAAGATGGGCATCGAATCCCGCTTCGAGAATGGTTTGCGCGTCACCGACCAGAAGACGGTCGAGATCGTCGAGATGGTGCTGGCCGGCTCGATCAACAAGGAGATCGTCGCGCTGATCAACCAGACCGGCGAATGGGCGATCGGGCTCTGCGGCAAGGACGGCAACATGGTCTTCGCCGAAAAGGCGCAGAAGAAGGTCAAGGACCCCGACAGCAATATCGAGCGCATTCTCGACCTCGGCTTCGTCGGCGAAGTCGTCGAAGTCGACCGCACCCTGCTCGACCTGCTCGCCCGCTCCGAGATGATCCCGGTCATCGCGCCCGTGGCGCCGGGCCGCGACGGCGCGACCTACAACATCAACGCCGACACATTCGCCGGCGCCATCGCCGGCGCGCTAAGCGCCTCGCGCCTCTTGTTCCTGACGGACGTTCCGGGCGTGCTCGACAAGAACGGCAATCTGATCAAGGAATTGTCGGTCGCCGAAGCGTATGCGCTGATCGCCGACGGCACGATTTCCGGCGGTATGATCCCCAAGGTCGAGACCTGCATCGAGGCCATCCAGGCCGGCGTGCAGGGCGTGGTCATCCTCAATGGCAAGACGGCGCATTCCGTGCTGCTCGAACTGTTCACTGAAACCGGCGCCGGCACGCTGCTGGTTCCCTGATCAGCCTCGCTTCAGCCATTTCCGATATCCAGCGGCGGATTTCGCCGCTGGAGATTATCCGATGAGGCCCTTTCTTCTCGCTGTTGGCCTGATGGCCGCCTTGGTCGCGACGCCTGTCGAGGCTGCCAAGCGCATCCGCTTTTCCGGCTATGATTTCACCATCAAGGTTGGCGCGGGCCTCGGCCCTGGTCCCAATCGCTGGGCCGCAAGCCAGGTGAAGGTCGACGGCCAGGGGCGGCTGCATCTGCATTTTTCAAAGAATGCCGAGGGCCGCTGGACGGCCGGAGAGGTCCAGAGCGTCAGTCGCCTCGGCTTCGGAACCTATGAAATGGAGTTTGAAGGCGATATCGGCGGCCAGGACAAGAATGTCGTCTTCGGCTTCTTCAATTATCCCGCCGCCGATGTCGGCCCCGACACCACCAACGAGATCGACGTGGAATTCGCCCGCTGGGCCGACCGCGCCAACAAGCCGCTCAACTTTACGGTCTGGCCCGCCAAGGACGCGCTCAACCAGACAGGAAAGGCCTTTGCATGGCCGCGCGGCGTCACCCGCAGCCGCCACACATTTGTCTGGAGTCGAAAGTCAGTGGACTACAAGTCTGAACTCCTGAGCAGCAACGGCGACATCCTGAAAACAGTCAAATGGCGCTATGCTCCCACTGATTTCAAGGATCGCATCGGCTCCCAGCCCATGTCGATCTTCTTCAATCTCTGGGGTTTCCGTGGCAAAACGCCGAGTGACGGCAAACCCGTCGAAGCAATCATCACCAAATTCAAGTTCACGCCCGAAAAGTAAGGACTTGTCACAAGATGACGCTGGCTCGTTCAGCCTGAGGCTCGACGCCGAAACGCGCCCGGCGCCTTGCCGGTGTTCTTCTTGAACGCCCGGGTAAAGGCGGCCTGCGAGGAAAAGCAGCAGGTCTGAGCGATCTCGGCGAGAGAAAGAGACTCGTCGCCCAGCATCGTCTTGGCGAATTCCAGCCGCCGGGCGCCGATATAGTCGCTGGGAGCCTCGCCCAACGCCGCCTTGAAGGCGCGGGCGAAATGCGACCGGCTGAGGCAGGCGATCTCGGCCAATTCGCTTACAGTCAGATTTTCAAACAGATGGGCTTCGACATAATCGATCACGCGCCTCATGCGGCGATGATCGAGCGCCGGAGCCTGCTTTTCCGGCCGGATCGAGCCCAGATAGGCGTCGCAATAGCGGCTGCGCAAATGGGTGCCGAGCGCGATCGCCAGTTGTTCGACCAGCAGCGATCCCCCGGAGCTTTCCTCACGAAGCTCGGAGGCGATCCGAAAACAGATCTGCCGAATGAGTTCGTCGTCCACGTCCGCGGCGTAGGCCAGCCGCTTGAGCGCCGAGCCGCCATCTTCGTCCGGGGTGACATCGGGCAAATAGAGGTGGAACACCAGAGGAAGATCCTCGGTGAGCACGATCTCCTCCTCGCGCACGCCGGCCGGGCAGAGCCAGATCGTGCCGCTGCGGGCGGTGGAGCTTTGTGGCCGGCTGTCGCCGCGACGGTGGACCCTGCCGCTTCTCGCGCCGTCGACGGCGAAGGTGATCTCGGTCTGTTGCGCGCAGAAATCGGGGATCTGTCCTTTGGGGTGGCGGCGCAGTTCGGCGGCGATATTGCTCCAGCCCCGCCCCTTCGAGGTGGCCAGCAATCCTGCCTGAGGAAATTTCCGGCTGCCGTGATCGTAAAGCCTGTCCATGACGCCCGTCCGTTCCCCGCTTCGCTCATCCGGCTATTATTGATCCTAGCATATCGGACGAATGCAGCACATGGCGTAAAAAATTCGGCACATCGAGGAAAGACGGCAAGGTGGGAAATGGCGAAATTCGCACCCTCTTCGCCCTCACGTCCAGCATCCTGCTCCTGAGCGCGGGCGAAGCCGCAGACCTGACAGGAGAGGTTCCATGGATTCGCACGTTTCGCTGCATGTCTATTCGATATTGCTGTCAGCCGCCGAGACGATCGGCAACGATGACGAAAAGGCTGTCTCGCTCATCCGGGAAGCCAAGAGATTGCTGGAGCTTCGTTCAGGCGACAGGCGCGCCGCATCCGCGCAAGACGCCGCGGTTGGCTTGGCGAGATGGCAAATGAAGAAGATCGACCTCTATCTCGAGCGTCATCTCGCCCAGACGATCGCGGTGGGGGATCTCGCCGCCGAAGTCGGTCTCTGCGTCAGCCATTTTTCGCGGCTGTTCCGGGCGACCTATGGCGTCTCGCCCTATCGCCATGTGCTCATGCGCCGGGTGGAGGCCGCCAAGCGCCGTTTGCAGCTGTCGAATGCCACGCTCTCGGAGATCGCGCTTGGTTGCGGCTTGTCCGACCAGGCGCATTTCACCCGCGTCTTCCGCCGCTTTACCGGCGTCACCCCGTCGGATTGGCGACGACACAGCCGCAACCATTAGCCTCCCCAGACTCATGGTGTCTGCCAAGCGCCCGGCGCGCTTCACTCAACGGCGACGGGGCCGCCATGGCCGTGCCGGCCTTGCGGGGCCGGCTTGAGGAGAAGGGCGAGAAGCGCGACGACGCAATAGCAGGCGGTGTTGTAGAGCACGGCGGTGGACAGCGCGGTGCGATAGGCGGCGTGCTGGTCGGCTGCGCCGGCCAGGCTTGCCCCGAGCGCGGCGAAGAAGATCTGCGAGATGATCGCAACGCCGAAGGCCCCGCCGATCTGCTGGATCGATTGCAGCGCGCCTGAGCCCGAGCCGGCGTCTTTCGGCGGCACGCCGGCAAGCGCCGTCTGGAACAAGGGCGAGATGGCGAGGCCCGTTCCCAGGCCGCCCAGCGCGAGCGGCAGGATAAACCGCGCCTGATCCAACGTGTCCCCCAGCGTTCCCACGGTCTGCCTGAGCAGGATCATCGCGCAGATCAGCGATGTCGCGCCGAAGATGATGCGGCTGCGGGCGAACTTGCCGCCGGAGCGGCCGGAAATCACCGAAGCGACCAGCACGCCGACCGGGAAGGGAATGGTGGTGACCCCCGACGCCAGGGGATCGAGTCCATAGCCGCTCTGCAGAAAGACAGCGAGAATGAAGAAGAAGCCGGGCAGGGCGGAGAAGAACACCATCGCGCCCACGGAGGCGGCGATGAAGTTGCGGTTGCGCAACAGGCCGAGCGGCACGAGTTCGGCGGCGCCGGCCGCATTCTGCCGCCGTTCCCACCAGACGAAGGCGCCGGCGAGCGGAATGGCGAGCGCCATCACGACGAAGATCCAGGACGGCCAGCCGAAGCCGCGTCCCTCGATCAACGGGAAGATCAGGCAGAGGATGGCCGCACCCGCAAGCGCGATGCCGCCCCAGTCGTTGCGGAGGCCGGGATTGCCGGGGATCGTCGGGATGATTTTCGCCCCGGCCCAGAGCGCCAGCGCCCCGATGGGGAGGTTGATGAGGAAGATCGGCCGCCAGCCGAGACCGAAGAGATCGGCATGGATCAGCGAGCCGCCGGCCACCGGACCGGCGACGGAGGCGAGACCAGCGGTGAGCCCGAACAAAGAGAAGGCCATGGCCCGCTCCTTCGGCGGAAACATCACCTGGGCGATCGCCAGCACCTGCGGCGTCATCACGGCGCCGCCGACGCCCTGGATGATGCGGGCCCCGATCAGCATCTCGATATTGGCGGCCATGCCGCAAAGCGCAGAGGCGAGCGTAAAGCCGCCGACGCCGAGCATGAACATGCGCTTCTTGCCGATGATGTCGCCATAGCGGCCGAACGGCAGCAGGCCGAGGGCGAAAGACAGGATATAGCCTGCCACCACCCATTCGATGCCGCTTTCCGTCGCGCCGAGATCGGCGCGCATGCTGGGCAGCGCCACATTGACGATGGTGACGTCGATCATGTTCATGAAGCTGGCGATCAGCAACACGCCCATCGCCGCCCAGCGGCGGTCATGGGCGCGTGTCTCAGCAGGGCCGGCGGGGCCGGGTCGTGTGGCGTCAGTCATGGCGGGAATCCTCTCCTCTGCGCCGGGACAAGACAGGGGAAAGCGCGCGAGGTCAAGGCTGCGCATCCGGCCATCGGCGCGAAAGCCTCGCACAGTCGCAAGCGTCTACAACAGCGCCAGCACACTCTCACGGCGGCGGTCATGGACTATAAGCTGACGGAATCGGCAACCTATCTGACCAGCCTGCTGGCCAGGGCGTTTTCGCGCTCGCTGCAGGAGCGGGCCGCGGCGCTCGGCTTCTCGCCCGGCCAGTTCCCGGTGCTCTGCGCGCTCTGGGAGGAGGATGGGCTGACCCAGAGGCAGATCCTCGATCGGCTGGCGATCGAGCAGGCGACGCTCGCCAACACGCTGCAACGCATGGAGCGGGACGGCCTGATCCGCAGGCAGGCGCATCCGAGCGACCGGCGCGCCACGCAGAATTTCCTGACCGACCGGGCCAGGGAGATGGAGACGGAGGCGATCGACGCCGCGCTCGCCGCCGACGCCGATCTCTTCAAGGGGTTCCGCCGCTTCGAAAAGGAATTGATGCTCGAATATATGCGCTGGGCGCTGGCGAATTCCGACAGATCGTGATCCCGGCGCATCTCCCTCCGGGAACGACGGCGACGGCGGGGCGTTCTCCTCAAAACGAAGGAGACATCCATGGCCGTCACCAAAACCGCAACCCCAGCCGGCGTCGGCGCCGCCCAGACCGAGCGCGATCCGGGTCTCGGCGCGCCTGTCGACGTTGCGGCCAGGGGCGATGAAAACGACAAGCGCTTGGGCGGGCCGATCGCCAATGGCGCATCGGACAAGAACGCCCATCAGCGACGCACCGGCGGAAGCGCCAATGACCCGATGGCGGCTATGAACAGGATGCGCCGCGTCTCGAGACTGGATCCTATCCGGAGCCGCTTGACGAACTGGCGCGCGTGAATTTCGAAGCGAAGCGGGATGACGGAAAAGACCGTGAAGCGCCGGATTTGCGCGGTGGCGATCAACCGGTGATGCGGTCTGAACGCGAGATCCGAATCAAGAACGAGGCGCTGGAGTCCCGGCGCAAAGTCTAGCCGGGTTCTGATGAAGATCCGCGTGCGGATGAGGCGACGCGCCGGCGCCGTCCTCAGTTCATGAATTCGAAATAGCTGCTTTCGATGGCGTTGCGCGAGGCGGAAGCCAGTGCTTCGTCGTCGGACTGGCGGTTTTCCTGGGCCGCCCAGAGCGCATTGGCGAGACTGGCGCTGAGCACGGCGTTGCTGCCGGTCAGGGCGTTGTCGCGGCGGTCGATTTTCTGCGTGAGCGTTTCGGTCGACACGTCCTGCTGCGGGGTCAGTTCATAGGCGCGCGGCGCTCGGCCGTATCCGCCGACATTCGTGTTGATTTCCATAGTTCAGGCCCACCTTAAATCGTTAACCGATGTTAACTTTCGAGGCTTGCACGGAGCTTGCGCCGGACAATTGGGAGTTTTGCCGCGTCGCCACAAACGCGATCCCGCGCGGGACCGCATGGTTCATGCCCAGCGCTGGCGCGCTGGCTGGACCTTATGGTGATAAACCGGGAAAAGGGGGGCGGACAAAGGCTCGGAGAGGGGGAAGGAGCCTTTGTCCGTCAATGCCTGGCAGGGGCGGGGGACGAGCCATTCAACCAGGCGGCGGGCGTTCGTCATGAGCGCCACGCGACTGATTTGTGGTTCGAATTGCGGCTTTTCAAGGAACGCGTCGATTACAAATCGGTAACCTTGTCGTGAGGCGGTCGTGAGCGCCGGAGGACCGTGATCAGGGGTAGATCACGCCCTTGCGCAGGATGATATTGCCATAGAGCCGCGGCTCCGACGTCTGCACGATCGTATGGGCCTGACGGACGCGCTCGTAGAAATCCTGCGGCGGAAGCGGCGCGACCGTCCGCTCCGGCTCCCATTTGGCGCAAGTCTCGATCATCTCGGCGTGAACGGGATCGACGGCGTCGAGATCGCCGCGCACGGTGGCGCGGAATATGCCGCAGTCGACGAAATCATCGACGGGCATCAGCGAGAGAATGGCGTCGAGAATGCGGATGACCCCGTGACCATCGGCCCTGACCAGCCGGCGGGCATGTTCCAGTCCGGGATAGTTGCCGTCTACGAGCGCGATTTCGTCGCCATGCCCCATGGCGCGCAGGGTCGACAGCAGATCGGGACTCAATACGGGGTCGACGCCTTTGAGCATCAGGCCAGCTCCTTGAACAATACGCTTTGATCGATGTGGTAACGGGAAAACAGCGGCAGGCTGGCGGCGCCGATGGCGCGGGCGGAGGCCCCCACCAGACCCGCCTCGATCACCGGGGCGGCGATGCCCTGGAGATTGACGCGCGCCATCGCCTTGCGGGTGGCTTCGACGATCCTGCCTTTCACCGAGGGGCTGAAGCCGCCGTCGATGATGACGGCTTCGAAATCGATGACAGAGCAGACCGAGGCCGCCGCGAAGGCCAGCGCCTCGCCTGTTTCGTCGATCCATTCGCCTTCGATCGCGCCGAAATCGTCCCAGCGGTCCGGCTCGAGCCAGATGGAGGAGGGATCGCGGCCGGCCCGCACGAGCTTTCGCTCGAGCTGGATGATCGAGGCGTGGTCGATCAACTGGTCGGTGTCGGCGTCCTCGGCGCGAAACGGCATCGAGCCGAAGGCGCCGGCATTGCCGGTCCGGCCGGGATAGAGCGCATGATTGAGCGCCACGCCGCCGCCGATGAAGGTGCCGATGAAGAAATAGGCGAAATCCGCGTAGCGCGGCCCATGGCCGAAGGCGAGTTCCGCCGCACAGGCGGCGGTCGCGTCATTCTGCACCACCACCGGCAGATCCAGGGCTTCGCCGAGAAGTTCCGCGACATCTGTGTTGCGCCAGGCGTCCATATCCGCCTTGGGCGCGCCGAGCGCTTCGACCCAGTTCCACAATTCGAAAGGCAGGGCCACGCCGAGACCGGACACCTTGCGCCATAGGCTGTCCGAGAGTTCGCCCCGGATGCTGGCCACCGATCTTTTGACGAAATCGACGATCTGCCCGGGCGTCGGATAGCGATAGGCTTCGCTGCGGCGCATGCGCACCGCGCCGATGAAGTCCATCAGGATCAGTTCGCAACTGCGCCGACCGACTTTCAGGCCCAGCGAAAACACCCCGTCGGCGTTCAGGCTCATCGGAATCGAGGGCTGGCCGACGCGACCGCGCTGCGGCAGGCCGCGGCTCAGCAGGCCATCCTTTTCGAGCGCGCGCATGATCACCGACACCGTCTGCGCGGACAGGCCGGTGCGGCGGGCGATCTCCGCCTTCGACAAGCTGCCGTGACGACGCACCAGCGATAACACGAGACGTTCATTATAGGCGCGGACGCGGGTCTGGTTGGCGCCGCCCATAGGGTCGACGACAGACGCTTCCGCCGTCCGTTGTTCGGTCAGATTCATATCCGCCATGCCCTTTCTCCTCCCGGGCGTGACTATAACAAGTGCTCCGGACGATGCCACATCTAATAAATAAATCAACTCGATTTATTAATTGACACCGCTTTTGTTTGGTGATTATCTGATGCTCGGCGGTCGCACGAAGCGGGAGGAGCTTTGGGTCGTACCCGATAGTGCGGCGCTCGAAAAGGGCGTCGGATAGTCCGGCGCCGGAGGTCAATTTCCTTGGGAGGAAATCATGAAGTCATCCATTCTTGCCGCAGCTTTCGGCGCCCTCGCGCTCGGCGTCGCCTTCTCGGGTTCCGCGCAGGCTGCCGACGTGTCTGCGTGCCTCATCACCAAGACTGACACAAATCCATTCTTCGTCAAGATGAAGGAAGGCGCTGAAGCCAAGGCCAAGGAACTCGGCGTGACGCTGAAGGCCTATGCCGGCAAGGTCGACGGCGATTCCGAAAGCCAGGTCGCCGCCATCGAAACCTGCATCGCCGATGGCGCGAAGGGCATCCTGATCGCCGCGTCCGACACCAAGGGCATCGTTCCGGCCGTGAAGAAGGCGCGTGACGCAGGCCTGCTCGTCATCGCGCTCGACACGCCGCTCGAGCCGATCGACGCCGCAGACTCCACCTTCGCCACCGACAACCTTCTCGCTGGCAAGCTGATCGGTCAGTGGGCCGCCGCCACCCTCGGCGACGCCGCCAAGGACGCCAAGGTCGCCTTCCTCGATCTCACCCCGTCGCAGCCCTCCGTCGACGTCATGCGCGACCAGGGCTTCATGATCGGCTTCGGCATCGACCCGAAGGACCCGAACAAGATCGGCGACGAAGACGATCCGCGCATCGTCGGCCATGACGTGACCAACGGCAATGAAGAAGGCGGCCGCACCGCCATGGAAAACCTTCTCCAGAAGGATCCTGAAATCAATGTCGTTCACACCATCAACGAGCCGGCCGCCGCTGGCGCCTATGAAGCCCTCAAGGCTGTGGGCCGCGAGAAGGACGTGCTGATCGTGTCCGTCGACGGCGGTTGCCCGGGCGTGAAGAATGTGCAGGACGGCGTCATCGGCGCGACCTCGCAGCAGTACCCGCTGATGATGGCGGCGCTCGGCGTGGAAGCCATCAAGAAGTTCGCCGAAACTGGTGAGAAGCCGAAGCCGACCGAAGGCAAGAACTTCTTCGACACCGGCGTGGCTCTGGTGACCGACAAGCCGGCCGCCGGCGTCGAATCGATCGACGTCAAGACCGGCATGGAAAAGTGCTGGGGTTGATCTGAACATCGACGGTCCGGGCTCTGCGCCCGGACCGTCTCTATGAAAGACTGTTTTGTCCTCGATCAGGCGGACCTTGCGGGCATTGACGCTCGCATGCGAGGCGAAACAGGATTGGAGCCGCGCCGCAAGGCGGGGTTCTCCCGAACCGGATGCGAACGACGCCGGTCGGCAAGCCCTCAGGGCGCGCAGTGAAAAACCGCGACGACATCCGGCCGCAGCCGGAAAACGCGCGCAACCAGAACAATGGGAGGAAGGAAGATGAGTGAGCCTCGCGCTGTCTCACAGCCGTCTCAGGAATTCGAAAAAGTCCTGTCGCAAAGCTCGACGCAGCTTGCGAGTTTCGACACGCATGACAAGACGCCGCTACAGAAACTGCAGCATTTCCTGCATTCCAGCCCGGCCGCTGTGCCGCTGATCGTGCTGGTGTTGTCGCTCGCCATTTTCGGCGCGATCCTCGGCGGCAAGTTTTTCTCGGCCTTCTCGCTCACCCTCATTCTCCAGCAGGTCGCCATTGTCGGCATCGTCGGCGCGGCTCAGACACTGGTGATCCTCACCGCCGGCATCGACCTCTCGGTCGGCGCGATCATGGTCCTGTCCTCCGTGGTCATGGGCCAGTTCACCTTCCGCTACGGCTTGCCGCCGACTTTCGCCGTGATCTGTGGTCTCGCGGTCGGCGCGGCCTGCGGCTTCATCAACGGCCTGCTCGTCTCGCGCATGAAACTGCCGCCGTTCATCGTGACGCTCGGCATGTGGCAGATCGTGCTCGCCTCCAACTTCCTTTATTCGGCCAATGAGACGATCCGCGGCCAGGATATCGAGCAGAATGCCCCGATCCTGCAGTTCTTCGGCGAAAACATCCGCATCGGCGGCGCTGTGTTCACCTATGGCGTCATCGCCATGGTGCTGCTGACCGGGCTGCTGTGGTATGTGCTCAACCGCACCGCCTGGGGCCGCCATCTCTACGCCGTGGGCGACGACCCCGATGCGGCCGAACTCGCCGGCGTCAACGTCAAGCGCATGCTGACGACCGTCTACACCTTGTCGGGTCTCATCTGCGCCTTCGCGGGCTGGGCTCTCATCGGCCGCATCGGCTCGGTGTCGCCGACCGCCGGCCAGTTCGCGAATATCGAATCCATCACTGCGGTGGTGATCGGCGGCATCTCGCTGTTCGGCGGGCGCGGTTCGATCCTGGGCATGCTGTTCGGCGGCCTGATCGTCGGCGTCTTCTCGCTGGGCCTGCGCCTGATCGGCACCGACCCGCAATGGACCTATCTCCTCATCGGCGTGTTGATCATCACCGCCGTTGCGATCGACCAGTGGATCAGAAAGGTGGCTGGCTGATGTCTCGCGAACCCATTCTCACCGCACGCGGCCTCATCAAGCGCTATGGCAAGGTGACCGCTCTCGACAGCGCTGATTTCGATCTCTATCCGGGCGAAATCCTGGCGGTCATCGGCGACAACGGCGCCGGCAAGTCCTCGCTGATCAAGGCGCTTTCGGGCGCCGTGACCCCCGATGACGGCGAGATCCGTCTGGATGGCCAGCCTGTTCGTTTCCGCTCGCCGATCGAGGCGCGCAAGGCCGGCATCGAGACCGTCTATCAGAACCTCGCTCTGTCGCCGGCGCTGTCCATCGCCGACAACATGTTCCTCGGCCGCGAGATCCGCAAGCAGGGTCCGCTCGGCTCGGTGTTCCGCATGCTCGACCGCAAGGCGATGGAAAAGGTGGCGCGCGACAAGCTCTCCGAGCTCGGCCTGCTGACCATCCAGAACATCAACCAGGCGGTGGAAACGCTCTCGGGCGGCCAGCGCCAGGGCGTGGCCGTGGCCCGCGCCGCAGCCTTCGGCTCCAAGGTGATCATTCTCGACGAACCGACGGCTGCGCTCGGCGTCAAGGAATCGCGCCGCGTGCTGGACCTGATCCAGGATGTGAAGGCGCGCGGCCTGCCGATCGTGCTCATCTCGCACAACATGCCGCATGTCTTCGAAGTGGCGGACCGCATCCATGTCCACCGCCTCGGCAAGCGCCTCTGCGTGATCAATCCAAAAGACTACACCATGTCGGACGCCGTGGCCTTCATGACCGGCGCGAAAGCGCCGCCGGAAGCCGCGTTGGCCGCCTGATTTCCTTCCAAGGACTTTTTGAACGCCCGCCTCCACAGCGGGCGTTTCTTTTTGTCCGCCGAACTTCTCGCGGTCTCAGGCGTTGCGCGCTCTGCGGCGTCGCGTTATGGCCGTGTCCATCCCTTCTCTCTTTCGGAACCTCTGACGATGACCGAGATCACCCTGCGCCGCCCCGACGACTGGCATCTGCACCTGCGCGACGGCGATATGCTCAACGCGGTGCTGCCCTATACATCCAGGCATTTCGCTCGCGCGATCATCATGCCCAATCTGGTCCCGCCCGTGGTGACGACGGCCGACGCGCGCGCCTATCGCGACCGCATACTGGCCGCAAAGCCGGAACATCACCATTTCGAACCGTTGATGACCCTCTACCTGACTGAGGGAACAGATCCGGACGATCTCGAGGAGGCGCACCGCTCGGGGCTCGTGACGGCAGCCAAGCTCTATCCGGCCGGCGCCACCACCAATTCCCATTCCGGTGTGCGCGACATGGACAAGGCCATGCCGGTGTTCGAGCGCATGGCCAAGATCGGCCTGCCGCTCTGCGTGCATGGCGAGGTGACTTCCTCGGACGTCGATATTTTCGACCGTGAAGCCGTGTTCATCGAAACGGTGCTCGATCCCCTCCGGACGCGCCTGCCGGAACTGAAAGTGACGATGGAGCATGTGACGACCCAGGACGGCGTCGACTATATCGCCGCCTCCAAGGCCAATCTGGCCGGCTCGATCACCACCCATCACCTGATCATCAACCGCAACGCCATCCTCGCCGGCGGCATCCGGCCGCATTATTACTGCCTGCCGGTCGCCAAGCGCGAAAGCCACCGTCAGGCGCTGCGCAAGGCGGCGACCTCGGGCAACGCCAAATTCTTCCTCGGCACCGATTCCGCCCCGCATGTCGATCCGCTCAAGGAATGCGCCTGCGGCTGCGCCGGCTGCTTCACGTCGATCAATACGATGAGCTGCCTGGCGCATGTGTTCGAACAGGAAAATGCCCTCGACAAGCTCGAAGCCTTCGCCTCGCTCAATGGTCCGGCCTGGTACGGTCTGGCGCCGAACGAGGAGCGCATCACGCTGGTCAAGCGCGCGGAGAAGGTGGAGTTCCCTTCGAAGATCGAAACCGCGGCGGGACCGGTGACGGTGTTCGACCCGATGTTCGACATCTATTGGGAAGTCACGCCCTGATCAGGCGCGCTCGATGTCCGTCCGGCTGAAATCTTCGCCCTTGAACATGAGCGGCAGCCGGTAGTGACGCGCGGCCGCATAGGCGAAGCAATCCCCGAAATTCAGCGCCGCCGGATGCCGCCCCTTGCCGAAATCGCGATGGGCGGCGATGGCGGTCGGGGTCATATCGGCGGAGATGGGAACCAGGGCGATCGACGCTTCGGTCAGGAGAGTTTGGACGAAGCCATAGGCGTCGTCATGGCTGAGTTTGAGGATACGCGCCACATTGATAGCGGCTTCCCAAACAGCGAGCGGCGAAGTCGCACGCTGTGGCGCGTCCTTCATCTTCAGTGCGAAAGCGGCGGCTTCAGCTTCATCCGTCAGCATGGCGCAGAGCGCGGAGGCGTCTATGAACATCGTCGTCACTCATAGAGGCTGTCTCTGAAGGACTTGTCGACCGGAAACCCCTCGTCGGGATTGCCCGTGGCGCGTGCGCGCCGGCAGAGAGCGACGACAATATCAACCAACGCGTCGTCGCCTTCGCGCCGCAATTCATTGCGGAGTGCCTGGCGGACAACCTCTTCCTTCGACTGCTGGCGGCGTTCCGCCAGCGCTTCGGCTAGAGCATCGATTTCTATATCGGCGCCATCAAGTGCCATTACCCGCCTCCGGTTCAGACCGGAGAATAGCACAGGCGATGGGCTTGATCCAATCGTCTCGACTAACCCTTGCCCACCTCGATCGCCAGCGCGTGCAGTCCCTCGTCGAATCCGAAGGCGAGCGCGGCGTTGATGGCGCGGTGCTGGTTGACCCGGCTCATGCCGGAAAGCGTCTCGGCGGTGATGCGGATGCGGAAATGGGTCTGGCCCGTGGCGGCGGCTTCCGGGTTGTGGCCGGCATGCATGCGGCTCTCATTGACGACCTCCAGCCGAGAGGGCGAGAATTCGGCTTTGAGCGCCGCTTCGATCTTGTTTTGGAGGGTCATGGCCAACTCGCGAAAAATACTCTCACAAAGCCAAGAACTTTCCGATTTGTCAATTCTTGAAAGCGGATGGGCCGAAGACCCATAATGAGCGGATGAAACTCGACTCAAAATACTTCGACTCGATCCGGTCCAAGCGCTCCAAGGGTGCGCGGGTCGAGGAAAAACCCGACAAGCCGACCTGCCAATGGGACGGATGCGACGCGCCCGGCGTCCATCGCGCCCCCGTGGGCCGCAACGCCGAGGGCAAGTATTTCATGTTCTGCTTCGAGCACGTCAAGGAATACAACAAGGGCTACAATTACTTCTCCGGCCTGTCCGACACCGAGGTCGCCCGCTATCAGAAGGAGGCGGTGACCGGAAACCGCCCGACCTGGACCATCGGCGTCAACAAGAACGCCAAATGGGCGCCGACCATGAACGATGCGCGCGCCAGCGCCGCCCGCATGCGCGATCCGTTCGGCTTCGCCGCCTGGCGCCAGACCAAGCCCGAGCCGCGCGAACGCAAGCTGAAGCCGCTCGAAGGCAAAGCCTTTGAGACGCTCGGGCTCGCCAGCAACGCCACCTCGAGCGACATCAAGTCGCGCTACAAGGAATTGGTGAAGAAACACCATCCTGACGCAAATGGAGGCGATCGCGGCTCGGAAGAGCGCTTCCGTTCTGTCGTTCAGGCTTATCAGTTGCTCAAACAGGCGGGCTTCTGCTCCTGACCCAGTCAGCGAACACGTATAACGACCCGCGTCGCGGCGCTTTTTCAGGCGTCCGCGAGCATTGATTAATTCGTCGCCTCGGCCTAGGACAATGCCCGAGGAATTTTGCGGCCGAACTCCCCGACGGCCGCGTTGGAGAGATGATGAGCAAGATTGACGTAGATATTGTGAAGCTTCCCGACACCACCGTTTCCGTGCGGGACGTTTTCGGCATCGATTCCGATATTCGCGTGCCGGCCTATAGCGAAACCGACGCCCATGTGCCGGACCTCGATCCGGATTACCTTTTCGACCGCGACACGACGCTGGCGATCCTGGCGGGCTTCGCCCATAACCGCCGCGTGATGGTCTCGGGTTATCACGGCACCGGCAAGTCGACCCATATCGAACAGGTCGCCGCCCGCCTCAACTGGCCCTGCATCCGCGTCAACCTCGACAGCCATGTCAGCCGCATCGATCTCGTCGGCAAGGACGCGATCGTGCTGAAGGACGGCAAGCAGATCACCGAATTCAAGGACGGCATCCTGCCCTGGGCCTATCAGCACAATGTCGCGCTGGTGTTCGACGAATATGACGCCGGCCGTCCGGACGTGATGTTCGTGATCCAGCGCGTGCTGGAATCGTCGGGCCGCCTGACGCTGCTCGACCAGAGCCGCGTCATCCGTCCCCACCCGGCCTTCCGCCTGTTCGCGACGGCCAACACCGTCGGTCTCGGCGACACGACCGGCCTCTATCACGGCACGCAGCAGATCAACCAGGCGCAGATGGACCGCTGGTCGATCGTCACCACGCTCAACTATCTGCCCTTCGAGCATGAAGTGAACATCGTCACCGCCAAGGTGAGGCAGCTGGAAGCCGGCAAGGGCCGCGACACGATCGCCAAGATGGTGCGCGTCGCCGAACTCACCCGCGCCGCCTTCATCAATGGCGATCTCTCGACGGTCATGAGCCCGCGCACCGTGATCAGCTGGGCCGAAAACGCCGCGATCTTCGGCGACGTCGCCTTCGCCTTCCGCGTGACCTTCCTCAACAAATGCGACGATCTCGAGCGCGCGCTGGTGGCTGAACAGTATCAGCGCGTCTTCGGCGTCGAGCTCAAGGAAAGCGCGGCCAATCTGGTCCTGAGCGCCTGAGGTCGATCCGATGGCTGGACCGGGCGACAATTCCAAGGCGAGGCCGGGCGCGGCCGTCGATCTCGAACCCTTCCGCCGGGCGCTGACGGGCTGCATCCGCTCGGTGGCGGAATCGGCTGAAGTCGAGGTGGCCTTCGCCAATGACCGCCCGGGCTTCGCCGGCGACCGCATGCGGCTGCCGGAGCTTTCCAAGCGTCCGACCGCGCAGGAACTCGCAATCGTGCGCGGGCTCGGCGATTCCATGGCGCTGCGCAAGGCCTGCCATGACGAGAAGCTGCACACGCAGTTTGCGCCGCAGGGGCAGGACGCCCGCGCCATCTACGACGCGGTCGAGCAGGCCCGCGTCGAAGCGCTCGGCGCGAGCCGCATGGCCGGCATGGCCGCCAATCTCTCCTCCATGCTGTCGGACAAATACGCCCGCGCCAATTTCCGCGGCGTCTCCCAGCGCCAGGACGCGCCGATCGAAGAGGCGATGTCGCTCTATGTGCGCGAAGCCCTGACCGGCGAGAGGCCGCCGGAAAGCGCCGGCCCCGTTCTCGATCTCTGGCGCGACTTCTTCAATGAGACCGCCGAGCGCGAGGTCGGCTCGCTGAAGAACGTCATCGACGACCAGGAGGGATTTGCCCGGGTCGTCAGGTCGATGCTGGCCTCGATGCAGCTCGCCGAGGATATCTCCAACGAAACGGCCGAGCCCGACGAGGATGAGTCCACGTCCGAGGAAGAGCAGCCGCGCAGCCAGGAGCAGAACGAGGAAGAAAACGAGGAAGAGGCAGGAACCGAAGAGGCTCCCGCCGAGGAGAACGAAGCCGCCGACGAACAGCTCGAACAGGGCGAGACCGACGGCGCCGAGATCTCCGAAGACGACCTCATGGAGGAGTCCGATGAGGATTCCGAGACCCCCGGCGAGGTCAAGCGGCCCAACAATCCGCTGTCGGATCTCAACGAGAAGGTCGACTACACCGTTTTCACCCAGGAATTCGACGAGGAAATCTCCGCCGATGAGCTGTGCGACGAAGCCGAGCTCGATCGTCTCCGGGCGTTTCTCGACAAGCAGCTCGCCCATCTCCAGGGCGCGGTCGGCCGTCTCGCCAACAAGCTGCAGCGCCGGCTGATGGCGCAGCAGAACCGCTCCTGGGATTTCGATCTCGAGGAGGGCTATCTCGACAGCGCCCGGCTGGTGCGCATGGTGATCGACCCCATGCAGCCGCTGTCCTTCAAGATGGAGCGCGACACAAAATTCCGCGACACCGTGGTCAGCCTGGTGATCGACAATTCCGGCTCGATGCGCGGTCGCCCGATCACGGTCGCCGCCACCTGCGCCGATATTCTCGCTCGCACGCTGGAGCGCTGCGGCGTGAAAGTCGAGATCCTCGGCTTCACCACCAAGGCCTGGAAGGGCGGCCAGAGCCGCGAGAAGTGGCTGGCGAGCGGCAAGCCGCCGCAGCCGGGCCGCCTCAACGATCTCCGCCATATCGTCTATAAGTCGGCGGACGCCCCCTGGCGCCGCGCCAAGCGCAATCTCGGCCTGATGATGCGCGAAGGCCTGCTCAAGGAAAACATCGACGGCGAGGCGCTGATCTGGGCGCATAACCGCCTGCTCGGCCGGCCCGAACAGCGCAAGATCATGATGATGATCTCCGACGGCGCGCCGGTCGACGATTCCACCCTGTCGGTCAATCCCGGCAACTATCTGGAGCGGCACCTGCGCGCGGTGATCGAGGAGATCGAAACCAAGTCGCCGGTCGAGCTTCTGGCCATCGGCATCGGTCACGACGTCACCCGCTATTATCGCAAGGCGGTGACGATCATCGATGCGGACGAACTGGCGGGCGCGATGACCGAGCAATTGGCGGCATTGTTCGCCGACGAGGCGGAACAGGCGCGCGGCGCAAAGCGTAAGGGCCGGTAAGCCGGCCCTGAACCCTTACGGATAGGAAGCCGCCTTGGCGTCGAAAAAACTGCTCTCGCTTCTGGCTTACCTGCCCTTCGTCATCGCCGGGCTCGGCTTTCCCATGGCCTTCGGCGGACGACCTGCGGAGACCGGCCAGCTCTTGCCGGTCAAGGCCATGGCGATCTCGGAATTCCGACCCGGCGCGGGCAAACTGTTCGGCCGACTGGAGTTCATGGGCGGATTGTCGCTTGCAACGCCCAAGGGCGAAATGGGGGCCGTCTCCTCCATCCGCCTCATCGATGGCGGCAAGCGCTTCATCTCGGTGATGGACACCGGCCATTGGGCCACCGGCGCGATCGATCGCGACGGCAAGGGCGCGCTCTCGGGTGTTTCCGATTACCGCATCTACGACATGCTCGGCCGCAATGGCCGGCCCGGCGACAAGCAGCATATGGACGCCGAAGGCATGGCGCTCGATGAGAGCCATGTCTATGTCAGCTATGAGGGCGATCACCGCATCGACGCCTATCCGCGGCCCGGTTTCGAGACGGCCAAGCCGGTGTCGACCGAGCGCCCTGTGCTCACCGCCGGCCGGCTGAGAAACAATGGCGGCATGGAAACCTTGCTGAAGGCGCCGGATGACAGCGCGCTCCAAGGCGCACTGTTCTACGTCGCGGAGCGCAGCTACGACCGCATGGGCAATTTCATCGCCGGCGTGCAATCGGGTTCTTTGAAGGGCAATTTCTCGATCGAACGGGCGGCGCCCTATGACGTCACCGACGGCGTCGTGCTGGACGATGGCAGCTTCCTGCTGCTCGAACGGAAGTTCGGTCTGCAGTCGGGCATCGGCATGCGCATCCGCCGCTTCAAGCTCGACGACATCAAGCCCGGCGCGCTGGTGAAAGGCGATGTCGTGATGGAAGGCGTGTTTCCCGCCCAGATCGACAATATGGAAGGCATCGACGCCTACAAGGCCGACGATGGTTCGACGCGGCTGATCGTCATCTCCGACGATAATCACAACCTGCTCGAACGCAATCTGATGCTGGAATTCAAGCTGATGCCGTAAGGCGCGGCGACGCCATTTCTTTGCATTTGCGAAATTATGGATGCCGCACTGCGGGAAAAGGTCTAAGATGGACAGTGCAGGCGCTTCGGCCGCCTGCCGCATTCGGCGCCGCGCTCAGGCGCGCGTCTATCATTCAGTAACATTGCGTTGCTAAGCTTGCACAACGGCCTGCGCTCTCGCAGCGCAGCAAGATTCGAAAATCGGGGCGGCAAGATGATGAATTATGACCTGATCGTGATCGGCAGCGGACCGGCGGGACGCCGGGCCGCGATCCAGGCGGCGAAACTCGGCAAGAAGGTGTTGGTCGTCGAAAAGGGCACCCGCGTCGGCGGCGTCTCCGTCCACACCGGCACCATCCCCTCCAAGACCCTGCGCGAGACCGCGCTCAACCTCACCGGCTGGCGCGAACGCGGCTTCTACGGCCGCTCCTATCGCGTCAAGCAGGAGATCAGCGCCGAGGATCTGCGGCGCCGCCTGCTCATCACGCTCGACCATGAAGTCGAGGTGCTGGAGCATCAGTTCGCCCGCAATCGCGTCCATCACCTGCGCGGCCGCGCCGAATTCGTCGATCGCAACACGCTGTCGATCGAGAAGAACGACGGCGAAGTGCTGCGGGTGACGGCGACCTCGATCCTGCTCGCCATCGGCACGCGGCCCTATCGTCCCGAGAACATTCCCTTCGACGGCGAAAAGATCATCGACAGCGACGAGTTGCTGGAAATTCAGGAGATTCCGCGGTCGATGATCGTCATCGGCGCAGGCGTCATCGGCATCGAATATGCGACGATCTACAGCACGCTCGATACGGTGGTGACGGTGATCGAGCCGCGCGCCAGCATGCTGGATTTCATCGACAAGGAAATCGTCGAGGACTTCTCCTACCAGCTCCGCGACCGCAACATGAAGCTGCTGTTCGGCGAAACGGCCGAAAAGGTCGAGCGTGAGCCGAACGGCAAATGCAAGGTGACGCTGGCGAGCGGCCGCTCGCTGCATGCCGACATGGTGCTCTACGCCGCCGGCCGCTCCGGCGCCACCGCCCAACTCAATCTGGAAGCCGTCGGCCTGAAGCCGGATTCGCGCGGACGCATCAAGGTCAATCCGGAAACCTTCCAGACCGACGTGCCGAACATCTACGCCGCCGGCGACATTGTCGGCTTCCCGAGCCTCGCCTCCACCTCGATGGAGCAGGGTCGTATCGCCGCCCGGCATGCCGTCGGGGCGCCGGCGTCGGATCCGCCGCAATTCTTCCCCTACGGAATCTATGCCGTGCCGGAAATCTCGACCTGCGGCCTGACCGAAGAAGAGGTCAAGGCGCGCCACATTCCCTATGAATGCGGCATCGCCCGTTTCCGCGAGACCTCGCGCGGCCATATCATGGGCCTCGACAACGGCATGCTGAAGATGATCTTCTCGCTGAAGACGCGCCGTCTGCTCGGCGTCCATATCGTCGGCGAAGGCGCGACCGAGCTCATCCATATCGGCCAGGCGGTGCTGAACCTGAAGGGCACGGTGGATTACTTCGTCGAGAACACCTTCAACTATCCGACCCTCGCCGAAGCCTACAAGATTTCTGGCCTCGACGCCTGGAACCGGATGGGCGAATTGCACGAGCAAATCGTCGAAGCGGCGCAGTAATCGCGCCGTTATATGTCCCGCTAATCTTGCGCGTTTCGACGCGCGAGATATGAATAATGCCGGATGCCGATCCGTTTACTCCATCGACAGGCAATCGGCACCACAGGGGGACGCCATGACATTTCAGGATGCAGTCAAATCAGTTCTGACCACCAATTACGCCACGTTTTCCGGCCGCGCGCGGCGCTCGGAATATTGGTGGTATGTGCTGTTCGTCTTCATCGCTTCGCTCGTGCTGGGTTTCATCGACCAGGAAGTCATCGGCATGGGGCTTCTCGGCGGCATATTTGGTCTTGCGACCCTGATCCCCGGCATCGCTGTCGGCGTGCGTCGCCTGCATGACCGCGACATGTCCGGCTGGTGGCTGCTGATCAGCCTCGTGCCGTTGATCGGCTGGGCGATCCTCATCTATTTCCTGGCGACGCCGGGCACTGCGGGGGAAAACCGCTTTGGGCCGGAACCCGTAGTCTGACGCCGGCTCCGCGATCGGGCGCGACAGCGGCGGGCGAGCGGTGAAGGTCAACAGACGGATCGTCTCCATCAGCACATCGTGAATGGCGGTCAACATGGCGTATCTCCTTTCGCCAGTGTTATCCGCCGGTTGCCGCGCGGGCTCAAACGACTATAGTCGGGCCTTCAGATAACCTGAGGTTATGAGAGCCATGAAGCGCGCCCGCCTGCCTTTGACCGCTTTGCGCGCCTTCGAATCCGCCGGCCGGCTCGGCGGGTTCTCCAGGGCCGCCGAAGAGCTCTATGTCTCGCAGGCGGCGATCAGCCGGCAGATCCGCGAGCTCGAAAGCCTGATCGGCCAGCCGCTCTTCACCCGCATTCATCGCGGCGTCGAACTGACGGAGAAGGGTAGGGCGTTGCTCGCCGATGTGACGCTGAGCTTCGACAGGATCGATGCGGCGCTCGCCGATGCGGGCCAACAGCTGGCGGGTTCGGTGAAAGTCAGCGCCGAGCCGACCTTCGCCGCGCTTTGGCTCGCGCCGCATATCCAGGAGTTCAGGCATCTCCATCCCGAGATCGATGTCGAGATCGACGCTGATCCGCGCCTCGCAGAATTTCGCGGCGGCGGCCTCGATCTTGCGGTCCGCCATAGTCGCGGTGAGACAAGGTGGGCGAGGGTGGAATCAAACAGACTTATGCAGACACGCAGCCGGCCGGTCATGACGAAGGACTTCATCGACCGACATCACATCGCTTCCGCAGCCGACCTCGCCCTCCATCCACTCCTGCACGAAGAAAGCCGGAGCGGATGGAGCGATTGGTTTCGCATCGTCGGCGTCGAGCCGCCGGCGGAAAAGGGCACGGTGTTCGCCGATGGCGGCATGGCGCTTCAGGCGGCGTTGCGCGGCCATGGCGCGGCTCTGTTCGATCCACGGATGATCGACGGAGAACTGGTCTCGGGCGCGCTGGTGGCGCCTTTCAATAGGGAATGCGATTGCGGCGCCTATTTCATCGTCGCGCGCTCGTTCGCCGCTCTGTCGCCCGCCGCCCGCGCCTTCGCCGACTGGATCGAAGCGGCCTTCGATGAAGTTTGAACCGCTTCGGCTTCCATCCCGCCGAGCTTCCTGCTAAGCGCGGTCAGTCCACCCCAGCAGGAGCCCGCCAATGTTTTCCAACGCCTTCAACGACAAATCCACGAATGCTCGCCTGATGGCGCGGATGCTCTGGGAAATCAAGGCGGTGCATTTCCGGGCGGACGACCCCTACAAGCTCGCTTCGGGCATGCGCAGCCCCGTCTATATCGACTGCCGCAAGCTTCTGTCCTATCCGCGCATCCGCTCGGCGATCATGGATTTCGCCGCCGCCACCATCACCGCCGAAGCCGGCTTCGAGGCCTTCGACTGCATCGCGGGCGGCGAGACGGCCGGCATTCCCTTCGCGGCCCTTCTCGCCGACCGGCTGTCGCTGCCGATGATCTACGTCCGCAAGCAGCCCAAGGGCCATGGCCGCACTTCGCAGATCGAAGGCGAGATGAAGCCCGGCGCGCGCGTGCTGGTGATCGAGGACCTGACCACCGCCGGCGGCTCGATGTTCACCTTCATCGAAGCGGTGCGCAAGGCGGGCGGCGTGGTCGATCACGGCATGGCGCTGTTCTTCTACGGCATCTTCCGGGAAGCCGAGGCGCGCTTCGCCAATGGCGGCGTCAAGCTGCACCATATCGCCACTTGGCGGGACGTGCTCGCGGCGGCGCGCGAGCAGGACCTGTTCGATAAAGAGACATTCGCCTCCGTCGAAACCTTCCTGAATGATCCTTTGTCCTGGTCTGCGGCCCATGGCGGCGTTTCCGAATTGCCAACCGCCTGAATTTGCCGCATTTCTCTCAATGTGTAATCGGCGCGGCCTCGAAGGCTACGCCGAATATTGACCTTTGCCCGATAAAGACGTTAGGAAATTTATACCATGAAAATTGCGTATCTCGGATGACCGGCATGTATCAAGCGACGACCAGGGGCATTGAAGTCACTGTCGAGCCTTATTATCTGGCCGAGCAATCGGATCCGGCCGACAGCCGCTATGTCTGGGGCTACAGGATCGTCATCGCCAACAATTCCGTCGCAACCGTCAAGCTGATGAACCGCTACTGGCACATCACCGACGAGAATGGCCAGATCGACGAGGTCACCGGCCCCGGCGTGGTCGGCGAACAACCGGTTCTCGGACCTGGCGACACCTATGAATACAATTCCGGCTGCCCGCTCGACACGCCCTCGGGCATGATGTTCGGCCACTACCAGATGCTGGCCGACACAGGCGAAATGTTCGATGTGGCGATCCCCGCCTTTTCGCTGGATGCGCCGGGCCTGCAGCGGACGCTCAACTGAGCCTCAGGCCAGGAAAAACGCGCGCCTCGGGTCCCAAAGCGCGCGTTGGTGATCAGTTGGCGACGATGAACTCTTCCGGCTTGAAGCGATACTGCGTCGCGCAGAATTCGCAGGTCACCCGGATTTCGCCGTCTTCGATGGTCGAGGCGATCTCTTCGGCCGAAAAGCCCGTGAGCACGCTGCGGATCTTGTCTTCGGAGCAGCTGCAGCGGTCATAGACCGGTTGGGCGTCATAGACGCGCACGCCGCGCTCATGGAACAGCCGGAACAGCAGCCGTTCGACGCCGACATCGGGGTCTGTCAACTCTTCCGGACCGGCGGTTGCGGCCAGGGTCTGGGCTTCCGCCCAGGTGTCGTCTTCCTCGAAGTCATGGCCATTGTCGCCGTCGCCGCCATGCAGGTCTCTCTGGCGCATGCGCTCGGGCGCTTGCGGCAGGAACTGCACGACGAGGCCGCCGGCCCGGTAGCTGTGGCGCGGCTTGCCGTCGGCGTCGCGGTCGAACAGCTCCGCCGAGGCGAGCTTCACCTTGGTCGGGATCTGCTCGGACTGGCGGAAATAGGCTGCGGCCGCCTCTTCCAGCGTCTCGCCGTCGAGCGCCACGATGCCCTGATAGCGCTGCGTATGCGCGCCCTGATCGATGGTGAAGGCGAGAACACCCTTGCCCAGCAATTGATGCGGCTCGGTCTCTCCGGCCTTCACGGCGGCGTCGAGCGCGTCCTCGTCGAAGCGGGCGTAAGCGCGCACGGCTTCCGGCGCGGTGAAATCCGCGACCAGGAAGTTGACCGGCCCGTCCGTCTGGGTCTGCACGATCAGCTTGCCCTCGAATTTCAGCGAGGTGCCCAACAGCACGGTGAGCGCGATGGTCTCGGACAGCAGCCGCGCCACCGGAGCGGGGTAGTTATGGCGCGACAGGATGGCGTCGGTCAGCGGGCCGAGCGTGACGGCGCGGCCGCGCACATCGAGCCCTTCCACCTGAAACGGCACGACCCGGTCATCGCCGGCGAAGGGGGCGGCGCCCCCGGGATTGGAAATGTCCACTGTCATGATGGTCTCGATCTTGCGGCATGCGATGTCATGCCCTTCGTTTGAAGGGAGGTAAATAAGCGATCACCGAACCGTTTCAAGAGTGTTCAGATGGCGCCGAGGCACCAGGCGAGCACCGATTTCTGCGCATGCAGACGGTTCTCGGCTTCATCGAACACCACCGATTGCGGCCCGTCGATCACCTCGTCGGTCACTTCCTCGCCGCGATGGGCGGGCAGGCAATGCATGAACAGCGCCTTGGGATCGGCCTTCTTCATCAGTTCCGGATTGACCTGGAACGGCATGAACACATTGTGGCCGCGCGCCTTGTGCTCCTGGTTCATCGACACCCAGGTGTCGGTGATCACGCAGTCGACGCCGTCCACGGCGCGTTCGGCGTCATGGCAGAGCATGATCTCGCCGCCATTGTTGCGCGCCCAGTTGAGATATTTGTCGTCGGGCTCGGAGCCGAGCGGCACGGCCATGTTCATGCGGTAGCCGAAGCGGGCCGAGCCCTCGACGAGCGAATGCAGCACATTGTTGCCGTCGCCGGTCCAGGCCAGCGTCTTGCCCTTCACGGGGCCGCGATGCTCCTCGAAGGTCAGGATGTCGGCCATGATCTGGCAGGGATGCGTGGAGTCGGTCAGGCCGTTGATGACAGGCACGGTCGCATGTTCGGCGAGTTCGAGCAGTCGGTTGTGATCGGTGGTGCGGATCATGATGGCGTCGACATAACGCGACAGAACCTTGGCGGTGTCGCCGATCGTCTCAGCACGGCCGAGCTGCATTTCCGTGCCCGACAGGAACAGCGTCTCGCCGCCGAGCTGGCGCATGCCGACATCGAAGGATACGCGGGTGCGGGTCGAGGGCTTTTCGAAGATCATCGCCAGCATCTTGCCGGCCAACGGCTTGCCGGCCGTGCCGTCGCGGGTGGAGGCCTTGCGGGCCTTGGCGTCGTCGAGGATGTGCCGGAGGTCGTCTGCGGAAACGGCGGAAAGATCGAGAAAATGCCGGTGGGAAGTCATCATGAGGTCCTTGGACTGCGAAAAAGAAAGACTAGCGGGAAAGGAAGAGGCGACCAAGCCTCATCGCAGCTTTTCCGCGCGCAGTTTTTCCGCAGCTTTTTCGAGCCGCGCCAGGCCCTCGCGGGCTTCGTCAGCCGTGGTGATCAGAGGCGGCAGCACGCGCACGACATTGTCGCCCGCCATCACCGTCAGCACATGTTCGGACCGCAGCGCCTGCAGGAGGTCGGCAGCGGGAACCTTGGCCTTGATCCCGATCATCAGGCCCCGACCGCGGATTTCCTCGATCACGTCGGGGAAACGGTCCTTCAGGCCTTCCAGCCCCTGGCGGAACTGCAGGCCGAGACCCTTCACATTCTGCAGGAAGCCGTCCAACAGCACGACGTCGAGCACGGCGTTGCCGACCGCCATGGCGAGTGGATTGCCGCCATAGGTCGAACCATGCGTGCCGGCCACCATTCCGGACGCCGCGTCCGCCGTCGCCAGGCACGCGCCCATCGGAAAGCCGCCGCCGATGCCCTTGGCGACCGCCATGATGTCAGGCGTCACCCCCATCTGCATATAGGCGAACAGCGTGCCGGTGCGGCCGACCCCGCATTGCACTTCGTCGAAGATCAGCAGCAGGCCATGTTCGTCGCACAGCGCGCGGATCTCCTTGAGGAATTCCGGCGAGAAGGTGCGCAGGCCGCCTTCGCCCTGCACCGGCTCGAGCAGAATGCCGGCCGTGGCGTCGGTGATCGCCGCCTTGACGGCGTCGAGATCCTCGAAGGGAACCTGGTCGAAACCCGGAGCCTTGGGGCCGAAGCCGTCGATATATTTCTGCTGGCCGCCGGCGGCGATGGTCGCGATGGTGCGGCCGTGGAAGGCGCCTTCGAATGTGATGATGTGGTAGCGGTCGGGCTGGCCCTTGGAATAATGATAGCGACGGGCCGTCTTGATCGCGCATTCCAGCGCTTCCGCACCGGAATTGGTGAAGAACACCTTGTCGGCGAAGGTGTTCGCGATCAGGCGCTCGCCGAGCTTTTCCTGACCGGGGGCCTGGTAGAGATTGGACGTGTGCCACAATTTCTCGGCCTGCGCCTTCAGCGCCTCGACGAGATGCGGATGGCTGTGGCCGAGCACATTGACCGCGACGCCTGCGGCGAAATCGAGATAACGCTCGCCGCCTTCGGTGATCAGCCAGACGCCTTCGCCTCGCTCGAAACGGAGGGGCGCGCGGGCGTATGTCTCGTAAAGGGGCGAGGTAGCGGCCATGGCTGTCATCCTTCCGTCATGTTTCAGGCAGGCGGCGCTTGTGTTTTCCACAAGCGAAAACGAAAAATGCCGCCCTATCGGGCGGCGCGGGCAAATTGCACATTTCCCGTGGTTCCGTCAACAAAAACCCTTAATTGGCGACCATCGGAACGCCTCGAACTGACGTTACGTGCGTCTCGAAACGGGCCAGCGCGAATCTGATTGACAAATCAATCTTGGGGATAACTCGAAAAACGATTCCCCCGGAATCGCCGCGGCCTTGTCACGGAGTCACGGGGTCACTACCTTACAAACAGATTACTAGACCTGCATGCGGCGGAACTAGTCACCGGAAATGTAGAGCGTTTCGAGCTTCGGCGACGCCGGGCCTCGGTGAGGGATTCCGCAGAAGGAACATCCCAATGGATAACAGCGTAAACTGGACTGACGAACGCGTCGAAAGGCTGAAAAAGCTTTGGTCCGAAGGCTTGAGCGCCAGCCAGATCGCCGCCCAGCTGGGCGGCGTCAGCCGCAATGCGGTCATCGGCAAGGTTCATCGCCTCAATCTTCCCGGCCGCGCCAAGTCGGGCGGCGCAGCACCGTCCCGGGCCCCCAAGCGTCCGGCCGTGGCGCAGCCGACCGCGGCCCGTCCGGCGCAGACTTCTTTCGCGCAACAGCGTCCGGTCACCCGCACCGTGGCGCGCCCGGCGGGCGCGACCATGCTGAAGGAAGAAGTGGAAATGGATGCGATGGAGGTCGTCGAGACCTCGTCGGACAACAATGTGGTCGTGCCGATCTTCCGGCGCGTGCCGCTCATCCGTCTCACCGAGCGCACCTGCAAGTGGCCGCTGGGCGATCCGCTCAAGGAAGATTTCTGCTTCTGCGGCAACGACTCCCCCGACACCTCGCCCTATTGCACCTTCCATCAGCGGCTGGCCTATCAGCCGTCCGCCGAGCGCCGCCGCGTGCGCTGACCGGCGAATGTATGGAGATGATCAAAAGCGGCCCCTGGGCCGCTTTTGTCGTTTCGGGGCAGGTTATTTCAGGATCTTCGGGCCGCCGAGGATCTTGTCGTCGATCTCGCCGATCGCCTTCTTGTCCTTGCCCTTGTAGTCGAGCGCGCCGAGCACGGAGCGGATGATGTTGAGCCGTGCGCGGCGCTTGTCATTGCCGCGCACCACGGTCCAGGGCGCATGGTCGGTGTGGGTTTCCTTGAGCATGCGGTCGCGCTTTTCGGTGTAATCGTCCCATTTCGTCAGCGCCGCGATGTCCATCGGCGACAGTTTCCAGCATTTCAGCTTGCTGTGACGGCGGTCATGGAAGCGCTTGAGCTGCATCTCCCGGCCGATATCGATGTAGAATTTGAAGAAATGGATGCCGTCGCCGGTGATCAGCTTTTCCAGCCGCGGCGCGCTTTCCAGAAAATGCTCGTAGTCTTCGGGCGCGCAGAAGCCCATGACCGGTTCGACGCCCGCGCGGTTGTACCAGGAGCGGTCGAAATTGACGAATTCGCCCCGGGTTGGGAAGGTCGAGATGTAGCGCTGGAAATACCACTGCCCCTTTTCCGTCTCGGTCGGCTTGGTCAGCGCCACGACGCGGGCGTTGCGCGGATTCATATAGGACATGATCGCCTGGATCGCCCCGCCCTTGCCGGCGGCGTCACGGCCTTCGAACAGGCAGATCACCCGGGCGCCGGTGTCCTGCTGCCAGAACTGCACCTTGACCAGTTCCTCCTGCAGTTCTTCGAGCGTCTTGGCGTATTCGACCTCGTCGAGCTTCTTCTTGTAGGGATATCCGCCCGACCCCAGCGCTCCGGCTTCGATCCAGTCGGGCAATTCTGGGTTCTCGATGTCGAACACGCGCCGTTCCCCGCCGATATCGAGGGGAACGGGCTTGTGAACTTCGTCTTCGGCCATGCGGCTTCCTCCATGCAAACTGTCTGAAATGTGAGACTGGACACATGCGCCTTGCGATTTCAAGTTCGCCATGAAAAAACCTGTCACAATCCAGCGTTAGGAAGGGAGACCGGCTCTAAGCCAGGTGGCGATTCTGTGAGACGCTCGCGGCGGTCAGACATGCACGATGTATGTCGTCCGCCAGCGAAAAGAACCGCAAGACCTGGGGAAGACGAGATTTCGGCATGGGAAAACAGATGGGAAAAGCGGTGAAGGAATGGATGGCGCGCCACTTTTTCAGTCTGTTGATGGCTGCCGCCGGCGTGGCGGCGCTCATTGCGGCGGGAACGAATTCCTGGATCGCGGTCGCCGTGATGACCCTCGCCGTGCTGCCGAGCCTGGCGGCGCGCGCGCCGGTCGTCGCCCCGCCCCCTGCGGTCGAGACGCTGATCGACACCGATCCGCTGCGTGAGGTCAAGGCCGCCTTTGCTGGTTTTGACAGCCCGGTCTATGTTCTCGATCTCAAAGCCAACGTCCTCTATCAAAACCCGTCCGCACGCCACATTTTCGGTCCGATCGATCAGGGCCAGCATATTTCGGTGAAGGTGCGGATGCCGGTGGTGGCCGACATGATCCGCGATGCGCTCGCCAGCGGCCGTAACGGGCAGGTGGAATTCGCCGGGACCGTGCCGTCCGAAAGCGTCTATCTCGTCCGCATGGTCCGGGCCGAGGCGACCGACGGCGCCGGCGCCTTCTATGTGCTGATTTTCCGCGATATTTCGGAGGCGCGCCGCATCGACCGCATGCGCTCGGATTTCGTCGCCAACGCCTCGCATGAACTGCGCACGCCGCTCGCCTCCCTGCGCGGCTTCATCGAGACGCTGCTCGGTCCCGCCAGGAACGACGCCAAGGCGCAGGAGCGCTTTCTGAATATCATGCTGGAGCAGGTCACCCGCATGAGCCGCCTCGTCGACGACCTCATGTCGCTGTCGCGGCTGGAGCTCAAGGCGCGGCTCGCGCCCGGCGACGAAGTGGATCTCGTACCCCTGCTCGGCTCGGTGACGGACGCCTTGTCGCCGCTGGCCGGCGATCTCGGGGTCGATATTCGGCTGAAGCTGCCGGAGGAGCCGGTGCTGGTGATGGGCGATCGTGACGAACTCACCCAGGTCTTCGAAAACCTGATCGAGAACGCCTGTAAATATGGTCAGGAAGGCAAGGTGGTCGATGTCACGCTCGAGCCGCCCGCCAAAGGCCAGGCGGTTCAGGTGAGCGTCGTCGACTATGGACCCGGCATCGCAGAAGAACATGTGCCGCGTCTGACCGAGCGCTTCTACCGCGCCAATGTCGAGAGCAGCCGCTCGAAAAAGGGCACCGGCCTCGGCCTGGCGATCGTCAAACATATCCTCACCCGGCACCGCGCCCGGCTGGTGATCAAGTCGGAATTGGGCAAGGGCAGCACATTCACCGTCCGTTTCTGACACAAAAGCCGGAACACCCACGGCGAACACAGAAAAAATATTGAAATTCCAATAAATTAGGCTGTCACAAATCTTTCACTGAATTGACATAAAAGCGGTGGTGTCCGGGGTCTAATGAGGTGCCGGCCGGACAGGAAAAGGCCGAGGGCGCCGCGCCAGGCGCGATCCATCAAGCCCGAACGGGAGAACCACTATGAAACTCGCACACACCACCATGGCGGCGCTGGTCGCCTCCGTCGCTTTCGCAGGCGCTTCTTTCGCCGCCGACCAGATCCACGTCGCCGGCTCTTCGACCGTTCTTCCCTATGCGAAGATCGTTGCCGAAAACTTCGCCGAAACCTATCCGAACTTCAAGGCTCCGGTCGTCGAGTCCGGCGGCTCCTCCGCTGGCCTGAAGGAATTCTGCAAGGGCGCCGGCCCGGAGACCATCGACATCGCCAACTCTTCGCGCGCGATCAAGAAGTCCGAAATCGAAACCTGCGCCGCGAACGGCGTCAAGGACATCACCGAAGTGAAGATCGGTTATGACGGCATCGTGTTTGCGACCGACAAGTCGGCCGCCGACATGGCCCTGACCCCCAAGGACGTCTACCTCGCCCTCGCCGCTGAAATTCCGGTCGATGGCAAGATGGTCAAGAACCCGAACGCCAAGTGGAAGCAGGTCAACGCCTCTTTCTCCGACGTCGACATCCAGGCCTTCATCCCCGGCGAAAAGCATGGCACCCGCGAAGTGTTCGAGCAGAAGCTCCTGCTCGCCGGCTGCAAGGAAACCGGCGCGATGGAACTGATCGAAAAGGCCGGCGCCGATGAAAAGGCTGCTGAAAAGGCCTGCGTCGCGATCCGCAAGGACGGCAAGGCTGTCGATATCGACGGCGACTACACCGAAACGCTGGCTCGCATCGACGCCAACAAGACCGCCGTCGGCGTGTTCGGCCTGTCCTTCTACGAAAACAACGCCGACAAGCTGAAGGTCTCGACCGTCAACGGCATTCAGCCGACCGTCGAAACCGTCGCCAAGGGCGAATATCCGGTGTCGCGTCCGCTGTTCTTCTATGTGAAGAAGGCGCACCTCGACTCCGTTCCTGGCCTCAAGGAATATGTCGAATTCTTCACCTCCGACCAGATGATCGGCCCGGACTCGCCGCTCGCCGAATACGGCCTGATCCCGGCTCCGGACGCCGAGCGCGAAGCTGTTCGCGCCGTCGTCAAGGAATGGAAGAACATGTAATCGCCTTTCGACCGGCGGCGAAAGCCGCCGGTCGTTCCGCCTGTAGTCCTGGGGGCATGAGGCCCTGAACTCGGTTAGGAATGACAATGGGTAGCGCCTTAACTCTCCTGATCATTCTGCTCATCGGTGCAGCCGCGTATTTTCTGGGCAGGTCCCGGGCGCTGACCGTCGCGGCGGGTGATGAATCCAAATTGCACTCGCGGCCGGGCTATTTTGGCGCCCATGCTGCGATTTTCGCTATTTTGCCAGCACTGTTGATTTACGCAGCCGGCGTCGTGATCGGCGGCAACATCGTCGAGCGCTCGACCTATGCAGCGCTTCCGTCCGACGTTCAGTCCATGACCGTTCCCGAACAGAACGTCGTCTATCACATGATCACGGGCATCGCCGGCGGTCTGTCGCGTCTGACGCCCGAGGAAGGCGCCCAGATCCGCGAAAATATCGACAGCGCCAAGCAGATCCTCGGCGCGAAGGGCGTTCCGCTCGCCCAGGCTCCGCAGCCCTATATGATCGACGCCGCCTATGTTTATGCCGCATCCGCGGGCCGGGCAGCGACGATTGTCGGCATTCTCGCCGTTCTCGCGTCTCTCGCCGGCGGCGCCTATTCGGTGTCGCGCGTGTCGCTCGCCTTCCGGGCGCGCAATCAGGTTGAAATGGTGATGCTCGGCGCGCTGATCCTGTCGTCGACGATCGCCATCCTCACGACATTCGGCATCATCGGTTCGCTGATCACCGAAACCATCCACTTCTTCACTGTCGTGCCGCCGATGGACTTCTTCTTCGGCACCGTCTGGGATCCGCGCTTCTCGGCTGCCGGCGACGCGAATTCGGCTGGTCAGTTCGGCCTGATCCCGCTGCTGCTCGGCACGCTCTACATTGCCCTGGTGGCCATGCTGATCGCCGTGCCGATCGGTCTCTTCGCCGCGATCTACATGTCGGAATACGCCTCCAACCGGGTGCGCTCCACCGTCAAGCCGCTGCTCGAAATTCTCGCCGGCATCCCGACCATCGTCTACGGCTTCTTCGCCCTGGTCTCGGTCGGTCCAGGTCTGCGCGATTTCTCCGCGGCGCTCTGGGGCGCGCTGACCGGCAATGGCGTGCCATTCATCGAGGCGCAGAGCGTTCTGACCGCCGGCTTCGTGATGAGCATCCGTCTCATCCCCTTCGTCTCCTCGCTGTCTGACGACATCATCACCGCCGTGCCCCGCGCCATGCGCGACGGCTCGCTCGGCCTCGGCGCAACGCGGTCCGAGACGATGAAGAAGGTTATTCTGCCGGCTGCGCTGCCGGGCATCGTCGGCGCGTTGCTGCTGACCGCCTCGCGCGCCATCGGCGAAACCATGATCGTGGTGCTGGCCGCCGGCGTCGCCGCCAACCTGCAGTTCTCGCCCTTCCAGCCGATGACCACCATCACCGTCAAGATCGTCAACCAGCTGACGGGCGACCTTGAATTCACCTCGCCGCAGACGCTGGTGGCCTTCGCGCTCGGCATCACGCTGTTCGTGCTGACGCTGGCGCTCAATGTCTACGCGCTCTACATCGTGCGCAAATACCGGGAGCAGTACGAATGACCGACGCGATCCTGACACAGGGCGGCGTGAGCGCCGCCGTCACCTCCGGCCCGCGCGACATCGGCATCAAGAAGCGCCGCGCCGCCGAATCCCGCTTCCGCGCCTATGGCGTGATCGCCATCACGCTCGGCCTGTTCTTCCTGGTCATGCTGCTGGTCAGCATCGTCTCGAAGGGCTACACCTCCTTCTTCCAGACCATGATCACCGTCCCGGTCGAATTCTCCGAACAGGTCATCGACCCCAGCAACGAGCGGGCGACCAATCCGCAGGTGCTGGTGACGGCGAATTACCCGGTGCTGGCCCGCAATGCGGTCGCCAAGCTCGCCGGCGTCGACACCAAGGACCGCAAGGCCATGGCGGCGATCAAGGATATCGTCTCCGACAGCGTCCGCGTGCAGCTGCGCAATGTCGTTGCCGCCAACCCGCAGGTCATCGGCCAGACCGTGCCCGTCACCTTCCTCGCCGCCGCCGACATCGACTCCGCCTATAAGGGGCAGATCGACCTGACGGTGCCGGAAGCCGACCGCAAGGTGAAGGACAGCCAGATCGCCATCATGGACAAGCTGAAGGCCGAGGGCGCCATGCAGCTGAAGTTCAACCCCGACTTCTTCACCTCCGGCGCGTCCTCGCGTCCCGAGGCGGCGGGTCTCGGCGTGGCGATCATCGGCTCGATCTTCACCATGGTGATCGTGCTGGCGCTGGCGCTGCCGATCGGCGTCGCCGCCTCGATCTATCTCGAGGAATTCGCGCCGAAGAACCGCTGGACCGACCTGATCGAGGTCAACATCAACAACCTCGCCGCCGTTCCCTCGATCGTCTATGGTCTGCTCGGCCTCGCCATCTTCATCAACATGTTCGGCATGCCGCGTTCGGCCTCGATCGTCGGCGGTCTCGTGCTGGCGCTGATGACCCTGCCGACCATCATCATTGCCACGCGCGCCGCGCTGAAGGCGGTGCCGCCGTCGATCCGCGCCGCAGCGCTCGGCCTCGGCGCTTCCAAGATGCAGTGCGTGTTCCACCACGTGCTGCCGCTCGCCATGCCGGGCATCCTGACCGGCACCATCATCGGTTTGGCCAATGCGCTCGGCGAAACCGCGCCGCTGCTTCTGATCGGCATGGTGGCTTTCGTGGTGGACTTCCCCGCGACCCCCTTCGATCCCGCAACCGCTCTGCCCGTGCAGATCTATATGTGGGCCAATGAAGCCGAGCGCGCCTTCGTGGAGCGCACCTCTGGGGCGATCATCATTCTGCTGATCTTCCTGATCCTGATGAATCTGGGCGCAATTCTGTTGCGTCGGCGCTTTGAACGCCGCTGGTGAGGAGCCGAGACAATGAATATGCTGACCGATATCGAAGTTGAAAAAGCCCTGGTAAAACCGATGAGCGATACGCCCGAACTGAAGATGATCGGCAAGGATGTTTCCGTCTATTACGGCGAGAAGCGCGCCCTGTTCGACGTCAATCTCAACATCCGCAAGAACACGGTCACCGCTCTGATCGGTCCGTCGGGTTGCGGCAAGTCCACCTTCCTGCGTTCGCTCAACCGCATGAACGACACGATCGACGGCTGCCGCGTCACCGGCAAGATCACGCTCGACGGTCAGGACGTGTACGCGGCTCATCTCGACGTCGTCGAACTGCGCGCCCGCGTCGGCATGGTGTTCCAGAAGCCCAATCCCTTCCCGAAGTCGATCTACGAGAACGTCGCCTACGGTCCGCGCATCCATGGCCTTGCCCGCACCAAGCAGCAGCTCGACGCGATCGTCGAGCAGAGCCTGCAGCGCGCCGGTCTGTGGAACGAAGTCAAGGACCGTCTGCTCGAAGCCGGCACCGGCCTGTCCGGCGGCCAGCAGCAGCGCCTCTGCATCGCCCGCGCCGTGGCCGTCAGCCCGGAAGTCATTCTGATGGACGAGCCCTGCTCGGCGCTCGACCCGATCGCCACCGCCAAGGTCGAGGAACTGATCCACGAATTGCGCGAGAACTTCACGATCGTCATCGTGACCCACTCGATGCAGCAGGCCGCCCGCGTGTCGCAGCGCACCGCCATGTTCCATCTCGGCTATCTGGTCGAGGAGAACGACACGGACAAGATCTTCACCAATCCGGATGACCAGCGCACCCAGGATTATATCATGGGCCGCTTCGGCTAATCATTGTGACGCCGGCTCCGCCGGCTGGAGGATACATTCATGGGCGCATCCCATATCTACTCCGTCTTCGACGAAGAGCTGAAATATCTCGCCCGCCGCATCGCGGAAATGGGCGGCATGGCCGAACAGATGGTGTCCGACGCGGTTCGCGCGCTCGTCAACGCCGATGCGGCGCTGGCCCAGCGCGTCATCTCCCAGGACGTGGTGATGGACGACGCCGAGCGTGAGATCGGCGAACAGTCCGTGCTGATGATCGCCAAGCGTCAGCCGGTCGCCGCCGACCTGCGCGAGATCATCGGATCGCTGCGCATCGCCTCCGATCTCGAGCGCGTCGGCGACCTCGGCAAATCCACCGCCAAGCGCGTCATCGCGGTCCAGAGCACCGGCATTCCCCGTCCGCTCGCCCGCGGCATCGAGCATCTCTCCGAACTGGCGCTGACCCAGCTCCAGGACGTGCTCGACGTCTATGCGACGCGTTCGGCCGAAAAGGCCGAAGCCATCCGTCTGCGCGACGAAGAGATCGACGCAATGTATACCTCGCTCTTCCGCGAGATGCTGACCTATATGATGGAAGATCCGCGCAACATCACGCCCTGCACGCATCTCCTGTTCTGCGCCAAGAACATCGAGCGCATCGGCGATCACGCCACCAATATCGCCGAGTCCATCTACTACATGACCACGGGCGCGCAGCCGGTGGGCGAACGTCCCAAGGACGACAACACCGCCACCGTCGTGCAACAGCCCGCCTGATGACCCGAGACCTGCGCGCCCGGCTCGCGCCGGGCGTCGCTCGACTGCGAATGGAGTAAGAACTCATGCAGCCCCGTATCATGGTGGTCGAAGACGAAGAAGCGCTCGGCACCCTGCTCAGCTACAATCTCGAAGCCGAAGGTTACGACGTCGAAGTGATCGCCCGCGGCGACGAAGCCGATATCCGCCTTCAGGAGCGCGTTCCCGATCTTCTTCTGCTCGATTGGATGCTGCCGGGCGTCTCCGGCATCGAATTGTGCCGGCGCCTGCGCATGCGACCCGAAACCGAGCGCCTGCCGGTGATCATGCTGACGGCGCGCGGCGAGGAAAGCGAACGCGTGCGCGGCCTGTCCACCGGCGCCGACGACTATGTCGTCAAGCCCTTCTCCACGCCGGAACTGATGGCCCGCGTCAAGGCCATGCTGCGCCGTGTCAGGCCGAACGCCATCTCCTCGGTGCTCAAATGCGGCGATGTCGAACTCGATCGCGAGACCTATCGCGTGCATCGTCGTTCGCGCGAAGTCCGGCTCGGGCCGACCGAGTTCAAGCTGCTCGAATTCTTCATGTCGTCGCCGGGCCGGGTGTTTTCGCGCTCGCAACTGCTCGACGGCGTCTGGGGGCACGACATCTATGTCGACGAGCGGACTGTCGACGTGCATGTCGGCCGCCTGCGCAAGGCGCTGAACCTCACCAATATGCCCGATGTCATCCGCACCGTGCGCGGCGCGGGCTATGCGATGGAAGCCTGATCCATTCTGGCTCGAAGATCTGTCGAAGCGCCGGCGAAAACCGGCGCTTTTCGTTTGAGCGTTTCAACTCACGAACCCGGCAGCACGCGGACGCCGTAGAGTTTCAGCTTGCGGCCCTTGCCCATCACGTCGCTGTTGATGATGATCTGGCCAGCCTCCGAAGGCGCCATCTTGCCGTCGAAGGTGACATGGATCAGTTCGTCGGCCCGCTCGTTGCCGACGGTGAAGCGATGACGGCCGCAGCCGCCCATCGCGCCGAAGGCGCATTCGACATAGATCTGCGTCGGCGCGTCGCCATCGGCCTTGACGGTGAGGGCGATGGTCGCGGTCTTGCCGGCAAGCGTCTGCAGAAGCTCTTCCGGCGTCTCCACCGTTACCTCGCCATTCTTGCCGGACGCGTTCGAGGCGATCGTCACGCCGTCGCCGTCGCTGTCGCTGAAGGAGGCGACGAGCGCCGCTGCGCGCGGTGAAATCGCATTGGCTTCCTTGCCGGTATAGACATTGACCCAGTCGCCGGAGAAACGGCGCAAGGGATCCAGCGGCTCGGACTGCTGCGCCGCCGGCGCGGCGGTCTGCAATTCCTTGGGCACCAGATCGAAATTGCCTTCGCCCTTCAGCGCCACGTCGATCATGCCGGTGGCGTAGACCCACCAGACGCCGAAGCCGATGGCGCCGAGGAAACACGAATACACGAAGAGCGATATGAAGAAGGAGGCGACGCCGCCTCGCTTCCGGCGCTGCGATTTTTCGACCTTGGCCTTGTTTTTGCGATGTTTGATTTTGCCGACCTTGGCGTGCTCATGCGCAATCGGCGCGCTGGCCTGGGACCGGCGATCATCCGCCACCAGCCGCGCCATGGGCTCGTTGACGCGCGGCGCGACGTCGTCGAGCGATCCCGCATCGGCGCGTGTCTCGCGCGCTGCGCGGTCGTCGCGGTCGAGTTCGATGTTCGGCGCGGCGCGGCCCGTCGCGGGCGCCGCATCGAGATCGGGCGCATTCACGGAGAAATCGTCGTTGGCGTCGCGACGGGGAGATCGCGGCTCCGGCGCGATCTCCGGCTCGGGATCCGGTTCGCGCTCGATCAGCACTTTTTCGAGCCGCGCCATGGCGCGTAGTCTCTCGCGCTCTTCCTCCTCGATCGTCTGGATCGTGGCGTCGAGCCGCTGGCGTTGCCGGGCGATGACCTCTTCGTCCTCGACCTCCTGCTTGGCGAGGCCGGCGTCGAGCGCGTGCCGGGCGGATTGATAGATGCGGGCGCGGATCTCCGGATCGGAGCGATCGGCGCGTTCGAGCGCGTTGCGGATAGCGTGTTCGAGACCGCTCACTGTCGTCTTAATCCCGTGCTCGTTACAAAAACCGTGCATTTCGGTAAACATTCCCCGCCGCACTTGCAAGCGCGCTTCAGGGCCCGATCCCCGGCAAACACCGGCAATGCAGCCAAAAAAGGGCGGCGTGAGGAGTTGCGAGAAAATTCAAGGTTGAACAATTCCTCCGGCTTGGCCTATCATGGCGGCAAAACAGGTCCATCATGGGAGTGAATATGAGCCTGCCCGCTATCCTCACCGACAATCTCCGCCTGCCGGTCGTCGCCTCGCCGCTGTTCATTATTTCGCATCCAGAACTGGTGATCGCCCAATGCAAGGCCGGCGTAGTCGGTTCCTTTCCGGCGCTGAATGCGCGGCCCGCCAGCCAGCTCGACGAATGGCTGGCCGAAATCACCGAAACGCTCGCCGCCCATGATGCCGCCAACCCTGCGCGCAAGGCCGCGCCCTTTGCGGTCAATCAGATCGTGCACACGACCAACAAGCGGCTGGAGCAAGATCTGACCCTTTGCGTGAAATACAAGGTGCCGATCGTCATCTCCTCTCTCGGCGCGGTGCCCGAGGTCAACCAGGCGATCCACTCCTATGGCGGCGTGGTGCTGCATGACGTGATCAACAATCGCCACGCCAACTCCGCCATCCGCAAGGGCGCCGACGGGCTGATCGCGGTGGCGACCGGGGCAGGGGGCCATGCCGGCAAACTTTCGCCCTTCGCGCTGATCCAGGAAATCCGCGAATGGTTCGACGGCCCGCTCCTGCTGTCGGGCGCGATCGCCAATGGCGGCGCCATCCTCGCCGCCCAGGCCATGGGCGCTGACATGGCCTATATCGGATCGCCCTTCATCGCCACCAAAGAAGCCCGCGCGGTGGACGCCTACAAGCAGATGATCGTCGAAAGTTGCGCCGACGACATCGTCTATTCCAACTATTTCACCGGCATTCACGGCAATTACCTAAAGGGCTCGATCCGCGCGGTCGGCATGGATCCCGACCACCTGCCGGAAGCTGAACCCTCCAAGATGGATTTCGAAAAGGCGACCGAAGGCCCCAAGGCCTGGAAGGAAATCTGGGGCTGCGGCCAGGGCATCGGCGCGGTCAAATCCGTTCTCCCCGTCGCCGACCTCGTCGATCGCTTCGAGCGCGAATACAAGGCCGCCCGCGTGCGCATCTGCGGCTGAGACCGCCTTCGCTTTTTTCCGCGAAAACCGTCCGCCCGCGTCTTGCATTCCTGAAACTTTGATTGTATCAGCCCGTCATCGCCCGAACAGGCGATGACGGCGCTTCGCCGGGCCGCTTTAGCTCAGTCGGTAGAGCACATCATTCGTAATGATGGGGTCACGTGTTCGAGTCACGTAAGCGGCACCATTTTCCCTGACAATGTCCATTGATATCGCTGGCTCTCTGCGTGCCGCGTGCATGTTCGACAAAGTCCTGCGTTGAGCAAAACTGCTGCAAGCGGCTCAAATTACCTTAATTTTATGCGCTTATAATGTCTGCCGGAACGATGCAGCGCAGAGCATGTGCGACGAGGGTGGCGATGGCGGCGGAGCAGGGCGAAGACAAGCGCAAGACGCCGAGGCTCAAAGCATTCAAGGCCGGGCGTATCGTGTTTCATCATGGTGGGTCGACGATCGATTGCACCATTCGCAACCTGTCGGACGCCGGCGCAAAGCTGACGCTGGAACAGGCCCTGCTCGCGCCGGATCGGTTCCAGCTTCAGTTCCAGGATGGGACGATGCGGCCTTGCACCGTTCGCTGGCGCAAGCTCACCGAGATCGGCGTCAGTTTCGACGACGCCTGAGCCGGGCGCGATCCGTTCTGGCCTCAGTCCGGCGTCACCGCATCGAGAAAGCGGCTCAACCGATCGCCGTCTCCGAGCGGCTCCGATCCCATCTGCAGCGCCACCGAAAAGGCGATCGCCGAGGAGATGTCGTTATGCGAGGCGGCGCCGGCGCGGAGGTTCATCACAAGCGTCGGGCAGAGGAACAGCGCCAGTTTCAGCGTTTCGCGCCAGTCGTCCGGCAGCATGTCCCGGCTTTTGAGCAGCGCGAGCAGCGGCCGCCACAGCCGTTCGGCCTTCGTCTCCAGCAGCGCCTGCCGGACGGGGCTCAGATCCCAATCCGTCTCGAAAGCCAGGACGCCGTCGCGATAGGATGCGCTTGCCGAATAGCGCTGCGCCGCTTCCTGGGGGTCATAGAGCCATAGGGGATGGGCGAAGATATTGTGGAAGGTCGCCTTGGCTTCGGCGAGTAGCGTCGGCACATGCTCGCCGGCGAAAGCGGGGTCGAAGAAGGACAGGCTGGCGCCGCCCGCCTCGCGGCGTGAATACCAGACATTGGCGTTGTGCGCGTCGCCATGGGCGACCACGCCGCCCGCGTCGGCCAGACGGATCGGGTTCAGCCTCTCCGCAGCGCGGGCGAAGAGCGCGCCGAACGTGTCGCGATAGGCCTGGTCGTTGACCGTCACCTGCGCTGTCGAGAACGTCTCCCAGTCGAGGCTTGCGCCTGGGAACCGGAAGGTCTGGCCGATATAGAAATCGCGATAGCGCCCGCCGGGCGCCTGTCGCGTCGCGGGCTCGATCATCCGTTCGAAAAACAGCCGGTTGATCGGCTCGGCCTGGGCTTGAGCCGGGGTGATCGGATTCAGCGTCTCGTGATAGACGGCCAGCAGTCGGTCGTTCAACTCGCCTTCGGCAGCGACTGCCTCGGCGTCCGCGCGCGCGTCAGGCGCAAGATCGAGACCGCGCAGCACGTCGGAAAAGCGCGGATCGGAGCGCCTGGCATAGACGAGGATCTGCTCACCCGGCAGAACCGACATCATCACAGGTTGATCGACCGGCAAACCGGCCCGGGCAAGAATGTCGGCGCGGTAATATTCGCCCGTCATCGCCTCCTCGCCCTCCTCCTGATGGAATTTGAAGAAATAGGCCTGGCCATCCGCCTCGAAGAAGCCGTTCAGCGAATTGAGGCTGTATTGGTCGTGATTGATGGCCAGATTTTCCGGCGCGATGTCGAAGAGTTCGGACAGGAGCGCCGTCAGTTGCGCCAGCGCGCGCGGCTCGTCGCTGCGGGCCAGCGCGCGGATTTCGGCGGTGCGGCTTTTCGGCGTTTCGGACATGAACCGCTCCTAAAAAGATGGTTGGGATGACAACGGCTTATCGGAAGGAGCCGGGTGCATAACGGCTGCCGAGCGTATAGCGGCTGCTATAGGTGAAGCGGTTGACGGTGGCGACCGTCGAGCCCGTCCAGGTGCGGCGATGCAACAGCAGACAGGGCGCGCCGGCTTCGAGCGCCAGCATCCGGGCGGTCTCTTCGTCGGCGGTGATGGCGGCGATCACCTGTTCGACTTCGGTGAGCGGCGTGCTCTTCTGCAGGAAGTCATAGGTCGTGATCGCGGAAAAATCCTGCTTGTCGTAATCGGGGGCGAGGTCGGAATTGACGAAGCGCTCCTCGATCATCACGGGCATGTCGTTCTCATGATGCAGGATCATCGAATGGCCGACGGCTTTGCGCGTGGCGAAATCGAAGGCGGCCAGCAATTCCTGGCTGGGCTGCAGGCTTTCGAGCAGCAGGATGTCAGCCCGGTAGCGCGCCCCGCGCGTCCGGATCTCGCTGGCGATGTCGACGATTTCGATCAGCGTCGAATAGGGTTTTGGCGGCGCGACGAAAGTGCCGACCCCCTGGATGCGGACGAGATGGCCGTCCGAGGTGAGTTCGCGCAGCGCCCGATGCACGGTCATCCGCGACACGCCAAGCATCGACACCAGCTCGTGCTCGGACGGCACGCGCTGATCCTTGCCCCAGGCGCCGCTGATGATATGGTCGAGTATATACTCCTTGACCTTTTCATAGAGCGGGCCGGCCGTTTCAGGCAGGTTGGCCATGATCGCCTCCCAGTTCCGGGATGATGATGGTCTTCAGCCCTGCGGCGTGTCCGTCCAGTAGCCGGCGATAGGCGTCGGGGGTTGCATCGAGCGAAATGCGCGTTTCGATCAGCTGTCCGAGCGCGTCGGCGAGATCGGGCATCATCGCCACCGCCTCCGGCAATTCGTCTTCGAAGGCATGGCAGCCGATCAGCGCGATCTCGCGCTCCACCAGCAGGTTGGGATCGAGCGTGAGCTGGCCATGGGAGATGCCGACCAGCGCCAGCGCCCCGCCGCCGGAGAGCAGGTTGATCAGCGCGTCAAGCGCGCCAATGCTGCCGGTGGCGTCGAGCGCATAGCGCAGAGGCCGTCCGTCGAGCGCCGCCTCGATCAATGCGGCGTCGAGATCGACGCTGCGGGCGCCGGCGACATCGCCCACCAGCGCGGCCCGCGCCGTATTGCGCTCGGCGATCAGGATCGGCCCGTCATGCAGCCGGGAAAGCAGCAGCGCCGCCAATCCGCCGATCGGACCGCAGCCGGCGACCAGAACCGGCTCGCCGCCGGGCAGGCGCAGCCGCTTGACCGCATGCAGCGCCACCGCCAAGGGTTCGGCCATGGCGGCGATCTCGGGGGCGAGAGCCGAGGGGCATTGCGTCACCAGCCGGGCAGGCAGCACGCATTCCTCGGCGAAGCCGCCATCGCAGACCTCGCCGACAAAGCCGAGCTTTTCGCAGACATTGCGGCGGCCGGAGCGACAGGCGGCGCAGTCGCCGCACCAATAGCGGCTGTCGGCGGCGACGAGATCGCCGACTCTGAGACCCATGACATCAGCAGCGATTTCGGTGATCACGCCTGCAAATTCATGGCCCGCCACCGAGGGCGATCGGCTGATCCACTGGCCGGTGCGGAAATTATGAAGGTCGGAGCCGCAGATGCCGGCGGCCTTGACAGTGATCCGCACCGAGCCAGAAACGAGCGGCCCCGGCGCCGGGATGTCCTCGACGCGCAGGTCGCCCGCTTTGTAGAGCCTGACCGCCTTCATACCGGCCTCACTTCGGCAAATAGGCGTCGCGGACAGACGACACAGCGAGCTCATGCGAGGAGAAGCCTTCGTAGCGCGCCAGCAGCCGGGCATTATGGGCGAATTCCGGATAGGCGGAGGCGGTGACATAGCCGATTGACGAGCGCTTGACGAAGTCGGTGACCGACAGCGGCCCATAGGTGCGCGCCCAGCGGCTGGTCGGCAGCACGGCGTTGGGGCCGAGACCGAAATTGCCGATGGAGACAGGCGTATGCGGCCCCATCAGGATTTCTGCCGCCTCGGTGATCTTGCCGAGATGGGCGAAGGGATCGGTCGACAGGATTTCCAGATGTTCCGGCGCGTAATCATTGACGAAGCGATAGCTCTCTTCGAGCGACGGCGTCAGCACGATGCCGCCATAGGCGCCGCCGAGCACGGCGGAGGAGAAGGCCACCCGCTGTTCGGTCATGCGCGCCCAGTGTTCGGGCAGCGCCGCTAAAGCTTCCTCCGCCACCCGGCGCGAATGAGTGACGAGATAGGCTGAGGAGTCGGGGCCATGTTCGGCCTCAACCAGCAGGTCGAGCGCGGCGAGGCCGCCATGCACGGTGTCGTCGGCGAAGATCACCGCTTCGGAAGGGCCGGCCGGCAGGCCGGGATCGATAACGCCCGAGAGCAGACGCTTGGCGGCAACCACCCAGGGGCTGCCAGGGCCGACGATCTTCAACGCCGGCTTGATGGTTTCGGTGCCATAGGCGGCGGCGGCCACTGCCTGGGCGCCGCCGCATTTGTAGACGGTTTCGACGCCTGCGAGCCGCGCCGCGATCAGCGTCGCCGCATCCACGGAGCCGTCGGGCGAGGGCGGCGTGAAGATCGCCAGCTCCGGCACGCCTGCCACGACCGCCGGAACGGCGGTCATCATGGTCACCGACGGGAACGCGCCCTTGCCGCGCGGAATATAGAGCGCCACCGACTTGATCGGCGTGAAGCGGTCGCCGGCGAATGCGCCGGGGCGCATTTCCTTGAGCCACATGGCTTCGGGCTTCTGCTCTTCGTGGAAGCGCCTGATGTTGTCGATGCCGAAGCGGATTGCCCCGATCACCTCTTTGTCGACCAGGTCGAAAGCGGCGTCGAATTCGGCTTCCGTCGCCTTCAGGCGGTCTTCGGTGATGTCGGCGCGATCGAGTTCGCGGCCGAAGCGGGCGAGCGCCGCGTCGCCTTCGGTGCGGACGGCTTCGATGATCGGCCGCGCTCTGTCCATGAAGCTGGAGAGATCGGCTTCGGAGCGGCGCAGGAGCGCCGCGCGCTGGCTGGCGTCGAGGCTGGCGAGTTCGTGAAAGGAAACCTTGGTCATGGGAATGCCCTTGCAGACTGTTCTGGGAAGATGTCTATACATGTCTCGGCAGGACGTCAATGGAATGCCTAAAATTCCATCCTGCCTCTTGATTGATCAGATGGAGGCGAGATAGCCGCCGTCGATGGGAATGCAGACCCCCGTTACATAGCGTGACGCGTCGCTGGCGAGGAAGATGACGCTGCCTGCCACATCCTCCATCGCGCCGAAACGGCGTTGCGGGATCTTCTGCAACATGGAGGCGGCCCAGTCCTCGTTCTCATAGAAGACGTCGGTCATGGCGGTGCGGAAATAGCCGGGCGCGATGGCGTTGACCCGGATGCCGAGACCGGCCCATTCGGCGGCGAGCGCATGCGTCATGCCCATCAGTCCCGATTTCGACGAGCCATAGGGGGCAGCGGTGGGGACGCCGACATAGGAGGTCAGCGAGCAGAGATTGACGATCGCCCCGCCCTTCTCCATCCGCCGCGCCGCTGCCTGCGCCATGAAGAAGGCGCCCTTCAGATTGGTGTCGACGATCCGGTCCCAAAGCGCCTCGTCGACATCGAGCGAGGGGCGGATTTCCTCATAGCCGGCATTGTTGACGAGAATGTCCACCCCGCCAAGCGCCTCAATGGCCCGATCGACCGCAAGGGCGCAGGTGGACGCTTCCCGCACGTCGAGCGCAACCGCCGCCGCCTTGCGCCCGGCAGCCTCGACCGCAGCAACCGTATCCGTCAGCGACTGGACGTCGCGCGCCGTGACCACGACATCGGCGCCCGCCTCTGCGAGGCCGATCGCAATGGCCTGGCCAATGCCTCGGCTTGCGCCGGTGACGATTGCCTTGCGGCCGGTGAGATCGAATTGCCTGAGCGACATGGCGGCTTTCCCTGTTCTAGCAGGCGTGCAGGCTAAAACGGCGCCGGGCCTCATGCAAGGCCTTTGCTGTACATGCCTATACAACCGAAGCCGCATTTCCGGCGCGACTGTTGCGCCTGACCCGTTCGGCAGGAGCAAGAAAAGTCGATTTCATCACGTGTTATTCGCATTCGCGGCTTCGAAAGCGGAACAGCTTCGAAAGATCGGCGTTGTGGGTTCGCCAGGCAATTGGAGCCCCGCGCATGACCCAGCACATCGCCGCGACCCGAGCAGACGCCAGTTTTCCGAAAGGCGAGTTGCAAGACGACATGTCGGCCGTCCTCGATAGAAACATCGAAGCGCTCATCCGCAAGAAGGCGGACGACATTCGAAAGCAGTCGCAGGAAAGCCGCATCGCCGCAGCCATCAGCGCCTTTGCCGGCAGCATGACATTCGTCTATCTGCATATCGCGATTTTCGGGGCGTGGATCCTCGTCAATCTCGGCTGGCTGCCCTTCATTCCACCCTTCGATCCCACATTCGTGGCGCTGGCGATGATCGCTTCGGTGGAGGCGATCTTCATATCCACCTTCGTCATGATCAATCAGAACCGGATGGCTGCGCTGGAGGACAAGCGCTCGGAACTCAGCCTGCAGATTTCGCTGCTGGCCGAACATGAGACGACGCGGCTGATCAGTATGGTCGAGGCGATTTCGCGCCATCTCGATGCGCCTGCCGCAGTCGCCGACCACGAACTCGAAGATCTCAAGAAGAACATGCCGCCGGAACAGATCCTTGCCGAAATCGAAAAGAAGCAAGACCGAGACTGATGCGGGCGACTTCAGGACTGCGTCCCAATCCGGTCCGGTCCGGGAGGATGACGAGATGGATCGATCGCATCCATCGCTGTTGTTGATAAAATATTTTGCATTTGCTCAGAAATTCGGCGGAATTCTCCGCTCCCTTTCTGTCCTGCGCATGCGAAAACACTGCTGCAACGCAATATTCTGGAGTGTGAGATGAACTGGTTGAAAACAATCGCCGCCGCGGCCCTTCTGCAGGCTGGCCTTTTCGCGGGCGCGCAGGCCGGGGAGAATCTCGACGCCGTGAAATCCGCAGGTGTGCTCCGCATCGGCACCGAAGGCACCTATGCGCCCTTCACCTTCCATGACGCCAGCGGCAAGCTCGTTGGCTTCGACGTGGAAATCGGCCAGGCCATCGCCGCCAAACTCGGCGTGAAAGCCGAATTCGTCGAAGGCAAGTGGGACGGCCTGATCGCCGGCCTCGACGCCAACCGTTACGACGCCGTGATCAACCAGGTCGGCATCACCGAAGCCCGCAAGCAGAAATATGATTTCTCCGAGCCCTATATCGCCTCCAAGGCGGTGCTGATCGTCAAGCAGGGCAATGACGAGATCAAGGGTTTCACCGATCTCAAGGGCAAGACGTCGGCCCAGTCGCTGTCCTCCAATTTCGGCAAGATCGCCGAGCAGAACGGCGCCGAACTCGTCGGCACCGACGGCTTCGACCAGTCGATCCAGCTCGTGCTGACCGGCCGCGCCGACGCCACCATCAATGACAGCCTGTCCTTCCTCGATTTCAAGAAGCACAAGCCGGATGCGCCTGTCGCCGTGGTCGCCGAACAGAAGGACGCCGATTATTCGGGCGTGATCATCCGCAAGGGCGAGCCGGAACTGCTGGCCGCGATCAACAAGGCGCTCACCGACATCAAGGCCGACGGAACCTATCAGAAGATTTCCGACACCTATTTCGGTCAGGACGTCTCCAAGTAATCGTCTCCCAGACGATGTGATCTGATCAACGCATGCGCAAGCGCCCGGCGATCTCCGTCGGGCGCTGTTTCACGAGGATAAGACCGTGCCGCATTGGCTGCAATTGATGGCGGATTCGCTGCCGACCCTGCTTTGGGCGGGGTTGATCTTCACCATTCCGCTCACTTTGCTTTCCTTCACATTCGGAATGGCGCTCGGTCTTGCGACGGCGGTGGGGCGCCTGTTCGGCCCGGCGCCGGTGCGCGCCATCGCCCGCTTCTATGTCTGGATCATCCGGGGAACGCCGCTTCTGGTGCAGCTCTTCGTGATCTTTTACGGCCTGCCGAGAATCGGCATCCTGCTCGACGCCTTTCCGGCGGCGCTGATCGGCTTCACGCTCAATATCGGCGCCTATAGTTCCGAAATCATCCGCGCCGCCATCTCCTCGGTCCCCAAAGGACAGTGGGAAGCCGCCTATTCCATTGGCATGAACTGGCGCCAGGCGATGACCCGCACCATCCTGCCGCAGGCGTCCCGCGTCGCGGTGCCGCCGCTGTCCAACACCTTCATTTCGCTGGTCAAGGACACCTCGCTCGCCGCCGCCATCACCGTGCCCGAACTGTTTCAGGCCGCCCAGCGCATCGTCGCCACGACTTACGAGCCGCTGATCCTCTATATCGAGGCGGCGCTGATCTATCTCGTGTTGAGCTCAGTGCTGTCAGCGCTGCAGGCCCGGCTGGAAACACGCTTCGCCCGCTATGGCGGCATGATGGAGGCTCAGCGATGATCGAACTCCGCAATATCGAAAAACGCTTCGGCGACGCCGTGATCCTCAAAAATGTCAGCATCAGCGCGCCCGAAAGCGGGGTGACCGCGCTGATCGGTCCTTCGGGCGGCGGCAAGAGCACGCTGTTGCGGTCGATCAATCTCCTCGAACAGCCGACATCGGGCGTGGTGCGCATCGGCGCCGATGAAATCACCTTCTCGCAGGACAAGCGTCCCGGCTGGGCTGAAATCCAGAAAATCCGCCGACAGACCGGCATGGTGTTTCAGAATTTCCAGCTCTTCCCGCATCGCACGGCGATCGAAAATGTCATGGAAAGCCTGCTGACGGTGCTGAAATGGCCCAAGGATAAGGCCCGCGCCCGCGCCGTTGAACTGCTGGCCAAGGTTGGCATGGCGGCCAAGGCCGATGCCTGGCCCGCCACGCTTTCGGGCGGCCAGCAGCAACGCGTCGCCATCGCCCGCGCGCTTGCGCCCTCGCCGAAGGTGCTGCTCTGCGACGAGCCGACCTCGGCGCTCGATCCAGAACTCGCCGCCGAAGTGGTGGATGTGCTGGGTCAGCTCGCCAGGGAAGGCACGACCATGGTCATGGCCACCCATGATCTTCGCCTCGCCTCCAAGATCGCCGACAAGGTGGTGTTCCTGGAAGCGGGCAATGTGGTGGAGACCGGCCCCGCCCGCACGATCTTTGATGCGCCTGCCCACGAGCGCACCAAACGCTTCGTCTCCGCCATCATCGGCGGCGGTGACTATTCGATCTGACGGCGGTTTATCTCAGACCTCGCGGCAGAGCCTGATGATGATGGGCACAGCCGCCGCGGCGATCGCGGTGGCCAGTCCGAAATAGACCGTATAGCCGAGACCTTCGGCGATTTGTCCCGCCGCGACGCCGCCGATGATGCTGAGGCCGGAATCCATGCATTGGAACAAAGTGAAATCGACGCCCGCCTGGCGGGGATCCGACCAGCGCATGAACAGCGCGTAAAGCGCAGTGAAGCCGAGCGCCAGCATGGCCGACGAGCTGAGCAACGCAGCGCCGACCATCAGCCAGCGCGGAATGATGGCGGGGTCGCTCGCGGCGATGGTGAACAGGCTAAACGCGACGATCTGAAATCCAAGGCTGATCAGCAATGCGGCGCGGGCGCCCATGAGGCGGATCACCACGCCGCCGATCAGCGCGCCTGCTGCGCCCAGAAACAGCGAGCCCATGCCGTTGATCAGGCCGATATCCGACAGGCTGAAGCCGAGATCGACGAGAAATGGCGACAGCATTTGCAGGCCGAGCTTCTGGGCGGCGACATAGACGGCTGAGACGATCAGGCCCTTGCGGATCTCCGGCCGGGCGAGCGCTGCGCGGATCGATGGCGTGTGGGACCGCGCGCCTGACTGCGCAAGCCCACGGGTGATCAGGAAGAAGGGCAGGCCGAACAGCGCAAGCGATGCGGACATGGCGACAAGCGCGCCGCGCCAGTCGATGACGTCGACCAGCACCAGAAACAGGCCGCCGCCGATCGCCGCGCCGAGATAGGCCCCGCCGACCTGGGCGGTGTTGCCCCAGGCGTGATCGGCCTCGCGGAGATTTTCGACCGCGAAACCGTCGCAGGCGATATCGACCGTGGCGGCCGCGAAAGCGGTCAGGGCGAAGGCGGCGATGGTGACGGGCGAGAGAACGGGGCCCGCAAAGGCGACTGCCAGGAGAGCGACGATCGAGATCAGGCCGCCGATCAGGATGATCGAGCCCGAACGATTGCGACCGGAGGCGGGCAGGCGGAAGCGTTCGATCGCCGGCGACCACAGGAATTTCAGCGCCCAGGGCAGGGCGATCAGCGACAAAAGCCCGATCTGGTCGAGGCTTGCGCCCCGGTCGCGCATCACCGCCGGCAGGCCGGTCCAGGTCACGCCGCCGATGACGCTCTGGCTGATATAGAGACCCCCGATCGCCGTGGTGACGGCGACCGGGGAGAGTTTTGGCTTCAGGCTCGCGCCCATCAGAAGCGATACCGCAGCGAACCCATGATCGAGCGGCCTTCATCGCGGTAGCAATAGCCCGCCGAGCATGTCTGCTCGCGCTTGTTGAAGACGTTCTTGGCGTTGATCTGCAGGCTCAGGCCTTCCATCTTCTTGTCGATCGCCGCGAAATCATAGGAGACCGAAGCGTCGACCAGCGCGCGGGCGGAGTTCTTGAAGCTGTTGATGTCGTCGCCATAGCTCTCGCCGATGAAGCGGACGCCGGCGCCGGCGCCAAAGCCCTTAAAGGTTCCGTCCTGGACCTTGTAGTTGCCCCACAGCGCGAAGATATGGTTCGGCGTCGCCGACAGCTCATTGCCGTCGGTGCCTTCGGCGCCGTCGACGATCTTCATGCGCAGATAGGTGTAGGAGGCGATCCAGCCAAAGCCGTTGTCGAGGCTGCCGTTTGCCTCGATTTCGAAGCCGCGCGAATTCAGGTCGAGCTGGCGCTGTTTGTTGACGCCGGTCGAGGCGTCGAACACCACGCCGTTGTCCTGGTCGATGTCGAACACCGAGGCGGTGACGACGGCGTTCATGTCGGGGATTTCCTGCTTAACGCCGATTTCTATCTGCTCGGCTTCGGTCGGCCGCGCCACCCGCTTTTCATCGCTCGTCACGTCGTCATAGACGAAGCCGATATTGGGCGAGAAGGAGGTCGAGTAATTGGCGTAGGGCGTCGTGCCCCACTGGCTTTCATAGGAGAGGCCGACGCGCCAGGAGAAGGCGTCGTCCTTCTGGGTGGTCTTGACCGAAGACGCGTCCCAGCTGTCGGTGCTCACCCAGTCGTAGCGACCTGAGGCGAACAGCGTGAAGTCGTTCCACTTCAGCTGGTCGTGCACATAGGCGCCGACGCTGTCCATGTCCTGCTTGCCGGAAAAGGGCGCGCCGGCGGCCTCCATCGAGGCGGCGGAGGTGTAGTCGACGCCGCTATAGGCCGTGTAGGTCGCCCAGGAATAGTCGACGCCCACAAGCGCGGTGTGTTCGACCGGTCCGGTGTCGAACTGGAACTCCGCCGAATTGTCGACGGTGAAGTTCTTCATATGCTCCTTGTAGAGGCCCCAATAACGGGCGAGATCGGTTCCCGAGGCGTAGTGGCCGCTATATTGCAGGTCGGCGTCGGACTCGTCATAGCGGAGGTTCTGCCTGAGAGTGACGACATCGCTCAGTCGGTGCTCGATCTCATAGCCGATGCGGCCCTGTTCCTGGTCGAAATCGTTCCAGTTCTTGTCGCCTTCATAGAGGTGCGACACCTGGCCATAGGAGGGGTTATAGAAGGCGGCGGTGCCGCCGACGCGGAACTTCGAATATTCGCCGAGCAGGGTGATCTTGGTGTCTTCGTTCGGCTTGAAGGTGATGGCGGGCGCCAGATAGAGCTTGTCGTCGGGGTAGAAGGGTAGCTCGGTATTGCTCAGCCGACCCATCGAGGTGAAGCGATAGAGCAGGTCCTCGTTGCCTGCGACTGGACCGGAGAGATCCATGCCGACCTGATAGCGGTCATGCGTGCCGACCTGGGCCTCGATTTCGCGGAATTCCTCGTCCTTGGGACGCTTAGTCACCACATTGACGATGCCGCCCGGACCGGAGACGCCGTACAGCGAGGAGGCCGGACCCTTGAGGATCGTCACGCCTTCGATGCCATAGGGCTCGGTCTTGAACCAGGCGGAGGGGCCATTGTATTGGCGCAGCCCATCGCGGAACTGGCCATTGTAATAGGCCTGGAAGCCGCGCAGGAAGAAGGCGTCATAACGGCTGTCGGCGCCATAGCTGTTGGGATTGGCGCTGGCCGTATAGCCGAGCGCTTCATTGAGCGAGCGCGGCTTCTGGTCTTCGATCTGGTCCTGCGTCACGACCGAAATCGCCTGCGGGATCTGGATGAGCGGTGTGTCCACCTTCGAGCCGATGCGGTCTTCCTTGGCGACGTAGCCGTCCTGCACAAGGATGTCGTCGCTTTCGGATTCGATCACCAGCTTCTTGAGCTCTGTCGGCTGGCTGTCCTGCGCTGCCGCCCATTGCGGCGCGATCAGCGCGGCCCCGCTCATCAGCCAGATCGTGGTCGCTCGAATGGTGAAATGTCGCCCCATATCCTTCACTCCTTAGTCATGTTTTGACTGATTTGCGAAAGATGATGAAAACGATCAACTTATGGGCTCGATTTTCATGTGAACATGATCAAAATTGTCCGGAATTTTGACATATTTGTCACGGTTTAAAATCAGCCCGCGCATTGTCCGGGACGTAATCGGTGCGGTTGATGCCATGTCTGGTCAGCTTGTCGTAAAAGGTCTTGCGGGGTATGCCGAGCGCCTCGATCGTGCAACGCACGTCGCCGCCATGGTCGATAAGCGCCTTTTTGATCTCTTCGGCTTCATACTGCTCCAGCCGCTCGGGCAGGCTGAGCGTCTGACGTAACGAAGCCGAAGCCGCGACGGATTGGTCCGTTTCGAGGCCCAGCACGAAACGCTCGGCGAAATGATGGAGTTCGCGCACATTGCCCGGCCAGGACCGCGCCTTGAGATCGGCGGTCAGCCCGGCGGGACTATCCGGCGTCTGCCGCCCGAAACGCGCCGACGCCTTGGCGACGAAATGCGAAAACAACAGCGGAATGTCCTCTGCCCGTTCCCGAAGCGGCGGGATCGACAGCGTCACCACATTCAGCCGGTAATAGAGATCCTCGCGAAAATCCTTGCGGGCCGTGGGATCGCCGAGATCCACTTTCGCCGCCGCCACCACGCGCAGATCGACGGGCCTGACCTCGTTGACGCCGAGCGGCGAGATCTCCCGCATCTCCAGGACGCGCAGCATCTTCACCTGGGTGGCCAATGGCATGCTTTCGATTTCGTCGAGAAACAGCGTGCCGCCGCTCGAATATTCGATCCGGCCGACGCGACGTTTTTGCGCGCCGGTGAAGGCGCCCTGTTCATGGCCGAACAATTCGCTTTCGATCACGCTTTCCGGCAGCGCGCCGCAATTGAGCGCCACGAACTGGCCGCGACGGCGCTTGCTCCAGCGATGCAGCAGGCTCGCCACGACTTCCTTGCCGCTGCCGGTTTCGCCCCGCACCAGCACGTCGACATCGGTGTCGGCGATCTGGCGGATCGTGCCGCGCAGCCGCTCCATGGCCGGCGTCTGGCCGATCAGAGGGAGGTCGTCGGCGCTTTCCTCGAGACTGCGGCGCAGCGCCCGATTCTCCAGAATGAGCGCGCGCTTTTCCAGCGCCCGCATCAGGCTCTGCACCAGCCTGTCGGCCGCAAAAGGCTTGGCGATGAAATCGTAGACGCCGTTCTGCAGCGCCGCCACCGCCATGGGGATGTCGCCATGGCCGGTCATCAGGATCACCGGCAGATCGACATCGCGCGCCTTGATCGCGGCGTGCAGTTGCAGCCCGTCCATGCCCGGCATGCGGATGTCGCTGACCACCACGCCGGCGAAATCCTGCGTGATCGCCGCCAGCGCCGGCGCGGCCGCGCCAAACGCCATGACGTCGAGGCCAGCGAGTTCAAGCGTTTGCGTGAGCGCCGCTCTGAGATCGGCGTCGTCATCGCACAGGATCACGGAGCGGGTTGAGGTCATGCCTGATCCTTTGACAGGTGAATGGTGAAGCAGCTTCCCGCCGGGCCGGTTTCGACCGAAATCTCGCCGCTATAGTCGGCGAGGATTTCCTTGGAAATCACCAGCCCCAGGCCCAGTCCGCGCGGTTTCGAGGTGTTGAACGGCGTAAACAGCTGTTCGAGAATGTCGGGCGCGACGCCCGGCCCGTTATCCGCCACCAGAACGGCGACGCGTTCGCCGCGATCTTCCGCCCGCACGCTGACGCGCGGCGCCGGCGTATGTTCGATGGCTTCGAGCGCATTCTGCATCAGGTTGATCAGCACTTGTTCGAGCCGGATGCGGTCGACCTTGAGGCGGATGTCGGGCTCCGGCTTTTCGAGGATCAGTGCGTCGAGCCGATGGGAAAACCGGCTCTTGAGCAGCATCAGCGCGCCCTCCATTGCCTCGCCGAGGCTAACGGCGGCAGCCGGTCCGCGTCCCTTGCGCGCCAAAGCCTTGAGGTCTTCGGTGATGGCGCCGATCCGTTCCGTCAGGCCGGCGATCGCCTCCATATTGCCGCTGGCCTTGTCGAGGCTGCCGCGATCGAGAAACACGCGGGCATTGTCGGCATAGGCGCGGATGGTCGCGACCGGCTGGTTGATTTCATGCGCCACCCCGGCGGCCACTTGGCCGAGGATCGCCAGCCGGTTTGCCGCCACCAGATCCTGCTGCACCACCTGCAGCCGCTTTTCGGTGTCGTGGTGATCGGCGATCTCGGCCTCCAGCCGGTCGCGCGCCAGCGTGAGGTCGCGGGTGCGGGCCTCGACCCGGGCTTCGAGCGCCGCGCGTTGCGCCTGCGCGGCAGCGAGCCGCGCCGCCGCTCGGCGGCGTCGTTCGAAGAAAATCCCGGTGAGCGCGATCAGCGGCGCAAACAGCGCGAAGGCCGCCAGCATGTTCTGCCGCGCCGCCGCCGGCACGGGATCGGTGGAGACCAGATATTCCAGCACCCAGGGCGTCGTCGGCGCCTGGGCGCGGAGCCTGAGATAGGAGCTCTCCCGCCCGTCCGGCAAGGCGACGCGGATTTCAGCGGCGTCGCCGGTGATACGGTCGTCCTTGCGGAAGGGCAGGGGCGTCAGCGGCGCGTCGCCGAATTGCAGGCTCTCGCGAATGGCGGCGATCCGGTCTCCGGGCAGCGTCGTCATGGTTCGGAAACGCCAGTCGGGAACCGTGGTGATCAGCGCCACGCCGCGACCGTCGACCACCAGCGCCGGCCGTCCACTGTCGCGCCAGTCGGCTTCCAGCCGGTCGAACTCCATCTTCACCACCACCACGCCCAGCGACCGTCCGGCTCCGTCGATGCGGCGGGAAATATAGAGGCCGGGCCGGCGCGACACATTGCCGAGCGCGAATTGCTCGGCGACGCCCGTCGACATGGCGCTGCGGAAATAGTCGCGGAATCCGTAATTGCTGCCGACGAAGGAATCCGGTTGCCGCCAGTTGCTCGACGCTACGGTCTGGCCCGAATGCGCGATCACGTAGATCACCGACACCTGGCTGCCGCCCACCAGGCTTTCGAGCTTGCGGTTGACGCGGTCGATCCCTTGCGGTTCGGGCGCTGCGAGCATGTCGCGGATCTCGCGATCCTGCGAGAGCACCAGCGGCAATGCGCGCGGCCGCTCGAGCACCGCCCGCAACAACGCCACCTTGAGATTGGCTTCGGTCACGCCCTGGCGCTTGAGATCCTGCGTCGCGGTGACCCGGCCATAGACGCCCGCAGCATAGATCACCGCGATCAGGGCGAGGACGCCGGTGATGGCGAACAGGCTCAGCGCCCGCCGCGCGGATCGCGCCTCGGCCATCGACTGATCATGTCCGTCTCTATCCCTCTCGATCATCCAGTTATTGTGCGTAAATCCGCACGAATATCAAGGATCTATGTGTGAAAATCCGCATGAGGCGATGGCCGATCCTGGGGAAGGTGTCTGCAATAGTGAATTAAAACAATGATGTAGTCCAATTCACGCATCTTGGCACGCCCCTTGCAATTCCTCTGGCGGACGCCCGGAAAGGCCGTCGACCCGTTAACGTCTCTGCCCCGGGAGGCCGCTCGAAGCGGTTGGGGCGCGCTGGAGGATACGCACATGCATGCATCTTTCGCATCGGCTGAAGAGCCGGTCGCCAAGCGGCCGTTCTATCGCCAACTCTATGTCCAGGTTCTCGCGGCCATCGCCGCCGGCATCCTGCTCGGTCATTTCTATCCGGAGCTCGGCGCCAGCCTGAAGCCGCTCGGCGACGCCTTCATCAAGCTGGTGAAGATGATCATCGCTCCGGTGATCTTCCTCACCGTCGCCACGGGCATCGCCGGCATGTCGGATCTCAAGAAGGTCGGACGCGTCGCGGGCAAGGCGATGATCTACTTCCTCACCTTCTCGACGCTCGCGCTGGTCGTCGGCCTCATCGTGTCCAATATCGTCCAGCCCGGCGCCGGAATGCATATCGATCCGGCCTCGCTCGACGCCAAGGCGGTGCACGACTACACGGAGAAGGCGCATGATCAGTCGATCGTCGGCTTCCTCATGGGCGTCATCCCGAAGACGATCGTCGGCGCCTTCGCCGAAGGCGACATCCTGCAGGTTCTGTTCTTCTCGATCCTGTTCGGCGTCTCGCTCGCCATGGTCGGCGACAAGGCCAAGCCGGTCACCGATTTCCTTCAGGCCGTCACGGCGCCGATGTTCAAGCTCGTCGCCATTCTGATGAAGGCCGCCCCGATCGGCGCTTTCGGCGCCATGGCCTTCACCATCGGCAAATACGGCATCGGCTCGATCGCCAATCTGGCGATGCTGATGGGCACCTTCTACGTCACGTCTTTCCTGTTCGTGGCGGTCGTGCTCGGCGCTGTCGCCCGTTACAACGGCTTCTCGCTGCTCGCGCTTCTTCGCTACATCAAGGAAGAACTGCTGCTGGTGCTCGGCACATCCTCGTCGGAAGCGGCGCTGCCGGGCCTGATGAACAAGATGGAGCGCGCCGGCTGCAAGCGCTCGGTCGTGGGCCTGGTCATCCCGACGGGTTATTCCTTCAATCTCGACGGCACCAACATCTATATGACGCTGGCCGCTTTGTTCATCGCCCAGGCAACCGACACGCCTCTGTCGCTCGGCGATCAGGTTCTGCTGCTTCTCGTGGCGATGCTGAGCTCCAAGGGCGCGGCTGGCATCACCGGCGCGGGCTTCATCACGCTCGCCGCCACGCTCTCGGTCGTCCCGACCGTGCCGGTGGCCGGCATGGCGCTGATCCTCGGCATCGACCGCTTCATGTCGGAATGCCGCGCGATCACCAACTTCATTGGCAATGCGGTGGCGACCGTCGTGGTGGCGCGTTGGGAGAACGAGCTCGACGTCGAGACGTTCAACGCCGCGCTCGCAGGTCATCCGCAGCCCGTTGAAGACTTCATCGAAGCGCGGCCCGTTCCTGCCGAGTGATCTCAAGTCTCCCAAGACGCGGCAAGAGGAAGGCGGTCTCCCCGGAGGCCGCCTTCATCGTTCAGGGATGCGGCCAATAGGCGTCGTCGGTGAAATCTTCGGGCGGCGCGGCGAGCGCCGAGAGAGTCTGCGCGACGAATTCGATCTGCATCCGCACCCGGTCGATCGCCTTGGGTATGGGCTCGTCGGTCGCCAGCTTCCTGATCCGGTAGGCGTCATAGCCCAGCGAGGCGATGCGCCGTCTGGCCTCGTCTTCGATGGTTCGGGACGGAGAGCGTTGCGGCCGGCTCTCCAATCCGCCTTGAATGATCCTGAAATTCATGCGCCCCTCGCATGGTCGTCAAAGGGGCATCATGGACGCGGCGCCTTGCGCGGCGCTCGACGAGCTTAGGGATCGATCTTGGCCTCCGGCGGGCGTTCGATATGGATGCCCCCGCTGCTCTGCCTGTCGACGGGCGGAATGTCGCGTTCAGCCAGTCTGTCGGTCATCACCTCGCGCCGGCCTTCTTCCTGCAGCCTCTGGCTGCCGAGGATTTCGGCCGTGAACTGTTTGAAAAAACCGCGGATCTTCAGCAACATATCGGCCTCCTCAGGTCGCGCCGCCGGGGCTCTGCTCGATGGCGTGCGGGCTCGGTTGGGTCGGCGCTGCGCTGTCGGAGCGAAAGAGATCGTTGCTCGAAAACATCGCGACCAACAGGATAACAGCCACCACGGCGGCGAAGAAGAACCACAGCGCCCGGTTAGATCCGCGTTCATTCTGCATTTTTCGCTCCTTTTTCACTATGAGCGACTAACCGGCGAGACGGTGAGGCGTTCGACACATCTTGCAATCGGCCCTGGATGTCGTCCGAAAGACTTTGGAACGCGCCGCCGCCGTGATAGGACTGCTTCGTAAGCATCAGGAAGTGAATCAGCATGCGCGCAATGTATTACGAACGTTTCGGCGAGACACCGGAAGTGCGGACGCTCGCCGATCCGACGCCGTCTCGGTCCGGCGTCGTCATAGAGGTCAAGGCGGCTGGCCTGTGCCGCAGCGATTGGCATGGCTGGAAAGGTCACGACCCCGATATTCATCTGCCGCATGTCCCTGGTCACGAATTCGCCGGCGTCATCGCCGCCGTCGGCTCCGAGGTGAAAGCCTTCCGTCCCGGCGACCGGGTCACCGTTCCCTTCGTCTCCGGTTGCGGCCATTGCCGCGAATGCCGATCCGGCAATCAGCAGGTCTGCGAAGAGCAGTTCCAGCCGGGCTTCACCCATTGGGGATGCTTCGCCGAATATGTTGCGATCGACTATGCCGAAAACAATCTCGTCCGGCTGGACGAGCGAATCGATTTCGCCACCGCCGCCAGTCTCGGCTGCCGCTTCGCCACCTCCTTCCGCGCCGTGGTCGACCAGGGTCGCCTCCGGGGCGGCGAATGGCTCGCGGTGCATGGTTGCGGCGGCGTCGGCCTCTCGGCGATCATGATCGGCGCGGCGCTGGGCGCCAATGTCGTCGCCATCGACATCGCCGAGGACAAACTCGACTATGCCCGCCGCCTCGGCGCGTCCGTGACGCTCAATAGCCGCGAAGTCGACGATATCCCGTCCGCCGTGAAGGATGTCACCCAGGGCGGCGCGCATGTCTCGATCGATGCGCTCGGCCATCCGCAGACCTGCTTCAACTCCATCGCCAATCTCCGGCGGCGCGGCCGGCATGTCCAGGTCGGCCTGATGTTGGCCGATCACGCCCGCCCGATGATCCCGATGGCGCAGGTGATCTCGCATGAACTGGAAATCTACGGAAGTCACGGCATGCAGGCCTGGCGTTACGAGGATATGCTGGCGATGATCCTGTCGGGACGGCTCGATCCTTCGGCGCTGATCGGCTCCCGCCTGACGCTGACGGAGGCTGCGCAGGCTCTCGTCGAGATGGATCGCTTCGCCGACAAGGGCATTCAGGTGATCGAGAAATTCGCCGCGTAAAAATTGACAAAGCGCAAAGACGGTGATGGATCGGTCACTTATTGATAGAACAATAAGGTTTGAAACAGGGATGACGGGTTCGTTGGTTGAGCTCCAGCAGATGAAGTCGCCGGCGAGCGTCGAAGACGAGGCGAAGCGGATTGAAGGCGTGCGTCGCCTTCTGGCTCTCGGTTTGCGTGACGACAAGAGCCTTCAGGCCATCGTCACCGCGCTCGCGACCCTGTTCGGCGCCGCGAACGCCATCCTCACCCTCGTCGATCGCGATCGGTTGATTTTCGTCGTGCAAGAGGGTCGCCGCCGCCAGGAATTGCCGCGCAAGGGCTCATTCTGCGCGGCGACCATCCAATCGACCGAGGTCCTGGTCGTGCCGGATGGCGACGCCGATCTGCGTTTCGCCGACCGTCCGATCGTCGATGCGCAGCCGCGCATGCGCTTCTATGCCGGCGCGCCGTTGATCACGCGGGACGGCCATGCCGTCGGCGCGCTTTGCGTCGTGGACCCCAAGCCCCGGCCAGGAATCTCCGAGCATCAGAAAAACGCGCTGACGGTTCTGGCCACGCTCGCCATGGACCGCATTTCCGAATTGGAAGACGCCTGGAGCCGGGCGAGCGCGCTCGATTGTTTCGAGACCGAGACGCGGCCGATGCTGGCGGTCAATGCCGCAGGCGCCATCGAATACGCCAATGGCGCCGCCGCCGGGCTGCTGGGGCGCGCGCAAGCCGAGCTTTGCGGTCTGGCCTTCGACGCCGTCATCGCGCCGGGACCGCTCAACGCCGGCTGCGAGACGCTGATGTCGGTCTATGCGCATGGCCGCGACAGCCATATCAGCAAGCCCCTGTTCCGCACCGCCAATCTCGGCGGCGGCCGCGAAAGGCCGGTCGAAATATCCGTGCAGTCCTGGGCGGCTCCCGACGGCGCCGGCATGATCGCCTTTCTCGAGCCCGCCTCGGCGCTGGCCGCGCCCGCCCAGACGCTCGGCTTTGTCCGATCGGCGGCGGGCCGCAACACCCAGGCCGATCTGGCCCGCGCGCTTGATCACGACGAATTCCTGCTCCATTATCAGCCGCAGGTCTCGATCGAGACCGGCAGGGCGCATGCGGTCGAAGCGCTCGTGCGCTGGAGCGATCCGCAACGCGGCCTCCTTTTGCCCAAGGCCTTTCTGATCGACGTCGAGGAAAACGGCTTCGCGCTGCCGCTCGGCTGGTGGATTCTCGACGAGGCCGCGGGCCAACTCGCCGAATGGCGGCGCCAGGGTCTGCCGCTCGAGCGGGTCAGCGTCAACCTCTTCACCGCCCAGTATCGATCCGACGCGCTGGTGCGGCGCGTCCTGAACGCTTTGTCGGTCAACGATCTCGCGCCCGAGATGATCGAACTCGAAGTCACCGAAACGATCGCGCTGCTGAACGACGAATGCGGTTTGCGTTCGCTCCGCTGTCTCGCCGATCTCGGCGTTCGCATCGCCTTCGACGATTTCGGCACGGGCTACGCGTCCTTGAGTTCGCTGCAGCAGTTCCCGCTGACGACGTTGAAGCTCGACCGCAGCTTCATCCAGCATATCCAGACCAATCGCAGCGATGCGGTCATCACCAAGTCCATGATCGCGCTCGCTCGCGATCTCGGCCTCGAAAGCGTGGCCGAGGGCATCGAAACGCCGGGCCAGCACGACATGCTGGCCGAGATGGGCTGCGCGGTGGGCCAGGGTTTCCTCTATGGCCGGCCGGTGGCGCAGGAGCATCTGCCGGATCTCATCTTGCGCCGTGAGAACGACGCCCTGGCGGCGGTCGTGAACACTTCCTTTTTTCATGCCTGATTTTTGCTTGATTTGACATTGATCAAACAAGAAAACGCCATGGCGCCCCAGGATGTCATGATGCCGCGCAGTCTGCGCGACGACCTATTGTTCGAGCCCATCTGCGGGAGCAGGCATGGCAGCCTATTCAGTGAGACCCATCGCGGAGTCCGATATACTTTCGACGCAACTGCTCGTCGAGGGTGGCCGTATCGGCGTCGGAGCCGAGGAATGGCGCATTTTCATTCGCCGCATCATCGAATGGCGCGGCGCCACCGGCCTGCATGACGAGGTGCATGTGGCGGTCGATCTGGGCGGCGTGATCAAGGGTCTCGTCGTGTCGCAAGCCATCCAGAGCCTGCTCTATGGCCGCACACTCGACGCGCCGGTGTTCCTGACCGCGAGCGCCATCGATGAGGACGGAGTGATCATCGCTCTCCTGGAGAAATTGTCGGAGCGGGCGCGCGCTGCGGGCTGCCGGCAGACGCGGATCTGGTCGCCGGGCGGTCAGGCCTGGCGACGCGTAGCCGAAAAGGTCGAGGGGGCGGTCTCTTTTGAAGGGCTCTGCGTCAATGTCGCGGTTTGACCGTTTCAGAATTGGTCCAGCCTGGATGTGAAGACATAGCCCACGCCCCGCACGGATTTGATAATCTGCGGATTGGCGGGGTCCAGCTCGATCTTCTTGCGCAGCCGGGCGATCTGCGCGTCGATGGTGCGGTCGAAGGCCTCGAGGCTGCGGCCGCGAGTCAGGTCCATCAGCCGGTCCCGGCTCAACACGCGGCCGGCATTGCGGGCCATCACCGCGAGCATGTCGAATTCCCCGGTGGTGAGATCGATCATCTGCCCGTCCTGCCGGGTGAGCGAGCGCCGCGACAGGTCCAGCGTCCAGCCTTCGAAGATCACCTGGTCGCTCTCGGACGGCGTTTCCTGCCGTGCGGGGGCGCGTCTGCGCAGCACGGTGCGGATTCGCGCCAGCACCTCCCTGAGGTGGAAAGGCTTGCTCATATAGTCGTCGGCGCCGAGCTCCAGCCCGACGATGCGGTCGAGCACGTCGTCTTTGCCGGTCAGCATGATGATCGGCGTTTCGGAGCGCGCCCGGATGTCGCGCGCCAGCTCCAGCCCGCTTTCGCCGGGCAGCATCAGGTCGAGCAGGATGATGTCGAAGGCGTTGATTCTCAACGCGTCCCGCATGGCCCCGCCATCCGCCACCGCCGTGACGCGATAGCCCTCGTCTTCGAAATAGCGAGACAGCATCTGTCGGATTCGGGGGTCGTCGTCGACGACGAGAATGTGCTCCTTCTGACTGGACGGCCCGGTCATTCTCTTATGGCTTTCCGTTGGAATCGGCTTGTTACAATCCGTTACACAATTGCACGTTTCATAACAGACAAATCGTCCGCGTGTAACGGGGCGCATGGATATTGGCGACAACAGACGAGGAGAATTCACATGTTGTCGGAAGCCGTTTCCCATCGCCGCCCCCTGAATGCCGCCAAGAACATGGCGCCTGATGTTACGCTGTCGTCGATCTTCTCCGACCGGCCGACCGAATCCTTCGCCGCCGGCTCGGGTTTGGTCTGGGAGGGCGATCCCGCCAATCATGTGTTCGAAGTCGTCGAAGGCGTTCTGCGCATCTTCCGGATCATCGGCGATGGCCGCCGCGCCATCACCGGCTTTCTCTATCCAGGCGACATCCTCGGCGTCTCCATGCGCGACCGCTATCTCTACAGCGCCGAAGCCGTCAATTCGGTCAAGGTCCGCCGCTTTTCGGCCACCTCGTTTCAGCAGGCCATCAATCTGTCGCCGGAACTGCGGCCACAGTTTTTTGCCAAGCTCTGCGACGAAATGGCTGGCGCGCAGGAACAAATGGTGATGTTATCGCGCAAAAACGCCGAAGAGCGGATCTGCACCTTTCTGTTGCGCCTGGCGGACAAGGGTGCGAAGGATCGCTGCGACAATCTGGAGATCGAAGTGCCGATGACGCGTCTGGACATGGCCGACTATCTCGGTCTGACCATCGAGACCGTATCGCGCACGATCACCAGCCTGATCGGTCGAGGCGTCATTTCCCAGCGCGGCCGTCACGACATGCGCATCAACAAAATCGCCATGCTCGCGCGCCTTGCCGGCGATGGCGATTGCATGGGAGCCAACGGATCCGGCGGACCTTATGCGCGCCAGGCCGTTTGGCCTGCCTGAGCCTGAGAGGACGTCGATGTCGCCAGCCCCGCATTCGCCCACCACCGAGGCGGCATTGAACGAAATGATGCGGCTGCTCGATCAGTCGAGCGTCATCGTCCACACGATGCAGGGCGTCATCCGGCGCTGGTCGTCGGGCTCGGAGCGCCTGTTCGGCTGGACCGAGCAAGAGGCCATCGGCCAGGAAGTGCAGACCCTTCTTCAGACCGTGCTGTCGAAACCGCGCGAGGTCATCCGCGCCGCGCTTCAGGACAATGGCGTCTGGACGGGTGAGCTGGTGCACAAGCGCCGCGACAAGTCGCCGGCGCCCGTGTCGAGCCAGCTCGTGGTGGTGTCGCTCGAAGGCGACAGCGAGCCGCTCGTCATCCAGATCATCACCGAAATCAGCGAGATCAAGGATATCCAGGTCGATCTCGCCGCCCGCGAAGCGCATCTGCGCTCCATTCTCGACACGGTTCCCGAGGCCATGGTGGTGATCGACGAGGTCGGCCGCATCACCTCCTTCAGTTCGGCGGCGGAGCGTCTGTTCGGCTATGCGGCCGAGGAGGTCGAGGGGCAGAACGTGCGCATGCTGATGCCGAACCCGCATCGCGACGCCCATGACGGCTACATTTCGAACTATCTCCGCACCGGCGAACGCCGCATCATCGGTTTCGGACGGGTGGTCAACGGCCAGCGCAAGGACGGCACCACCTTTCCGATGGAGCTCGCCATCGGCGAGGCGATCGCCAATGACCGGCGCATCTTCACCGGCTTCATCCGTGATCTCACCAGTCGCCACAAGATCGAGGAGGAGCTGAGACAGGCGCAGAAGATGGAAGCGGTCGGCCAGTTGACCGGCGGCATCGCCCACGACTTCAACAATCTCCTGACCGTCATCAGCGGCAATCTCGAAATGCTGGAGTCGCGCCTGTCCGATTCCGGTCAACGCAGCCTGCTGCGGGAAGCGCAGGAGGCGGCGGAAGACGGCGCGAAACTCACAGGCCAGCTTCTGGCCTTCGGACGCCGCCAGCCGCTCAGCCCCAAGCTTGCCGATATCGGCCAGCTCGTCTCCGGCTTCGCCGATCTCCTTCGCCGCGCCGTGGGCGAAAGCATCGAATTGCGGCTGGTCATCAAAGGCGGTCCGAACCAGACGCTGGTCGACGGTTCGCAGCTGCAGAACGCCCTTCTCAATCTCGCGCTGAATGCGCGCGACGCCATGCCGCGCGGCGGCGTGCTGACGCTGGAAATCGGCCGTGTCAGGCTCGATGTCGACTATGCTCAGATGTACCCGGAAGTGCGCACCGGCGATTATGTGGCCATCTCCGTCACCGACACCGGAGTCGGCATGAGCGAGGAGGTCAAGGCCCGCGCCTTCGAACCCTTCTTCACCACCAAGCAGGTGGGCGCGGGCTCCGGTCTCGGCCTCAGCATGGTCTATGGCTTCGTGAAGCAGTCCGGCGGCCATATCCAGATCTATAGCGAGCCCGGTCTCGGCGCGAGCGTCCGGCTGTTCCTGCCGGTCGTCGGCGCGACGGAAGGACCGGGCGACGATGTTCGCTCGGGAAGCAGCGCGCCCCAACCGGCGCCGCGCGGTTACGAGACGATCCTGGTCGTGGAAGATGATCCCCGGGTGCGCCGCGTCACCGTCGGCCGCCTCTTGTCCGCCGGCTATGACGTGGTCGAGGCCGGCAATGGGCCGGAGGCGATCGAAATTCTGGAGACCCATCCGGATATCAGCCTGCTCTTCACCGATATCGTGATGCCCGGCGGCATGCATGGCGGCGAACTCGCGGAAATCGCCCGCAAGCTTCGCCCCGAATTGAAGGTGCTGTTCACCTCCGGCTATGCCGAGCCGAGCATCGCCGGCCGCGAACTGGTCAATGAGGAAAGCTGGCTGAAGAAGCCCTACACCGCCAACGAACTGGCGTTGCGTCTTCGCCAACTTCTCGATTGATCCCGGAAATGGCCGGCAGTCGTTTGCGCCATGTCAAGGCGCAGGCGATTTCGCCTGCCTATTCAGCCTTTTGGCAATATGCTGAAAGGAAATCGAAATGCATGCATTCGTCAAAGCCGCCGCTGGCGCCGTTCTCTTCGCCTCCTTCATGGCCGGCTCGGCTTTCGCCGCCGATGTCGAGGTTCATATGCTCAACAAGGGCAAGGACGGCTCCATGGTGTTCGAACCCGGCTTCGTGAAGGTCGCTCCCGGCGACAGCGTCACCTTCGTCCCCACCGACAAGAGCCACAACGCCGAAAGCATCAAGGACATGATCCCGGCTGGCGCGGAAGCCTTCAAGGGCAAGACCAACGAGACGATCAAGGTCACCTTCACCACCCCCGGCGCTTACGCCGTCAAATGCATGCCGCATGTCGGCATGGGCATGGTGGCGCTGGTGGTGGTCGGCGATGCGCCTGCCAATATCGACGCGATCAAGACGGCCAAGCTGCCCAAGAAGGCGCGCGAACGCCTGAATGCCGAAATCGCCGCCGCCGGGCTCTGAATTTCGTCTCCGGGGCGTCGTCTTGCCGTCGCCTCGCCCAGATTGATCCGCATGATCGCTCCTGCCGTAGCAAAACGGCGAGACGCAGCGTAAACTGCCGTCAGCGATTCAATGGATGCGGCATGCGGATCATTCTCATCATTCTCGGCTGGCTTTGTGTGGTTTTGGGCGTCATCGGTATTTTCCTGCCGCTCTTGCCGACCACACCCTTCATCCTGCTGGCGGCCTGGCTGTTCGCGCGCGCCTCGCCGCGCTTCGAACGCTGGCTCTATGAGCATCGCATCTTCGGCCCGCCGCTGCACGCCTGGCGCGACAACCGCGCAATTCCCCGCCGGGCCAAGGTCTTCGCCATTTCCATGATGGCGTTGAGCTTCGCGAGCATCCTCCTCATTCTGCATCCGCCGCTCTGGGTGATGCTGATGGTCGGCGCCTTCCTTTCGGCCTGCGCCTTGTTCGTCGCGACCCGCAATGAAGGCCGCGCCGGCTGACGCTTCTGCCGCAATGCCCTCGAATGCGCCGATTCCTGGCAAATCCCGCGGATTGATTCGTCTCCGGGGCTTGAAGCCGTCCCTCCCGCCGTTTATCGCCTTGCAGGACTTTGGACGTCTGACAGGAGAGCACAATGAGCGGCGTGGTGAAATTGAGCGTGGACAAGGCGTCCGACCTGATCTTCGACGCGCTGATCGGCGCAGGCGTAGCCGCCCGCAACGCCCGCTACTTCTCCGACGCCATTCTCGAGACGGAACTGTCGGGGCTCGAAGGCCATGGACTGGATTGGCTGCCGACCTATTGCGCCCATGTCGAAAGCGGCAAGGTCGACGGCGCCGCCAATCCCGCCGTCAAGCGCATGTCGCTCGTCTCCTTCCGCGTCGACGCCAAGAATGGTTTCGCCCATCCCGCCATCGAGAAGGGTTTCTCTCACCTCGTGCCGGCGGCGCAGGAATATGGCGTGGCGGCCATGGCCGTGCACAATTCCTATAACGCCGCCACGCTGGGCTTCCACACCGGCTATCTCGCCCAGCAGGGACTGGTCGCGCTCGGTTTCGCCAATTCGCCGGCGGTGATGGCCCCGGTCGGCGGCCGCAATCCGGTGATCGGCACCAATCCCTTCTCCTTCGCCGCTCCTGGCCGCAAGGGCCGCGTCGCCTTCCTGGTCGACATGGCCTCCTCGGCCTCGTCCTGGACCGCCGTGAAGCAAGCCGCCGAAAAGGGCGAGGCCCTGCCGCCCGGCGTCGCGTTCGAACGCGGCGGCCAGCCGACCACTGACGCCAAGGCGGCATTGGACGGTCTGCTCGCGCCTGCGGGCGGTCCCAAGGGGTTTGCGCTCGGTCTCGTGGTGGAAGCCATGTCGGCGGCGCTCGCCGGCGCCAATCGCGGCGTCGAAATGGGCTCGATGACCGACGACGACGGTCTGCCGGTCGGCTCCGGTCAGTTCTTCATCGCGCTCGAGCCGAAGATGTTCTCGGGCGGCCTGTTCGAAAAGCAGATCGAGCGCCTGATTGCGTCCGTGACGTCTCAGCCTGAAGCGCGCATGCCCAACGATCGTCGCGCCGCCAATCTGAAGCGCGGCCTGAAAAACGGCCTGACGATCGACAAGGCGCTCTACGAGCGCATCAAGGCCTATACCGAGCGCAATATCTGATCGCTCAGAAGAAGCGATAGGCGTAATGGAACAATGGCGACGGCTCCTGGACGTCATCGTCCGGGGAGGGACCGGTCGTGTCCCGCGTCGCCGGTTTCGCATCCTTGTCATCGACGGACTTGGTCGCTCTGACGGCCTTCTGTTCCGATTCCTGCTTGGGAATGAAGAAACCCAGTGTGAAGCCATTCATGCTGATCATTGCCGATCTCCTAGCGGATGATGAACAATGTCATAATGCCGCCATAATTGCTGCTGTAAAGCGCAAATTTGGCGTATCGCGACGCCTGAGGGGCGTCTACGCTGTGGCCGGCCTCCTCAAGCGTCGGTCGGAGATCCCTTTAACACTCGGTTAACCTCTGAAAACGTCAAGGAAAAAGCCGCATGGCCAGCAGGCGAAGCGGCTTGGGATTCCATCCATAGAAAAAGCTCAGGACGCTTCTTTTTCCAGCATCAATCCGGTGTCGGATTCGGCGTAATCGCCGGACACCAGCCGCTCAAGCGTCATGTTGTCGAGGATTTCGGCGACGGCGTCGCGGACTTCCGTCATCGACTTCCGCACCAGGCAAGCAGCCGGATCGGGACAATCGTCGCAGGATTCGAAAGCGGTGCGGCTGGCGCAACGGATCGGCGCGAGCGGTCCGTCGATGACGCGGATGGCGTGACCGACGCGTATATCGGAGGCGGGACGCGACAGCGAGTAGCCGCCGGTCGGACCCTTCTTGGAGCGCACGATTCCGGCATTGCGCAGTTCCAGCAGGATCGTGTCGAGAAACTTCTTAGGTATATTGTTGGCCAGCGCAATTTCGCCGCTGAACAAGGTTTCGCCCGGAGGCAGCTTCGCCAAGGCGATCAGCGCCTTCAGCCCGTATTTTCCCTTATTCGTCAGCATCCCGCACCAATCCAACCACGAACGCCGCCTTCATAGAACGGCACACGCCATCTATGAAGGCCTCTTATCTTAATTAAGGCGCCGACAGTTGTTTTTATATGAAATCACGCGAAAAAATGTGCTTTTTCACGACGATTCTCATGCAGCGCTGCGTCTGTGCAGCGCTCCGAGTTGCGAGATCGCATTTTTGATGGCCGCCATCGACGGAAACACCTGTCCGTCGACGCCCATGGCGTGAAATTTAACTGCGAGAAATCTCAGTGATTCCCCATCACGAATGGCGATTCCGACTGGCTCACCGGCCAGTTCGACGACCTGTTTCTGCATGATCCGTCTCCATACCCGGGTCCACAACGTGGGTCTGCCCGGCTTGTTCCTGCGTTGAATGTGGTCATTTCAAACCATTCCGCGCATTCGACAGGAGATCGTGACAACGAGGTGAGACTGTAAGCCTTGGCGATTGTTCCCTGGCATGGCGTCATCCTTTCCCGTTCCGCTCCGGACCATCCGAAGACAGGGAGAGAATAGCAGAGATTCGCAAATACACAAATTTAGTAGAATTCCAAAAATCAACCCTGGGGGATTATTTGTCTAAATTCCAGCCGCCGAGCGGAAAATTACCTCGACGAAAAGCGAATGGCGGCCGCAAGGGCCGCCATGGAAGGTGCTGGATGAGCAGGGTCGGATCAGAAGAAGGCCTGAATGCCCGTCTGCGCCCGTCCGAGGATCAGCGCATGGACGTCATGCGTGCCCTCATAGGTGTTCACCGTCTCCAGATTCTGCGCATGACGCATCACGTGATATTCGATCTGGATGCCGTTGCCGCCATGCATGTCGCGGGCCTGGCGGGCGATGTCGAGCGCCTTGCCGCAATTGTTGCGCTTGACGATCGAGATCATCTCGGGGGCGAACTTATGCTCGTCCATCAGCCGGCCGACGCGCAGCGAGGCCTGCAGGCCCAGCGCGATTTCGGTCTGCATGTCGGCGAGCTTCTTCTGGAACAACTGCGTGCCGGCGAGCGGCTTGCCGAACTGGTGGCGGTCGAGGCCATATTGACGGGCGCGCAGCCAGCAATCCTCGGCGGCGCCCATCACGCCCCAGGAAATGCCGTAGCGGGCGCGGTTGAGGCAGCCGAACGGACCCTTGAGGCCCGACACATTCGGCAGCAGCGCGTCTTCGCCGACTTCCACGCCGTCCATCACGATTTCGCCGGTGATCGAGGCGCGCAGCGACAGCTTGCCGCCGATCTTGGGGGCGGAGAGGCCCTTCATGCCCTTTTCGAGAATGAAGCCGCGGATCTGGCCGTCATGCGCCTCCGACTTTGCCCAGACCACGAAGACGTCGGCGATCGGCGCGTTCGAGATCCACATTTTCGAACCGCGCAGGCGGTAGCCGCCATCGATCTTCTCGGCGCGTGTCTTCATGCCGCCGGGGTCCGAGCCGGCGTCGGGCTCGGTCAGGCCGAAGCAGCCGATCAGCTCGCCCGAGACGAGGCCCGGCAGATATTTGTCCTTCTGCGCTTCCGAGCCATAGGCGTAGATCGGATAGATCACCAGCGAGGACTGCACGCTCATCATCGAGCGGTAGCCGGAATCGATGCGCTCGACCTCACGCGCCACCAGGCCATAGGCGACATAGGAGGCTTCCGCCGCGCCGTATTTCTCCGGCAGCGTCACGCCGAGCAGACCGGCTTCGCCCATCAGCTTGAACAGGCCGGCGTCGGTCTTCTCCTCGAGATAGGCTTCGCTCACGCGCGGCAGCAGTTCCGCCTCGGCGAAGGCCTTGGCGCTGTCGCGGATCATCCGCTCTTCGTCGGACAGTTGGTCGTCGAGCAGGAAAGGGTCTTCCCAGTTGAAGGCGGACATGGCGCTCATCTCTCACTCCTGAAAATTTTGCCCGAACATGCCTTTCCGCGTCCTGCGCGACAAGCCATATTTACTCTGCCGGATATCAGATTTAGGAATAACCGATGTCCATGACCCAGCGCCGCCTCCTGCCGTCCACCGCTGCTCTCGCCGCCTTCGATTCCGTCGCCCGGCTCGGCAGCTTTTCGGCGGCCGCCGATGAATTGTCGCTCACACAGGGCGCGATCAGCCGGCAGATCGCCATTCTCGAGGAGCAGCTGGGCGTGCGCCTGTTTCACCGCAACGGCCGCGGCGTGGTGCTGACGGACACCGGCAAGACCTATGCCGAGGGCGTCGCCGAAGTGGTGCGCAAGATCAGGCTTTTGTCGCTGGAAGCGATGTCGAATTCGGCGGGAAACCGCCTCAGCCTCGCCATCCTGCCCACCTTCGGCACCCGCTGGCTGATGCCGCGCATTCCCGATTTCGTGGCGAGAAATCCCAAGGTCATCATCAATTTCGCCACCCGCATCCGCCGTTTCGATTTCGAAGCCGAGGAGATCGACGCCGCCATCCATATCGGTCAGCCGGATTGGCCGGGCGCCGATTGCCAGTTTCTGATGCATGAGGATGTGATCCCCGTCGCGAGCCCGGATTTTCTGGCGCGCAATCCGGTGGTCAGGCCGGAGGACATGATCAACCTGCCGCGCGTGGAGATGGCCTCGCGGCCCGGCGCCTGGGAGCACTGGTTCGGCAGCCTCGGCGTCGACATCCGATCGAGCGGCGGCATGCGGTTCGAGCAGTTTTCCAATGTCGCCCAGGCCTGCATCGCCGGCCTCGGCGTGGCGCTGATGCCGGTGTTTCTCATCGAGGCGGAACTGGCGAGCGGCCAGTTGGTCAAGGCCTATGATCACAAGGTGCGCAGCCAGAGCGCCTATTATCTGGTCCGCCCCCTCGCGAAAGTCTCATATCCGCCGGTCAAGGCGTTTTCGGATTGGCTGATCGGCCAGGTCCGAGCCTTCGAGGCGGAGCGTCAACAGTAAAGCCGGCGGCGGCCGGCCAAGGAGGTTCACATGGCCTGGTCGGCAGAGCGCTATCTGATATTCGAGGATGAACGGACGCGACCGGCTCGCGAACTCCTGTCGCGCGTCCCGGAGATCGGCGAGGCCTCGGTCTTCGATCTCGGCTGCGGCCCCGGCAATTCCACCGAATTGCTGGTCGACCGTTTCGGCGCGAGCCGCGTGTCCGGTCTCGACAGCGACGACGACATGCTGAGCGCCGCCCGGCGCCGGCTGCCGGACACGCCGTTCCTCAAGGCCGATCTCGCCGACTGGCGCCCCGAAACGCTCGCCGGTCTGCTGTTCGCCAATGCGGTGTTCCAGTGGCTGCCCGATCATCCCGCCCTTCTCGAGCGGCTGATGGATGATCTCGTCCCCGGCGGCGCGCTCGCCGTGCAGATGCCGGACAATCTCGATGAGCCCAGCCATCTGATGATGGAGGAGAGCGCCCAGGCCGGCCCCTGGCGCGCGAATTTTTCCGCGAGCGTGCGCCGCTCTCCGTTGCCCTCGGCCGAGAGTTACTACAATCGTCTCGCGCCCAAATCGGCGCGCGTCGATCTCTGGCGCACCACCTATTATCACATAATGACGGGTCCCGACGCGATCGTCGACTGGGTGCGCGGCACAGGCCTTCGGCCCTATCTCGATCGGGTTCCGGAGGAGATGCGTGCCGATTTCCTCGCCGATTACACGGCGCGCATCGCCGGCGCCTATCCCGCCCAAGCCGATGGCCGGGTGTTGCTTGCCTTTCCCCGGCTGTTCATCGTCGCTGTCAGGGCGTGAGGGATCATTCCGGAAGAGGCACGGGCGCCGCAGGCGAGGCCGGAGCCGCCACGGATGTCTCTGCCGGCTTGGCGGTTGCGCTCGCGCCGTCCTCCGGCAAGGGCACCAGCGCTGCGGCTTGCGTGACGGGTCCCGCCTGTTCGCCGCCCGGAACCGTCACCGGCGCCGACTCAGTGTCCTGACGCCAGTCGTCGCTTGTTTGTTGAGGCTCGACCCGCGCCGTGCGGATGCGCGGCTTGGACACAACAGGCTTGGTCGCCGCCACAGGCGTGATGATCGCCAGCTGCGGCGCGATGGCGGCATTGACGCCGCTGCCCGCCGCATAGCGCAGCATGTCGATCGTCGCGCCGCTGATCGGCCGCATCGAAAGGCCGTCCATCAAAAGACGGATCTGGGCCTCGTTCAGCGCCGGATCGCAATAGCGCAGCCGGATCTGCGCGGCGATGCGCTCATCGGTCAGGCCGGCAAAACCGGTCTTGTCGCCGGCATTGACGCTTTTGATCCGCTGCCAGGCATAGAGGCAGGCGCCGCCGCCCGGCAGGCTCGCGGTCGCATAGCCATAGCGTCCGTTGATATTGGCGCCGAGCACCGCGCCCATTTCGGGGGAGACGCCGGCGGGCAGCATGGCGCGCATCTCTCGGCGCACCTCCGCTGCGCTCGGTGGCTGCAAGAGGTTCGCCTCCTTCGGCGGCCCCGCCATCACCGTCAGCAGGTTTTCGCCCGAAAGCGCCGTGCGGTTGGCGTAGACGATCTCCTGTCGGAAACGGTCGCCATCCAGCGATTGCCGCACGAGCAGGGCGGGGCCTGCGAGTTGCGGCAATTGCGCGGCGGCGAATTGCGGCGCGACCGTCGACACCGACGATTGCGGCTTGGCGGAGACGGCCTGCGTGGTCAGATAGGGATCAGGTCCAGCCATCGAGCAGCCGGCCAGCAATGAGAGCGCAGCGATTACAGCGCCATGATGAAAAAACCTGGCCATCAGCGTCCTCCCGTCGGTCCACCGGTCGCGGCGGCCAGCCCGCGCCGCACCCCGCTGTCATCGACATAATCGGCGAGCGTTTCGAAGATCGCCTTTGCCTCGGCCTTGTTGCCGAGATTGTAATGCGCCCAGGCGCGCAATTGCGTCATGCCCACCGGCTCGGGGGCGAGCCGGATGCGTTCGTTGAGCGCGTCGAGCGACTGGCGGTAATCTTTGCGGTCGAAGGCGGCGCGCGCCATCTGCCAGTAGATTTCCAGCCGGATTTCCTTGTCGCGGGCGGCGCCGAGCGGATAGAGCGAGATCACCGATTGCGCCTCGCTGGTCATCTGATTGCGCAGAAGCGTCAACGCCAGGCCGTAAGCCGCGTCGCTCTGGGTCTTGCCGCCGCCGGAAAGGGCTGCGCTGAAGGCGGCCTGCGCTTCGGAATTGCGCTTCAGGCCCATCATGCACCAGCCCTTGACCAGTTGGTCGCCCGGCCTCAATCCTTGCGAGGCTTCGCGCGATGCGATCGCCGCGACGCAGTCGCCATAGCGTTTCTGTCCCAGAAGCGCGTCGAAGCCGCTCGCAGCCACGACACGGCTGCCGCGCCTCGGTTCCGTCCGCACGGGTTCTTCCCGTCGGGGAGCCGCCTCGATGAAATCAGGTTCGCGCGTCTCGGTTTTCGTCTCGACCGCGCCCACCTGCATCCGGTCGATGACGGGCCGCACGGCGGCGCGTCTTGCGCCCTTCTTGACGAGATGCACGTCGTCCCAGATGGTCGGATAGGTCTTGCCATAGGCCTTGTAGAGCGCCACCAGCGCTGCGCGATCGCCCAATTGCCCTTCCGACAGCGCGAGACCCTTGAGCCGCGCTTCACTCGGCTCCCAGGCGAAAGCCTTGTCGAACCAGGCGCGGGCGGCGGGAAACTGGCCGCTGTTATAGGCGTACCAGGCGAGGATTTCGGCATGCGGCCCGCTCTTGGCGGCCAGGATCGCCTCGGCATAGGCGGCCACGGCCTCGGGTTTGACGCTGTCGGCATGCGGTCCGGAGATGCGGGCCGCCAGCGCATTCATCAGGAAGACGGGGTCGGAAATCAGCGCATCCTTGTAAGCGACGGCGAGTTCGTATGCCTCCTGATCGCGCGCCTGTCCCATCAGCGCCAGATAAAGACCCTTGGCGTGATCGACGGTCGGCTCGGCCTCGATGGCGCGGCGGAACCAGGCGCCGGCATTGGCGGGCTCCTTGATTTTCAGATAGTACCAGCCGAGAAGCGAGAAATCAGCCGGCGCCTTGCCCTCCGTCGCTGCTGCCGACAGCGCGTCGATATCGGCCTTCGGCAGAGGCTCGGTCTTCGTCTCGTCGGTATTGAACTCCGCCACAGCCCTGCGGGTGAGGTCGGTGGTGACGCTTGCGAGGCCGGCGCTGATCACCGGATCGGCGGCGAAGACTGCCATCACGCCGCGCACATCGTCCGGGGAAAAGTCGCGGGTGGATTTCTTGATCGTCGCGACGATGGCCGCCTTGGAGATCTGATGGGCCGGATCGCGGAACATCAGCGCGCGATAGAAACGCGCCAGCCTGTCGCGATCGCCGAGCGCCGAATAGGCGTCGATCATGTCCCAGACCAGATCGACCTCTTTTTCGGTCGCCGGATCGATCGTAGCGCCGGCGGCGGCGGCGCCCTGCCAGTTGCGGGCCTTGACGGCCGCCGTCACCGCAAAACGCATCTTCTTGCGCGCCAGTTTTGTCTGGAAATCGGCGCTCGGCTTCCATTCCGGGCGCTCCGCAATAAGTCGCGCCAGTTCCGCATCGATGCCGGCGAAGTCATCTTTGCCGTAGAGCGTCCAGAGCTTGCTCTCGTCCACCGGCTTGGCCGCCGGCTGGTAGAGATCGGCGGGCATCTCGAAGCCGGGATATTTATATTGCAGCCGGGCGAATTCGGCCTTCAGCCGCGCCTCTTCCTTGTTGCGGGCATAGTAGTAGAGCGCGGCGAGCTCCACCGCGTTCGGCCCCTCGACAGCCTGGGCAGGCGCTGCTGCCGCTTGCGGAGCAGCGGCTGGAGCCACGATCTTGGCCGCCTCCGGAGCTGGGGCCGCGACCGCAGGAGCTTGAGCCGACGGCGCTGCGGTCAAGAGCGGGCTGGCCGGATCGGCGGCATGAACTGCATTGGCCGACAGGCAGAGAGCGCAGACGCTCGCAAACAGGATGGAACGGGTCATGCGTCGCTCCTTGTGCCCTTGCGTTGAACGACGAAACCCAGCCAGGCGGCGAAGACGCCGATCAGCGCGATCACCAGTCCGACATAGATCTTGAAATTGTCCGACAGCCAGGCGGCGGCGATGCGGCGATAATTGCCGACGCTCTGCTCGGTCACGTCGCTGAACCGGGGCGCTGCGCTGTCGAGCGCGGCAAGCGTCGCCGCATCCGAGGAGATGGCGGCCGCGCCGCCCGAAAGCCGCGGCCAGATCTCCGAACTCGCCAGCCTCTGGACGCCGAACGCCAGGTCTTCGGGCGTGTTGGCGCGGATTTCCGTCGTCGCGCCGTCGCCGGCGGAGGCCGTCTGCGCAATGGTCACCAGAGCGTTCTGGAGGTCCGGCGCGCCTGATGTTTCCGACTGATAGTTCAGCCAGCGCTTGAAGCGGGCGCCGAGCCTGTCCGCCATCGCGCCGAAGCGGCTCGACCAGGAGAGTTCGGTGTCCGCGTCGCTTGCCGATTGCCGGAATGCGGCGATCAGTTGGTCTTCACCGCCGGTCGCAGCAATGTCGATCGCGCCGGTTTCCTCGAAGCTCACCGAGGAGGGAGCCGCGCTCCCGATAGCGTCGTTCTGTTCCTGAGAATCGCTTGAACCGATCAGCACCAGCGCGTCGCCCGCAATCGGCCCACTCGGCTTGCCGATCCTGAAATCGGCGTTGATGGGAGATTGCGCCGATTGCGCGAGCCGGGTCAGAAGCGTCAGCGCTGCGCCCGCCGCCTGCGGCGTCGCCTGATCGAGATAAACCGGGAAGGCCTTGCCATCCCCATAGGGATAGGCCGTGCCCGCCATGGCGCCGAGATCGGGCAGGCGGGTGACGCGGGCGAGTTCGGGAACGCTGATGCTGGTCTTGTCGAGCAGCATATAGCGCGGCTTGTCGTCCTCGCGGGCGTCGGGCGCGCAAGCCTGGTCGGAGGCGCGCGGCAGTTCCGCCAGCATTTCCACCCGGTTGACGCCGGGCCGGAAGGCGCGCAGCGGCAGTTCGATCAGCTTTTCGTCGAAATTCTGGCCGTCGGTGTCGCGAAACGGAAAGGCGTTGACCACGACGTCATTGACGCGCACCAGCATCTGCGATTGCGGCTCAAGCCCGGGCGCGGTCGCCGCGCTCAGCTTGAGCGCCACCGAGCCGTAATCGGCGGGATAGAAGTCCGCCGGCATCCTCATCTCGAAACGCGTCCGCATCATCCGCCCGGAGAAGGTTTCGCTGCGGATGCCCATGTCTTTCAGCGTCGCTGTCTGGCCGGCGTCGAGCGTGACGTCCGCGAAGCGCTTGCGGGCGTTGAGATCGCGCAGGCCCGCCATCATCTCCTTCTTCACCGTGGCGACCAGCAGATCGTGAAGGCCGGCGGCGGACGGCGCGCGGAAGGTCAGCGCGATGCGACCCGGCTCCCCGCCCGGTCCGACGCTGACGCCCGCGTCTCCGGAAATCATCAGATAGAGATCAATGCCCGGACCCTGGCCCGGACGATCAGACAGGCTCACGGCGAGATCCGGCCGTCCCAGATAGAGGCCGACGGCCTGCGCCACGCTCGATGCGGCGTTCATGAGACCGGCGTCGTTCTTGGCGGAGGTGACGATGCGCAGGTCGGTCGCGCCGTTTTCCAGCCGTCCGGCCTTGGCGAGATCGGCCAAATCGGTGACGATGCCGGGATCGATCGGCTTGAAGCCGCTGCGCGCCGGGTTCACGTCGGTCCAGAGCTCGTAGCTCGCCTGCAGAGAGCAATCCACCCGGTGATGCTGGGTCACCTTGAGACGCACGACATTGTAGCCGGCGCGCAGCATGCCCGGCGCAGCTTTGAAAGTCTGGGCGGTGAAATCGAAAGGCGAGCCGATCCGGAAGTCGCCCGCCGGCTTGCCGTTGATCTCGACGCTGGCAAGACCGGTGTCCGGCAGCACCGAGACCGCGTTCTTGTAGGCGAGCACGACGTCGCCGCCGGCTTGCGCCTCGGCCTTGCTGGCCCAGAAGGTGAATTCCGCCGTGTCGCTCTCGCCGCTCAGGCGAAACCGCGTCGAGGCTTCGATAAAGGGCGTGAGACCATTTCCGGCGGCAGCGATCGCGGCCTTCGGTGCGGCGGCCTGGGCAGGCGCGGCGCCCGAGGGCAGCAGCGGATTGTCTGAAGCCATGGCCTGCGCCGACAAAGCGGACGCGAGGAGGGCGGCGCTGATGACCGTTGTCGACTTACGCACGGGCGCCTCCTGCAACTTTAGACAGTTCGGCCTCGATCTCCACCGGCGTCATCTTGGCGCTGACGGGCGTGATCTGGATGGGCGCATCGGGTTCGGACGCGACCTCGCTCTCGCCGATCCAGCCCAACGAATAGCGCAGCGCCCTGAAGGTTTCCGAGAAGGTCCAGGCGGCGAATTTCAGCGTGCCGGCGAAGAAGCCCAGCCGCACCTGCCGCCGGTTCAGCCGGTCCTGCAGCACGGCCTGTTTCGAATACATGAGGTCGGCGATCACGGCGAAGGTCGACGGCGTCCGTTCGCGATAGGCGAAGCCCCAGGCGGTCGGCGCATCGCTGGAACGGCGCACGCCGCGCAGCACCATGTCGGCCGAAATCGCCTCGCCGCCGCGTCTCAGTTCGAGCTGGCCGGAAAGCTGGCCGATCTCGGCGCTCTGAGGTTCACCGTCGAGGAATTCCACCGCGACCCCGCCGCTCGAGGCGTCGCGCACGATCACCGAATGCAAGGTCTCGCCGATGCGCATCAAGGCGTGACGCTTGACCGGCAGGCGCTGGTTGCGCCTGAGTTCGCGCCGTTCGGCCACCACGCCGAGCGCTGCGCCCGCCAGCGCCAGATTGATGAGGTTCCAGCCGGCCACGATCATCAGCAGATCGCCCGACAGCGGCTCGGTCATGTAGCGGAAGCCGGAATAGAGAGCGGCGACCAGCAGGATGAAGAAGATGGCGAAATAGGGCTTGGCGATCGGGCTCATGCCGGATTTGTCCAGCGTCTGGCCTTTTGCCGTCACGTTGAAGGTTGGCTTGCGCGGATTGCGCACCACCGACACGATCGAGCCGAACAGCATCACCGACTGCACATATTCATAGAGCTCGGACACCCAGGGCCAGCGCACCCGGCCGTAGAGATAGCTCTGCAGCGCATAGGACGCGACCAGATAGGTGAGCGCATAAGACGCGAATTCGGTGATGTTGGACTGGAACACTTCCAGCGAGAAGAAGATGTAGAGCAGCGGCGAGAACATGAAGGCCAGCCGCGACAGCGGAAACAGCCAGAACAGGTTGATGCCGGCATAGCAGATGCGTTGCTGCATCTTCAGCCCCTTGGCCAGGAAGGGACGATTAAGAATGAGGATCTGCAGCATCCCCTGGCACCAGCGCGCCCGCTGGCCGATGAAGGACACGAAGGTCTCGGGCTGCAGACCGGCGATCAGCGGCTTGTCGACATAGATCGAATGCCAGCCTTGCGAATGCAGCGCCAGGGCCGTCTCGCAATCCTCGGTGATCGACTGGCCGGCGAAACCGTTGGTGGTCTCCAGCGCCTTGCGCGACAGAACCGCCGCCGAGCCGCAGAAGAAGGACGAATCCCATTTGTCCAGCCCGCGCTGCATGATCGAATAGAACATCTCGTTCTCCGACGGCATGCGGGCGAATGTCTGCAGGTTCTTTTCGAGCGGATCGGGATTGAGGAAGTAATGCGGCGTCTGGACGAGGAACAGCTTTTCCGTTTCACGGAAGAAGCCCACGGTCTCCTTGAGGAAATCCCGGACCGGCGCATGGTCGGCGTCGAACACCACCACCAGTTCGCCCTTGGAGATCTTCAGGCCTTCGTTCAGGTTGCCGGCCTTGGCATGGCTGTTTTCCTTGCGGGCGTGATAGATCACGCCCATGGCGTCGCACAGCGCCTTGAGTTGCTCATGGCGATGGATGGCGGCGAGCGCCTTGCGCGGGTCGCGGTCGTTGCGCTTGGCGTCCGTGCCGCCGTCGTCGAGCAGATAAATGGTCAGCTTGTTCTTGGGATAGGCCATCGCCTTGGCTGCGGCGAGCGTCACCGCGAGCAGTTCGGCGTCCTCGTTATAGCTCGGCACGAAGACGTCGACGGTCGGCAGGTCCTCGATCTTGGGCAGGCTCGGCGACTGCCGCTTCAGGGGATCGGCGAGCATGAACAGCGAGACGAACAGCATCGCCAGGCAGTACATTTCGGCGAGATAGAGCAGGAAGCCGGGAATGAAGTTCCAGGGCTCGTAGATGCTCGGCAGCGTGTCGACCGTGCGCCAGTAGCCGTAGCGCAGCGCCAGCAGGCCCACGAAGCCGAAGGACATCATGCGGAAGATCTTGTTGTCAGGGCGGCTCATGGTGAAGAACATGCAACCAAGCGCGCCGAAGCTCAGCACCAGCTGCGCCTGAAGGCTGATCGGCAAAAACAGCAGCGATAGCCCCGCTATGCCGGATACTATTCCCAAAATCGAGAAAAACACGCGCGCCATTGGCTCTCCATGCCCCATCACTCAAGAGGCCTTCATGGCCCATTCCGAGACAGCATGATCCTATGTCGGCAAAAGCTCCCTAAAAGGTAAATCGGCTGGAAAGGTTCATCGGAGACGGCTAAAACAAAGCGAAGTGGTAAAGCTTCGGTTAATTCGGCGCCTCTAACAGAGAATCGCGCAAGACCTTGTAAAACCATTGTAAACCATAAGTAATTTCCTCCGGCGTCCGCGGTGCGGCGCCCCTCGCCAGCATCAACGGAGCCCCGCATGGCCGAAAGTCCCAAAAGCGTCGCCTTCTGGCGATCCTTCCCGATCTTCGAAGAGTTCACCGCTGCTCTGATCGAGGAGGTGCGCAGCCTTGCCCAGCAACGCAGATGGACGGCGGGGGCGGTCATCTTCCAGCGCGGCGACCCCGGCGATTACATGATCCTCGTCGCATCGGGCCGCATCAAGCTGTCGCTCATCACGCCGCAAGGCCGCGAACTGACGCTCCGGCATATGGAGGAAGGCGGTCTGCTCGGGGAAATGGCCGTCATCGACGGCGAGCCCCGGTCGGCGGATGCGACCGCGTCGGTGGCGACCGAAGGCTATGTCATTTCCAAGGGAGATTTCTCAGCCTTCCTCGCCAAGACCCCCGCCGCCATGCAGGCGGTCATGCGCTTTCTCTGCCGCCGTCTGCGCGAGACCAACGAGCAGCTGGAAACGCTGGCGCTTTACGATCTCGATTCCCGCGTCGCCCGCTTCTTCCTCCTGACCATGCGCCAGGTGCTCGGCGAGGAGCCGCCTGAGGAGGCGACGCTGAAGATCGGCCTGTCGCAATCGGAAATCGCCAGCGTCGTCGGGGCCTCCCGGCCGAAGATCAACCGCGCCATCCTGTCGCTGGAAGAGAAGGGCGCCATCGAGCGCAAGGGCGCAGCCATACTCCTGCGCACCCGCAAGCTCCGCGCCGTGGCCGAACCGGACGGGGATTGAGGTCGGCTACTTCCGTCTGTAGCGGATCGTGTCGAACCGGGCGGCCAGCGCATCATAAAGCAGGAGCCGCCCGATCAGCGGTTCGCCCGTTCCGGTCAGAAGCTTGATCGCCTCCATCGCCATCAACGTGCCGATGACGCCGGTCAGCGCGCCGATCACGCCGGTTTCGGCGCAGACCGGAAGCATGCCCTCGGGCGGCCGTTCGGGGAAAAGATCGGCATAGCGCGGATTGGGCTTGCCGTCGGCGCCGGTGAGATGCGGGGCGAGCACGGTCACGGATCCGTCGAAGCGGCCCACCGCGCCCGACACCAGCGGCACGCCGGCGCGTTCGGCGGCGTCGGCGGCGCAGTAGCGCGTGTCTATATTGTCGGATCCGTCGATCATCAGGTCGTAGCCGAACACCAGTCCCGGCGCGCTGTCGGCGTTAAACCGCGTCTCATGCCGGTTGACGGCCACATGCGGATTGATCTCGCGCACGCGCGCCGCCGCGCTCCGGGTCTTCTTCTCCCCCACCTTGTCCGTGCCGTGGATCACCTGCCGCTGCAGATTGGAGAGCGACACCCGGTCGTCGTCGACGATGCCGATCGTGCCGACGCCCGCGCCCGCGAGATATTCGATGACGGGCGAGCCGAGCCCGCCTGCGCCGATCACCAGAACCGCCGCCGCCTTCAGCTTCTGCTGCCCCTGGCCGCCGATCTCAGGCAGCAGGATATGGCGCTGGTAGCGCTCGATTTCGGCGGTTGAAAGCGGATCGTCTGTCATATCGGTCTCAGGTCGGGCGCGATTAAATTCGAGCCTGTTAACAAGCGCGGGGAGGGCGTCGCGTCAACAAGAAAAGCGCAGGAAAATCAAGGAACGATCATCTCAGCGCGACCTGCGGAGATTTATTTCTCGCTTATGTCGGTCGCGGCTTGCCTTTTGCCGGGATCGACAGCATGGACTGATGATCCCGAAAGGCGTTTTTCATGTCGCTTCCCCGCCCGCAGGCCGTCACGGCCACCGCAGTCGCCGCCATGCTCCTGGGCATGCTGATGTTCTCCATCAATGACGTGATGGGCAAATGGCTGGTCGCCACCTATTCGGTCGGCCAACTGCTGTTCCTGCGCAGTCTCGCCGCCGTGCTGGTGCTCCTGCCCTTTTTATGGCGCAGCGGCTTTCGTCAGGTCGTGAATGTCGAGCGGCCCGGCCTGCAGATCCTCCGGGCATCGCTCGCCACCGCGGAAGTCTTCGCCTTCTATCTCGCTGTCTCCTATCTGCCGCTCGCCGATGTCATGACCTATTGGCTGGCCGCGCCGATCTATATCGCCGCGCTCTCGCCGCTGTTTCTCGGCGAACATGTCGGCTGGCGGCGCTGGCTGGCCATCGCCATCGGCTTCTCGGGCGTGCTCGTCGCGCTCAATCCGTCGAGCGCCATGTTCACCATGCCGGCGATCATCTCCATCGTCGGCACCATGTTCTTCTCGGTCATGCTGATGCTCGGCCGCTTCCTGCGCAACACCTCGGGCACCGTGCTGGTGTTCTGGCAGATGGCGGGGGCGACGATCGCCGGCGCCGCGACGCTGCCGTTCGACTGGGTGACGCCGACGCCGTTCGACCTGCTCTGGATGGCGCTTCTCGGCGTCGTCGCCATGCTCGCCCATATGCTGATGACCTATTCGTTGAAGATCGCGCCCGCCGCCACCGTCGCCCCGCTGCAATACACGCTGCTGTTCTGGGCGATCGTGTTCGGCTGGCTGGTGTTCGGCGACACGCCGACGCTGCCGATGATGCTGGGCGCCGCTCTCATCGTCGCCTCGGGCCTGTTCATCTTCTTCCGGGAGCAGCGGCTGAAAAAGACCGAAACGGTGTTGCCCTCTGTGCCGGAGTGATGATTTCCTGTATTGAATAGAACAATAAAAACAAGCGCCTGTGCGGCTGCGCCGGCCTTGACGCGCGACCCTCCGGATCTAATTGTCTTCTATGGACAAAAAACAGGGAGGAGTCGCCATGACCTCGGCATCGGCGCCCATCATCATTCTCAACCCGCTCGACGATGTCGGCGTGGCCCGGGTCAAGATCGGCAAGGGCGAAGCAACCGGCTATCAGGATCTCCTGGCGAAGGACTTCATCGGTCGCGGCCATAAAGTGGCGCTGAAAGCCATCAGGGCCGGGCAGGAAGTGCTGAAATTCGGCCAGGTGATCGGCGTCGCCACCGCCGATATTGCGCCCGGCGAGCATATCCACCTGCACAATCTGGCCATGGTCCCCTCCGAGCATGATTACCAGATGGGCGCAGGCGCGCTCACAGAAGATCTGCTGCCGGTCGCCGAGCGTCGCACCTTCATGGGCTTCGATCGCGGCGGCGGCCATGTCGGCACCCGCAATTATATCGGCGTCATTTCCTCGGTGAACTGTTCCGCCACGGTGTCGCGTTACATCGCCGATCATTTCAACCGCATGGGCGGGCTCGAAGGCTTCGGCAATGTCGATGGCGTCGTCGCGCTCACCCATGGCGGCGGTTGCGCGATCAACACCAAGTCCGAAGGCTATCGCATTCTCACCCGCACCATCCAGGGTTATGCCCGCCATCCCAATTTCGGCGGCGTGCTGCTGATCGGGCTCGGTTGCGAGACCAACCAGATCGCTCCGATCCTCGAGCACTACCAGATCGCCGAGGGGGCGCTGCTGCGCACCATGACCATCCAGCAGACCGGCGGCACCCGCAAGACCATCGAAACGGCGATCGAGATCATCAAGGAAATGCTGCCGACCGTGAACCAGGCGGTGCGCACCGAACAGCCGCTGTCGGGCCTGAAACTGGCGCTGGAATGCGGCGGCTCGGACGGTTATTCCGGCATCTCCGCCAATCCGGCCCTCGGCGTCGCCTCCGACCTTCTGGTCCGCCATGGCGCGACCTCGGTGCTGGCCGAGACGCCTGAGATCTACGGCGCCGAACATCTGCTCACCCGCCGCGCCGTCAGCCCCGACGTCGCCAGGAAGCTGCTCGACCGCATCGACTGGTGGCGCGATTACACGGCGCGCAATGGTGACGAACTCAACAACAATCCGTCCTACGGCAACAAGCAGGGCGGCCTGACCACGATTCTCGAAAAGTCGCTGGGCGCAGTCGCCAAGGGCGGTTCGATGCCGCTGAAGGCGGTCTATGAATATGCCGAACCGGTCACCGAATCCGGCTTCGTCTTCATGGATACGCCCGGCTATGACCCAGCCGCGGTCACCGGCCAGGTCGCCGGCGGCTGCAATGTCATCTGTTTCACCACCGGCCGCGGCTCCGTCTCCGGCTTCAAGCCCGCTCCCTGCATCAAGATCGCCACCAACACCGACATGTATGACCACATGGAGGAAGACATGGACATCAATTGCGGCGCGATCGTCACCGGCGAGGACACGATCGAGGCTGCGGGTTTGCGGATCTTCGAAGACATCATCGCCGTCGCCTCGGGCAAGAAGACCTCCAGCGAGATCTACGATTATGGCGACAACGAATTCGTGCCCTGGCAGGTGGGCGCGATTACCTGAGCGTCAAAGCCGGCGCTCAGCGCGCGAGAGCCGAGAAGATCACTTCATAACCGGCGCGGCGGAAATGGCCGTAGTCGTCGGCATAGTTGCCGCAGGCCGGACGCGCCTCGGCTGATGTCGCCCGGTCGCCGCCGCAGGTCAGCTTGAGCGCGTCGATCTCGATATAGCGTAGGCGTGAGCGACCGGCGGCCCAGGCGGCCAACCCGGCGTTGAGCGCCTTGCGGTCGGCGTCGCGGAAACGGAAATCGGATCCGCGCGGCGGCACGGCGACGAGATCGAGCCGCGCCTTCGGCCAGATCGCCAGCGCCTTTTCGGCCACGGCCTCAATGCCGGCGGCAATCGCGCAGGGCGGCATATAGTCATGCGTGAGATTGTTGGTGCCGACGAGCAGGATGACGCGATCCGCCTTTGGCGCGCGCCCTTCGAGGCGGTTCAGCAGCCACAGAGCATGCTGGGTCATCGCCCCGCCAATGGCCGCGTTCCACACTTGTCGAGTGCCGAATTGCCGGCGGATCTGATCCCCGGGCCAGTTGGCGAGCAGGGAATCGCCGATCAGCACGATATCGGCGCGCCCGGGCGGATTGGCGAGCAGGTCGTCGGCGCGTTTGAGCCCATGCGGCCATTGATAGGGCACGGGATCGGTCGCCACCCTGATCGCATAGGGATCGCAGGCGCGCTCGCCGGCCAATGCTCCGCCCGCTGCCGCAAGCCAGACAAGGGCGGACAACAGCGCTTTTTTCAGCGGGTTTGGCAGACGGGACAGGATCTTTCGCATGTGCGAAAGATGGATCGGACGCAGGCGTTTCGCAAGAGGCTCAACCGCCCGTCAACAGGCGCGTCGCCTTGTAGCCGATGACTGCTGATGACGCAGACAAGACCGTGCCCCAGAAGAGATCGGCGATGGTCAGCAGCGTTGACCAGTTGCGCAGCACCGCCTGATTGGTGAGGTCATAGGTGGCGTAGGCGGCAAAGCCGAAGAAGGCGCCATGCAGCAGCGCCACTTTCCAGTCGCCGGCGGCAAGCGCCGGGCGGATGGCGAAAAACACCAGAGCGGCGATGAAGATCAGGTAAAACGCGATCGCCGGGCCGAGACGGAACTGGTCGGCCAGCATGTCGCCCATGACGGGCCGGTAGAGCCGGCTCGTCATGGTGGAAAGCCAGATGGCGTCGATCACCGCGAAGGCGATGCCGGTGGAGAAATAGGCGACGGCGGCGGTCTTGATCGACAGGGTGGCCATGGGATCCTCAGTTGATGCGCGTCCAGCCGACGCCCTTGCACAGGAGACCGCCGAGAATGCAGCCTTCCGTGGTCATGGACGTCTCGTTGACGGTGAGATTGATGCGGTAGCTGCGGTCGCGCTGCGGGTCGAAGGCGGTGCCGGACAGTTTGCCGGGGCCGGTCGGCTTGACGCTCATCACCAACCTGTCGCCGGCCTTCTCGTCCTTGGTGCCCGGCTTGATCCAGGTGTTGATGGCGCAGAGATCGCCGCCGCAGCGAACGATCTTGACGCGCGCCTTGCCGTCGCCGCGGGCCCAGTCTCCAAACAACTGGTCATCGGCCGCATGGGCGGACGCGCTCATGGCGGCAAGCGCGACAAGGGTCGAAATCAATGCTTTCATGACGCTTCTCCTCTTTGGTCGCAGATACGACGGCATGCGCATGGGCGGATCACTCCGCGGGCTGCGCCGGCAGGTCGCCCACCGAAACGGCGTCGCTCGGCGGGGCAGGGCGCGGACGCAGGCGAACGCCTTTCAGCCAGATCTTCAACGCCTCCCAGTGGATGCCGCCGACCACGCGCAGCGTGAGAAGCGGGATCATGAAGAAGGCCTTCAGAAGCGCCGCGTCGGTCAGTTCCGTGCGTTTCGCCAGATGCCGGGCGGTCAACACCAGGCCCTCCGCATCCGACACGTCGATCTTGACCGCGAGACGCTCGTCTGGAGGCATAACGCGGAAGCGGTATTTCAGATCCATGTCCATGAAGGGCGAGACATAAAAAGCCTTGTCGCAGCTCTGCTCGATCTCGCCGGAGGCGTCGCCATGGACCGGGATGATATAGGCGTGGCGCTGGCCGAACGTGTTGTCGACCTCCCAGAGGATTGCGGCCAGTGCGCCATCCGCGCGATAGCAGAAGAAGATGCTGAGCGGATTGAAGGCCCAGCCCAGTAGACGAGGCATGGTCAGAAGCGTGATGCGTCCGCCGTCCGGTTCGACGCCGCAGAGCCGCATAGCGTCTTCCACCTGTCCGCGCAGATCGCGCCCCGACCGATCGCCGCGGTCCTTTCTTCGGAAGGAAAACAGGTTGAAGCGGTCGACGGAGAAGAATATCAGCCCTTTGTCGAGCGTCTCGAGCTCGTCGAGGTCGATGAGCAGCGAGTAGATCCGATAGGCGAGGCTGTGCCGGCGCGGCTTGACGCGCAGATGCGTGACATGGCCAGGAAAGAGCGCCGAGCGAAAAGCCGTCACGCCATCGCCTCCGTCCTGATCGGCAGCGCCAGCGGCCTGCGCACGATGCGGGCCGATTCCGCCTGCACCTGCCAGGGGCGCCGGAGACCGCCGAGATCTTCGGCGACCGCAAGACCTGCCTGCAAGCCGTCCTCATGGAAGCCCGCTCCGAAATGGGCGCCGCAGAACCAGGTGTTGCCATGGCCCTGCAACGACCAGAGTTCCTGTTGGGCGCGCTGCGTGCCGACATCGAAGATAGGATGTTCGTAGGTTTGGCGGACATGCACGCTGCCGGAACGCGGCTCACGGCAGGGGTTGAGCGTGACGAAGGTCGGCGGCGCCTCCCCAAGCGGCTGCAGCTTGTTCATCCAATAGGTGACGGAAAGCGAGCGCTGACCGTCATGGCTGTCGGCCAGGTAATTCCAGGCCGACCAGGCGAAGCGGCGTTTCGGCATCAGGTTCGGGTCGGAATGCAGAACGGCCTCGTTGCGCGAATAGCGGAAGGCGCCGAGCAGGCGACGTTCGTCCTCGCTGGGATCGGCGAGCATGGAGAGCGCCTGATCGGCATGCGTCGCCACCACCACGTCGTCGAAGCGGCGGACGCCGCCGCGAGCGTCGCGGATTTCGACTGCGCCGCCGAGACGCTTGATCGAGGCGACCGGTGTGGAGGTGAGGATGCGGTCGGCGAAGCGGGCGCTGAGGCGCGAGACATATTCGCGGCTGCCGCCCTTCACGGTCCGCCATTTCGGACGGTTGACGACATTGAGAAGACCGTGATTGCTGCAGAAGCGCACGAAGGAGGCGGCGGGATAATCGCCGACATCGAGCGCTGGCGTCGACCAGATCGCAGCCGCCATGGGATAGAGGTGATCCTCGCGGAAGCTGCGGCTATAGCCGTTGCGCTCGAGATAGGCGTCGAGCGTGATGTCGCCCATTTCGGGCAGGTCGCGCGGCGCGTTGCGGTAGAAGCGCAGGATGTCGGCCAGCATGCGCCAATAGCGCGGCTTGAACGCATTGGACGGCTGGGCGAACAGTCGGAAGGCGTCGGTTCCAGAATATTCGAAGGCGCCGTGGTTCATCGATACGGCGAAGGACATGTCGGTTTCGACATTCGGCGCGTCGAGCGTTTTGAACAGCGCGGTCAGATTGGGATAGGTGCGTTCGTTATAGACGATGAAACCGGTGTCGACGGCGACGCGTTGTCCGGCGTGTTCGAATTCTACCGTGTTGCTATGGCCGCCGACGCGGTCGGCCGCCTCATAAACCGTGACGCTGTGGCGATGGGAGAGCAGCCATGCGGCCGAAAGCCCCGAAATGCCGGTTCCGATCACTGCGATCTCCAGCGGTCGTTCGCCGAGGCGTCGTTCCATAAAGGCCATGAGGTCTGCGCTCCCTTGTCATGCAACGCCAATCTCTACGCAGCGGCTTGCGCGACAGTTTCATCGCAGGCGAATTTTTCAGAGAAATCCGCGATGAGGTCGGAAAGGCAGGGGAAGAGAACCAAGCGCCGCGGGGCTGCGTACCTATCTCCGACGAAACCCATCAGCCTGATGAGGCGGACAATGACTTTCAGCGGCGTGATACTCCTGGCGATCCTGATGAGCGCGTTGATGGCGCTGGCCTGGGCCGCCCAACGCAAGACGGGATCGAGCGGCTGGATCGATTCGATCTGGTCCTTCGCCGTCGGCATCGGCGGCGTCACTGCCGCGCTGATCGCCGAGGGCGGCGACGGGACGCGACGCTGGCTGGCGCTCGGCGTAGTCGGGCTGTGGTCGCTGCGGCTCGGCCTGCACATCGCCATGCGGACGCGCGGCGCCGGCGAAGACCCGCGTTATCAGGCATTGATCGACGAATGGGGCGACCGCGCCGGCTTGCGATTGTTCCTGTTTCTGCAGGTTCAGGCGGTCTGCGCTTTGGTTCTGGCGCTCGCCGTTTACGCGGCGGCGGCCAACCCGGCTGAATTCGGTCTTCTCGACATGATCGCTCTTGCCGTCGCGGTGATCGCGATTGCAGGCGAAGCCCTGTCGGACTGGCAGTTGACCCGGTTTCGCGCCGCCAACCGCGGCAAGGGCAGGATCTGCGAGGCCGGGCTCTGGGCTTATTCCCGGCATCCCAACTATTTCTTCGAATGGCTGGGCTGGTGCGCCTGGCCGCTGCTGGCGCTTGATGTCGCCGGCGGCCACCCGCTCGGGCTGACAGCGCTCGCCGCGCCGGCGCTGATGTATTGGCTGCTGGTGCATGTCTCGGGCATCCCGCCGTTGGAGGCCCATATGCTGCGCTCGCGCGGCGAGGCCTTCCGTTCCCTGCAGGCCCGCGTCAACGCCTTTTTTCCCGGTCCCCGCCGCACCCAGTCTCAAGCCGTCATCAAGGAAGTCCGCTCATGAACCTGATTGCTCTCGCCATCAATGCCGCCGAACGCGTCGCCCTTCCGGACTCGGTCACGTTGGCCGGCATCGATTTTCTCTGTGGCCGCACCAAGCGCAGGCTGGCGGAAACGCCTGCCAGCGACGAGGAAGCCTTCGCCGCCTCGATGAAGTATTACCCCGTCGCCACCCATACCGGCGAAGCCAATGAGCAGCATTACGAGGTGCCCTCGGAATTCTTCGAGCTGGCGCTCGGTCCGCGGCGGAAATATTCGAGCTGTTTCTATCCGATGGAGACGACCACGCTGGCCGAGGCGGAAATCGCCGCGCTCGCCGAGACCGCACGGCACGCCGATCTCCAGGATGGGCAGGAGATCCTTGAACTCGGCTGCGGCTGGGGGTCTCTGTCGCTCTACATGGCGGAACACTTCCCCAATTCGCGCATTACCGCCGTCTCCAACTCGCGCACGCAGCGCGCCTATATCGAAAGCCGGATCGAGGCGCTGGGTCTCAAAAACCTCACTGTCATCACCAAGGACATGAACGAATTTTCTCCAGACGGCGGCTATGACCGGGTCGTCTCGGTGGAAATGTTCGAGCACATGTCCAACTGGCAGGCGCTTCTGGAACGGGTGCGCGGCTGGCTGAAGCCGGATGGTCGGCTGTTCCTACATGTCTTCACCCACAAGTCCCGCTCCTACCGCTTCGACCACAACGATCCGGCCGACTGGATCGCCCAGCATTTCTTCACAGGCGGCATCATGCCGGCGCATGATCTGCCCAAGCGCTTTTCCGACCTGTTCGAGATCGATGAGGAATGGCGCTGGTCGGGCATGCATTATCGCCGCACCGCGCTGCATTGGCTGGAGAATTTCGACGCGCATTCCACCCGCATCGATACGATCTTCCGCGACGTCTATGGCGCCGACGCCAATCTCTGGAAGCGTCGCTGGCGGTTGTTCTTCCTGGCGACCGCCGGCCTGTTCGGCCATGCGGGCGGCGATGAATGGGGCGTGGGCCATTACCGGCTGAAGCCGGTCCGGGCGAGCGCCTGACATGGCTCTGCCGCAACAAGCGAGCGCGCCTGACGACGCGGCGCTGACCCAGGCGAGCGTCACCGTCGCCTGGGTGATCCTGCTCAACAAGCCGTTTTACCCGCTCTATGTCTGGTGGTTCGTCGGCGAGGGGACATTGACCTCCTGCCTGACCATGCTCGGAGCGCCACTTTTTGCGCTGGTGATCTGGCTTTCCAGGCGCAACGGCCTCCATGCGCGGATCGCCCTGCCGATCGCCGGCTCGATCGATACGATTGCGGAGACTTACCTTTTTGGCGCTGCGTCAGCAACGGAACTGTTCCTCGTCGCCTGCATGATGATCATCGCGCTCTCCTTCCGGCAGAGCGAGGCGCTCATCAAGCGCGGGCTGGCGATCGCCCTGTTCGTCGCCTTCGTCCTTTTCCATGGCCGCACCGGCGGGCCGCTCTATCCCTGGACGGAAGAGCAGATCGCAACGCTCCGCAACATCAACATCTTTGCGGTGGCCGGCCTGACCGCCTTCTTGGCGCTGCGCTATCCGAACCGGGCCTGATGTTCAGCGCGTGGCGAGCCACTCGGCAAGCTCGGCTTCGGCGCGTTCCAAAGCCGAATAATTCAGGAGCTTGCGCAGGAAGGCGACGGTGACGGCGCGGGCGCGGAGATTGAAGCGGCTTTCCTCGCTGTCGGTCATCGGCTGGTAGACGTCGAGCTTCTCATAGAGTTGCTGCAGCCGGTTCTGCACGGAGCGCAGCGAGAGATTGCGCCGTTTGGCGATGGCGCGGTCGGTCAGCCCCAGCGCGATGTCCATCAGCACCTCATATTCGCTGTCGGTGAAGCCGTTGGCGTGGCCGAGGCTCTTCTGCTGCAGCCCGCGCACTTCGCGGTCGATCACGCATTGGCTCTCGATGAAGATGCTGCGCAGCGCCAGTTTCAACCGGTCGTCGGAGGCCGATTTCAGCACATAGCCATAGGCCGCGCCGGGCGGCACGATGCGGGAGACGCCGCGCACATAGGCCTCGTCGGCATAGTTCGACCAGAACAGGATGCGGGTGTCGGGCCGCTCCTTCCAGATGGTCCGCGCCGCCTCGATGCCGTTGCGGGCGCTCATCTGCAGATCCATCACCACATGGGCGGATTTGTTTTCGCGGGCGAGCTTTTCGCCGGCGCCGCCGTTCTCGGCTTCCAGCACCTGTTCGCATTCCGGCAGCGCCGAGCGCACCGCCTCATGCAGATAGGACCGGTGCAGCGGATCATCCTCGACGATCAGGACCTTCATGCCACCGTCTCCGGAGCGGCGAGCGGCAGGCTGACCTGCACGGTCGAGCCGCGATTGTCGCGATTGCGCATGATCTCGAAGCGCGCCGAGATCAGCCGGGCGCGGGTGCGCATATTGTCGATGCCCGCGCCGCTGCGTTTGGCGGCGGGGGGAATGCCGACGCCATTGTCGCGCACCTCGATGATCAGCGCGCGGCTGGTGCGGCGCAGCCTGACCGTGATCCGGTCGGCATGCGCATGGCGGATGGCGTTGTTGATCGCCTCCTGGGCGATGCGGAACAGCGCAGTGGCGACCGGCTGGTCGAGCGCGTCGATCGCGCCGGGCGAATCCTCGATCAGCTCCCAGTGAATGGCAAGCCCGCTGTCGCGCGTCGAGCGGTCGAGATGGTTCTCCACCGCCTGCGCAAAGCCGAACAACTGCAGCACGGTCGGCCGCGCCGTTTCGATGATTTCGCGGAGATCCTGCATGCAATGCTGCAGACCGCGAAACAACGGCTCGAGCGCCTCGCCCGCGACGTCGGGCTGGCGGGTCAACTGCTCCATCCGGCGGGCGAGCCGGGTGAGATCGGCGAGCGTCTGGTCATGCAGGTCCATGCCGATGCGCTGGCGTTCTGCCTCCAGCGCCTCGGTGAGTTTCAGCGCGCCCTGGCGCAGTCCCTCTTCGCGGGCGCGGGCCTCCGCCTCGACGATCGCCGAGCGCTTGGCCTGTTCGGCGGCGCGCAGCGCAAAGAAATAGGGCGCGAGCAGATCGGCGATGGCGCGGGCCTTTTCGACATCGGCGGCGCTATAGAGCCCGGCCTGCAGGCTCGAACAGGAGAAGACGCCGATGATGTCGCCGCGAACTTTGAGCGGCACATGCAGCCGGCTCTTCAGCCCCGCTTCGAGGATCGGCCCGTCGAAGGCGCCTTCGAAATGAAAGCGCGGATCGGCGCAGGCGTCATCGGTCAGCAGCATGTCGACTTCGCCGAACAGCAGGCTGCGGATCGGGCTGCCGTCGAGCGGCGCCGGCGGCCGGCGTCCCCAGTCGGTCTCGAACCCGCTTTCGTAAGCCGTGTGAAACAGACCGTCCGGCGTGGTGATGCAGACATCCATGTGATCATGCGGGATGATATGGCTGATTTCCTGCGCCACCGCATGGATGGCCGAACTGAAATCCAGCTGCCCGGCGAGCAGGCGCGATATGGTCAGGTACTGGCCGAGCAGCGGCGTCGTGTCGAGCATCGCTTAAATCCTCCCTGCATCCGGCGTCTCTCCTCCCGCCGGTTGCGAACAGCCGGAACATAGCGCCTCGGGGGGCGCATCCGTCTTGCAGGATCCCGCAAATTTTCTGCGTTTTCCCGCAAGGCCGCTGCCGTGAACCGCCTATACAGGCCGCAGCTTATGCTCCATCATGGCTTTACTGAGAGCGACAGCCTCAGTGCAAGAACTATTTCGGACGCCGGGAGGACGGCGCCGGAAGCCGGCAAGAGGAGCCGGTTCAACAGGGAGGAAGATGATGACGTTCAGGACGCTACTCCTGGCGACAGCCGCTATGCTGTCCGCCGCAATGCCGCTTTCCGCCTCGGCCGACACGTCGGGCAAGAAGATCGCGCTTTCCAACAATTACGCCGGCAATTCCTGGCGTCAGGCGATGCTGACGAGCTGGGACAAGGTGACCAAGGAAGCCGTCAAAGCCGGCGTGGTCGCAGCCGCCGACCCCTTCACCACCGCTGAAAACCAGGCCACAGAACAGGCCGCGCAGATCCAGAACATGATCCTGCAGGGTTACGATGCGATCGTGATCAACGCCGCCTCGCCCACCGCGCTCAACGGCGCCGTGAAGGAAGCCTGCGACGCCGGCATCACCGTGGTGTCCTTCGACGGCATCGTGACCGAGCCTTGCGCCTGGCGCATCGCCGTCGACTTCAAGGAAATGGGCCGCAGCCAGGTCGAATATCTCTCCAAGCGCCTGCCGGAAGGCGGCAATCTGCTTGAAATCCGCGGCCTCGCCGGCGTTTTCGTCGATGACGAGATCTCGGCGGGCATCCATGACGGCGTCAAGCAGTTCCCGCAGTTCAAGATCGTCGGCTCCGTGCATGGCGACTGGGCGCAGGACGTGGCCCAGCGCGCGGTGGCCGGCATCCTCCCAAGCCTGCCCGAAATCGCCGCTGTGGTGACCCAGGGCGGCGACGGCTATGGCGCCGCCCAGGCGTTCGAAGCCGCCAAGCGCAAGACGCCGATCATCGTGATGGGCAACCGCGAAGACGAACTGCAATGGTGGAAGAAGGCCAAGGACGCCAATGGCTATGAGACCATGTCGGTCTCCATCGCGCCGGGCGTCTCCACGCTCGCCTTCTGGGTCGCCCAGCAGATCCTCGACGGCAAGGAAGTGAAGAAGGACCTCGTCGTGCCGTTCCTGCGCATCGACCAGGACAATCTCGAGCAGAACCTCGCCAACACCCAGAAGGGCGGCGTCGCCAATGTGGAATATTCCCAGGCCGACGCCCAGAAGGTGATCGAAGCCGCCAAGTAAGGCGTCGCTATCTCACGGCTCGGGCCTCCACGCCCGGGCCGTTTCCGTCTCTCGTCAATGGATCAGTATGATGGCCGAACGTCCCGCCGTGGTCGCCGCAAAAGGCGTCAAGGTTCATTTCGGCGCGGTGCGCGCGCTCGACGGCGTCGATCTCGACATCCGCCCGGGTGAATGTCTCGGCCTGGTCGGCCATAACGGCGCCGGCAAATCGACGATCGTCAATGTCATCAATGGCGGTCTGACCCCGCAGGAGGGCGAACTCGCTTATAACGGCGCGGCCAGCGCCGGCGGCATCGCCGCAGCCCGCGATAACGGCGTGCGCTGCGTCTTCCAGGAACTGTCGCTCTGTCCCAATCTCACGGTCGCGGAAAACACTCGCGTCATGCATGCCGATCTCGGCGGCTGGAACTGGCGTAGCCGGGCGCTTACACTGGTGCGCGAGAAACTCTCGGACATATTCCCCGGCAATGCAGTGGATTGCACGTCGGCTGTCGGCGATCTCTCGATCGCCGAGCGGCAGATGGTGGAAATCGCCATCGCCTTCACCAGCGTCTCCAAGCCGGCGCGCCTCGTCATTCTCGATGAGCCGACCTCCTCGCTCGACGCCGGCCTCGCCGCGCAGCTGATGGCCTATGTGAAGCGCTTCGTGGCCGAAGGCGGCGCCGTGCTGCTGATCTCGCATATTCTCGGCGAAATTTTCGAGGCCTCCAACCGCATCGTGGTCATGAAGGATGGGCGCGTGGTGACGAGCCGTCCCACGCAAGAGTTTTCCGTCAACACGCTGGTCGAAGCCATGGGCAGCGTGGTGCGCGACAATGCCCGCGGCGCTCGCGCCGAGCGCGCCAAAACCGACACCGTCATTTCGCTTGCGCCCCGTCACGGCTCGACCATTCCCTTCTCGGCAAGTCGCGGTGAGGTGATCGGTCTCGCCGGCCTCGGCGGCCATGGCCAGACCGACATGCTGCTTTCACTGCACAAGGCCTTCAGCAGCGACTGGATTCCGGGCCGCGGTCGCGACATCGCCTTCGTCGCCGGCGACCGGGCGCTGAACGGCACGTTTCCGCTCTGGAGCATTCTCAAGAACCTGTCGATCGCTTCGCTCGGCGGCCTGTCGAAAGCAAGTTTCGTCGATTCCAACAGCGAAAGATCGGTCGGCGACAGCTGGAAGAAGCGTATCGAAATCCGCACGCCGGATATGGACAACGGCATCCTGTCGCTGTCCGGCGGCAACCAGCAGAAAGTGCTGTTCGCCCGCGCTCTGGCGACGCCGGCCCGCATCGTGCTGATGGATGATCCCATGCGCGGCGTCGATGTCGGCACCAAGCAGGAGGTCTATTCCATCCTGCGCAGTGAAGCCGAAGCCGGTCGCACCTTCATCTGGTATTCGACCGAGATGGATGAAATCTGTCTCTGCGACCGGGTCTATGTGTTCCGCGACGGACGCATCGCCGCCGAGCTGACCGGCGACGAGGTGACCGAAGAACATGTGCTCACCGCCTCATTCGAAGGAGAAGCCGCATGATGGGCCTTTCGGCCAATACGATCCGCCAGATCGTGCCGGCGCTGTCGCTCGCGGCGCTCTTGGCGGCGGTGTTCTATCTGCAGCCCCGCGCCATGAGCTATGTCGGGCTGAACCTGTTGTTCAATCTCGCCGTGCCGATCGCGCTGGCGACGCTCGCGCAGATGATGGTGATGGCGGTCAATGATCTCGACCTGTCGATCGGCACATTCGTGAGCTTCGCAGCCTGCGTCGCCGCCACCTATCTGCAGACGTCGCCAGTGCTGGGCATCGCCATTCTCCTGGGCGCCGTCGCCGTCTACGCCGCGATCGGGGTGATCATTCACCTGCGCGACCTGCCGGCCATCGTGGTGACGCTCGGCATGAGCTTCGTCTGGGGCGGGCTCGCGGTTCTCATCCTGCCCGCGCCGGGCGGCTCCGCGCCGGAGTGGGCCCGCTGGCTGATGACGTCGAAGCCGCCGCTGGTTCCCATGGCGATCGTGGCGAGCCTGCTGATCGCGCTCATCGCCCATCTCGTGGTGATGAAGTCGAGCTTCGGCGTGCTGGTGCGCGGCGTGGGCGGCAATGCCCGCTCGGTGGCGCGTTCGGGATGGTCGGTGATCTCCATCCGCGCCGGCGCCTATGCGCTCGCCGCCGTGCTCGCCATTCTCTCCGGCATCGCGCTGGTCGGGCTCACCACCTCGGCCGACGCCAATATCGCGCTGCGCTACACGCTTCTGTCCATCGCCGGCGTCATTCTCGGCGGCGGCGAGTTCGTCGGCGGCCGCGTCTCGCCCGTGGGCGCGATGATCGGCGCGCTGACGCTGACGCTCGCCGGCTCGTTCCTCTCCTTCCTCAGGATCTCGCCGGACTGGCAGATCGGCGCGCAGGGCGCGATCCTCATCATCGTGCTGGGCTTGCGCCTGCTGCTCAATCGCGCCGAAAAACGGGAGAAAAGCCAATGAGTGCGCTCGGCTTGATCCGCCGTCCCTGGATCTGGTCCTTCCTGGCCACGATCCTGGTGTTCATCGTCACTGTTCTGTTCACCGGCGGCGCGAGTTCCTTCGGCTTGGGACAGGCGGCGCTGACATTCGCGGCCTTTTCGGTGATCGTCGGGCTCGGCCAGATGTTCGTCATCACGCTCGGTCCGGGCAATACCGATCTCTCCGTGCCCGCCACGATGACGCTCGCCGGCACGCTGTCGCTCAAATTTATGAACGGCGTCGAAGGCACGATGCTGTTGGGTCTCGGCGTCGCCATTCTCTGCGGCCTCGCCATCGGTGTGGCCAATTACGCGTTGATCAAGGCGCTGCGCATTCCGCCGATCATCGCCACGCTGTCGATGAGTTTCGTGGTGCAATCGACGGCGATCTGGTCGAATCGCGGATTGCGCATCAAGCCGCCGGACAGTCTCGCCGCCTTCACGACCTCCGACATCGGCGGCGTTCCGAATGTGGCGATCGTGGCGCTGATCTTGACCATCCTCGGCTGGCTGTTGCTGGAAAAGACCATTTACGGCCGCTGGATCTCGGCGATCGGCCAATCCCCTTTCGCGGCCCGCATGGCCGGCATCCCGGTCGATGGCGCGCGCTTCGTCACCTATGTGCTCTGTGCGGTGCTGGCCTCGATCGCCGGTTTCCTGCTCGCGAGCTTCTCGGGCGGCGCGGCGCTGAACATGGGCGCGGAATATCTCTTGATGTCGATCGCCGTGGTGGTGATCGGCGGCACGGCGGTGGCGGGCGGCAATTCGAATGTGCCGGGCATCTGGGGCGCGTCGCTCTTCATGTTCCTCGTCGTCTCCATGCTCAACACCTATGGGTTCGGCGCCGGCGCGCGCCTGATCCTGACCGGCCTCATCATCATCGCGGTCATTCTGGTCGCGAGCGGCGGCGTATTGAAGCGGCGATAGCATCTGGGGGACATTATGGCGTCGGACAAGCCGTCCATCTACGAAATCCATGACGACCGTTTCCGCTTCCTGACGGTCGGCATTGCGGAACTCGACGAACTCTATTCCGCCTGCCGCTGGGCCGAAGGCCCGGTCTGGCTCGCCGATCAGAACTGCCTGGTCTGGAGCGACATCCCCAATCAGCGCCTGTTGCGCTATGCGCCTGATGGAACCGTGTCGGTGTTTCGCGACAACAGCAATTTCGTCAACGGCAACACCCGCGATCGGCAGGGACGGCTCGTCTCCTGCGAACATGGCGGCCGCCGCGTCATCCGCACCGAGCCGGACGGCACGATCACCACGATCGCCGACCGCTACAACGGCAAGCCTCTCAATTCCCCCAATGACGTTGTGGTGAAATCGGACGGCTCGATCTGGTTCACCGATCCCACCTACGGCATCCTGTCGGATTACGAGGGCTATCGCGCCGACCCCGAACAAGAGACCCGCAACGTCTATCGCGTCGACGGGACGACGGGCGTGATCAGCGTGGTCGTCGACGACTTCCTGCAGCCCAACGGCCTCGCCTTCTCGCCCGACGAGACCAGGCTCTATGTCGCCGATTCCGCCATCAGCCATGATCCGACCGCGCCCAGCATCATCAGGGTGTTCGATGTCGAGGACGGCGCGCGCCTCACCAATGGCCGGGTCTTTTGTCATATCGACAAGGGCCTGCCGGACGGCTTCCGCGTCGATGTCGCCGGCAATGTCTGGACCAGCGCCGGAGACGGCGTGCATTGCTTCAGCCCGGACGGCGATCTTCTCGGCAAAATCCTGATCCCGCAGACGGTGGCCAATCTCTGCTTCGGCGGTCCTCGCCGCAACAGGCTGTTCATCACCGCGACCAGATCGCTCTATGCGGTGTATGTGGCGACATCAGGCGCGCAATATCCGTAAGAATATTCTAACTCTTTGAATGGTGACCTGTTGCTCCGCCCCTCATCCCCCTGCCGCGCAATGCGGGGCGAAGGCGGATGTGGCAAGGACGGCGCTCCATCGCCCTTCTCCCCGCAGGCGCGGGGAGCAGGTGGCGGCAGCCGGATGAGGGGCCGCGCACGCCGTCAACCGCATATGGAACAAAACCCTCGCGGCCGTCATGCTCGGGCTTGTCCCACTGCTGTCCGGTTTAAATTTCTGGACAAGGCGCATGACATTGATTCTACTCGGTTTCAGACGTTTCGCGGCGTTCTGG
>NZ_STFX01000018.1 GCF_005222915.1 Rhizobium sp. FKL33
TTGACTACCTAAGCCCCGCACAGTTTGAGAGACTGGCCGCTTGATCTGAAAATGCCTCTCCACTTTTCCGAAGCAAGTCCAATGGCGGGGATAGAGTCCGGCGGCCACGTTTACGTCGAGGCAACCACAGCGAAAGTGCAGCACGACCGATCCACTCGTTTCGTAATCCGAGCGTGTGCGTTTTCGGGCGATCGGCAGGGAATAAAATTATGGTTCGGCTAGCCAGCTTCCGACGCGAGCCTGCAGGCATGTACATCTCTGGAAGGAGGATTGTTCCTGAACCAATAGAACTGCCAGAAAACAATTCCAATTGGGCGATCTGATCCCACGTCATCTTCCCTATGGCTTCACGGCCTCCAAGGTTGTTTATAAAATCATTCCTGACGTCTTCGAATTCTTTTCTAATAGTGCGGGTAGACATCGAAGGCCATCTCCTCTCCGCTCTTTAGAGCTTCCATACGTTCCTGAAAGTATTTCTTGACGACTTCATCGTCGAATTGCTTCAACGTCTCGACAATAGAAATCTCCTCTTCTTCAAAAGATGATCCCTTCCAAACAGCGAGCCCCACTTTTCGGCAGAGATAACGGAGGTCTGCCAAAGCGTAAGCCATTGGGCGAACGCTCTCGGGAAATATGACGCCGTGAATGCAGCCCGTGCAGCGTTGGACTGCACAAATTTCGCCGTCCAAATGGTAGGGATCAATCTCGGGCGGTGGATTTGTGGGATTTTTGCATCCCATTCCAACTCGGGTCCGCTGTCGTACGTCTCTAAGCCTACGTTCTTGCTCGCGGGTAATCTCGCCCGTCTTCAAGGCGATCTTAATTCTTGTTTCGTCAAAAACATCGCGGTGGCTAATTTCGCTAAAGGTGTGGGTAAGAACCTGATTTACGATCTGGAAATTCGCTCGCCTTATCTTCCTCCGCGCGAGGTAATATTTCAGAGAGCGATAATCAGATTGCTGCGACGCGAGTTTCGCAACACTCATACGGCGCGAGTTTCGATAGGTAAAGTTTATCATCGAGTCTCGCGCTTGCGAAGTACTAAGCGTTTTCAGATAAGGATGATCGTCCGTAAGATTTGCGTCCTCCGCAATCAACCGAATGATGGAGTTCAGATTAGAAACGTCAGTGTTTTGTACAGATCGAATCAGGGTTTCTTCGTCACGTTCCATAAGTCCAACATAAAGCCATGGGCTCCGGATTGATTCTTCCAGCTTTTGGATTTCTCTCTGGGTCTCATGGGTGTAGCTTTCATTGTTTTTGGCTCGCAGTTTCTCTACCTTGCGCCTAAGCGTCTCCCTTAACGGCTCGGTCACTTCTGTGAGAGTTTTGATAATTCTAAAGGCGTGGAATTGGGCTCTGACTTTCGACGGAGCGTAGACTATCTTTTTGGCTCGATCCTTATCGCTGAAGATCAGCACATGGTCTGGGTCTTGCAGGGCCGGGGCGTACCACTTGGAGGGCTCGCTGATGTCGATGGCTAGAACTGTCGACAGATTGAAACCAGTGTAAATTAGGACGATCCAAATGAACACTGCCATGTCTACTTCAAGCGGAAACCGCCATCGCAATTTAGAAGGATATCCGTGATGGGCGTTTGTAGTTATACCTGGTATTGGGCAATGTGGACCCTTGATATTGTTTCCAGGCTTGGTGGCGTGAGTTGTTTGGACGAGCGTCCTCAATCCTAGTGCGACGACCTCGGCGTTCGAAGGGACGCAGGTTTCCGTCAGATGATAAATGAGGTGAGCATGGTTCTCTGGCTTCTTCCAGTCTCCATGCAGCCCGCCAAATTTGGCTCGTGGATCGCACCCTTGTGCCGCCAGAGCAGCGCCGTCCTTCCACATCGAAAAGATTGACCGCGCATGTTTTCGCAACACCAAGCTCAGCCGCTGGAGCGCCACAAAATCTGGTTCCACAGGGTCTGGCTCTGGGGGCGCGTCCCTGGGGGGCATATCTGACGGTGTACCCCTATGGATTTGCGAGTAGCGCTCGATCACCCACTTGATCTGCTTGTAGGTGTGCGACGTCATTCCATTGTCAAAAATCCACTGCTTCAGCCTTAGCCCATGGATTTCCCCGATATCGAATATCGACATTGTTTGAGGCAAGTCGGGACATACTTGAATGAACCGATGCATATTCCGCCAGGCCGAAGCGTGGGTATTGTAGACGGTTTCCAGGGGCCTCTCAGTCAGGATTACAGTTTGAAAATCTCGGGCAAGATTGGGCAGACCGACGATGTCGGACTTCCAGAAACGCTGGGCCTTCCTACTCAAATCCGATTTCCGTCGCCCGAAATAGAACTCTGAGAAATCGACGTAGTACGGTGGCCCCCCGTCTTTCGGTAGTATCCAGGCGGCAAAGGGCGACAATTCTTCATCAGGCATCCGCATGCTCGTCCCCCTCGAGAAATGCCATGTAATCCTTGTGGGCGGGGATCAAGACGAGGTTGTTTTCAATCCATTGGGTGTAAATTTCGGTCGTCTGGGCGCTGACGTGACCACTTCTCCGACGTTGGATATCCACCCAGTACGACGTCCGGCGTTGAACCCACTCCAGGGGCATATCATTGGGCAGGCGATCGAGCGTGGCAGCATCTCGTTGAAGACCTTTCAGAATGCCAAGGCAGATGGAGTAATGGCGAGCGAGGTGGGGATACCAGATAGCAGGCCCCCCATCCCACTTGAGCTTGAAGCACTCGTAAAGCGCGTGTGCAGAGATGGGTGTGCCTTCGTGGCCCTTCGCGTCGGATAGGAAAAGCTGGGTGGGCTCAGTGCCGTGGCGTTTCGCGTAGATCGCTGCCAGTTCGTTTCGAGGTCCGTCGATCCAGACCCGCACTATGTGAGCAAACTCTACGTCGAAGTCGATCGCGCGTGGTCGACCGTTCTTGATGTTCTTTGTAAGCTGAATGCGAACTAGCTTCTTGCCAAGGCTCTTCGCTTTGTCGATCACGGCCGCTGCTGGCCAAGCAGTCACCTCTATCGAGCAGGTTTCGGTCTTCCGAGAACCAAATTCAACTACTGCCCTGCAAGCCAGCGATTTTGCTCGACCCCTGCGCTTTCTGACAACTTCCAACCAATCCGCGACCTGCGGTTCCAGCGGTAAGTTCATGAGCTCAAGCCCGCTGGTGCCCTGGTCTTCCTTTCCTACGCGGACTTCCTTGTAGATGGTCTTTCCATCGCGCGTGCGCCAACTCACCTTCTTCGTCGGGACATGAAAAGCTCGCCTGTATCCCCTGGCGGCCATCCAACGGAGTAGGGTGCAGGCTTCGTCGGCTTTGACGTTCGCCCATCCGGGCGACAACATAACAGTGCCACTGCTCCATCGCCCATGCCTTACGTCCGACTGATATGAGAGGACGTGATGGTATTCAGCATCCTCCGGCCGAATGCCGTGCGCGAACAGCCAGTTTAGGAAGTCTGCGGCAGAATAGGCAACATGCTCAATCGTTTTGAGGGAAAGTAGCTTACCCGTGGGCTCGCCCCCTATTTCCGCCGACCATCGTCCGGCGTGCCGTTCTCGCATAAACCGCGAGAATGGCCGCGACACCCGGCGGCCTAACCAAACCGATGGACAAAGCCCCACTGACGCTCGCGAATTGCGGTCTGTTGGCTTAGGAAAAAAGACTGAGAACGGCCGGATGGTGGTAACCGGGTTGACAACGCTCGGCGCAAGGTAGGAGCGCTCAGCAACCGGTCCGTTGCGGCAAGGTATGCTCCTCCGCTGAACGGGAAGATGTGGCGGTCGGGCTGCCAGCCCAAATTGCTTTAGCGTCACAGTGCGCTCCTAACTGCTGTTCTCTTATAGCAGTTAGGACCGGCTTCACGGGTTTTTGCAAGCGATATTCGGGGTCTTTGTAAGGCTAAGTCATTGTTTTAAAAGACCTTCAAGACTTCAACTTTCTTGAAGCCAATCACCGTCAAGACTTCGATTGCGAACGTGGAAAGACTCCGATTGGCGATGACCAAGTGCCGACAAGCCGTGCTTCGTCTTTGCGCCAACGCCCCAACGCGAATCACATGGCAATACCGGTGCGTTGGCCTGATTCCGCCAACGTCCCCTGACGGTTATTTCCCAATCTGCGGATTGCCTTCTATTTCCAAAACTTCCTGGCGATTAACTGTTCGCGGAGTAAGGTCAGGAGTAATATTGTCTAATATATTGATTTTCCTTTGATATATCCAATTCCCCATTCTTTCAGCGGCGAGACCACGACTCCGAGGCCGGGCCGGCAAAGCGCCGGGATCTGATAGCAGAGCGACTTGCCGGCGCCGGTCGGAAACAGCACCACGGCGTCGCCGCCAGCGGTGACGGTGTCGATGACCGCGCCCTGCTTGCCGCGAAAGGCTGGATAGCCGTAGATTTCCTTCAGGACCGAGAGCGGGTTGCGCTGGCCTTGATCGCTAAAAAGCCTGTCCGTGCTTCTATTGTCGTGCATCGAGCATCCTGACCGGGAATCGCCTGTCGCGCCGTCATGGCGTAGACGTCACATAGGCGATTGCCGGCCCCGGACGCAACGCGCCTATTCGATCCGCGTCGACAGGATGAACTTGCGCTTCTCCAATTCGGCGAAATAGGGCGGAATGTCGAAATAGGCTTCCGGCGCCCAGACGCCCGGCTTTTTCGGACTGGCGAGGATCAGCTGGGCGGCGATCGAGCCGTTCATCGAGGTGCAGGCGTCGACATAGGGCGCATACATCGCATCCGGCTTGACCACGACTTCGACAGTCACCGTACGCGCGACGCCATCCTTGCGGCCGCGGCCGATGGCGAAATGGATTTCGTGACTTTCCTGCTCCGGCATGCGGGCGGCGTTCTTCTTGATATTGCGTTCGATGACCTTGTTGAGCACGTCGAGCGGCCGGACCTTGACGCCATTAACCTCGACCGGATCGTCGAAATCCCCGAAACCGGCTTTGACGAGGCCGACCCAGGCTTCATGCTCGCGATGCGGCAGATGCAGCTTCCATGAAAATTCCTTGATACCCTTTTCGCGAATGCCGTCAGCCAGGGGAACGGTAAGCTGTTCGGAATGCGGCGAATGCATGAATTCGCAGCGGCCCCAGGGCTCGGGAAGGTCGAGATATTCAGAGCCGCTCATCGGCGGGCAGGTCACATGCTTGCCGTCGTAGAACTGCGTGCTTTCATGGGCGTATTCGGCCAGCACCGTCGAGACGCTGTAGGGCGGCACGAGAACCGGGTTCTCCTCGCCGACCAGTTCCGCCGCCCAATAGAGATTGATGGTGTCGATCTCGTCGAGTTCGTCGGCGACGGCGCGGCAGATGACGTTGGACATGCCGGGATCGGCGCCGCAGCCGACCACCGCCGTCACCCCGGCCGCCTTGAAGCGCTCATGTTCGGCGATCTGCTTGACGGTGTAGGTGCCCAAGCCGCCGAGATCCATATAGGCGACCTTGGCCGCCAGCGCGGCTTCGAAGATGGCCATCTGGTGGCCGAGCAGGGTCGGCACGCAATTGATGCAGAGATCGGCGCCGGCCACGGCGCTGGCCAGCGCGTCCGGCTTGGTGACGTCGAGATCGAAAAGCTCGATCCTGACGTCGTCGAGTTCGGCTTTCAGCGCCTCCATCCGCTCGCGCTGCGCATCGCAGATGCGGACGGTCTTGATGTCGATGATGGCGCGATCGGAAAGAAGGTCGCGCACGATGCCCGCGCCCATAAGGCCGGCGCCGCCGAGAAGGCTGATGATCATGATGTCGTTCCTGCGTGAATGAGAGCATTTCCAGGAAAAGTGTCCTTGCGGTTTTCCGTCCGGAAATGCGTAAAAACAAAAGCGTCAGACGTGCTTGCGGCCGCCCGTCTCGTAGAACCAGTCGTCCGGATAGGGATACCACCAGCCCTGGCGCACCGGCTTGTGGTCGATGATGACCATCTTGGACCGCCGGAAGGCGTCGAGGCCAAGCCGCGAGAGTTCCCGGCCCAGGCCGGAGCGCTTCCAGCCGCCGAACGGCAGCGCGTCATTGTCGATCAGCGGATTGTTGACCCAGACCATGCCGGCCTCCAGCCGTTCCGCCGCCTCCATCGCCTCTTCGAGCGAGGTGGTGAACACCGATGCGCCGAGACCGAATTCGCTGTCATTGGCGCGGGTGATGGCCTCGTCGAAATCCTGCACGCGCATCACGGCCGCGACCGGGCCGAAGCACTCTTCCTGCATGATCGCCATATCAGGCGTGCAGCCGGTCAGGATGGTCGGCTCATAGAACCAGCCGACTGGCTGATCCTCGGGGATCTTGCCGCCGATAACAGCCGTTGCGCCCTTGGACTTGGCGTCCTCGACCAGACGGATCACCTTGTCGCGCGCCGCCTTGGAGACGAGAGGGCCGATCTCGGCCTTGTCGAGGCCTCTGCCGATCCGCAGGCGGCGGGTCTCGGCGACGAACTTCTCGATGAAAGCGTCATGCACAGTATCGACCACGAAGAAACGTTCGGCCGAGGTGCAGACCTGGCCCGACATGTGGAAGGCGGCCGTGACCGCGCCGGCGGCGGCGACATCGAGCGGCGCATGCGCGGTGACGATCATCGGATCCGAGCCGCCGCCCTCGATCACCGCAGGCTTCATAGCGCCGGCAGCAGCCATGGCCACCGCCCTGCCCGCCTCCGCCGAACCGGTGAAAGCGACGGCATGGGTCTTCTTCGACGCCACCAGCGCCTTGGCGATCTCGGCGCCGCCCGGCAGGCAGGCGATCAGGCCGGCTGGCAGATCGGCAAAGACCTCCATGAAGATCAATGTCGACAGCGTCGTCGCCGGCGCCGGCTTGATGATGCAGGCATTGCCGGAGGCAAGCGAGGCGGCGACCGTCCAGCACATCAACAGGATAGGGAAGTTGAAAGGCATGATATGCACCGACACGCCCAGCGGCTCGTAGCGCGCATATTGAAACGAGCCGGTCTGCGTCGTCCCCGCCACCTTTCCCGCTTCGTCGCGGGCGATCTCGGCGAAGTAGCGGAAGGCCCCGGCGCAATTGGCGACTTCGCCGATCGCCTCGGGATAGGGCTTGCCCATTTCCCGCGACATCACCTCGGCGCAGCGGCGCATATCGGTCGTCTCGATGCGGTTGGCGATCCGGTGCAGGATCGCGGCGCGCGTCTTGGCGTCGATCTTCGCCCAGCTCTTCTGCGCGGCGGTCGCGAGCGCCAGCGCTGCGTCGAGCTCGCCGTCTGTGGTTTCGGCAAACGCGCCGACCACGGCGAGCGTCGCCGGGTCGATCACATCGGCGCGAGCGCCCAGGCTCGGCCGGTAGCCGCCGTCCACGAAATGGACGGGTTTCAACAAATCCTGCATATCTGGTCCTGACTGGCCCTTGAGGCCGTCCCGCTTGCTCAGCGGATCATGTAGACTTTCTTGATCGTCTCATGGACGGTGCAGACGCCCTTCCAATCCTTGGGGAAGAAGGCGGCGGTATCCGGGGTGATCTCGATCACCTCGCCGCTTTCATGCACATAGGTCGAACGTCCCTCGAGGAAATGGCAGAATTCGTCACGCGTCACATGGCATTCCCATTTGCCGGGCGTGCAGATCCACAAGCCGCATTCGCTTTCGCCGTTCGGGCCCTTGTGAATGAGCTTGCCGGAGACGTGGCTGACGCCTTCGATCATGGTGGGGATCGTGCCCCAATCGACCAGGTTGTCTTGTTCGAGCGGCTTGTACATCAGGGGTGCGGAGGTCATGTCTATTCCTTGCAGTCAGCGGCTCATGAAAGCCTTGGACAGGGTTTCGGTGATGATGGAGGTTCCGGTCCAGCCTCCGGGAAAGAAGACGATCGAACCGGCTTTAACGGCGATCTCCTCGCCGTCTTCACTGATATAGAGGCCCTTTCCGCCCAGAAAGACGCAGAACTCGTCGCTGGGGATGGTGATCTTCCGGGTTCCCGGCGTGCAGGACCAGATGCCGCATTCGCTCGATCCATCCGCGTTCACGCTGAGGATCTTGCCGGCCATGACCGGATTGCCTTCGGTGGCGGTCGTCGACGCGCCCCAGTCTTCGAGCGCCACGGCGTCGGCTTTCGCCCAGTGGGGTGTGGTCATCTCGGCCTCATACCAGCATATAGATGTTGCGTATGGTCTCATGCACCGTGCATTCGCCGGTCCAGCCCGCTTTGAACATCACCGCGGTTCCCGCCGAGACCTCGACCACTTCGCCGTCATCCGAACGATAGGTGGCCGAGCCCGAGACGAAATGGCAGAATTCGTCACGCGGGATCGACAGTCGCCAGCGCCCGGGCGTGCAGACCCAGATGCCGGTTTCCGGCTCATTGTTCGGTCCCTTGAACAGCAGCCGCCCGGTGGATGTCGATTGGCCCTCGATGGCGTCCGACTGCACGCCCCAGCCGACGAGATCGTCGAATGTGGTGGCGTTGTGGATGTGCGGGGCGGTGGATTTGAGGGTGTCGGTCAATGGAAGGCCTCCGGGGTGGTTGGAGCAAAGGGGTTACCCCCCTCTGGTCTGCCGACCATCTCCCCCTCAAGGGGGGAGATTGGATCGGGGCGCCGGCTTCCCTTCAATTCGGCGTCGGTTGCTGGGCGGTGGTCGCGCATCTTGCCAATCTCCCCCCTTGAGGGGGAGATGTCCGGCAGGACAGAGGGGGGTGCGCCACAACCGCAAACGATCGATGCCTCAAGCACGATACGCCCCCGTCTTCACCAGTTGATCCAGAATGACAGCCGCCTTCTGCGGACCGTTCTGCGACTGCATATGCGCCGAGGTGGCCTGAAGCTTCGCCTTCATCTTAGGATCGTTGATCATGTGGTCGAGCTTGGCGGCCAGTTCCTCGTCGGTCCAGTCATAGCGCGGCATCTTGAAGCCGTGACCAGTTTCGTCGACGCGGGTGGCGTTGTCGTGACCGTCCCAGACATAGGGCATGATGATGGCGGGCTTGCCGAAATAGAGGCATTCGGTGAAGGAGTTGTTGCCGCCGTGATGGATGGCGGCGTCGACCTGCGGGATGACCGAGGGCTGCGGGAACCAGCTCTCGATCACTACATTGCCCGGCACGTTTTCATACTGGTCCTTGTAATCGCCGACATTGACGAGCGCCCGGTAAGGCAGCTTGCCGATCGTCTCGATCAGCCGCTTCAGGAGATCTGTGTCGCCGGCGCCGAGCGAGCCGAAGGAGATGTAGATCAGCGGCTTGTCGTTGTTGATGGCGAAAGTCGGGACCTCATAGGGCTTTTCCTTGCGGACGCAACCTTCGAGATATTGGAACTGGTTGGGATCGAGCGGATGTTCGCGATCGAATTTCGCCGGCTCCGGATAGAGCAGCAGGTTCATGAAGGGCGAGGCTTCGAAGAACTGGCCGATCGGATAGGCCGCTTCGCCCGTCGAGGCGAGGAAGGCGTTGTAGTCGTCATGGATCGGCTTGATCACCTCGTTGAAGTGATCGCGATAGGCCTTGTGGCCCTCGTAGTCGTGCTGACGGCAGCCGGACAGATGCGGCGGGATCTTCGGATCCTCGATCTCGTTTTCCGAGCAGGAGATGATGCGCACCCAGGGCTTGCCGAAATGCTTGATCGCCGGAAACAGGATGACATTGTCGACGCAGATCATGTCCGGATTGATCTTGGCGAGAACGCCCGGCAGATCCTTCTCGGCCCATTTGGCGCTGTCGACGATCGCCGTCCAGCAATCCTTCACATAATTGTCGATCTGATCATAGGGGCTCTTGCGGAAGTTCGGGATATGGCCGTTGATGAAGTCTTCCCAGAACTTCGCCATCTGCTCGGGCGGCATCGGTTCGGAAAGATTGACCGGATGCGCCTCAAATCCATAGCCTTCATAAACAGAGACGAAACCCGGATCGGACAGGAACACGGCCTTGTGGCCCAGCGCTTCGACAGCCTGGGCGATGCCGACGGAATTCAGCGCCGGCCCGAAGGCCGCTTCCGGGAAAAATGCAATCGTCTTGGACATCTCAACCCTCTTTCGGTTCTGATTTTTCGTTGAAGAATTTGCAGCGCTCGGGGCGCAAAGCGAGACGCACCGTCTCGCCGGCGGCATGTCCGGCCGGATTGCGGGCGGCGACGCGCAGCTGAAGCAGCGTCTGGCTCGCTTGCGTTTTCACATGCAGCACACGGTCAAGACCATGATAGGCGATATCGACCACGACGCCCTCAAGCACAGCCTCGCCGTCCGCACCGCTTGCGACTTCGAGATCCTCGGGGCGGATTGCCAGCGCCGCAGGCCCATCGACCATTTCGGGCGCGGCGATATCCAGCCCGGGCGCGCCGAAGCGGCCGCCGGAGACCCGGCCCTCGATAAAATTCATGACGCCGATGAAATTGGCGACGAAACGGTCGACCGGACGCTCATAGATCTCTTCGGGAGACCCGCATTGCAGCAGGCGGCCATTCCTCAGGATCGCCATGCGGTCAGCCATCACCAACGCTTCCTCCTGGTCATGGGTGACGATGATGAAGGTGATGCCGACCTCGTGCTGGAGGCGCTTCAATTCGAGCTGCATACGCTCGCGCAGTTTCTTGTCGAGTGCGCCGAGCGGCTCGTCGAGCAGCAGCACCTTGGGCCGCTTGATGAGCGCGCGGGCGAGCGCCACGCGCTGGCGCTGACCGCCCGACAACTGCTCCGGCTTTCGGGCGGCGAATTCGCCGAGATCGGTGACCGCCATCATCTCCTCGACGCGGGAAGCAATCTCGGCCTTGGGCAGACCGTCCATTTCCAACCCATAAGCGAGGTTCTTGGCGACCGTCATATGCGGAAACAGCGCATAGGACTGGAACATCAGGTTGAGCGGCCGCTTCTCCGGCGGCAGCGACGTGATGTCGGCGCCGTCGAGCAATACGCGCCCCGAACTTGGCGCTTCAAAACCAGCCAGCATGCGCAATAGCGTCGATTTTCCGCAGCCCGACGGGCCGAGCAGCGCGAAAAATTCGTTGCGCCGGATATCGAGCTGAATGCGATCGACCGCGCGCACCGGCCCAAAGTCCTTGCTGAGGCTGTCGATCGACAGGATCGTCTGCGGGGCGGTATCGGTCATTGCATCTGTTCTTTGTTGAGCCATTGGGAAAGGATGAGCGCGAGCGCGCTGACCCCCATGACGATGGTCGCGAGCGCATTGATCTCGGGCGTCACGCCGAAGCGGATCATCGAATAGATCTGGATCGGCAGCGTGATCGAGCCGCGTCCGGCGCCGGCGGTGAAGAAGGCAATGATGAATTCATCCACCGACAGGGTGAAGGCCAGAAGCGCGCCGGCGATGATGGCCGGGGCCAGCACCGGGAAGGTGATCCGCCAGAAGGTCGTCCAGGGCGAGGCGCCGAGATCGCGCGACGCTTCCACGATCGAATAGTCGAAATGCTTGAGCCGGGCGCGAACGATGGAGCTGACGAAAGCGAGATCGAAGATCACATGGCTGATTATGATCGTATGCAGGCCGAGCGTGATGTCGAGACGCGAGAAGAAGGTCAGAAGCGCGACCGCAAGCACGATATCGGGGATCACCATCGGCGCGAAGATCAGCGCTTCGAGCGAGGCGCTTTTCCGCCTCCGGCTCTCGATGCCGATCGCCAGCATCGTGCCGAGCACGGTGGAGATCACGGTGGCGAAGACGCCCACGACCAATGTGTTCCAGGCCGCGCCGAGAATGTCCTTGTTCTCGGCAAGCGACGCGTACCATTTCAGCGAAAAGCCGGACCAGGCGGTCGGCAGGCCCGCCTCGTTGAAGGACAGCAGCACCAGCACAGCGATCGGCAGATAGAGAAAGCCGAATACGGCGAGTAGGATCAGGCGGAAAGGCAGCGAACGGGTCTTCATGCCTCGGCCTCCCTGACTTCGCCGGCGGCGCGGGAGGCGGCCTTGGCCTGAAGGGTAAGCAGCGCCACCATGACCGCAATCAGCGCCATGCCGAGCGCTGCGCCGAACGGCCAGTCATTGGCGGTGAGGAACTGGTCGTAGACGACATTGCCGATCATCTGGAAGCGTCCGCCGCCGAGCAGCGCCGGTGTCACGAAATTGCCGATCGACAGCACGAAGACAAACACGCCGCCGGCGGCGACGCCCGGCAGCGTCAAGGGCAGGATCACCCGCAGGAAGGTTCTGACGGGGCCGGCGCCGAGATCGCGCGACGCTTCGGCGTAATCCGGGCTCAGCCGCGACAGCGAGGAGTAGATCGCCAGGATGACGAAAGGCAGATAGTTATAGACGAGGCCGGTGATCACAGCGCCTTCGGTATAGAGCAGCGACAGCGGCTCGCCCTCGTATCCCAGCCAGCGCAGGAGATTGTTGAACAGGCCCTCGCGATTGAGCAGCACGATCCAGGCATAGGTACGGATCAGATAATTGCTCCAGAACGGCAGCACAGCAAAGAACAGCAGCAGCGCCTGACGCGAACGCGGCGCGCGGCTGATGGCGTAGGCGGCGGGATAGGCGATGAGAATGGCGATGAGCGTGGTGATCGCAGCAATCCGCGCCGAAGACAGGAAGATCTTGGCGTAAAGCGGATCGGCGACCCGGATGAAATTGTCAATATTGAAATTGAAGACGACGCCGCCCCAGGGACCTCGTTCGAAAAAAGCGTAGGCGAGCACCAGCGCGCAGGGCGTCACCATGAACAGGAGAAGCCAGGCGACGGCGGGCGCGGCCATGAGATTGGAACGTGCAGCCTTGGAGGACACGGGGTTTCGATTCACAGTCTGACAATGGGATGAGATTGGCCGAGGCGAACACGGCCCGCCTCGCTTTCGCCTCGGCGCCGGCGGAGTTCAAAGAGCCCCGCCGGGTCTTGAGAGGCAGACCGTCAGTTGGCGGCCTTGATCTCGCTGACCGCCTTGGAATAATCCTTCTGCGCATCGCCGAGATCGCGCAGCAGTTCGAACTTGGTGAGCTCAGCCGGCGTCATGCCCATATTCGGATAGGTCTTGATGAGCGCCGGATCGAGGCTTTCCATGGCGGCCTTGTTCGGCACCTTGTAGAGAATATTGGCGGCGGCCCAGGCATGGTTCTTGGCGTCGAGCATGAAGTTGATGAACTTCATCGCCGCATCCTTGTGCTCGGACGATTTCATCACCACCATCGTGTCGACCCAGAGATCCGACCCTTCCTTCGGCGTCACGAACTTGATGTCCTTGTTGTCGGTGATGCCGTAATTGCACCAGCCGTCCCAGGCATGCACGAGCGAAGCTTCGCCGGAAACGAGCTTGGAATAGAAGGTCGTGTCGTCATAGGCGAGCAAGGTCTTTTTCGCCTCGATCAGCAGGTTCTTGGCCTGCTCGATCTTGGCCGGATCCTTTTCATTGGCCGAATAGCCCAGCGCGAAAAGCCCGGCAGCCATCAGCCAACGGTCGGTCGCGAGCATCGTGACCTTGCCCTTGAGGTCGTCCGACGGCTTCAGCAGATTCATCCAGCTGTCCGGCGTGGTTTTCACCAGATCGGAGCGATAGCAGAGGCCGGTCGTGCCCCAGGTATAGGGGACGGAGAAATTCGCGCCGGGATCGTAAGCGAGGCTTGCGGCTTCCGGATAGAGATTGGCGAGATTGGGAACGGCGGCCTTGTCGATCGGCTCGGCCAGGCCCTGGCCATTGAGGATCTCGGCAAAGGGCGAGGACACGAAGACGAGGTCATAGCCCTTGCCGCCGCTCGCCATCAGCTTGCCCATGATTTCTTCATTGGTGGCGTGATTGACGATCTCGACTTCGAGCCCGGTCGCCTTCTTGAAGGCCTCGGCGATGTCGGGCGCCATGTAGCCGGCCCAGTTGGAGATCACCAGGTCGGCGGCGTTGGCCATGCCGGCGCCGGAGGCGAGCATGGTCGCGGCAAAGAGTGTCGCGGTCCAGTTCCGCGAACCAGATCGAATTTTCGCAATCACGGGAAGCTCCCTTGTTGATTTGTTCCAGCCTCAGCATCGGCGCCGCCGCTTGTTGCGATCTGTTCGCCCGATGCGCCACAGTATTATTTGTAAAAAAAATACGTCAATAGGAAATTGTGAGCTGCGCAAATTTTACGCTGGAAGCCGCGGGAGACGCTTGCAAAGCACTGGTTTCGCAGGCAGCATGCCCATTGAACCGGACAAGAGCGCATGACGGACACGCCGAAAAAGCCCAATCGACGCCATGTCGAATTGGCGCAGAAAATACTGGAGATCGCCACCGAGCGCGGCATGGCGCCGGGTGAGCGCATGGCTGAGCAAGCGATCGCAAGTCTTTGCAATGTCTCGAGAACTCCCGTGCGCAAGGCGCTGCAGATCCTGGCGGAAAAAGGCCTTGTCCTGCCCGATACCGACGGCGGATACCGCTTCGCAGCCGATCCCGTGATGCTGGCGCGGAGCGACGCCGATCTCGCCGACTCCTCGGAAGACGATCTGCACGCCGCGATCCTCCGCGATCTCGCCGCCGGGCGCATCGGCGAGGTCCAGACGGTCGCGAGCCTGCAACGCCGCTATGACGCAAGCCGGCAGACGGTACAAAATGCGCTGATGAAACTGTCTGAAGACAATCTCGCCGAACGGGGCGCCGGCCAGCAATGGCTGCTCAAGCAGTTCGCGGTGGGCGCCGAGGCTCTGGCCAAGAGCTTCGAATTCCGCCTCGCGGCCGAGCCTCTCGCGCTGACCATGCCGGACTTCAAGCGCGACGCCACCGCGATCTTCTCGCTTCGCCAATCCATGTCGGCGCTGAAGGCGATGGACGAGCGCGATTTCGACCGCCGACTGTTCGAACGCACCGACATGGACTTTCACCTGCTGATTGCCAAGAGCTGCGGCAATCCCTTCATGGCGGAAGCGCTGACGGCGCATCACCGCCGGCGTTTTGCGCTTCCGGCCGCCAATCATGTCGGCACGTTCAGGCTGATGCAGTCCAATATGGAGCATCTGCAGATCCTCGAACAGATCGAACGCGGGCAAATGACGCTTGCGGCGGATCTCATGCGCGTGCATCTGCAGCTATCGCAATCCCAGCGGCCGCGACTCGCCGGGCGCGGCGTTCCACCCGCCCTCAAACTCGCCACACGTTAGAAACGCAGTCCAAACACAGTAATGAGCGCAGCCAAGACAATCGCCCTGTTTCCGGAAGCCAGCTTCGGCGCGGCGCTTAATTGCGTCGGTGTGGCGCAGGCGCTGAGAGACATGGGCGCCAATCCGGTCTTCATCTGTCACCCCGGCTTTCGCGGCGTTTTTGCCGAATACGGCTTCGCCGAATATCAGCTGGGCAGCGACGACGGGACGGATGCGACCGACTGGACCGACTTCATCGCCCGCCATCAGGACGCATTCCGGCAGTCGCCCTATGAGCAGCTGACCAGTTATGTCGGCCCAACCTGGGACGCCATCGTCGACACCGCCGTGAAGGCTGAAGAGCCGCTGCGCCAATTGCTGGCGCGGCTGAAACCGGATGCGATCGTGCTCGACAATGTGGTGATGTTTCCGGCCATCGCCACAGCCGGCGTTCCCTGGATCAGGATCGTCTCCTGCGCCGAGACCGAGATCGCCGACGCATCCGTGCCGCCCTATCTCTCAGGCCTGGGGGGCGAGCCAAACCGAAGCTGGGAAGAGTTTTCCAGCGCCTACGCCAAGGTCACCGCGCCGGCCCATCGCCGTTTCTCGAACTTTCTCGGCGACTGCGGGGTCAAGGCCCCGCCCTCGCCGTCCTTCCTCGATCCCTCACCCTGGCTCAATCTCTTGTTGGCGCCTGAGATCATCCGCCGGGAGCGCAAAAATCCGCTCGATCCCGACCGTTTCGTCTTTCTCGACGGCTGCGTCCGCCGCGAGGTGGATTACACGCCGCCGCGTTTCGCCAGCCACAATGACGCGCCGCTTGCGCTGGTCAGCTTCGGCTCGCTCGGCGCCATGGATGTCGAGATGATGAAGCGGATGATCGAGGTCTTCGCCGATCTGCCCTGCCGTTTCCTGGTCAATGCCGGGCCATGGCGCGACGACTATTCCGATGTGCCCGACAATGTCTATGTCGACAGCTGGTTTCCGCAACCCTCCGTCGTGCGTCAATCCAGCCTGTTCATCCATCACGGCGGCAACAACAGCTTCTGCGAGGCGCTTTATTTCGGCGTGCCGTCGCTGGTGATGCCCTATTGCTGGGACGGCCATGACAATGCCTGCCGCGCCGAAGAAACCCAGGTCGGTGAAAAGCTCGATCGCTACGACTGGTCGTTCCAAGATCTCTCCGGCGCGATCCTGCGCCTGATCGGCGATGAAGAGATGCAGGCGCGCCTCAAGGCGAATGCCGCGACCATGCAGGCCCATTCCGGCGCGACGCTCGCCGCCCGCCGCATCCTCGACACCATCAGCGACACCCAGGCGACGCGCGCGGCGCGGCGCTGACTTCTGCAAGGAGGCTTCATGCGCGACAAGCTCTTCATCGACGGCCAATGGGTCGCCCCGCTCGGCGGCGGCGCATTTCCGGTGATCAATCCGGCCACCGAACAAGAATTCGCTACGGCGCCGGCCGGCGGCGCGGGCGATATCGATCTCGCGGTGAAAGCCGCGCGCCGCGCCTTCGACAGCGGCCCCTGGCCGCGCATGACCGGCGCCGAGCGCGCCCGCTATCTGCGAGCGATCTCGGAGAAAATCCTCGACCGGAAACAGGATCTCGCCCGGATCGAGGTGATGAACAACGGCAAGCCGCTGCCCGAGGCGGTGTGGGACATCGAGGACGCCGCCGGCTGCTTCGCTTTCTATGCCGGTCTCGCCGAACAGCTGGACGCCCATCCCGAGGAAGCCATTCCGCTTGGCGACGCCCGCTTCACGTCAAAGGTCGTCCGCGAACCGATCGGCGTCGCCGGCGCGATCATCCCCTGGAACTATCCGCTGCTGATGGCAGCCTGGAAGGTCGCCCCCGCTTTGGCGGCGGGTTGCGCCATGGTGCTGAAGCCGTCGGAGCTGACGCCGCTCACCGCCCTCGAACTCGGGGCGATCGCCGAGGAGGCTGGCCTTCCCCCTGGCGTGATCAACATCGTCACCGGCTTTGGAGCGGACGCCGGCCAGCCGCTGTCGGAACATCCCGGCGTCGACAAACTCGCCTTCACCGGCTCGGTTCCGACCGGTTCCAAGATCATGGCGACGGCGGCGCGTGACATCAAGAATGTCAGCCTCGAACTCGGCGGCAAATCACCCTTCGTCGTTTTCGCCGATTGCGACATCGACAAGGCCGTCGAATGGATCATGTTCGGCATCTTCTGGAACCAAGGACAGGTCTGCTCGGCGACATCAAGGGTGCTCGTCGAGGAAAGCCTTTATCCGACCTTGCTGGCGCGGCTGGTCGAAGAAGCGCAGAAGATCACCATGGGCGACGGTCTCACAGACGGCGTGCTGCTCGGCCCGCTCGTGTCGAAGGGCCAGCGTGACAAGATCCTCGCCATGATCGAACGCGGCATCTCGGAAGGCGCCGTCGTCGCCACAGGCGGCAAGCCGCCGTCGTCTTTCGAAAAAGGCTATTTCCTGGAGCCCACCATCATCACCGATCTCGCCGAGGACAACAGCCTTTGGCGGGAAGAGATCTTTGGACCCGTCGTCTGCGTCAAGCCGTTCAAGGACGAGGCGGACGCCATCCGCATGGCCAATGACAGCCGCTTCGGCCTCGCCGCTGCGGTGATGTCGGATGATCTTGTCCGCTGTGAGCGCGTCGCCCGGGCTTTCCGCGCCGGCATCGTCTGGGTCAACTGCTCGCAGCCGACCTTCACCGAAGCGCCCTGGGGCGGCTACAAGCAATCTGGCATCGGCCGCGAACTGGGCCGCTGGGGACTCGAGAACTATCTGGAGACCAAGCAGATCACCAGCTTCGACGCATCCGAAACCTGGGGCTGGTATCTGAAGTCCTGATCCCCAAGTTTTCACTTTCGATCATGGCCCGAGCCCAGCGCCCGGGCTATTTTTTTTGCGTGCTTTCTTCCGCGCCCTCCATGAGACAGGGCCGTCTATAGGCCCCGACTTCATCGGCGTTGAAGCGCACGGGCCTTCTTTGCCGCGTCTTCTTTCTCAATTCCCCAAAATACCACGGAAGCGACGTGCGCCCGGGCGGCCACGAACGCACGTGTTCCGGGCGCTTTTGTTCCGCAAACACAATCCCGGCTTGACGCATGTCGGATTCACTGTTTACATATGAATGAAACCTTCATGGGTGAGGGTTTGATGGGCCAGGTCCGGAGGGGGCCGCCATTGTCAAACTGGGAGGAAGTCATGGTGAAATTGCTGTCCGGCGTCTCCGCCGGAGTCGTCTCCTTGATGTTGCTGGGCGGGTTTGCTCAGGCCGCGGATCTGCCGGGAAAGTTCGACGGCGTCACGATCGACGCCAAGCTGATCGGCGGCCAGCAATATGAGGCGCTTTATGCGCGGATCGGCGAATGGGAGAAGGCGACCGGCGCCAAGGTCAATATTCTCTCGAAGAAGAACCACTTCGAACTCGACAAGGAAATCAAGTCGGACATCGCGTCGAGCAGCGTGACCTGGTGCGTAGGTTCGAACCACTCGTCCTTCGCCCCGCAATATCCCGACATCTACACCGATCTCGGCGCATTGCTGCCCAAGGAAGAAATCGACGCTTTCGTGCCGGCAAACATCAAGGCTTCGACGCTCGACGGCAAGCTGGTGATGCTGCCGCGCGCCCAGTTCGACGTCTCGGCGCTCTATTACCAAAAGAGCCTCTATCAGGACGAAGCCAAGAAGAAGGCCTTCAAGGAAAAATATGGCCGTGACCTGACACCGCCCGACACCTGGGCCGATCTCGCCGACCAGGCGGAATTCTTCGCGAGCCCGCCGGATTTCTACGGCACGCAGTTCGCCGGCAAGGAAGAGGCGATCAACGGCCGTTTCTATGAAATGCTGGTGGCCGAAGGCGGCCAGTATCTCGACGGCGACGGCAAGCCGGCCTTCAATTCCGACGCCGGCGTACGCGCGCTCGACTGGTTCGTGCGCCTGTACAAGAACAAGGCGGTTCCGGCCGGCACGACCAACTATCTCTGGGACGACCTCGGCCAGGGCTTCGCCTCCGGCACCGTGGCGCTCAATCTCGATTGGCCGGGCTGGGCGACTTTCTTCAACGATCCCAAGTCGTCCAAGGTCGCCGGCAATGTCGGCGTGAAGGTTCAGCCGCAGGGCTCCGCCGGCATCCGCACCGGCTGGTCTGGCCATCACGGCTTCTCGGTGACCGAGAGCTGCGCCCATAAGGACGCGGCCGCCTCGCTCGTCTGGTTCCTGACCAATGAGGACAGCCAGAAACTCGAAGCCGCCGCCGGCCCGCTGCCGACCCGCACCGCCGTCTGGGAATGGGACGTCGCGCAGGCAGCAAACGATCCCTACAAGAAGGAAGTGCTCACCGCCTTCCAGGAAGCCGCCAAGCACGCCTTCCCGGTGCCGCAGACGCCGCAATGGATCGAAATTTCCAACGCCGTCTATCCGGAGCTTCAGGCCGCCATTCTCGGCGACAAGACCTCCAAGCAGGCGCTGGACGCCGCCGCCGCCAAGGCGACCGCCATCCTCGAAGACGCCGGCGCTCTCTGAGCATTTCCGACATGGGCGCGACCGCCAACCGCGGTCGCGCCTCTCCCTTGTTATCACGCATATCGGCCGGAGCCCTCGAATGAGAGGTTTTAAACTTTCGGCGCCCGTTCTCCTGCTGTTGCCGGCCGTAATCGTGCTGGCGGCCGTGGTGATCGCGCCCCTGATTTTGTCCTTCTATTCGAGCTTCACGCCCTTCCGGCTGACCAAGCAGGACACGTTCTGGGTATTCATCGGTCTGCGCAATTATGCGCGGCTGTTGGCCGATCTCGAATTCTGGACCGCTTTCGGCCGCACCGTGCTGCTGCTCACCGTGGCGCTCAATCTCGAAATGCTGCTTGGCCTCGGACTGGCCATGCTGGTGGAGAAAGCCGTCTCCGGCCAGCGCATCCTGCGCACGCTGATGATGCTGCCGATGATGTTTTCGCCGCTGCTCGTCGGCTTCCAGTTCAAATTCATGTTCAACGACAATGTCGGTCTGGTGAACAACGCCCTGCAATCCCTGGGGCTGACCGATCAAGCCATTCCCTGGCTGATCGACGGCCAGCTCGCCTTCTTTTCGATCGTGGTGGCGGAAGTCTGGTCATCCACCTCCGTCTTCGCGATCCTCATCCTGGCGGGCCTGCTCGCCATGCCGAAGGAGCCGATCGAGGCGGCCAAAGTCGACGGCTGCACGCCCTGGCAGACCTTCCGTTATGTCACCTGGCCCTTCGTGATGCCCTTCGCCTTCATCGCCATGACCATCCGCTCGCTCGATGTGGCGCGCGCCTATGACATCGTCAAGATCATGACCGATGGCGGCCCCGCCAAGCGTACCGAACTTCTCTGGACGCTGGTCTCGCGCACAGCCTATGCCGACGCCAAGATGGGGATGGCCAACGCCATGGCCTATTTCTCGATCCTGCTGTCGATCGTCTTCACAGTTTATTTTTACAAGAAACTCGCGCTTGCCCGCGCCCAGGTCGGGACGGAGTGGTGATCATGGACGTCAATTCAAGCCACCGCATCCGCCGCCGGGTCCTCAAGGCCGCGCATCTCGTCGGCCTGTTCCTGGCGATGATGGTCATCTGCCTGCCCGGTTTCTGGATCGTGCTGTCGTCGCTCCGCCCGACCGTGGAGATCATGGCCAAGCCGCCGGTTTGGATCCCCAGCGAGATCTCCTTCGACGCCTATGTCGCGATGTTCTCCGGCGTCGGCAAAGGCGGCATTCCGGTCATCGACTATTTCCGCAATTCGCTGATCATCTCGATCACCTCGACGGTGATCGCGCTCGCCATCGGCATTTCCGGGGGCTACGCCTTCGCCCGCTTCTCCTTCAGGGGCAAGGCCGGCTGGTTTCTCGGACTGATGCTGACGCGCACCGTTCCCGGCATCGCTCTGTCGCTGCCGCTGTTCTTCGTCTACGCCAAGCTCGGCCTTCTCGACACGCATATGGGCCTGATCCTCGCTTATGTGGCGCTCAACGTGCCCTTCACGATCTGGCTGATCGACGGCTTCTTCCGCCAGGTGCCGAAGGACCTCGCCGAAGCCGCCCAGATCGACGGCTGCACGCGCTGGCAGGCCTTCTGGCAGGTCGAGTTTCCGCTTGCCGGACCCGGCATCGCGTCCGCCGGCATCTTCGCCTTTCTCACCTCCTGGAACGAGTTCGCGCTGGCGTCGAACCTCACCCGCTCGGTCAATTCCAAGACCCTGCCGGTCGGGCTGCTCGATTACACGGCGGAATTCACCATCGACTGGCGCGGCATGTGCGCGCTGGCCGTGGTGATGATCCTGCCCGCGCTCGCGCTCACCTTCGCCGTCCAGAAACATCTCGTCTCCGGCCTGACATCCGGCGCGGTCAAAGGGTAAATCATGGCTCCCGTCACACTCAGAAACCTCGTCAAGCGCTACGGCGCCTTTGAAATCGTCCACGGCATCAATCTCGATGTCGCCGATCGCGAATTCATCGCGCTGGTCGGCCCGTCCGGCTGCGGCAAGTCGACAACGCTGCGCATGATCGCCGGCCTCGAAGACATTTCCGGCGGCGAGATCGAAATCGGCGGCAAGGTGGTCAACGACCTGCCGCCGCGGGCCCGCAACATCTCGATGGTGTTCCAGTCCTATGCGCTCTATCCGCATATGACGGTGGCGGAGAATATGGGCTTTTCGCTCAAGATCGCCGGCGCTTCCAAGGATGAGATCGCCGCGCGCGTCGCCGACGCCGCCAAGACGCTCGATCTGGAGGCGCTGCTGGATCGGCGACCGGCGCAGCTTTCAGGCGGTCAGCGCCAGCGCGTCGCGATGGGCCGCGCCATCGTGCGCCACCCGGAAGTCTTCCTCTTTGACGAGCCGCTGTCCAATCTCGACGCCAAGCTGCGCACGCAGATGCGCACCGAGATCAAGAAGCTGCACGCGAAGGTGCAGTCGACCGTCATCTATGTCACCCATGACCAGGTGGAGGCGATGACGCTTGCCGACCGCATCGTCATCATGCGCGACGGCCGCATCGAGCAGGCGGGAACGCCTGAAGACGTGTTCAAACGCCCCGCCAGCCGCTTCGTCGCCGGCTTTATCGGCTCGCCGCCGATGAATCTCGTCGAGGCGACGGTGGATCAGGGTCGGCTCGTCTTCGCAAATGGTGATGCGCTGCCCATTCCGCAGGCCTTCCGTGAAAGGCTGCGGCCAGGACAGAAAGTGGTCTTCGGCATCCGCCCTGACGATTTCTATCCCGCCGGCCATGGCCTGCATTCGGGAGAAGCCCATGAAGTGGCGTCTCTCGAGCTGCCGGTGTCGATCACCGAGCCGCTCGGCAACGAGACGCTGGTCTTCGTGACCTTCGCCGGCAAGGAATGGGTGGCGCGCATGCTCAATCCGCGCACGCTGAAATCCGGCGAAGTAATCGCCATGAGCGTGGATCTGTCGCAGGCGCATCTGTTCGATGCCGAGACTGGCGCGAGCCTGAGGGTCTGAACCATGGCGAAAATCGAAAAAGTCGAACTGCTGATGGTCGACCTTGCGCCGAAAGTGAAGCGCACCGATGCGATCCAGAGCTTCGTCAGCCAGGAAACGCCCATCGTCATCATCACCGACAGCGATGGCGCAACGGGCGCGGGCTATAGTTACACGATCGGCACCGGCGGCTCCTCCGTCATGCGGCTTCTCGCCGATCATCTCGCGCCGCGCATCATCGGCCAGGACGCTGACCGGATCGAGGCCATCTGGCGCGATCTGGAATTTTACACCCACGCCACGACGATCGGCGCGATCACCGCCATCGCGCTTGCGGCGATCGACACGGCGCTCTGGGATCTCCGCGCCCGGAAGATGGGACTTCCGCTCTGGAAACTCGCCGGCGGCGCTTCCGATCGCCGGCCGCTCTACACCACCGAAGGCGGCTGGCTGCATATCGACAAGCAGGCGCTGGTCGAGGATGCGCTGGCCGCGCGCGAAAAAGGTTTCACCGGCTCCAAGGTGAAGATCGGCAAGCCGCGCGCAGCAGAAGACGTCGAACGGTTGGAGGCCATGCGCGCCGCCCTCGGCGACGGCTATGAGATCATGACCGACGCCAATCAGGGTTTTGGGCTGGACGAAGCCATCCGACGTTCGGGTCGCTTCGCCGATCTCGATCTCGCCTGGATTGAAGAGCCCTTGGCCGCCGACGATATCGACGGCCATGTCAGGCTCTCCGCCTCGACCTCGACGCCGATCGCCATCGGTGAATCGCTCTATTCCATCCGGCATTTCCGGGAATATATGCAGCGGGGCGCCTGCTCGATCGTCCAGGTCGATGTCGGACGCATCGGCGGCATCACGCCCTGGCTCAAGGTCGCGCATGCGGCTGAGGCCTACAATATACCGATCTGTCCGCATTTTCTGATGGAACTGCATGTCAGCCTCGCCTGCGCAGTTCCGAACGGCAAATATGTCGAATATATTCCCCAACTCGACGAGATCACCGGCGAGAAGATGAAGATCGAAAGCGGTATGGCGATCGCGCCCTCCGCCCCCGGCCTCGGGATCGACTGGGACTGGCAGGAAATTCGCCGCAGGGCAATTTCCGAATTCAACAGCGTCATCGCCTGAGGGAGAGCAGCATGCAGCGGATGGGAATGGTGATCGGCCTGAACGCCGAGAAGATCGAGGAATACAAGCGTCTGCACGCTGCGGTCTGGCCCGATGTGCTGAAGATGATCAGCCAATGCCACATTCGCAACTATTCGATCTTCCTCAAGGAGCCGGAAAACCTTCTCTTCTCCTATTTCGAATATCACGGAGAGGACTTCGACGCCGACATGAAGGTCATGGCCGCCGATCCGGTGACACAGGACTGGTGGGCCGTCTGCATGCCCTGCCAGAAGCCGCTTGAGACGCGGAAAGAGGGGGAATGGTGGGCTTCAATGGAAGAGGTCTTCCACCACGACTGAACTTTCCCAGCACCAAGACGATACGAGCCCGCCGCTTTCCGGCGGGTTTTTTGTTGCCCTTGCCGCCCGGGACCAGACCCCGCAGCCCATCATCCATTGACAACGGCTAAAATTATGACTACTGACGAATTATATATTTCGTCACACGTAATTCGAAAGACGTCAGTCGTGATTGATGCGCCAGACCTTGCCTCCGATGTTTCGAAAAACGAAACCGTCACCCGCATCCTTGACGCCGCGGAGCGGCTGTTTCGCCATTACGGCTACGCCAAGACCAATGTGGCCGATATCGCCCGCGATCTCGGCATGTCCCCGGCCAATATCTATCGCTTCTTCACCTCCAAGGTCGAAATCCATCAGGCGATCTGCGGCCGCATGCTGATGGGCTCCTATGAGATGTCCAAGCAGATCCTGTCGCAGCCGATCAGCGCGACCGAGCGCCTGCGGCAATGGGCTCATGCGCAGCACCGCATGACGGTCGAGACCATGCTGGACCAGGAAAAGGTGCATGAAATGGTGGTCGTGGCGCTGGAGCGCGATTGGCATGTCATCGATCAGCACATCAATCGCTTGCACGACCTCTTGGCCGTGGCCATCCGCCAGGGCGTGGAGGCCGGAGAATTCCGCGATCAGGATCCCGAGATCGCCGCGCGCTGCTTTGGCGGCGCGACCGTCGTGCTTTGCCATCCGCAGATGGTCGCGCAGTGCCTAGCCAAGACCAACCGGGCGACGCCCGAACAGCTCATCGAATTCGCGCTTGCCGCGCTCAAGTAACGACCGGAGGCTCCCATGACCACGTCGAACCGCATGCGCATCAGGACATCAGTTCTTCTCGCCGGTCTCGCGATCGGCGCCGGCCTGCTTTCTGGCTGCACCGAGGAAAAGGCCGAGGCGCCCGCCGCCGTAATCCGGCCGGTCAAGGTTGTCGAGATCGCGCCGGCCGCGACCACCCGCACGCTGTCCTATTCCGGCTCGGTCAAATCCCGCACCGAAATGAATCTCGGCTTCCGGGTCGCAGGCAAGGTGATCGAGCGCAAGGTCGATATCGGCGACCGTGTGAAGAAGGGCGAGGTTCTCGCTCGTCTCGACCCGACGGACTACCAGCTCGCGGTGCAATCGGCCGAAGCGGATCTGCGTTCGACGCAGAAGGCGCTGGAGACCGCCGATCTCGCCAATCGCCGCGCCAAGACGCTGTTCGCCACCAACGCCATTCCGAAGGCGCAGCTCGAACAGGCGCAGTTGAGCTATGATCAGGCGGCGGCGACCCGCACTGCCGCGCAGTCCTCTCTCGAGCAGGCGCGGAACCAGCTGGCCTATGCCGAACTGATGTCCGACCGCGACGGCATTGTCTCAGCCGTCAGCGCCGATCGCGGTCAGGTCGTCAGCGCAGGCTCGCCCGTTCTCACCGTCGTCGCCGACGACGAAAAAGAAGTGCAGATCGCCGTTCCGGAGACGGAAATCTCCGAATTCATCCCCGGTAATACGGTCAAGGCCAGCTTCTGGGCCGACAAGGCCTTGGCGCTCACCGGCAAAGTGCGGGAAGTCTCGGGCAGCGCAGATCCTCAGTCGCGCACCTTCTCTGTCCGCATCAGCCTGCCGGCCAACGATCATGTGCTGATCGGCATGACGGCGACGATCGAGGCGGAGACCCATGCCGACGCCGCCGAATACGCGGTGCCGCTGACGGCATTGGCAGAGAAGGATGGCGCCAAGATCGTCTGGACGGTCGATCGCGCCAAGGCGACCGTGCATGCCCGGCCCGTTGAGGTCGGCGCCTTCACCGCCGATGGCGTCGGCATCATTTCCGGGCTCAAGGCCGGCGACCTCGTGGTTGCGGCGGGCACCCAGTTCATGCGTGAAAATCTGACGGTGAAGCTTCCCGATGTCGGGGCGCTGGCTGAAAACATCCTCAACTGAACCCGACATCCAGACGGAGCCCGGCCATGCAGACGACATCCCCTGGCAAGGAAAAGTTCAACCTGTCGCGCTGGGCCATCGGCCATCCGAGCATCGCGCGCTTCCTGTTCGGCCTCATTCTGCTGACCGGCGTATTCGGCCTCCTGAATATGGGGCAAAAGGAAGATCCCGACTTCACCTTCCGGGTCATGGTCGTCCAGGCTGTCTGGCCGGGCGCGTCGATCCAGGAGATGCAGGATCAGGTCGTCAACAAAATCGAGCGCAAGCTTCAGGAAACGCCGCATCTCGACTGGGTGAAATCCTATACCCGCGCCGGCAGCGCCATCATTACCCTGCAGATCAAGGGCGACACGACGGGAGCTGACGTCGGCGAGTCCTTCTACCAGGCGCGCAAGAAGGTCGGCGATATCGCCAGTGAACTGCCGTCGGGGTTGCTCGGTCCCTATTTCAACGACGAATTCGGCGACACCTATATCACGCTGCATTCGCTGAGCGGCGAGGGCTATTCCTATCCGGAACTCAAGGCTTTCGCCATCCAGGCGCGCGACATGCTGCTGACCACGCCCGGCGTCGAAAAGGCGGTCATCCTCGGCGACCAGCCTGAGAAGATCTATATCGACATTTCCTCCAAAGCGCTTGCCGAACGCGGACTGACGCTCACCGATATCCAGAATGCGCTGAAGGGCCAGAACGGCGTCGACCCCTCGGGGACCCTCGACACCGGCCTGAGATCGGTGCGGATTTCCGTCGATGGCGCTGTCGATCGCGTTGCAGCCATTCGTGAACTCCGCCTCCGCGCGGGCAGCGAGGTGACCCGCCTCGGCGACATCGCCACGATCTATCAAGGGCTCGAAGATCCCGTTCAACGCAAGTTTCGCTTCAATGGCGCAGAAAGCGTCCAGGTCGGCGTGGTCATGAGCAAGGGGTTCAAAGTCACCGATGTCGGCGCGCAGGTGGAGGAAACCTATAAGCGTTTCGAGGCCTCCCTGCCCTATGGCGTCAAGGTCGACCAGATCGCCAATCAGCCGCATGTGGTCACCGAAGCCGTCGGCGAATTCATGAAGGCGCTCGGCGAGGCGCTGGTGATCGTGCTGATCGTCTCCTTCCTGTCGATCGGCTGGCGTTCGGGCATCGTCATCGCCATCACCATTCCGCTGGTGCTGGCCGCCACTTTCGGCGTGATGTACGAGCTCGGCATCGACCTGCAGCGCATCTCGCTCGGCGCGCTGATCATCGCGCTCGGCCTCTTGGTCGACGACGCCATGATCGTGGTCGAGCTGATGGAGCGCAAACTTGAGGAAGGCCTGCCGAAGCTGGAGGCCGCGAGCTTTGCCTATTCCTCCACCGCTTTTCCCATGCTCACGGGCACATTGATCACCACCGCCGGCTTCATTCCCGTGGGTTTTGCGGAATCCACCGCCGGCGAATATGTGCGCTCGCTCTTCTATGTGGTCGGCATTGCACTGGTGCTCTCCTGGTTCGTCGCCGTCTATTTCACGCCCTGGCTCGGCCACATGATCCTCAAGCAGCGGGCGCATGCTGGCGCGCACAAGGATGTGTTCGACACCCGCTTCTATCGCGGGCTCCACCACACGGTCGCCTGGGCGGTGCGTTACAAGGCGATCGTTCTGACGCTGACGCTTCTCACCTTCGGCGCGAGCCTCTGGGCCTTCCAGTTCATTCCGAAGAACTTCTTCCCGCAGTCGTCGCGTCCGGAAATTCTCGTTGATCTCTGGCTGCCGGAGGGAACCAGCATCACGGAAGTGGAGCGTCAGGCCAAATTGCTCGAAGCCAAAATCGCCGACGACAAGGACAAGAAATTCGTCGCCACCTATATCGGCGAAGGCGCGCCGCGCTTCTTCCTGCCGCTCGATCAACAATTGCGCAATCCGAATTACGCCCAGCTTCTGGTGATGGCGCAGGACGAACCGGCCCGCGAAAGGTTGATCGTCAAGCTGCGCGGCATTCTCGCCAGCGACTTCCCCTCGATCCGCGGCAAGGTCGACCGTCTGTTCCTGGGTCCGCCGACCGGCTGGCCGGTGCAGATGCGGGTGATGGGTCCTGACAGAGCAGAGGTGCGCCGCATCGCAGATCAGGTCAAGGAACGCTTCATAGCCAATCCGCAACTCGGCGCCGTGCATGACGACTGGCTGGAGCCTGTGACAGCCATGAAACTGGTCGTCGACCAGGACCGCGCCCGCGCCCTCGGCGTCACGTCGCAACGTATCCGCCAGATGTTGCAGGCGACGATGTCAGGCGCGCCGCTCGATGATTTCCGCGATGGCGAAGAAACCGTGTCGATCGTCGCCCGCGAGCCCGAAGCCGATCGCAAGCTGCTCTCGGCGGTCCAGAGCATCTCCATACCGACTGATCTCGGAACCTTCGTGCCGCTGTCGCAGATCGCCAAGGTCGAACCGGTCATGGAGCAGGGCATCGAATGGCGTCGCGACCGCCTGCCGACGATCACCGTGCGCGCCACGCTGCCCGACGACGTCCAGGCCAATGATGTAGTGACCGCCATGTATGCCGGCATGGCCGATCTCCGCGCCACGCTTCCGGCTGGCTATCGGGTGGAGATCCAGGGCGGGCCAGAGGATTCCGCCGAAAGCCAGGCCTCGATCGCCGCCAAGGCGCCGATCATGCTCGCCATCATCGTGGTGCTGCTGATGGTCCAGCTGCAGCATTTCGGCAAGGCGATGCTGGTGCTTGCCACAGGTCCCCTGGGCATCATCGGCGCCGCCGCCGCGCTCCTGATCAGCGGCGCGCCGTTCGGCTTCGTCGCCATCCTCGGCGTCATCGCGCTGCTCGGCATCATCATCCGCAATTCGATCATTCTCGTCGACCAGATCGACCAGGATATCGCCGCCGGAATGGAGCGATCCGAAGCCATCATCGGCGCCGCCGTCAGGCGTTTCCGGCCGATCACGCTGACAGCGCTCACCGCCGTGCTGGCGCTGATCCCGATCTCACGCGGAGTGTTCTGGGGACCGCTTGCCTATGCGATGATGGGCGGCATCCTTGTCGCCACGCTTCTGACCATCTTCGTGCTGCCCGCCGGCTATGCACTATTCTTCGGCCGCACGAAAAAGGACAGCGGCGCCAAAGCGGAACCTGCGGAAGACAACGTGACGGAGGCGGATCACCATCTTCCGGAACCGTTGCCGCAGGCTGCAGAGTGAAGCATTTCAGGAAGCGGCCTAAAGTTTTCAGGCCGCTCTCTAAATTCGTTAGAAACTAATTTTATACCACAATCATAAATATCCGCCTCAACAAGCCGTTCCCACAGTTGCGTTGACGAATGTCATGGCGCCGACGGGGTCAGGCATGTCTTGTCCCCTGCATTCGTTCACCTGCTTTTCAGGATCGGCCATGCAGAACTTTTCGGTTTCTTCGAGACTTTACGCCCTCGTGGCGCTTGCCTTTCTCGTCCTCGGCGGCGTCTTCTATTTCAGCCTGACGACCACCGACGCGCAGATGATGTCGGACCGGCGCATGCTTTTGTCCTCCATCGACGACAACGCCATGGCGATCGCCAAGGCGGCACATGCACTGGAAACCTCCGGCAAACTGACGCGCGAACAGGCCCAGGCGCGGGCAATGGAAGCGATCGGCGCGCTGCGCTACGGCGAAAACGGTTATGTCTGGATCAACAGCCTCGACCAGAAGATGGTCATGCACCCGACCAAGCCCGAGCTGAACGGCAAGAATGTCAGCGGCATGAAAGACCCGACCGGCCTGTCGCTGTTTTCAGAATTCACCCGCGTGGCGCGCAATGAGAAATCCGGCTTCGTGACCTATCAATGGCCGAAGCCCGGCGAAGCGGAGCCGGCTGAAAAACTGTCGCATGTCGCCCTGTTCGAACCCTGGGGCTGGGTGATCGGCACCGGCGTCTATGTCGACGATCTCCATGCCCGTCGCTGGGAGATCGGCCGACAGCAAGGGCTCGTCAGCATCATCGGCATGATCATCCTGCAGGGCTTTGCCTTCACCGTCATCCGCAGCGTCATCGCGCCAATGAAATCGCTGATGCGCGCGATGCAGCGCATCGCATCGGAAGAGTTCGACGCGCCGATCGGCGGCGCGAAGGATCGCAGCGAATTCGGCGACATGTCGCGGGCGCTCGAAACGCTGCGCGATTCCGTCAGCGCCCGTGTCCAGGACAGGTTGCGCAAGATCGCCGAGCAGAATGACCGGATCGAGGAGGAAAAGCGCGCCCGAGAGGAACTGATGCAGACGGAAGCCGGCGAATTGAAGCAGGTGGTCGACGAACTCGGCGCCGGCCTCGAACGGCTTGCGGCCTGCGATATGCGGGTGACGATCGACCATCCCTTCGCGCCGCGCTTCGAGCCGCTCCGGCACTATTTCAACAACTCTATCGCCACCTTCCAGCGCGCGCTCGAACAGGTGCTGGCCAAGACCGCCCAGGTCTCCGGCAATGCCGAGGAGATGAAGGATTCGGCCGGCAATCTCGCCAAGCGCACGGAGCAACAGGCCGCAGCGCTCGAACAGACCTCCGCCTCGCTCGACGAGGTGACGTCGACGGTCAAATCCTCGGCGGAACGCGCCTCCGAGACCCGCATTCTGGTGGGCGACGCCCGCGCCTGCGCCCAGACCTCCCAGGACGTGGTGACCGAGGCCGTCGACGCCATGCGCCGGATCGAAGAATCCTCGGGCAAGATCGGCCAGATCATCGCCGTGATCGACCAGATCGCCTTCCAGACCAATCTCTTGGCGCTGAACGCCGGCGTCGAAGCCGCGCGCGCTGGCGACGCCGGCAAGGGGTTTGCGGTCGTGGCACAGGAAGTGCGGGAGCTGGCGCAACGCTCGGCGCAGGCTGCCAAGGAAATTTCCGCGCTCATCAAGAGTTCGAGCGAACAGGTCTCCTCCGGCGTCCGTCTCGTCGATGAAACCGGCCAGGCGCTGACCCGGATCGCGGCCTTCGTCAACGACATCGATCTCAAGATCAACGCCATCGACACCGCCTCGCGCGAACAGTCGATCGGACTGCAAGAGATATCTGCAGCGGTGAATTCCATCGACCAGATGACCCAGCAGAACGCCGCCATGGTGGAGGAGACGACCGCTATAAGCCATTCGCTGGCGCAGGATTCGGCCGGGCTTTCGGAACTGGTGGGACAATTCAAGCTCAACCGCCAAGCCGATGCCCGTGAGCTCGGAACCGCCTGGGACCAGCGGCGAGCAGCCTGAGATAGGCAAGAGAAAAGCCGCGCGTCAAAAGGCGCGCGGCATCATATGTCTTCGGGCGTGCGAATTCTAACTGTTGGCTTCCGCCGCGCGGCGATCCCGCTTCAGGAAATCGCGGATGCGGTCGACCGCGACACTGTCTTCCGTGCCATAGGGAAGCAGATATTTCAGCCGGGCGTCCGAGCCGATCAGCAGCAGCGACGTCGTATGGCTCATGTGATAGTCGCCATTCTTGCTCGCCGATTTCGAGGCATGGATCATCCAGCCGTCGACCACCTTCCTGATTTCCTTGGGATCGCCGGTGATGCCGGTGATGCGGTCGGTGAAGGCGTTGACATAGCCATGCAGCAATTGCTGGGTGTCGCGCTCGGGATCGATAGTGATGAAATAGACCTGCAGACCCGCCCCTTCCGGACCCAGTTTCTTCAACCAGACCGAGACGTCATAAAGCGTGGTCGGGCAGACTTCCGGGCAATGCGTGTAGCCGAAATAGACGAGCGAGGGCCGCCCCCGGAACATCTTTTCCGTCACCGTCTCGCCGCGATCATTGATCAGCGTGAAGGTTTCGCGGAAAGGGCCCGGCCTGTAGTCATCCGCGGCCACCCAGGCGATGATGCCGATCAGCGCCGACATGAACAAGCCGACGACTGCAAGCACCACGATCAGGAAGGGGTTGGTCTTGGTCATTGCGCGTGGTCCGTATGGTCGCCGTGATGGTCATGAGCGGGTTGATCGCCAGCCGGGGGACCGACGACGAAGTCGACATCGACGGAGCCGGCTTTTTCAAACGTAAGCGTCGCCTTGACGCGTTCGCCTTCCTTGAACGGCTGGGCGACATTCATGAACATCACATGGAAGGCGCCGGGCTTCAATTCGAGAACGCCATGGGCAGGAATTTCGAGGCCGTCGCCCATTTCCTGCATGCTCATCATGTCGTCGCTCATCTGCATCTCATGCAATTGCGACGATTGCGCGCGGGGCGTGGTGACCCGCAGCAGACGGTCGGCGTCGCCGTGATTGACGACTTTCAGATAGCCGGCGCCGACGACCGCGCCCGGCAACATGGCGCGGGAATAGGGATGATCGATTTCGAGTTGTCCGAGCTTGTATTCGTGGGCGAGGACGGGCGTGGCGACGAACAATGCGGCCATCATGGCGGCGCGGATGAGTGTCTTCTTCATGGGAATTGACCCTGCAAACTGTCTCTGAACTTCGGCAAGCGGGAATGACATCGACTATCCCGCTCGCGCTTCGACTTCGCCTTCGCCCCAAACGGGCGCGGGCGACGGAGCGCTCAGATGGCTGGCGATGCGCGCGGCGCGCCGCGATAGGAAAGAACGTCAAGCGGCGGGCCGCCCTGCCCGGCGACGGGAAGCATCGCGAGAGCCGGCCGGATCAAGACGCCACTACTCTCTGGCGGCTCTGGAGACAGGCAAGCGGATGACAGGCGGCAGGCTTCGCACGAACTCCCGGCGACAGTTTTCTTTCCGCCCGGGTTCGGCGACGACAGGCACATCGTGGCGATTTCGCCATCCGGCAAAACCGAAACTTCGTAACCATAGGGCTGCGCCGCAAAGACCGGCTTATGCGCAAAGCCGATCATCGCGACGGCGAGCGCGCACAGAAAGCGCAGCGTGATCGCGACGTTCAGACGGTCAATACGGGGCCAAAACCGGGTCATGGCCCCTCTCTATTTGCTTTTCCCCAAACCGGCAATGCGGCAAATTTGTGCGCCGCACATCCCCGCGTCCCACACGAAATCCGTCAATGCGACGCGGACGCGCTGCGAATGGCGGAGAGCGTCTTGGCGTCAATCTCCCAGGCGGCGCGGTCGGATGCGAAGCGAGCACGGAGATAGCGCGTGAGCTCCGTGATCTGCCGATCCGACAAGCTGTCCGCGAAAGACGGCATCGACATCGGCTGGCCGGCGGCTTGCAGGCGTTCCCTCATACCCGCCGGCGCGGGCGCGCCATGCAGGATCGCCTGCAGCACATTGTCGGCCCTGTCGCTGCGGAGATTGGTGTTGAGCGCAAGATGGGTCGCGAGCGCCTCGTCTTCGTGGCAGGAGGAACAGGCGCCCTCGAAGAGCCGCTGACCTTCGGGATGGGCCAGCGCGGCCGCATCTCGCGCAGCGTCGGCGCGTTGCAACGCCTGTTGTTTCAGGCTTTCGACTTCGGCTTGACTGGGCTCCGGGGCCATGCTGGCGAGGTAAGTCGCCATCGCCTCGATATCCGTGTCCGGCAGCGCCGAGAGCGAGGCGACGACCTGCGCCATCGGCCCGCCGGCGCCGCCGTGATCATCGGAATGGCCGCGGCGGAGATAGTCGTAAAGCGACGCTTTGGTCCAGGGAACGGCGCCGTCGCCCCGGCCATTAATCGCCGGCGCCACCCAGCCATCGGCAAAGCCGCCAGCGAGATGGACATCGCCGCTGCGCTCGGCGCCCAGAATATTGCGGTCGGTATGGCAGGCGGAGCAATGGCCCAGTCCTTCGACCAGATAAGCGCCTCTATTCCAGGCTTCGCCCTTGGCGGGGTCATAGGCGACGGTCTTGGCGCCAAGAAACAGCGTGTTCCAGCCGGCCATCAATCCCCTGATGTTGAAAGGCGGCTTCATCTCCGATTGGGCAGCAGGCCGATTTGCGGCCGGCGCGCTCATCACGAAGGCGTAGAGATCCTGAAGATCCTGATCGGACACAGTCGCAAAAGAGGTATATGGATGGGCGGGATAGAGATGAGAGCCGTCTCGGCTGACGCCCTCGCGCACCGCTCGCGCAAAGGCCGGATAGGACCAGCCGCCGATGCCATGGGTCTCATCCGGAGAGATATTGGCGGCGCGCACCGTGCCGAACGGCGTCTCGAACGCCCGACCGCCGGCCAAGGCCACGCCATCGGCGCCGGCATGACAGGTCGCACAGCCGCCGGCGGCGGCGACCAGACGGCCGCGCTCGACTGAAGCGGGACTGAACACGGCCGGATCGGGCCGTTGAATGGCCGCGATCGACGGCCGCCAGGGCGAAGCGGTCGCCAGTCCGAAGGCGGCCAACCCCGCCAGCCCGGCGAAGCCGAAGCCGCGGCGGAACCAGGACATCCGCTTTTTGCCGCCATCATTGCCGGAAGGAGGCAAGGCCTGCTGCCCCAATCCGGCGAGGATCCGGTCGGGCGTCAACGGCAATTCGCGGAAGCGCAGGCCCGTGGCGTCATAAACCGCGTTGACGATCGCCGCTGCGCTCGGCACCGAGGCGGATTCGCCGACGCCCATTGGCGGCTCGTCCGGACGCGGGATCATCAGCACATCGATATCGGGCGTCTCCTCGAATGTGAGGATCCGATAGCCGCCCCATTCCAGGCTCTCGACGCCGGTCTCGGTGAACGTCACCTTTTCCTTCAGCACGCGGCTGACGGACTGGATGACATTGCCGTGGATCTGATGGCGGACCCCGTCCGGATTGATCATCAGGCCTGAATCCTGGCCCACCGTCACCCGCGTCACCGTCACCTGACCGGTTCGCTTGTTGACGGCGACATCGGCCACCCAGGCCGACCATGCCGCCGGTGTTCCGGGAAACTTTCCGTGGACGTAAAGGGCATAGGCAAAGCCGCGACCGTAAAGCAGGTCGCCCTCGCCGCCTTCACTGCCCCAGCGGGTGCGCGGCTTCCATTTGGCCTTCTCCGCCACCGCGCGCACCAGGTCGATCGCCCTGGGATCGGTCAGATAACGAAGCCGGTATTCGACGGGATCGACGCCGGCGGCGGCGGCGAGTTCGTCGAAGAAGCTTTCATGCGCGAAGGAATTCGGCATGGCGGAGACGCCGCGAAACCAGGAGGCCCGCGCGATTGGCGGCATGTCATGCACGGCGATGCGCATATTGCCGACAGCATAAGGCGGAATCGCCGTGCGGTCGCCCATTTCGACGGTGTCGTTGCCGGTCGTCTTGCCGGTCAGCACCAGCGCCAGCGTCGGGGCGAGATTGGAGGGATAGCGTGTCTCGAAATCATAGGCGATCGGGCCGCCTTCGAGATCCAGGCCGCCGCGCACATCGATCACCTGCGCCGCGCCCTTCGGCTCCCAGCCATGTTCCTGCTCACGCGTCAACTGCACGCGGACAGGACGCCCCACGGCGCGCGACAGAAGTGCTGCGTCAGCGGTCACGTCATCGGCGCAATTGCGGCCGTAACAGCCGGCGGCCTCGTGCCGCTCCACCACGATCGCCTCCTCGGGCATGTCCATGAGGCGGGCAAGATCGCGGCGCATGAAATAGGGGTTCTGCGTGCCAGACCAGACGGTCAGGCGCTCAGGAGTCCAGTCGGCCACCGCGCAAGACGGACCGATCGAGCCATGCATCTGATAGGGCCAGACATAGGTGCGGTCCATGCGCGGCGAAGCGCCGTCGAGCGCCAGATCGACATCGCCGCTCTCCTTCAACAGCCGACGCGAGGCGGGATTGTCGCGCAACGGCTGTTCCGGCGCGTTGAGATCCGGGCGTTTGGGCGGCTCACGCCAAGTCAGTTTCAGCGCCTTGGCGATGGCTGCGGCATGCTCCTCGCGCTCGGCCACGACGCCGACGAAATCGCCGACCACAACCACGGACACCAGACCCGGCATCCGGGCGACAGAGGCTTCATCGACATCCAGCAGGCTCGCGCCGACGCCTTCGCCATGATCGAAGCCGACATAGGGCGGGCGGATGACGCGGCCATGCAGCATGTCCGGCAGCCTGACATCATGCACATAGACCCAGTCGCCTGTCGCCTTGGCCGGAATATCATTGCGCGGCTGCGACTGGCCGACGATGCGGAACTCGGTCCCCGGCTTCAAGGGCGCTGTGGGGTCGATCTCGATCCGCTCACGCCAGCCGACAAGCAGCTCCGCATAGGAGGTCCGGCGGACGCCGTTCGTCAGCACTCCAGAAGACACGGTGATGGCCTCGGGATCGACGCCCCACTGTTCGGCTGCCGCCTGCACCAGCCGGCGCCGCGCCGTCGCCGCGGCCTGCTTGAGCGGGATCGCGGTGATCTGGATCGTTTCGCTGGCGATGGTGGGGCCTTGATCGGGGGCGGCGCTGGTCGCGCCCAGCACCATGCGCACACTCTCGAACGCAACATCCAGTTCTTCGGCGATGATCTGGGCGAGCGCCGTGCGGATGCCGGTGCCAAGATCGACATGGCCATTGAAACCGACCACCTCGCCCTCCGCTGTCATGGCGAGATAGATGTCGGGCTGGTTCGAACCTCCCGGCCTGACCACCAAGAGCGCGTCGGACATGGCGAGATAGGCGTCCCGGCTGGCTTCGCGCGGCGCAGTCATGATGCTTCAGTCTCCGCAGGTTCAGGGGCAGCAAGCCGCGCGCGCGCCAGCCTGACGGCCGCCAGGATTTCCATATGCGTTCCGCAGCGACAGAGATGGCGGCGGAGTGCTGCGCGAATTTCGGCTTCGGTCGGATCGGGATTGCGGGAGAGAAGCCCGACAGTGGCGATGATCATGCCGTTGAGGCAATAGCCGCATTGGGCTGCCTGCATCTCAATAAAGGCCTGCTGCACCGGATGCGGTTTTCCATCGCGAGAAAGCCCCTCGAGCGTCGTCAGCTCCCGCTTTGCGACAGCCGCAAGCGGCGTCGCGCAGGATCGCACAGGCCGACCGTCGAGCAACACGGCGCAGGCGCCGCATTCGCCGAGACCGCAGCCGAATTTGGGGCCGTTCAACCCGCAATCATTGCGCAAGACATAAAGGAGCGGCGTGTCCGCTGGCAGGGAAAACTCCCGGTCCTCGCCGTTGATTATGAGCGTCAGCGGGGGTGAAGACATAGCGCACCCGCCTCATCGGTGGGACATCGCGCGGGAATCCGGCCTTGATCCCGGACAGGGATTGGGCTCAGGATTGCGGCGTTCCCCTTTTGGTTTTTTTCGATCGCATCCATCAAGGGGATGATAACAAGAAATCATTCGTGCGCAAATGAATTCTTGCGGTCTGACGCGCCGAAGGGTTGTCCGTCAGCAGAGCTTGCGGATCAGTTTGAGCAGGGTCGACCGCTCCTCAAGACTCAACGGCGCCAACGTCTCCTCGGTTACCGTCTGGGCGGAGGCGAGATTGCGCTCGACGGCCTCATTGCCAGCCTCGGTCAGAGACAGGATCAGCCGTCGGCCATCCTCTGGGTCCGGAGACGTCGAAACATAGCCACGCGCCACCAGCCGATCAATGACGCCCTTCGTCGTCGCCGCATCCATGGCGATTTCACGGCCGAGCTGGTTTTGAGACGATGGCTGGATTTCGCGGAGCTTCACCAGCGCGGACCATTGCATCGTCGTCAGTTTATCGCCCATCCGCGCCGAGAAGATCGCCACATGCCGCTGATTGGCCTGCCGGAGCAGAAAGCCGACCTGTTGATCGACGCGATAGCCCCCAGCCACTGCCGCAACTGGCCTATCTTGCTCTGCGCTTTCCATCGACATCAACGCATCCCCTTCCGGGCGAGACAGTCCCGCTCCGCTTTCCGGTTTAACCACAGCGGGTTTATTGTCAATCGCACGGCAAACATGAGACAACCCTAAGGATTGCGAAGCGGACGCGAAACAGTGCTTGACAGCCTCGGCAAAGCAGACCTAGTTTGTTTGTATACAAATAATTTGAGCGCGCCGGCCGAATTGGCGCCCGGGGGAATTTTCGATGGTTAAACAGCAAGTCGAAAGCGCCGTGAATGGAAAGATCCGCTGCGACGCCTGTCCGGTCATGTGTTATATCGCCGATGGCCGTTCCGGCGCCTGCGACCGCTACGCCAATGTCGCAGGCGAATTGATCCGTGTCGACCCCTTGACCATCATTGAAAACACCATCGACGATGGCGGCAAGGTGGTGGCTTTCCTTCCCGACGAGCCCGCTGAAGACTGGAACGGCGATCTTGTACACGCCTCCACGCCTTTTGTCACCGCCGTCGGCGCAGGCACGACTTATCCCGACTACAAACCGGCGCCTTTCATCGTCTCGCAGTCTCATGACGGCGTCGACATGGTGACCGTGGTCACTGAGGGCATCTTCTCCTATTGCGGCGCCAAGATAAAGATCGACACAGACCGCTTCATTGGCCCGGAAACCGCCAAAGTGCTGGTGGATGGCGAGCCGGTGGGCCATGTGACGACAGGCGAGTATGGTTCGCAGATGCTGTCGATCGGCGGCGTGCACCATCTGACCGGCGGCTCCAAGAAAGAGGGCCGCATCACCTGCGACACAATCATGCGCCTGTGCAATCGCGAGAGCGTCGATCTCTTGATCGAAGGCGGCGCGACGCTGACGCTCACGGCAGGCTGTCCCCCCATCATCAACGGCGTCGAAGAAAGCCGCATGCGCGTGGGTTGCGGCTCCGCCACGATCGGGATGTTCGCCAAGCAATGGAAGGACATGGTCGACGAGGTCGTCGTGGTCGACGACCATATCACCGGCGTGCTCTCCGAACATCAGGCCGGCAAACTGCTGGACGTCGCGCCCACCGGCATCAAGATCAAGGGCCGCCGCTCGACCCCAGGCCGCTATTTCCAGGTCGCAGAACCCGGCACAGGCTGGGGCGGCACGAATATTTCCGATCCCCTCGCCATTCTCGGCGATTTCGACCCGAAAGTCGCATATCCCGGCCTTCGCTTGCTGATGGTCTCCACCACCGGCGAGCAATACGGCTATTACATTCTCGACGACGAGCTTCGCCCCGTTTTGCAGGATATCCTGCCCGCCGCGGTTCAGGAAACGGTCGAGATCGTCGCTGAAAACTGCGAACCGGCCATGACCTCGGTGCTGTTTATCGGCGGCGCCGGCGGCAGCTTGCGCGCGGGCGTCACAACCAATCCGGTGAGGCTGACGCGTTCGGTCAAGGATGCGCTGACCTATGTCTCCGTGGGCGGCGCGCCTGCTTATGTCTGGCCAGGCGGCGGCATCACCGTAATGGCCGACGTCACCAGGATGCCGACCAACAGTTTCGGCTATGTGCCGACGCCGGCAATCGTCGCGCCGATCGAATTCACCATGCGGCTCGAGGACTACCGGGCGCTGGGCGGCCATATGGAAGCAGTCATTCCGGTGGAGCACGCCGTCGAGCAGGCCGAACGGCGGATCGCCTCGACCGAGGACAGCGTCTGGCCGATGGACGGCAAGAATTTTCGCTGGGGCGCCTGAGACCATGCCGGGACCGGTCGCCGCCTATCTCGATGGACACCAGAACGGCCGTCTGCATCTGCAGCACGGTCCGATCGATTTGGTGATCGGCGTCGACGGCGCTCATTCGCTGGAACTTGAAGCCTATCAGCGGGCTCATGCCTTCGCGCTTGCGCATCGTCGCTTCAAGACGGTTCTCGACGAACTCGTGGCGGAACTTCCCCTTCTCAGGAGCCAGGCGCTGCCAGATGGCGTTGAGCCTCAGGGCGCTGTCGCCAGGCGCATGTGGCGCGCCGTGCGGCCCTTCGCCGAAGACTTTTTCATCACACCGATGGCCGCAGTGGCCGGCGCGGTGGCCGACGAAATCCTGGCAGCGATGATCTCAGGCTTTCCCATCGAGAACCGCCCCAACCGCATCTATGTCAACAATGGCGGCGACATCGCGCTGCATCTGGAACAGGACGCGTCGTTCCGGGTGAAGATCGCCCGCGAGGATGGCGCCGATCTCGGCGATTTCACCGTGACCGCCGAAGATCGCTGCCGGGGCGTCGCCACGTCGGGACGCGGTGGACGGTCTCTGTCCATGGGCATCGCCGATTCCGTGACCACGCTTTCAGAGAGTGCTGCGAACGCAGACGCGGCGGCCACGATCATCGCCAACGCCGTCGATCTTCCTGGTCACCCCGCCGTCTGCAGGGCGCCCGCAGACAATGTCGTCGACGACAGCGATCTCGGCGCGCGTCTGGTGACGACAGGCGTCGGCGCGCTTACAGATCAGGACATTGCCTTCGCGCTCGACAAAGGCGAGGCCATGGCGGAAAACCTTCGCCTACGGACTCTCGTCGAGCGGTCGGCTTTGTTTCTCGGTCGTCATGGCCGGCTCGTTGCGCCGCCCCACCCTTCTGCCCCGCACATCCCCATTCCGGAGGAAAAACGCTATGCCTGAACCCAAAGTCCGCAAGATCGCCACCATCGTCGAAGAGGTCTTCCACGAGGGCGGCCCGGTGTCGGAGACGCCGCTCAAGCGCGGCGCAGTCATGGCCGTGATCGAAAATCCCTTCGCCGGCCGTTATGAGCCGGAGATTGCAGGCTTCATGAAGGATCTCGAGCCGCTCGGCCTGGAGATGGCGCGCAAGCTGATCGAGTGTCTCGGCGGCGACGTCAACGATATCCAGGCCTATGGCAAGGGCGCGATCGTCGGCCAGGGCGGCGAACTCGAACATGGCGCGCTCTGGCATGTGCCGGGCGGCTACGCCATGCGCGAAGCGCTCGGCGACGCAAAGGCCATCGTCCCATCGACCAAGAAAGTCGGCGGCCCCGGAACCCGGCTCGACGTGCCCGTCACCCATATCAACGCGTCCTATGTGCGCAGCCATTTCGACGCCATGGAAGTCGGCGTGTCGGATGCGCCGCGCGCCAATGAGATCGTGATGTGCCTGGTCATGACCACCGGCGCTCGCATTCACGCCCGCGTCGGCGGCCTCAAGGCCGAGGACATCAAGGGCGAGGACGGATTGCGGTGAAGGCGCAAATCCGGAAAATCGCTGTATTCGTCGAGGAACTGCGCGAAGAGATGGGCCGCGAGATCAGCCCTGCCACCCGCAAGGTCGCGGCGGTGGCGGTGATCCGCAACCCCTTCGCGGGCCACTATGTCGAGGATCTCACCGATCTGATCGACATCGGCGCGGAACTGGGCGATCTCCTCGGCCGGCGCTGCGTCGAAGCGTTGGGCATCGAACCCAGCGCCGTCGAAAGCTATGGCAAGGCGGCGATGGTGGGCGAGGACGGCGAACTGGAACACGCCGCCGCCATCCTCCATCCCGCTCTGGGCAAGCCGCTTCGCGCCGCCGTCGAAAAGGGCGCCGCACTTGTGCCTTCGTCCAAGAAGCGCGGCGGCCCGGGTCAGACGCTCGACATTCCCTTGGGACACAAGGATGCGGCCTATGTCCGCTCGCATTTCGACGGCATGGATATCAGGCTCGCGGATAGTCCGAGAGCCGGAGAGATCATGGTCGCGGTGGCCTTGACGGACAGCGGCCGCCCTCTGCCCCGTATCGGCGGACTGACAGTCGACGAAATCGAAGGCAAGGACGGCCTGCGCTGACCGCCCTTGCTTGACAGCCGGGAAAACGGCTGACAATATCATTTGTATACAAACAATAAAAACCAAGGAACAGCCGTGACTCAGCCCCCCGCTTCGGCGACCGACGCCAGGACTCCATCATCAAGCCAATCTATTGTCGCCGGCGTCGATGTCGGCGGCACCTTCACCGATCTCGTGCTGTTCGACGCCGCTACCGGCACGGTGCGGCTGGCGAAAACCCCGACGACGCTCGACAATCAGGCCTTCGGGGTCATCAACGCGCTGGACGCGGCCGAAGCCGATCTGGCAGCGCTGGATCTCATCGTTCACGGCACCACCACCACCACCAACGCCGTGCTCGAGCGCCAGCTCTGCAAGACCGGGATGATCACCACCCTGGGCTTCCGCGACGTGCTGGAGCTCGGCCGACGCACTCGCCCGCAGGCCTATGGCATGAAGGGCGACTTCCGGCCGATCATTCCCCGCGATCTGCGCATGGAGATCCCCGAGCGCATGGATGCGCGCGGCACGGTGGTGACGCCGCTCGACGAGGATGCGCTTCGTTCGGCGCTGAAGGACCTCGCCGGTAAAGGCTGCGAGGCGCTCGTCATTCACTTCCTGCATGCCTACGCCAATCCGGCCCACGAACTCCGGGCCGGCGAAATCGCCCGCGAGGTCTGGCCGAACGGCAATATCACGCTTGGGCACGCGCTCCTGTCGGAAAGCCGCGAATATGAGCGCGGCGTCACCGCCGCCGTCAACGCCTCGGTGCAGCCGCTGTTGCGCCGCTATGTCGAGCGTCTCGCCGATACTCTTGCCGCGCGCGGCTATCGCCATGACGTGCTGGTGATGAACGGCAATGGCGGCATGGTCTCCGCCCGCCGGGTCGCCAATGAGGCGGCCAAGACGGTGATGTCCGGCCCGGCCTCGGGCGTGATGGCCGCCGCCTATACCGGCCGCCGCGCCGGCATGCCCAATCTGATCACCTATGACATGGGCGGCACCTCCACCGATGTCGCGCTGATCCGCGACGCCGAACCCACCGTCTCCAACGAGATCGAGGTGGAATACGCCATGCCGATCCATGTGCCGATGGTGGATGTGCGCACCGTCGGCGCCGGCGGCGGCTCGATCGCCCGCGTCACCGAGGCGGGCCTGCTGCAGATCGGCCCGGAAAGCGCCGGCGCCACCCCCGGCCCGATCTGTTATGGCAAGGGCGGAACCAGGCCGACCATTTCCGACGCCAATCTTCTGCTCGGCCGCCTCAATCCCTCGCGCCTCAACAAAGTGCCGGGGGGCGTCACGCTCGCCGATGTGGAAGCCGCATTCGCCCGCGAGATCGGCGACCGGCTCGGCCTCGACGCGATCCAGGCGGCAGACGCCGTGATCCGCATCGCCAATGCCCGCATGTCCGACGCCGTGCGCATGGTCTCGGTCAGCCTCGGCGAGGATCCGCGCGATTTCGCCCTGTTCGCCTTTGGCGGCGCGGGGCCCCTGCACGCCTCGGCCATCGCCAGGGAACTCGGCATTCCTAAAGTGCTCGCTCCCTCCCGCCCCGGCATCACCAATGCGCTGGGCTGCGTGGTGGCCGATCTCCGGCATGATTTCGTGCAGACCGTCAATCGTCCCCTGGCCGTCGCCGATATCGACACGGTGCACCAGATCTTCGCCCGTCAGAGCGAGGAAGGCCGCAGCCTGATCGCCAAGGAAGCCGTACAAATCCGCGAGATCCGCGAGATGCGTTCGGTCGACATGCAGTTCATCGGCCAGACGCATGTGCTGCGCGTGCCGTTGCCCAACCCCACGCCGAGCCGCGAAGAGTTGCAGCAGCGCTTTGAAGAAGCCTATTTCGCTCGCTTCCATGTGGCGCTGCCGGAAATCCGCGCCAATCTCGTCAATGTCAACACATCGGTGATCGGACGCCGCGAGGAGATCGATCTTTCGGCGCTGATCGACGCCAACGGTCGCAAGGCGAGCCTCGCCGAAGCCGAGACCGGCAGACGTCCGGTGTTTTTCGGCGGCTTCGTGGAGACGCCGGTCTACTGGCGCGACCATCTGCCCGCCGACGCCGTCGTCGAAGGTCCTGCGATCATCGAACAGATGGACACGACCATCGTCATCGAGCCCGGCGACGTCGCCCGGCAGGATGCCGACGGCAACATCATCATCACCATCGGAGGCTGAGCCATGACCCAAGGCATTGATCCCATCACGCTCTCCGTCATTCAATCCGGCCTGCAGCAGGTCTGCGACGAGATGGATCTGTCCTTCTCCCGCGCCGCCTTCTCGCCCGTCATCGCCGAAGCAAACGACCGTTCCGATGGCATCTATTCCGCCGTTGATGGCGCGCTGATTGCGCAGGGATCGAGCGGCCTGCCGGTGTTCGTCGGCACGATGCAATATTCCACCCGCGTGCTGATCGAGATGATCGCCGCCGGCAAGGCGGCCGCTCCGAAGCCGGGCGACATCTATATCGTCAACGACCCCTATCTCGGCGGCACGCATCTGATGGATGTGCGCTTCGCCATGCCTGTCTATCGCAATGGCGAGATCTTCTGTTGGCTGTCCAACACCGGCCATTGGCCGGATACCGGCGGCGCGGTGCCGGGCGGCTTTTCGGCCTCGGCGACATCCGTCGAGCAGGAAGGCCTGCGTCTGCCGCCCGTGCGCCTGTTCAAGCAAGGCGAACTCGACACGGAAATCTACGCGATCATCTGCTCCAACATCCGCGTGGCGGACCAGCGCATCGGCGAAGTCAAGGCGCAGGCCGCAGCCCTTCTCGTCGGCGAAAAGCGCCTTGTGCGGCTGCTGGATCGCTATGGCGACGCGACAGTAACCGAGGCGATCGCCGAATTGCGCCGTCGCGCGGCCGATCAGATGCGCGCCAATATCCGCCTGATACCAGATGGCGTTTATCGCTCGACCGCCTATGTCGACAGCGACGGCGTAGTCAATGAGCCGCTCGAAATCCGCCTGACGGTGACGGCCCGTCAGGGCGAGCTGACCTTCGATTTCACCGGATCTTCCAAGCCCTGCATCGGCCCGATGAATTCGGTGCTGGCGACGACGCTGTCCTCCGTCTATCTCGCCATGCGCCACATTTTCCCGGATGTGCCGATCTCGGCCGGCGCGTTTGAGCCGCTGACGGTGATCCGCCCGGAAGGCACGTTCCTCGATGCGCATTATCCCCGACCGGTGTCGGGCTGCGCCGCCGAAGTCAGCCAGCGCATCGCCGAGGCGGTGTTTGCGGCGCTGGTCGAGGCGCTGCCGGACCGGGTGACGGCCTCGCCCGCCGGAAGCTCCGGCAATTTCGCGCTCGGCGGCCATGATCCCGAACGCGGCCAAGGCTATGTCATGTATCAGATTTCCGGCGGCGGCTATGGCGGCAACGCCGATCACGACGGGCTCGCCAATGGCTGCTCGACCATCGGCATTTCCAAGGCGCCGCCGGTGGAAATCATGGAGCAGCAATATCCGGTGCTCTATCATCGCTATGCGCTTCGCGAAGGCTCGGGCGGCGCAGGCCGCCATCGCGGCGGTTTCGGTCTCGACTATGAGATCGAACTGAGGCGCGGACAGGCCACGGCGAGCTTCGTGATGGATCACGGCCGCTTCGGACCTCCGGGCGCTCTCGGCGGCAAGGATGGCGCGCCCAACCAGGTGACGCTTTATCGCGACGGCGTCGCCATGACGCCCGAGCATCTGTCGAAGGCGCAGGATATTCCGCTGAAAGCCGGCGACCGGGTGCGGGTGCAAACCCCCGGCGGCGGCGGCTACGGCAATCCGTTCGAAAGAGACCCGGAAGCCGTGGCGCGCGATGTGAGGCTCGGACGCTACACGTTCGACCAAGCCCTGGCTTTGTTCGGCGTGGCGCTCGATGCGGCCGGCGATGTCGAAATCGTGGCGACGAAAGCATCGCGATCTGCAAAGGCGGCCTGAGGGCCGCCTGACGCCCTCCTCAGTCAACGTGCATGCATTTAATTCGTACACAAACAATCTCTCCACAGGAGCCCGTCATGGACGCCCTCGTCTCCGCACCCGCTTTCCCCATTCCCGACAATGTCTTCGCCGAACGCGTGGTGAGTGTGAAGCATTACACCGACCGGCTGTTTTCCTTCCGGATCACCCGTCCCGCCGCTTTTCGCTTCCGCTCCGGCGAATTCGTGATGATCGGCCTGCCCAACGCCGAAAAGCCTGTCTATCGCGCTTATTCCGTGGCGAGCCCGTCCTGGGACGAGGAAGTGGAGTTCTTCTCCATCAAGGTGGAGAACGGCCCGCTGACCGAACATCTCCAGAAGATCGTTCCCGGCGACACCGTGCTGATGCGCAAGAAGCCGACAGGCACGCTGGTGCTGGACGCGCTGCTGCCCGGCAAGCGACTCTACCTCTTTTCGACCGGCACCGGCGTCGCGCCATTTGCAAGCCTCGTCCGCGATCCTGAAACCTACGAGAAGTTCGAAGAGGTCATTCTGGTGCAGACCTGCCGCGAGGTCGCCGAGCTCACTTACATCACCGAACTGGTGGAAGCTCTGGCGGAGGACCCGCTGGTCGGCGAATGCTCGGCCGGCAAGCTGCGCCTCTATACCACGACGACCCGCGAAGCGTCCCCGCGCATGGGCCGCGTCACCGATCTCATGCGCAGCGGCAAGTTATTTGACGATCTCGGCCTGCCGACGATTTCGCCTGAAACGGACCGGGCGATGATCTGCGGCTCGATGGCTATGCTCAACGAGACCAAGTCTGTTCTGGAGAGCTTCGGCCTCGAAGAAGGCGCCAACAACGCGCCGGCAACCTTCGTGGTGGAGCGCGCCTTCGTGGGGTGACGCTGGGGCCTCTTTACAAACGTCAGTCGATAAATCCGAGTGCGCCCCTGAGCACGATCCGCATTGGGGGCCAGTCGGGATTTTCGACTCTCTGCACGAGGCCATCCACCAGTTTGCGCCCGACCTCGACCATATCGACAGAGTGGGTGATGAGCGGGGCAGAGAGATAGCGGCAGAGATGCGTGCTGTCGCGAACAGCGATGTGGAAATCGCGGCCGGGGGCCAATTGGCGACGCCGAAGCGTCGACAGAGCTCCCAGCAGGCCCAACTCATTGGCGCATACAAGCGCATCGGGCGCGTTCGGCAGATCGAGCAGACGGTCAAGCCATGCCTCTGCGGCCTCCATCGTCAATTCTTCACGCCCAATAAGATTGGAGTCCATGTCGCGTCCGGCATCGGCATGCGCCCTGGCGTAGCCAGTTGCCCGGGCCACGCTATATTGGTCCTCCGGCTTCAGAGATTGGAGCGCGATGCGTCGCGCGCCGCGTTCGAATAGCAGCCGCGTCGCCTCGTAAGCGATGCCTTCATTGTCGATGTCCACATAGGCATGATTGTGTCCGCCATCGCAACGCCCGAAGGCGATGAAGGGCGTCTTTCGGGCTTCAAGATAGGGTATCCTCGGGTCGTCGCGCACCATTCGGGTAATCACCACCCCATCGGCGCTGCCGGCCTGCACGAGTTTGGCGAGATTGTCTTCCGGATCTTCCTCCGGCGTGGTCGAATAGACCGTCAACCCATACCCATGTTCCTGCGCTCCCAGCGTCAGGCCTTCGATCAACGGCAGCTTGGCGATGTCGGAGAGATAATCCCTGGTCTCCATCGGCAGAATGGCGGTCAGGGTCCGCGTCTGACCGGTCCTGAGCGCACGACCATGCGGATTGGGCACATAACCTGCCGCTTTCGCGGCAACCTTCACACGCTCGATGGTTTCGGGCCGAACCTCAGGCCCATCCTTGAGCGCCCGCGAGACCGTCGTGACGGAAAGTCCAAGCTCGTCAGCGATTTGCCGTAGATTCGGCCGTCCGTTACCCGTCATCGCGCCCTGCAACTTTATTCTGATCTAGCGGTCGATCGGCAGATTGCCCTGTCGCGAGCCGGAATGGAAGAGGCTCGCCTTCGAAGATTTCGCTTGACGAAAACGTTACAAATCGCAATCGTAACGTTACGATTTTAGAAAAGACCGGCGATAGACCGAAAAATCGTGACATTCAGCTCGAAGAGGAGAACCAGCAATGCTCAATTTCTTACGCATGACCACGGCGGTGATCGCCCTTGCGGCGGCCGGTCCGCTTGCGGCTCAGACCCTCACCATCACCACCGCCGGCGGCGACTACGGCGAGGCGATGAAGAAGGCGATGTGGGAACCCGCCGCCAAGGAACTTGGCTATGACGTGCGCGAGGAGACGCAAAGCGACGGCTTCGCAGCACTGAAAATGCAGGTCACCTCCGGCGCGGTGACCACCGATGTCGTGCATCTCGGTTCGCCTGAAGGCGCGCAAGCCGCAGCCCAGGGCCTGCTCGAGCCGCTGGATTACTCGATCATCGATCCCAAATCACTGCCCGCCGGCGCGGAATCCAAATTCTGCTACCCCTTCAGTTCCTACGGCACTGTGATGGCCTGGAGCACGAAGGACTTCGGCACGAACCCGCCCAAGACCTGGGCCGATTTCTGGAACGTCAAGGAATTTCCCGGCTCCCGCGCCCTGCGCGCCAATGCCCAGGATCTGATCGAGATCGCTCTTCTCTCGGAAGGCGTGAAGCCCGCAGACGTCTATCCGACGCTCAGCGCTCCCGGCGGCATCGAGCGGGCGATCAAGCGGATCGAGGAGCTGAAGCCGAATGTCGCGGTTTGGTGGACCTCCGGCGCGCAATCAGCCCAGATCCTGAAGGATGGCGAGGCCCCGCTGGTGGTCACCTGGAATGGACGCGCCGAAAGCGTCAAGGCGGATGGCGGCGCGGCAGACTACCGCTTCCAGGGCTCGGTGATCGGAACGGACTGCCTTGCGGTGCCGAAGGGATCGGCCAACAAGGACGCCGCCATGAAGCTGATCGCGGCGATGACGGCTCCCGAGCGCGGCGCAAAACTCACCGATTTCATCAGCTATGGCCCAGTCAATCCGAAAGCTTATGAAGGCGGCCTAATCCCCGCCGACCGCCTGCCGCTTCTGGCGACATCCCCGGGCAACACCGAAGGCTCAGTCTTCTCGAATGCCGACTGGTGGGTCAAGAACGGCGAGGCCGCACAGCGCGCCTTCGATGAAATGATGAACCGCTGATACGACATGAAGGCCGCCACGAAACGGATGACACCATGACATCGCTTCCCATCAGCATCGCATCGGTCCGAAAAGCCTACGGATCCTATGTCGCGCTCGACAATGTCTCGCTCGATATCGCCGCAGGCGAATTTCTGACCCTGCTCGGCCCCTCGGGGTCCGGCAAGACGACGCTTCTGATGGCGCTCGCGGGTTTCGTCCGTCTCGATGGCGGCTCTCTCACCATTGGCGAACAGGACGTCACCCGTCTTGCGCCGAACAAGCGGGAAATCGGCATCGTCTTCCAGAACTATGCCCTCTTTCCGCATATGAGCGTGCTTGGAAATGTCGAATATCCGCTGATGCTGCGCAAGACGCCTCGCGCGGAAGCGCGTGAACGGGCGCTTGCGGCCCTCGCCAGAGTGAAACTCGATGGCTTCGGAGATCGCAACATCGCGGCGCTCTCCGGCGGTCAGCGGCAGCGCGTCGCGCTCGCCCGTGCGATCGTGTTCGAACCACGGGTGATGCTGATGGACGAACCGCTCTCCGCGCTCGACAAGAATCTTCGGGAGCACATGCAATTCGAAATCCGCCGACTGCATGACGATCTCGGCGTCACCACCATTTACGTCACCCATGATCAACGCGAGGCGCTGACCATGTCCGATCGCATCGCGGTGATGGAGGCGGGCCGCATCAGACAGATGGACGCGCCACAAGAAATCTATCGTCGGCCGGCCAATCGCTTCGTGGCCGAGTTCATGGGCGAGGCTAACCTGATCGTTTCGGAACTGCTCCTGACCGCGACAGGCGGAACACTTGCTGGACGCGGCCTCGCCATGATCAGGGCTGAGGGCTTCGATCTTTCACCAGAAGGGATCGTAGGCGAAAACGTCATGATCAAGGGAAAGATCGCAACGAAGGCGTTTCGCGGCGAAAACTGGTTGCTCAATCTGATCGCGGACGACGGTTCCGCAATCATGCTGAGCATTCCAGCGAGCCGCGCCGCCGGTTGCGTCGGTCTTGCCGCAGGCGACATCGTCACAGCCTATACTCCAGCGGCTGATATTCATTTTCTTCCCAAAGAGGCGGGCGCGTGATGGCGGACGGCCTCCTGCGCGACGAAAGACGCGAGCAGCGACTGTTTCTGGCGCTGTCGGCGCCGGCCATTGTTATCGTCGGGCTCTGCGCCATCCTGCCGATCCTTTGGATCGTCAAGCAGGCTTTTACGGACGCCGGAGGCCAAGCCAGCCTTTCGGCGGCGCAATCCGTCGTCTCGAGCGGACTGACCTGGTCGGCCATCGGCGTGACCCTGGCTCTTTCCGGCGCCACTTTGACCCTCTGCATCCTTCTCGGCACGCCCCTGGCTTTGACCTTGGCAAGCGCTCGCCGAACCACGGCGAACCGCCTGCTGATCCTGATCATGTTGCCGCTCTGGACATCCATTCTAGTGCGCACCTATGGCTGGCTGGTGCTGTTGCGGAAGGACGGGCTCGTCAACTCGACGCTCAAAGCTCTCGGCCTGATCGATACGCCCTTGCCGCTGGTCTACAACTTCACCGGCACACTCATCGGCATGACCCACTACATGCTGCCGCTCTTCGTCTTACCCGTCTATGCCGCCATGCGCGACATAGATCCCAATCTGATCCGCGCTTCCGCGAGCATGGGGGCGAGTTTCTGGCGCTGCGTCCGCACCGTCGTCCTGCCGCTCTCAGCCGGGGGAATTATGTCGGGCTCGACGATCGTGTTCATCTACACGCTCGGCTTCTTCATCACACCCGCCGTTCTCGGCGGCGGTCGCGTCAACCCCATCTCGATCCGGATCGAGAAGACCTTGTCGACCTTCCAAGATTGGAGTTCGGCGAGCGCTCTGGGTGTGTTGCTCCTTGTGCTGGTCATGCTGGCGGGCGGCATGGTGTTCGCCCTGAAACGATTGGCAAAAGGAGGGTTCCGACATGCTTGACGCCTATCAGGACAGCCGGTTTGCAAGGAGCTTGCTCTGGGCGATTTCTGGGCTCGTTCTGTTCTTCCTGATTTTGCCGACGCTGATCGTAGCGCCGCTATCCTTTTCAGCCTCAGACCTCCTCGAATTTCCGCCTCGAGCCTGGTCGCTGCGCTGGTATGAAGCATTTTTTGGTTCGCCGCCCTGGATGGCGGCGTTGCGAACCAGCCTGCTGCTCGGTTTCTTGACAGCGGCGCTGGCGACCCCTGCGGCCTTCCTGGCCTGTCTGGCGATGAATCGCATCGGCGGTCGCGCTGCAAACGCCATTTACGGCATCCTGCTCGCCCCGTCTGTGACGCCCGGCATCCTGCTGGCGATCGGCCTGTTTTTCGTGCTTGCGCCACTACGCCTCGTCGGAACGCTCTCGGGCGTGCTCATCGGCCATGTCGCGCTTGCCATCCCGATCGCGGTCATCGTTCTCGCTCCTGCTGTCCATCGCTTCGACTGGAACCAGATCCAGGCTGCGCGCAGTCTCGGCGCCAGCTGGGCGCGGGCCATCATCGGCGTGATGCTGCCACAGCTCCGGCTAAGCCTAGCAACTGCGGCGCTTATGGCCTTTCTGGCCTCGCTCGACGAGGCCGTTATTTCGATCTTCCTCGCCAACGGGCCAAACGCCACCTTGCCGAAGCTGATGTTCATTTCGCTGCGCGATCAGATCGACCCCACAATCGCCGCGATTTCGACCTTGTGGACCGTTTTTGTCACCGGCGCCGTCCTGCTCTTCAACTTGCGAAGCGCCGACCAGTCTCCTTGAAAGTTCATGACATGACCAACATTCAGACATTTTCCGCCATCCCGTCGACAGGATTGGCGATCATCACCGGGTCGGCCAATTGGGGCCTCGCATTTCCGGAAGACGTCGGCGCGCCGGGCGTCGCACTGCTCGCCCGCGACCTCGCTTTCGAGACCCCATACGGCGTGTCAGAAAACTGGAAGCTGATCGAGTTCGACGCGTCGATCACCGCAAGCGGCTCCAGTAAGACAGCGCTTTGCATGTATTCGCACGGCAATCCCCGCGACCATATCGACCATGAATGTCATCGCCGCTCCTTCTGGGTGCTGATGCAGGCAGGCGTGAGACGGGTGCTGGCCTGCTCAACGATCGGCGCGGTGAACAAGGCGATCCAGCCCGGCGACCTGGTCATCAATGCCGATATCATCGAACTCGGCCAAACCCCCTATTCGTTGCTGCCCGGTCGCCAGCGTTTCGATTGCTCCGGCAAACAACTTGTCTGCCAGCATTGCGCGGGCGTTCTTGAGGAGACGGCGCGCGACATCTGGCCCAGTTCCTGCCGCGTCCACGGCGTGTCCCAGGGGCTGGTCGCCGCCCATGCCTATGGCCCGCGCCTGACGAGCCCGGCCGAGGCGCTCGCCTATCGGTCGATGGGCGCCGACATCATCAATCACTCGATCGCGCCGGAAGCCACTCTGTCGCGGGAAATCGGCGCCTGCTTCACGCCGCTGGCTTTCGTCACGGCCGGCTTCAACGACTATATGGACCGCAGCCGCGGGCAACTCCTGCAGGAAGGGGTGTTGCCGAGCCTGTCGATGACCGCGTCTCGGCTGGCGTTGGAAACCGCGGCCCGCTTCGCTGACGACGAGGCGTGTGTCTGCCACGACCTCAAATCGCCGCAGCCGGAAGAGCGCTACACCCGCTATTGATTTTCCGGGGCTTCAGGGAGCCGGCACATAGTCTCGCCCCGGATCTATGCTGGCGGGGCGACCTTCGAGGAACAATTCGCCGATGCGCGGCTGAGAGCGGGAAATGACCTTGCCGCTCTTGACGACATAAAGCCGCGTCGGCTTCAGCCGGAGCGCCTCGATCACATCGGCTGCCTGGAGCACCACGAGATCGCCGTTGCAGCCGACCTCCAGGCCATAGCCTTCCAGTCCCATGGTCTTGGCGGAATTGACGGTCAGCGCCTCGAAGATCTTCTTCTTGTCCTCGATCCCGCCCATCTGCGCCACATGGATCGCCATATGCCCGACTTCGAGCATGTCGGCCGAGCCCATCGAATACCAGGGGTCCATGGTGCAATCCTGGCCGAAGGACACGTTGAGGCCAGCCGCCATCAGCTCGCGCACCCGCGTCATGCCACGACGTTTCGGATAGGTGTCGTGTCGGCCCTGCAGCATGATGTTGATCAGCGGATTGGGGATGACGTTGATCTCGGCCTCCGCCATCAGCGGAATGAGTTTCGAGACATAGTAATTGTCCATGGAATGCATGGAGGTGAGATGCGAGCCGGCGACTCGGCCTTGCAGGCCATAGCGGATCGTTTCAGCCGCCAGCGTCTCGATATGTCGGGACATGGGATCGTCGGTCTCGTCGCAGTGGATATCGACCGGCAGGCCGCGTTCGGCGGCGATGCGGCAGAGCGCTTCCAGCGAGCGTCGCCCGTCATCCATGGTGCGTTCGAAATGCGGGATGCCGCCGACGATATCGATGCCCATGTCCAGCGCGCGTTCCAGCGACTTCTCGCCCTCGGGCGCGCGGTAATAGCCGTCCTGCGGAAAAGCGACGAGCTGAAGCGTGATATAGGGCTCGACGCGCTCGCGCACCTCGATCAACGCCTCGGCCGTGACCAGCCGGGGATCCGACGTGTCGACATGGCTGCGGATATAAAGAAGCCCCTGGCTGACGGCGAGATCGCAATAGCGCAGGGCGCGTTCTACCAGCGCGTCTTTGGTGAGCAGCGGCCGCAGCTCGCCCCAGAGTGCAATACCCTCCAGAAGCGTGCCGGATACATTCATCCGGGGCATGCCGAGCGACAGCGTCGCATCCATGTGGAAATGCGGATCGCAGAAGGGCGGGCTGACGAGGCGGCCCGACGCGTCGATCTCCTCGCCCGCGTCAGTGGCGATACTCTTCTCGATCGCGGCAATCTTGCCGTCCGATAGACCGATATCCCAGCCCTGGCGGCCATCGGGAAGATTGGCGTTGCGGATGATCAGATCGAACATGGTCACTCTCCGGAGGTCAGCGCTCGCCGCGCCGATAGGGTTGCATCAGCGCCTGGGGAACGCGCGCGCGCCGGGCCATGACCGCCAGCGCCGCGATCGACAGGATATAGGGGATCATCAGGAACAGCTGATAGGGCACCGCGCCGCCGAGCGTCGTCTGCAGCCTGAGCTGAAATCCGTCGAAAAAGGCAAATAGCAGTGCGCCCAACAGCGCCCGCTCGGGCCGCCAGGACGAAAACACCACGAGCGCGATGCAGATCCATCCACGTCCCTGCACCATGGTCGGGAAAAAGCTGTTGAAAGCCGACAGCGTCAGAAACGCCCCCGCCATGCCCATCAGGGCGCTGCCGGCGATGACGGCGCCATAACGCACCGCCATGGGATTGACGCCCTGCGCATCCGCCGCATGCGGATTTTCCCCCGTCATCCGGATCGCAAGCCCCAGCGGAGTTCGAAACAGCACATAGGCCAGCACGATTGCGAGAAGAATGGCCGCGTATGTGGGCGGCGTCTGGGAAAACAGCGCCGGTCCGATGAAGGGAATATCGCTCAGGCCGGGGATCGCAATCGGCTTGAAGGGCTCGATTGTCGGCGGCGTGCCGGCGACCGGCACCATGAGGCGGAACACGTAGTAACTGAAACTCGACGCAAACAGCGTGACGCCGAGACCGGAGACATGCTGCGACAGGCCAAGCGTCACGGTCAGGCCGGCATGCAGCAGGCCGAAGACGCCGCCGGCGATCCCCGCAATCAGGAAGCCTGTCCAGAGATCGGCGCCGTTATAGACCGCGAGCCAGCCGATCATCGCACCGAAGGTCATGATTCCCTCGATGCCCAGATTGAGCACCCCTGCCCGCTCGCACAGCAGTGCGCCGAGCGTACCGAGGATCAGGGGCGTCGCGATCCTGAGCACAGCGGCCCAGAGACCGGCGGAGGCGACGATGTCGAACAGCGCGCTCATCGGCGGATCCTGTATTGGGTGAAAAAGACGGCGATCAGCATGGTGAGCAGCGACAACGCCACGATCACATCGGCGATATAGCTGGGGATGCCGAGGCTGCGGCTCATGCCATCCGCGCCGACGAACATGGTGGCGGTGAACAGTCCCGCCAGCACGACGCCGAGCGGATTGAGATTGGCGAGCATGGCGACGACGATGCCGGAATAGCCGTAACCCGGCGACAGATCCGTGGTCACGTATCCTTTGACGCCCATCACCTCGATCGCGCCGGCAAGACCGGCGAGACCTCCCGACAGGCAGGCGACGATCACCAGCGTGCGCCCGAGCGGCACGCCGGCGAAGACCGCGCCTTGCGGATTGAGACCAGCCGCGCGCGACTGCATGCCGAACACCGTGCGCGACTGAACGAAATGCAGGACAAAGGCCAGCGCAATCGCGATGACCAGACCGAGATGCAATCGCGACCGCGACAAGAGCTTCGGTAGCATCGCCTCATCGGCGACCGATTGCGACTGCGGCCAGCCAAATGCCATGGGATCTTTCAGCACCGTGTCGATCAGCATCGAGACGAACAGGACCGCGACGAAATTCAAAAGCAGTGTTGTCACCACTTCATCGACCGAAAAGCGCAATCTCAGCCAGAGCGGCGCCAGCAGCAGGATCATGCCGGCGATTGCGCCGAAGACCAGCAACAGAGGTATCTGAACGGCAGGATGCAAGTCACCCAGAACATGCGAACTCATCCAGGCGACCGCGATGGCGCCGAGATAAAGCTGGCCTTCGCCGCCGATATTCCAGAGGCGGGCACGAAACGCTACGGCTGCGGCAAGCCCGGTCAGAATCAGCGGCGCCGCGCGGGTCAGGGTCTCCGTCGCGGACAGCCTGGAGCCATAGGCGCCCTTGAGGATCAGCCAATAGGCCTCCAGAACCGGCGCGCCGGCAATCGCGATCAGCACGCCGGCGATCGCCATGGCGGCGGCGATGGCGATCAGCGGCGTTGCCACGACCAGCGCCAGCGGCCTGTGTTCCCGGCGTTCAAACCGCATGCGCCACCTCACTCTCCCATTCGCCCGCCATCATCAGCCCGAGTTTTCGCGTCGATGCCTGTTCAGCGGAGATCGGCGGCGACAGCCTGCCGCCAACAATGGCCTGGATGCGATCGGCGAGCGCCATGACTTCATCGAGGTCTTCGGAAATCAACAGCACCGCCGCGCCCTGGCGGCGCGCCTCCAGAATACGCGCATGAACCGCGGCGACCGCGCCTTCGTCGAGCCCGCGCGCCGGCTGCGCGGCGATCAGGATCTTCGGTCGTTCGATGAGATTGCGGCCGAGAATGAGCTTCTGCATATTGCCGCCCGACAACAGCCGGATGCGGCTGGTTGGCGAGCCGCCACGCACGTCGAACTGGCCGATAATCTCCTGCGCAAAGGCGGCGCCCGCCTTGCGGTCGACCAGACCGTTTTTCGAGAATTTCGACAGGCGTTCCAGCACGGCGTTTTCCCAGATCGCCATTTCGCCGATCGCGCCGTCCTTGTTGCGATCTTCGGGGATGCGGCCAATACCCGCCGCGACCGCATCTGACACCGTCAGCCGTTCAACAGTCTGGCCGAACAGGAGAATGTCGCCTGACGTCCAGGGCAGCGTGCCCGACAGCATCTGCGCCAATTGTGCCTGACCATTGCCGGATACGCCGATGACGCCCAGCACCTCGCCCTCGCGCAGGCGGAATTCCACCGTCTTGAGCTTGTCGACGCCGCCCTGACGGATGGTGACGCCCGCCGCTTCGAGCACGATCTCACCGGGCGTCGAGGCCTCGCGGACCGGACGCGACACGCTGCGACCGACCATCAGTTCGGCGAGTTCGGATTTGCTGGTCTCCGCCGCCTTGCGTTCGGCAACCAGCCGTCCGCCGCGCAGCACGACGACGCGATCGGCTGTCGACATCACTTCGTCGAGCTTGTGCGAAATGAAGATCAGCGACAGGCCCTGGCGCGCCATGTCCTTGAGAATGGCGAACAGGCGTTCCGCCTCGATCTGGGTCAGAACCGCCGTCGGCTCGTCGAGCACGAGGATGCGGGCGTCGTTATAAAGCGCCTTGAGGATCTCGACGCGCTGCTGCTCGCCGACCGAGAGACCGCCCAACCGGGCGTCCGGATCGGTCTTCAGGCCGAAGCGCTCGGAAATCGCCATCAGCTTGGCCCGGCCCTCGGCGCGTTTCGAGCCGAGCGACCACAGGCTTTCGGTTCCGGTCATGACGTTTTCGAGCACGGTCAGATTGGGCGCGAGCGAAAAATGCTGATGCACCATGCCGATGCCGGCTCGGATGGCGTCGCGCGGCTTGCCCGGCGGCAGATCGCGCCCGTCGATAAGGATATGTCCGCTGTCGGGCGTATAATGGCCGAACAGGATGCTCATCAGCGTGGTCTTGCCGGCGCCGTTTTCGCCGAGCAGCGCGACGATCTCGCCCCGACCCAGCGACAGTGAAATATCGTCATTGGCGAGATTGTCGCCGAAGCGCTTGCTGACGCCGACAATGTCGAGAACGGAAGCGCTCATGCGGTCAATCCTGCGATCGGGAAAGGATGCGTCCAGCGCCCATCCTGCTCCAGACGCGCGGCGAGACGCAAGAGCATCTGATCGCCGCCCATCGGCGCCATCAATTGCACCGGCAGCGGCAATCCCCTGGCGTCGCTGCCGAAGGGCAGGGTCAGAGCCGGGAAGCCCGACGCGTTGGCCAGCGCCGCAAGCGGCGAAAACGCGGCCATGCGGTCGAAATGCAGATCCGTATCGGCGTGATCGCTGGGGAAAGAGCCGACCGGCAGCGGCGCGGACGACAGGATCGGCGTGAGCAGGCAATCGATCCCGTCGAACAGACGCCAGAGGTCACGGCTGACGATGACCATGGCGTTGAGGCTGCGCCACACCGCGCCGGCGCTCATTCCCAGGCCGCGCTCGATGACCGCCTGGGTCAGCCGCTCGGTCTTGGTCGCGTCGAGGTTGAACTGTGCGATCGTATCGGCGAGGTTGATGCAGACGATATCGACGAAGGCGCGCCTGCTGCTGGCCGCCGCCGCGTCAATCTCAGAAAACGAAATGGGGACGATGTGGTGGCCGTCCTGCTCCAGATAGCGAGCGGCGTCTTCGATCGCCTGGGCGCGGTCCGGATCGGTGGGAAACTCGTCTCCGGTGTCGGTCAGGAGCCCGATGCGCAGCGGCCCATCGCCGGGAGCAGCCAGCGCTACGGGTGGAAAAGGCCCCCTCGCCTCGCCAGATAACAGGCCGAGCATAGCGGCGCTGTCGCGCACCGAACGGCACACAGCGAGTTCGGTGGCCAGCCCGGCGAGGTGATTGCCGAAATGCGGCCCGGCCGGCATCAGGCCCCGGCTCGGCTTCAAGCCGACGAGACCGCAGCAGGCGGAGGGCACGCGGATCGATCCGCCCGCGTCGGTGGCGTGCGCGATGCTGACAATGCCCGACGCAACGGCAGATGCGGCTCCGCCGGAGGAGCCTCCGGCCGAAAGATCGGGCGACAGGGGATTACGGGCGATGGGACCGATGTCCGGCTCGCTGGCGAGCGACAGGCCGAATTCGGGGCTGGTAGTGAGGCCGAACAGGCAGAAGCCCGCGCTGCGGTACCGTTCCGCGAGATCGGAATCAACAAAGCCGCCACGCCGCGCCATGAGCCGCGATCCCGCCGCCATCGGAAAACCGGCGAAGGGGCCGCCAAGATCCTTGCCGAGCGTGGGAACGCCAGCGAAGGGCATGGCCGCACGCTCGGGTGAGGATAGCGGCAGCGCATCGATCGCCTGGGCGGTGGCAAGGCCTTTGCCATCGTCACGATAGGCGATGGAACCCAGATCGGCAGCCCTATCGGCTGCCGAGAGGGAAGCCCGCATCGCCTCGACAGATGCGAGGCGACCATTTGCGATCGCCTCCGCGAGGCTGGTGGCGTCTTCCTGCATGATCAAGGCTTACTTGGGCTCGTCCATGATCCGGGGAACTTCGAAGGCGCCGGACTTTATCTCGGCGCGCACCTTCTCCATCGCCGCCTCGGCGTCGGCGGGGGCCACGCCCTTGACGTAAACGATGTCGCTGCCGCCTTCCTTCATCAGGCCGTAAGCGGTGTAATCGCGGCCGGTCGGCTTGCCGGCGGCGACATCGGCGAGCGCGGCGTTGAGGATCGGGCGGAAATTCCACAGCGCATTGGCGAACACCGTATCAGGATAACGCGGCGTGTAATCGATCAGCGAACCGACCGACTTGATGCCGCGCTCCTTGGCGGCGTCGGCCGTGCCGATGCGTTCGCCGAACAGGATGTCGGCGCCGGCGTCGATCTGCGCCAGACCCGCTTCGCGCGCCTTGGGCGGATCGAAGAAGGTGCCGATGAAGGTGACGAGATGCTTGGCGTCCGGATTGACCGCCTTGACGCCCGCCGCAAAGGCGTTGATCAGCATGTTGACTTCCGGGATCGGCATGGCGCCGACCGAGCCGACCACATTCGACTTGGTCATCTTGCCGGCCAGCATGCCGGCGAGATAGGCGCCGTCAAAATTCCAGGTGCCGAACACGCCGAAATTATCGCCGGCTTCCTTGCCGCTCGACCCCATCACGAAGGCGGTCTCGGGATAGTCGGCCGCCACTTCACGAGCCTGCTTTTCGACCGGGAAGGTTTCGCCGATGATCAGCTTGGCGCCCTGTTCGGCATATTCGCGCATGGCGCGGGGATAATCCGTGCCGGATACGCCTTCCGAAAACACATATTCGATCGCGCCTTCCTTGGCGGCGTCCTGCAGCGCCTTATGCAGCACTGAGTTCCAGGCGTTTTCGACCGGCGAGCCGTGAATGCCGGCGACCTTGATCGGTTCGGCGGCGCGCACGGAGGGAATGAAGGAGGATGCGCCGAGCGCGAGGCCCGAGGCGAGCACGGAGCGACGCGACAGTTTGAATTGGCTAGACATTTTGTGGTTCCCCATTTTTTACCAATTGGTAGAAATTGTTAATGGCGGCCCAAAAATGTGTCAAGGCGATTAGCTGGCGATTTTTTAGTCAGCCATACTGTCTCAGTTCAAGCCGATCAACAGGCGGTGCGTCAGGGACGGCCGTTCATATCCGAGAGAAGACGCAGCCCCTCATCCCGCACGATGTCGGAAATCTGCTGCAGTTGCGCCGCCAGCGGATTGCTTTTTCTCCAGACCATGCCGACCATACGCGACGGACTGGGATCGCCGAGTCGGGCGACGGACACCGCTGCCGAGCGGGTATCGATGGCGACGGCCATTTGCGGGATGAGCGTGATGCCGATGCCCGCGCCGACCATCTGCACCAGGGTTGAGAGTGAGCTGCCCTCCATCAGATCGCGCGGCGCAGGCGGGGCGATATCGCAGAAAGACAACGCCTGTTCCCGGAAGCAATGTCCTTCTTCCAGCAGAAGCAGACGCATTTCACGCAGCGCCTGCGGATTGGGAACAGGCTTTGCGGCATCCTCGAGTGACCTCACGAGCACGAATTCCTCCTCGAACAACGGCGTTTCGGCAAGCGACGGTTCGGATACCGGCAGGGCGACGATGGCGGCATCCAACTTTCCGTCGCCGAGATCGGCGATCAGGCGCTGGGTCACGGTTTCGCGGGGCCGAACGTCGAGATCCGGATAGCGCCCGGCAAGCGCCTTGATCAAAGCCGGCAGGAGATAGGGTGCAATCGTGGGAATCACCCCGAGGCGGAGCTCACGCATGAAGTCGCCATTCGCGCCCCGCGTGAGATTGGCTATTTCTTCGACCGAAGTGAGCACTTCGCGCGCCCGCGCGGCGACCGCCTCACCAAGCGCCGTCAGACGGATCTGCCGCGCGCCCCGCTCGACGAGCGGCGCGCCGAGGAGATCCTCGAACTCCTTGATCTGCACCGACAATGCCGGCTGGGTCACGGCGCAGTCGGCGGCGGCTCGCCCGAAATGTCCATGCCGCGCCAAAGCGTCGAAATATCTGAGATGCTTCATCGAAAGGTTCGCCATAATTTTTTCCTATCGGAACATTTAGAAAATGCAATTATATTTTATGTGTGGGATGTTCTAGAAGATGGTCACGGGTTGAGGACCCGCCAACAGAACGGGCGGCTGCGACACTCCCAGGCAGCAAGAAGGGAAGGAAAACGACATGAACGAACATCCGAAAATCGTCGGCAAATGTCCGGTCGCGCATGGCGGCCACACGTCGCACAAGGCGACCAACACCGACTGGTGGCCGAATGCGCTCAATCTCGACATCCTGCATCAGCACGACGTCAAGACCAATCCGCTTGGCAAGACTTTCAATTACCGCGAAGAGCTGAAGTCGCTCGATTTCGAAGCGATCAAGGCCGATGTCCGCGCGCTGGTGACCGACAGCCAGGATTGGTGGCCCGCCGACTGGGGCAGCTATGTCGGCATGTTCGCCCGCACCGCCTGGCACTCGGCCGGCTCCTACCGCGTGACCGACGGTCGCGGCGGCGGCGGCACCGGCAATCAGCGTTTTGCCCCGCTCAATTCCTGGCCGGATAACGTCAACACCGACAAGGGCCGCCGTCTGCTCTGGCCGATCAAGAAGAAGTACGGCAACAAGATCAGCTGGGCCGACCTCATCATGCTCGCCGGCACGATCGCCTACGAAGTCGCCGGCCTGAAAACCTACGGTTTCGCCTTCGGTCGCGAAGACATCTGGCATCCTGAAAAGGACACCTATTGGGGCGACGAGAAGGAATGGCTGGCGCCCAGCGACAATCGCTACGCCGACGTGACCAAGCCGGAAACGCTCGCCAACCCGCTTGCCGCCGTGCAGATGGGCCTCATCTACGTCAACCCGGAAGGCGTGAACGGCAAGTCCGATCCGCTGGCGACGGCGGCGATGATGCGCGAAACCTTTGCCCGCATGGGCATGGACGACGAAGAGACCGTGGCGCTGACTGCTGGCGGCCACACGGTCGGCAAGACCCATGGCAACGGGTCCGCGAACAATCTGAGCCCCGATCCTGAAATGGCCGATCCTGAATTCCAGGGTCTCGGCTGGTTCAACCTCAAGGGCCGCGGCATCGGCCGCGACACCGTGGTCAGCGGTCTCGAAGGCGCCTGGACTACACATCCGACCAAATGGGACAACGGTTTCTTCGAAATGCTGTTCAAGCATGACTGGGAATTGCGCAAGAGCCCGGCCGGCGCGATGCAGTGGGAGCCGATCAACATCGCGGATGAAGACAAGCCCGTCGATGTGGAAGATCCCTCGATCCGCCACAATCCGATGATGACCGACGCTGACATGGCGCTGAAGGTCGACCCGATCTATCGGGAGATCTCGCTGCGCTTCATGAACGACTTCGACGCGTTCTCCGACGCCTTCGCCCGCGCCTGGTTCAAGCTGACTCATCGCGACATGGGCCCGAAGACCCGCTATATCGGCCCGGATGTTCCGGCCGAGGATCTGATCTGGCAAGATCCGACCCCCGCTGGCAGCAGCGGTTACGACGTCGCCGCTGTCAAGGCGAAGATCGCCGCTTCCGGTCTTTCGGTTGCCGAGCTCGTCGCCACCGCCTGGGACAGCGCCCGCACCTATCGCGGCTCGGACATGCGCGGCGGCGCCAATGGCGCCCGTATTCGCCTGGCTCCGCAGAAGGACTGGGCCGGCAATGAGCCGGCGCGTCTCGCCAAGGTGCTTTCGGTTCTCGAACCGATCGCAGCCGAAACCGGCGCCAGCATCGCCGACGTCATCGTTCTCGCCGGCAATGTCGGCGTCGAACAGGCCGCCAAGGCTGCCGGTATTCCGCTGGAGCTTTCGTTCGCTCCGGGCCGCGGCGACGCCAGCCAGGAACAAGTGGATGTCGACTCGTTCAGCTATCTCGAACCGCTGGCCGACGGCTTCCGCAACTGGCAGAAGCAGGACTATGTCGTCAGCCCCGAGGAAATGCTGCTCGACCGCGCCCAATTGCTGGACCTCAGCGCCCCCGAAATGGTGGCGTTGATCGGCGGCATGCGCGCGATCGGCGCGAACTATGGCGGCGCCAAGCACGGCGTCTTCACGGATCGCGAAGGCGCGCTGACGACCGACTTCTTCGTCAACCTGACGGACATGGCCTATAGCTGGGTTCCGACCGGCGACAATCTCTATGAGATCCGCGACCGCAAGACCGGCGCGGTGAAGTGGACGGCGACGCGCGTCGATCTGGTGTTCGGTTCGAACTCCATCCTGCGCGCCTATGCCGAAGTCTACGCCCAGGACGACGCCAAGGAGAAGTTCGTGCACGACTTCGCCGCGGCCTGGACCAAGGTGATGAACGCCGATCGCTTCGATCTGGCGTAATTGCCGAAGCGTAGAGCTGATACAGAGACGGCCCCCTTTCCAATCCGGAAAGGGGGCCGTTTGCATAAAGCCGCTCGTTGGAATGCGCGACGTCGCCGCCTTACGGGAAGATCGCGACCGCGCGGCACCAGCCGGCCGAGCCGCCCTTGATCTTGACCGGCAGACACGAGACGGTGAAACTGCGGGCCGGCAATTCCTCAAGCCGGGTGAGTTTTTCCATATGCAGGAAGATCCCGTCGCGCCCGGCCTTGTGGCCTTCCCAGATCAGACCGGCATTGCCGGTGGCGGCGAAGCGTTCGGCGGTGATCCGGAACGGCGCGTCCCAGGACCAGGCGTCGGTGCCGGTGATGTGCACGCCTTGCGACAAGAGCCAGAGCGTCGCTTCGCGACCGATGCCGCAACCCCGTCCAATGAAGTCGGGCCGGCCATAGGCCGCGCCTGCCGATGTGTTGACGAGCACGATGTCGAAGGGTGCGAGCGGCGCGCCGGTCGCCTCGACAGCGGCGCGCACCTCGTCGGCGGTCGCGACGTGACCATCCGGCAGATGGCGAAGATCGAGCTTCACGCCTGGGCGGATGCACCAGTCAAGCGGGACTTCGTCGATCGTCCAGGCGCGCTCACCACCATTCATGGTCGAGGCGAAATGCCAGGGCGCGTCGAGATGGGTGCCGGCATGCGCGGTGAGCGTCAATTGCTCCACCGCCCAGCCTTCCGCGCCCGGCAGGTCCGCCTGGTTGAGGCCCGGAAAGAAGCGCATCACCTCTTCCGCCCCGGCCTGGTGATCGGAATAGACAATTTTCGGTCCGAGTCCGGGCGGGTCCGCAGGGGTCTCATTGTCGATGGCGACGGACAGATCGACGATTTTCATGGTCATGCTCCGGAAAGGGCCGCACGGGCCAGGGATTGAAGATCGGCGTCGCCGGCGAAACCGAGACCGCGCGCCAGCGAGGCGTCGATCTCAGGCATCGCGCCGAACAGACGGGTCAACCGCGCGTCATCGCCCCATCGAACGGACGCCGTTCGTCCCGCGGCGATCGCGATGGCGTCGGCCATTTCCGCCATCGTGGCGGAGAGCGCCGGAGGCAACACCACGGTCGGCGCACCGGCTTGCAGCGTCGAGGCATGCAGAAGCGTTTCGACCGCCGCAGCCCGGGACATCCACCAGCATCGTGCGCTGGCCGGAACGGGGCTCAGAAATTCCTCGCCGGCGCCGATCTTGTGAAACATTTGGCTCATAAAGGCGGAGCCATGTCCGCTTTCGGTCGGGGGCCGCGCGACGAGACCGGGGAAGCGAAGGCTGATCGCCGACAACTCGCCCCTGCGGTTGAGATCGCTGAGATACATCTCCGTCATCAGCTTGTGGGCGCCGTAAGACAGTCCGGGCGCCGTGGGCGTCGCCTCCGAGATCACATCCGTAACGGTGTCGCCATAGACAGCGATCGAGGAGGCAAAGACGAAGCGCGCGCCGGGTCGCTTTTCCGCCGCCTTCCATGCGAGATCGAGAGGCATGGTCAGATTGATCCTCCGGCCGCGCTCAGGCTCCGCCTCGGCCTGCCCGCCGGGCAGGCTGGCGAGATGGAAGACGATATCGAAGCCGGGTTCGGTCAGGGCGTCGAGAAAATCGGCCTGCGTCAGATCGCCGGCTATGAGATCCGCGCCCGCGATCCGCGTCGCCTCGCCGACCAACTGCCGGTCCGTGAAGGTCAAACGGCTCAGGCCCGGGACCGTATCGGCGAGCCGCCGGGCGAGACCGGAGCCGAGATAGCCATCCGCGCCGGTGACGAGTATGCGCATCAGGCTTTCACCACCCGTTGATCGATGACCCCGAACGGCGCCGATCCATCGGGAAGCCGCGCCTCCATCCGCACCAGGTCGTCCCAGGTGAGGAAGGGGGTGACGGATGCGCCCTGATCGAGGAGCTCGATGACCCGGATTTCCGAAATACAGGAGGAGCCGGCGCTGCGATCCGCATTCGACACCGTTCCGGAGCCGACGATGGAGCCAGCGGACAGTTTTCGCGTGCGGGCGCAATGGGCGATGATGTCCGCGAAGGAGAAATGCATCTCCGCACCGTTCGCCCGTCCCACTTCACGCCCATTGATCTCGACATGCAGCGGCAATTTCACCCGCGCGCCCTCCCAATAGGGAGCAATCTCGTCCGGCGTGATCGCGAGCGGCGCAAACGCTGTCGAGGGCTTGGCCTGCAGCCAGCCGAAGCCTGCCCGCATTTCTCGCGCGCCGAGCTTGCGCAGCGACCAGTCGTTGATCTGCACCAGCAATCTGACATGCGACGCGGCCTGTTCGGCGCTCACTCCCATGGGCACGTCGGACAGGATCACGCCGAACTCGCCCTCCATGTCGATAGACAGGCCGTCGTCCGGGAATTCAACATCGTCGACGGGACCGCGCAGATCATCGCTCGCGCCCTGATAGACAAGAGGAATGGTTTCGAAATCCGGATTTACCGGATTGTTGAAAGCCTTGTCCATCAACCGTCCATGATTGAGGAAGGCGGATGCGTCGAGCCATTGCGGCGCGCGTGGCAGGGGCGCCATGCAACGCTCGGGCTCAAACCGCGTGGCAAAGGCTTCTTCGCGGGCGTTCAAACGCTGGTAGAGCGCTTCAAGCCGCGCCGCCGCCGCGTCCCAATTTTCGATTGCTTCCAGCAAGGTGGACGCGATGCCGACTGCGGGAGCGGCCACGGAGAGATCTTTCGAGACCACCCACAGCTGACCATCGCGGCTGCCGTCTTTATAGGTCGCAAGCTTCATCTTTATCTCCAAACCACGCGCGATTCCCCTCAGCGAGAGGACAGCGCCTCTGCGATTTCCGGCTCGTAAACGCCGTCGATCAGCACGAACAACATCCGACACATCCGGCCGGAACGATTGGCCCAGGCGTGATTGGTGCCGCGCTGGATGACGACCGAACCCGGCTTGAGAAGTGTCTCGCCCTTATCGAGAACCAGCGTCATTTCGCCTTCGATCACCACGCCGTAATCGATGGATTGCGTCCGGTGCATCAGCGGATGCGGCGAGCCTTCCGTTACTGTCGAGGCTGCCTCGTCGCCGATCTCGGTAAAGGCCGCGCCCATCTTCGCCGCGCCATGCGCCAGAAATTCTTCCGTATCCGGCGGAATATCGACGAACCGGAAGCGAGTGCCGCTGGACGGCGGCGGCAGGACGAGCGGACCTGTGGTGGGATCCTCGCCGTTGCCGACAATGACGGGCGCGCCCGTGGTCGACCAGACCTCATGAAAGACGGTGCCGGGAATGGCCGCCAGTTCCACGACGGTCGGCAGCGGGCCGACCTGGGCTATGACGGAGCGACCTGCCTCGTCATGGCCTGTCACCACCCGGGTGATGGCGGGGAATTCAGTCATGCGGATCTCGCTTTGGTGAAGAAGACAATCGAAACTAGCGCGACGACCACGGCCGCCGCTCCAAGCGCGCCGAAACCGAGATTCTGCCCGAGAGCGCCGCCGACGATCGGACCGAGCGCTGCGCCGATCATCAGCATTGCCGGTGTGGCCGCAACGGCCCGGCCGGTCGGATCGAGACGGGCCAGCAGGCCGAAGGCGAAGGTGTGGGTGAAGATCTGGATCGCGACGAAGAAGGCCGCGACCGGCGCCCATAGAGTGAAGATGGTGGCGCTCGTGACGATCACGGCGAAGACAGCCTGCACGGCAGGGCCGATCTGGACAACCCGTTCAGCCGCGACCCGTTTCTGCAGCAAAGCGGCGAGCGGCGACGGAACCACGAAGTTGACGACGCCCAGGGCGATCAGGACGCCCAGGACACCCTCGGCGGGAAAACCGCGCAGCTTGCCGATGACTTCCACGAAGGAGAAGACCATCGCCTGATTGAAGGTCATGACGCTGATGCCGAAAACCGTAAACCAGACGGCGCGGCCGAGCGGCGCCGATGCATGCTCTTCTCCGCGTAACGGGTTCACGAAAAGAGCTGCGCATACGAGGCAAGCCACAGCCATCACAAGGCCGAACACCTGGAACAACACCGGACCGCCGAAGGCGATCAGCAATTGCGGCAGCGCGCCGAGAAGAATGATGCCGAGAAGACCGATCGCGATGCCAGCCAGAGCGAAGAGACGATGGGGATTGGCGGATTTTCCCATCGCGCCATGCACCATCGACAAGCCCGTTCCCACCGACAGCCCCGCCAGGAGATGAAGAGCCGCCAGTTCGACGAAACCGCTCTGGGTCGAGGCCGCGAAAAAGGAGAGCGCCGCCGCGCCATAACCAAATGTCGCGGCCAGCTTCTGATTGATCCGGTTGAGACGCGGCGCAACGAAGAGGCTCGCCGCCACCGCGCCCAAGAGAAAGAGGGTCACGATGCCGCCGGCCTGCTGCGGGCTGAAGCCGAACCTTTCGACCAGCGCGCCCACCCAGACCGGTAAAGCGATGAGATCGAGCATTCCGGCGCAATGCGCCACCACCAGCGCCGCAGTTCCGCCCACGCCGTATTTTTGTCCTGTCATTTTCGATCCTCCCGAACCGGTGCGGCGTCAGCCGCCCGGCCTCTCTCCCCGATTGTGGCTCTGCCTGTTCAAATGACTTCGGCGAGCGTTTTCATGGATTCCCGCATGATCGCGGCATGCTCGTCGCGGCTGCCGCCATGGATCTCGATGTCGGCAAGGCGTCCGGAATTTTCGACCACCATGCGGCACCGTTCCCAGCGCCGCGCCTCGAAGGCCGAGAGGGCGTCTTCCACCGATGACGCGCGTGCGACTTCCTCGGCCAGCACCATGGCGTCCTCAATGCCGATGCAGGCGCCTGCCGCGAGATGCGGCGTCGTCGCATGCACGGCGTCGCCGATCAGCGCCACGCGCCCCTTCCTCCAGGGGCGCGGCATCAACATCTGCTCGAGCGGCCGGTAGATGACGTGATGCTCGTTGGACAGTTGGTCGGCAATGGTCTGGATGATCGGCGAAGGAAACTTTCTCAGCAGCGCCCGCAGCGTTTCGACGAAGGTCTCCGGAGCCACGAAGTCGTTGACTTCCTTGTCTTCCGTCAGGAAGAGATAGGCCTTGTCGGGCGACACGCCGTTCAGGCCGACCTTCAGCTTAGGCCCCATCCACATGGCGACAGTGGTGATTTCCGCGGGCCGAGGCAGCACGGCTCGCCAGACCGATTGTCCGATGAAGCGGGGCTTGGGCGCTTCTGGAAACAGTTTGGCGCGAACGCTGGAATAGAGACCATCCGCGCCCACGGCCAGATCGTATCGCTGCGGCTCGGCATCGCCGAACCCGACCCAGACGCCGTCCTCGCGGTTTTCGATCGTCGAAAAGGTTGCGCCGAGCCGGACATTGACGCCTGCGGCGCGGACCGCCTCCTGCAGGATCTTGGCCAGCGCCGGCCGCATGATGCCGCCGCCGCCCGGAATGTCCGGACCCGCCACCCGCGGCGTTGGGAGGTTGACGAGAACGCGGTCGTCGGGACCGCGTATCTCGACGCCATCGGAGGCGAAGCCCTCTTCCATGAAACGGTCGAGAAGACCGAGATCCTTGAGCACCCGCAGGGTCGAGCCATGCAGGCTGATGCCGGCTCCATAGGATCGCCAGCCCGGATCGACTTCGAAGAGATCGACTTCGACGCCCTGGCTGGCCAGCCGCGCCGCCGCCGTCATGCCGGCAAAGCCGCCGCCGATGATCAGTGCCTTGTTGATGCCTGCATTCATAGTGCTACCTCCTCCTCGGTCAGAGCGGCGAAAACTTCGCCCTGCTCGTTGACCGTCAACTCCACGCGCGTCAGCCCCTGCCCCAGGCAGGGACCCAAGACGCATTCTCCCGTTTGCATGTCGAACAGCGCTCCATGCGAATGGCAGGCGATATGCGTGCCATCGCCATTCAGGTAAGCGTTGGACCGCCAGGCCATCGGCGTGCCCTGCGGATAGTGAGGGCAGGCGTCGAGCCAGGCATGCAGTCGCCCGTCCTTGCGCAGAACGATAATCTTGCGACGATATCCTCCGACCGGACCGAAGCCTTTGGCTTCGCCCTCGCCGACATCTGCGGAATTGCAGAGACCCACGAGACGCGATGCGGGGGACAACATCGGCTTAGCCTTTCGCGCCCGGAGGCGGCCCGCCGGGGGCCCATTTCTCGCGCATTTCGAACAGCACGATCTGGGAGGCTTCCGCGCCCATCGGCGCTTCGCGCGCCACCCAGCTGTCGTCATGCTTGTCCATGTCGGCGTCATATTCGAAATGACAGCCGAGCGGACTGTTGAAATACCAGAACCAGTTCGAACCAAACTTGTGGCGGCCCGGGCCCCAGAAGCTCTGATAGCCCTTTTTGACGAAGCGGGTGCCCGCGACCATCAGTTCGGTCGGTCCACCCATATGGAAGGCGAGGTGCTCGCAGCCCTTCATATATTCCGGCGTGCGGATGAAGAAGAGCGTGTGATGGTCGTCATTGGCTTTGGGCCTCAGGAACGGACCAGCGCCCTTGAGTACATCGGTAATCACGAAACCAAGCCGGTTGCAGTAGAAATCCGTGGCGATCTCGATATCGGGCACGAAGAGCACAACATGGCTGAGCGTCCGCGGCGCGGCCGGCATTTCTTCCCATACGCCGATCTCGTTGGGCTTGCGCTGCGCCGGCGCCCCGGGCGCGTTGATCTTCTCGGCCGGCATGTTGAGTTCGCGGCGGATCGTCACCTGGAATTTGAGCTCGAAACCATGGGCGTCGCGGGTTTCGATGGAGCCGTCGGCGAGGCGCGTGACGCGGCGATCTTTGGAAAGCTCAGCCTCGATCGCGTCGAGATCCTCCGTGGAGCGCACGCCATAGACCTGCTGGCGCAGCAGATTGGCGGTGGGAAGCGGCGCGGGCAGCGACGGGTCGGACTTGTGCCTGATGATGATGCCGGTGCCGTCGAGCGCGGCGAACAGTCCGCCGGTGTGATCGACATCGACGGGGTGCAGGCCGAAATCACGGAGATAGTCAGAAGCGGCGGCGACGTCGTCCACGCCGAAAACCAGATAGTCCGGTCCAATGATGTTCATGGTGATCCTCCCTTCGACCGGCGCGTCAGCGACCGGCAAACAATCTGTATTCGCGAGCGATGAGAAAAGCGGCTGAACGCTCAGCCTCCGTCGCGTGGGCGTTGAGCGCTGCGCGGCAATGATCGAGAAGACGGCGCGCCTCGTCTTCACCGTCCGTCCAGAATTCATCGACGGCGGCAATGGGCCCCGGCGTGACGGCCGTGTTGCGACAGTGGCCGGAATAGGCGACATCGCTGGCGGCAAGACGTTCGGCGACATCGACAGCGGGTTGGCCGGCGGGCCTGACGACGAACACTTTGACGTCGGTCGAGGCGGATGCCGGCTCCCGCACGCGCTCTTCCGAAAACGGCTGGCCGATCACATTGGCGTTGTCGACAAAGCGTGGTTCGTCAGGACGAAGGCGTTCGTTGTAGAACGCAGTTTCCCGAGAGGCCTTCAACGACCCCAGATCCTCGAACCAGATCTGGGTGACGAAATCCAGTCCCAGGCGCAGAGCGGCGGGCGCGGCGTCATCTCCGGCAAAAACCGCATCGAGCCCATGGTTCTGCACATATTTGCGTGGGGCGTTTTGCGGATCGGCAGCAATATAGTCGAGCACGATCCGGCCGTGCACGTCCTTCATATGGCGGCGATGCTCGACCAGGGTCTGACCCGGAGAGCGCCGCCCGAACATCATCAGCTTGATGGTCATGCCGCGCCGTCCTGGGCCGTGCGTCCGCCGAGAATTTCCGCGACCCAATCGGCGATGTAGGCGCCGGCATTGGCGGAATTGTCGAAGCTCGAATGCTGGACGCCGCCGGTTCGGGCGTCGAAAATCTTCAATTCTCGCTTTGGGCTGTTGACCAACTGGTCATAGGTCGCCTGCGCCCAATGCAGCGGGATCTGGCTGTCCTTTTCGCCATGGGTGACGAGAAAGGGAACACGGATCCGGTCGAGCACGCCGTCGAGATGGACGTTTTCGGCGATGCGCATGAATTCATCCATGTCCTTGGCGCCCCAGACCCACTGAACATGCGCCCAGTAATGCGGCACCGGGAAATTGCCTTCCCGGGCAAGGCGCTTCTTCTGCACGTCGCGCCAATCATGATTGGCGCCCCAGATAACGCCGCAGGCGAAACGGGGCTCAAAGGCGACGGCGCGGGGACAGTAATAGCCGCCGAGCGAAACGCCTTCCATGCCGATGCGCTTCGCATCGACCTCGGGCAAGGTCTCCAGCCAATCCACCACGCGACTCGCCCAGTGCTCGCTGTCGTAGCGCGCCGTGAGACCCTGAAGCCGGAGCGCTTCGCCGGTTCCGGGCTGGTCGACCACCAGCGAAGCAATGCCGCGCTTGGCCAGCCATTGCGGCAGACCGACGAGGAATTTCATTTCCTTGGTGCTGTCGAGGCCGTTGACCTGGACCAACAAAGGCTGCGGACCGCTGACGCCTTCGGCAGGCACATAAAGCGCCGACAGATGCGCGCCTTCATACGGGATCTCGACGCGGCGGCAGGACGAACCCGAAAGGCGCAGTCCCTTTGCGAACGTATCGAGAAAGCGGCGGTAGAGCGCAACCCGGCCTTCGGCCCCGTGTGCCTGTAAGCGCTCGGCGGTCAACAGATAATTGGCGGCGCGAATGAGCTTGTCGCCGGCGGACATCATCCGGCCCCGCGCCTCGTCTTCCTCGGCGAGCGAGATCAACTTGTCGCCCATGCTGACCCAGGTTTGGCGAAAGGCCATGACGCCGGCTGCGTCCGGGGCCTTGGCGGCTTCCTGCAGCGGCGCGCACATTTCCTCGATCTCCCCGATCCGCGCGCCCATTTCGATGGAGAGATCCACCGAGAGGTTCCAGACATAATTGGTGGGGAAATACTTGAACATGACGCCTCCTCAACTCTCCGGCGCCGGTCACTCCGGCGCGACAGGCGGCAACCGACAGCGGCGCGTTTGCGCGCCGACCGATGGCTCCTCCCTGGCAAAGACTTAACGAAAAGCAAAACGTTTATGAAATTGGTTGTTTCAATCCATGCTATTGATATGGTGAATACGTGGAGGAACCCATGCGATTCAAAAATCTCGATCTCAATCTGCTGGTTGCGCTCGACGCGCTGATCCGTCTGCGCAATGTCAGCCGCGCAGCCGATGAAATGTTCATCACGCAATCGGCGATGAGCAATGCGCTCGGACGCCTCCGCGAATATTTCGACGATCCGCTGCTGATCCAGGTCGGACGAACCATGGAGCTTTCGCCGCTCGCCGCCTCGCTCGAACAGCCGTTGCGCGACATCATCGTGCGCATCGACAGCGCGGTCGTCTCGACGCCGTCGTTCAATCCCGCCGATTCCCGGCGGGTGATCGGGATGGTGGTCTCCGACTATTCGCTTCACACTCTGGTGCCGATTTTCCTATCCATCGCCGCACAGGAAGCTCCGGGGCTTCAATTCGATTTCAAGCCGCAACAGAATTTCCCGCATCTCCTTCTCGAAAAGGGCGAAGCGGATCTGCTGATCGCACCATCGGTGTTTTGCTCCACCCAGCATCCCTCGGATGTGCTGTTCGCCGATGAGATCTGTTGCGTCACCGACTCTTCCAGCCGTTTTGCAAAGGGGGAGAGAATGACAAGGGAGCAGTTCGAGACATCGGGGCACGTGGTCATGCGGCCGCCGAACGGCGGAGAAAGCTTTGCCGAGCGGGCATGCCGGGAAGTCGGTCTCGCCATTCGGGTGGAAGTCTCGACCTACGCCTTTTCCACGCTGTCCCTCTTGGTGCGCGGGAGCAATCGTCTGGCGCTGGTCCAAAAGACGCTCGCCACCGAGATGGTCAAGACCGGGGGGCTGACAATGGTGGCGCCGCCGCTCGAGCTGCCGCTTCTCGAACAATCCGCGCAGTGGCACAGCTATCGTTCGCGGGATCCCGCCCTGACCTGGGTGCGCGAGAAGCTGAAATCCGCCGCGAGAATTCTCGCCGCTAGGAGCCAGGAGCCCGCCAGGCATTAGAGATATGAATACATAATATTCTGAATCAAAATTTTACAAATGCCAATTGCCTGCCGTACCCAAGAGACGGGGAGAATATCACAAAACATCCGGCCTGAAGCGCCATGAGCGAATTTTGTGCGCTCTGGCGCCGGTGTTGACGCGCGTTTGCCGTCATGAGTTTGGCCGGCGGCATGGCCCGTTCCGACCGCAACGCGGCGGGACGGCTGAGCGATCTCCCCGAGGACATACGAACATCCAGCCTGCGGGTTGGCGTCGGGATCATGAGGAGGACGAATTGAAAATCCATACGAGCATTTTGGTTGCAGCTTTAGCCTGTTCGGCAGCGCCTGCTTTCGCCGCCGAGAACGGCAACAGTCAATACGCGCCCGGCGCCTCGCAATTCTATGGCGGCGCAATTCCGCCCTATGAGGGCTTCTATTTCCTGTCTCAAACGAGCTATTTCAGCGCCAACCGCACCAATGACGGCGATGGAAACGAGGTTCCGATCGATTTCAGCGTCAAGGCCGCCGTCGAGACCATGCGCTTCATGTATGTGTCGGATATCAAGATCGGCGAGGCGCAGCTTTGGGGTCAGCTCGTCCTGCCGGTGATCCATCTGGATCTCGATACCGCGTTCGGCTCCGACAACGCCTTCAATATCGGCGACGCCACAACCACCATCGGCCTGGCCTGGCATCCGGACAGACACCAGACTTTCGTGATGGGCCTCGACGTCGGCATCCCGACGGGACCCTATGATGAAAACGCCTTGGCCAATACGGGTCTGAACCATTGGTCGTTTCAGCCGACGCTCGGCTATCATTACTCGGATCCGGAAGGACTGGAATTCGCCGCCGCGGCGCGCATGATCTTCAATACCGAGAACACGGCGACCGACTATGAGAGCGGCAACGAATTCGTGCTGGACTATGCGGCTGGCTGGAACTTCGGCAAGATCCGCGCCGGCGCCGTCGGCTATTTCATCAAGCAGTTCACCGATGACGAGGGGCCGACGGCGGCGGCGGATGGCCATCGCGGCGAAGGTTTCGCCATCGGCCCGTCCTTGACCTACAGCTTTAATCCCGGGCTGCAGCTCAGCGCCTCCTGGCAGCACGATGTCTATTCGGAAAACCGCTCCCAAGGCGACTCCGTGTGGGTGAATTTCGCGACGAAATTCTGAGGCGGATCAGTTCTGCTCCCGATGGAAAGCCGGCTCCGCCACGCATGGGCGGAGCCGGCTTATTTCGAGGAAGGCATGGGAGACAAAACAACAAAGCCGCTGATTAAGCAGGCGCGTATTCGTTCGCCGAAAACAGGTGATGATGCACCTTGCCGGTGAACATCTTGAGAAGCTCTCCGGTCACCGCGCGGCTCTGGACGCGGGCGTCGGAGGCCAGCGCCTGTTCGACAGCGGCCATGTCGGGATAGCGGATGGCGAGCGCCATCGCATAGACCGGCGCGCCTTCGTCCCGGTCGAGCCCGTCGAGAACACGGATTTCTTCTGCGCCGGGAAAGCGGGTCCAGAGCGGCACAAGCCGTTCCTTGACGAAGGCGCGGAACTGTTCTTCCATGCCGGCATGGATCTCGCCCTCGAAAAGGGCGTAGCGAATAATCATGACATATCCTGAGAAATGCGGCCCGAGGCCGGTTGGGAGGTGGTCCGGACGGCGAGCCGCCCGGACCGTCGAGGCTCAGACGCCCCAGACTTTCTTGTAGGCGTCGCGATAGCCGTTGTCGGGATCGAAGGTGTTCTTCGGGCCGCCATCGAATTCGACATTGTCCGAAGTCACCACGTGCAGCGGCGACACGTAACCCGACCAGCCCTCGCCGGCAAAAGCGCGGTTCAGTTCGTCGACCAGCTGCCAACCCTGCAGATTGAGCGGCTCGGCCACCGTGACCTTCTGATACTGCTTGGCGCGGATGCGCTGATAGGCGCTTTCCGACCCATCGCCGGCGGCGACATTGATCGGCGCGCCGTCGCCGGGAATGCCCGCGCCCGACAGAGCCGGCCCCATGAAGTCGAAATAGAGATCGTTGATCGCCAGCGAATGCGTCCAGGCGGCGCCGTATTTCTGCAGAAGCGCCACAGTCAGCTGCGGCATCCGCTGGGAGGTTTCGGCGATCGGCGTGTCGACATATTCGAGCACCGTGCCGCCGAGCTTCTCGATCTCCTCCTTCATACGGTCGGCCTTGGCGATGGCGATCGCATAGGTCGAGTCGGTAAAGATGATCACGCCCGGCTTGCCGCCGGCATCGACATAGGCGTAATTCGCCGCAGCCTTGGAGACTTCCATGGCGTCGGTGGTGACATTGGCGAAGACGCCGACTTCCGGAACCGGACCGACTGCGGATGAGGCATGCCACGACACCATCGGGATCTTGGCGGCCTTCGCCTGCTCCATCGCCGGCGCCTGTTCGACGGCGTCGAAGCCATTGATGATGATGCCGTTCGGCGAGAGCGCCATAGCCTGGCCGAAGGCGGCCGTGCGGGCGTCGATCGAGCCGGCGCCATCCAGCACGGTCACGGTCCAGCCGATGGCGGTCGCTGCTTCCTGGATGCCGTTGACGACGCCGAGCTGGCCGCCATTCTTCATGTCGCCCACGAGAATGACGATGTTCTTGCCGGTCTGGGCCTTGGGACCGGTGGTCGGGCCATCCCATTTGTCGACCTTGGTGGCGTATTTTTCGACGACGGCCTTGGCGTCCGTCATCGGATCCGCCAGCGCGGGAAGCGCCGCGGCGAGTGCGAGCGTGGCGACGCCGGCCTTCAGAAATGTTCTACGATTCATGGTTTCCTCCTCCTGTTGATGATGCGCGGCCTCCTCAGACCGCGGGTTTTGATGGTTCGGGGGCGCGCTTGATCACCGCGCCTTTCTTGCGTTGCGCGTAGCCGGCGATGCCGATGGCGACGAGAAGCGTGACGCCGTTGAACAGCGGCTCCACAAAGAAAGCGCCGCCCATCTGCTGGATGCCGGAGATCCCGACCGCTAGGATCGCAACGCCAACGAGGGTGCCCCAGACATTGACGCGGCCCGGCTTGATGGTGGTCGAGCCCAGAAAGGCGCCGACCAGCGCCGGCAGCAGATATTCGAGACCGACGCTCGCCTGGCCGATGCGCAGTTTCGAGGCGAGCAACACGCCGGCGAGCGCCGACAGGAAGCCCGACGAAATGAAAGCGCCGATCACGAATTTGCGCACCGGAATGCCGTTGAGCGCCGCCGCCTTGGGATTTGCGCCGATGGCGTAGACGTAACGTCCGATCGGCAAATATTCGAGCACGATATAGAGCAGCGCGGCCAGCGCCAGCACGTAGAAGCCGGTGATCGGCAGGCCCAGAAACATCGTCCCGTTGAGCGCATAGAAGCCTTCCGGCAACAAGCCCACAACCTGGCGGCCGCCCGTATGCCAGAGCGCGATGGCGTAGAGAACCGTGCCAGTGCCGAGGGTTGCGATGAAAGAGTCGATCTTGGCGACTTCGACCAGCAGCCCGTTCAGGAAACCGCAGATGACGCCGAGCGAGAGCACGATCAGCACCGCGACCGGCCAGGGCAACCCGAACATGGTCTGCAGCGAAATCGCCAGCACGTGCCAGAGAACGATGCCATAGCCGATGGTCAGGTCGATGCGACCGGCCGCCATCGGGATCATCGCCGCCAGCGCCAGGATGGCGATGATCGCCTTGTTGGAGATGATCGAACGCAAATTGAGAAGCGTGGGGAAGGTCGTCGGCAGGATCAGCGAAAAGATCAGGATCAGCGCGAGCGTCAGGATCACCAGACCATAGACCGGCAGAAGACGCATGACCTTTTCGCTTGTCGTCAGGCCCCGCATCTCGCTGCGCGTCGGCTCGAGCGCGGTGGATTGGATGGATTGCATGATGATTACTCCTCGCTCGCGGTCAGGCCGCTTCGGATGCCGATGCGGCGGCGATGACGGATTGGACGGACAGTTGATCGCCGCTCAATTCGCGGACGATGGCCCCGCGCGAGAAGACCAGCGCGCGGTGGCAGATATGGGCGATTTCCTCGAAGTCGGTGGAGACCACGATCACCGCCAGCCCGGTTTCGAGCGCGCGGGCGATCAGCCGGTAGATATCGGCCTTGGCGCCGACATCGACGCCGGCGGTCGGATCCTCGGCGATCAGCAGCTTGCGGCCGGTCGCCAGCCAACGTCCGACGATCACCTTTTGCTGATTGCCGCCCGACAGAGCCTCGATGGCGAGATCTGGGTCATTGGGGCGGAGGCCGACGGATGCGCCGATCTCGCGCGCCTTGTTCGCCTCACGACGCGGTGACAGGAAGGAGAATAATCCTCTGCCGGCTGCGCCCGGGTTGATGAAGGTGTTTTCGCGGATCGACAGCGACATTGCCGCCGATTCCTCGGTGCGGTCGCGGGCGATCAGGCCGACGCCGGAGCGCATGGCCGCAATCGACGAGGAGAGATCGGGCGTCTCGCCATGAATGGTGACATCGCCGGAGAATGGTTCGGCGCCGAACAGCGCCCGGCCGACGAGTTCATGACCCGCGCCGCGAAGGCCGACAAGGCCGAGCAATTCGCCGCGGCGAACATCGAAACTCACCGGCGCGCCACCCTCGCAGACGAGGTCGCGGATGCGCACCACGGGCTCGGCGGCGACAGTGCCCGCCTTAAAGAACAGTTCGGTCGCCGGCCTACCGACGATCATCTCGATCAATTCGGATGGCGTGGTGTCGCTGACCGATTTCTGGCCAACCAGCTTGCCGTCGCGCAGGACCGCGACGCGATCGGCGATGCGGAACACCTCGTCGAGACGATGCGACACATAGATCATGCTGACGCCACGCGCTTTAAGCGGGCGGATGGCGGCGAACAGCCGTTCCACCTCATCGGCCGGCAGGCTAGCGGTCGGCTCGTCGAGCACGAGAATATCGGCCTCGACGGCAAGGGCGCGGGCGATGGCGACGAGCGACTTTTCCGTGCGGGTGAGCTGGGAGACGCGCGTCGAGGGATCGAAGGTGCAGCCCACGAGCCGCAGAGCCTCCAGCGCCCTCGCCTCGGTCGCGTTCCAGTCGATCACGCCCGAGCGCATCGAAAAACCCTGGGCGAGGCCGACATTTTCGCCGACCGTCATCCACTCGATGAGACCGAGATCCTGATGGATGAAAGCCACCGGCTGGCGCTCGTTCGGCTTGGGCGGGCGATGATGATAGGCCGCGCCGCGAAAGCGGATCTCGCCTTCGTCGGGCTTGTAGATGCCGGCCAGCGTCTTGATGAGCGTGGACTTGCCCGCGCCGTTCTCGCCGAGCAGCGCGACGATTTCGCCCTCTCTCAGATCGAGCGAAACGGAACTCAGCGCGCGCGTGCCGCCGAAAATCTTGGTGATGGAGCGGAACTCCAGCAATGCCTTGTCAGTCAACGGCGCTCCTCCCAAAGTACCGCAAGTGATGTCATGTTAGCGATATCACAGCGCGACAGTCAAGCCCCTATCGGGCAAGCGAACGGAAAATCAACGATCAGATGAGGCGAAATCGCCGTCCAGCAGGCGCATGGCCTCGGCGGAATCCTTCGACCCAAGCCCGGCCGCGCAGAGCAGGCGATTGACCTCGACGACCTGAGCGGTCATCGGCAGGGGCACGCCCGTTTTCAGCGCAAACGCCTGCAGGGAATTCAGGTCTTTCAGCATATTGTCGATACGGCCCGTGGGGCTGTAATCGCGGGCGGCGAATTTCGCCATGAATTCCTGCATGATACGGTTGTCGGCCCGGCCGCCCGCAAGCGCCGCCGGGATCTGGCTCGCATCGACGCCGCCCGCTTCGGCGAGCTTCACCGCCTCCGCCACCGCCTGGAACATCACACCGCAGAACAGCTGGTTGATTAGCTTCACGGTCTGCCCGGCGCCCGAAGGCCCCATCAGCGTATAATTGGCCGCGAGATGGCGCATCACGTGGCGGGCCCGCTCGAAATCGTCGGCTGCCCCGCCCGCCATGATCGTCAACCGACCGGCAAGCGCGCCGGGCGCGCCACCGGACAGCGGGCAATCGACCCAGGCCATGCCCGTATCCGACTCCAGTTGCGCCGACATCTGCGCCGTGTCGACGGGATCGATCGAAGACATATCGATGAGAAGCTTATCGCCCGAAGCGCCTTCGGCGACGCCATTCCGGCCAAAGACTGCGGCGCGCACGATCGCAGCGCTGTTGAGGCTGAGGATGGTGAAATCCGCCCCGCGCGTAGCGGCCGCAGCCGTTTCGGCGGCGACAGCGCCATCTGCGACCAGCGCGCCGACCTTGGCTGCATCGAGGTCGAAGACATGAACCTGATGTCCTGTCTCCAGCAGCCTGCGGGTGATGGCCGATCCCATGATCCCAGCCCCGATCACCGCCACTGCTGTTTTGTTACCGTCCGACATCATGTCCTCCCTCTTCCGCTTCAGGCTGCGGATTGCCCGATTTCATCCAACGCCCGCGCCACGATCTCCTCCGGCGCAAGCGCAATATCGATGGTCACGACGCCCTCTTCCCCGCTGGGATCTTCGAGCGTCGCCAGCTGCGAGGTCAAGAGCGAGGCCGGCATGAAATGGCCCGGTCGCGTCGACATTCTCGCATGCAAAAGCGCCTGATCTCCCTTGAGAAACACAAAGCGGACGCGCCCGGGAGCCGCCGCCCTCAGGCGATCGCGATAGATCTTCTTCAGCGCCGAGCAGGACGCTGCCACAGACCGGCCGCCGGCAAGTTCCTGCGACACCGCCGCCGCAATTCGGTCGAGCCAGGGAAAGCGGTCGGCATCGGTGAGCGGCGTTCCCGCCGACATCTTGGCGATGTTTTCAGCCGGATGCTGCGCGTCGCCCTCGATGAAGGCGCCGCCGATCTCTGCCGCCAGCCTCTCGCCGATCGAGGACTTGCCGCAGCCCGAAACGCCCATGACCACGACGGCCATGACGTCAGAGGCAGGTGGTGATGCCGCCATCGACATAGAGCATGTGTCCGTTGACGAAGGAGGATGCGGGGCCTGCGAGGAACACGGCAGCGCCGATCAGTTCCTCGACATTGCCCCAACGACCGGCGGGGGTGCGCTTTTCCAACCAACCGGAAAACTCGGGGTTGTCGACCAACGCCTGATTGAGCGGCGTCTTGAAATAGCCGGGACCGATGCCGTTGATCTGCAGCCCGTGCTTGGCCCAATCGGCGCACATGCCGCGCGTCAGGTTCTTCACCGCGCCCTTGGTGGCGGTATAAGGCGCGATCGACGGGCGGGCGAGCTCGCTCTGCACCGAACCGATATTGATGATCTTGCCGCGGCCGCGCTTGATCATATGTCGGGCTACGGCCTGGCTGGTGTAGAACATGCTCGAAATATTGGTTCTCAGCAGTTCGTCCCACTTGTCGGCGGGAAACTCCTCGAGCGGCGCGCGAAACTGCATGCCGGCATTGTTGATGAGAATGTCGATCGGACCGATTTCGGCCTCGATCGCATCGATGGCGGAGGCCACGCTCGGGTTCGTCACATCGAAAACCCGGCCATGCGCCTCATAGCCCTTGTCCTTCAGTGAAGCGACCGCCTGCTCCACCTTCTCGGCACCGCGACCATTGATGACGACCCGCGCGCCATGCGCAGCAAGCCCTTCCGCCAAAGCCAGGCCGATGCCCTGGCTAGAGCCGGTGACGACGGCAAGCGCGCCGCCAAGATTGAACAAATCGGACATGAAACTCCTCCTCACCTGTCGCCGAACCGGATTTTTCCCTCATCCCGTTCCGCTTGACCATCCCTTGCGGGGCGGCCTTGACATGGCGATACGAGTTATATGATATCGCTAACATGCGCAAGACGCCGCAAACAGAAAATCGGGAGGACGCTATGACCAAGCCAGACATTCTCATGATGGGAGCCTATCCCCAATGGGATATGGAAGATCTCGAACAGCGCTATACGCTGTTCAAAGTCTGGGAAGCCGACGATCGCGACGCGCTGATCGCCTCAGCCGCAGGCTCGGTGCGGGCCATCGCCACACGCGGCGAACTCGGCGCTTCGGCGGAGCTGATGGCGAAGCTGCCGAATCTCGAAATCGTCTCCTGCTACGGCGTCGGCACCGACGCCATCGATCTCGCTTACGCCAGGAGCCGCGGGATTCGTGTTACGAACACGCCCGACGTGCTGACCGGCGACGTGGCCGACATCGCCATCGGGCTCAGCCTGGCTATCTGCAGGCAAATCCGCGAAGGGCATGACTATGTGCTGTCGGGACAATGGGCCAAAGCCAATATGGGTCTGGTGACCCGCTTCTTCGGCAAGAAGGTCGGCATTGCCGGCATGGGCCGCGTCGGCGCGGCCACCGCCAAGCGCGCCGCCGGTTTCGATTGCGACATCCGCTATTTCGACACCCAGGCGCGCGACGACCTGCCTTGGGATTTCGAGCCTGATCTCAAGGCGCTCGCGGCTTGGTCGGACTTCCTGATCGTGACGATCGCCGGCGGTCCCTCGACCTATGGCATCGTCAACGCCGATGTGCTCGCAGCGCTCGGCCCGGACAGCTATCTCATCAATGTCTCGCGCGGCACCACGGTCGACGAGCCCGCGCTGCTCGCCGCACTGGAAAACAAGGTGATCAAGGGCGCGGCGTTGGATGTCTTCCACAACGAGCCCCGCATCGATCCGCGTTTTCTGGCGCTGCCGAATGCACTGCTGCAACCACATCACGCTTCGGGCACGGTGGAAACCCGCAAGGCGATGGGCCAGCTGGTGCGCGACAATCTCGCCGCGCATTTCGCCGGCAAGCCGTTGATCACACCCGTGGTTTGAGGAGCGACGACATGAAAGCCATCGTCATTCACGCCGCCCGCGATCTGCGCGTCGAGGATCGTCCGCTTGAAACGGCAGGCCCAGGTCAGGTCGAGATAACACTCGAGGCCGGCGGCATCTGCGGTTCGGACCTGCATTATTTCAATCATGGCGGCTTCGGCGCGGTGCGCCTGCGCGAACCGATGATCCTCGGCCATGAGGTGGCGGGCCGCGTCGCGAGCCTCGGCGCCGGCGTCTCCGGCCTCGCGGTCGGCGACCGCGTCGCCGTCTCGCCGAGCCGGCCCTGCAACAGCTGCCGATACTGCCTCAAGGGTCAGCAGAACCAGTGCCTCAATATGCGCTTTTACGGCTCGGCCATGCCGTTTCCGCATATCCAGGGCGCGTTCCGCCAGCAGTTGATCGCCGAGGCCTGGCAGTGCCACCGCATCGAAGAAGGCGTGTCCATCCATGAGGCGGCGATGGCCGAGCCTTTCGCCGTCTGCCTGCACGCCGTCAATCGCGCCGGCAGCCTTCTGGGAAAACGCGTTCTGGTGACCGGTTGCGGTCCGATCGGGTCGCTGGCGATCATCGCGGCGCGCGCACATGGCGCCCGTGAAATCGTCGCCACCGATGTCGCCGACGGCGTGCTGGCGCTGGCGGCGAAAATCGGCGCCGATCGCACGATCAATGTCGCCGAACGGCCCGAGGATCTCGCCGCCTATGGCGCCGACAAGGGCACATTCGACGTGATGTTCGAGGCCTCCGGCAATGAACGCGCCGTGCGCGCGGGGCTGGAAGCGTTGGCGCCGCGCGGCGTGCTGGTGCAACTGGGTCTCGGCGGCGATATCTCGCTGCCGCAGAACATGGTCGTGTCCAAGGAGATCGAGATTCGCGGCGCGTTCCGCTTCCATGAGGAGTTCGGCCTCGCCGTCGATCTCATCAACAGGAAGCGGGTCGATCTCAAGCCGCTGCTGACGGGTGTCCTGCCGCTCGACGAAGCCCAGCAAGCCTTTGAACTCGCCAGCGATCGCTCCCGCTCGATGAAGGTGCAGATCGCCTTCTGACCTAAATCTGGTCCGCGCCAACAGCCGAGAGCGCGGCGCGGGCCACTTCGAGATCCTGGTCTCCCGTGCCAGACCCCACGCCGATGCCACCGACCAGCACGCCGTCGAAACGGATCGGCAATCCACCCGGAAGATTGGTTGTGCCGCCCTTGGTGGCCAGACCAAAGGTCACACTGGTCTCAAAGGCCTGATGGCCGGACGGAGCATTGTGAGAGGCCGAGAACCGCGCTTTTCCGGTTGCCGTCTCGATCGACAGATATTTCGCGCCGTCCATGCGAATACCTGCGAGAAAAACGCCGCTTGTATCGACGATGACGATATTCTGGGGAATGCCTATCTCCTCGGCCTTGGAGACGGCGGCGGCGAGCGCGGCCATAGCGCCGGCATGCGACAGCGATAGAGTCTGGCGAACAGGATTCATGGATCTTTCCTTCTCAGGCGCTTTCGCGCAACACGACGCGATAAGGCGTCAGAATCAGTTCATCGGCCGCGCCGTCCGTCCCTGACTGCAGAGAGCGCAACACCCGCTCAGCCGCCAGACGGCCGATACCGTAACAGTCGACATCGACGGTGGTGATGCGCGGATAGCAGGAGGCTGAAATCTCGTAGTCACCGAAACCGGCAATGGCGATGTCGCCTGGAACCTTCATGCCGCGCCGCTGACATTCCATCAGCGCGCCGAAGGCCGAAAGGTCAGAGACGCAGAGCACGACGTCGGTATCGGGCCAACGCTCCAGCACCGAGGCGATCGCCTGGCCGCCCTGCTCGGTCGAGATCGGTGGAATGCCGAAAGAGATGACCCGCCCCTGCGGCAGGCCCATCTCGGCGAGCGCTTTCAGAAAGCCTTCCTTGCGCTGATTGCCGCGCGTGTCGCGCTCCGTAGTCCCGCCGATATAAGCGAATTTTTTATAGCCGCGCTGGGACGCCAGCGTGCGAACAAGCGTCGCCATCGCCTCGCTGTTGGAGAAGCCGACGACCTGGTCGATCGGGTCTGCCGGCAGCTCCCAGGTCTCGACCACAGGAATCCCTGCATTTTCCAACATCTTTCGGGCGCGCGGCGTATGCGCGCCGCCGGTCAGCACGATGCCTTCGGGCCGCCGCCGCAGCATCGATTCGATCAGCTTTTCCTCTTTCTCCATCGAATATTCGGTATAGCCGAGCAGCAGTTGCAGGCCGCTTTTCTCGAGCGCATCGGTGAGCCCGCGCGCGGTGTCGGAGAAGTTGGAGTTGTTGATCGACGGCACCAAGGCGGCAATGAAGCCGGTGCGGCCTGAGGACAGGCTGCCCGCCGATTGGTCGAGCACATACCCCAGCGCATTGACGGCGGCGTCGATCCGCTCGCGCAGTTCGCGCGACACCCGGGGATCGTTGCGCAGCGCGCGCGATACAGTCATGGCCGAAACGCCGGCATGGCGCGCGACATCGGCCATGGTCGCCTTGCCAGGCGAAACCTGCTGGCGTTGCTGCTTCGCGGGCGGCGGAGATTTTTTCACGCGGGCGAGCCTCTCGCGGTATGTTTGGGGTTGAATGGCGGGGAGAAAGACCTTGATCTCTGCGCCAATCCGATTATCGATAACATAGATTTTGCATGCGGAGGAGGCAAGCCATGTTTGGGGAGATCGAAGGCGCGGGTTTCGAAATTTTGGATCCCCGGTTCGGGGCCTGTTTCGTCGGTCACGCCCGCGTCGAACGGCTCTGGACGGGGGGACGCTGGCTCGAGGGGCCGGCATGGTTCCCGGCCGGGCGCTATCTGGTGTTCTCGGACATTCCGAACAACCGCATGCTGCGCTATGACGACACCTCGGGCCAGGTTTACGAGTTCAGAGCGCCGTCGAACAATTCCAACGGCAACACGGTCGACGCTCAGGGACGGCTGGTGACCTGCGAGCACCTCACCCGCCGCGTCACCCGCACCGGCTTTGACGGACGGATCGAGGTGATCGCGGACCGCTCCGGCGGCAAGCGTTTGAACTCGCCCAACGACGTCGTGGTGAAATCGGACGGCTCCATCTGGTTCACCGATCCCTCCTACGGCATCCTGCATGATTACGAAGGCGACTATGCCGAGCAGGAGCAGAACGGCTGCCATGTCTACCGCGTCGATCCCGGCGGCTCGATCGCGGCGGTGGCCACCGATTTCGAAAAGCCAAACGGTCTGGCCTTTTCGCCCGACGAACGCATACTTTATATCGCCGACACCGGCGCGTCTCATCTCGAAGGCGGCCCGCGCCATATCCGCAAATTTCGGGTGACCGAAGACAATAGTCTCGTGGACCAGGGCGTGTTCGCCGTTTGCACGGCCGGCCTGTTCGATGGTTTCAGGGTCGATCGCCTCGGACGGATCTGGACCAGCGCCGCCGATGGCGTGCATTGCTATGACCCGGACGGAACGCTGATCGGCAAGATCCGCATTCCCGAATACGTCTCCAACGTCGCTTTCGGCGGCGAGAAGCGCAACCGGTTGTTTATTTGCGGGACGACGTCGCTCTACGCGGTCTATCTGACGGCAAACGGCGCGTCGCTGCCCTGATCAGCAGGGGAGCGCGTAATACGATTGGTGTTTAACTCTGTCGCCCGAAGAGCGGGCGACAGAGACCGGCTCCCGCCTACTTGAACAGGCTGGGCAGCCAGAGCGACAGCGCCGGGATATAGGTCACCAGCATCAGAACGCCCACGCTTGCTCCGAAGAACGGCCAGATGGTTCGCATGGCCTCGCGGATAGAAATTCCGCCCACCGCGCAGCCCACGAACAACACCGTGCCCACAGGCGGCGTGTTGAGACCGATGCCGGCGTTCAGGATCATCACCACGCCGAAATGCACCGGATCGACGCCGAAGGCTTTGACCACCGGCAGGAGAACGGGCGTGGAAATGATCACCAGCGGCGCCATGTCCATGAATGTTCCCAGCAGCAGGAGAACGATATTGATGACGAGCAGGACGATGAGCGGATTGTCCGAAATCGCCGAGATTGCCGAGATCATCAATGTCTGCACCTGCAGGAACGCCATCAGCCAGGCAAACGCTGCCGCAGCGCCGATCACCAGCAACACCATGGACGTCGTTCGCGCAGCACCGAGCACCGCTTCGACGAAATTGTGCCAGTCCAGTTCTCGATAGACGAAAGCGGCGGCGAGAAAGGCGTAGAGCACCGCGATGCAGGAACTTTCGGTGGCGGTGAACACACCTGACCGCACGCCTCCGAAAATGATGGCGATCAACAGCAGGCCGGGGAAAGACGCCAAGAGATAATAAGCAAGCTTCGAAAAGCCGGGAAACGGTTCGGAAGGATAGCCGCGACGCCGCGCCACGACATAGGCTGTCACCATCAGCGCTCCGGCCAGGAGGATGCCGGGAACGACGCCCGCCGTGAAAAGGTCGGCGATCGAGACATTGCCGCCGGCAGCAATCGAATACAGGATCATGTTATGCGACGGCGGGATCATCAGAGCGATGATCGCCGCATTCACGGTAACATTGACCGCATAGCCGCGATCATAGCCGCGCGCCGCCATTTGCGGGATCATCAGGCCGCCGACAGCAGAGGCGTCCGCGACGGCCGATCCGGAAATGCCGCCGAACAGCGTGGAGGCCACAATATTCACCTGACCCAGGCCGCCGCGAAGATGCCCGACCAGTCCGGCTGCGAAACGGATCAGCCGACTGGCGATGCCTCCGCGCACCATCAGGTCGCCCGCAAAGATGAAAAAGGGGATCGCCATCATTGCAAAGACGTTCATGCCGGAATTCATCTGCTGGAAGACGATGATCGGCGGCAAACCGAGATAGAGAACGGTGGCGAAAGAAGCGATGCCCAGGCAGAAAGCGATCGGCATTCCGATCGCCATCAGCAGCGTGAAGGATCCAAAGAGAATCGTATAGGCCATCAGGCCACCTCCTGCATGACGACCACTGGCGTCTTTTCCTGGTCAAGCAAAGCATCAATCAAGCGTTCGAGCGCGAACAGCGCGATCAGTGCGCCGCCGACGATCATCGGCATGAAATCGACGCCGCCCGGCCAACCGAGAACCGGGATCGTCGCGCTCCAGGTGCCGATCGCGAGAAGTATGGCGTAATATGTCATGCCGATGCCGAACGCGACGATCATTCCGAGGCTAGCAACGTCCATCAGTTTCTGGATCGGCGCAGGCGACACATGACGAAACAGATCCAGTCCGAGATGCACGCTTTCGCGCACCCCGACGGCAGCTCCCAAGAGAATGAACCAGGACATCAACTGCAGGGACAACGGCTCGGACCAGCTCGGTGTGTCATTGAGAACGTAGCGTGCAAAAACCTGCCAACCAATAATCAGGGTCATCGCTACGATGCCTGCGCCTGCGAGATAGAGCGCCGCCCGGCTGAGACCGGACAAAACCGGTCGGATTATAGACATCAATTGCCGCATCAAACTCCTCCTCCGACGCGCGTCAGGCATCTGCCCGACGAGGCCGACCCTGGAGCCGGCCTCGCCTGTCGCTTACTTGGTCGCGCGGACACGCTCGATCAGATCCTTCATTTTGGGATCGGTGACGAAGCGGTCATAGACGGGCTGCATCGCGGCGCGGAATTCATCCTTGTTGACTTCAATGATGGTGTTTCCGGCGGCGCGGACTTTTTCTTCCGATGCTTTCTCGCGCGCCGTCCACAGCTCACGCATCTTGACGACGGAATCCTTGGCGGCCTGGCGAAGAATCTTCTGATCATCAGGCGACAGCTTGTCCCAACTCATCTTGGAGATCACCAGGATTTCCGGAGTGAGCGAATGCTGCGTCAGCGTATAGTTTTTGGCGACTTCATAGTGACGGGCGGATTCGTAGGACGGCCAATTGTTTTCCGCGCCGTCGACAACGCCGGTTTCGAGCGACGAATAGACCTCGCCCATCGGCATCGGCGTCGGATTGGCGCCGAAGGCTTCCATCATGGCGATCCACAGATCCGATTGCTGGACGCGGATCTTCAGGCCCTTCAAATCGGCAAGCGACTTGATCGGCTTTTTGGTGGTGTAGAAGGAGCGCGCGCCGGAGTCATAGAAAGCGAGACCGACAAGCCCATGCGGTTCGAACGCCGCCAGCACTTCATCGCCGATCGGACCGTCGACAACATGATGCATATGTTCGGCGTCCCGGAACAGGAAGGGAAGGCCGAAGACGACCGTCTCAGGAACCAGATTGTTGAACGGCGCCGCATTGACGCGGTTCATGTCGATGACGCCGAAACGTGTCTGTTCGATCGTATCCTTTTCCGAGCCGAGAACGGCGTTGTTCATGACCTGGATGTCGATGCGGCCATTGGTGCGCTCCTTGACCAACTGCCCCATGAACTTCACCGCTTCCACGGTGGGGTAGCCGTCCGGATGAATGTCGGCGGATTTGAGCGTCACTTCCTGGGCCTGCGCTGCGGCTGCGGCCAGCACGACACTGGCCGCAAGAGCGAGAATTCTGGCGATCTTCATGGCTTCCTCCTGGTTTCGCCCCGATCTCCTCCCGGGGCAGGTCTGTCAAAGTCCGACGCCCCGATAGGGCGGCAGGCGGTATAGTTCCTGTGGATTGTCGATCAGCGTGCGCCGAAGGGCCGCTTCATCGTCCAGCCAGCCGAGAACGGTGTCAGTAAGTGCAGCGTCGTCGGGATAAGCGTCCTGGCTTCGGGCGAGATTGTGCGGCCAGTTCGTGCCCCAGACGATGCGATCCGGGGCGTGACGTGCGATTGCGCGCGAGATCGCGGCGACATCCCGGTAATCGGGGCCTCCCTCTTTCGACGATTCATACACGCCGGCGAATTTGAACCAGCAGTTCCCGCGATCGATCAACCGCTTTACTGCAGCCAGTTCGGGGCCGTCCGGGCTGGCGCCGGCAAAGAACTTGCCATGATGATCCAGCACCCAGCGCGAACGAATTGCGCTCAGGCGGTCCAAGTGATCGAAAATTCGATTGCCGTCGAATTGCACGGCCAGCATCCATCCGCGATCTGCGACACGCGCGTCGACCGCATCCAATTCGTCGAGAGACACGGCGCCGCCCGGCAGGTCCATGATTCTGGCGCCAACGACGCCGGCCTCGCCCATCCGGTCGAGTTCCGCGTCGGACATTTCGGCGCCGAACGCTGCAACGCCGCGGGCAGCCGATCCGAACGCCTCCAGGCACGCCAGAAGATTTGCATTGTCCCGCTGATGCGCATTGCCTTGAGTTACGATGACCCGGGAAATTCCGAGCCAAATCATCACCTGCCGGTACTGTTCAGGGTCTGGCAAAGCGCCGGCCGGCAGAGGCGGTCCGCCCGGCAGGGACGGATAGCCCGGAAGATAGGCGTGCATCTGGGTATCGACAGCCCCTTCGGGCAGTCCGATGGCCGGCTTCCGTCCGGAAAGGGGGCGCGTCAGCATCTCAGTCCTCCCTCATCCGAAATTCGGAAAGCGCCGCGCGATCGATGTCGATGCCAAGCCCGGGGCCCTCAGGAATCGTCACGATGCCGTTCCGATGCTCGATCGGGCGAGTCGCCACCGCTTGCCGGAAGGGATTTTCCGTTCGGTCGAACTCGAGGATCGGCTCAACGGGGTCGACACGAACCGGGCTTGGCGCCATTGCCGCCATGAATTGCAAGGCGGCGGCAATGTGAACGACGGTTCCCCACACATGCGGCACGACGCGAACGCCATGCAGCGCTGCCAGATCGACGACACGACGCGCCTCGGTGAAGCCTCCGGTTCCCGCGAGATCTGGCTGCAGGATATCGATCGCCCGACGCTCAAGCGGATCCTTCATCGCAAACCGGCCGTGCCAGGTTTCGCCGCCGGCGACGGGGATCGGCTGACGCGCCCTGACATCGCAATAGGCCCCGATCTGTTCGGGGACGACAGGTTCCTCGAACCAGTCGATATCGAGTTCGGCCGCAGCCTGGCCGAACCGGACCGCTTCCAGAGCATCATAGCCGTGATTGGCGTCGACCATCAGGCGCATCTCGGGGCCAACCGCCTCGCGGACGGCGCGGATGACCTGGAGATCCTCACGGACCCCGAAGCCGATCTTGATCTTGGCCGCGTGGAAACCTTCGGCCTTGTAGCGCGCCACCTCTTCCGCATTGTCCGCTATGCGATCGACGCCATCGCGCTTGAAACTCCCGGTGGCGTAGGCCTTCACGCGGTCACGAAATCGGCCGCCCAACAAAATCGAAATCGGCGCGTTGAAGAACTTTCCCTTGATATCCCAGAGCGCGATGTCGATGCCGGAAAGGGCTGTGACGGATAGGCCACGCTGGCCCTGATCCCGCAAGGCGTTGTAGAGCCGCGCCCAGATCTTTTCAGTTTCAAGCGGATTTTCACCAATCAGCCAGTTTCGATAGGCGGCGACGACGGCGGCGTTCGGACGGGCCGGACCGAGGCATTCTCCCCAGCCGGTCAGGCCATTGTCGCATATGATCTCCACCAGCACATGCGCGCGACGGTCGAACCGCATGGACGCGCTTTCGAACGGCGTCGGCAATCGATAATCGAGCAGATGCGTGCGGACCTCGGCGATTTTCATGGCGTCACCGCTTCCAGGGCGATATCAGCCGCTCGAGGACCGCTTCCTCATCGGCTGTGAGATCGTCGAGCGGCGCGCGCACCGGGCCGGCGTCGAAGCCCTGCAGCCGAACCCCAGCCTTGACAGCAGCGACGGCATAACCCTTGCGGCGGCTGCGCAGAGCCATGAACGGATAGAAGAAGTCTTTCAGAATTTGCTCGCAGCGCGATCGATCGCCGCCGCGCAGCGCAGCATAGAATTCCACCGCCAGATGGGGCACGAAGTTGAAGACTGCGGATGAATAGGTAGTGAAGCCGGCGCCGAGATAGGCCTCGGCGAACAATTCCGCCGTTGGCATGCCGCCAAGATAGGTCAGCCGATCCCCCATCGTCGCCGTGACCTGACGCACGAGCCCGATATCACCGGTTCCATCCTTGAAACCGATCAAATTCGGGCAAGCGTCGCAAAGCCTTTGAAGCGTCTCGACGCCGATCACCGAATTGTCGCGATTATACACCATAACCCCGATGCCAACCGACTGGCACACGCGACGGACATGGTGAAACAGGCCCTCTTGCGGCGCGTCGATCAGATAATGCGGCAGGAGAAGAATGCCGTCGGCGCCCGCCTTCTCAGCGGATCGGGCAATTTCGATCGCTATTTCAGTGCCGTAACCACATCCCGACACGATTGCGGTCTTGCCCGCAGCCTCCTTCGCGGCACGGACGATATCCGGGACCTCCGAGGGAGCCAGAGAGAAAAATTCGCCGGTGCCGCCCGCGGCAAACAGAACCGGCGCCGGAAATCCCGCGAGCCATTCGACATGGCGACGATAGCTTTCGGCGTTGAACCGCCCCTCTCCGTCGAAATGGGTCACTGGAAATGACAGAAGGCCCGCGCCGAGCGCGACCTTGATTTCTTGCGGCGTCATACTGATTGTCCTCTGCTTGCCTCCTCCGGCAAACTTGTCGTACAACTATACCCAACCCATGTCAATGACTTATCATACAGGTTAATCAAACAGCGCCGCGTTGGCCACGAAGAAGCGCCCGATAGCGGGCTTGGCTGCCCCGCAAATGACGACGCATCGCCTCTCTCGCCCCATCCTCGTCGCCGTTTGAAATGGCCACGACGATGGCCCGATGTTCATTGTCGATCATCTTGAGGTAATCGGCCTGATCCCGCTCGGAACTATCCGCGCTGAGGGCGGCGCGAGGAATGATGTTTTTTCCGATCATCGCCAGGAAATCGCGAAACCTCGGATTGTTTGTCGCTTCCGCGATAGCGAGATGCAGCGCGAAATCTGCTTCGGCGCTCGATACGCCGTTGTCGAAGCAGGCGCGCACCGCATCATGCCGATCAAGGATCATCTCTTCCTGCGCAGGAGACCGGCGCAACGCTGCCAGCCCGGCAGCCTCCACTTCAACCGCCGTGCGAAGCTCAAGCACCTCAATCATCGACGAAACACGTTCCGGATCAATATTTTGCAACGCGAGGATCGTGGCGTCTGGACCGGGTTGAGGCTCCAAAACGAAGACGCCGGCACCCTGACGCGCTTCGACAAGCCGGTCGGCTCTCAACGAGGCGATGGCTTCGCGCACGACCGTTCGGCTGACCCCATGCGCCTCGCTTAACTGCGCTTCGCTCGGCAATTTGCTGCCGGGAGGATATTCTCCGCCGACGATGGCGCGACGCAGCTCATCGCCCAAGCGCGCGGAAAGAGTAGCGCCTTGAACAGGCCGGGCAGTCATCGCCATGGGTCGTCGCCTCCATCTTCAAAGCCGGACTCCGGATCCGCGCCCGCGCCACGATCTTCTTATAGTCCACTTGTTGACGCAAATCCAGCAACCTGTATGATAAGTTAACAGAACATGCGCCTGGGGGCGAGGAGGAAACTGGATGTTGAAACGACTTTTGGTCACTGGCGCCGCCGGCGGATTAGGGCGCGCAATGCGCGCCCGCATGGGCAAACTTGCCGATACAGTGCGTCTTTCGGATATCGCCGATCTTGGCGAAGCCCAGCCGCATGAGGAGCTTGTCAGCGGCAACCTCGCCGACGCCGGCGCCGTGATGCGTCTGGTGGAGGGCTGCGACGGAATCCTGCATCTTGGCGGAGTGTCCGTCGAGGACAAGTTTTCCAAAATTCTCGATGCGAACATCGCGGGACTGTTCAATCTCTATGAAGCGGCGCGCGCGCATGGCATGCCACGCATCCTTTTCGCAAGCTCGAACCATACAATCGGCTATTACCGCCAGGACGAGCATATCGATGCCGCCTCTCCGATGCGGCCCGACAGCCTGTACGGGGTGTCGAAATGTTTCGGCGAAGCGCTCGCCCGGATGTATTTCGAAAAATTCGGCCAGGAAACAGCCCTTGTTCGCATTGGGAGTTGCTTTGAAAAGCCACGGAACCATCGAATGCTGGCCACTTGGATGTCTTTCGACGATTTCGAGGCCTTGATTGGCCGCGTCTTCACGGCGCCGATGCTCGGCTGCCCGATCATCTGGGGCGTATCGAACAATGATCGATCCTGGTGGGACAATAGCGCCGCCGGCTATCTCGGCTGGCGCCCCAAGGACAATGCCGAACAGTTTCGCGCCGAACTCGACGCCGCCATGCCGGTTCCGCCCCCCTCGGACGCAGCGTCCTTGTATCAGGGCGGTCACTTCGTCAACGAGCCCATTCATCCGGAAGGATGAGCGAGGTATCTGATCTCTCTCCGTCAACGGTGTTGTTCTCGAATGCCCCCATGAAAAGAGAGCGGCCGGGGCTGTCGCCACCAACCGCTCTGTTGCGCAGCACCTCCGTGGATGTCAGAGGCCCAGTGCGCTGAGATCTTTTTCGACACGCTCGCGCGCCTTTTTCGGCAGTTTTGCGGATTTGACTGCGTCGAGATTGGCCGGCGCATCGCCCACGACCACGACGGCGGCCATGCCCATGCCGAAATGCGGCGCGCATTTTACGATATAGGCGCCTGGCACGGTGAAGGTGATCTTGATCGCCTCGTTCATCTTGCCCTTGAAGGCTTCGGCGCCGACCGGGATGAGATCCTTGACGCTTTCCGCGTTGTGGCTTTTGTCGGTTGGAACGAAGGTGACCGTGTCGCCAGGGGCGACCTTCAGGCCGCCGGGTTCGAACACCATCGCACCGTCTTTGCCCTTGTTGAGCATGTGGATTTCATGGTCGGCCGCCTGAGCGCCAAAGGCCAACGCCAAGGAAATTACGGCTGTAGCAGCGAGGGAGAGGAGGGTCTTGGTCATCGGTCTAGCTCCGGTTTGAGAGCGCATTCGGCTCTGTTGAGAAGACCATAATCGTTTCGCCGAGACGCTCTTTGCGGTTCGTCAAAGATCTTGAGGAAAGACAGACTTAGCGATTTGAGGCGTCGGCGAGGGCCTGCAGCCCCTTGACGTCGCGCACCAGAAGTTTCTGCCTTCCGCCCTCGACAAGCCCCTTGGATTCCCAGGCGCTGAGAATGCGCGAAACAGTGTGGAGCGTGGTGCCGGTCATCTCGGCGATGTCCTGGCGGGTGATCGGGAAATCGATGCGCACGCCGTTTTCGGCCGGCTTGCCCGCCTGCTGGCTGAGCCGCAGGACCGTATGGGCGACCCGGCGCTCCACCTCTTCGGTGGACATTTCCCGAATGCGGGTATGGGCTTCTTCAAGCCGCTGGCCGATGGTGTTGAGCGCGCTGACCGCCAGATGCGGGCTTCGGTCGATGAATTGCGGCCAGGCCTCGGTCGGCCAGGACATAGCGAGGCTCTCCGTCATCGTCAGCGCGGTGCCGGGATAATCGTTGCGCCGCAACGCTCGCGCAAAGCCGAAAAGATCGCCAGGATGAACAACCCGTACGATGATCTGCTGCCCGTCCTGCGTGACCTGCGTCACCTTCAGCCGGCCATTGATCAGCAGATAAAAGTGCGTCGCCGGCGCGCCCTGTTCGAAGAAGGCTTCGCCGGCATCCGCGCGCTTGGGAACGGCTTGCGCGATCAGCGCGTCGAGATCCCCGTCCGGCATGCGTTCGAACATGGAAAAACGGCGCAGGACGGTTCTGTCGATCTTCACGGAATTCTCCCCGGTCTTTGGCGCGACGATAACCGATGGAGACCCTCCGCAATTGACATAGAGCAAATCGTCACGAAATAAGCCCGCGCTCCCTCAACCGCATCAAGGCCTTGGCGTACCAGCGATCGTCTCGGATCAGCCGGAAACCGAGATTGGCGGGCGGCGCGCCGACCGAGCAGCCGCCAGTTTTGGGATCGCGCACGAAGGCGCTCATCGGCGACCGATGTTGCCCAACCGTGACATAGACGCCGCAACTCGATACGGCCGACGCAGTCCAATCACCCGCGAGATCGACGCGGCGATGACAGGTGGTGGTCCATTCCCAGACATTGCCTGCGAAATCGGCGAGACCATAGAGGTTTTCGCCGTAGTGGCCGCGCTCGCGCGGCTTGGGATCGCTGGCCGCCTTGCGTGCAGTCTCGCGATCGTAATCCGCCAGCCAACGCAGAGCAGGATTGTCGCTATCTTCATCGACGCCGAGCGCATCGTCGGGAAAGCGGTCGCCCGCCGCATAGGCGATCTCCTCATGGCTCGGCAGCCGCCAGACCTCGCCAGTTTCTCGGCTCAGCCAGCGGGCATAGGCGCTGGCGTCATCGAAGCTGACGCCTGTCACAGGGAAAACTTCGCCATGATGATCGGCTATTGCAGTGGCGGGGCAGGCTTGGGCCTGGACGCAACGACGATAGTCGACCTCCGAAACCTGATATTTCATAACAGCGATCGGACCGAGACCGTCCTTCGACACCATCGGCGGATCGACGGCAAATCCATTTCGATAAAATTCGCCGTCGGCGCGATAACGGAAAGCGTGGTCGGGAATAGTCACCGTCACCGGCGCAATCGCTGGATTGACGCTCGCCTTCCCATTTCCGACGCCCAGTTGATGGGCGACGCCGAGCGAGAAGGCGAGGAGAAGCGCAGCCGGCGCGGCGACCGAGAAGAGCGAGACGGTCTTGGTGATGAAAGTCTGGCCCGTCATGGCGATCTCCTCGGTTGCTCCGCCCGGTTAGTGGCTGTTCGGCGACACGATTGCCGTCATCAGGTCGTTGTTCCACTCGCCCTCAACCTTGAAATGGGCGGCTGCGCCCTTCTCGAAAGCCTCGATCAGATTGTGGTTCACATAGGCGTAGATGCCGGGTTGTTGGAACGTGTAGAAAGCCGCCCCTGCCGCGCCGCCGGGAATGAACCAGGTCTCCTGGTCGAGTTCCGGCGGATTGGCGAATTTGCCGGTCGCCCAGACATAATCGCCATGACCGCCGATCAGATGCGGGCGGGTGTCGCGGTTGGCTTGCGAATGCAGGATCAGCACGTTTTCGCCGACCTTGGCCTTGAGCGCATTTTCGCCGGTCAACGCGCCGACCGCGCCGTTGAACACGATATGGCTGGGAGTGAGCGTCTTCATCACTTCAAGCGTGTCGGCATAGGCGTCGCCGTGGCTTTCATATTTCTTGTAGGCGCCTGTCTCGTCACGCGGCACGTAGAAATCCTGCTCGCCGACATAATAGACGCGGTCGTAAACGAGATCATGGCCTTTGTGATCCTTGAGCCCATCACGCGGCAGCACCATGATCGCGCCATTCATGCCCGAGGTGACATGCCAGGGCACCATTCCGGGAGGGGCGCAGTGATAGACGAACACGCCCGCCTTAGTGGCCTTGAAGCGCATCACGGCCTTTTCACCGGGATTGACGATCGTGAGCGCGCCGCCGCCCAACGCGCCGGTGGCCGAATGGAAATCGATATTGTGTTGCAATTCATTGGTTTCCGGGTTGACCAGCGTCAGTTCGACATAATCGTCCTGATGAACGACGATCATCGGACCGGGCACAGAGCCGTCAAAGGTCATCGCATGGACTTCCGTGCCTTCGTCGTCGACGACGATCTTCTTTTCCTGGATGGTCAGCGTCACCTCATAGATTTTCGGAGCGCCTTCAGCCTTCTGGCTATGGGCATGGACGAAAGGAGGCTTGACCAGTTCGAGCTTTACCCGTTCGAGGGTCGAGAGGTCGGCCGGAGCCGGCTTCGCCGCGAGCTTGTCGTTGGCCTGGGCGACGCTGGCGGCCACGAGCGGCGCCATGGCGCCTGCGAAAGCGGCGCCTGCGAGGATCGAGCGTCTTGTGATCTGGAACTCATTGCTCATCGGACATCTCCTTGATGTGGACGGAGGTTTTGCCGCCCTGTCGAAGAAGAACCTAACCGATCAGCCCTCCCCTCTCTTTGCGCCAGCACAATATCTCAAGGATTTATCAACCTTCTCCGGACTTGTGTTTTCGCAAAGAGCATGATCGCCGCCGTCTTTACTGTCTCCAAAACAATCAGGAGACCGCCATGACGTTATCACAGGAAGCAATTGACAAAAGACAGGATCCCCGTGGCTTGTCGAGGTTCGGCCCAATACTGTTTTCTTACGGTTTCAGGCCGTTCTTCCTCGGCGGCGCAAGTTGGGCATGCGTAAGCATGATCCTCTGGATCGCGTCTCTTTCCACAGACATCGGGATAGGCGGCGGCTATGGCGCGCGCGCGTGGCACGGGCATGAAATGCTGTTCGGCTTCGGTTCCGCCATTGTCGCAGGCTTTCTGCTGACCGCCACGCCGAACTGGACGGGCAGATTGCCGATTTCCGGGCCGCCATTGATGCTGCTGTTTCTTCTCTGGGCGGCGGGCCGGCTTGCCCTCTTGTTTCCGGATACGCTCGGAGTGGTCCCATCAGCAATGATCGAAGCGGCCTTCTTGCCGGTTATGACCGTCGTCTGCGTTCGCGAGATCATCGCCGGCCGCAAATGGGCGGATCTCAAGGTCATGGCCGGGCTCGGAGCCTTGGCGCTCGCCAATCTCTGCTTTCACTATGAAGTCATTGCCGAGGGTGGTCCTGTTCATGCCGGAAGGCTGGGGGTCTCCGCCTATCTGATGATGATCATCGTGGTGGGCGGCCGCATGCTGCCGAGCTTCACCCGCAACTGGCTCGCCAAGGCGGGCAAGACAAGTTTCCCCACGCCCCATAATCGGTACGACGCGACGGCAATCCTCGCCTCGCTGCCGGCTCTGGCGCTCTGGATCATGCTGCCGGACGAGAGGATCACCGGCGCGGCGGCGCTCGCGGCAGCGGCGCTCCACGCGGCGAGGCTCATTCGCTGGAAGGGCTGGACGACCGGCCGGGAGCCGCTGGTGAGCGTGCTGCATCTTGCTTACGCCTTCATTCCGCTCGGTTTTCTTGCCATCGCCGCCACTGCTTTCGACGTTCTCGACCCCGTATCGAGCCTGCATGTCCTGACGGTGGGCAGCGTGGCGACGATGATGCTGGCGGTGATGACGCGCGCCACCCGCGGCCATACCGGCCGGGCGCTGACCGCCTCACGCATGACCTGCCTGAGCTATGCCGCCCTCTTCGTCTGCGCCTTCATTCGCCCGCTCGCCGGCCTGTTCCCGGATCAACTGTCGCTGATCTATGCGGCAGCGGGGATGCTGTGGGTCGGCGGTTTCGGCCTCTATCTATGGGAATATGGCCCGATGCTGGTCAACCGCCGCCGGCAGTCGATCGGCGATTGATGGGAGACGAAAAAAGCCGGGAGGAACCGATCTGGTTCCTCCCGGCTTTTCGTTTGTGCGGGATCAGGCGCGCATGCGGTCCGGCGTCCAGGGCGGATCATAGGTCAGCTCCACCTCGACGGAAGCGGCCAGACCCGACGCCAGCGCCCTCTCCCGAACCGCTTCGACCAGAAGACCCGCGGCGGGGCAGCCGCGCGTCGTCGTGGTCATGACGATGCGAAGGCCGCCCTTCGGCATAGCTTCGGCTCGATAGATCAAGCCTATGTCGATGACGCTCAGGCCGAGTTCTGGATCGATGACCTCGGCGAGCGCTGCGGCTATTTGAGGAACGAGATCGGCGGTCATGTCGCCGTCTCCCCACGCCGGATCATCACGCGGAAGGTCTCGCCGGTCTTGTCGTAGTTGCCGACCCACTGATGGCCGCGCTTGACCAGTTCGGGATAAAGCAAGATTGGCTCGCGGCCGAGGGCCGCAAACAGCACGGCCCCCGACGGCAACGTTTCCAGCGTCTGAAGAATGCGCAGCATCGGCTGCGGTGGATCGAGATCGGTGAGATCGAGCTCGATGAGGGCATCCGGCCAGGCGTCCGCGCCTTCGGCGTCATCAGAAACGCGCACGGCGATGGTTTCCGGCAGAAAGCGCACTTCGAAATCGCCATCCTCCAATTCGACCACTTCGTGACGGAAGCCCTTGCGCGCCATCACCGAAAATAGCGGCTGAGGCTTGAACGGCGCGATCAGCCTCAGCCCCTGATCGGGACCGAGCGCATTGACGCTTGCCATGATCTCGGCGAAGGGCTCAACGCCCGCCTTGAGGATCGGCCTCACATCGAGGTCCTTGTACTCCACGGCCATGATGATCTCCTTCAATTCGGATTGGCGGTGACGAGTTGCGGGCGCACAGCGCCCGAGGGAAGCCGCAGGCGCTCGGGCGCGTAGCTCAGGCGCCGGGCGCGGATGAATTCCAGCCCAAGCCCCGCCACCGTCGCAAACTGCGCCCAGGCGGCGAGCCGGAACCAGAAATCGAGCCCCAAGAGCAGGCATAGACCGCCGGCGATGACCGCGACATGATACAGCGCAAAGTACATCCGCGCCTTCGGCTCCCGGACCAGATCCTGCACGCGCGGCACGGCGCTGCGGCCCATCACCGGCCCATAGGCTTCGAGCCAGGTGAGAAACGGCACGATCTTGTAGAGTTGCGCGAGGCCGAGGCCGGAAAGCCAACCCATGGCCAGACAATAGACGCCGGTTTCGAGAAGCGGCCCAGACGCCGCAACGGTTTGCGACAGAAAGATAAGCACGAGACCGGTCGGCAGATGCAGCACGGAGACCAGGCCTGCAGACGTGTTGAGCTCCAGCGCCTTGCGGCGGCGGGCGAGAAACATGGCGACGAGATCGGCCAGATAGCAGACAATTGAGAGCGCGAAGAAGGCGCTGGCGGGCCAAAATGCGACGTCGCGAAACTCCGGGAGAACCCAAGCCGTCATCGCCCCCGCCCAAAGTGATATAAGACCGGTAAAAGCCGCAACCCCGAGCCAGCGTCCGAAGCGGCTCTTTTCCGGGGCCAGCATGAACATAGAAAACAGACGGTAGCTCACACCGATGGCGGTGAGCGTCATCCAGCCCACAAGGCCCGAAAAAGCGTGAGCGGGAAGGCCATGGGCAAGAAGATCGCCCGCCCAATCGGGCATGACCACGCCGGCGAGTAGACAGGAAAATGCGAGGCCGAGGCCGGCCGTGACGGCAAGCGCCAAGAGGCCGAGCAGCACCAAAAACCCCGGCGGATCATGCTGCTTTCGCGCCATTAGCGTGGCCGCGATCGACAGAACATGGACGCCAAATCCGATGAGGAGCAGAATGCCGCCGATCGGTAGAACGACAATGTCGAATTCGAGCCGACCGCCAAGGGACAGAAAACCCAAAAGCAGCAGAAGCAGCCCGAAAGAAAGCGCTACGAGCGCAGGCGCGGCAATCCCGGGCAATCGCGGCGAGGCGGCCGCCAACACTGGCGCAAATTGCAGGAGCGCGCCCAGAAACAGCAATCCCAGCCAGCCGATCGCGATGAGATGCACAAGAACAAGCGTGTCCGGAGCCCCCGCATCGGCGGACGGAAAGCCGAAGCCGAATCCCATCAGCGCAAGCCCTGACAACAGGCAGGCGAGAGCGACGGCGAAATAGCTCATGGTCCAGCGTGACAAGGGAGCTCCCGGCATGATCGGTCCTCAGTGACCGCCGCAGCAGCAGTCGCAGCCGCCGCCTTCGGCGCGGGTGATCAGCACTTTCCAGACGTCGGGACCCCGCTCGACATAATCCCAGCCGAATTCGTCGGGAAAGCGGGTCATGATCTGGTGATGCAGCGGCCGCGGATCGTGGTCGCTGGTCACCTGCATCGCCCGGCCCGGTTCGAGCTGGGCGAGCATGCCGAAGATGGAGGGATGGCGTTGGCTGGGCGGGATCACCCGCACATCGATTTCTGGAATGGCGCTCGACATATCGTCTCCGGTTCAATGTTGCTGTCGCGCCGGGTCTTTCGCCCGGCAAGCATTGGATAGACGGACGCCGCCTTGCGCACCTTGTTCCGGAACAAACTGCTTGCATTTCGTCAGGCCGGCTTGCGCTGGGGCAAAGAAGGGACGGCGCGAAACGCTTACGCCTCGGACAGCAAAATCAGAGGAAACGCCATGTCCGACGCCGTCATCGCCCGTTATGGAGAAGCGCGCCTGCCGCGCTACACCAGCTATCCCACGGCGCCCAAATTCGCCGATACGATCGGTCCGGCGGACTATGCCGAATGGCTGAAGGGCGCGAGGGGAGGCCAGACATCGCTCTATCTGCACATCCCTTTCTGTCGGTCGATGTGCTGGTATTGCGGCTGCCACACCACGATCACCGAGCGCGACCAGCCGATCGTCGATTATCTCGATGCTCTGACGCGGGAAATCGACATGGTCTCCCGGCTGACAGAGGGCGATCTCGATGTCCGCGAGATCCATTTCGGCGGCGGCACGCCCACCATCATCAAGCCCGAAGAATTTCTCGGCCTGATGGCGCGGTTGCGCGGCAGCTTTGGCGTTCACAGCCGCGCCAATGTGTCGGTGGAGATCGATCCGCGCCGGCTAACCCCAGAGATGACGCAAGCTTTAGGGGAAGCCGGCGTCACCCGTGCGAGCCTGGGCGTGCAGAGCTTCGACCCCCGCGTCCAGAAAGCCATCAACCGCATTCAGTCGGAGGAGGAAACGGCGCTGGCGACCGAGGGTTTGAGGGCAAATGGAATCGGAAGCATCAATTTCGACCTGATCTATGGCCTGCCGCACCAGGCCATCCGCTCCTGCGAGGAAACCGCCCGCGCCTGCGTGGCGATGCGGCCAGAACGACTCGCCGTGTTCGGCTATGCGCATGTGCCGAGCTTCAAGAAACACCAGCGTCTCATCGATGAAGCTGCGCTCCCCGACGCCGCCGCCCGCCATCAACAGGCCGAAGCCATCGCCGAGACGCTCGAAGCCGGCGGCTATCGTCGCATCGGCCTCGACCATTTCGCCCTCCCCGAAGACGATTTGGCGAAAGCAGCCGACGCCGGCCTGCTGCGCCGCAATTTCCAGGGTTATACGACGGACAGCTGCGACGCTCTGATCGGCTTCGGCGCTTCATCCATCGGTCGGCTCGCCGAGGGATATGTGCAAAACGCAACGCCGCCGGGCGTCTATGCCCGCGAAGTCGTGGCCGGTCGTCTTCCCACGGCGAAAGGCTATCGTCTCACCGCCGAAGACCGGCTGCGGGCGCATGTGATCGAGCGGCTGATGTGCGATTTCGCTGCTGATGTCGCATCAATCTCCGCCTCTCACGGTTTTGAGCGCGATATGCTGTTGCGCGGCAATGCCGCGCTGCATTCTCTCGCCGAGGATGGGATCGCAACGATTGCCGATGGCGTCGTTCGGGTCGATCCGTCCAGGCGGTTTCTGATCCGCGCCGTGGCGGCCGCCTTCGACGCCTATCTCAATGATCTCGGGCGCACCTTCAGCAAAGCGGCGTAAAGCAGCAAGAACATTACCCACGCGCATAAAAAGACCCGGCCGAGACCAGCTCCGCCGGGTCTTTTTTTAGTCGTCTTGTCGGTCAGCGGGTCAGGCCGCGATAGATCGCGGGCAGCGCCCTGGGCAGTTTGCCGATATCGCCCACGACGGTGAAACCGTGACGGCCGAACATGACGGGCAGATAGGATTGCGCCTCTTTATCGACAGTGACGGCGAAGACGGCCGCGCCGCTTCGGCGCGCCTCCGCCACCGCCTTGCGCGAGTCCTCCAGCGCGAAACGGCCTTCATAATGATCGATGTCGTTGGGCTTGCCGTCTGTCAGCACCAGCAGCAGCTTGCGGCGGTTGGCTTGCTTTGACAGTTCCGCCGCCGCATGCCGGATCGCCGCGCCCATACGGGTGTAATAGCCGGGCTTGAGACCTGCGATGCGGCGCTCGATCCGGTCACTCATCGGCTCGCCGAAGGCCTTCACCGTTTCGATCCGCACCCAGGCGCGCCGCCGCGAGGTGAAGGTCAGGACGGAATGGTTGACCCCGCAGGCCGACAAGCCATGGGTCAGCACGGCGAGCGCTTCTTTCTCGACGTCCAGCACGCGATGATCGTCATGCCAGGCATCAGTGGAGAGAGACACATCAACGAGAATACTCACAGCCAGATCCTGGCCTTGCGGCCGCGACAGAAGATGAATGCGGTCGCTGCCCTCGCCGCCTGCGACTAGGTCCGTCTGCCGGCGCACCAGCGCGTCGAGATCGAGTTCCTCCCCATCAAGCTGCGCCTTGAGCGCCTCATTTTTAGGCCGCAACAATTCGAACTGCCGCCGCACCTTGCGGATATGTGCGCGCGTCTCCTCGGTGGACGTCAGACTCGCCTCCGCCTCGCCCGGAACAGTGGTGACGACGCGGCAGTAAGCGGGCATATAGGCGCCGGTCCGGTAGTTCCACTCTGGATAGCTGATCTCCGCCTCGATAGCCGAGGGATCGACCGCTTCGGGCGGCAGGTCGAGATCGAAGCGGAATTTCGAGGACGGCCGTTCCTTGCGCCGGCCCAGCGTGATTTCATCAAGGTCCCGCGCGGCCTCGCGATCGGCCTCGTCATTGTCGTCGGTGGGACGGTCGACATTGACCATCTCCGCCATCGCCAGGATCTTCTCGAAACGGTTGAGGATGAAGGGCGAGCGGTCGCTGGCGCCGCGCTCTGTTTCGCGATCGGCGCGGTAGCGGCCGGCGGAGCCCAGTCCGTCACCGGTGGTCGCCGCATCATCCTCGGCCTCGACGCCCTTCGGAACTTCGGCGCGCGGCTCGTAGCGCGGCCAGAGCGGGATGGGCATCAGGGGCTGGTAGCCTGCCGGCGCGCTGCGTGGAAAGATCGACGGCGGACAATCGATCGGCAGACCGGCGCCGGCCTTGAGCATGGCGAGCGCCTCGTTCTCCACCAATTGCTCCACCGGCGGAAGCGCGCCGCGCCGGCGACCAGCAAGCACGCCGCGGCAGAGCGCGGCATAACGCGACGCCAGTCCCGGAAAGGCCTGTAGCGTCCGCCGCGTCGCGCGCTTGGCCGCGTCCAGCGCGGCGACATCCGCGTTGAGCGCGTCTTCCGCATCGGTGGAGGTCAGCTCCATCTGCGCCATATAGGCCGCGAGCCAGATATAGAGGTCGCGATTGAGCACTGCTTCAGGGAACAGGTCGATCACGGGCGGTAGCTGCACAGCGCCGCGATCGCGCGCCGCGGGAGCAGTCTTTTCCTCTCCCAACCCCACCAATTGCCGAAGCCGCAGCCGATGGCCGCTGGCTCTTGCATGGGCGGGGCCGAGCTGGGCGGCGATATCGCCGCCGAAGCCGCGAAAGCAGGTCGCCAGCACCGGCTTGACGTCATCGAAGCTTATGGCGGCCTGCGGATAGCGCGGCATGCTGGAGGTGGATCCGACCAGTCGGTGCCAGGCCTTGCCGACGCTCTCCTCGAGTTCCAGGAATTCGAACATGGCGGCCTCAGGCGATGATGGCGGCGGCGACTTCGGTCAGTGCGGCCTTGACGTCGGCGTCGTCGCTCAGGGGCTCGATGATGGCGGCGCGGATCGCATCCTTCCGGTCCATGCCGCTGTCGATGAGGGCGGCGCAATAGACGAGCAGCCGGGTCGACACCCCCTCCTCGATGTCTGCGCCCTTCAACTTGCGCAGCCTGCTCGCCAGCTCCACCAGGGGCGCAACACGGGCTTCGTCTAGCCCGCTTTCGATCGCGACGACGGCGATCTCCTGCTTCTTGGGCAGGAAGTCGAACTCAATCGACACAAAACGCTGCTTGGTCGAGGGTTTCAACGCCTTCAGCATGGTCTGGTAGCCGGGATTGTAGGACACGACCAGCATAAAGCCCGCTGGCGCGGCGAGCGTTTCGCCGGTCCGTTCGAGCGGCAGAATGCGGCGGTCGTCGGTCAAGGGATGCAGCACCACGGCGACATCCTTGCGCGCTTCGACGATCTCGTCGAGATAGCAGATCCCGCCGTCGCGCACGGCGCGGGTCAGGGGCCCGTCGACCCAGACTGTATCGCCGCCCTTGAGCAGATAACGGCCGGTCAGATCGGCGGCGGCGAGATCGTCGTGGCAGGACACGGTGGAGAGTGGAAGTCCCAGCCGCGCCGCCATATGGCTCACGAACCGGGTCTTGCCGCAGCCGGTCGGTCCCTTGAGGAGCAGCGGCAATTGACGGGTCCAGGCGGCTTCGAAGAGTTCGCATTCGCGGCCGCTCGGGATGTAGGGTGGAATATCGATGGCTGCGCGTTCGCGCGCGGTGGAGAGCATATTCATGACGTCACTCCGAGAAGGGGAAAGAAGACGGCCCCGCCCGAGGCGAAACCGAAGGGAGATCATTCAGCCGCCTGCAGGCTTGCCGCGCGGGTCTCGCGTTCGCGGCCCGGCACGAACAAAGCCCAGAGGAACATGACGGCCGAGATCAGCACGAAGACACCCGAGCCAAGCCGGATCCAGTAAAAGAGCGCCAGTTGGTCCTGCACATCCATGTAGCTTTCGCCGAGAACCCGCTGCAGATGCACCTGCAGCACGCCGGCGAAGGTGAGCGCGAAGGTCATCACCGACATGGCCGAGCACATGATCCAGAAGCTGATCATCGACAGCATCTGATTATAGGGCGCGCGTCCCCTGAGTTCCGGCACCGCATAGGCCATCATCGCGAGGTTGAGCATCACATAAGAGCCGAAGAAGGCGAGATGACCATGCGCGGCGGTGACCTGTGTGCCGTGGGTGTAATAGTTGACCGAGGACAGCGTGTGCAGGAAGCCCCAGACGCCGGCGCCGAAAAAGGCCATGACCGAGCAGCCGAGCGACCAGAGAATGGCGGCGCGGTTGGGATGCTTGCGCCCGGCCTTCCAGGTCATCACGAAGGTGAAGACGACCATGGTGAAGAAGGGCGCGACTTCGAGCGTCGAGAAGATCGAACCGATCCACTGCCAGTAACCGGGCGCGCCGATCCAGTAGAAATGATGGCCGGTGCCGAGAATGCCCGAGAACAGCGCGAGCCCGACGATCACATAGAGCCACTTCTCCACCACTTCGCGGTCGATGCCATTGAGCTTGATCATCAGGAAGGCCAGGACGGAGGCCATGATCAGCTCCCACACGCCCTCCACCCAGAGATGGACGACGAACCACCAATACATCTTGTCGAGCGCGAGATTGGCGGGATTGAAGAAGGCGAACAGGAAGAAGACCGCCACGCCCCAGAGCCCGAAAATCAGGATATTGGTGACCACTGTCTTGCGGCCTTTGAGCACCGTCAGCGTGACGTTGAACAGGAACATCAGCGCGACGACGACGATGCCGACCTTGATGGCGAAGGGCTGTTCGAGGAATTCACGGCCCTCATGAATGTGGAAGAGATAGCCTACGACGGCGACCGCGGCCGCGACAAGGAACAACCAGAACTGCGCCACCGCGATGCGGGTGCTGTAAAGCTCCGTCTCCGCCTCTTCAGGCAGCAGGAAATAGGTGGAACCCATGAAGCCCATCAACAGCCAGACGATCAGCGCATTGGTGTGGATCATGCGCACGATGTTGAACGGCAGGAGCTCCGACAGCGTGTTGGGCAGGACATAGATCGTTCCGGCGAGCACGCCGAACAGGATCTGGGCGAAGAAGAGGCCGAGCGCGCCGTAGAAATACAGCATGGCGACCTTCTGGGTCTGATATTTCATGATGATGCTCCTTCCCGTCTCTCAACCGGCCTCGTTGGGCGGCCATTTCTGGGTTTTGATCTTGCTGGTCCAGCGCAGGAATTCGGAGAGATCGTTGAGTTCCTGATCGTTGAGATGGAACTGCGGCATCTGACGACGACCCTCGATGCCCGAAGGCTGGGCAGCCATCCAGGCCTTGAAGGTCTCGCGCGTTGTCTCAACATCATCGTCGCCGCCCATGCGGGTCCAGACATTGCCGAGTTCGGGGGCGAAATAGGCGCCTTCGCCGAGCAGTGTGTGGCAGTTGATGCAGGCGTTCTTCTCCCAGACCCGCTTGCCCCGCTCGACCGCAGAGGTGAGCGTGCTTTCGTCTGTCGAGGTGGTGCGCATGTAGTAGTGGCTGTGCGCGGTCAGCCCGATGAAGATGGCGAAGAAGAAGGCCGAGCCGCCGTAGAAGACGTTCCGCGCTCCTGTTTTGGTCAAATAGTCCGACATGTCTGTCCCTCTCGCTTCCCGCGGACAAGGCGCGGGATCGGATGATGCGGAGGCCGGCGCGCCAACCTCTGAGTTTAGGGATGCCGGAAGAGACGCGCGCCTTCTTTGTCGAAAGGCAAACAAATCTGACGCCAAAAATGAGAGGCCCCGAAGGGCCTCCGCGTCAGCTCAGGAAAAAGGGAATGGCGGCTTTGGCGGCCGCGAGCGCCGTGAACAGCGCGGGCCAGGCGATCAGCGCCGCAGCCAGTCGCGGCCTCTCCCCGCGCAGTCCCATGAAATCGAGAATGACGATCCGCGCCTTGATGATCGTCAGCCCGATCACGGCGGCGAGCGCCCAGAGCGGCAACGTCTCGTGTTTCCACTGCGAGACGATCAGCGAGGCGGCGATGGCGATAAGGAAAAGCCAGATGGCGCAGCCGAACAGCCAGCGCGTTTGCATATTGCGCATGAAATCACCCGAGATAGACGATGGGAAAAATGACGAGCCAGACGAGATCGACCGCGTGCCAGAGCGTGGCGACAAGGGCGATATTGCCCGGCTGCGGCCGCCGCGCCACCAGCAACATGATCAAGCTCAGAACGACGACATGGGCGAGATGGAAGCCGGTGATCAGGAAATAGAGTTCGAAGAAAGCGTTGAAGCTCGCTTCGCCTGCGAAATGCAGATCGCCCCGATATTCCCAAGCCTTGATCGCGGCGAAGACGAGGCCGAGAAAGGCCGCCGACCACAGACCGATCTTGCGACCCAGTTCGGTGTTGGCCCGCACCGCCGCCGCCGCCCGCCAGCCGCTTGCAAGCAAGACCAGCGTGTTGAGACTGGCGAGCCGCGTGTCGAGATGGAGCTTGGCGACGCCGAAATCCTCCGGATGCAGAAACGACATCACCAGGAAACCGCCAAGCAACACGCCGAAGGCCGCAAGCTCGCTCCATACCAAAATCCAAAGAATGAGGTCTCCGCCTTCGTCTTCCAATGCAGTGCTGTCTATGATCGCCGCCATCGCCGTCTCTCCGTTTCGTCGATCCGGGGTAGCGCGGCGAAATTTTCTCTTCTTTGCTCTTTGACAAAGAGCAGGCGGCTTCAACGGCGGATAGAACGAGAAACGGAGATTTGACCATGACGGATGCGCAGACGGGACTTATGGTGGCGACGCCTGTGATCATCGGATTTTCAATCGCGCTTTACAGAATGGGCGTGCTGCAGCGCTACAGCACGACGGTCGCGGTGATGGCGTCTGTCGTGATCGCGGGCGTGCTGTTCTTTCAGCAATAGGGTTGAGGCCGCCATGATCCGCCTTCTCATCGCGTTCTCCGTCTTCATCGCGCTGCATTCGGTCCCGGCGATCCCTGCCCTGCGCGGTCGGCTGATCGAAAAAATGGGGCGCAGGGCCTACCTCATCGCCTATTCGGTCGTCTCGACGCTGGTTCTCGGCTGGCTGTTCTACGAGGCGCTGCAGACGGATTATATCGAGCTTTGGGAGCCCACGCCCTGGCAAGCCTGGATCACCTTCCTGCTGGCTCCGGTCGGCCTTTTTCTGGTCACCGCCGGACTGATCAGCCAAAATCCTTTCTCCGTTACGTTGAGACGGCAAACGGACAAGGTCGGCGCGATCGTCCGCTTCACCCGCCATCCGGTGCTCTGGGGTTTCTTCGTCTGGGCTATCGGCCATATCGCACCGAATGGCGATCTGCGGTCGCTGCTGCTGTTCGGCGGTTTCGCGCTGTTTTCCCTGGGCGGTGTGGCCATGCAGGAACGCCGCAGCCGAAAACGCCTCGGCGCGCGCTGGAATTCTATGGCGGACGGAACCTCATTTTTCGTCTGCAGTCCCCTCGCGGTCAGATGGGACTGGCCGGCATGGCTCGCGCTCGGCGTCACGACGCTCCTTGCCGCAGCGCTCATAGACGGCGGCCATCTGTTGGTGTTCGGCGTCGACCCTGTGACTCTGGCTACAAGTTGAGAAGACGTCTGGAAAAAACGAAAACCGAGCGCTTCAAGACGCACCTGCAGACATGAAAAAAGGCCAGACAAACTGCTTGGCCTCGCTTTGTATGTTGTCGCGCTGCGCAAGTACATCCTTGTTCTAAGCGCAATTGATTTACGGTCTGGCCGCTTGCCGATTGCAGGACTTCGACAAACGCCCAAAAGGCCAGGAGCAACGACATGATTTTTGCTGGCGCATATTCCTTGAACAAATAGCTTTGCGGGCTGTCAGGCAAAGACAACGCGTCATCGTTCCGCTGTTGTCAATCTGTCTTCACTAACGGCCGGTTCGCCGTCGCTTGTCAGAATCTGCGTTGTTACTCCCAAAGGTCGATCTTCGACCGCCAGCGGGGGACGCTGAAGTTGCTGCTGGGCAAACAGCGACCAGGCTGAAATGAAGAGCGCGGCGATCAGCGGACCGATGACGAAGCCGCTGAGGCCGAACAGCGAAAGCCCTCCTACGGTGGAGATGAGGACGACATAATCCGGCATCTTCGTGCCCTGTCCGACGAGCGGCGGACGCAAAAGGTTGTCGATCAGCCCGATGATCAGCACGCCGATGGCCACCATGACGATGGCCTTGATCCAGGCGCCGGCGAGAAAGAGCCAGAGCGCAGCGGGCGCCCAGACGATCGCGGCCCCGACGGCCGGCAGCATCTACAGGAACGTCATGACCACGCCCCACAGCAGGGCCGCCTCGATGCCGAGGGCCCAGAAGCTGACGCCGCCGATCACGCCTTGGGCGAGTGCGATGGTGACATTGCCGCGCACGGTGGCGCGCACCACAGCTGCGAACTTGTCGACGAATTGCCGCGTATAGTCGTCGCTGAGCGGTATCGACCGGCGTAGTGTTATGCCCAAAGCTCAAGACGCTGCCAGCGATGATCTGTCCCGCTTCCATGGCGCCGGTTGACAGCTTGGTCCATAGCTGGCCGAAACCGTTGATTTTCAGCGAATTCAACCATGTGTCCACGCAGGTCGGCAGCATGGTCTAGAGGCGCAGCATATGCGCGTGCAGGCATTCCCGTAATCGTCGAGATAATCCCGCTGGGAAACCACGCGGTCGAAGGCGAGCGTCTGTTCGCTGCACAGATCCCTCTCCCGTAAGGGATGAACCTTCAGGACAAGCAACATCGGCGTCTCGATCGGGCATTCATAGCCAATGCGGAATCCCGCGCGTATTTTCATGATGTCGATTTCCTGTCCGGCTCACGGCCCCTTGAGCGCAACGGCCGAGACATCAGGACGTTCCATCTGTGATCTCGCAAGCCGCGCCGAGACAGTCAGCCCTTTATCGCTTCATCGGCACAAGCGGCCCCAGGCTGTCGAGATAGGCTGACGTTCGCCCGGGCGTGTAGACATCGAATTCGGTTTCTCGGTCGCGCCAGGATTTGAGCACCTGTCCGAGAGCGTTGGCGCCCTCGCGTCGGGATTGGCGGACGAGGCCCAGATCCAGCATGACCGGAAAAATCTGCGTCACCTGGCCGGCCTGATAGACGGCGTTGCCGCAGGGATCGGCCACGAGGGACTGGCCGTTGCCGCCGCCGTCGAGGCCGTTGACGTCGACCACATAGCATTGGAACATGGCGGCCGTCGCCCTGGCGATGGCATTTTCGGCGGCGCGATCCGTGGTGCCGGTGAGTGTCGGATGGATCAGGACCTCGACGCCCATGCTGGTGAGCGCCCGCATCACTTCCGGAAACCAGATATCGTAGCAGATGCTGAGGCCGAAACGTCCGACGCCAGGCACGTCGAATGCGAGGACGGATGCGCCGCCGGTGACGCCCGACTCGAATGGCCGAAAAGGAAAGAGCTTGTCGTAGCGTCCCACGATCGCACCGTCCGGGTCGATGATGACGGCGTGGTTGTACACTTTCCCCTCCCGGCGGACATACATGGAGCCCGGCGCGATCCAGACCTTGTGGCGGGCGGCGAGATCCTGGAAGATTTCGAGATCCTTTTCGGGCTCGGCGGCGATGCGCTGCTCCAGCGGCCCATGCATCGCGAGCTCCGAAAAGACGATCATGCCTGTGCCGGGGAAGAGCGCCATGACCTCCGTCACCTTGGCGCGCATGGCGGGAATGTTATTCTCGGTCAGGGATATCGGCATCTGCACGCCGGTCATCAGAAAGCGGGCATTGTCCTGTTGGCTGGGACTGGTCATCGTCAGGCTCCCTGTTTTGGCTGTTCAAGCCGGCCATGCGCCGCCATGATCGTCAACAGACGGTCGATGTCGATGGCCGGGCAGATATAGCCTGCGGGCTTGAAGGTCGGAACGTCTTCGCCGGCGACGATGGCGTTGATCACGCTTTCATCGACGGCTTCGACCGCCGCCTCATAGAGCGGGTCCAGCTCTTCCCAATTCAGCGATCGGCGGCTGATGATCGGGCCGGCATGCAGGGAGTTGGGCATGTCGTCGGCGACGGAAAAGGCGAGGAAGATGTCCCCCGATCCGTTGCCCCCCGGCGTGCCCGACCGACCGATGCCGATGGAGGCGCGCTTGGCGAGCTGTCGGAGAATGGCGTCTGATAGCGGCGCATCGGTGGCGATGACCACGATGATGGAGCCCCGCTCCTTCTGCTGGGGCCAGTCCTCGGGAAATTCGCGCCCGACCGGCACGCCCAGCACCGTCAGCCAGGGCCGGATGCCGAAATTGGCCTGCACCAGTACGCCCACCGTGTAGGTCTGGCCTCCGATGACGACCTGCCGGGACGAGGTTCCCGTTCCGCCCTTGAACCCATAGGCGATCATTCCGTTGCCGCCGCCAACGGATCCTTCGGCGACGGGGCCGGAACGCGCCGCATTCAGGGCGGCGACGGCGTGTTCGGGCTCGACGAACATCGCGTTGATGTTGTTCAGGCAGCCGTCATAGGTTTCGGCGACCACCGGCATCGCCCAGGCATGCTCTTCACGGAAATGCTTGGCGTAGGTGTCGATCATCCAGCGCGTCGCCCCGGTATGCGCAGCGCCGACGCCATGCGTGTTGGTGATGCAGACCGGTCCGACGAAATAGCCGGCATCGTTGATCCAGTGCACGCCGGTCATTTCCCCATTGCCGTTGAGCGTATGGAAGCCGGCCCAGACGGGTTTGGGACTGTCTTTTTCGGCGCGCGGGAGGATGGCGGTGACGCCGGTGCGCATATTCTTTTCTGGGTCCGTCAATGTCGTGAAGCCGACCATGACGCCGGGCACATCGGTGATGGCGTTGTGAGGGCCGGGCGCGCCGGGAAACGGCAGCCCAAGCGCGCGGGCGCGAGGTTTGGTCATGGTCAGTTCAGTCCTGTCTTGGCGGTCATCAGTTTCGGCGCGGCGGCTAGCAGCGCCCGGGTATAGTCAGTGCGCGGATGGCGCAGAACATCGGCGCTGCGGCCATATTCCACGAGCTTGCCATGCTGCATCACGGCCACATCCTCGCAGAGATAGCGGACGACGGCGAGGTCGTGCGAAATCAGGATCAGCGTCAGCCCGAGCTCAGCCTGCAGACGCTTGAACAGATCGAGGATTTGCGCCTGGATGGAGACGTCGAGCGCCGAGGTCACTTCATCGGCGATCAGAATTTCCGGCGACATGGCGAGCGCGCGGGCGATTCCCACCCGCTGGCGCTGCCCGCCGGACAACTGCCCGGATTTCCGGCGAAGCAAGTTCTCCGGCAGTTCCACGGTTCGCATCAGCCGTCTCACCCGTTCCGGCGTCTCGGAAGGCGCGCAGAGCCGGTGAGCGATAAATGGTTCCGACAGCGTCTGGGCAATGGTGTAGGAGGGGTTCAGCGACAGGTAGGGATCCTGAAACGCCATCTGCACGATCCGCGCTCTCGCCTGCTTGTCTTGCGGGCCGTCAATGCGGATCGAACCGGATTTCGCCTTTGTCAGCCCCACGATGGCGCGGGCGAGCGTGCTCTTGCCAGACCCCGATTCGCCGACGATGCCAAGCGAGCCGCCGCGTCTGACCGACAGGCTGACGTCATCGACGGCGCGGACACTATGCGCCGGTCTGCCAGCGACGATATCGGCGAGACGCCTCGGCGCCGCAAATTCCACGGAAAGCTTGTCGATCGACAGGATTTCGGGGCCGGCCGCCGCGGCCTCGGTCCGGTCCGGCAGCAGCGACGGCTGGGAGCGGATGAGGTTGCGGGTATAGTCGGCCTTGGGTGCAGTCAGGATCTCTTCTGTCGTGCCGGTCTCGACGATGCGACCGTCCTTCATGACGACGATGCGGTCGCAGACCGCGCCGATCACGCCGAGATCATGCGACACCAGCACCACCGTCAGCTTGCGCTCTTCCCGGATCTTGGCGAGCAGGCTCAGGATCTGCGCCTGTACGGTGACGTCGAGCGCCGTTGTCGGTTCGTCGGCGATCAGCAGGTCCGGGGAGCATGCAAGCGCCGCGGCGATCATCACGCGCTGGCGCATGCCGCCGGACAATTCGTGTGGATAGGAGGAGGCTCTTCGCCCGGCGTCGCGGATCTTCATGTCGTCGAGCAGTTGCACCGCCTGCACAGTCGCTTCCGCACGGTCGAGCTTGCGATGTATCCTCAGGCCTTCGGCGACCTGATCCCCCACTCTCATGATCGGGTCCAGATGGGTGGACGGATCCTGGAAGATCATCGCGGCTTTCTCGCCGCGATAGCGGTTCAGGTCCGCCTCCGTCATCGCCAGCACATCGTCGCCTTCATACAGGATCTTGCCGCCAGTCACCCGCGCATTGGCGGCGAAGAGCTGCAACAGGGCGCGGCAGACAACCGATTTGCCTGATCCGGATTCGCCGACGATGCCCAGCGCTTCGCCACGTCGGATGGCGAAGGACACGTTCTTGACGGCGTCGACCTGACCATGCCGGGTGTCAAAGCTGACCGACAAATTCTCAATCGAAACGAGGTCGTCCATCTCAGCTCTCCGGGTCCAGAACCTGCGCCATACCGTCGGCGACAAGCGAAAGGCCAAAGGCCAGGCTGCAAAGGGCGATCCCGGGGCAGAGCGAAATCCACCAGGCCGTCCCCAGATAGGTGCGGCCTTCGGCGATCATCACGCCCCATTCCGGCGTCGGCGCCTGCACGCCGAGGCCGAGAAAGCCCAGCGATGATCCGAGAACAATGGTCAGCACCGCGTCGGTCATCAGGAACACGCTTGCCGAAATGATCGCGTTCGGAAAGACATGACGCAGCATGATCCGGCTCGGGCTATAGCCGAGAACCCGGGCGGCCAGCACGAAATCGGCATTCGACAGAACCATGGTTTCAGCCCGAACCAGCCGGGCATAGGTGACCCAGTTCACCACCGTCAGCGAAATCAGATAGCTCTGAAGGCCGGGTCCCATGATCGCCACGATCGCGATGACCAGGACGAAATAGGGAAAGGAGATCGTCACGTCGAGGATGCGCATCAGCAGCCCATCCATCCAGCCGCCCAAATAGCCGGCCGCCAGGCCGATCGTCGTGCCCAACACGAAGGGACCTGCGACGCCTGCTACAGCCATAAGAAGATCGATCCGCGCGCCGTAGAGGATGCGTGTCAGCACGTCGCGGCCGACGGAATCCGCGCCGAGCAGATGCACGCCGCTGGGCGGGTGCAGGGCGTTGAGGGCGTCGATCTTGATCGGATCGAAGGACGTGATCAGCGGCGCGCACGCCGCCGCGACGATCCAGAACAGCGTGATCGCAATCCCGACCAACAGCGAGCGCGGCGCGTCCCGACGCAGCCAGACGACGGTGCTTTTCATGTCTTGATCCTCGGATCGAGCAGCGCTGTGAGGATGTCGACGGCGAGGTTCGACAAGACGATGCCGAGCGCCATGACGATCGTCACGCCCTGGACCACGAGATAATCGCGGCTGAGCACGGAGCGCACCAGAAGAAGGCCGAGGCCGGGAATATTGAAGACATTCTCGATCACAACTGTGCCGCCGATCAGGAAGGATGCGACGACGCCGAACAGGCTGACCGTGGGCAGAAGCGAGTTCCAGAACACATGCCGCCAGAACACCGCTCTCGGCGAGACGCCCTTAGACAGAGCCGCGATCGCATAACCGGCATTCATCTGCTGCAGCAGCGTGGCCCTGAAGTTTCGCGCCAGGACCGGCGTCACCGAGATGGCGATGGTCAACGCCGGCAGAAAGAGATGATGGAGATTGGCCCAGACGCCATCCGCATAGCCCGACACGGGGAAAAGCTTGAAGGTCAGAGAAAACACCAGGACGAGCAACAGGCCCGCCACATAGGACGGCACGCCGACGCCGACCACGCAGATGATGCGGATGGTCTGGTCGAGCCAGCCGCCCTGGCTGCGCGCCGCCAAGACGCCAAGAGCAAGCGTCAACAGCACGGAAAGCGTCAGTCCATAGACAATGATAAAGACGGTCGGACCGATCCTTTCGAGCAGCAACGGGCCGATCGCCGTGCGATAGCTGATCGACTGGCCGAAATCGCCCATCAGCACATTCTTGATGTAATAGACATATTGAACGAGCACGGGCTTATCGAGCCCATAGCGCTCGCGCACCAGGGCGATGGCGGCGTCGCCCGCCTTTGGACCCAGCAGGAGGCGCACCGGATCGCCGGGCGTCAGTTGCAGCAATACGAAGCTGATCAGGCTGATCCCGATCAAAACCGGGATCAGCTCGAACGGCCTTCGCAAGAGAAATGCGAAACGCGTCATGACTATCTACCTGCGCGGCGGGAAGACCGGGGCTAGCTCTTGAGGTCGGCTTCGTCGATGGACGCGTATTGCGAACCGAGATTGAAGACGAGCCCTGTGGCCGCCGCCGATCGGGCGCTCGTCCATGTCGGATGATAAAGCGCGACTTGCGCCACTTCATCCACGCAGATCTTCTGGATCTTGCGATACATGTCGGCCCGCTTCGCCTGGTCCGGTTCGCCGGCAGCCTTGTCGATCAGGCTGTTCACGTCCTCGTTGTTGTAGCGCGTGTAGTAGGACTTGTTGGCTCCCGCTCCCCAGACGCACCAGCGCACGGCGTTGTCCGGGTCTGTCGTTTCGTTGTACCACCAGTTGAGCTGCGCCTGATAGTCGCCCGCCACCAGCTGCGTCCAGGCCTGTCCAGGATCGATGGCGTTGATGGTCACGTTCACGCCGATTTCGGCGAGTTGAGCCTGAATGAGAACCGCCGTTTTGTCTTCGTCGGTGGCTCCGGCATTGGTCAGCAGCGTGAAGGACGTGTCCGTCACCCCGGATTTCGCGAGCAGCTCCTTGGCTTTGTCGACGTCGCGGGCAATGACCTTCAGCTCCGTGTCGTAGAAGTCGAGCTTGGGGCTGAAAATCGAGGCAGCCGCCGTTCCATAGCCGGCCGTGACGGCGTCGTTGATCTGCTGGCGGTCGATGCCATGGCTGATGGCCTGGCGGAAGGCCAGATTGTCGAAAGGCGCTTTTTCATGATTGATCAGCAGATCATAGGTGGCGCTGGACGGCTCCGACACGATCGTGACGCCTGCGGCTTCCAACTCCTTCATGCGCGCAAAGGGCACGCCCATGCCGACATCGAGTTCGCCGGCCTGGACCATCGAGACGCCGGTGTTGACATCCGGCACGAAGATGAACTCGATGCCTTCGAGATGCGGCAGGCCCTGCCGGTAATAATGTTCGTTGCGCCCCATCACGACGCGGTCGCCCGTCTTCCATTCGACGAACTTGAACGGCCCGGACGTGACCTCCGGCCTGGTTCCGAAGGCCTCGTCGCCCATCGCGCTGACGGCCTTCTTGGAAACGATCCCGGTGTTCCAGATTTCGCACAGCTTCAGGAAGGGCGGGAACGGCCGGTCGAGACCGAATTTCACCGTGAGGGGGTCGACAGCCTCGATCGTCGTCAGCGGCTGGAACGGCGCGGAATAGACAGTGTCCTTCTGGAAACGCATGCGGTTGTAGCTGAACGCCACATCCTCTGACGTCAGGGGGCTGCCATCGGAAAATTTCAGGCCTTCGCGCAGTTTGAACGTGTAGGTCTTCCCGTCGTCGGAGATCGTCCAGCTCTCGGCGAGACCCGGTCCGACTTCGCTCTGGTCGGCATTCGCTTTCAGAAGGCGGGCATACATCATGCCCTGGCTGATGATGTCGGGCGCAAAGACCGTCTTGATCGGGTCCAGCGTCTGCACCGGCGCGGCATAGCCGATGCGCAGCACTTTCTTGTCCGCCGCGGCGGCGATCGCTGTGAGTTGTTCGAGCAGGAAGGGCGCGCCAATTCCTGCCGCAAGGCATTTCATAAAGGTTCGACGTTTCATTGTAGTTCCCCGATTGCTAATGTTTTTATTGCTCATTCGTCAGGAAATACTCTTCTTGAGGCTTGCGTCTGTCAATAACATTATTAAGTTAGATGTCTGTCATTCCTGTAAAACGGGTTTCGGATGTCGGCGACCACCATCAGAAAACTCCAATCCCTCATCCCCGAACTGACGGCGACGGAGGCGAGGATCGCCCATTTCATCATCGCGCATATCGACCAGATACCCTTCGAAAGCGGCAGTTCGATTGCAAAGAGGGTGGCGGTCAGCGAAATCTCGGTAAGCCGGTTTCTGCGCAGGGCGGGATATAAGGGCATCGCCGGGTTGAAGCTCGAACTGAAGGTCGAGGCGGTCAATGAGCGGCATCTCGCCGATGACGCACGGAGCCCTGAGACGCCGGATATCTATGCGGAGGTGCGCGAAAACGAAATCCGGTCGATCGAGAGGCTATTCGTCGAATTCAAGAACCCGCCCTGGCGGGATCTGGTGGCGACGGCGACGATGGCGGAACAGGTCTTTGTCACCGGCTTTCAGGCCTTGCGCGGCACGGCCGAGGATTTTTCACGCCGCCTGGCTCTCGCGCGCGACAATGTCCGCTTTCTTTCGGCCCATGACGACATGCTCGGCGAGTGGCTGTCCTTCATCGGCGATTCCCGGCCGAAGCCGCTGGCTCTCATTCTGATCGACGGGGTGCCCTATGCCAATGACGGCTTGAAAGTAGCGCAGATCGCCAAGGAAAACGGCATCAAGGTGATCGTTATCAGCGACGAATTCTGCGATTGGGCGCATGATGTCGCCGATCACACCATGTTCGCCGCCTCCGGATCCGGGCTGTTTATCGAATCCACCGTGGCGCTGACCCTGATCCTCAACGTGTTGGTGGACGCCGTCGCCCGGACAAACAGCGACGCCAGCGCCTTGCGGCTCGATCGCTGGCAGATCCTCATGCGGCGGATGAATATCTTCTGACGTCAGCTCAAATCCGCGCGCCGGTTCGGTCGAAGACATGCAACCGGTCTTCCGGCAAGCCGATCTGCAGCGATTTTCCTGCGTTCAACAGCGCCCGGTCAGTGGAAAACAGTTTAAAGCTTTCGCCATGAACCACAAGATGAAGAATAACGCCGAGGCCGGTCGGCTCGACCAATTCCACCTCAGCCTCGACGGCGCCGTCCTTGGGCGACACCTGGACATGTTCTGGACGGATGCCGAGCGTAACCGTCTCTCCGTCCGCACAAGGAATGCGGGACGACAGCGGCAGCCGATAACCCTTCGACAAGACGACGATGCTGTTTTCGCTCGTCTGTTCGCAACGGCCTTCGAGGAAATTCATGCCGGGAGAACCGATGAAACCCGCAACGAACAGATTTGCGGGCCGATCATAGAGATCGAGCGGCGCCCCGATCTGCTGAACCGACCCCGCATTCATAGCGACAATCCGCGACGCAAGCGTCATGGCTTCGATCTGGTCATGGGTCACGTAGACGGATGTTGCACCGAGATCGGCATGCATTCTCTTGATTTCGGCGCGCATCTGCTCGCGCAGTCGAGCGTCGAGATTGGAAAGCGGTTCGTCGAACAGAAAGGCCTTGGGCTTGCGCACGATCGCGCGTCCCATCGCCACACGTTGGCGCTGGCCGCCGGACAGGGCTTTCGGGCGGCGCTCTAAATAGGGATCTAGCCCAAGCTTGCTCGACGCGGCGCTGACGGCGGCGGCGATCACCTCCTTTGAGCGGCGGCGCAGGCGCAAGCTATAGCTCATATTGTCAGCGACGCTCATATGCGGATAGAGCGCATAGGACTGGAAGACCATGGCGATGTCGCGATCTCTGGGCTTGAGATCATTCACCCGCCTCCCATCGATCGAGAGCGTTCCCGACGTAATCTCTTCGAGGCCGGCAATCATGCGCAGCAAGGTCGACTTGCCGCAGCCCGAGGGGCCGACGAGCACGACGAACTCTCCGTCCTGGATATCGAGATCGACCTCGTTCAGAACGGCGTGCGAGCCGTAGGATTTACCGACCCGGTTGAGCGCGATGGAAGCCATGGGATTACCCTTTCACAGCGCCGGCCGTCAGGCCCTGCACGAGATAGCGTTGAATAAGCAGGAAGAACAGGCAGGCGGGGATCAGGGCGAGAACGCCTGCCGCCATCATCTGCCCGAAGTCGACGGAGAATTTCGACACGAAGGTGAGGAGCCCGACAGGAAAGGTTGCGCTGGTGTTGCCGGAGATCAGCATCAGCGCGAACAGCAATTCGCTCCAGGCCGCTGTGAAGACGAAACCGAGCGTTGCGGCGATGCCGGGCAATGTCAGCGGAAGGATGATCTGCCGGAACGCCACGAAGCGTGAGGCGCCGTCGATCATGGCGGCTTCCTCAAGATCCTTGGGGATTCCGTCGAAGAAGGACTGCATCAGGAAAGTCGCAAATGGCACGTTGAAGGCGGTGTAGACGATCACCAGACCCGTGAGGCTGTTGGTCAGGCCGAGCGGCGACAACATCTTGAAGATCGGCGCCACCAGCATCACCAGCGGAAACATCTGGGTGATCAGCATCAGCGCCACAATGGCGTATTTGCCGCGAAATCGGAAGCGCGACAAAGCGTAACCCGCCAGGGAAGACAGTATGGTCACCGCAATCGACGTTGAACCCGCAACGATGAGGCTGTTCTTGAAAAAGGTCGGGAAGGCGCTGTTTTCAATAACGAATCGATAATGGTCGAGTGTCGCGTGCGACGGCCAAAGCCGCACCCCTTCACTATAGAGAAGGTCGTTCGGCGTCACGGAGACCTTGAGAAGCCAGAAAAGCGGAAACAGCGCGAACAGGATGAAGGCAAGGATCGCGGCGCGGTGAGCGATTGTCAGGAGAATTTTGCCGGTCACGGGATCAATCCTTCTCGATCATGCGCTGGCGAATGACGACGATCAGCATCGAATAAGCGAGCAGCAGCGCCAGGAGCACGAGCGCGATCGCCGAGGCGTAACCGAAATCGAGCCGTCGGAAAGCCTGGGTGAAGATATAGCTGGCGACGATCTGGGTGCGGTCAGCCGGACCGCCATTGGTCATGACGATGATGAGATCGGCGAAATTGGCGATCCAAACAGTTCTGAGCAGGATGGTGATGGCGATGGTCGGGGCAAGAAATGGCAGCGTGATCGACATGAACCGCTGAAAAGGGCTCGCGCCATCGATCGCGGCCGCCTCATAGAGGTCGCGGGGAATGGCTTGGAGCGCCGCGAGCAAGGTGATGGCGAAAAAGGGAATACCCCACCAGACATTGGCGATGATCGGCCCCCACATAGCGAGGTGGGGATCGGCGAGAATATTGTCGGGTGCGGAAAGGATGCCGAGCGCCGCCATCCAGTGCGGCAGCGGCCCGATGACCGGATTGAAGAGCCATGCCCAGTTGAGGCCGGCGAGGAAGGTCGGCACCGCCCAGGGCAGGAACACGAGCGCCTGCGCCAGTCCCCGACCAGGAAAAGGCTTGTCCAGCAGCAAAGCCAAGACAAGACCGAAGGCGAACTGCAGGAAGACTGAAGCGCCGGTCCACCAGAGGGTGTTCCTCAACGCCCTATAGAACGCGTCGTCCTGCGCTAGCGCCTTGAAGTGCTTTAACCCGACGAAAGCGCCGGAAAAGGGATTGAGCAGTTGGATGTCGCGGAAGGCGTAGGACAATCCCAGAAGCAGCGGAACCAGCATGACGGCGATGATCAGCAACAGCACTGGCGCGCTGTAGAACCATGGTTCCGCCGCGTCTGCAAAGCGCCGAAGCGGCGGTTTGCGCAGCGCTGCCGGATTGGCGGACTGAGAGTGGGACATTGAACGCTCCTCGCGCGCAGACGACGGATGGCGCAAAGCGCCCCTCCCCCGCCCGGACTGGCTAACACTGCCTCAAGGCGGCAGGACTGCCCGGAACGTATTCCGGGCAGCAGGTTGACGCCGCTTATTTGGAAGACAGAAACTTCTGCTGCGCTTGGGTCATGTAGTCAGCCCATTGCTTGGCGAGTTCTTCGGGCGTGATGTCGCCGAGAAGCGCTTCCTGCGACGTCTTGACGACCAGCGAATCCTTGAAGAAGGCGAATTCCTCGAGGTGTGTCGGCATCTTGGTCGGCACGGCGTCCTTGTCGGCCAGTTCGTTGAACCAGCCCTTGAACTGCTCGCTGGCGTAGAACGGATCCTTTTCCGCCGACAGGTGCACCGGAAGCGCGCCGGTCTTCTTGTTCCAGGCGATGTTGCCCTCGGGGCCTTCGAGCGTTTCGATCAACTTCCAGGACAAATCCTTGTTCTCAGACGACGCCATCATCGACCAGCCGGCATAGCCGATCGTGGGGAAGGTCTTGCCATCCGGGCCCTTCGGCATGGTCATGACGCCGAAATCTTCGGCCTTCATGCGCTGCGCAATCGCGATCAAAGCATCGGGATCCTGATCGAGGAAAGCGCAGGTTCCCGAATAGAAGCCCGCAACAATTTCATTGAAGCCCCAGTTCACGCTGTCCTTCGGCGCATAGCCGTTCTTGTAGAGATCGATCACATAGGTGAGGCCTTTCACCCAGCCGGGGCTGTCGAAGGTCGAGTTTCCTTCCGGCGTGAAGAATTCGTTCGAACCCGCCATGGAGGCGCCGAACATCACCCAGCCGTTCAGGCCGCCTGGCCCGCCGCGTAGGCAATAGCCATATTTACCAGGCAGAGCGGACACTTTCTTGGACGCCTCGGCGAATTCTTCGAGTGTCTTAGGCGGCTCGGTAACGCCTGCTTCCTGCAAGAGCTTCTTGTTGTAGAACATGGCGCGCAGATAGAAGCCGTAAGGCAGCATATAGGCGGTGTTCTTGACGTCGCGGCCGAGTTCCAGGGCGCGCGGCGTGAGACCGGCCGTGTGCTCCCACTTGGCGAGATAGGGTTCAAGGCTTTCGAGCATGCCGTTGTTTGCGTAAAGCGACAGCCAGGTATCGGGCATTTCCACCACATCCGGCACATCGCCGGCGGAGACCATGGTGGCGAATTTCTGGAACGCCTCGTTCCAGGGAAGCGAGATGATCTCCACCTTCGCGCCGGGATTGGCGGCTTCGAATTTCGCCGTCAGCGATTTCAGCGTTTCCGTTCGCTCAGGGCTGGTGATGACCTCGACCAGCTTGAGCGTAGTGTCGGCGAGAGCTGTCCCCGCCATCAGAGCGGCAAAGACTGCGGCAGCTATCAGTTTCTTCATTTTACTTCTCCCAGTTGTTTTGATGAAGATTGAATCGGTCAGGCGGCTTTCGTGGCCGTCTCTATTGCCGATGCGAGATCGCTCCACAGAGCCTCGGTTCCCTCGAGGCCGACATGGAGACGCACGGAACGTTCACTGATGCCGAAGGCGCGCGCCGAATTCGGTTGCGCCTTCTGCTCCAGCACGACTTCGCCCGGCACGATCAGGCTTTCATGTCCGCCCCAAGACACGCCGAGCTTGAAAAGCTTGAGGTGATTGGCGAAGGCGCGGACATTCACCCCTGGCTTGAAGATGAACGAAAACAGGCCGGAGGTTCCCTTGAGACCCGGCGGCAGGCGATTGCCGAGGCCGGGGTGGCAGATGGCTTCCACGACATCTAGCGCCTGCAATCGCGCGGCGATTTCCAGCGCCGAGGCTTCATGGGCCTTCATGCGCAAGGGCAGCGTGCGCAGGCCGCGTATCAGAAGCCAGGCGTCGAAAGGCGACATCTTGCCGCCGAGATAAGGATAGGCTTCCGCGCGCAACCGGTCGATCATGGTCTTCGAGCCCGCGACAACGCCGGAGACGACGTCGCTATGACCGCCGAGATATTTCGAGGCAGAGTGCAACACAAGGTCCACCCCGAGCGACAGCGGGTTCTGGAAAACAGGACTGGCCCAGGAATTGTCGATGACCGAAATCGCGCCATGGCGGCGGGCGAGCTGCGCCAGCGCGCCCACGTCATGCGCCTCCATGACCCAACTCGTCGGGCTTTCGAGATAGAGAAGCTTGGCGCCCGGCAGCGCCTTGTCGATGGCGGACTCATCCCCCCCATCGACATAGGTCACCTCTATCTTGAAGCGCTTGAGGAGAGAGCCGAAGAGACGGAATGCGTCCGGATAAACATGCCGGACGGCAACGATGCGGTCGCCGGGTTCGACGAAGGACAGAACCGACGCTGAAATGGCAGCCATTCCGCTTGCGAAGCCAAGGGCGTCCTCTGCGCCTTCCAGCTTGGCCAGCATTTCCTCAAACAGGCGCACGGTCGGGTTCAGTCCGCGCGTGTAGACAGGCCGGACCTTTTCGCCCTGATAGGTGGCGAGCATCTCCTCATAGCTCGAAAAGGTGAACAGCGACGTCTGCACGATCGGCGGGACGACGGCGTCGAAGGCGTGAGGCTCGTCATGGGCGACGACGAACGATGCGAGATCGAATGGATCGGAGCCTTGGCTCATTGGGACATTTCCTTGATATCTTCCTCGACGATCGCCAGGATTTTGAGCGTTTCTTCCCGCGCGCTTTCAGGGTCGCCGGCTACGATGGCGTTGAACAGCGTGCGGTGAAACGGAAAGGATCGCGCGGCGAAATCCGGTCGGTCGAAGGGTTTCGACCAGAAACGCTCGAAACCCTCCCGCATCTGCTCCAGCAACTGCCGGAAAAGTGAGTTGTGAGTTGAATCATAAATGGAAAGGTGAAAGGCGAGGTCGGCCTTTCCAGATGTGCCTTCCGCCAAATGCACCCGCTCCATCTCGTTAAGCTTGGCTTCCATCGTAGCGATATCGGCCTCTGTTCGCCGCCGCGCCGCCGCCATCGAGGCTTCGACTTCGATGCCCCTGCGCACTTCAAGCGTCATCAGCAGCGCATCGCGAAGGCCCTGAGCGTCGATCGAGATCGGCATGTGCACCGTTGCAGCCGATATCGGCTTCAACAGATAGGTGCCGCTGCCCTTGCGGCTTTCGATGACGCCCAACGCCTGGAATTTTCGAAGAACCTCTCGAATGGTCGATCGACCGACGTTGAGCGCAACCATCATTTCCCGCTCGGTCGGCAAACGATCGCCCGTCGCGAGCCCCGCCCGTTCGACGAAATCGGACAAAGCCTTCTCCACCTGCATCACCCGGTCGATCGAGGGCAGCGGCGTGATCAAGGCCTCGTCTGCAGATTTCCCCATGCGTTCCAAAATCACTCTCAAATTGGTCTGACATCTTACCTAAACATTCTTTAACTCCGAATGCAAGGCGCCGGCGGACGCATTTTCCAGAAGCAAAGCGCAACGATCAGCATCGACGATTGCTGTTGTCAGCCAGAGACCAATGGAGATTTTGAAATGCTGCTGGGTGCGCCTGCTAAGCTCCCGAGGTTTTGCAAATCCTCCCCGAAAACTGACGCCCTGGCGTTCCTACGAGATGTGAGCTCAGCCAGATTCCTCCCATGGGAAAAGCCGGACGATCGGCAAATGCCCTACGCTGCAAACCCAGCCTATTCCTGCACCGCCATGCGGTACCCGGTCTCAGGCTCTATGCGCGCAATCGGCGGCCAGGTCGGATCCCGTGCGTTTTTCTCATGTTGATCTGATGCGCTGTCTGTGGCTATGATGCGGAGGGAGGCGCTTTAGGTCTGAAAGCAAGACGGTGTTTCCACATTCCATCAGATCGAGGAGGAGATGATGGAGGCGCAATCAAACTCAGCGAGCTACAGAGCTCTCGGTCGCGTTGAAAAGCTGATCGAGTATCGCACAGCGCATTATGCAGCCTATTCGGAGGCGGCGAGTTATTTCACCAACACGCCGGCTCGGGTCAAATTCCGGTTTGCCAACCCGATCATCTGCGAGCTGAAGAGCGGCGTTAAGGTGATGAGCGTCGAAGGAGCGCCGAAATTCGACTTTTTTCCCGGCGACGTCATGTATGTCGCGCCCGGTCTCGAAATCGACATCGATCTCGGCGCGGCGACGCGTGACAATCCGATCGAGTGCGACTGTTTCGAAATTGAAACCGGACGGCTGGAAGGCGTTCTGAGCCGTTTGAACGAACGCATGAAACGCCATGGGAACTCTGCGGCGGCGGCGCTTGATTGGTCCGCCCATTCGGTCTTGAGAGGGCATGAGGCGCAGCAGTTGGGACTGTCGTCATTGATGGACCTGTTTCGGGGTCATCGCGACGTCTTCTCGGATCTCCGCATCGACGCGCGCATCGATGAGACGATCCTGAGGTTGATGCAGACCCGCACGAGCGACCTGATCGTCTTCGACCATTCCGCCCAGGATTCTGGCATTCATGCCGTCGCACATCTGATCCGAGAAAACCTCGGCCGCCATCTTTCCAGCGAGGAACTCGCGCGTGCCGCGGCGCTGTCCGAAACCTCGCTTCATCGTCAGTTCCGCAAGTTTTTCGGCACCACGCCGGCGCGCTTCGCCAACAAGCTGCGCATCACGGAGGGCAAGCGCCGCCTGAGACAATCCAAAGACCCGATCGAAACCCTCGCTTTCGAACTCGGCTTCTCGGACGCCAGCCATTTCAGCCGCGAATTTCGCAAGACGACCGGCGAAAGTCCGGCGGAATACCGCAAACGTCGCCAGCAGCCGCCCAATATGCTGGACTGGTAGCAGCGTACCAGAACCTGCAAATCCTGTTCATGGTCTCCTAGAACAAGACAGGCTTAGATCCCCTGATATGCAATCAGGGAGGAAAGCATGTTGGACTTGATCAAGCCAATTACAGACGATGGCGTCTCTGCAACACGTAGGATGTTCATCGACGGCGCCTGGCGCGCGGCGCAGGGCGGCGCAGTTTTCGCATCCGAGAATCCGACCACGGGAGCGATTGTCGCAAACGTCCCCGATGCCAGCGCAGCGGATGTTGAAGACGCAATAGCGGCGGCGGCGCGCGCGCAGCCAGCCTGGGCGGCCTTGCCCCCGGCAGCTCGTGCAGGCCTGTTCCACCGCGCCGCGGCTCTTTTTTCGGCTCGGCAGCAGGAATTCGCCGACATGCTGGTTGCAGAAACCGGATCGGGTTTCGGCAAGGCCATGTTCGAATGCTCGCTCATCCCGTTGGCTCTGGCGGAAGCCGCAGGCCTGACGACACGGGAGATCGGGGAAATCTATCCGAGCCAGGTGCCCGGCAAGATCAATCGGACCATGCGCGCCCCAGCCGGAGTGATCGGTGTGGTCAGTCCCTGGAATTTTCCGCTGTATCTGTCGATGCGAGGCTTCATCTACGCCGTCGCACTCGGCAACACGGCGGTTCTCAAGCCATCGGAAGACAGCCCCATCGCCGGCGGCGTGATGCTGGCCGAACTCTTCGAGGAAGCCGGTTTTCCGCCGGGCGTCTTCAATGTCGTGACGACGTCGCGCGATGGCGCCGCCATGGTGGGTGACCAATTCGTCAATGACAAGCGCATCGCCGTCATCAGCTTTACCGGCTCCACCCGGGTCGGCCAGGCCTTGTCCACGGCTTGCGCCAATGTCTTCAAGCCCATCGTGCTGGAACTCGGCGGTAAAAATCCGATGATCGTCCTCGAGGACGCCGACCTCGATCGCGCCGTCGATCTGGCGTTCTTCGGCTCTTTCCTGCATCAGGGCCAGATCTGTATGTCCTGCGACAAGGTGCTCGTCCATCGCAGCATCATCGACGAATTCGTCAAGCGGCTGGTCGCAAAGACGATCAACTTCGTTCCGACGAACCCCGATGAACAGACATGCGTCATCGGCCCGATCATCAATTCTCGACAGCTTCGCCGGATAGAAACGATGGTGGAAGAAGCCGTTCGAGAGGGCGCGAAGGCGCATTGCGGCGGCGCGGCGCAAGGCCCCTACTACACCGCGACGGTGCTGACGAACGTCAATTCGTCCATGCGCGTGTGGAACGAGGAGATCTTCGGACCGGTGACGACGGTGACGCCGTTCGACACCGAAGACGAAGCCGTCGCCCTCGCCAACGACACGCATTACGGTCTCTCCGCATCGGTGATCACCAGCAATGTTCTGCGTGGCGAGTTGCTGGCGGAGCGCATCAAGGCCGGCATGGTCCATGTCAATGACTCGACCGTGCACGACGAGCCGCATTGCCCCTTCTCCGGCCTCGGCGCGTCCGGCGGCGGCGGAAAATGGGGACCGAAGGGCGCCATTGAAGCCTTTACGGTTCAGCGCTGGATTTCAACGCAGCGTCAGGCGCATCCGCTTCCATTCTAATCTCTCATGTCTCTGGGAAGAGGAGCCCAGGGACATGTTTGGCTTCCCGGGAGGAAAAACAATGAAGATCGACATGAACCCGCTCGAACAGGGCGACAGACTCATGACTTTGCAATCCGCGCTCGTGCATGGGCGCATCGGACGACGTGACTTTCTGCGCATGGCGGTCGCAGGCGGCGCCGCGCTTGCCACGGCTCAAGCCTGGGCGGAGGAGTTGGGCGACGCCGCCATTACCCAGCGGTACAATGCTCGGAAGCTGGCGGGTGCTTACGACTATATTGTCGTCGGTTCCGGTTCCGGCGGCGCCGTCGTCGCCGGGCGGCTGGCCGCCGAGACGAGCGCAAGCGTTCTCGTCCTCGAAGCTGGCGGCACGGACCAACTCGATGCGGTTCTCAATCCGCTGATGTGGCCGACCAACATTCGCTCGGAGCGCGACTGGGGCTATTCCGCGACGCCCTCCGCCTCCGTCAATGGTCGCTCGCTGATCCTTCCGATGGGCAAGGTGATCGGCGGCGGCTCGTCGATCAACGTCATGATCTGGGCGCGCGGCCACAAGAACGACTTCGATTTCTGGGCGTCAGAAACCGGGGACGATGCGTGGAACTATCGGAACGTTCTCGAAATCTACAAGCGGATCGAGGATTGGCAAGGGGTGCAGGACACCAGCCGCCGCGGCGTCGGCGGACGCTTGTTCGTGACGGACGTCCGGGACCCAAACCCGATCGCACCCGCTTTCCTTCAGGGCTGTCAGAGCGTCGGCATCCCTGTTTTCGCCGATATGAACGGGGAGATGATGGAAGGTCAAGGCGGCGCGGCGCTCGCCAATGTGCGCATCAAGGATGGCATGCGGCGCAATCTTCCCTCCGATTATCTGTGGGAGGTCTTGAAGAAACCCAACATCACCCTGCTGACGGGCGCCGTCATGCATCGTCTTGAACTCAGCGGCTCCACGGTCACGGGCGTGACATTCGAGAAGGATGGAGAGCTTCATACCGTTCAGGCAAACAGGCGCGTGGTTCTGTCCGCCGGCGCCATCAACACGCCGAAAATTCTGATGCAGTCCGGCATCGGGCCTGCCGCCCACCTGAAGGAGGTTGGCGTCAAGGTCGTCCATGATCTGCCGGGCGTCGGACAGAATTTCCAGGATCACATTCTGGCCGCAGGCTGTGTCTGGGAATACGAGACAGTTCTCCCTCCCAAGAACAGCGCCGCCGAGGCGACCTTCTTCTGGAAGTCGGATTCGTCTCTCGACACGCCCGATCTGCAACCCTTCCAGATCGAAGTTCCCTATGCCTCTGAAGTGCACGGGCCCGCTTTCTCTGTCCCGAACAATTCCTGGTCCATCGCGCCGGGTCTCGTTCGTCCCAAATCGCGGGGTCAGGTGCGTTTGACGGGAGCGGATCCTTCCGCTCCCGTTGTCATCGACGGTGGATTCCTGAAGGAGGAGGCCGACCTGAAGGCGCTGGTGCATTGCATCGATTTGTGCCGCGAGATCGGAAACTCCGAAGCTCTGCGCGATTTTGCCAAGCGCGAGGTGATGCCGGGTCCATTGAAGGGAGACGCCCTGAAGGACTTCGCGCGCAATGCAGCGGGCACCTATTTCCACGAAAGCTGCACCTGCAAGATGGGCAGGGATTCGATGTCCGTGGTCGACGGATCCCTATCGGTCTACGGAATCGACCGGCTGTCCATCGCGGACGCCTCCGTCATGCCTCGCGTGTCGACCGGCAACACCATGGCGTCCACGGTGATCATCGGAGAGCGGATGGCTGACATACTGATCGGCTGACCGGAGCAGCCATCGGCAGATGGGCGATCCACCTGCCGGCATCACTCCGGACATCGAAAACCATGTGAATTAAAAGAGGGAACAGTAATGAAAATCTCGACAGATCTCGAACTGGGCGCTTCACCCTTGAAGGCTTGGAACATCTTTAAAACCTTCAGCAAGATCCATGCATGGCATCCGGCGACCGAGAACACCGTCCTGCTCGTCGGCAAAGACGGAGAACCTTTGGCCGTTCGCGAGTTCCAGATCAAGGGCGGTGGTTTCGTTATCAGCGAACTTCTGGACTATAGCGAAACGGAGATGTGGTTCACCTATCGCATCATCAAGACCGATCTGCCGCTGAAGCACTATGTCGGCGAGATGCGCGTCACGGACAACGGCAAGGGAGGTTCGATCGTGCACTGGGAGGGTGAGTTCGAACATCCGAAAGGCAGCGAGGCGACCGCCGAGGAAAACGATCAGACTTTCGGTCTGGTTCAGGCCGTATTCCAGGGCGGGCTTGAAAACATCGAGCGTCTCGCGACCGCGTAGAACGCCGCGTGATCATGACGTGATCCCTTCAAGCCGTTCAAATTGCGGGAACTGAAGGGGTCGGATCAAAGGGAGAACAAGCAGGAGCGGGTTGCCATCGTCGGCCTCCCTCTCCCGACTTCGTTCTTTCGGCGCTGACCCGTCAGCAGCATATCCAGGGACAACGAACGTCGCCGGCATTTCCGAACTTGGTCGCGCGCGTCCCTGAACCTTCGCGCTTACTTTTTCTCCTGATCATGGTGCCATTTGATGGCGTAAAACATGCCAATCCCCAACACCGCGAATTTGAAGGGGAAGAAAATCCAGGGGAACCAATCCCACATTTTCATACTCTCATTTCTGTTGTCCGCTTCTTGAAAAGCGGGGCGTTTCATTGGCCTTGCGGTCCGATCGGTTTGGCTGGAGTGTTTGCCTCCCCACTGCGGACCAGACGCCCTTCCGCAGCCTTGAAATAGAATTGGCTGGCCACCAGCCAACCCTTGATCGGCCTCAGCGGCAGGATACAGGTGGCAAGCAGGGAGGGCAGGGTCACAAGGGCATGAACCCAGATCTCCGCATGAAACTGCACTTCCAGCCACACGCCGAGAAACACGCTTGGCACGCATGCGAAGCAGATCACGAAGAATGCCGGTCCATCAGCGGGGTCCGCAAACGAGTAATCGAGCCCGCAGGCTTCACAGGATTTCTTCAGCGTCAGAAAGCCATCGAACATATGCCCCTCACCGCATCGGGGGCATCTGCCGCGCACACCGGTTCGAAAAGGCGGAATGGGTGGATAGTTGCCGTCCATAACGCAAACTCCATTGATCGCATAAATCCATACATTGTTAGGACACATATCGCATATATGACTGCATATAAAGCTATCAAAATGACGCGCATGATGGAGACCATCACGCATCGCCAAAACGTCAGCCATGACGCTCAAATTAATAAGAAAAATAGAGAATATGCGACGGGCGCGACAATCACGGGCAGCCCAATTAGGTCATCCAATTCTCGACCAAAAGACGGCCCTTGATCTCGTCAAATTCTGTATAAAGATTGCATCTTTAAAGGAATTTTGACTGCATTTTGATTATCGAAACAAACCGCGGAGGCAACCACGAGACATCCCTCGATAGCCCTGCACCGGCGCCCGCAGCTAGTCCCATGATCCCATCAAAGTTTCGGCAGGAAGTTATTGGCGAAATCCAGCCAGGGCGGATTTTCAGCGTACATTTCGCGGATCAATCGCTTGACCAGATCAATGTGAGCCGAATTGTCGCCGACGCGATGATTGAGGATCACCGGCGAGGTCGCGTCTTTTTCCTCGATCAAGCGATAGTGCACGTCTGACCGCGTCTGGCGTGCGGAGGCTGGAATGACACACACGCCCGCTTCCGCGGCGACGAGGCCCAGCGCCGTCTGAATTTCACGAACTTCCTGTACATCCGCAGGGCGCACTTCATGATTGTTCAGCAGGTTGAGAACCTGATCGGCATAACTTGGGCGCGGTTCTTTCGGATAAACGATCAAGCGTTCACCTTCCAGGCGTCGAATTGAGACAGGTCCACTGTCCTGTGCGAGCCGCGCCGCCTGCGGCGCCGCAATGACCAACCGTTCTTCTCTGAGAACGGTGCCGATCACATTGGGATCTCTGTGCCGCACGCGCCCGAAACCGATATCAATGCGCCCCTCCTTCAAGGCGGCGATCTGCTGCATTGAAAAAAGCTCGAGGAGTTGAATATCGAGTTCCGGCGCATGCTGGCGGAGTTTTCGCACCAGAGACGGCAGCCCGCCATAGAGCGTCGACGCGACGAAGCCGATCGAGAGAACGCTGTTCTGGTTCAGACCCACACGGCGCGTTGCATCGCGCATCTGATCAACGCGACCGAGAACCTGCAGCGCCTGCTCGTAAAAGACGCGGCCAGCGTCCGTCAGTCTCACGGGCCGGCTTTTGCGCACGATCAACGTCACGCCCAGCTCCTCTTCCAGCAACTGGATCTGCCGGCTGAGGGGCGGCTGGGCGATGTGGAGCATCTGCGCCGCGCGTGTGAAATTGCGCTCCCGGGCAACGGCGACGAAATAGCGTAGCTGGCGAAGATCCATGCGGCAAACTCTACTTCAAATCATAACCAAACAGGTATATTGCGGCGCAACATCGATCACACCCAGTCGCTTGCGACGCACTTGATACCTTCTTGGTATGACAGTAAACGCAAATGGTGTTGGACGCAAAGCCCGGCGGGCTGCATTGTCCTTGGCATGAACACGACCTTCAAATCCATCACGCCGGTATCGATTTCACCCGCCATTGTGGAGCGGATCGAAACCGTCATCCTCGACCTGCCGACGATCCGGCCGCACAAACTGTCGGTGGCCACGATGACCGGCCAGACCCTGATGCTCGTCAAAATCCATTGCAGTGACGGCGTCATCGGCATTGGTGAAGGCGCGACGATCGGCGGGCTGGCCTATGGCGGCGAGAGCCCCGAAAGCATGAAGCTCGCCATCGACACGTATTTTCGGCCGGTCCTGGTCGGACAGGACGCCACCCGGATTCAAGCTCTGATGGGTCGGCTTGCGAAGATGGTCAAGGAAAACCGCTTTGCGAAATCCGCCGTCGAAACCGCCCTTATGGATGCGCAAGGCAAACGGTTGGGCCTACCGGTCAGCGAATTGATCGGCGGACGGTGTCGTGATCGTCTTCCGGTCGCCTGGACGCTGGCGTCCGGCGATACGTCGAAGGACATCGCCGAAGCCGAACAGATGCTCGACAGCCGTCGCCACCGGATCTTCAAACTCAAGATCGGTCTTCGCAATCTGCATGACGACATCGCCCATGTTGCGGCGATTAAACGGGCGCTCGGCGATCGCGGCGCTGTGCGCGTCGACGTGAACATGGCCTGGAGCGAGACACAGGCCGCTTACGGAATGGCCGCATTGGCTGCTGCGGGATGTGAATTGGTCGAGCAACCGGTCTCGTCGACTTCGGCGCTGGCAAGGCTGGTGCGACGGTTCCCGATCGCGCTGATGGCGGACGAATCTCTGACCGGCCCCGAATCCGCCTTCGAGGTCGCCAAGGTTCACGGCGCCGATGTCTTTGCCGTCAAACTCGAACAGAGCGGCGGTCTGTTCAACGCCTTGCGTGTGGCGGCGATTGCCGATGCCGCTGGCATCGGTCTCTACGGCGGCACCATGCTGGAAGGCCCTATCGGCACCATTGCCTCTGCACAGGTGTTTTCCACCTTCCCGAATTTGGAATGGGGCACTGAGCTATTCGGCCCGCTGCTGTTGACCGAAGAAATTCTGCGCGAACCGCTCGTCTACAGCGACTTCGAACTGACGGTCCCCAATGGACCGGGCCTCGGGATCGAACTCGATGACGATCGTGTCGCTTTCTTCGCCCGCAACGGGCTCAATCGCGGAAACTGAGGACATACGCCATGCTTTTTCACGTCAGAATGGACGTCAGATTGCCCAGGGATCTCTCGGCTGAGGAGACAACCAGGATCCTTGCGGAGGAAAAGGCCTACTCTCAAGACCTGCAGAGCAGCGGCAAATGGCGTCACATATGGCGGATTGCCGGGCAATACGCGAACATCAGCATTTTCGATGTCGCCGACAACGACGAGCTGCACAAGCTGCTCTCTGGCCTGCCGCTTTTCAAATTCATGGATATCGAAGTGATGCCGTTGCTGCGGCACCCCTCCGCCATCCGGGACAACGACATTTGAAGCAATGCCCGGCGCCGAGCCGGGCGTGAATACCAACATGTGAGGAGGACATGACATGACTGTCAAAATTTTCGAACGCGATGATATCCAGGACTTTCTGAAGGTCTTGAGCGGCCTGGACAACGATCGCGGCAATCCCCGCGTCAAGCAGATCGTGCATCGTATCATGTCGGACTTGTTCAAGGCCATCGACGACCTGAACATCACGCCTGACGAGTATTGGACCGGCATCGCCTGGCTCAATGAAATCGGCGCGACGACGCAGGCGGGCCTCATTTCACCCGGCCTGGGCCTGGATCATTTCCTCGATGAGCGTCTCGATGCGATCGATGCGGCCCTGGGGATCGACAATCCGACGCCCCGCACCATCGAAGGGCCCCTTTATGTGGCCGGCGCTCCGGAATCCATCGGCTTCGCTCGCCTCGACGATGGCCAGGACGAAAACGGCCACACGCTCATCATGCACGGAACGGTCTACGGTTCCGATGGCAAGCCGCTTCCCGGCGCCAAGGTGGAGGTCTGGCACTGCGATACCCGCGGCTTCTATTCGCATTTCGATCCGACCGGCAAGCAGGCGCCGTTCAACATGCGCCGGACGATCATCACCGACGATAATGGCCGCTACAAGTTTCGGAGCATCGTTCCGAACGGTTACGGCGTGCCTCCGGGCAGCCCGACGGAGAAGTGTCTGTCGGCCCTTGGCCGTCACGGTCAGCGCCCGGCGCATATCCACTTCTTCATCAGCCATGACGAGCATCGCAAGCTGACGACGCAGATCAATATCGAAGGCGACCCGCTGATCAACGACGATTTCGCCTATGCAACGCGTGACGGCCTTGTTCCGCCGGTGATAGAGCGGACAGATGAAGCCAGCATCAGGGCGAACGGCCTCGATCACCCCTTTGCGGAAATCGTGTTCGACATTCGCCTGACAGCTCTGATCGACGGCGTCGACAATCAGGTGAACGAACAGCGCCAGCGCGCTGCCGCCTGATAGCAAAAAGGGCGGCCCGACAAAGGCTGCCCTCCCCCACCTTCAACACAGATATTTGGGACGAGAGCTGCGGCGCCAATCGCGCTCTTCGTGGGAGGTAACTCATGTCCGCGATTATCGATAAGGTCCGTGATCTCGACGATCTCTTGGCCACCGCCGTTCAGGACGACAAGGATGCTGGCGTTTTCCGTTGTCGCCGCGACATCTTCACGAATGAAGACCTGTTCGACCTGGAGATGAAGCACATCTTCGAAAGCAACTGGGTGTATCTGGCGCATGAAAGCCAGATCCCGGAGACCAACGACTACTACACCACCTATATCGGCCGCCAGCCGATCGTCATCACGCGCGACAAGACCGGCGCGCTGAATGCGGTCATCAACGCCTGCGCCCATCGCGGCGCCATGCTCTGCCGCCGCAAGCATGGCAACAAGGGTAGCTTCACCTGCCCGTTCCACGGCTGGACCTTCTCCAACACCGGCAAACTGCTGAAGGTGAAAGACGAGAAGACGACGCAATATCCGGAACAGTTCGCCAAGAACGGCTCCCACGATCTGACCCGCGTCGCCCGCTTCGAAAACTATCGCGGCTTTCTGTTCGGAAGCCTGAAGGAAGACGTCGCGCCGCTGGAGGATTATCTCGGCGAGACCAAGGTGATCATCGACCAGATCGTCGACCAGGCACCCAATGGACTGGAAGTGCTGCGCGGCAATTCCTCCTACATCTATGACGGCAACTGGAAGCTCCAGATGGAGAATGGTTGCGACGGTTACCATGTCAGCTCCGTCCACTGGAACTATGCCGCCACCATGGGCCGGCGCAAGGAAGAAGGCACCAAGGCCGTCGACGCCAATAGCTGGAGCCGCTCGGTTGCCGGCGTCTATGGCTTCGACAACGGGCATATTCTGCTCTGGACGAAAACCATGAACCCGGAGGTTCGTCCGGTCTTCAAGCAGAAGGATGCAATCGCCGCGCGGCTGGGCGAGGCCCGCGCCGAGTTCATCGTCAACCAGACGCGCAACCTCTGCCTCTATCCGAATGTCTTCCTGATGGACCAGTTCAGCACGCAGATTCGCGTCACCCGCCCGATCAGCGTCGACAAGACGGAAGTCAGCATCTTCTGTTTTGCGCCGAAAGGCGAAAGCGCCGAGGATCGGGCGCTGCGCATCCGCCAATACGAGGACTTCTTCAACGTGTCCGGTATGGGCACCTCCGACGATCTGGAAGAGTTCCGCGCCTGCCAGTCCGGTTATGCGGGCATCTCCGCCCTGTGGAACGACCTGTCACGCGGCGCGCCGCTCTGGATCGACGGTCCCGATGAAAACGCCAGGCGCATGGGTCTCAATCCGCTGCTGTCAGGCGAACGCTCCGAAGATGAGGGGCTGTTTGTTCGGCAGCATGAATATTGGGCCAAGGTCATGCGCAATGCGCTTTCCGCTGAAACAAGGGGAGCCGGCGCATGAGCATCGCCTATGACAAGATCTGCGCCTTCCTGTATCGCGAGGCGCGCCTGCTGGACGACCGTCAGTGGGACGACTGGCTGACATGCTATGCCACCGATGTAGACTACTGGATGCCGGCCTGGGACGACGATGACCAGATCACCGAAGATCCGCATTCGCAGATATCGCTGATCTATTACCCGAACCGCGACGGTCTGGAAGACCGCGTCTTCCGCATCAAGACCGAGCGGTCAGGCGCCTCGACGCCGGAACCCCGCACGAGCCACAGCGTCGTCAATGTGGAAATCCTGGGCGAGCGCGGCGATGAGGTGGATGTCCGCTACAACTTCCACACCCTCAACCATCGCTACAAGGTCACGGATCAGTTCTTTGGAACTATCTTCGTCACGCTGCGCGATAGCGGCGGCGGCATGCAGATCGCCAGGAAAAAGATCGTCCTGAAGAACGACTACATCCGGCAGGTGATCGACGTCTATCACGTCTGACAAGCGCATCGGGCTGGCCGTTGCGGGCCAGTTCCCGATGTCATGAAGCCCTGACCGCCTGGGAATACACCCCAACAGGTCTGCTGTTCGCAGGGCAAAAACACAATGAGGAGGAAGGTTGATGTCCAGCTACAGGATTGCGCTCAATTTCGAGGACGGCGTTACCCGTTTCATCGAATGCAAAGCCGGGGAGAAGGTCCTTGATGCGGCATTCCGCAACAAGATCAATCTGCCGATGGACTGTTCCGACGGCGTATGCGGCACCTGCAAATGCCAAGCGGAAAGCGGCGCCTATGATCTCGGCAGCGATTACATCGAAGATGCGCTGAGCGAGGATGAGGCCTCCGCCGGCAAGGTCCTGACCTGTCAGATGATCCCCTCCAGCGATTGCGTCCTGTCCGTGCCGACCTCATCCAGGGTCTGCAAGACCGGGCAGCAGAAATTTGCGGCGACGGTTTCCAGTGTCGAAGCGCACAACGACGCCGCGATCGTGCTGCATCTGGATGTCGATTCCACAATTCCGGCGCCTGATTTTTTGCCAGGACAATATGTCAACATCGACGTCCCCGGCAGCGGCCAGAGCCGGTCCTATTCCTTCAGCACCGCGCCCGGCGATCGGCGGATCGGTTTCCTGATCAAGAAAATCCCCGGCGGCGTCATGAGCGGCTGGCTGCAGACTGCTGCTGTCGGTCGCTCCTTGAACCTGACCGGGCCGTTGGGCAGCTTCTATTTGCGCAATGACGATCGACCGCTGCTTTTCCTGGCGGGCGGCACGGGCCTGGCCCCCTTCCTCTCGATGCTGGAAGTGCTGGCGCGGCATGGATCGCAACAGAAGATCCATCTGATCTATGGCGTGACCCGGGATCTCGATCTCGTTCTGGTCGATCAGATCGAGGCCTATGCGGCACGCTTGCCGAACCTGACTTTCTCCACCGTCGTCGCGGAGGAAAACTCCACCCATCCCCGTAAAGGCTGGGTGACGCAGCACATGCCGGAAGACATGTTGGCGACAGGGCCCTTCGACGCCTATCTCTGCGGCCCGCCCCCGATGGTGGACGCCGTTCGGCACTATTTCGACAGCCATCGCATCAAGCCGCAAAACTTCTTCTACGAGAAATTCACCCCGAACGTCGCGTTGAAGGAAAGCGCATGAGCAGGCGTGTCTTCAGCAAACGCTTTTCCGGCAAGGTGCTGGTCGTCACGGGCGCCGCGCAGGGCATCGGAAAGCAGGTAGCCCTACGGGCAGTTAAGGAGGGCGGAAGCGTTCTCTTCGTCGATCGCGCCGATTTCATCGCCGAAGTCGCGGCAGAGGCCAAAAGCGACAGGGCGGCTGCCTTCAGCGCTGATCTCGAAACCTATGCCGGCGCAGAGGCCGCCATGCGCTTTGCCGCAGATCGGTTCGGCGGCGTGGATATCCTGATCAACAATGTCGGAGGCGCCATCCGGATGCGCCCCTTCGCGGACTTCGAACCCGACCAGATCGATGCCGAAATCCGCCGCTCGCTCTCCCCCACGCTTTACTGCTGTCATGCAGTGTTGCCGCATCTGTTTGCGCGTGGCGGCGGGACGATCGTCAACGTGTCTTCAAACGCCACGCGCGGCATTCACCGAGTGCCCTATTCGGCAGCCAAGGGCGGCGTTAATGCGATCACGCAATCGCTCGCCATGGAGCTCGGCGAACGCAACATCCGCGTCGTCGCCACAGCGCCCGGTGGGACCGATGCCCCGCCCCGCAGGATCCCGCGCAATGCGGCAGGCGACACGCCGCAGGAAAAGAGCTGGATGCGGGACGTGGTGGAGCAGGTCAAGCAGTCCAGTTTCATGAAGCGCTACGCCACGATCGAGGAACAGGTGGCCCCCATTCTCTTCCTGGCATCGGACGAAGCGTCCTACATCACGGGCAGCATCGTCCCGGTCGCGGGAGGCGACCTGGGCTAGGGAAGACGCTGAAATTGACGGCATGAGTGTCCTTCGGCCGCGTCGGTGCGCTGCCGGAACGGCAGTTGACGCGCAAAAGGGAGGATTTCAATGCGCACAATCGATGTGAACGACGCGATCGACAATCATGGTTTCGGTCGCTTTCAATGGATGGTCGTGGCGCTCTGCGCCTTGCTTCTGATCGTGGACGGATACGATGTCTTCGTTGCAGGCGCCGTTCTTCCGACTCTGATCGCCGAATGGGGCCTCAGCAAACCGCAGGCCGGGGCGCTCCAGGCCTGGGCTCTGTTCGGGATGATGTTCGGCGCGCTGAGTCTCGGCCAACTCGCCGACAAAATCGGTCGGAAGAAGGGCATCATCATCAGTTTTGCAATATTCACCTCCGCGACGCTTCTGACGGGCTTCGCCTCGACGCCGGACCAGTTCAAGGTCTTCCGGTTTCTGGCGGGCCTGGGTTGCGGCGGTCTGATGCCCAACGCCGTGGCGCTAATGAACGAATATGCGCCGAAGCGCCTGCGCGGCACGATGGTGGCCCTGATGTTCTCCGGCTACTCCGTCGGAGGCATGGTTGCCGCCGGTCTCGGCATCGCGATCATTCCGCAGTTCGGCTGGCAGCCGATGTTCTTCGTCGCCGCAATACCGCTCATTCTGCTGCCAGTCATGATCTGGCGACTGCCGGAATCGCTCGGCTTCCTGATCCGCCAGGGAGAACAGGCGAAGGCAAAGCGGATCTTCGCCGAGCTTGCCACATCCAGCGGGCTGCGGGAGGAGGACAAGCTCGTTTTCTCGGAGACCAAGGGCGCTTCGGCATCGGTTCTGGAGCTATTCCGCCATGATCGCACCCTGCGGACACTGATGCTCTGGGTCTCCTTCTTCTGCTGCCTGCTGCTGGTCTATCTGCTGTCGTCCTGGCTGCCGAAGGTTCTCCAGGAAGCCGGCTACGCCGAAAAGGCAAGCCTGCTCAGCCTGTTCTCTCTCAACTTCGGCGGCATGGCGGGCGCCATCGCCGGCGGTCGCCTGGGCGACCGGTTCGGACTGCCAAAAGTGGTGGTCTTCTTCTTCGCAGGCGCTTCCATCTCCATCGCGTTGATCGGCTATAATCCGCCGTCGCTCATCCTGTTCGGGCTGGTCTTCGTTGCAGGCGCGACCACCATCGGCACGCAGATCCTGCTCTATGCAAGCGTCGCACAGCTCTACAACCTGTCCACCCGGTCGACCGGGCTTGGCTGGGCGTCGGGTGTCGGCCGCATCGGTGCAATCGTCGGACCGACTCTGGGCGGCGTCCTGCTTGCCCAGCAACTGCCCTTGCAACAGAACTTCCTGATCTTCGCGGTTCCGGCCGTGATCTCGACCCTCGCCATGCTGGTGTTCGCCGTCAGCAACGCGCGGCGGGCGAACACAGGGCAACTGGCCGCCGCATGACTTGGAAAGGAGCGTCTTACACCAGCAAGACGCTCCCTTCTTGAACTGAAACTCGGCCTGCTCGTAAAGCGGTCGCCGCAAGGCGTCCGCAGCGGGCGGCGGCAACGTCAAACAAAAGATCGAGTGATGGACGTAATAGACCTCCCGAGCCACAGTCTGCATTACCGGATCGATGGAGATGAGACGGACAAGCCCTGGCTCACCTTCTGCAACTCCCTTGGAACGGATCTGCATATGTGGGATCAGCAGGTGGAAGAGCTTTCCACGAGCCATCGCATCCTGCGATATGATCGACGCGGGCACGGGCTCTCGAGCACCCCTGCCCCACCGTATGATCTCGGTGATCTCGGTCGCGACGTGCTGGCTCTTCTGGATCGACTGCAGATCGAGAGGACCGATTTCTGCGGTCTTTCCATCGGCGGGCTGACCGGGCAATGGCTCAGCGTCAACGCCGGCGAGCGCATCGACAGACTGGTGATCTCGGCGAGCGCCGCCAGGATCGGCACGAGCGAAAGCTGGCTCGCCAGAGCCGATGCGGTGCAACGCAATGGTCTTGGCGCGTTGAGAGACGCCACGGCGGATCGATGGTTTTCTCCACATTTCCAGAGGGCTGAAGCGGAGACCGTGGGAACGGTGCTCGACATGCTGACCGCCACATCCGTCGATGGCTATCTCGGATGCTGCGCGGCTCTGGCGCGCGCGGATCTGCGCGAAGAATTGCAGCGGATCGACAACCCGGTTCTCGCCATTTCTGGCGCAGGTGACGCCGTCTGCACGCCGGCCGATCTCGAGTTCATCGCATCGTCTGTTCGTAATGGCAGGCATGTCACGCTGCCTGGCCGCCACATTGTGAATGTGGAATCTGCCGAGGAATTCAACCTCTATCTTCTGAAGTTCCTTAACAGCCAGTAGGGCGCCAGCGCCAAGACCTTGCCGGGAGGCTACGGGATCGAGATGGAGACGCCATTCGCGAAGCATGTTTGACCTCTGAGGGGACGCGCCTAAGCTGCCGGCGAGAATCTCTGCCGGCGAGAGTGGTGGCTATTTTTGCCAGTGGCGCATCAGCGTCTCGGCAATGGCGTTTTGAATCGTCTGTTCGCACCACGACCTTGCGAGCACGAAAAAACAACCTGGCGCAGATCCGCGCGTGTCCCATGCAGACAATGCCGATGGCGGCATGGCCGAACTCCTTCATGCGCATGCTCTGCTTTGAAGAAAGCGCAAAACTCGACATCTCCATGACGCTCAGGCCAAGAACCTTCTGTCTGCACTGAGCCCTTGACCATCAGCCCGCGAGACCAGATATTGAATATGTTAAGTTCCTGCGACATGGAGGCGTCGCGGGCGGGCTTTTTCTGTTGGGAGGCGGAAATGGAGCTGTTGGATAGTCGGAGTCTCATGCCGGCGGATTGGAAAGTCCTGCCATATGATCAGTGGGCGGACGATCTGCAATCGATATGCGGAAGCTTCAATCCCCGTCCTCTGGACAAGGGCAAAACCGTGCGCGGCGCGGCGCGTGGAATTGATGTCTGCGGCATGCAGTTCGCGCATGTCTCGAACGATCTCGACCGTGTCCATCGCGACTGGGACGACATCAAGCGCGACAGCAGCGAACATCTGTTCCTGATCGTTCAACTCGAAGGCTCTTGCGGCGTCGATCACTTCGGCCACCACAACACGCTCGATGTCGGAGACTGCATTCTGGTGGACTCGACCAAACCGACCACCTTTCACTTCGGTGGCGTGTTCAGCAATCATCTTTCCATGCATCTGCCGCGACAGATCATGTATTCCGAGAAGCGCACGAATTTCGACGTCGCCCGCAAGCTGCAGGGTTTCGATCCCATGGCCATCATGTTGCGCGCGCTGATCGCCAAGATCATGTCGACGCCGGAAAACGATGCGAACTCGGCCCAACTCAAGGACCTGATCTTCAGCGCCACGCGGCAGGCATTCGTCTCGGACGCCGAAACTCTGCCCCACCTTATCAACGAGAGCGCCGGCCGTCGGCTGCAGATGGTCGATATCCTGATCGATCGCCATCTGACCGACGCCAATCTCTCGGCCAAATGGCTTGCGACACGCATCGGCGTCTCGATCCGCACGCTGCAACAGGACTTTCAGGGGCTCGGGGTCACCTGCACCACGATCATCCGGGACAAGCGCCTCAAGCTGGCGAAACAGAAAATCGAACAGATCAAGGATCACCGCGGCAACGCAACAATCGCGGATGTGGCCTATTCCGCCGGCTTCAACGATATTTCCTACTTCAACCGCAGCTTCAAGGAACTGTTTCACTGCGCGCCGACCGACTGCCTCAAACAGGGTTCGGACAAGTCGAGCTGACAGGGATTTTTGTGCGTTGCACCTGCGTTTTTCTCCAAGACGGCGCGCGCAATCTTCCAAGACAGATCCAGCGTCAAATCCGATAGTCCTCCCGTAAGGTCAGCGTCGCCGCCGAAGCGACGCTCGGGAGGATAAAGAGATGGACTACAGTCTGATCATCGGCGGCGAAAGCGTGCCGACGGAAAACCATGCGCCCATTCGCAATCCGGCAAATGGCGACATTGTCGGGATGATGCCGCTGGCGACGCCGGAGCAGCTTGACCAAGCTGTCGATGCCGCCGCCGCCGCTTTCAGGAGCTGGAGCCAGACATCGGAAGAGGAGCGCATCGCGGCCTGCCGCGCAATGGCCGATGCGATCAACGCGCACGCCGAGCAGCTGGCCCACTTGCTGACCCTCGAACAGGGCAAACCGATGAACGGTTTGGGTTCGCGGTTCGAAATCGGCGGCGCGGTGGCCTGGACGCGCCATACGGCGGAACTGCAGCTCCCTGTGGAGATCCTTCAGGACGACAATCAAGGCCGCGTCGAGCTCCATCGCAAACCGATCGGCGTCGTCGGTTCGATCACGCCGTGGAACTGGCCGGTGATGATCGCCTGCTGGCATATCGCGCCGGCGATCCGCGCCGGCAACACGGTGGTGATCAAGCCGTCGCCGATGACGCCGTTATCCACCATCCGGCTCGTCGAGATCATCAACACCGTTCTGCCGCCGGGCGTGGTCAATGTCGTTACGGGCGACAACGGGATCGGCGCGAAGCTTTCCGCGCACCCGACGGTGGCGAAGATGACCTTCACCGGCTCCACCGAGACCGGCAAGAAAATCATGGCGTCGGCTGTCGAGACCCTGAAAAGGCTGACGCTGGAACTCGGCGGCAACGATGCCGGCATCGTCCTCCCCGATGTCGATCCCAAAGGGATCGCCGAGGGTCTCTTCTGGGGGGCCTTCATCAACAACGGCCAGACCTGCGCCGCGTTGAAGCGGCTCTATGTTCACGACAGCATCTATGACGACGTCTGCCAGGCGCTGGCGGCCTATGCCGTCAACATCCCCGTCGGCGACGGAATGGAGGAATCGAGCATTCTCGGGCCCGTTCAGAACGAGATGCAGTTCAACAAGGTCCGCGAACTCGTCGACGACGCCCGCGCCAATGGAGGCCGCATCCTGACCGGCGGTCAACCGATGGATCGCGCCGGCTATTTCTATCCGATCACGCTGGTGGCCGATGTGTCGGACGGGATGCGCCTTGTCGACGAGGAGCAGTTCGGCCCTGCCCTGCCGATCATCCGCTATACCGATATCGACGAGGTGATCGAGCGCGCCAACCGCAATCCGGCGGGCCTCGGCGGCTCGGTGTGGTCGTCCGATCCCGATCTGGCGCGCCGCTACGCGCTCAAACTGGAATGTGGTTCGGTGTGGATCAACAAGCATGGAGCCATCCAGCCCAATGCGCCGTTCGGCGGCGTCAAGAATTCGGGCATCGGCGTGGAGTTCGGCGCCGAAGGCCTCAAGGAATTCACCACCATCCAGACCGTGCTGAGCTGACCATGGAAACCTTCGACTTCATCATCATCGGCGGCGGTTCCTCCGGCTGCGTTCTGGCCAACCGCCTGTCAGAAAATCCGGCTCACTCGGTGCTGCTGATCGAATCCGGTCGCGCCGACAAGGACCCGTTCATCCATATCCCCGCGACTTTCTTCAGGGTTCTGCAAAAAGGCGTCGACATTCATCCCTATATGTCGGAGCCGGAAAAGGGCCTCAACGGCAGACCCTCGATCGTGCCGCAGGGCAATGTTCTCGGCGGCGGCAGTTCCGTCAATGCGATGATCTATATCCGTGGTCATCGCAACGATTACGACACCTGGTCGCAGATGGGCTGCAAGGGCTGGTCCTATGAGGATGTGCTGCCCGCCTTTCGTTCGCTCGAGAACAATCAGCGGATTTCCGACCGCTACCACGGGCGCTCCGGAACCCTTTCGGTTTCCGATCCTCGTCATCGCCACCCCCTCAACGAGGCCTTTGTGAAGGCGGCCACGGAGGCTGGAATTCCGTTCAACGCCGATTTCAACGGCGCGGTTCAGGACGGCGTCGGCTTCTACCAGAGCACCACGCGCAACGGCCGTCGCTGGTCGTCCGCTCAGGCATTTTTGCGGGAGGCCGAAAAGCGGTCCAACCTCAAGATCATGACCGAGACGAAAGTCGGCCGCATTCTGTTCACCGGCAAACGCGCGACCGGCGTGGAATTGCTCGACGGTCGCAAGATCGGCGCGTCGAGAGAAATCGTGCTCGCGGCAGGAGCGATCGCCACCCCGAAAATCCTGCAATTGTCAGGGATCGGCGACGCTGAACATCTGGACGGCTTCGGCATTCCCGTCGTCGCGGACCTACCGGGCGTCGGCGCAAATTTCCAGGATCACCTGGAAGTGCCCGTCCAGGGCGAGACGCGCGATCCCATTTCCATCCTGGGCGAGGACAAGGGCTTGCGCGCCGCCCTCCACATGATCCGCTATATCATGACGCATCGGGGCCTTCTCAGCTCGAATGTCGTGGAAAGCGGCGGCTTCGTCGATACCGCCGGCACTGGGCAACCCGACATCCAGTTCCATGTCCTGCCGGTGCTCGTTGGTTTCGCAGATCGCGAACCTGAGCCGGGCCATGGGTTGTCGGTCGGACCCTGCTTCCTGAGACCGCGCTCGCGCGGCACGGTGAAATTGAGATCCGCCGATCCTCGCGACGGCGCGCTTTTCAACGCCAACTCGCTGTCTGATCCGCAGGATGTCGAAACACTAGTGCGCGGCGTCGAATTGGCCATTCGAATACTGGAAGCGCCGTCTTTGGCTCGGCTCGTCAAGCGCCGGGTGTTGCCCAAACCCGGCGTCGAGAAAGATCCGGAGGCGCTGAGAAGTTACATCCGCCAAACGGCCAAGACCGTGTTCCACCCATCCGGCACCGCCAAGATGGGACGGGCCGACGACCGTATGGCCGTGGTCGGACCGGATCTGAAAGTCCATGGCGTCGACGGGCTGCGCGTGAGCGACGCCTCGGTCATGCCGACACTGGTGTCCGGCAACACCAATGCGCCCGCAATGATGATCGCGGCCCGAGCGGCGTCCTTCATCACCGGCAAGTCCATCCCGGCGTGATCGTCTCGCCGAGACCGACCGGCTGATTGGAGGCGGCCGGTCGCCCATCACAGGGCGACAGATAACAAATGGAGGAGAACCACATGAAAAGAACAACCTATCTGCTCGCCGCTTCCGCGGCGATTGTCCTGGCCGGCGGCGCAAGCGCGATGGCCGCCCCGAGTTGCGGTCTCAACAACGGCAAGAAGGCCGAGGGCGCGCCGATCCAGGTCGGCGCCGTCGTGGGCCAAACCGGGCCGGACGATTTCTCGTCATCCGCAAAAGCCGCCCAGGCCTATTTCGACTGCGTCAACGCCAATGGCGGCGTCAATGGCCGCCCGATCGACTATCTGGTCGAAGATGACCAATGGAACCCAGAGGTCGCGGGACAGGTTGCCGCCAAACTCGTCAAGGACAAGAACGTGGTCGCCCTCGTCGGCAGCGCGTCTTTCGTGGAAATGGGCGTCAACGCCAAGCTCTATGAAGATGAAAACGTGATGTCCATGGCGTCCGGTTGCGCGGTCGCGGAATGCTTTGAATCGAAGAACATCGTGTCGACCAACCAGGGACCGCTGCCATCGAGCATCGGCGCGGCGCAATGGGCGGTCGCCAATCTCGAGTCCAAGAATGTCGTCTGCATTGGCCTGACCATTCCCACCGTCGGGCGCTATTCCTGCGGCTGGACCGAAAAATACATGCAGTCCAAGAACCTGACCGGTTCGAGCGTGCTGATCGATCCCGGCGCGGCCGACATGAATTCCGCCTATCTCGAGGCCGTCGCGTCCGGAGCCGACACCATACTGGTCAATCTGCCTGCGGGCATGGCTGCCGCCTTCCTGCAGGTGGTGATGGAATCTGGGACGCAGGATCAATACAAATGGATTTCGTCGACCCCGCTTTACGACAAGGATGTGCCGGCTCTGCTCGGCGACGCCTGGTCGGGAAAGATGTACATCAACGCCGAACTCACGCCGATCGACGGCACGGGGCCTGATGCGACCAACTGGCGCGAGATCATGGACAAATACGGCCAAGCGAGCGATCCGCGCGACACGTTCAGCCAGTCCGGCTACCTATCGGCCCGTTTCTTCGTCGACGCCATGCTGAAACTCGACCCGGCCAAGATCGATCGAAATTCCGTCACCGAAGCGATCCGCGCCATCAAGAACGAGAAATCCGATCTTCTCTGCGGCCCCTACTATGTGGGCCCCGGCGATCGCCACATGCCGAACCACGCAAACGTGATGATGCAGATGATCGACGGCGGTTTCAAGCAGGTGGGCGGCTGCACTGATGTCGACAGCGCCTATCTCGATCCGATCCGCGCCCAGGAAAAAGAGCTCGGAATTTCCAGCAACTGATGAACGGATGAAGCGATGGGCGCCTATGGCCTCTTCCTGGTGTCCGGCCTTGCCGTGGGCGCACTCTACGCCCTCGGCGGGGTCGGGCTCGTGCTGCTCAATCGGGCGACCGGCGTCTTGAACTTCGCCTATGGCGCGATTGGCGGCCTCGGCGCCATGTGCGCCTGGCAGATCCTGCAATGGGGTTATCCGGAGCCCTTGGCCTGGGTCGCCTGCCTTGCGGTCGGCGTCTTTCTGTCGGCCGGCTACGGCGCGCTGGTGGCGCCGGGGCTCGCCCATCGCGAGCCGGTCGTCAAGGCCATCGCGACCCTCGGCTTCGGCATCGCCATTCTCGGCGTGATGAACCTGCTCTGGGTGGTCAATCCGCGCAAGCTGACGCTCGCTCTCGACGGCGTGGCGATCAATTTCCTCGGACTGAGAATGACCGGCACGCGCCTTCTGGCTCTGGTCGCCGGCATTGTCATGACGGCCGGCATGGGATTGTTCCTCGCCCGCACGCGGCTCGGACTGATGATGCGGGTGCTTGCCGATGATCGCCAGCAGGCGGCCGTGCTTGGTACGCCGATCCGCAAGGTCGAGACCATCGCCTGGGGCTTTTCCGGCCTGATGGCGGGGATTACGGGCATGCTGTTCGGCGATCTCGTGCGGCTTGACCCGGCGGTCCTGACCTTCATCGTCATCCCCATCATCGCCACGACCGTCGTCGGCCGGCTGACCTCCATCCGCACGACATTTTTCGCCGGGCTCGCGATCGGCGTGATCGAAAGCTTTTTGACGCTTTACAAGCCGCTCGCCCCGTTCCGCATCGCCTCGCCGTTCATCGTGGCCATTCTGGCGCTGTTGTGGCTGCAGCGCGGCCGCAGGCTGACATTCGCAGGAGCCGACTGATGCAGACAGCCCGATCCCTACCCACATCCGACGTCGCCTCGACCATCGGGAAGCGGGACCGTAAGCCCCTGCCCCGCGCCTGGGCGCCGCTTGGGTTGATTTTCGCCGCTTTCCTGCTCCCATCCGTTGCCGGCGCCCTGTGGCTCAAGGTGATGACGTCGGTGGTGATCTACACGCTCACCGCAGCCAGCATCGGTCTTCTCTACCGCAAGCTCGGCCAGGTGTCGCTGGCCCAGGTCGCCTTCATGGGATGCGGCGGTTGGGTCGCCCTTCGCCTCGCTTATGGCGTCGGTCTTCCGTTCGAGCTGAACATCTTTGTCGGGGGGCTGTTTGCTGCGCTGACGGGCATGATCTTCGCCTATCCCGCTCTCAAGATGCGCGGGCTCTATCTTGCGCTCGTCACCTTGATGGCGGCCGGCGGCTTCGGAATTCTCATCAATGTGCTGCAATTTCCGAATGGCGGGCCGGGATTTCTGGGTTTCGCTGTCAAATCCGTGTCCTACATGCCCCGACCATGGGTCGCCCAAACCGACGCAGCCTATTTTCGGTATTGCGTGATCGTCGTCGCTCTCGGTTTCGGCCTGATCTATCTGCATGAACATTCGAGGCCGGGGCGAGCCTGGTCGCTGATCCGGCGCAGCGAAGCGGTCGCCATGTCCGCTGGCGTCAATGTGACCGCCTACAAGATCTGGGGCTTCGGCTTGTCGGGTTTTCTGGCCGGCGTCGCCGGCGGTCTGCTCGCCGGCAATCTCCAGCTTCTCGACGCCCGTTCCTTTCCGCCGGCGGAATCCGTCATGATTTTCGCCCTGACGGTGGTCGGAGGAGCATGGCATTGGTACGGGGCCGTGATCGCCGCGCTGCTTTATCGGTTCATGCCCGCTTTGCTCAACGATCTCGGCGTCAACGGCGACGCCGCCTATATCATTTTCGGCGCGGCGCTCATTCACGCGCTGATCACCGCACCGCAGGGCATCGCCGGTCAGATCGCTGGGCTTTCGACGCGCTGGACAAAGGGATGGGGAGCTTCGAGATGATTTCCATTCGCGATATCACGGTGAGTTTCGGCGGCGTTCGAGCGCTCAACCGGGTCACAGTGGAGCTCAACGATCCGGTTGTCGGGATCATCGGCCCCAACGGGGCCGGCAAGACCACCTTTCTCAATGTCCTCTCGGGTTTCATCACGCCCGCCAGCGGGTCCATCAGGGCCTTCGACACCGAGATCCTGCCGATGTCGCCGCACCGACGCAGCCGATGGGGCCTCCGTCGGTCCTTCCAGAAGGAGCAGGTCGTCGACGAGCTGACGGTTGAGAACAATGTCGCCGTCATGCTCGACAGCCTCGGCCTGTCCGCAGCCGAGCGCGAGCGTCAGTTGGCCGGCGCGCTCGACTTCTGTGGCCTTGCATCCATTCGCAAGGCCCGCGCGAGCGGTCTCAACGCGTTCGAGCGGCGCATGACGGAAATTGCGCGCTGCGTGACGGGTCGGCCGAAAGTGTTGATGCTGGATGAACCGGGAGCGGGATTGAGTCAGATCGAAGTCGACAGGCTTCGCCAGATCATCCTCGACATCCACGCGTATAACGGCGCCGTGACCTTGCTGATCGACCATGACGTCGATCTGATCCAAGCCGTGTGCCAATCCACCATGGTGCTGGATTTCGGATCGCTGGTGACGTCTGGTCCGACCCGGGACGTCCTCAATGATCCCCGCGTGCGCGCTGTCTATCTCGGCGCCGAGGAGGTGGCATGAGCCGCATAGCCATACACAATCTAAATGTCAGGCGAGGCAACAAACGGGCGGTCGATGATTTCTCGCTCACCTTGCAGAGCGGCCGCATCACCGCTCTCCTCGGTCCCAACGGAGCGGGCAAGAGCACGCTGGTCCTGGCGCTGGCGGGCGTATTGCCGATCGAAAGCGGCGCTATCGACATTGATGGCAGATCGATGGCGGGCCAGCCGCCGGAGACGATCCGCGCCGCCGGCCTCGCCGCGGTTCCCGAGGGCCATCGCGTGCTTTCCGGTCTCAGCGTTCTCGACAATCTCAGGGCCGCCGGCTTCGTGCACAGCCGTATCGACGCCGAGAGCGCGGTCGAGGACGTGTTCGACATTTTCCCGGAACTGGCCGAGCGCAAGGCTCAGTTGGCCGGATCGATGTCGGGCGGCCAGCAGCAGATGTTGGCGCTCGGCCAGGCCCTCGTCGCCCGGCCAAAATTCATTCTGGCGGACGAAATGTCACTCGGCCTGTCGCCTCTGATCGTCAAGCGGCTCATGGGCGTCCTCGTCAGACTGGCCGAAGGCGGCGCCGGCGTTCTCTTGATCGAACAGTTCACCCATATCGCATTGAAGGTCGCAAGCGAAGCCAGCGTCATGTCGCGGGGCAAAATCACCTTTCTCGGCCCGCCAGAGACATTGATCAACGAACCCGAGATCCTGCATCGCGCCTATCTGGCCCAATAGACACGAAGAGCCAGATTTTTCAACGAGAGGCGGCGCCGCTGTGATCGGCGCGCCACTCGCTCGGTGACATGCCGGCCTTCAACTTGAAAAAGCGTGAAAAATAGGCCGCATCCTTGAAGCCGATTTCATAGGCGATGTCTTCGAGCGGTCGGATCGTGAATTGAAGCAGGCGTTTTGCTTCGAGAAGGCGTCGTTCGTTGATGAAGGCCTTCACGCTCTTGCCGAAACTCTGTTCGCAGGCGCGGCCCAGGAGATGCGGCGTTGTCCCGAGCGTGGAAACATATCGGTCGACCGGCCAGTTGTCGCGAAAATGGAGATCGACCAGACGCCGAAATTCAGAGGCAAGCAATCCGCTTTCGGAAGGGCCATCAACAGTCTGGTCAGGTCGGAGCCGGGCGATTTCCGTCAAGGCCACCGCCGTGAGCGCAAGCAGGATCTGGTCCGCCCCCGGCCTGTTGTCGCGATACTCGGACGCAATCTGATCCATGACCTGTGAAAGCCGCCGCCAACCCTCGTCGTCGCTTCGATCGGTGATGAGCAGGGGCGCATCAAGGGGCAGGATCGTCTGGCGTCTCATCGGAACGAGAGCGCTATCGGCGATGGACAGAACGATGGCGTCGCTGGTCGCCGGCTCCACGCTGAAGCCGTGGACCACGCCGCTCGGGACGAAACTGACCGTCGGCGCCAAAAAATCCAACCGCCGATCCTCGATGAAATAGGCGCCGTGCCCACTCGTCCAGAAGGTGATCTGCGCCATTCGCGCATGACGATGCGCCGAAACCTCCCCAAGATGGACATTTCTTCGCGCCATCACCGTCTCGACATGCAGAAAACCGACATCGAGCGGACGGTCAGGTTCCCCATAGACAAAAAAGGATGGAACGGCTTCGGTCATCGCAACGCCGGAAAAAGTGCAAGTGATTTTGCCATTCTGTGCATGGAGAGAGGGGAGCGCAAGCACTAAAATCTTGATCAACGTCAAAGGAGGAGTTCCATGAATATTCAGACCCGTCGACCAGGTATGTTGCCCGAGGATTACCGAGCGGAGACCACGCGCCCCTTCACCGGCGAGGAATATCTCGCCTCCCTGCGGGACGGCCGAGAGGTCTATGTCAATGGCGAACGGGTCGCCGACGTGACGTCGCACCCTTCCATGCGCAATTCCGCCCGCTCCATCGCCCGCATGTATGACGCGCTCCATGCCGAAAAAACCAAGGCGAGACTGACGTCTCCGACCGACACCGGCAATGGCGGTTACACCCACAAATATTTCCGTGTCGCGAAATCGTCGGAGGAACTGGTCGCCCAGCAGGGGGCCATCGCCGATTGGGCGCGGATGTCCTATGGCTGGATGGGCCGGACCGCCGACTACAAGGCGGCGTTGATGAACACGCTCGGCGCCAATGCCGACTGGTACGGCCAGTTCAAGGACAATGCGCTCGCCTGGCACAAACGGGCGCAGGAATCGGTTCTGTTCATGAACCACGCGATCGTCAATCCGCCGATCGATCGCCACAAGCCGGCAGACGCCGTCAAGGATGTCTTCGTTCACATCACCAAGGAAACCGACGCTGGCATCTATGTCTCAGGCGCGAAGGTCGTCGCCACATCCTCGGCGCTGACGCATTACAATTTTCTCGCCCAGAGTTCGGCAACCGTTACGGAAGATCCGTCGCTCTCGGTCATGTTCATCGTGCCGATGAATGCGCCGGGCATCAAGATGTTTTGCCGCGTCTCCTACGAGCAGACCGCGAACACCGTCGGCACGCCTTTCGACTATCCGCTGTCTTCGCGCTTTGACGAGAATGACGCCATTCTCGTTCTCGACAATGTGTTCATCCCCTGGGAAGACGTGCTGGTTCTGCGCGACGCCGCCAAGATCCTCTCCTTCCATCCGGCGTCGGGGTTCATGCACGGTTATTGCTTCCAGGGCTGCACGCGTCTGGCCGTGAAGCTGGACTTCATCGCCGGCCTGCTGGCCAAGGCGTTGCGCGCCACCGGCGGCGATGCCTTCCGAGGCAATCAGGCGATGCTGGGCGAGGTCATCGCGATCCGGCACCAGTTCTGGACCTTCTCCAACGCCATGGCGCACAATCCGATCCCCTGGGCGAACGGCGCTGTCCTTCCCAATCTCGAAGCTGCGTTGTGCTATCGCACCTTCATGTCGGAGGCCTATCCGAAGGTCATCGACATCGTCCGCCGCACGGTCGCCTCTGGGCTGATCTACCTGCCCTCCTCGGCCAAGGATTTCGCCAATCCAGAGATCGACCGCTATCTGGCGCAATATGTGCGCGGCTCCGACAACATGGGCCATATCGAGCGCATCAAGATCATGAAGCTCCTCTGGGACGCGACCGGCACAGAATTCGGCGGCCGCCACGCGCTCTATGAACTTAACTATGCCGGCGCGCCGGAAGAAGTCCGTCTTCAGGTGCTGAAGGGCGCCGAACGCGGCGGACGTCTTCGTGAAATGGAAGCCCTGGTGGACGCCTGCATGGCCGACTACGACGAAAACGGCTGGACCGGCGACACCTGGCTCAACCCTCTCACCCAGGGATGAGGAGAAAGACCATGGAGGATACGGTTTCGAAAACCGACTTTCGCGACGCGATGTCCCGGGTCTGCGCCCCGGTCAACGTGATCACCACCAATGGTCCGGCGGGGCGCGGCGGCTTCACCGCCACCGCCATGTGCAGCGTCACCGACGAGCCGCCGACGCTGCTGGTCTGCATGAACGGCAAGTCGGCGCAATCCGGCCTCTTCCTGGAGAACCGCCGCTTTTGCGTCAATGTGCTCGCCAATGACCATCAGGAACTCGCCGGCTATTTCGCGGGCAAGCAGGCGGACATGTCCGCCCGCTACGCCGCCGCCCACTGGGTCGACATGCCCTCGGGCAGCCAGGCGCTCGCGGATGCGATGGTGTCGTTCGACTGCAGGCTGGTCGAGGCGAAACTGGTCGGAACGCACAATATCTTCATCGGTCAGGTCATCGGCATCCGGTCGCGACCCGACGGCGAGGCGTTGCTGTATTTCGATCGCAATTACGTGCGGGTGCCGTCGCAGGTCGGCAGCTTCGGCGGGTGACTATGAAAGCGCCCCGCCTCATGATCGAGGCGGGGCGCTCCTATCCAGAGAGAAATGCTCGTCCTTTGTTACGGCGTCACAGTTGTATCCAGGCCGTCTTCAGATCGATATATTTGTCGAATGCATGCAGTGACTTGTCATGACCATTGCCGGATTGCTTGACGCCTCCCAACGGCACGGAGTTATCGCTGCCTCCATAGGTGTTGACATGGACGACGCCGGCCTTGACGCCTCGCACCATCCGATGCGCGCGCGACAGGTTCGATGTCCAGACGGCTGACGCCAATCCGTAATCGGTGGCGTTGGCGATCCGCAGCGCTTCATCTTCGCCGTCGAAGGGGATGATCGAGAGGATGGGGCCGAACACTTCTTCCCGGGCAAGCGTCATCGATGGCGACAGGTCGAAAACGGTGGGCTGCATGAAGTAACCGCCGGTTTCCTCCAGAATCCGTTTGCCGCCTGTCCGTAAATGCGCCCCTTCGGCGAGCGCCTGCTCAGCATAGCCGAGATCCTTCATGAGTTGGGCTTTGCTCGAAATCGCCCCGGCTTCCGTCTTGAGATCGAGGGGGTCGCCGAGCTTCATCGATGCGGCGATGGCCGCAACCTTTTCGGCGAATTCCTCGTGAATGCTTTTCTCCACCAGCAGTCTTGATCCGGCGACGCAGACTTGCCCGGAATTGCGGAAAATTCCATAAGCAGAGACTTTCGCAGCCTGATCGAGATCCGGCGCATCGGCAAACACGATGTTGGGCGATTTACCGCCCAGTTCGAGATAGACGCGTTTGAGATTGGATCGGGCCGAATATTCGAGCAGCCGCCTGCCAACCGGACCGGAACCAGTGAAGGCGAGAACGTCGATATCCATATGCAGGCCCAGCGCCTCACCCGTCACCGCTCCCCGCCCCGTGACGACACTGAGAACGCCGTCGGGCAGGCCGGCCTCGGCGCAAAGAGCGGCGAGACGCAGGAGCGTCAACGACGCCCCTTCCGCCGGCTTGAGCACCACGGAATTTCCCGCCGCCAGCGCCGGAGCGATCTTCCAGGCCCCGATCATCATCGGAAAATTCCAGGGCACGATCGCCGCGACGACGCCGACCGGCTCGCGATGGATGAGGCCGAGGACATTGCTGGCGGTCGGGGCGATTTCACCGTAGATCTTGTCGATGGCTTCCGCATAATACCGGAAGGTGCCGGCGGCGCTTGCGGGCTCCGCCTTCAGCGCCATGCTGATCTCGGTGCCGTTGTCCCTCACGCCGAGCACGGCCAGTTCCAGCGCATGCGTGTCGATCAGATCGGCGATCTTGAGCAGCACTTTCTTGCGCTCCTGAGGAGACGCCTTGGACCAGCTTCCCTTGTCGAAAGACGCGCGCGCGGCCCGGACCGCGCGATCGACATCCCCCGGGGCGGCGTCTGCGAGCGTCGTCAACAGCCGGCCGTCGATCGGCGAAACGACATCGATGGTCTGGCCGCTCTCCGCCGGGATCCAGTGGCCGCCGATGAACAGCGACTGCGGCGCGACTTCCGCATTGCGGAGGGTGTCGATTTTGTCTTGCATGGCTCACTCCTCATTCAGACGGACGGCAGGCAGCGCGCCTGCCGTCATCTCGCCGCTCGGCGATCAGTTTTCCTGGCCCGCGCCCAGCCGGGCATAGGCGGCGGGATCGACGAACTTCAGTCGCGCTGCGGCGAGAAGTCCGATGACCGCGGCGATCACCACCAACCCGGGAAGAAGCACCGCGAGAGCGCCGCCGGCTCCTGCAATAGCGCCGAAATCCACGGAGATCTTGTAGACCAAACCGAGCAGGACCACGCCAGTGATCACCGGCAACGCCTTGGTGACGATTACATTGTTTTCGAGTTCCGGCTTGCGGATGAAGAACAACAGGATCGAGAAGGCGGTGAAAGCCATCAGCAGGATGATCGCCAGGGTCCCGACATTGGTCAGCCAGGAGAACAACGCCAACACGGGATCCTGGCCGGTCAGAGCGAAAAGCGCCACAACCAGAATAGCGATGATCGTCTGAATGACGGAGCCGACATGCGGGCTCTGAAACTTCGGATGCGTCACGCCCACGCTTCTCGGCAACAGCCCTTCTCGGCCGGCCACATAGATGTAGCGCGCCACGCCGTTGTGAAAAGCCAGCACGCCCGCAAACAGGCTGGTGACCAGAAGCACGCCCATGACAGATCCAATTCCATGGCCGACATAGCGATCCGCCAGGATAAACAGGAACGTGGTCGGATCCTGAAGGCTCTGCAACTCCGTCGTCAGCTTGTCGACTCCAGTCCCATTGACCATCAGCCAGGAGGTCAACATGTAAAACAGGCCGATGATCAGCACGGAGATATAGGTGGCGCGCGGCACGGTCCTTTGCGGCTCGCGGGCTTCTTCGCTGTAGATTGTCGTCGCCTCGAAGCCGATGAAAGCGGCGAAGCAGAACAGAATGCCGATGGCCGGCACGCCGCTCATGAAGGCCTCCGGCGTAAACGGAGCCATGGAAAGACCGCTATCCCCGCCGCTCAGCAGGATGGCGGCGTCGATGATCAGAACGACGAGATATTCGAGGATGACGAGGATCGTCAGCACCTTGGCCGAGAGATCGACGCGACGGTAGCCGAACACGGCCACGGCGGCGATGCCGATATAGGTCCAGACCCACCAAGGCAAATCCAGTCCCCAGCCGGCGAAAAGGCCGGAGGTTGCCGCGCCGAACAGGCCGAATACGCCGATCTGCATGGCGTTGTAGGCGAGGATGGCGATCATCGCCGCAGCGCCGCCCATGAGGCCGCCGAGGCCTTGCGCGGTATAGGCGTAGAAAGCGCCGGCGTTGCGGATGTGCCGGGCCATCGCGACATAGCCGATGGCGAACATGATCAGAATGACGGTGACCAGCAGGAAGGTCAGCGGAATGCCGACTCCGTTGCCGAGCAGCATGGCCAGGGGAACCCCGCCAGCGACCGCGGTCAATGGGGCGGCGGCGGAGACCACCAGGAATGTTACGGCGGCGACGCCGAGACTGTTTTTGCGCAGACGATTATCCGCGCTCGTTTGAATGGATGCATTGCTCATATCGCGAAAGCTCCCCTTTGGCGTTGCGATCTCGTCGGCGCTCCATGGCGTCGACCCTCCAGTTCCATCCCTGCGGCGTGTTTTTGTTGTCTTCTGCGCAAGGGCGTGAGATGGTTCATATATTGAACCATTGCTTCAAATATAGACTTGCAAAATGTCACATCACCTGTCAAGTTATTTCGCATGTTAAGTATCTCGACGCTCCTCGGGGCGTGCTTGACAGGTGTGAAACCACACGGTCCGGGCTTGGAAGGCACGGCAAACGAGGAAAAAATGGGAACGATCAGTAAAGCGCTGACATTGCTGGATACGCTGTCGCTCATGGATAGAGATGTCGGACTCACCGAGATTGCCGCCGCTTGCGGGCTGGACAAGGCCACGGCGCGCCGCTTCCTCGTCGAGTTGGAAAGGCACGGCTTTGTCGAGCAACTCGCCGAGAGCCGCAAATACCGCCTCGGCTCGGCGCCGGTTCGTCTCGGTCGCATTCGTGAAGCGCGCTTTCCATTCCTGAAGACCGCGATCCCCTTCGTCCGCCAACTGATGGAAGAGAGCGGCGAGACGGTTCATTTGTCGGAATTCTCAGGCGGTCGGCTTTCCACGGTGCATGTCGAGGATTCGACCAAGGCCCATCGCGTCTTCATCGCCGTCGGAACCCTGCTGCCGTTTCACGCCACAGCGTCCGGCCTCGCCTTCATCGCGGCCTGCCCCGACAAGGATGTCGAGAGAGCTGCAATTGGCCCGATGCCCGCCTTCACCGACCACACGACCACCGACGGCGCTGCATTTCGCCAGGCAGTCGTGCAGACGCGGATCGACGGATATTCCGTCAATCGTCAGGGCATGGAGGCAGGCGTCATCAGCGCCTCCGCCGCGATCGCCGCTCCGGGATCTCGTCCGATCGGCTGCATTACGGTCGCCGCGCCCCTGGTGCGCACCGACGTAGCCACGATCCGCAGGCACGGATTGTCCGCAGCCGCCGCGGCCTCGCGAATTTCAGAAGCATTTTTCGGCGTCGACCATAAGGAACAGGGGACGCCGCAACGAGGGAGAGGACCTGGATGAGCCAGAGGGAGCATAAACCCCGAATAGCGGTGATCGGCACAGGCGACACCAAAAGCGAAGAACTGATTTTCATGGCCGAAACGATCGCCAAAGCCGGCGGTCAGGCCCTGCTGATTGATGTCAGCGTGCTTGGGGATCCGCCCTACACGCCGGATTTTTCGAGGCGAGATGTCGCCGCCGCCGCCGGCGTCACGATCCAGGACATCATCGACAGCGGCGACGAAAACAGTTCGATGGCGCTCATGGCGAAGGGAGCGTGCAGTCTCGTCAGAGCGCTGTATGACGAAGGCCGGATCGAGGGAATGATCGCGCTCGGCGGCTCGATGGGGACCGATCTCGCGCTGGATGTCGCCTCCTCCCTTCCGCTCGGAATCCCGAAATTCGTCGTCTCCACCATCGCTTATTCGCATCTTCTGCCGCCGGAGCGGATCGCGCCGGATCTGATGATGATCCTGTGGGCCGGGGGTCTTTACGGACTGAATGGCATCTGCAGCTCGGTGCTCTCTCAAGCCTGCGGCGCGGTGGTGGGCGCCGCGCGTCACGGGACGCGGCCAAATGCCGATCGGCCGCTAATCGGCATGACGTCTCTCGGCTCATCCTGCCTCAAATATATGAAACATCTGAAGCCCGAACTCGAGCGACGCGGCTACGACGTGGCGGTCTTTCACGCCACCGGCATGGGCGGGCGCGCCTTCGAGGCGATCGCGGCCCAAAAGGGGTTTGCCGCCGTCTTCGACTTCTGCATTCAGGAAGTCTCGAACCACCACAATGGCACCGTCGTAACGTCGGGCCCCGACCGGATGGAAAACGCCGGTCGAGCCGGCATTCCACAGATCATCGCGCCGGGCGCGATCGACATGGTGGATTTCCAAGCCTGGGGACCCCGACTGGAGCGTTTCGCCGAACGCCCGTTCCATGCCCATAACAGGCTGATCGCGTCGATCACGACCGATCCCCAAGGCCGGCGAGAAATAGCCGGCGTCATCGGAGAGAAAATCCGAGCCTCGGCATCGCCTGTCGCGTTCATCCTGCCGCTCGGGGGCGTCCAGGAATGGGATCAGGAGGGCGAGCCGCTTCACGATCCCGAAGCGCTGGACGCCTTCATCGACGCCATGCGGCGGGCCATCCCAAGCAATGCCCGGTACGAGGAAATCGACGCTCACATCAACTCGGCGGAATTCGCCGCGAAGGCTCTGGAAATCCTGGACGCCTGGGCGTCGCAGGGACTGGTCGAAAAGGGACGCCCATGACGACGAATGACAGCAAAAAGGCTTTGATCCTGGATTTCGGAGGCGTCGTCACCCGGACGCTTTTCGAAACCCATGACGTGACCGAGCGCGCCCTCGGGCTCGCGCCGGGATCGCTGACCTGGCGTGGTCCATTCGACGTTTCGTCGGATCCGTTGTGGATGCGCATGCAGGCGCGCGAGATCACCGAACGAGACTATTGGACGACGCGGACCGCGGAGGTGGGGGCGCTCGTCGGCGAAACCTGGACCGACATGCAGACATTCGTGCAGCGGGCGCGTGGGGCGGAGCCGGAACTGGTGTTGCGACCGGAGGCGCGCGAGGCGATCCTGGCCGCCCGCGCTGCCGGAATGAAGCTCGCCATTCTCTCCAATGAACTCGATCTCTTCTACGGCGCGGAATTTCGCAAGCGCTTTCCCCTGATCGAGCTTTTCGACGTGATTGTCGATGCGACCTACACCCGGATCCTCAAGCCCGACCCTCGGGCCTACGAGCTCGTACTGGCCGAACTCGGCCTGGAGAGGCAGGACTGCGTGTTCGTCGACGATCAGTTGAAGAACATCGAGGGAGCGGTCGCCATCGGTTTGCCCCATGTGCATTTCGACGTCACCCACCCTGCCGAGAGTTATCGCCGCGCCCTTCAGATGCTCGGCCTGCAAACACAATCGACCAAGTGAGGACATCATGCGCGAGACCAATTTTCTGACCGAGAACAATGCCCGCCATCTCTGGCATCCGATGGCGCATCCCGCTGACATGCAGGCCAACCCGCCGCATATTGTTCAGGCCGCGAGCGGCGTCGAAGTCACCGATGTCGACGGCAAGACGCTGCTGGACGCCGTCGGCGGCCTCTGGAATGTCAATCTCGGCTATTCCTGCGAGCCGGTGAAGCAGGCGATCCGCGATCAGCTCGACGCCCTGCCCTATTATTCCGCCTTTCGCGGCACATCCACGGACAAGGCGATCGAATTGTCCTATGAACTGGCGGAATGGTTCGAGGAAGACGGGCTGACGCGCGCCTTCTTCACATCAGGCGGCTCGGATTCGGTGGAAACGGCCCTTCGTCTCGCCCGCCAATACCACAAGATTACCGGCCAGCCGGAACGGACCAAATTTGTGGCGCTGAAAAAGGGTTATCACGGCACCCATTTCGGCGGCGCGTCGGTGAATGGCAACGCCAATTTCCGCCGAAACTATGAACCCCTCTTGCCGGGTGTCTTCCATCTCGCTGCCCCCTATGCCTACCGAAATCCGTTCAACACCACCGATCCCGCCGAGATTGCCCAGGCGATCGCCCGTCAATTCGAAGACGAGATTGCATTTCAGGGCGCCGATACGATTGCGGCGTTGATCATGGAGCCGGTGCTGGGCTCCGGCGGCGTCATCGTCCCCCACGAAACCTTCATGCCGCTGATGCGCAGCATCTGCGATCGTCACGGCATTCTGTTAATCGCCGACGAGGTGATCACCGCCTTTGGTCGGACGGGAGCATGGACCGGCTCGCGCGGCTGGGGCGTCAAGCCGGACTTCATCTGCACCGCCAAAGCCATCACCAACGGCTATTTTCCCTTTGGCGCGGTGATGATCGCCGACAAAATCGCGAGCGCGTTCGAAAACTCGAAGGGCGCGATCGGTTCGATCGGCCATGGCTACACCTATTCCGGTCATCCGGTCGGCGCGGCGGCGGCGCTCGCCACGTTGAAGGAAACCAGCCGCCTGAATGTCGCCGCCAACGCCGCGGCTCGAGGGGCTGAACTCTTGGCTGGCCTTCAGGCCCTGATGGAGAAACACGAACTGGTCGGCGATGTCCGCGGCCGCGGCCTGATGTGCGCTTTGGAGCTCGTTTCCGACCGAAAAACGAAGGCGGGAGCCTCCAAGGACGTCGTTCAGAAGGTCTTCGACACAGCCTATCAGCACGGCGTGATGATCCGAACCTCCGGCTACAACGTGATCATCTCGCCGCCGCTCGTCATCACGGCGGGCGACGTGTCGCGGATCGTCTCGGCGCTGGACGCCGGCCTTGCCGCAGCGGAGGGCAAGTAACATGAGCGGCAACGCCACGCTTCTCGCCCGCCGCGAGCGTTTGCTCGGCAAAAACATGTCGACATTCTATCTCGACCCCGTGCATCTGGTGAAGGGTGAGGGCGTGTGGGTCTGGGACGCCGATGGCAGGCGCTATCTCGACTGCTACAACAATGTCCCGCATGTCGGCCATTGTCACCCGCATGTGGTCGACGCCATTTGCCGGCAGGCATCGACGCTCAACACACATACGCGGTATCTGCATGAAGGCATTCTCGATTATGTCGACAGGCTGACGGCGACCTTCGACAAAAGCCTGGACACCGCCATCCTGACCTGCACGGGATCGGAGGCGAACGACATCGCGCTGCGCATGGCGCATGCGGTGACAGGCAAAGCCGGTGTGATCGCCACCGATCACACATATCATGGCAACACCGCCGCCGTGTCGCAGCTTTCAACCCGCATGCCGCCGGTCGGCGGCTATGGCGGCCATGTCCGGCATGTCCCGGCGCCGGATGGGTATCGTCCCCTGGGCGGCGCGCCCGGCGAAGCCTTCACCAATGCCTGGGCGCAGGCGATCGAAGACGCGATCGCGTCCCTGCAGGCCTCTCCGCATGGATTCTCGGCGCTCATCATCGACCCGTTCTTCGCCAATGAGGGCTTCCCGGAATTGCCGGACGGCTTCCTGAAAAAGGTGGCCGACATCGTGCGGAAGGCCGGGGGATTGCTGATCTGTGACGAGGTTCAGCCCGGCTTCGGCCGCACCGGAACCCATATGTGGGGTCATCAGAGAGCCGGCGTCGTTCCGGATGTCGTCACGCTCGGCAAACCGATGGGCAACGGCCACCCAATCGGCGGCGTGGTGGCGGGAGCCGATACGCTGAACGCATTCCGCAAGGCGTTCCGCTATTTCAACACATTCGGAGGCAACCCGGTCTCCTGCGCCGCAGCGTCAGCGGTTCTCGACGTGCTGGCGGACGAAAAGCTGATGGAAAACGCCCGCGTCGTGGGTCAGTATGCGCGCGATGGGCTGGCGCGGCTGGCAGCCAAGCATGATCTCATCGGCAATGTGCGCGGCAGCGGACTGTTCTTCGGCGCGGAACTGGTGCTGGACCAATCGACGAAGGAACCCGCGACCAACCTCGCCACGACGGTCATCAACGAAATGCGCCAACGCGGCGTGTTGATGGGCAAGCTGGGCATTCACCAGAACGCCACCAAAATCCGTCCGCCGATGCCCTTCAGCCGTGACGATGCGGACCTGATGTTGCAGACGCTCGACGACGTGCTGGCAGGTCTCTGATCGTGAGTGCTTTGCTGGAAGACCTCCATGCCCGCGCCGTCGAGGCCATGGCCGCCTGGAGCCTGCCGGAACAGGCGCCGCGGCTTCTGAAACATCGCGAGAATGCGGTGTTCGAAGTTCGTCTCGCCAATGGCGCCAGGGCCGCGCTCCGGCTTCATCGGCCGGGATACCACGCCGAAGACGCGCTTCTGTCGGAATTGCAGTGGATGGAAGACCTGCGTCGCCATGGCCTCGCGACGCCGGAGCCTATCGCCGCCGCCGACGGACGGCTGCTGATCTCGCTCGATCAGGCCGGTCAGTTCGCGGACCTCATCGATTGGATGGATGGCGCGCCGTTGGGCGCAACAGGACGTCCGCTCGCCCACAACCGCGATGAACTCCAGCGGATCTTTTTCGCCGTCGGCGCCGAGATGGCGCGGATGCACGCGATTGCCGACCGATGGCGGTGGCCTGAAACATTTTCCCGTCTGTCGTGGGATTCCGACGGCCTGCTGGGCGAATGTCCCGTCTGGGGTCGCTTCTGGGATGCCGCGGGACTAGCGGACCCTGACCGACAGTTCCTCACCGATTTGCGCGGCGCCCTGCGCAAGCGGCTCGCAGAGATCGGTGACGGTCTCGACTTCGGGTTGGTTCATGCCGACCTCGTGCGCGAAAACATTTTTGTCGGTCCGTCCGGCGTCGCGTTCATCGACTTCGACGATTGCGGCTTCGGATGGCGGCTATTCGACATCGCAACGACCCTTCTGCGCAACCGCCAGGAACCGGACTATGCTTTGATCGAGGCGTCTCTCATCGAAGGCTATCGCAGTGAAAGAGCCCTCACCGACGCCGATCTCCGGCAGTTGCCGCTGTTTCTGCTGTTGCGCAGCCTGACTTACATAGGCTGGATCGGCGATCGCCCGGACCTGCCGGACGCCGAGGAACGACTGGCGCGCTACGTCGCGGATGCGCGGAAGCTGTCCGATGCATCATGATCGCGATTACGACTCCTCGTTGAAGGTCGACACTTCATCGAGCAAATCGAGCAGAAGATCGAGCTTTTCGCGTCCGAAATGCTTTTCGAGGCGGTCGTAGATCATGCGGCTTTCGGGCGCGACCTCATTGATGATCGCCATCCCTGCAGGCGTAATCTTCAAGAGCACCCGGCGTCCATCGTTCTCGTCCTTCAGCTTGGCGATGATCCCGCGTTCTTCGAGCGAGCGGATGATCCGCGTCAGGCTCGGCGCGAGAATGAAGGCCTTGTCGGCCATCTCCGAGGCGTCGACCGTCTCCTGTTCGGCCAGGATGCGGATGACGCGCCATTGCTGCTCGGTGATGTCATGGGTGCTGAGCATCGGTCGAAAATGGCTCATAACCGCTTCCCGGGCGCGCAGCAAAGCAATCGGAAGAGATCGGCGGGTGTTGCGCGGCAGGAAAGCGTCTTGAAGCATCTTTGGGGTCGGGCTTTCGGTCATGCCGGGTTCTACCTTCATTTCCGGCCATTTTGCAATCGAAACGCCATCCAATGCGCGAGGACGCGCTTGACACTGCCATCCATTTTGTTAACATGTTAATTACAAGACGGGATCGGGAGGATCCATGCCCCATTTTTCGATGGAATATTCCAGCAACCTCGATGGCGTGGTGGACTTTGCGGCTTTGTGCCGGCTGGTCCACCAGAAAATCCTTGAGACGGGCCTGTTCGAACTGGGGGCGGTCAGGGTGCGCGCCATCCGCTGCGAAGCCTATGCGATCGCCGATCTGCTGGAAGCGAACAGCTTTATCGACATGTCGTTTCGCGTGGGCAAGGGCCGAAGCGAAGACGATCGCAAGCGGACCGGAGATGCGATTTTCGCCGCCGTCACGGAATTTTTAGGCCCCCAATTCGCCACACCGCATTTTGCGCTGACCCTTGAAGTCCGCGAAATCGACCCGTCGCTGAGCTGGAAGAAAAACGCCATTCATCCACGCCTTCGCGCCCAAGCCAGCTGACTCCCCAACCTGACCTTATGCGAGCCCTGGCCCAGCCGCGGATCGCTCGACTGACCGATGGAGACGACATGTCTGAACTCGATGACAACATTGCCAAGGCGCAAGCCTATATCGCCAAATTCGGCGGGACCGTGCTCAACCGCATTGACGGAGAGGATGTCGCCGCTGCCGACGGCGAGACTTTCGAAACGATCTCGCCCGTCGATCTGAAGCCGCTGGCCCGCGTTGCGCGCGGCAAGGCCGCAGATATCGACAAGGCGGCGAAAGCCGCCAAGGCCGCCTTCCCGGCCTGGGCCCAGATGGATGGTTCGGCCCGCAAGAAGCTTCTCCACAAGATCGCTGACGCCATTGTCGCCCGCGCCGAAGAGATCGCCTTCGTCGAATGTATGGACACCGGCCAGTCCCTGAAATTCATGGCGAAAGCAGCCCTTCGCGGCGCAGAGAATTTTCGCTTCTTCGCGGATCGTGCGCCGGAAGCGCGCGATGGCAAGGCCCTGCGCGGCCCAGGCCAGATCAACATGACGACCCGCGTCCCCATCGGTCCGGTCGGCATCATCACGCCCTGGAACACGCCTTTCATGCTGTCGACCTGGAAAATCGCGCCGGCGCTGGCGGCGGGGTGCACCATAGTTCACAAGCCGGCCGAATTTTCGCCGCTGACGGCGAGGCTGCTCGTCGAGATTGCTGAAGAGGCAGGCCTGCCCAAGGGCGTCTGGAACCTCGTCAACGGTTTCGGCGAAGATGCCGGCCGTGCACTGACCGAGCATCGGGACATCAAGGCGATCGGCTTCGTCGGCGAAAGCCGCACAGGCTCGATGATTATGAAACAGGGCGCAGATACGCTGAAGCGCGTGCACTTCGAACTCGGCGGCAAGAACCCGGTCGTGGTGTTCGCAGACGCCGATCTCGAACGCGCCGCCGACGCCGCCGTGTTCATGATCTATTCGCTCAACGGCGAACGCTGCACATCTTCCTCCCGGCTTCTGGTGGAGGAAAGCGTCTATGAGAAGTTCACCGCCATGGTGGCGGAGAAGGCCAAGCGCATCAAGGTGGGCCACCCGCTCGATCCGGCGACCGTGATCGGACCGCTGATCCATCCGGTTCATGAAAAGAAGGTGCTGGACTATATCGGCATCGGCAAGGGCGAAGGCGCAACTGTCGCCGCCGGCGGCGAGAAATACGACGGTCCCGGCGGCGGCTGCTATGTGTCGCCGACCCTTTTCACCAACGCCAACAACCGGATGCGGATCGCTCAGGAGGAGATTTTCGGACCGGTGCTGACCGCCATCCCTTTCAGGGACGAAGCTGAGGCGCTCGCGCTCGCCAATGATGTCGATTACGGCCTGACCGGCTATCTCTGGACCAGCGACGTGACACGCGCCTTCCGTTTCACCGATGCGCTCGAAGCCGGGATGATCTGGGTGAATTCGGAAAATGTCCGCCATCTGCCGACGCCGTTCGGCGGCGTCAAGAATTCGGGCATCGGCCGCGACGGCGGCGACTGGTCGTTCGATTTCTACATGGAAACCAAGAACATCGCTTTCGCCAACACCGCCCATGCCATCCAGAAGCTTGGCGGCTGATCTTACTCGAGGAGGAACCCATGGCATTGCCGACCCCCAATCTCTATCCGCCTTTCAACATCGTGCGCCTGAGCCATGTCGAGTTCGGCGTCACCGATCTCGCCAAATCACGCGCATTCTATGTCGACACGCTCGGCCTGCAGGTAACCGACGAGACATCCGATGCGATCTATCTCCGCGCCATGGAAGAGCGCGGCCACCACTGCATCGTGCTGCGCAAGTCCGACAAGGCGGAAGCCCGTGACCTCGGCTTCAAGGTCTATGACGAAGACGAACTCGACAAGGCCGCCAAATTCTTCGACGGCAAGGGCCTCGGCGTCGAATGGGTCGAGCGGCCCTATCAGGCTCGCACCTTCCGCACCCGCGATCCGCATGGCACGCCGCTCGAATTCTATTCGAAGATGGACCGTCTGCCGCCGATCCACCAGAAATATGCGCTCTACAAGGGCGTGAAGCCGCTGCGCATCGATCATTTCAATTGCTTCTCCCCCAATGTCGACGAGAGCGTCGCCTTCTACAACGAGATCGGTTTTCGGGTGACGGAATACACGTCGGATGAGGAAACCGGTCGGCTGTGGGCCGCCTGGACGCATCGCAAGGGCGGCGTCCACGACATCGCCTTCACCAATGGTCGCGGCCCGCGCCTTCACCACACCGCCTTCTGGGTGCCGACGCCGCTCAACATCATCGACCTGCTCGACCTGATGTCGACGACGGGCTGGCTCCCCAATATCGAACGCGGCCCGGGCAGACATGGCATATCGAACGCCTTCTTCCTCTATGTCCGCGACCCCGACGGCCATCGCATCGAGATCTATTGCTCGGACTACCAGACGGTCGATCCCGATCTCGAGCCGATCAGATGGGACCTCAAGGATCCGCAACGGCAGACGCTCTGGGGCGCTCCCGCTCCGCGATCCTGGTTCGAGGAAGGAAGCCTGTTCGCCGGCGCCGAACCCGTGGCGTCCCAACTCAGCGCGCAGCCGATCATCGCGCCATAAGCTGTTGGTCCGTCGAAACAAAGACGCGCGCCCGTCTCCACGGGCGCGTGTCCAAACCGGATGGTGAAACAGCGCAGCAACCGTGCGAATGCGCGAGGATAGAACATGACAGCGAGATTGGTCAGCTTCTCCACCCCCGATGGCCATGGCTATGGTCTTCTCAAGAACGACGGCCTGGTCGTGCTTTCGTCGCGCCATCCAGAATGGCGGACCCTGCGCGAGGTCATCGAGGCGGGAGCACTCGCTCGACTGGCCGAAGAGGGCGCAACATTGCCGCCAGATCTCGACCATGGCGAGTTTCGTTTCGAGATCCCGGTTCCCTGCCCCGAAAAACTGATCTGCGTCGGCGTCAATTTTCCCGATCGCAATGAAGAGTACAAGGACGGGCAGGCAGCGCCGCCCAACCCCTCGCTCTTCATTCGCTTCCCTCGCTCCTTTACCGGCCATGATCAACCGCTGATCCGGCCGCCGGAAAGCCCGCAGCTCGACTATGAGGGCGAAATCGTCATTGTCGTCGGCAAGAGCGGCCGCCGTATCGCTGATGCCGATGCGCTCGACCATATTGCGGCGCTGTCGCTCTGTAACGAAGGCACGATCCGCGACTGGGTGCGTCACGCCAAATTCAACGTCACGCAGGGCAAGAATTTCGATCGCAGCGGTTCGATCGGCCCTTGGTTGGTTCCCTATACGGACGAAAGCCAGTTGGCCGACATCCAGCTCACGACGCGCGTCAACGGCGAGGTGCGGCAGCAGGATCGCACCAGCAGAATGATCTTCTCGTTCCGAAAGATCATCTCCTATATCTCGACCTTCACGACGCTCGCGCCCGGCGATGTGATCGTGACGGGAACGCCGACGGGAGCTGGAGCCCGTTTCGATCCGCCGATCTGGCTGAAGCCCGGCGACATCGTGGAAGTCGAGGCCGATGGCATCGGTCTTTTGCGCAACACCATCGCCGACGAGGTCTGACTCATGTTGACGCAAGATGAAATTCTCTCGGCGGCTCGGGCGCTCGACGAGGCGGAAAGAACCCGCCGGCAAACGGGCCTGCTGTCGCTCAGACATCCCGAGATGACCATGGACGACGCCTATGCGGTTCAGGGCGCCTGGGTTCGCCAGAAGATCGCCGCGGGCCGTCGCGTCATCGGATGGAAGATCGGGTTGACGTCCAAGGCGATGCAATATGCGCTGAACATCGACATACCGGATTCCGGCGTTCTTCTCGACGACATGGCTTTCGAAGATGGCGCGAGCATTCCGGAAGACCGTTTCATTCAGCCGCGTATCGAGGCCGAAATCGCATTTGTGATGAAAACGGCGCTCAAGGGCCCCGGGGTCACCCTGTTCGACGTGCTCAACGCCACCGACTATGTCACTCCGGCGCTCGAGATCCTCGACACCCGCATCCTGCGGGTAGACCCGGACACCAGGAAGACGCGGACGATCGTCGACACGATCTCAGACAACGCCGCCAATGCCGGCATCGTCATCGGCGGTCGGCAGATGCGGCCCGACGCGCTGGACATGCGCTGGATGGGCGCGATCGTCTCGCGCAATGCCGAGGTCGAGGAGACCGGACTTGGCGCGGGCGTCCTCAATCATCCTGCGCGGGGCGTCGCCTGGCTGGCCAATCGCCTGGCCCAGTATGGAGACGGCATCGAAGCGGGTCAGATCGTGCTCGCCGGCTCGTTCATTCGTCCTGTCGAAGCGCGCCACGGCGACACGATCGTCGGAGATTTCGGTCCCTACGGCACGATCAGCTGCCATTTCAGATAGGATAGGCCAATGCCCGCGCCAAAGAACAGCTTCAAGGCCGCCCTCGCGCAAGGCCGAACGCAGATCGGTCTCTGGGCAGCGCTGACGAGCCCGATCACGGCAGAAATCTGCGCCAGCGCCGGCTTCGACTGGGTGCTACTCGATGCCGAACATGCGCCGAACGACATTCCGACGCTAATGGCGCAGCTACAGGCCATGGCTCCGCATCCAGCCCATGCGATCGTGCGGCCGCCCATCGGCGAAACCTGGCTCATCAAGCAGATCCTCGACATCGGGGCGCAAACGATCCTCGTGCCGATGGTGGAAACGAAAGAGCAGGCCGAAGCCATGGTTCGCGCCGTGCGCTATCCGCCCCACGGCGTCCGCGGCGTCGGCGCATCACTCGCTCGCGCCTCGGCTTTCAACCGCATTCCGGATTATCTGCAGACCGCCAATGACGAAATCTGTCTCCTTCTGCAGATCGAAAGCCGCGCCGGCCTCGTCAATCTCGACGCGATCACGGCGACCGAGGGCGTCGACGGCGTCTTCATCGGCCCCGCCGATCTCGCAGCCGACATGGGATTTCTCGGCAAACCCGGCGCCGACGAGGTGCAGACTGCGGTGACCGAGGCTCTGGTTCGGATCCAGTCGCTCGGCAAGGCGGCCGGGATACTTACTGCCGATCAATCGCTGGCGCGGCGATACGTCGAACTCGGCGCTAGCTTTGTGGGGATCGGCAGCGATGTCGGCTTGCTCGTCAACGCAACCGGCAGATTGTTGAGCGATTTTCGCGAGCACAATCAATCCGTAATGGGTCCGGCAGCAGGACAAGTCTACTGAATGCTCCAATGAACCCCGACAACGGAAGCGCTGCAATCATACAATAGACAGATGACGCAGTTCGATCACGGTAAGCGCCGCAGCCTACGATCCGCCCTTTTCGCGGGCTGCCGAGACCTTGAGCCGATGCTTCGAAGTCTTGGTTTCTCCGTGGTTCCCAGCGTAGACAAACCGGAGAGACCAGCAAGCACCCGCGCTTACGCACGCCGAATGATCGGCCGGTTCGCCAGCATCAGCACGACGATCGTCATGACATAAGGCAGAGCCGAAAAAGCTTCGGTCGGCAGTCCCGCGAGACCGCCTTGCGCCCGTAGTCCGAGACTGTCGAAAAAGGCGAAGATCAATGCGCCGATCAGCGCCCCGAGCGGCGTCCAGCGGCCGACGATCACGATCGCCAAGGCGATATAGCCGCGGCCATTGGTCAGCCCATCATTATAAGAGCCGAGAACGGCAAGCGTGATCGCCGCGCCCGCAAGCCCCATGAAGGCGCCGCCAAGCGTGATGGCGATGTAGCGGACGCGATCGACATTGACGCCGCGCATTTCCGCCGCCGCGCGGTCTTCTCCGACCGCCGTCAGGATCAGGCCGAGGCGGGTTCGGTTGAGGAGATAGATGGCGACGATCAGCACCAGGATCATCGCGTAAGTTAGCGCGTTCTGCCGAAACAGGATCGAACCGATAAATGGGATATCCACCAGTCCGGGAATTGTGATCATCGGCACCAGCGGCACGAAGATCGCTGTTTGCCCCGAGGGTTGCCAGAGCTGGAACACATAGGATGTGAGCCCTGCCCCAATCAGCGAGATCGCGATGCCGATGACGATCTGGTCGGCGTTGAAACGGATCACCGACACCGCCAACAGAAGACCATAGATGGCGCCGACAAGGCAGGCTCCGGCGAGGCCTGCGCCCCATCCGGCGAAATAGGCGAAGACCAGCGCGGCGAAGGCGCCGGCAGTCATGACGCCGTCGATACCGAGATTGATGGCGCCGGCTTTTTCGGTGATCATCTCTCCAAGCGCCGCAATAAACAACGGCGTCGCCAGCCTGAGCATGCCTCCGAGCACGATTTCCCAGAAGACCGGATCGGACCAATCCATCTCAGACGCCTCCCGTTTTGCGCCGGAAAGCGAGCGCTACGATCAACAAAGTCAGCCCCTCCACTACGACCGCGATGGTGGCGGGAACCGAGGTTCCCATCTGCATGCCCTGCGCGCCTGTCGACAAGGCGGCAAAGCCGAGGGCAGCCGCAAGAATACCCAGAGGATTGAGCCCGCCGAGAATCGCCACGAGGATGCCGGAAAAGCCCAGACCGCCGTCCACGCTCGGATAGAGCGTATGTGTGACGCCTGCGACCTGCGCCCAGCCTGCAAGGCCCGCGCCGCCGCCCGCGACAATAAAGACCGTCAGCGTCGCGCGCGACGAGGAAAGTCCCAGCCGCGCAGCCAGTTTGGCATGGGTGGAGAAAAGGCGATAGACCAGACCGGAGCGGGACCGGCCCCACCACCAGAGCGCCACAGCCAGGATCGGAACGAGAACGAGGCCCCAATGCAGCCTTGTGCCGTCGATCAAAGTCGGAATGAGCGCCACGTCCGGCAACGGATTGCTGCGCGGCGTCGCGGTCTGGGCTGCGGCGGCCAGCGGTCCTTTCAGGATCCAGAGCAGACCGAAACCGGCGATGTAATTCAGCAGCAGCGTCGACAGGATCTCGTTGACGGAAAAGCGCAGCCGCAGCAAAGCCGGGATCAGGGCGAAGAGCACCCCGCCCGCTATGCCGCCGAGACAGCCGAGCGCCAGGAGCACGATGGGCGACCCGCCGGCTGCGGCTTGCAGCAGCGCGGTCGACAGCGCTGCGCCCATGACCAGTTGTCCCTGGCTGCCAATGGTGAAGATCCCGGCGCGCAACGCAGGCGCGACGCTCAGTCCCACCAGCGCCAGCGGAATAGCCGTCACCAGCGTCTCCGCCAGAAGATAGGTTTCGCCGAAAGCTCCATAGACCAGCGCTTTGAGCGCTGTGACGGGTTCTGCGCCGGCCGCGAACACCAGGGCTGACGTCAAGGCCATCAGCGCCCCGACGACGCCCAAGATCCGCAACACCTGCTCCGAGCCGAACGCGCCCTTGATCGCCTTCACTGATAGAGCCCCGGTTCCGGCTGCGAGCCCGTCAGCACATGTCGGCCGATCTCGGCCTGTTTCCAGGCAACCGGATCATGCAACGACAACACCCGGATATTGCGCCAATGGCGATCGAAACCATTGCTGCGCGCCACCGAACGCGTGCCCATCAACGTATAGATCTCGGAGGCAGCGGCGAGCGACGCCTTGTGCGCCGTCACCTTGGCGGCATAGACGGGAATGGCGAGTTCCGTGCGGTCGACATCGCCGCGTTCATAGGCGTCCAATAGATCCGCCGCGCTCTGCATCAACGTGTAGGCCGCCACGAGATCGGCGACGAGATCGCCGGCTTTCAGCCGTGTCAGCGGATCGTCAGCAGCGTTGTCGACGCCGGCGGAAGGCCAGGGCCGGCTCTTCGTCGGCACGAAGCCCGCCGCCTCGCGCAAGGCAGCAATGGCAGAGCCGATCATGATCGCGCAGAAGCCGACCTGATAGCGCAGCGAGGCGTGCGGCGGCGAGAACTGGCCGGGGATCGTGGCGTTCCAGTCGGGATCGGACTTCACCTGGTCGAAGGTGATCGTGCCGGAATCCGTGGCCCGCTGGCCGATCGGATCCCAGTCGCGATGGATGGTGACGCCCGGCGTCGTGGGCGGGATCAGATTGAGCTGCATGCCGGCCAGCGGGTTCTCCGCAATGCCGGCGGCCTCTGGATTATAGGCCCAGGTGGCGATGTAATCGGCTTCGGCGGCGGCGGTGGTGTAGATCTTCTTGCCCGTAACGGTGAAGCCGCCATCTCCCCGGGGTATGGCGGTCGTGGTCAGGGGATCATCGACCTTGCGGCCCGACTCCGCCACAGCGAGGCCGATGATCGCCTGGTCCTCGACGAGAGCGCGGGCAAGCCTCGGCTTCAAGTCCGGCGGGCAATAGGTCAGGATTTCCCTGACGATCTCGTCATGCACTTTATAGAGCTGCGCGACAGAGGAATCCGCGAGAGCGAGCCGCAACTGCGCCTCCATCGAGGCGCGGTGCGACAGTCCCAATCCGCCGAGCTCTTTCGGCAGCACGTTCTTTAGGAAGCCGCTGCGCTTCAGTGCGGCGATGGACAGGGTCGGATAGCGGCCGATGCGGTCATTTTCCACGGCGTGCGGGGCAATTTCGGTCTCCGCGGCATGGACGAGCGCCAACAGCGCCTCGGTCTCTTCGGATGACAACCCGGCGGGAGGAAAGGCGGCGCCGAGAAGGGGCGGAAGTTTGGCGGTCATGGTCATTCTCCTGGAATCGCCACGGCCTCGAAGCGGCCGGGATCCATCATCTTGTGAACGTCATGGGCGTGGCTCGGGCAGCGGCAACAGACGAGACCGCCCTTCAGGCCGAGCACGAGATCGGTGAAGCTCTGCGTCTTGGTCTCCACCAGTCCGCGCTCGGTGAGGCCGAGATCCGGCACGCCGACGAGACCGATGAAGGACATGATCAGGAAAGGCGCATGCATCGTGCAGCCGATCGACTGCGCCGCCTGATCGCAGAGCAGAGAAAGGTCGCGCACAGTTTCCCATGGCTGGTCGCTCATGCAGCCGGCCACGGGCAAAGGCACGGCGCTCAAAATCTTGCCGTCGGCGACCACGACATAGCCGCCGCCGATCGCCTTGATGGCATGAGCGGCGAAGGCGAGGTCTTCATCGGTCACCCCGACCATGACGAGGTTCTGGTTCTCGCAATTGGTCGTGGCGGCGATGGCGCCGCGTTTGAGGCCGAAACCCTTGACGAAGCCGACGCCGACATTATCGGTGGCGTGGTGGCGATCGACGATGGCGACCTTCAGCACATCGCGCTCGGTGTCGCAGACAAGCCTGCCGTCGACCACGTCGAGTTCGGCATGGAAGGCGCGTTTGAAATAGCCGTCATACATTTCCATCGCCTGAACCCAGGCTTTGGAGCCTGCAGCTTCTGTCGTGAAGAAACCGGCGTTGATATCCGGATGCAGATGGATGGTGTCGCGAGTGAAAGGCGGCACCGGATCGGTGTTCTCGAACAGCGGTTTGCCGTCGCGCGCCACCACTTTGCCGTCCACCATCACAACGGTTGGCCGCGCCTCGGCGAGGTCGGCCACGAGTTGCAGATCGGCGAGCTTGTTGGGCGTGATGGAGCCGACGAGGTGGTCGATCCGGTAATAGGAGGCGGCGTTCAGCGTCGCCATGCGCCAGGCCTTCAACGGCTCGACGCCGCATTCGATCGCTTTGCGGACTTGATGATCGATATGACCCTGCCGGTCGAGATCCTCCACCAGCTTGTCGTCGGCGCAGAAGGAAATGTGGTGCAGACCATCCTTGAGCGCAGGAATGTCGGCGAAGACTTCGGGCGTGTTGTCGTTCATGCTGCCGGCCATCACCGTCAGCATCGCACCCAGCCGCAGCCTCTCGATCACATCCTTGGTCTTGTGCGCATTGTGATCGTCGGAGATGCCGCCGGCGAGATAGGCCCAGAGCGGCTCGTTTTCCAGAAGCGCGGTGTGACCGGTGATGCGCTTGCCGGCAGCGATCGCCGCGACCTGCTTGCGCGCCGAGGATTCGTCGAGATTGAAGGGATTGGATTCCCCGAGCGTGGCGGCGTCCGGTCGCTGGACGCGATAGGCGATCTGCTCGGTGGTCAGATGCGCGCCGCCGAGCTCAAGTTCCGGGGCCTGCGGCACCTTGTGCGACACCTGGCGCAGGATGCGGAGCGGCGTGGTGGTCGTCCCCATGAAATCGAGCCCGTCCTCGCCCAGCACATTGGCGATGCAGTTGGCGTCGGCGAGCACCGTCGTCGTGCCGCGCGGCACCGAGAGACGGGCGAGTTCGCCGGGAACGAGCTTGGTGTATTCGATATGCAGATGCACATCGATGAAGGTCGGGGCGACGAAATAGCCGGTCGCGTCGATGATCTCGTCGCAATCGAAATAACCGACCGGCGTCACCGCCGCGATATGGCGCCCCGAGATCACCACGTCGCGCTCCAGGATCTCGCCGATATGCAGAGCCAGCACCTTGCCGCCGCGAATGATGCGGTCCGGCTTTTGTCGGCCGGCAGCGACGAAACGCATGCGCATCAGTTCTTCAACGCTGGGCGCCCAAGCGGCGCCTGTGGCGGGATAGGTGATCTTGTCGGTCATGCAGGCGTCTCCTGTGCGGGCAGTCCCGCCATGGCCCGGCCGATGGCGGTCATGTCCACCGGGCCGGAAAGATCGAATTTAGCAACCAGCCGCCCATGCGTCAGGACGACGAGGCGGTGTCCTATTTCAAGCAGTTCATCGAGATCGGCCGACAGCACCACGACGGCGGCGCCATCCGCGGCCGCCTGCGTCAGCGCACCGCGAATTGTCGCGCTCGCGGCGAGATCCAGGCCCTGCGTCGGACCATGCGCAACGATGACCCCGGGCTTTTGCGCCAGCTCGCGGCCGACCAGCAGCTTCTGCTGGTTGCCGCCAGAAAGGCCGCTTGCGCGCGCTTCGGGATTGGGCGGACGGACGTCGAAGGCCTCGATGATCTCCACGCCGCGCGCGCGCTCCGCAGCCCTTCGTCTCGCACCGAAGCGCTGGAACGCTTTCCCAGCCATCGCGAACAGGCTGGCGTTTTCGGCGATGGTCAGATCGCCCGCGACGCCATCGGCGCGATTTTCCGGAATGAAGGCGAGACCCGCCTCTGCGGCGCGCGCCGCATCGCCACTCACATCGACGCCGTCGACCAAAACCGAACCGCGCATCGATCGCAGGCCGGAGAGGGCCTCGGCCAGCGCCGGTTGGCTCGCCCCCGCCACGCCGGCAATCGCGAGGATCTCTCCCTGTTTCACGGAAAAGGACACATCGTCCAGCATGCCCGCGTCCCCCTCCCCGACGCACAGGTCCGAGACCTGCAGCCGGGTCCACGTGCTGCCGCTGGTCGTCTTTTCTTTTGCAGAACGGTCGCGATCCCCCACCATCAGGCGGGCGATGTCCTCGCCGGCCAAACCGCCAACGTCACCATCAAGCACCACTTTGCCCGCCCTGAGCACGGTGATCCGATCCGCGCCGCGCAACACTTCGGTAATGCGATGGGTCACGAGACCAATCGAGGTCCCCGAGGCGGCGAGGCGGCGGATGGCGGCGACGAGCCTGTCGATTTCCAAGGGACCAAGCGCCGAGGTGGGTTCATCGAGCAACAAGACGCGCGCCCCATCGGCAAGCGCCGCGATGATCTCGCCCATCTGACGCTCGGCGAGACTGAGACGTCCGACCGGCTCGTCGAAATCCGGCGACATATCCATCAACCGGGCCGCCTCCGCAAGCTCGGCCCTGGTCGTCTTGCGATCGAGCCGCAGGCCCGCCTTCGCCAGAAGATGGTTTTCGGTGATGGACAGGCTTTTGAGGAAGGAGAGCGACTGCGGCACGAAGCCGATACCGGCCTCGATGGCGCGACGGCGGGACCAGTTGGTCACGGCCACGCCATCGAGATTGAAAGCGCCTGCATCCATCGGCAGTATCCCGGCGATGATCTTGGCGAGCGTCGATTTGCCAGCACCGTTTTCGCCGACGATCGCCGTCACTTCCCCGGCTTGCAGGGCAATGGATGCATCTTCAAGAGCCCGGAGTTTTCCGAAGCTCTTGTTGACGCCCGACAGCGAAATGAGGGCCTGCGGCACGCGTGATCGACCTTATTCGAAGAAGTTCGGCAGGGTCTTCTTGCCCGAGGCGAGATCGGCGATCAGCGCCTCGACCTGGCTGTCGAGATCGGCTGGCAGGCTTTCGCCGAGAGCGTTGACCTTGGTCACCACCAGTCCCATGTTGCCGATGCCGGATACGAAGAATTTCTTGCCGAAGCTGCCGGCCTTGATGTCGTCGACATAGGCCTTGTAGGTCGGATGCATGTCGAGGACGACCGAGGCGATATTCACCTTGGCGGCAAACCCGCCGGCTTCGCCTGTCACCCCGATGGTCAGCGCGCCTTCCTGGGCTGCGGCTGCCGCCACTCCGTTGCCGATGCCGTCGCCGGAGGTCCAGACGAGCTTCGCGCCCTGGGCGACCATGCCGCGGGTGACTTCGGCCGCTTTCTGCGCGTCGTCGAAGGAGCCGGTATAGGCTTCGATAATCTTGGCGTCCGGCTTTCCTTCCTTGAGACCGGTCTTGAAGCCGTTATGGGAGGCCTTCACGAAAGCGAGTTCCGGGCCGCCGACCACGCCGAAGGTGGAGACGCCGCCGAGCTTGCCGGCGATTAAGCCGCCGAGATAGCCCTGCTGGCCGAAATCATAGGTCCAGCCGTCGACATTGGCGAGCAGGCGACCGGCAAGATCGGGGCCGCCGGAGGCCGCGAAATGCACCTTCGGAAAGTCAGGCGCGATCTTCAGGATCGGCTCCGACAGTTCGATGCCGTGGCCGATGATCAAGTCATAGCCCGACGCCGCATATTGACGGATCACCGGCTCGGATTTCGAGGGATCGGCCATTTCCTCGCGGAGTTCGAAGGTGATCTCGCCGTCCTTGGCGAGCTTCTCCGCCGCTTCCCGGGCGACCTGATTGAACGAGCCGTCATTGGCGTGACCGGGCACCAGAAGCGCGACCTTGAGCGGCGCGGCATAGGCGCCGGTGACGGCGGAGGCGAGAAGGACGGCCGCAAGGCCGAGGCGGCGAAGCATGTTCATGGCGAGTTTTCCTTTATGGTGTCTGGGAGGACGCGGAGTGTGACGGGGTCTAGGCTGGGGCCGTCGAACCTGCCGCTGAAGCGGTTCTTCTGCGCGATGGCCGCGCCGCTTGCGAGATCGAAGCAGGGATCGAGGATTGGTTTTTCGACGCCGAGCGTTTCGGCGGGCAGGCAGATCACGTTACGCCCGCCATAGGTCTCGACGCGGGTCGAGCCGGAGAGCGCGCCTCGACGAGACGCCGAGAGAAGCGCGGCGGTCGACAAGAACCCGGCCGGGCGCGGAGCGCCTTGGCAGGTCATGCCGGGCGGGCAGACCAGGTGCCGCATGTCGCCCGACATATCGACCTCTATCGTCTCCCGCGACCGCTCCATCCAGGCGGGAGCGCCGCCGACAATCGAGAGGGTGTCGCCATCCCGGCGGATTTCAACAGCGGCGACATAGGTTGGCTCTACTTTCGAACCGAGGACAACGAACTGGTTCGGCAAATCCTTCGCCCAGGCGGCGATATCGATCTCCTGGCCCGGAGCCGAGGCGGCGACGGCGATCGTGAGCGCGAAAACGAGACCGGTCACTATGCAGCGAGGTCTCCGAGCAGTTTCGACTTCAGCTCATCCGGCGCAAACGAGGCCTTGATGGACGTTGCGGCGACGCTGCGCACCGTCTCCCGGTCCCAGCCGAAGGTTTCGGCCGTGCGGGCATATTCGCTCGGCAGGTCGAGCCGCAGCAGCGCAGGGTCGTCGGTGTTGACCGACACCGGCACGCCGGCGCGACGCAGCCGGTCGATCGGATGTTCGCCGAGTTCCTTGTAGAGACCGAGCGTCAGATTCGAGGTCGGGCAGACGCCGAGCGCGATCTGGCGGTCGGCGAGGATGCCGACAAGCTCCTCGTCCTCGATCGCGCGGACGCCATGGTCGATGCGATCGGCGCCGAGCAGAAAAATCGCATCCCGCACGCCCTCGGCGCCGCTCGATTCCCCGGCATGGGCGGTGCGCTTGAGCCCGCCGCGACCGGCAAGCTGGAACGCCTCGGCAAATTTTGGCCCTGTGCGTCCGGCCGCCGCTTCATTGCCGTCGACCGAAAGCGCGACAACGCGCGGATGCCTGAGCCGCAGCAGCTCCTCGACCACCTCGATCGCTTCGGAAGACGTCTGCTGCCGGAGCAGCGAGATGCAGAGGCCCACCTTCGGCAGACCATCCTCTTCAGCCGCAGACAGACCGGCGTCAAGCCCGTCGATCAGCCCCGCGAGATTGCCTTTCCAGCCTGACCAATGGGTCGGATTGACGATCAGATCGGCATAGCCGACGCCCGCAGCGGCCATTCGCCCGGCAAAGGCATAGGCGGATTTGGCGAGCTGGTCGCGGCTCCGGGAAAGCCCGCAGATGAAGTCGAGAAATTCCAGGAAATCGGCGAGGCCGGTGAAATCGAGCAGGCGGTCCTCGGGCCGCGGCAGCTCAACGCCGTTTTCCCGCGCCAATTCCACGATCGTTTCCGTCCCGAAGCATCCTTCGAGATGAATGTGGATCTCAGCCTTGGGCAGAGAGAGGAAGTCGATGGAGGTCATGCCGGTTCGCCTTATGGACAGGCGTCAGACTTCCACCAGCTTCACGACTGCACAAGAAGTGTTTTCCGCATGAAGCGTACGAATTTTTGCAACGCTAGCGAATTGTGTCCATCGGCGGGCGCGCCAGTTGGATCGACTGGAGCGCCGCCTTGATAATGTCGATCATCGCCTGCGCGGCCGGCGGTGAACGACGATTGGAGGGGACGGCGATCACCAAAGTCTCCTCTTCGAGCTTCCGGTCTTCGATTGGCAGAAATGCGAGCTCACCGCGGGCCACCTCGGAATGGACATCGAAAATGGAGAGTATCGCGACGCTCTGGCCAATCCGCAGCATCGATTTCATCAGCGTGATCGAATTGGTGGTCACCGCTGCCGCCAGATCGACATGCGCCTCCTGAAAGGCGATTTCAATGAATTTGCGGATGCCGATCGAGCGGTCGGGGAGGATGAAGCCGTGACGCAGGCAGTCGGCCAGCCGGGGAGCGCGACTTGTCGCCAGCGGATGGTTGGCCGCCATCACCAGCCCGGGCCTCGCCTTGAGACTATAGACGACATCGGCCTGAAGCCGGGTCGGCGGGTTGAAAATCAGCGCCATGTCGATCTCTTTCGCCGTGAGGCGGCGCAGGAGATCATCGCCGCCGCCGATGACCACGTCGGTTTCGACAAGCGGCATTTCCGTCTGCAGCGCCTTGATCGCGTCGGGCAGGAAGGCCGCGGCGAAACATTCCATCGCACCGATCGAGATCGAGCCGCGTCGCTGCCCCTTGAGATCGCGCAACTGGCCGGCCGCAATCTCCTGCTCGCGACGCCATCGCCGGATATCGGCGAGCAACCGCTCGCCTGCCGCAGTCGGCCTCACCCCACGCGGCAATCGCTCGAGCAGGGGCAGTCCGACATCCTCTTCCAGGTTGAGGATCTGCCGGTTGATGGCGGAGGCCGACATGTTGAGTTTTTCGGCCGCGCGACGGAAAGAGCCGGCGCGCGCGACGGCGTCGAGAAGGACGGCTGAGGCGGAGATCAGTTGCATTTCATCATGGCCAGCGTTGCGTTTTTTCGAACGATAGAATCGAAAATCGACGCTTGTCATTCATTTTTTCATCGCGCACCTTGCGACGCAATCATAAGGGGCAGCGCAATGACGGCATCACCGGCACTCGACCACGAGCATTTTCTCCGGCGGAGCTTTCAGGTGGCGCGGCGGGCGCTGGAATGCGGCAATCACCCCTTCGGCGCGATCCTGGTGGGACCCGACGGCACGGTGCTAATGGAGCAGGAAAACGCCTATCAGCCGACCCGCGACATGACGGGGCATGCCGAACGCGTGTTGATGACCCGGGCCTCGCAAAGCTATTCGCCGGCGTTTCTGCGCGATTGCACCATGTACACCTCGGCCGAACCCTGCGCCATGTGCGCGGGCGCCGCCTATTGGGCCGGAATTGGTCGCGTCGTCTACGGATTGAGCGAAAGCCAGTTGAAAGACATCACCGGCAACCATCCGGAAAATCCGACACTGGATCTACCCTGCCAGGTGGTGTTCGCGGCGGGACAGCGGCGCGTCGAGGTGATAGGCCCGATGTTGATCGACGAAGCCAAAGACTTGCACAAGAATGTGTGGGGTTGAAGGCGATTTCGATTCCATCACGGCGCCATCGGAATGCGAGATGTCAGACAGCGGCGAGGTCTCTCCATTCGTAACTCCTCCGAAGATAGCTTTCCAAAACTCCTGGCAAATCCCTGTTCCACCCGTCGGCATCGTCAACGGAAAGAATGGCCCTGTGCAGCCCGCAAAATAAACTGCATCTGTGTTCAACAGGCCTGAAGAAAGGATCTAATAAACCGCTTTACAAAGCCGTTTGCCGGCTTATGCTGCCCTGCAAAAAGCAGGGGATTTTACCATGAGGCTTCCTGAAGACCTTATCCTGAACGCCGCCGATGACATCGCCATTCGTCAGGATCTCACGCTCACCGCGCTCGGCAAGAGACCTGCCGATTTGGCTATCCGGGTGGGACGCCTGCTCAATGTCCATTCGCGGCTATGGGCCACCGATCAGGAAATTGTCATCAAGAACCGACGCATCGCGTTTGTTGGCCCTGCGGGGACTTTTCGCGGCGAGGTCAGGGAGCGGCTCGAATTTCCGGATTTGTCCGCTGTTCCTGGCTTCGGCGAGGTCCACAAGCATATCGAAAGCTCGCATCTGACCCCGGAATACGAGGCGGCGATGGTGCTGCCGCGCGGCAATACATGGACCTGTGAGGCCAGTCATGAATTCGCCAATGTCAATGGCGGCCGCAATACGGAATTCTGGCAGCGCGCCCGACGCGCGGGATGCCGTCACAAGATCTTCATTCAGCCCGGCTCCGCCGTTCCGCCGAGCGGATGGGAAACATCCGGTGGTTACTATGGCTATGAGGAGCAAAGCCTTTTCCTCAAGAACGATCTCTCCGTCGTCAGCCTCGACGAAGTGATGGATTGGCCCGCAGTCTGGAATCCCGAAAACCCGTCCTACGACCGGCTTTGGGGCATGATCAGGGCGACCATCGAAAACAGGGGCGTGGTGGAAGGCCACGGGTCGGGGCTGTTCGAGCCGCATGACGCCAGCGCCTATGCCGCGGCGGGTCTGACGTCCGATCACGAAGTCTGGACCCTCGAAGAAGCCTGGGCCAAGCTCAATCGCGGCGTTTTCATCGAAATCAGGCCCTTCAACTATCCGGAAGTCCTGCCGGGCCTGCTTGAAGGAGGCTTGACCGACTGGTCGAACATCGCCTTCACCACGGACGACCGCAGCGCCACCGACACTTTGCGGCTGGGCGCGAGCGACTACAATATCCGTCACGCGATCGAACACGGCGTGCAGCCCGAAATCGCCTATCAATGCGTGACCCTGCATCCGGCGCGCCATATGCGCATCGACGCCTGGGTCGGATCGATCACGCCGGGACGGTATGCCGATATCGTCCTGCTCGACGATGTCGAACGGGTGTCCATCGCCAAGGTCTTCGCCGACGGCCGGCTTGTCGCCGACAACGGCGCCTATTGCGGCGAAATTTCCGCGATCGACTGGCCGGACTGGGCCAGGGACACGATCCATATCGGTCGAGCCCTGACGGAAGACGATTTCAAGGTCGCCGCCGAACCGGACCGGACCCACATGAACGCGGCCGTTCTTCGGCCCTTCCACTGGAACCAGGAGTTCCTCACTTTCGAACTGCCGGTGAAGGACGGCGCCGTCGAAAGGGACGCGTCGCGCAAGATCACAAAATTCTCGATCATCGATCGCTACTCGGGCGAAGCGAACATGGCTTCGATGTTCTGGATAGGCTGCGGGCCCGCAGATCCCGACACGGCTCTTGCCTGCTCGGTGGCGCATGACTCCCACAATGTCTGGACGATCGGCTCATCCGACGCGGCCATGGCGCTTGCCGTCAACCGCCTGTCCGAGAATGGCGGAGGCTGGGTTCTCGCGCATAAGGGCGACATCATCGCCGAGGTGGTGTTCGAAATCGGCGGTCTGATGACCGCCCGTCCGGCCGAAGCGCTCGACGCGGATATGCAGCGGTTCATCGAGACCGCAGAGCAATTGAACTGGATGTACGAACCTTCGGTCAACAAGAACTGGAAGCCGGGATTTCCCGAGCATCTGATCTTTGCGACCCTGACCTGCGCGCCCTGGCGCTGGGTGCTCGTCGCGCCACATGACAAGGCCCCGCAGGGCTTCGTGAACGTCCAGACGGGACAAACACATCCCATCGTCTGGTGAAAAAAGGGAGGAAAAAACAATGGCGTTGAAGATCCTGCTCGCGGGAGAATCCTGGACCTCGCTCGGCCTTCATCTCAAGGGCTTTTCGCTTTACACGACCGGAGCCTATGAGGAAGGCGGAAAACCGCTGATCTCGGCTCTGGAGCGGTCGGGACATCAGGTCGACTATATGCCCAACCATCTCGTCCCCGAGCGCTTTCCGATCACCCAAGAGCGCCTTTCCGACTATGATGTCGTGATCCTTTCGGATATCGGCGCCGATACGTTTCTTCTGCATCCCGACACACTGCTCAGGTCGCAGCGCCGACCGAGTGCGCTGAAGACCATAGCGGATTACGTCGCTTCGGGCGGCGGCCTGTTGATGATCGGCGGCTTCATGAGCTTTTCGGGGTTTGGCGGCAATGCCTGCTATCACAACACGGTGCTGGCCGATGTCCTGCCGGTGCGGATGCTCGGCCATGACGACCGGGTCGAATGCCCTGAAGGCGTCAACCCGTCAATCGCCGCCGCCCATCCCGTCACCGCTGATCTGCCGCGCGATTGGCCACATTTTCTCGGCTATCAGCGTCTGATCGCCAAGGAGGGATCGGAGGTTCTTCTGACCGTGGGCGCTGATCCATTCCTGACGCTCGGCCAGCATGGACGCGGCCGGACGGCCGCCTTCGCGTCGGATTGCTCGCCGCATTGGGGATCCCCGGAGTTTACCGGATGGGACCATTATGCCGCCTTCTGGAGCAGTCTGGCGGGCTGGCTGTCCGGCCGGTGAGCATCAGACGAGCGGGGAGACCGATCTCCGCTCCACCAGTTCGACCGGCACCCGCGCGACCGGAGGGTCCTCGATCCCGGCAATCCGGCCGCGCAAGGCCGATACGGCCTCTCGCGCCAGTCCGGCGACGTCCTGCCGGATCGCGGTGACCGGCGGATCAAGAAAGGCCAGCGGCCCGGCGTCGTCAAACGTCACCAAAGAGAGGCCGCCGCCCATCGGAATTTTCCGGTCACGCAAGGTTTCGAGCGCGCCGAACAGAAGCTCGTCGCTCGCGACAAAGACACCCGTCACATCGGGATGCCAATCGAGCAATTGCCGAAGTGCGTCGCGGCCATGATGGATCGAATAGGCGCCAAAAAGAGCGACCGTCACCTCTGCTCCGGCCATCGCGGCCTCCTCACGAAATCCGGCAAGGCGCTCACGCGAACTCATGATGCCTTCGGGCCCGCCGATGAAGGCGAGATTGCGATGGCCGGCGCTCGTCATGTTGCGGGCCGCCAGCCGTCCGCCGGCGACATTGTCGGAAAACACCTTGGGAGCGTCGACGCCATCGATGTCCTCATCCACCAACACCACATTGCTGGATCGTCCGATGGCCGCCGTGAGTTCGCCGTCATCGACGTGATTGGTCGCGAAGATCAATCCATCAACGAAATTCCGACGAAGACGCTCGAGATAATGCAGCTCGCGTTCCTTCCGGTTGAGGCTCGAGTAAAGCATCAACGACAGGCCCGCCGCGCTCGCTTCGCGTTCAACCGCCGCAGCGAGCCGGGCGAAGAAGGGATTGTCGATCTCGGGAACAAGCAGCCCGATCGTATCCGAACGCCCCCGGCTCAGGCTGCGGGCATGCGGGTTCGGCTGATAGTTCAGCGTTTCGATCGCATGATCGATGCGCCCAGCGGTTTCGGGCGGCAGAGACAGCGATCCGTTGAGATAACGGGATACCGTCGCCGGCGACAGACCGGCGGTTCGCGCGACATCCTGCAGTGACGGCGGCTTCGCCATGGTCCTCCTCCCCTACCCCATCACCATACGATGGGATGCGTCTCTCCTGTGCGGACATTGACAAACCCTTCGGGCGCCAGGGGGCCGGGCGCCACGAGCACCCAGCGCCAGGGCGCGCAGGTGAGCGTGGCGAAGGCGAGCCTTTCGGGAAAGCCGGGTCCCCACCGCGGCGAATAGGTCGGTTCATACATCCAGTCGATCGCCCTGGCGGCCTGATAGAGCGCTTCCATCTCGGTATGCAACTCTTCAGGCGGACGCTGCGTCATCAGGCCTCCGACCTCGTAACGCACCGTCGCGGCGAGCCGTCCCCGGTCCACCAGCGCCCAGCCGCCCTGATTATCGATCAGGGCGTTGACTGCTTGCGCCATTGCGGCGTCCGAAGAGCCGACAACCCAGATGTTGTGTTTGTCGTGCCCCATCGAGCACGCGAGCGCGCAGTCGGGCGTGGAAGGCCCCGTCCCTAGCCAGAACATACTGGCGGTTCGGCCTTCGCCGGAGAAGCGATCGACAATCGCGAACTTGGTGACGTTCCGGGCGCTGTCTCGCTGCACCATCCCGTTTTCCACCGGCAGTTCCATGGTGATGAAATCGTCATGCCAGTGAAAAGGCCGCAAGAGCGCAGCGTTCATCGTTTCTCGGCCCGGCGCTGCGCGGATAGCAAAATCATCGGCCTTCATCCGCCTTTCGATGCGGACCGTGCGCGTCGCCCAGGTCGGCCAGGCGATTTCGGGCGTCTCGCCGACATAGCCCCCTTCATCGGCAACAAGGCGTCCATCGGCCCAGACTTTGCGGATTGAAAGGCTGGGAACATCGTCGAGCAGCACGATGTCGGCGCAGCGGCCGGGGGCGATCGATCCCACCCAGGGCGTCAGCCGCATATGACGCGCCGGATTGATGGTCACGCACTGGATCGCGATTTCAGGCGCAAGGCCATTCTCGATCGCCAGGCGGACATTGTAGTCGGTCGCTCCCAGCCGGAGCGTATCCGAACAGGATCGATCATCGGTGCAGAAGGCGAATTGCGACCAATCGGCCTGACCGCGCCCGATGAGATCCCGGATGACCTCGGGAAGCGAATGCGGTCGGAGTTCGATGAACAGACCCCGGCGCAATTTGTCGAGGACTTCCTGCGATGTCCAGGCCTCGTGGTCGGACGCCATGCCCGCGGCGGCGAAAGCGCTGATCTCCACCGGATCGCGCATGCCGGCCGCATGTCCTTCGATGACGCCGCGCTGTTCGAACGTCGCCTGTATCATGCCCCAGATCCGATCGTGCGACGGGTTGTCCGGGTTCCAGACCGACGGCCAATCCATGACCTCGTCCAGTCCCGCCACCATCAGCGACGACGCCATGAAGCCAGACTGTTCGCCATGTCCGTAATAGCCCCCGCCCCATTCGTAGGCCGTCGGCGGCGTCGCCGAGCCTGGAAGGGGGAAGATCTTCAGCGGAGAGCCGTGGCGACGGGCCGTCATCCAGAATTCGAGATTGTTGGCGCCGTCGACATTGGAAAACTCGTGGCTCGCTTCGCAGGTCCAGGTATTGCCGTGAGGCAGGACCATGGCCGCTTCATATTCGGGAGTGAGGTGGGAGCTTTCTATGTGCTTGTGGACTTCGCCAAAGCCAGGAACCGCCGACAGGCCGCGTTCATCGATGCGGCAGGCAGTCTCCCCGCGCCATGTACCGGAGGGGCCAACATAGGCGATGCGCCGGCCGCTCATCACGATTTCATGGTCTTCCAGCCATTCGCGGCCATGAACATCCAGTAAGCGCCCGACGCGCAGGACGCAGTCGGCAGGGTGTTTCCCGAGGGCAGTGAGCGTCAGTCGCCGCCGAATGCGGACCTCATCGGCGCCGTTGATGAAAAGATCTTCTGGAAAACCGCCGTCCGATCCGATCATCCGACTGCCCTCCGCAGACGCTCAGCCGCATAGGCGGCGCGGCGTTTCGCCGACAAGGGACGCCCGCCGCCCGACAAGCAGATGAATTCGCACATGCACAAATTTTAACCTCTCAAATTGATCGCAAATATTGTGTGCAACAAAGCCATTTGGCAGATTGACTCCGGCGCTTCACATATAGTCTAGTACGGATGTAATTGTGTTGTAAATCGGTTTACCGGCATCTCATCATGGCGTCCACCCTGCTTTTCGGCGCGACCATCCTCACTGTCGATCCTCAAGACACAATTCTGGATCGCGGGTGGATCAGCATCAGAGATGGCCGGATATCAGGGGTTGGTCCCCATAGCGCCTGCCCAGACGCGGGACTCTTCGACGAGGTGATCGACTGCCAGGGACGGCTCGTCATGCCGGGTCTCGTCAATGCGCACACGCATGCCGCCATGATCCTGTTTCGCGGCCGGGCGGAAGGACAGAGTCTGCTGACGATGGACGGCTGGTATAACGCCATTCGCGAGCCAGAACTGGCGATGAAGCCGGAAGACGTCGCCCCCGCGGTCGATCTTTCCTGCGCTGAAATGTTGATGTCAGGCACAACGACATTCTGCGACCAGTATTTTTTTGCCGATGAGATCGCCGCAGCCGCGGCGAATTCCGGCATGCGTGCGGTCGTCGCCTATGGCATCGTCCAATTGGGCGATGTCGAGAAGGGACGCGACGAACTCGCAAAAGCGATCGCGTTTCTGGAATACCAGCGTTCGGCGGACGGGCGGATCATTCCGTGGCTCGGCCCGCATGCGCCCTTCGTCGACAATTCGGAAGACCTCCTGAAGGTGGAAGTCGATGTCGCTCTCCGGCATGGCGTCGGACTGCATCTGCATATGGCGGCCGGTCCGGAGGACAATGCGGAGACGCTGGCGCGTTATGGCCTGACTGCGACGGCGGCGCTTGAGCGGGACGGATTTTTCGCCGCACGCGTCCACGCCGCGCACTGCCTCGACCTATCTGACGATGACATCGCCGTTTTTGCACGGGCGCCGCAGGCATCCGTCGCCCATTGCGCGAGCGCTTCACTTCGCTCGGGCCGCAAGGGCATATGCCCCGTCAAATCTCTGAGAGAAGCCGGTGTCGTCGTAACCCTGGGCACGGACAATGTCGCCGCCAATAATTCCTACGACATGATCGCGGAAATGCGGACGGCCGGCTTGCTCGCCGGTCATCGCGAAGGCGTAGCCCAGGTGATCTCCAGCCGGGAATTGATCCGCATGGCGACGATCGACGGCGCGCGCGCTCTTGGCCTCGACCATGAGATCGGCTCTCTGGAAGTTGGAAAAGCGGCCGATCTCATCTCGATCGATATCGATTCACCCGGTTATTCCGACTGCCCCGATGTCGCGGCATTGCTTGTCTACTCGGGCAGCGGTCGTGATGTGTGCGATGTCTGGGTCGGCGGCGAGAGGCTCGTGGCCGAACGGCGATTGACGCGACGATCCTACAAGGAGATCCGCGCGGCCTACGGCTCCGCCTACGACGCCTTCTGGAGCCGCGTCGCCGCGCAGAGGACCGCAGCATGAGCGCCCCCCGTCTCATCGTCGATACCGATGGCGGCGTTGACGACGCGCAAGCGCTGATGATGCTCGCCGGCGCCGGTCGGTTGCCCTTCGCGGTCACGACCGTGTTCGGCAATGTGCCGCTGGATGTCGCCACCGACAATGTCCTCGCAGTGCTCGCCACAGTCGGATGCGACGCTCCGGTCCATAAAGGCGCGGTCGGCCCCCTGATCGGCCAACCGGTCAATGCTCAGGACGTTCACGGGGACGATGGACTGGGCGGCGCGCCGAGACCGCCGAGACAATCCCGGCCGGCTCCCGAAAACGCCGTGGATTTTCTGCGCCGCCATCTTGTCGACGCCGGGGCGTCCGGAGACAGGATCGACCTTCTGATGCTTGGGCCGCTTACCAACCTCGCGCTCGCCTTGCGCCTTGACCCCGCGATCGTCGGCGGCCTCGGTCAGGTGACGATCATGGGAGCCACGCGCGAGGGTCGCGGCAACGTGACGCCCGCTGCGGAATTCAACATCTACGCCGATCCGGAGGCGGCGGAGATCGTGTTCTCGTCCGGTCTCGCGATCACGCTTGTTCCCTGGGAAAGCTGCCTCGCTCATTTCCTCGCCGGCGATGAGGTGGACGAACTGCATACGGCGTCGGCAGACGACGGCGCCGCAAAACTTTCCGTTGCGCTGGCGACACATCTGCGCGCGAACGCCATGCGGCGAGGCCGCGGCGACCGGATGTTTTTCGTCGACCCGCTTGCCGCCGCCGTCGCCATCGACGCCGACGCCGTCACATCGAGTTTCATGGCGGCGGTCGAAGTCGAACTCGCCAGAGGCCCCGCGCGCGGCATGACCATCATCGATCCCGCCGCCCGTGATCGCGCCGCCGGCGTGAGGATTGTGGAGTGCGTCGACAAGGAGCGGTTGACGACGCTTTATCGGCAATCCATCGCGCCCAGTTTAAAGGCATAAAGCCCCAGAAGGAGAACGACATGAAACGCATGACATTCCTGAAAACCTCAGCGGCTGCGATCGTCTTCGCAGCTTTCTCCGGCTCGCTCGCCGCGTCAGCCCAGGCAGAGGAATACACCAAGGACCATCCGCTCAAGGTTGCTCTGGTCCTGCACGGCGCGCTCGGCGACAAGAGCTTCTTCGATTCCGCCGCCGCGGGAATGAAGCTCGCCGAGGAGAAGCTGCCGGTGACGGTGAAGATCATCGAAGCGGGCTATCAGAAGGACCGTTGGCAGCCGGCTCTCGCCGATGCTGCGGATTCCGATTATGACGTGCTGATCGCCGGCACCTTCGAAATGACCGGTTTCGTGGCCGAAATGGCCAAGGATTATCCGGAAAAGAAGTTCATCGTTTTCGACGATTCTCCAGATTTCTCGACCGGCTGCTGCTCGAACGTGCTGGGCATCCAGTATCTGACCTCCACCGCCGGCTATCTCGCGGGCTATGCAGCGGCCAAGGTCTCGACGACCGGAACGCTCGGTGAAATCCTCGGTATGGATTTCAAGACGGTAACTGATTTCGCTGTCGGCTTCGAACAGGGCGCAAAGGCCGCAAAGCCCGACGTCAAGATCCTGCGCGCCGTCGCCAACACCTTCTCCGATCCCGCCAAGGGCAAGGAACTTGCGCTCGCGCAGCTGGGTCAGGGAGCGGACGTGATCTTCCCGATCGCCGGCTCCACAGGCATCGGCGCGCTGCAGGCCGTTCGCGACGCCAAGAAGCTGGGCGTCGGCGTGGACAGCGACCAGGCGGAGATCTTTGCCGCAACCGACCCGGCCCAGGCCGATGTGATCTTCACCTCGGTCGAGAAGAAGGTGGGCCAATCGCTCTACATGGCGCTGGAACAAACCATCGCTGGAAAGGCCAAATACGGCACGATGGAGCTTCTCGGCCTCCAGGACGGCGCGGTCGGAATATCCAAGAACGCCTATTATGAAAAACTGGTGCCCGCCGATGTCCGCAGTGAAGTCGACGCACTCGAAAAGAAGATCGTCTCCGGCGAAATCAAGGTCGAGACCACGATGAAGTGACCGGAAGGTCACCCGGCGCCCCAGTCCGGGCGCCGGCCGTCTTCGTCATCCGAGGAAATTCACACTCATGACAGCCTTGCTCGAAGCGCGCGGGATCTACAAGACCTATCCGGGCGGAACCGTCGCCAATCAGGATGTCGACCTGACCATCCTGCCGGGCGAGGTGCATGCGGTGGTCGGCGAAAACGGCGCCGGCAAATCGACCCTCATGAAGATCCTCTTCGGTATCGAACAGCCGGACCGGGGCAGCCTGATGATCGAAGGCAGGCCGGTCGTGTTTCCCAATCCGAACGCGGCGATCGCTGCGGGCGTCGGCATGGTGTTTCAGCATTTCTCGCTGGTGCCCTCCTTTTCGGTCTATGAGAATGTCGTCATGGGCTCCGAACCCAAGCGCGGCCTTCGTTTCGATCGAAAGCGGGCCATTGCGGATGTCCGAGCGCTGTCTGAGAAATTCCGTCTTGCCGTCGATCCCCTTCCCCCCGTCGGCTCGATCCCCGTCGGACAGCAGCAGCGCGTCGAAATTCTGAAGGCGCTTTATCGCGACGCCCGCATTCTGATCCTGGACGAGCCGACGGCCGTTCTCGCTCCGCAGGAAGTGGAAGAGCTTTTCGCCGCAGTCCGCTCGCTGGTGGCGCAGGGGCGCACAGTCATCTTCATCGCCCACAAACTGCCGGAAGTGCTCGAAATTTCAGACCGCATCACGGTGATGCGGGCGGGCCGAACAGTGGCGCAGGTGAAAACGAAGGACGTGACCGAAAAGGAACTGGCCACCCTGCTCGTCGGGCGCGACGTCGCGCTCAAGGTCGATCGCGCGGTGACCACCAAACAGAAGACGGTTCTGGAAGTCGCCGGCGTGACCGTGACCAAGGAGAATGGCAAGCCGGCCTGCAAGAATATCGATTTCCGGCTGCGTGCGGGAGAAATCGTTGGCCTGGTCGGCATCGAGGGCAACGGCCAACAGGAATTGATGGAGGCCATCGCAGGCCTCCGCCCTGCCGAGACCGGCTCGGTGCTGATCGAAGAAGAGAACATCCTCGACCTGTCGATCAAGGCGCGGCGGGCCGCGGGCCTTGCCCACATCCCTCAGGATCGTATCGCAGAGGGTCTGGCGGTCGGCGCCTCGCTCGGCGAAAACATGGTCGCAACCCGTCTCGACGATCCCAACTATTCTCGCCATGGTGTGCTCAATCTCAAGGCGATCGACAAAAACGCCCGCGCTTTGATCGAGAAATTCGCGATCCGGGCCGCAGGCCCCGACGCCGCCGCCGGCACATTGTCGGGCGGCAATATGCAGAAGGTCGTGGTGGCGCGCGAATTGCTGGATCAGCCCAAGGCGCTTCTGGTGTCTCAACCGACACGAGGGGTCGATCTCGGCGCCACCCAATTCATCTGGAAAACCATCACCGAGGCGCGCGATCATGGCGCCGGCGTGCTGCTCAGTTCAGCCGATCTGTCCGAATTGATGGCGCTGTCGGACCGCTTCCTGGTGTTCTATCACGGCGAGATCGTTGCAGCGCTCGACAACAATGAAGATGTGACATCCACCATGCTCGGAAGTTTCATGCTGGGGCTCGAGCGCCAGAGTGCGGCCGACATCAAGGCGGGCTCGCTATGACCGGACGAAACGCGACCATATCGAAAACTCTCGTCCGCGAAACGCTGAGGGCGCTGACCGCGCTCGGCATCGCGCTTGTCATCGCCTTCTTGATCGTCGCGGCCACATCGACCACGCCCGTCGAGACGTTCGGAACCCTGCTCAGTGGACCCTTGACGTCGAAACGCACCATCGGCCTCTGGGTCGACGACATCGCCAAACTGACGGTGACGGGTCTCGCCTTCAGTCTGGTCTTCCAGGCGCGGCAATTCGCCATGGGCGTTCAAGGCCAGGTCTATATCGGCGGCCTGTTTGCGGCGCTCGTCGCCCTGTCTCCCGTCGGATCGACTTGGGCGGGCATGCCGCTCGCCGTCGTCGCCGCCATGATCGGCGGGGCGATGTACGGTTTCATTCCCGGCTACGCCAAGGCCAAGCTCGGCGCCAACGAAATCGTTTCGTCGCTCATGTTGAACTATATCGCCATCAATCTCGTGACTTATCTGGCGCGCGGGCCTCTGGTGGCAGGACCCGGGCTTCTTTCGACGGCCGATTTCCCTGACGGCTCGGTCTTTCCGGCGCTGATCGCCAGGACCCGTGTCGATCTCGGCCTCATCCTGGCGCTCGTCGCCACAGCCGCCACCTGGTTTGCGCTTTATCGCACGACTTGGGGCCTGAAACTGCGCCTGGTGGGCCACAATGCCCGTTTCGCCGATTATGCCGGCATCAAGGCGACCTTCATCATGGTGTCCGCCATGACGGCGTCGGGCGCGTTGGGCGGCCTCCTCGGCGCCATGTTCGTGCAGGGCCAGTCCTATGGGAAACTGACTGTGCTTTTCGAAGGCAATCTCGCCTTTGAAGGCATCCTTATCGCCATCGTCGCCAAATCCCGGCCGCTGGCGGTGCCGATCGTGGCGATTTTTTACGGCTATTTGCGTCAGGGCGCGTTGATCATGGGCATCCGCACCGATGTGCCGACTGAAGTGATCTCCGTGGTCCAGGCGATCATCATCCTTCTCGTCGCATCCTCTTTCTCGCTCGGCGGCAAGACATGGCTGGCGCGCCTCAAAAGCAGGGCGACGGCAAAGGCCGGAGGAGCCAAGGCATGACAGACCTTCTCACCGCCGTCTTTTCCTATGCCTTCTTCGTGACGATCATCCGGGCGTCGACGCCGCTGTTGTTTGCGACCCTTGGGGGGCTGATTTCGGATCTCTCCGGCGCGCTGAACGTCGCACTCGAAGGCATGATGCTGATCGCCGCACTGACAGCGGTGGTCGTCTCGGTCTATGCGCCCTGGTATGTGGCGGTCGGGGCAGCCGTGTTGATCGGCTCGCTTTTCGGGGGCGTCATTGCCTTCTTCCACCTGAAAATGAAAGCCGACATCATCCTTGCCGGTTTCGCGATCAACATCCTGGCGGCCGGCGGCACAGTCTTCGCTCTGTCGCTGGCCACCGGCGGCGACAAGGGAACATCGATCAATCTCGCTTCCAAGGCCATACCGACCCTCGACCTCACGTTTTTATCGGCCATCCCCGTCATCGGCTCGTTCCTGAGCGGGCTTTTGTCGGGACATTCACTGTTGAGCTGGCTCGCGATCCTGTCCGTGGGGGGATTGTGGTTCTTTCTCTATCACATGCCGCAAGGCCTGTGGTTGCGCGCGGTTGGTGAATATCCGGCTTCGCCGCAGGCTGCGGGGATCGCCGTCGACAAGGTGCGGGTCTGGGCGCTGGTCGCCTCCGGCGCATTCGCAGGCCTTGGCGGCGCCCAACTAGCGATGTTCAATTACATCGGCTTCACGCGCGACATGACGGCCGGGCGCGGCTTCATCGCGCTCGGAGCGGTGCTTCTCGGCGCACGGCACCCGGTCGGGGCCATGCTCGCGGCGCTGCTGTTCGGTGTGTTCGAAGCCCTGTCCATCGTCATGCCCGGCATCTTCGACTGGATACCGGCGGAGGCGGTCGTCTCTATCCCGTTCCTGGTGACCATCTTCGCTCTGTTCCTGTTCAGCTTCCGCGCCCTCCGCGCCCGCAAGCTGAGAGGCGCTGCCTAATGCCACGCGTCGACGATCGAACCTTGAGGATCCCGAGGCTTGCTGCCGACCAACCGCGCCGCCAGGCACAGGGAAAGCGGCGCGCCGGCATGAATGCCTGACCGAGCTCTCGATACATCTCATTCCTGCTGCTCACACGGCGTCTGTCGACTACGTCGTCAGGCCGGCATGCCGGTCCCCGCTTGCATCTCCAGCAACTGGAGCACCATTTGATTGAAGGCGTCCGGCTTTTCGATCTGCGGCGTGTGTCCACACTCCTCCAAAATGACGAGGGATGCCGCAGGGACAAGCTTGGCTGCGTCAAGCGCCTGCTGCACTGGCAACACGGTGTCCTGGCGCCCATGCAGGATGATGCAGGGCAGTCGCAAGTCACGCAGCAATCTATGGGACGTCTCGACAAACGAGGCTTTCTGTCCCCGCAAGCCGGTCATGCGGCGCAGAGTGGTCAAAAAGGCAGCACCTGCGCCCGGCTTTTGCACATTGCGCGTGACAACCTCGCGGATCTCAGGCGTCACCACGCCTGGATCGTGAAAGAGCGCCCTCAACTGCTGTTCGACCGCAACCTGGCCGGGACGGTTCAGCAGTTCTCCAAGAAGCGGCAGGGTCATCAGCCTGAAAGCAAAAAACACATCCCGCCCAAGCGTCGCGGCATTCGCCAGCATCAGTCCCGTCACTCTCGCGGGGAACATGCCGGCCATGCGCAATCCGATCGCTCCTCCAAGCGAATTGCCAACAATCGTGATCGTGTCGATTTCCAGCGCATTGACGAAACGCCACACGAAGCGTGCAAAAACATCCGCGTCCTGCGGTTCCGGCGCAATATCTGAGAGACCATGCCCCGGCAGATCGAGAGCGATCGTGCGGATCGACGGATCGAACTGGCCGAGTTGCCGGCGCCACATTTCGAGGGAGCCCGCGATGCCGTGAATGAACAACACGGGCCTGCCGTCGCCCCCGGCGTCGCGATAGCGGATCCCTATCCCGTCGATATCGACAAATTTGTCCTGCATGTCACGATCTCCCAATCGTAAACTCAGTCCTTGGACAGACCGCGCGTATTTGACCGGGTCGACCTGTGGAATTCATGCCGCTATTGTCAGTTTCTATGTCGGCTTTGCGCCGCCGTTGGCCATATTGGGGCGGTCGTTGTCGCCTGTCCAGCGGGTACTCCCATATTCAACTGAAGCGCGGTAAAAACAGCGGCCTAAATCATCCATGTCCATTTATCCGCCTCCTTCCCATTCACTTCAACCCTGATCGCACCAACTTCGTCGCGGAAAACCGATATTTCAAAAAACCCTACCGTCCTGCACCAATCGCGCGGAATAGCCAGGCCAGGCGGCGGGCAGCGAAGGGATGATCCGCAGCCGATCGCCTTCGCGCCGGATGCCGAGAATGGCTTCGACGGCGGTTCGGTATAGCCAGCCGGCCGAGCCCGTATACCATGTCCAGCCGCCCCGTCCGGTCTTGTCGCCTTCGCCATATACATCGGCCGCCACCACATAGGGCTCGACGCGGTAGATCTCCACCTGTTCGCGGGTGAGGGCGTGATTGATGGGGTTGAGCATGGAAAACACCCGATAGGCGTCATCGGATCGCCCCATCTCCGCGAGAGCATAGGCCACCCAGATGGCGGCGTGGGTGTATTGGCCGCCATTTTCGCGGACGCCCGGCGGATAGGACTTGATGTAGCCGGGATCCTCGTCGGAATGCTCGAAGGGAGGCGTAAACAGCCGGATAAGGCCCGCTTGGGGATCGATCAGCCTGTTGACGACACTGTCCATGGCGCGCGCCGACCGGACTGGATCAGCGCCGCCGGACAGGACGCCCCAGGACTGGGCGATCGAATCGATCCGGTATTCGTCGCTGGTCGCCGAACCCAGCGGCGAGCCGTCATCGAAATAGCTGCGCCTGTACCAGTCGCCATCCCAGCCATCGTCCTCAATGGCCGCCTTGAGCGCGCTGCGATGCGCCCGCCATGCGTCCGCATGCGGCTGGTCGCCCCGCGTCTCGGCGAAGGCGCTCATCGCGTCCAGCGCCTTGATCAGGAACCAGCCGAGCCAGACGCTCTCGCCCTTGCCTGCTATGCCGACGCGGTTCATGCCGTCATTCCAGTCGCCGCCGAGGATCAGCGGCAGGCCATGGGCTCCGGTTCTCGTGATGGCCAGATCGAGCGCGCGTGCGCAGTGATCATAAAGGCTGGAGCGTTCTTCCGAGATATCGGGCTGGAAGAAGCTTTCGTGCCTCTCGCCGAGATCAGGGCCATCGAGAAAAGCGAGCTCCTCATCCAGCACGCCTGCGTCTCCGGTCACCGCCACATAATGGGCCGTCGCATAGGCAAGCCTGACCACATCGTCGGAGATCAGTGTGCGCACGCCCGCCCCGGTTCTCGGCAACCACCAATGCTGCACGTCGCCCTGGGGGAACTGTCGGCTGGCGGCGTTGAGGATCTGCGCGCGGGCAAGGCTCGGGTCCTGCAACATCAGCGCCAGCGTGTCCTGCAACTGGTCGCGGAAGCCGAATGCCCCAGAGGCCTGATAGAAGGCGCTGCGGGCGCGGATCCGGCAAGCGAGATTCTGGTAGGGCAGCCAGGTGTTGACCATCCGGTCGAACGCCTCGTCCGGCGTCGAGACCTGGAGCGCGCCGAGAAACCCGTCCCACTGACGATCGGTCTTGTCCTGCTCCGCGGCAAATCCTGCATGGATCAGTCTTTCGATGAGCGACCCAGCCATCGATTCACTCTCGACATCGCCGAGAAGAAACAAGGTATCGACCGTCTCTCCGGGTTGGACGACCAGATCGACCGCCAGCGCCGCGCAGGGATCTCCCGCCGTCTCGAGCGTGTTGGAGAGCGTCAGGCGCCGGCTCACAGCCGATGGCGCAAGGGCGTTTGTGTCATCGCCCAGAAATTCGGCCCGGGCGCTGGTGAAAGACTGAAGCGGGCGGCTGGCGACGAAAAACGATGTCCGCGCCGAACTTTCCACCGAAAACGGTTTCTGCGCCATCAACGCGTTGAGGCTCTCTTCATGCCAGGTCCTGATATAGGGCGCGGTGCGGGCGCGATTGTTGCCCAGCACCCATTCCGCATAGGCGTAGACGCGGAGCGTTCGGGCATGCCCGCCATGATTGGCGATGCTGAGCCGCATCAGTTTGGCGGGATCGCTCTCCGCCACGATCTGCGTCATGACGATATCGAGCCCGTCGGTCTCCACCCTGAAGCTCGACCGGCCCGGTCCATGGCGGACCTCGTGGATATCATCCGGATTGCGCCCGATGGCGGCAAAGGGGGAGAACATCCGGTCGGAACTGAGATCCCGGATGTAGAAGGCTTCGGATGGCCGGTTGACGACGGCGTCGTTGCTCCAGGGGGTCAGCTGGTAGTCGCGCGAATTGGCGCTCCAGGTAAAGCCCGCGCCTTCCGCGGCGATGTGAAAGCCGAAGGCGCCATTGGAGATCACGTTGATCCAGGGCTGCGGCGTCGTCGCGCCGCCATTGAGCCGGATGACATAATCACGGCCCTCGCGATCAAAGCCGCCATAGCCGTTCCACATGGACAGATCGTCGCCGGACACGGTCTTGTCCGCGACTGGACCCGCGGGCGCAATCCGGCCCCGTCTCCGCCAGGGAGCCGGCGATGACGTTTCCGTCTCGCTGTCAGACAAGCGCTCGAGCCGCTCGATCTGCTCGGAAATCGCGCCGTTTCGGGTGTGCAGGACGATGCGGCCGGCGCTGATCAGCGCGTCATAGGCGCGTTGATCCATCAGGTCCTTGCGCACCAAGAAGATATGCTGGGCCGGGCCGGACGAAAGGCCGCGCCGGCGGGCGTTCTCACACATGAAGTCGATGGCGTGCTGCATATCCTGGGCATAGGAGGCCGTGCGCTCGTTGATGATCACCAGATCGGCGATCACGCCGCGCGAGCGGAGATATTCCTGCATGCGGAAGGATTTCTGCACGATCGGCAGGTCCGCCTCATTGTCGATGCGCAGCGCAAAGATCGGAAAATCTCCCGAAATGGCCAGGGGCCACAACGCCGCCTGTGTCGCCTTCACCACGTTTCCGGGCGTTTGCACCTGGCGAAGGCGCGTGTCGGGATAGATGAGGAAGGAGGCGATGCGCTGGAAGAGCAGCGCCTCGCTGTTGGATGAATCGAGATGTCGGAACTGCACCTGGCTGCGGGTCCAGGATAGCGCCGCCTCATTGTCGAAATTCTCCGCATGCCGGTAGCGTGCGACCCGGGTCTCAAGCTCCGCGCGGCTCGGGGCGACAAAGGTCCAGAACACCACGCTCGCTTTCTTCCCCGGCTTCAGCCGGACGGTGCGGCGCAGCGAGAAGATGGGATCGAGCGTGAAGCCGTCATGGCCTTCGAGCTTGGCGTTCTTGTCGAAGGCCCGGGCGGTGGCGAGATCGCGGCCGCGACCAATGAATGCGCGCCGGTCCGTTTCCGCCTCGACCGGCCCGCGCGCGCTCGAACCTCCGACGAGATGAGCGACATGGATGTCGGGCTCGTCGAGATTACGCTTGTTGCGCGAGGCGTAGATGACGTCGCCGCTGTCACCGATCTCCGTCTTGACGAACATTTTGGAGAAGACCGGATGCGCCGCATCGCTGTCGGCCGAAGACAGAACCAGTTCGCCATAGGAGGTGACTTCGATCAGCCGCTCATAGGCGCCGTGGTTCACGATGGTCAGACGGCGGCCCTCCGCGTCGATCTCCGTCGCCACCAGGCATTCGAGCTTGGATTCGATCATGCCCGCCGTCTTGTGGAACTCGGCCTTTTCGTCCGAGAAGACCGCGTTTGCGGTCTCGCCCGGAAAGGCGCGGGGAGCTGGTGTCGCCGACCACCAGTCGCCGCTGCCGACATCCCGAAGAAAGATGTACGAGCCCCAGTCGTCGACGGTCGGATCGGCCCGCCAGCGGGTGACGTCGAGCCCGTTCCAGCGTGAATAACCCGACCCGGTCGCCGTCACCATCAGGGAATAATGGCCGTTCGAGATCACCGCCACGGAGCGCTTGGCGCCGAGGGGATTGTCGATCAGACGGTATTTGACCCCCGCCTGCTCGGCGGCGGCGGCCACCACGGGTTCGCTTTCATCCGGCGTGCGCACCGGCACGATTTCGCGCGGCGCCCGCTCCTGCAGCAAGAGTTCGGCGGTTTCGATGACGGGATCGCTGTGGAAACGGTCGCGCAACCGCCCGTTCAGCACCACATTGCCGATGGCGGCGATGGACATGCCCTGATGATGCGCCATGTAATTGCGCACGACCACCGAGCTCTGGCCCTCCGGCAAGCGGGCTTCGGTGAAATCCACGGCATCATAATAGCCATAGACCCCAAGAGCCCCGATCGAGGCGAGCCGTCCCAGATTGACGACCGCGTCGCGCGGCTTGAACTGGCTAGCCAGCACGCTGGCATAGGGGGAAATGACGACATTGCTGCCAAGCTCGCGCTTGAGCCCAAGACCCGGGACGCCGAAGTTGTGGTATTGGTAATTCAGTTCGCGGTCGCGGGCGTTGAAGGCGGATTCCGATACGCCCCAGGGCAGACCCAGTGATTTGCCATAGGCGATCTGGCGATCGATCGACAGATTGTCGGACTGGTTGAGAATGCCGCCCTGGCGTTCATGCACCACGAGCGGCGGCATGAGATATTCAAACATCGAGCCGGACCATGACACCAAGCAGGCCTGGCCCCGCACGATCGACACCGGCCGGCCGAGCCGGAACCAATGCTCGCTGGGAATGTCGCCTTTGGCGATGGCGAACAGGCTGGTGAGCCGGGCTTCCGACGCTAGCAGATCGTAGCAGGATTCGTCGAGAATGTTGTCCGCGCCATTATAACCGATCGACAGCAGCCGTCGTTCGCGGTTGAACAGGAAGCCGAAGTCCATCTCGAAGGCAAGGCTGCGGGCGCGTTCGCCGAGCGAGGTGAGCCGCGCCTGCAGATCGCGATATCGGGACCGGTCAACCAACGCATCGGCGAAATGCGCTTCGCAATTGGCATGCAGCCGATCCGCCCATTCGACCAACAGGCCCGAGGATTCGCCGGCGATTTCATGATCGAGATCCCCGGCGCAGGCTTGCACGTCGCTGGCCACGATCGACAGGCTGATCGAGCGCACCGACGCAAGCTGCGGCTCGTGCAGACGCGATTGCAGCGTTACATCGAAGCTCGCCAGGCGTTCCTCGAGCCTGCGCCGCAGCGGACGGATCGTGCGCCGCGCATACAGCAGCCCTCCAAAACCGTGGAGCTGGGCGGATTTTTCGGCGGCGAGCCTGTGGCCGAGCGCGGCCAGCTCCGAAGGCGTCTGAAAATCGCTGCGTATCGGCGCCTGCGCGTCCCCAGACACTACTTTTTTGATGTCGGGGGAGGCTGCGGCGCGATTCAGATGGATGTTCATTGTTGTTCTTCCATCCGTTGGATCTTTGGCCATCACCTGGAGCGATGGACTTTCTTCATCATCGCGTCGGGGCGGACGTGTCCGCACCGACGCGAGCGACTTCAGCGCGAATGAACGCGCTTTAAAATGCATGGTCGCGATCCGCTACGGCTCCCGCTGTAGCGGGCGCCGTGGCGAAATTTACCGCCCCAAAGCGATGCGCAGCGCCTGATTGCTACGAATGGGGAACGTCGTCCGCCTTCGTCGCCTGCGGACACAATGCCTTCATCGAGGGCATGTTTCGCTGTTTTGCCGCCGCGTCGCGAACCTGATCGAAGGGGTTGCTTCCGGCCCTGGCGCGTGTGGCGTCGACGACGGCCTGCTTCTTGGAGTGGATCACGATTTGAGCTCCTGTGGTCGGGGTCTGAGCCTGTCGGTTCATGCCGACAGCGCAGCGTTGCAGCTTTCGGCGATGCGGCCGTTGACCGAGCTCTGCCCCGGCATCAACGCCCATCCGCCGGCTTCGATGAATTGCCGCTTCTTGTAACTGTCGGACAGAGCCTTCAATTCCACCAGTTTCGCCGCAGAATCCGGCGCGGTCCTGAAACGGTCGACACAGATGGCCGATGCGAGTTCGATATTCGCCAGTTCGCCGGCAGCCGTCGCTGTCTTGAGCGCGCTGCCTCCCGTCACCCAGCCTCCCCAGCCAAACCCGATGACCATTGTCGCGACCGCCGTCATGCCGCAGGCCCATAGGAGGATCGATTTTGAGGGTTGATAGTTGTCGAAACGCTGGAAGATGGTTTCTTTGGTCGTGGTAACTGTGGTCACTGCAATTCTCCTTGTTGTCAGGATGAATTCGCGCTGCGCCATCGCGGCGCAACCCATGTTGCGCCGTCAGGCGAAGTGACCCCTGGCGAGGGTGATGTTTCTGTCGGGCTTGGATCCGTAAGCGCGCCGGGCGGCATCGAGTATCTTCGAGCGCAGCGCATCGAAAAAGGCGAGATAATCGCTTTCGCCCAGCGTCCGCGCCGGATGCTCGCCCACGAGCACTTCCGCGAGCACGTAGAACCGCACCTCGAACATCCCGTCATGACCGAGAAACCGGACGCGCGAATGGGCTTCATCATAGCTTCGGGCGGAATTGGGAAATGAAAGAGACATCAACGGTCCCCCTCGTCCGCCCAAAGTCTCGCCGCTTCAATCCTTCGGATGTTCACGGCTGCGGGTTTCGAGCCGCCGGATCCCTGTTTTCGAAGCAGGATGCGCGACCGCATCTTCGGCGTTGCAAGATGGAGAAATTTGAATCCGGCGACAGCGGAAGCGTCGGGGGCAATATTTGACCGCTCGGAATGACTGAAGATCCCAATACCAGAAGTCCCGCTGCCTGGCTTTACATCGGAAGGACTAAATTCGCCTGTGTGGAGACTGGAAGACATAGCGTCCTCCTTTGTTGGGGCGAGGACTCTCAATCCTCGAATGCAGCGCCCTAAAGACGAGCTGCAACTATTACACACATGGAGACGCCACGATTCTTTTAAAAGTAGCAATCACCAAGATTTGAGGTCTGAGAGCATATTGCTGGCGGCAGACCGCAGCCGTGGGCGGACATCATCATCGACGGAATCAGTTTTTGACCGCCGGAGCAGGCGCAAGTCGGCCGTGTCTCCGCAGACCGGGACATCAACCGGCTGGGGAGCGCTCAGGACGCTCCCGAGAAGACGGATGTCATGGCGAATTCGAGGAATGCGACACGAAACCGTCATCCGATGCGGAACAGCCGTTGCAGGCTAAAGCTGTCAGACTGCAGCCTCGCGGAAGGAGACGAGTTTCCGGCGCGCGTCATCCCAAAGCACGAGCCGCACGCAACTCAGGCTTTGCATCAAGGTTATGCGGCCTATGCCGGCCAGTCGCGGATGGTCCCGCAAGACCTCAGGCAGCCGATAATAGGGAATCCGGCTCGACAGATGATGGACATGATGAATGCCGATATTGCCGGTCAGCCATTGCAGCATCGGCGGCAGATCATAGTGAGACGCTCCATGCAGCGCCGCTTCCGGAAATCTCCAATCGTCGCCCTCCGCCCAGTGCGTGTCCTCGAACTGGTGCTGGACATAGAAAAGCCAGACGCCGGCGGCGCCTGCAAGAATGATCATCGGCGTTTGAATCAGCAACATGGTCCCGACGCCGAAGGTCCACAGCAGCAGACCGAGAAGGGTCAAGATGGCCAGATTCGTGAGCATGGTCGAAAGCCAGGGCATGGCCCCTGCCCGCATCATGCCGAAGGGCAGGCGCTGCTTGAAGATGAAAAGCCAGGCCGGTCCGATGCCGAACATCACCAGCGGATTCCGGTACAGACGATAGCCAAGACGTTTCGTCGGTGAAAGAGCGCGGTATTCGTCGATGGTCAGGGTGGTGATGTCGCCGATGCCGCGCTGGTCGAGATTGCCGGCGGTGGCATGATGTTTGGCATGCGCGTTTCGCCAGTAGTCATAGGGCGTCATGGTGACAATGCCGATCAAGCGCCCCGTCCAGTCATCCAGGCGTCGGTTGGCGAAAAACGAGCCATGGCCGCAATCATGCTGGATCATGAACAGACGCAGGAGAAATGCGCTGGCCGGCAGGATCGCGAGCAGACCGATCCAGACGCCATAAGCCATGCTGACATAGGCGATGGCCGTGAATGCGATGAAGGGCGCGACGGTGACGAAAAGCTCCATGACGCTGCGGCTCATCCGAGGTTGGCGGTAGGCCGCGAGGATTTTCATCCAGACCATCGCCTCGGCGGCTTGATCGGGCTCAGGCGGCGGCACTTGTAACGTCATCGAAATACCTGTCTTTGCTCTCGCGCCACTCAGCGCGCGGGAGACTCGTGTCGATTTTGGGGACCTAACATCGATCCGGTCCGGCGCGCCAGCCCGACAGCGTTGCGCATGAAGGAAAAAAGGCCAGGCAAATTGCCTGGCCTTGATCTGTATGTCGTCGCGCCGTGCCAGTACATCCGTGGTCAAAGCGCAACAGAGATACGGTCAGGCTGCCTGCAGGTTGCAGGCCGACATCTTGCCGGACTTCATGTCCCGCTCCATGTCGTAGCCAATTTTCTGGCCTTCGACGATATCACGCATTCCGGCGCGTTCGACGGCCGAGATGTGAACGAAGGCGTCCGGGCCGCCATTGTCAGGCTGAATGAAGCCGAAGCCCTTGGTGGAATTGAACCATTTTACTGTGCCAGTGGTCATGATGAACCCTTTCATAGCATATTGAACGACCACAGCGCCGAGACGCTGCGGATGGTGATAGCGATTTTTGAAAGGAAGGTTCGATCAAGACGCGGCGTCAATCGCGCGGAAAACAAAGCTCAGCAAGCAAATATCGATAAAACTATAAATAGACAGACATAGTCGATTTGTCAACCTTTAGTTTTTGATTCTTCTGACAGTCCTCCGGCATAGACGCCGGCAGCAGGATTTGAAGGCGCGTCGGAGACGGTTTCCGTCCGAAAAAATTTGTGCACTGCAGCATTCGTCCCCATATGAAGTGTTCATGCCCATCACGGGCAGTGGAGAACGAATGTGACCGACCACCAGAACTCCCGCCCATTGATCGAACTGACCGGCTTCGGCGTGAACCCCGGCAACCTCAAATCCTGGCTTTACCTCCCGTCGATCCTGGCGCCCAAGACGGCGCTGGTCGTGGTTCTACATGGATGCACCCAGGACGCGGCCGGTTATGATCACGGTTCGGGCTGGACACAGCTCGCTGAAAAGAACGGCTTTGCGGTGCTCTTCCCCGAACAGCAGCGTTCCAACAACGGCAATCTGTGCTTCAACTGGTTCCAACCCGGCGACGCAAGGCGCGATTCCGGCGAAGCCCTGTCGATCCGCGAAATGGTCGGCCATGTCGTCACCTCACATGGCCTCGACGAGGAGCGTGCTTACATCACCGGCCTCTCCGCCGGCGGCGCCATGGCGCTTGTCATGTTGGCGACATATCCGGAACTCTTCAATGGCGGCGCGATGATCGGGAGCCTGCCCTATGGCGTCGCCGGCAGCGTCGATCAGGCGTTCCAGCGAATGCAGGGCCGCAATGCGCCCGATCCACATCACTTGCGGTCCGCCCTTGTCAACGCATCTCCCGGGGCGGCGGCCCGGCCGAAGATTTCCGTCTGGCATGGAACGCATGACCAGATCGTCCGGCCGGTCAACGCCATGCAGATCGTCGATCAATGGAGCGGCGCCCATGGCCTCGGCGAGATCGCGGACACTGTCGAAACCGGCCAGGGATTTACGCGCAAGGTCTGGCGCAGCGACGACGGGGCCGAAGTCGTCGAACTCTACATGGTCGCAGGGATGGGGCATGGCGTGCCGATTTCGGCGAGCGCCAAGACGCCTCTCGGAAGCAGCGGCCCCTATATGCTCGACACCGGAATCTCGTCGACGGCGCGCATCGCACGCAGCTGGGGTCTCGCCGATGATCAGGATGTCGCCGATGCCGAAGGCTCGGCAGCAAAGCATGGCGCGCAACCATCCGCCACGGAAACGCTCAAGGGGCGCGTCGCCGGCATGATGGCCAATATGAGCCAGAGCCCGCTGGAGGGCGCAAAAGCCGCCGGCAGGCAGAGCGTCAACAAGGTCATTACCGACGCCTTGCGGGCGGCAGGCCTGATGCGCTGACGACTGTCGCCGTTCGATTTCTTGGTCGATCGAACGTCAAGGAAGCATCACGACGCGATTGAGCCTGACGCCGGCGACTGTGATCGCCGGTTCCAACACGGCGACGGTAGCGGATGTCCCGCAGATACGTCGCGGCTGATAAGCAAGGCTGATGATCAGCCCCCTTAACTGGGCGAGATGCGATTTCTCGAGAACAAGCCGCACGGCGACGCCTTCCGTCGACCAGTCATATTCGATCGAGCCACCCAGCTGGCTCTGAATGGCGCGTCTCACCATGGTGTTCCCGAAACCCTCCGTCTCCTTCGGCGGCGTCACCGGCGGGCCGCCGCGTTCCAGCCAGGCGACCGAAAGATGTGTCTCCGCGTCGCTGCCTGAAATATCCAACGTGCCCGTCAAGGTCGACAGGGCGCCGTGTTTCAAGGAATTCGTCGCCAACTCGTGAACGATGAGCGCCAATATCGTGGCCGTGCTTTCGCCCACGCTTGTTCGCGGCACCGCCACCCTGATGCGTCCTTCGAAAGTACCGTTGTCGTCATAGGGCGCAAGGAGGATGGTGAGCAGATCGCCAAGCAGGGCGGCTTTGCCTTCATGTCCAGGAAGAGGCCGGACCAAATCGTGAGCGCGACCGAGAGCGGTAAGCCTTTGCGTGAGTTCGCGCGCCATGTCGATCGTGGTCGCGGTCGTGCGCGATGTGATCAGGGTGAGGCTGTTGGCGATGGCAAGCAGGTTCTTCACCCGATGGCTCATCTCGCCGGCAAGCAATTCGTTGCCTTCTTCAGCCTGCTTGCGTCCAGTCACGTCCAGAAAGATGCCCATGACGGTGTCATTGATCCTGCCGATGTCGTTTCCCTGGCCGCGCGCGGACACCCAGCGAACTGCATCGCCCATCAGAATACGGAAGTCGATTTCATAGGCGCCAATATGGGCGCGGGTGGCCGCGAAAGCGGCGCGCACCCTGTTGCGGTCGGATGGATGTATTTTTGCGGAGAGATCCTCGAAAGTGACGGTGGAATTGTTGGGGATTCCCCATATCGCGAAAGCAAGGCGATCCATGTTGAACAGATCAGTCTCGACGTTCCAAGACCAAAGAGCCACCTCCGCAGCATCGATCGCCCGCCGCAAAAACTGCGCATCCCACAGCTGGTCGGTAACGTGACTGGTCATAGAAGATCCTTTTCGTCCGCCTGTCAGGCGACTGCAGCCATAGGGAGAAGCGTGATCATAGGGTTGGCCGGACGCTCAGACTCAATCATCGGCTCGGTTCGGGTGCTTTGTTTTGCCCGCTTCGGCGGCGCTCCGGGCGACGAGGCGATCTTCTTCGCCAAATGCGGCGTCGCGTTCCAGCGCAGCCGCGAGGTCATCGACCGTGATGGACAGGCGCTGCTTGTTGACGCTGCGGGCCTCGATCGCCGGCACCTCGATCACCAGAGACGCGACGTGATAGGCGGCGAAGGACAGGCCCTCGATGAGTTCCTCTTCCTTTGTCACCTGGTAGGAGCCGGCCGGCTGATCCGAGACGCTGGCGCCGATCGAAAACAAGTGGCGAAAGGTGACCACCGATTCGGTTTTCCTGCTCTGCATGTCGGTTCTTCAGGTCTGCGTGGGAAGCCAGGCCCGGCCCGGCTATGATAAGAGGACTCTGTTTCCGGACGAAAACATCGCCGCCGTCCGGGCGTCCCGATCGAGAAGAGCGTCACCGGCGTTTATCGGCGGCATCGATTGTCGGAGACACCGACGCGACTTGTCCCTGCGCAACGAACCGCCCTATGAGTCCAAACACGGAGTCGAGAGGCTCCGTCGAGGAAGGCGGCTCCGTCAAGAGGAACCGCATTCCCATGATGTCGCTCCGGCTGAGTTCGCCGTTGGCGCCAGCATGCGCCGGCTGGGGATGCTTGGCAAGCAAATTCTATTTCAGGATGCTTGGAACCAATGGATTCAATTTTTCATTGTACATCGTGGGTCATTTTATCCATGATGGCCTACCGCCTCCCGTTCTCCGCTGGCTTCACCGTCCAAGAAGCCCGCCTCTGGGGCATTCCCCGGCACAATGGCGCGGAGAACGGAGGAAGCAAACCAGCACATTTGAGGCGCGACGATATGCGGGAATTCTCAGCCAGTTCGAATGGCGACCGGTGGTTTCTCATCCAGGGCTCCACGGCAGAAAAAGCCCATGTGCTTCACCAGGCGAACCCTTCCTCCGGCGGACACGAAACACGCACGCCCGTCGACGTTTTTTCTCGACATCAGTCCGTTCAGCCCGGAGCGGGAGGCGCTGCTAGCCCTACTCGAGAAACAGGCCTTGTCGCCAGATGAGCACGCCCCGCCGCCGCTGTCTCGGTCATCCCCGACTTGACCTGACAGCCGACCGGTGTCCGGGCGGCCCGCCTTCTCCGGTCATCCTCGACGGCATCGCCGCAGGACGCAGGCGGCTCGGCGTCGGATCCGGATTGGTCAGACCGACTCGAGATCGCGTTCCATGGCGACGCGGTTCTGGTTGAGCTCCTCGTTCCACAGCCGGTATTGCTGATTGTTGTGATAGGCCGGCAATGAAGCAGCCACCGTGTAGGTGGCGGCAGCAGCCGGAAACAATCCCCGCGTCTTCAGCAGACGAACAGTTTGCCCGATGGCGTAACGATGGGTCGGCATGGCGCGTTTCTCCACTTCCAGACTGATTTTCTGACCAGGCGACCGGAGGATCGCCGGAAAGAGCGACGATCCTTAGGGCAATATTGTCGAGGCCTGTGCGGGACAAGCGCCTGCTGCCCTCAGGCCCGGGTCGCCGGAGAAGATAGCGCTCGCCTGACGGCAGACAAAAGCACCCGGCATTTGTGATCGGCGTCGACCGGGAGTGGCCCGCCGGCGTCGTCCTGTTTGTCGGCGCAGCTCTCCGCCTGGGCGGCACGGAATTGCGCAAGGATCACCACATTACCCGTTGTCGCGATCATCGGCGTCCGCCTTGGTTGTTTCCGGAGCGCTCTGGTCCTTCAGGCCGCCGCCTTCGTCTTCCCATCGGGAGAGAGCCGCGGGTTGCCCGGCGGCGGCATGCCGCTTGGATCCGGCCAGGTCCAGCGCGGGCGCCTTTTCGGCCTTGTCGTCAATGCGCGGCTTACCCTTGCCATCTCGATCTCTTGAGGACCGGCCGGCGGCAGAGGGCCGCCCCTCGCCCTGCTCCAGAGGAAGCGAGGCCTGCGGCTCTTCTGAAGGCGGGGCTTTCGTAAAACGGATCACCATGATGTCGCCCCCCGATATCCATCGGGGCCTCTGCGCCACCGCGCGGGTCGAACCACGGCCAGGGCCAGCGCCGGGCGCGCGGGTGCGAACAAGCGATCCTGGTGGGGCATGAGCGCCTGAACAAGCGCCTGCTTTATGAAGCCCGCGTCAAAAATCTCGGAAAAATACTGCTTGAGGTCGGAAGACATTCCGTCCTCCTTTTTTGGGGCTCGGGTGAGTGCCGCCCGCAAAATGACAGCGCCCGTGCAAAAGCCGCCATTGTCCTGGAGATGGGAATAAAATCAGCAATTGCAAGAGCGCCGTGTGTTTCGACGTTAAATAAGGGCCCTGACGCCTATGTGGAACGGCCCGGCTGGCAAGGCCTTAGTCGCGCAACTCTCCGCTGTACAGTGAAGTCATATATCCGGCCTGTTAGCGCGGTCATCGACCGCTGGCCACGTTGGGATCCGCGATGCCGATCGCCCAATCAATTTTGCGCGCTCAAAGGCGCACCGGCCCATCACTGCTGGGGCTCAGCATTCTGGTGAAACTACAGCCGTTATTCGGTCATGACGCCTTGAACTAAAGCATCGTACCGAAAACGTGAATCGTTGGGATTTTGAGATTTCCGGTTTTCATGATTCCCTTCTGATTGGAGGTGTTT
>NZ_STFX01000001.1 GCF_005222915.1 Rhizobium sp. FKL33
AACACCTCCAATCAGAAGGGAATCATGAAAACCGGAAATCTCAAAATCCCAACGATTCACGTTTTCGGTACGATGCTTTAGCCAGGCCTCCGAAGAGGCAACCAGAGATGGGGCTATAGCTATTGATCTTATCGATGGTGAAAGACTTTGTGAGTTACTTAAGCAGTTTGACCTTGGTGTAAGCACAAGGCTTGTCGAGAGTATCAGTGTAAACAAGGATTGGTTTTCTAATATATAGTATGATTGGCCGCGTTTTTATGAGAAATTTATATGCGGATTTTTATATCCTATGGTGAAGGCTCTGGAAGTGATTGTTGTTTGGCGCTTGCACCGTCTAAATGTTATAGTACAAAACAGCTCCTTTGACGAAAGTGCATCCCTCTTCATGCGGCACATTGCCCGTGCTTGACTTAAATCACGCAGCGTTTGCGGGCGGGGATTAAAACGGGAAACCTCAAGAGAAGGGGTTTCCGTCATGAATGTCCGCCCGGAAGATCTGCCCGCATAGCCTCACCCCTCAAGCCGTTGAGCATGACGCAACGTGAGGCCGGACCTTGAGCCCGTGCGTCCACCGTGCAGCGCGACGACAGCGCGCAGTCTGCCATCAAGGCGCGACAGTCATGGCTGGCGGTTGCAGCGGCGGTCCTGTTGCCCTTTGCCGCGCCTGCCTCCCCCAAAAACGTGAATCCTCCGCAAGATAATATATATTTTATCGATTTCTTATGCAACTTATTAGGATAATTTAAACGCACGCCTTCCTAATATTCCATCAACGCAGGGTAATGATGTTGGTTCGCTCCTACACGCTTGCGCCGATCCTTTCGTCGGCGCAGCGGGGCGGTTCTCGCATGCCCGCGAGAGAGTCAGCTGCATGATGCGCCGTAGACGGACGCCGTCCCGTTGAGCCAACGGGCGAAGGCGGAGCCATGTCCGAGCACGGCCTCGGAGACTGACTGAGATGCAACCGGGCGCGGGTGAAGATCGTCGCCAGAGAGGGATGTGACCCATGCTGAAAAAGACCGCTTCCTTGAAATTTTCGCTCATCGGCATGATGGCGACGCTGTTCGTGCTGCTCGTCGCGCAGGGTGGTTTCGGTCTCCTATCGATCAGCGGCGTGTTCGACAACACCGAGCGGCTGGCCTCCAAGGCGCTGCCGGCGGTCGATATCACCAACCGGTTGAACATCACCATCGCCAATCTGCGCGGCCTGCAGAACAGGCATCTCGTGGATCGCACGCCGGAGGAAATGGCTGCCACGGAAAAACAGATCGCCAAGGATCTCGGCAAGCTGCGCGACCGTATGGCCCGCTATGAAGCGCTGATTTCGCTGCCCAAGGAAAAGGCCGCCTATGCGGTGTTCACGGAACGGCTGTCGGCCTATCTCGCCGCCCATGACCAGATGATCGCGCTGTCGCGCGCCGGCATGAAGAAGGAGGCGTCCGATCTTCTCATCAACTCGATGACCAAGATCTATGGCGAGATCGACGATGCCGCCGACGCCTTCCGCGACGCCAATGTCGACGCCGCCGAGGAGATGCATCAGGAGGCGATCCGCGGTTTCCGCAACGCCTGGATCGCCAGCGTCGCCGTGCTTCTCCTGGGCCTTGCGGTCGGCGTTGCCGCCATGGCCTTCGTCATCCGCCGGGTCTCGCGCCCGATCGGTGAGACCACCGTGCTGATGCGGCGTCTGGCCGGCGGCGATCTCGATGTCGCCATCCGTTATCTCGATCAGGGCAACGAAATCGGCGACATGGCCCGCGCCGTCGACGTGTTCAAGCAGAACGCCATCCGCGTCCGCGCCATGAACGAACAGGAGCGCGCGCTCAAGCAGCAATGCGAGGCGCTGCAGGCGGCGATCGCAGAAATCGTCGCCGCCGCCGTGGAGGGCGATTTCAGCCGCCGCATCCGCGCCGATTTCGGCAATGCCGATCTCAACGCTTTCGCGGGATCGATGAACGAATTGGTGGAGTCGATCGGCAGCGGCCTGTCCGAAGTCCGGAGGGTGATGTCGTCGCTGTCCGACGGCGATCTGACCGAGCAGATGCGCGGCGTCTTCCAGGGCGCATTCGCCGAACTGCAGCACAATGTCAACCAGACCATGGAGGTTCTGCGCGTGCTGGTCACCGAGGTGCGCGCCTCCATCGACATGATCAATTCGGGTTCAGGCGAACTTCGCCTGGCGTCGGAAGATCTGTCGCGGCGCACGGAACAGCAGGCGGCGGCGCTCGAGGAAACCTCCTCTGCGTTGGAAGAGATCACGGTGGCCGTCCGCCAGTCCACCGAGCGCGCCATCGAGGCCGCCAAGGCGGTCACGCTCGCGCATAACAGCACCGAGAAATCGTCGAGCGTGGTCGGCGAGGCGGTCGCTGCCATGGAGCGGATCGAACAGGCGTCCACCGAGATCGGCAAGATCATCAATGTCATCGACGAAATCGCCTTCCAGACCAATCTCCTGGCGCTCAACGCCGGGGTCGAGGCGGCGCGCGCGGGCGAGGCCGGCAAGGGTTTCGCAGTCGTCGCCCAGGAAGTGCGTGAACTGGCCAGCCGTTCGGCCGGCGCCGCCAAGGATATCAAGGCCCTGATCGGCAAATCCGGGACCGAGGTCACCGAAGGCGTTCGCCTCGTCACCGCCACCGGCAATGTGCTCACCGCCATCCGCCAGCATGTCGGCGAGGTGAACCTGCATGTGAAGGAGATTTCCTCCGGCGCCCAGGACCAGTCCTACAAGCTTCAGGAGATCAACGACGCCGTCAACCAGCTCGACCAGGTCACCCAGCGCAATGCCGCCATGGCCGAGGAAACCACCGCCAGCACCAGCCGGCTCGCAGACGACGCCAACCAGCTCGCCCGCCTGATCTCGCGCTTCAAGGTCGGCAATGAGCGGGCTGCAACTCATCCACCCCGGGCGCTTCGCGCCGTCGGCTGATCCGGCTGCGCGTCTCCGCCCTATAAACCAAGGACGCTCCCCCGGGCGTCCTTGGTCCGTTCAGGGTTCGAGATGATGGAGACGCCGCATGCCGCTGATCGAGAGACGCGCATTTTGTCTGGCCGCCGCCGCCATGCTGGCGGGCGGCAGCGCCTGGGCTGCGGAGATCTGGCCGCTTTTTCGTCGCGGCGACGTGTTGGCGCTGATGCGGCATGCGACTGCGCCGGGAACGGGAGATCCGGACGGGTTTCAACTGAGGGATTGCTCGACGCAACGCAATCTATCGGACGAGGGCAGGGCGCAGGCGCGGCGGATCGGCGCGCTGTTTCGTCAGAATGGCGTCAACACCGCCTCCGTCTATTCGAGCCAGTGGTGCCGCTGCCTCGACACAGCGCGCGGCCTCGGATTGGGAGAGGTCGCCGAACAGCCGCTCCTCAATTCCTTCTTCGGCGAACCCGGGCAGAGCGAGGCGCGCAGCGCGCAGACGCTTGCCTGGATCCGTTCGCTGAAACCGGCGGCGCCCGTGGTCCTCGTCACCCATCAGGTCAACATCACCGGTTTGACCGGCGTCTTCCCGGCCTCGGGCGAGATCATTTTCGTTTCGCTGGACAAGGGCGCCGTGACGGTGCTGGGCCGGCTCGAAACCTGACGAGGCCTTTGCGAAGGGTTCGCGCCCGGCACCGCGACGATAGCGCAAGACAAAGAGGCGGCGGAGCACGAAAAAGCGGTGAATGCTCCGTATCGGCTTCACGTTTGTATAATCGAATTCACGTAATTTACGGCCTTCAGCATCCTTTCGGGTAGCACCATGGCCGCGTTCCGTCTTCTCTTCTCCGCCCGCATCCTGCCGCTCACCATCAGCATCGCCTTTGTTGCGATCTTCGGCCTGGCCCTGATTTCGATGGGTTTCTTTCATCCCGTCATTCTCGGCTTTTTTCTTCTGTCGCTGTTCCTGTCGGTTGTCGGCATTCACGACATCGTCCAGAGCCGGCATGCGGTTTTGCGCAACTATCCGATCAGCGGACATGCGCGTTACATCATGGAAGACCTGCGGCCGAAGATCCGGCAATACTTCTTCGAGGGCGAGAAGGACGGGCGGCCGTTCCCGCGCGACAAGCGCTCGCTCGCCTATCAGCGCGCCAAGGGCCAGCTCGACAAGCGGCCGTTCGGCACGGAATACGATGTCTATGAGCCGCGCTACGAATGGATCTCGCATTCGCTGGCCCCGACCCGGATCGCCGATCACCATTTCCGCGTCATTGTCGGCGGTCCCGACTGCACGCAGCCCTACAGCCATTCCGTGCTCAACATCTCGGCCATGAGCTTCGGCTCGCTGTCGGCCAACGCCATCCGGGCGCTGAACAAGGGCGCCAAGACGGGCGGCTTCGCCCATGACACCGGCGAGGGCGGCATTTCTCCCTATCACCGCGAATATGGCGGCGATCTGATCTGGGAGATCGGATCTGGCTATTTCGGCTGCCGTCATGACGATGGCTCGTTTTCACCGGAGCGTTTCGAGAAGGCTGCGGCAGATCCGCAGGTCAAGATGATCGAGATCAAGCTCAGCCAGGGGGCCAAACCCGGCCATGGCGGCGTGCTGCCCAAGGCCAAGATCACGCCTGAGATCGCCGAGATCCGCGGCATTCCGATGGATCGCGACTGCGTGTCGCCCGCAGGCCATCCGGCGTTTTCGACGCCGCTCGAACTCATGGCCTTCATCGCCCAGTTGCGCAAATTGTCGGGCGGCAAGCCTGTCGGCTTCAAGCTCTGCATCGGTCATGCCCATGAATTCCTGGCCGTAGTCAAGGCGATGCTGGCGACGGGCGTCACCCCTGACTTCATCGTGGTCGACGGCAAGGAGGGCGGCACCGGGGCTGCGCCCTCGGAATATATCGACCATATCGGCATGCCGCTGCGTGAAGGCCTCACATTCGTGCACAATGCGCTGATCGGGGCGGGCCTGCGCGACAAGATCCGCATCGGCGCGTCCGGCATGATCATCTCCGCCTTCGATATCGCCCGCGTCATGGCGCTCGGCGCAGACTGGGTGAATATGGCGCGCGGCTTCATGTTCTCGATCGGCTGCATCCAGTCGCAGGCCTGTCACACCGATCACTGTCCCGTCGGTGTCGCCACCCAGGACGAGCATCGGCAGCGGGCGCTGGTGGTGCCGGACAAGGCGACGCGCGTGGCGCAGTTTCACGCCAAGACGCTCGAAGCTTTGGCGGAAGTGGTGGCGGGCGCCGGGCTGCACCACCCATCCGAATTCAAGCCCTTTCATTTCCACAAGCGCATCAATCACAGCCAGGTGACCACGTTCACCCATCTCTATCCGCCGCTGCGGTCCGGCGAACTCTTGGAAGGGACGAACGACGTGCGCTTCCACATTCCCTGGCAGATCGCCCGCGCGGAAAGTTTTGCGCCCGCCCACTGATTTTTCTCAGGTTGCGATGAAATCTCGCCCCGATCGGCGCGTTATAGTGCGGCCGGCGCAAAGCGTCGTTGCCGCACTTGGCAAGCCGCGCGCTGGAATGAGAGAAAGAAAACCGCAAGAAAAAGGGAATCACATGCTGTTTCGTCCGCGCATCCTGTTGATGGTCATGGCTCTGTCGCTCGCCGCGCCTGTTGGGGCGGAAGAGGTGAAAACGCTGCCTCAGAGCCGAGCCGAAGTTCAGCTGTCCTTTGCGCCACTGGTGAAACAGACGGCCGGGACGGTGGTGAATGTCTATGCCGAAAAGGTCGTGGAGCGCCCGTCGCTCTATTCCGATCCGTTCTTCGAGGAATTCTTCGGCCAGCGGCTGCCCAACCGCACGGAAAAACAGAGCTCGCTCGGCTCCGGCGTCATCATCGCCAAGGATGGTCTCGTCATCACCAACAACCATGTCATTTCCGGCGCCGACGACATCAAGATCGCGTTGTCGGACGGGCGCGAATTCTCCGCCAAGGTGACGTTCAAGGATGAGCGGCTCGATCTCGCTCTCCTGAAGGTCCAGGGCGGCGGCTCGTTCGAAGCGCTGCCGATCGGCGATTCCGACGGCGTCGAGGTCGGCGATCTCGTGCTGGCGGTCGGCAATCCCTTCGGCGTCGGCCAGACCGTGACCTCCGGCATCGTCTCCGCGCTGGCGCGCAACCGGGTGGGCGAGGGCGACTTCTCCTTCTTCATCCAGACCGACGCCTCGATCAATCCCGGCAATTCCGGCGGCGCTCTGATCAATATGCGCGGCGAACTGATCGGCCTCAACACCGCGATCGTGTCGCGCGACGGCGGCTCGAACGGCATCGGCTTCGCCATTCCCGCCAATCTGGTGAAAGTGTTCATCGAGGCGGCGCGCGGCGGCCAGAGCGGATTTACGCGCCCCTATGTCGGCGCGACGTTCGAACCCGTCACGTCCGAGGTCGCAGAAGCCCTGGGTCTCAAGCTCGCGCGCGGCGCGCTGGTCACCAAGATCGTCAAGGATGGACCGGCGGATAAAGCGGGCCTGCGCCCCGGCGAGGTCGTCACCGCCGTCAATGGGCGCCCGGTCGAACATCCCGATGCGCTCGGCTATCGCCTGACCACCGCCGGCCTCGGCTCGACCGTGACGCTTGCTGTCTCCGACAACGGCAAGGAGCGCGAAGTCAGCCTCACCCTGCAGCAGGCGCCGGAGACGCGGCCGAAGGATGAGCGGCTGATTGACGGGCGCAATCCCTTCGCCGGGGCGCTGGTGGCCAATCTGTCGCCGCGGCTTGCCCAGGAGCTGCAGATGCCGTCGGAGGCCACGGGCGTGGTCATCGAGCAGATCTCCCGCGGCTCGCCCGCCGCCCGCCTCGGCTTCGAGCCGCGCGACATCATCATCGCCATCAACGGCCAGGAAATCACCTCCACCGAGGGACTGCAGGCCATGCTCGAATCCGATCCCAATTTCTGGCGGGTCGAGATCGATCGCGGCGGCCAGCGCATCCGGCAGTTCATTCGATGAGCAGCCTGTTCGATCATGCCGGCGTCGCCGACGCCATTCGGCCGCTTGCCGACCGTCTCAGGCCAAAATGCCTCGCCGAAGTCTCGGGCCAGGAACACCTGACCGGGCCCGACGGCGCGTTGACGCGCATGATCGAAGCGAAATCTCTGGGTTCCATGATCTTCTGGGGCCCGCCGGGAACCGGCAAGACCACCGTGGCGCGGCTTCTCAGCCGCGAAACGGATCTCTATTTCGAGCAGATTTCGGCGATCTTTTCCGGCGTCGCCGATCTCAAGAAAGTCTTCGAAGCTGCGCGGATGCGGCGGGAGCAGGGGCGCCAGACGCTGCTGTTCGTCGACGAGATCCATCGCTTCAACCGCTCGCAGCAGGACAGTTTCCTGCCGGTGATGGAGGACGGCACCATCGTGCTGGTCGGCGCGACCACCGAAAATCCGTCCTTTGAGCTCAATGCGGCGCTTCTGTCGCGCGCCCGCGTGCTGACCTTCAAATCGCATGACGAGGCGAGCCTCGCTTCGCTGCTTGGCCGCGCCGAGGCCGAGATGGGCAAGCCTTTGCCCGTTGACGAGGAAGCGCGCGCGCTGCTTTTGACGCTTGCCGACGGCGACGGCCGCGCCATCCTGACATTGTCCGAGGAAGTCTGGCGGGCGGCGCGCGACGGCGAACTGTTCGATTCCGCGCAGCTGCTGAATGTCGTCCAACGCCGCGCGCCGATCTATGACAAGGGTCAGGACGGCCATTACAATCTGATCTCCGCCCTGCACAAGTCGATCCGCGGTTCCGATCCGGATGCGGCGCTCTACTATATGTGTCGGATGCTCGACGCCGGCGAAGATCCGCTGTTCGTCGCCCGCCGCTTCGTGCGCATGGCGGTGGAGGATATCGGGCTTGCCGATCCGCAGGCGCTGGTGGTCTGCAACGCCGCCAAGGACGCCTATGATTTCTTGGGATCGCCGGAAGGGGAGCTCGCGCTCGCCAATGCCTGCATCTATCTGGCGACCGCGCCGAAATCCAACGGCGCCTATGTCGCCTACAAGGCGGCGGTGCGCGACGCCAAGGCCAATGGTTCGCTTTTGCCGCCCAAGCACATTCTCAACGCGCCGACCAAGCTGATGTCGCAGGAAGGCTATGGTGATGGCTATCGCTATGATCACGACGAGCCCGACGCTTTTTCCGGCCAGAATTATTTCCCGGAAAAGATGGGACGGCGCCGCTATTATGCGCCTCCGGATCGCGGATTCGAACGCGAGATCAACAAGCGCCTGCAATATTGGACGAAACTCCGCGAGGAGCGGGGCGAGAAATGAGGAATGGGGATGAGCCTCGTCAGTCTATGCATGCCGAGCCGCCGTCCGCTGGCGACGTCCAAAGCCTCGATCGATAGCATGGCCGCCTATGCGCGGGCGCGGAACTGTCGGCTGATCATTTCCGACAATTCCGATGAGCAGGGCAAGGCGGCGCATTACGCCGCGCATTCGGACATCGTGACGGTGCTGCAAAATCCGGGCGCTGGTCCGCTCGACAACCTGATGCGCACGGTTGAGGCGGCCGATACGCCTTTCATCCTGCCGGTGGGCGACGATGATTTCATCGAAGAGGCGGCGGGCGCGGCGGGGATCGATCTGGCTCGGCTGCCGGACGACTTCATCGGCGCGCGGCCGACGGTGGTGATTTTCGCGGCGGGGGAGCCCGAACTCCGTCGCCTGGACTACGCTCTGCCGGAGGATAGTCCGGTTGACCGGTTTCACGCCTATGCGCAGCGACGGGGCGGCTGCAATTCGCTCTATTACAGTTTTTTCCGACGCGACTCCTTTCTGTCCGTCCATGAGCCTTATTGGCGCATGCGCAAAACCGTGATCGGCGATTTCGACTGGGCGGTGACCACCTCGCTTCTGTTCGAAGGCAAGGTCGCGCATGATCCGTCGACGCTTTATCGCTACGATCTCGGCCGCTGGCGCCGGCAGGAGAGCATCGACGCGTCGGTCAGGGGCTTTTATCTCGATGCGGGCCTTCCGGACTGGGCGGCGAAGTTCGATTTGCTGTTCAAATATCTCGATGTCTTCGTGACGACGCAGCGGCCGTCGCTGTCGCTGCCGGAGGTCGATCGCCTCAAGGCGCTCTATACGGCGACCATCGCGCTTCTGGGATCGCTGCTGCGCAACGCCGCCCAGAATGCCGAGCGCTACCGAGGTTTCGAAGATTACATCGCCGAACTCAAAGCCGCCGTCAGCGATCCGAGCGACGACCTCGCCAGCGTTTTCGACGCCTGCGCGCGGATCGCCGGCCGCATGAAGCCGGGTTTCGAGGACGAGCTTCACCAATGGCTGGCCGCCACCCGCGCCGGGCATTGAGGCCGCCGACTTTCACAGGAGACTACACATGCTGAACATCATTTCCGAAACCACCGCGCATGGCGGCATGCAGGGCGTTTTCTCGCATGCCTCCGAGGCCTGCAAATGCGACATGACCTTCTCGGTGTTCGTGCCGCAGCAGGCCAAGGACGAATTGCGCCCGGTGCTGTGGTATCTGTCGGGCCTGACCTGCACCCACGCCAATGTCATGGAAAAGGGCGAATATCGTCGTCTCGCCGCCGAACTCGGCCTGATCATCGTCTGCCCCGACACCTCGCCGCGCGGCAATGACGTGCCGGATGAGCTGACCAACTGGCAGATGGGCAAGGGCGCCGGCTTCTATCTCGACGCCACCGAAGCGCCCTGGGCCGAGAACTATCAGATGTACACCTATGTCACCCAGGAATTGCCCGAGTTGATCGGCAAGACCTTCCGCGCCGACATGACCCGGCAGGGTATTTTCGGCCATTCGATGGGCGGCCATGGCGCGCTCACCATCGCGCTCAAGCATCCCGACCGCTTCAAGAGCTGCTCGGCCTTCGCCCCGATCGTCCAGCCCTCCACCGCCGACTGGTCGCGGCCGGCCTTCGAGAAATATCTCGGAACGGATGAGCTCGCCTGGCGGAAATATGACGCGGTGGCCTTGGTCGAGGACGGCATGACGTTCCCGGAATTCCTGATCGACCAGGGGCTCGCCGACAGTTTCCTGCAGACCGGACTGCGCCCCTGGCAGTTCGAGGAAGCGCTCGAGAATACCGACATGAAGCTGACGCTGCGCAATCACGAGCGCTACGACCACTCCTACTATTTCATCTCGACTTTCATGGACGATCATCTGCGCTGGCACGCGGAGCGTCTGGCGAAGTAAGCCCCGACTGACTGCGCGATCGTCCTGCCCGGGTTGGTCCTGCGTATCTACCCGCGGATTATCCGGCGCGACGTCGCGGTCGGGTTGACTGGCTCACACCCTCGGCGCAAGGCCGAGGGTGACGACGGAGAGGCAGGGTCTCAGCACTTCTTCTCGAGCGTCTCGACGCAGGGTTCGCCGTCGGCGGACGGATCATCGGCGGCGGGCGTCGTCGCCGCAGGTTCGGCGGCAGGTTTTTTCGGCATGATCACCACCTTCGCCTTGGCGCCGTCTTCCACGGTGGCCGGGGCGGTCGCGTCGGGTTGCGTCGTGTCGTTCATTCCTGCCTGCGGCACCTTCGCCGGGGCCGCCTGTTCGGTGACGGGGGTCTTGGAATTCAGCAGCGGATCCTGGTCGGCGCCGACCACGGGCGCGTTCTGCAGGGGGATGACGACCGGCTTGATCTCTCCCTCGGCGGACGGCGCGATCTGTTGTTCGGCGGGCAGCGCCGGGCCGCTGATCTGGGTCGACAGGCGCGGGTCGTGGGTCAGGCGCTTGACGATCGGCGGCTGGTTGAGGCGATATTCGTAGCGGAGGCGCGCTGCGATGGCTTCCGCGGCCGACCAGTTGGCGGCGCGACGGTCGACCGAAAGGCTCAGCACCAGATAGCTGCGGACATGCACGGGATGTCCCGAGACGACGTCGGTCAACATCACGGAAATTTCGGTCTGCGTTTGCAGTCCGTCTTCGGTCGGGGCCTGCTGGACGTCGACGATATGCACCGTCATCACCGCGCGGGGCATGGGGGTCGGCCGCACGGTGGCGGCGATCGCATCGTCCAGCCGGTCCTGAATGGCGCTCATGAGCTTTTTGGGCGTTCCGGCATTGCCGGTGACCAGCGCCGCGCGGACCTCGTAGATCTGGGTCACTTCCGGCAGGCTCTTCGGTCTGGTTCCGCAGGCGGACAGAAGGACGCCAGCCGCTAAGATGACGACCACGCGCAGAAAATGCCCCAGCATCGTTCGATTCCCCCTTAAGCAAGTGCTTAAGCGACCATGAACGTTTATGGTTAGCGTAGCGTTAACGAGCGGCGGCGCGTAGTCTCTCCGTTAAGCGGAGAGACTGTGAAACAGATCGGCGGCTGTTTTCATTTCGATCCAGCGGGCCTTGCGTCTGGCCTCTGCTTCGGCGTCGGAGCCCCATTGCTCGATGTTGAAATCCTCGTCGACATGGGCCGCCGCCCAGGCCGCTTCGGCGTCGATCCGGCGCTTGGCGAAAGCCAGCGCCAGAAGCGCCGAGCCTGTCAGCGTGGTGATCGTGTGCAGCGCTGCGAGCGCGAGCGGCTGGTGATGATCGGAAAGCGCGCGGCGATAGGCTGAGAGCGCCTCTTCCGGCTGCTCCTGATGCATGACGCCTGCGGCCAGAATGAAGCGCGCGCCGACATTGTCCGCCGCCCAGAACAGCACCGGATCCCAATGTCTCGCCTGCAAGGCGGTCAGCCGCTCCGGATGTTCGGCACGATAGCAGAGGAGATCCGTGCCGGCGAAGGAGACGATATCCTCGGCAACCGCGTCGATCTCCCGGGCGATGCCATCGATGGCGGTGTTGGCCAGCCGCGTCGCCGGCATTTTGGCGGGATTGATCTCCTCGCCCTGAGAACGCCACTCCTCCGCGACGATTTCCGCTGCGGCGGCCGTCGGCAGCAAGAGAGCGGATTTCATCGGCGTCTTGACCGGCCGACCGTCGAGCAGAATCTGGAAACCGGCGTCGGATTGTTCGACAGACACGTCCTTGTAGAAACGCTTCGGCAGCGGCCGCTTCATCTGGATCTGGGCGCGGCGTGTCGGATCTTCATCCGACAGCACGGGCGCGGCGAGGTCGCTGAATATGTCGCGCATCGATTTTTCCTCTTCAGACATGGGCCAGGATCTCCAGAGGGGTGTGAAGCACGGCGTCGGCGCCGGCGTCCCAGAGCGCGTCAACGGCGCAATAGCCCCAGGAAACGCCGATCGCTTTCGCGCCGGCGGCTTTCGCCATGCCCATATCGTAAATGGAATCGCCGATGACAATGGTGTCGGCGGCGTCGATACCCGCGTCGGTGCAGCATTCCAGCACCATGGCCGGATGCGGCTTGGAGGGGCAGTCATCCGCCGTGCGCGACACGAAGAAGGTCTTCTCGAAGCCATGTGCGTCGACGATCAGGTTCAGCCCGCGTCGCGACTTGCCGGTGACGGCGCCGAGCAGCAGGTCGCCGCGCGCCGACAGCGTGTCCATTACATGGGCGATGTCGTCAAACAGCGGCTCCTGAAAATGCGGCAGCGCGCGGACATCGCTATAGATCGACTTGTAATGCGCCGTCATCGCCGCCACGCGCTCATCGACATGCTCCTGGCCCATGATGCGGGCGATGGCGCTGTCGAGCGTGATGCCGATGATCGATTTCGTCGCCTCATAAGTCGGCTCGGGCATGTCGTGATGCACGAAGGTGCGGACCATGACTTCATGGATCAGCTTTCCGCTGTCGACCAGCGTGCCGTCGCAATCGAAGAGAACCAGTTTCACAGGCTTATTCCCCGTAGTCGTCGCCGTTGCCTTCCTCGAAGCCGAGCAGGTTCCAGGTTTGGACCATATGCGGGGGAAGGGGGGCGGTCACGCGCAGGCGGCCGCCGTCGGGATGCGGAATATCGATGTGGCGGGCATGCAGATGCAGCTTGTTCTGCACGCCGCCCGGGAAATCCCAGCCCTGTTCGGCTTCGAAATATTTGGGATCGCCGATGATCGGATGGCCGATATGGGCGGCATGGACGCGCAGCTGGTGGGTGCGGCCGGTATAGGGCTCCATTTCCAGCCAGGCGAGGCGCTGCGCCGCCTGTTCGCGGACGCGGAAATAGGAGACGGCGTGATCGGCGCCGTCCTCGCCATGCTTGGCGACGCGCATGCGATCGCCATCCGGCGTCTGTTCCTTGACCAGCCAGGTCGAAATCTTGCCTTCAGCCGGACGCGGCACGCCCTTGACCAGCGCCCAATAGGTTTTCTTGGTGTCGCGCTCGCGAAAAGCGCCGGTGAGCGCCTGCGCCGCGCCGCGGGTGCGGGCGATCACCAGGACGCCGGTCGTGTCCCGGTCGAGGCGATGGCATAGGCGGGGCTTTTCGCCGCGCGGGCTCGTCCAGGCTTCCAGCATCTTGTCGACATTGCGGACCACGCCGGAGCCGCCCTGGACGGGCAGGCCGTGCGGCTTGTTGAGCACGATGACCTTCTTGTCTTCATAGAGCACCATGCGCGACAGAAGCTCGTGATCGCTGGAATGCGAGAGCTCCTTGCCCGACAGCGGCTTGCCCTTCTTCTCGTCGACATCGAGCGGCGGCACGCGCACCGTCTGGCCGGGCTGGACGCGGGTGTCGGATTTCACCCGGCCGCCATCGACGCGGATCTGGCCGGAACGCAGCAATTTCTGCAGCGGGCCGAAGCCCAGTCCGGGATAATGAACCTTGAACCAGCGATCGAGCCGCATGCCCGCTTCGTCTGTTTCCACCTGTTTATGCTCTACGCCAGCCATCGTCTCAATTTTCCTTTTCGGCAGGCTTTAGAGCAAAGCGCGCCCGAGCGCCAGCCCCGCGAAAACCGCGGCAATCGAGATCACCAGCGTCGCCGCCACATAGACGAAAGCGAGCCCGAGATCGCCGCGCTCGAACAAAGTGGCGAAATCGAGCGAGAAAGACGACAGCGTCGTGAACCCGCCCATGACGCCGGTGACCAGGAACAGCCGCATCTCCATCGACGCATTGAGCCTGCGCGCGATCAGCTCCACCAGGACGCCGATGGCGAAGGAGCCGGCGATGTTGACGATCAGCGTGCCCCAGGGAAAGGAAGGGCCAAACAGGCGGGTGGTCAAAACGCCGGTGAGATAGCGGGCGACGGAGCCGAGCGCGCCGCCGAGCGCGACGAGGAGGATGGGGAGCATGGAGGTGTCTCTGTTTCGATCGCGTCGCCTGAGCGGCGGCGTTCCTTACTTTTCGTGCGGCCGTCATGTTCTTCAAATCACACGCATGGTCAACCGTTGACCAATACTGAGCCCATTGGTGTAGAGCCATTACGGCCTTGTCATCGAGGCCGAGCTACCGCGAGAATTGCTCCATATGTATTTTCTATTATATATTTGACAGATCAAGTAAAATCAAAATATAATATATTAATTTTTATGGAGGCGAATTAAAATTATGAAGCACGAGACAATAAATTCTGTTGTCGGAGTTCTAGGATTGTTGACTGCAACTATAACTGCGATCTCCCAATTTTGGCCAGAAGATGATAATATTCAGGTTGTGGTCGAAAGTCGTATCGAGACTGACAGACCTATAAAAATCTTGGGAGTTGGGTTGCTAAAGTCGCATGATGTTGAGCCGTCTCCAATGCTCGGTCCAATAAGCTGGAAGGTTCGCATATTCAATGAAAACGATAAGCCCGTTTCACTCGTTGATTATCGTGTTTTCCAAATATTGGAGAATAATATGCCAATCTATACAAGTGATACGAGTCCTATTCTAGAAAATTTTTCGCCTATTATGGATGAGCAAAAAACACCTTTCACTATCGCGCCTCACGAGGCTAAAGCCTTCGTTCTTTCACTGAATATACCGTTCAAGAAATTGGCGGGGAATCATATTAAATGCGATGCTGAGTTATCTAGTATGCGAAAATTCGAACGTTGTTTGCTCGAAAATGGCCGAGATCTATTTGGAAACAAAGTTATATACAATATTAAATTTACAACTGGAGTAGATAATTTATGGAGTTTCCGTTGGGAAGAGCAATTCAGTCCAAAGTATATTTTGGAATTTAAAACGGCATCTGGTAAAAAGTTTGTTTCACGCTTTGATTATTTCCTGTTCAATCGTTAGGGAAAAATATATTATATTGTTTTTAGTATGTAGTATTTTAAATCAAATATTTCTGCTTTTTCACTTTTATCGAAGTAAGTGCGCTTCATTAAAATTATGCAATTTTTGGCGGAAATGTATATCAATATTTCGACGGTAATCACGCAATATATCAAAAAATATTGCAAAAACAACTGAGGTAATTCCCTTTTATACAAAGGTCCGACTAAATATGTATGTTTGATTTATTTTCTATATTGTTTATTATTTTTATGGTAATCGATTTGGCTTGCTGCGGCAATTCTGGCAGCTTTGACATTGATTGTTCGCGCATTCGCCAAAAAATTGCTTTGGGTTGCGTCCGTTGCTTCATTGCGATCATAGCCTGCGGGCCCTTCAGGATGTTTTGCGGAAAAGGAGTTCTTCTGCAAATTTCTTCCCATCAATCGGCCAGAGATCAACTGGTCTCGGGCGCCGAACGTCCAACCTGCCCACTTCCGGTCTGCATGAGAGGACCGCGTCCCGCCACTGCAATGGAATTGCGTCGATCCCGTAGAGCGCGCCCATCAGCGCGCCGCAGATTGCGGCATTCGTATCCGTGTCGCCGCCGCAAGCGATAGTCGCAACGACTGCGTCTTCGACATTCGAACAGTTCAACATCCTGTGTACCGCATTCTGAAACGCGATCAGCACCCAGCCCTGCTGATGAAGGAAGTTTTTGGGAGGCCCGTCTTCCGCGGCTCTCAATGCCCTGACAACACTTTCCTCTACGTCCAATTCCTGTGCCCAGCGGATCATAGCGGCAAAGAGTTCGCGTGGAGGCGGAGCGTCGGCGATCGCAGTCGACAGAGCGCGCACAAAAATGACGTTGACGTCACGGCAGACCGGGTTGGGATGCGTGATAACAGCGTCTTGAACTGCCCATGCATCCAAGTCCGGACCGCGACGATCCGCGCCGAAAATGCCGAGAGGGCTGATCCGCATCAGCGCGCCGTTGGCCTGGCTCTCCTCGTTCGGTTGCCCTCTTATGCCGCTCATCACGGTCATCCCGCAGTCGAAAGGCTTGGTGCTCAGCAAGTATTCATAGGTTTTTCTGGCCGCGGCCTTAACATATGTGCCCTGTGAAACGATGGTACGTGCGAGCAAGAGCGCCATTTCAGAATCATCGGTCGGCTGTCCGGCGATGGTGTCCCAGGTTCCGCCCGCTGCAATTTCCCGCACACCATCGGGATAGCGTCGCCCGATCTCCTCGGGCGTCAGGAACTCGACGAGGCTGCCCAATGCGTCACCGGTAAGTTGCCCCAAAAGACATCCCCGTGCGCGGTCCAGCTTGGTTGTCATGTTACGGCAGCCTTCGCCCGCCGGCACAGTTTCTCCAGCGTCTCCAGAAAGGCCGAGCGATCGCGGGGAGAGAAGGCGGCGTTGTAGCCCTTGCTTTCGCCGGTTTCGCGCAGATGCTGGCCGAGGTCGCGCATGGCGGAGGCCATGCCGATATTGGTCTGGTCGAAGACGCGGCCGGTCGGGCCGGTCACATGCGCGCCCTTGGCCACGCAGCGCACGGCGAGCGGCACGTCGGCGGTGATGACGATGTCGTTGGTCTTGACCTCGTCGGCGATCCAGTTGTCGGCGGCGTCGAAACCGTTGGACACGATAATGTTGCGCACAAGCGGATCTCGCGACGGGCGCAGGCCGGAATTGGCGACGAGCGTCACCCTCAGGCCATGCCGCTCGGCGACCTTCAGGATTTCCGGCTTCACCGGGCAGGCGTCAGCGTCGACATAGATTTCGATCGGGGACAAGGAACTTCCGTCAGTTGCTGTTCTGGTCAGGGTTTGGGCGCGGAGGGCGCGGGCGCCTGGGGCTTGGCGTCCGGGGGAGTCGTCGTCTTGGTCTTGGGCATGGCGCGCGCGCCATCTTTCTGCGTCCATATCTCATAGGCGACGCGATCGAGATTTTCATAGGTCCAGGTGCCGCTCCAGGAGCCGTCGGCCTGCTCGGAATAGACGGCGAGGCCGACATCCTTGCCGCTGCGGAACAGAATGGAGATGGCGGTGTCCGCCTCGGAGGCCGGGCCGGGCGTGAAGACGCCTTTGGCCATCACGCCTCCCACGCCGGTGCCGGTGAATTTCGTATCGCCGACGATCCAGACGGCCTTGTAGGTCTCGCCGCTGCGATTGATCGTGATCTTGCCTTTATAGGCGCCCGTCCCGTCGGCGTTGCCGCCATTCACCAGCCAGGAGCCGGTAGGATCGGCCAAAGCCGGCGCGGCGAAGGCTGCGGCGATGAGGAGACCTGTAAGGCAGGCGCGCATGGAAGGCTCCGTGAATCGAGATTTGTGGCGGAAGACTATCAGGCGCGGGCTCGGTCCGTCCACACTGGCAGCAGGTCGCCGTCCTCGGCTTCGGCTGAGTAGACGCCGCGGGCGATGGCGCGGGCCATGACGGCTGCGGCGGCCGCGGACAGGGCGACGAGATCCGCAGGCTCGGGACGGCGCCCGGAGGCGCCTGTTGCCAGCGCGAAGACGATGTCGCCGTCAAACGGCGTATGCGAGGGCCAGAGCGCATGGGCGAAACCATCATGGGCCGCCATCGCCAGCCGCTTGGCTTCGGCCTTGGTCAGCACGGCGTCGGTGGCGATCACCGCGATGGTGGTGTTGGCGTCCTTGGGTTGCCCCAGATCCATCTTGGTGAAGATCCTGGCTGCATCCTCCGGCAGCTGCGGCGGCAGGCCCAGCCCGCCGAATTCTCCATCGAGTTCGAAGGCCGCGGCGCGGAAATAGGGCGTTGCGCCGAAGGTGGCGGAGCCCAGCGCGTTGACGGCGGCGAGGGCGCCGACGGTGAAGCCGTTCGGCAGGATGGCCGAAGCCGAACCCAGACCGCTTTTGAGACCCGCCGTCAGCGCGCCCGCGCCAGCGCCGACCGAGCCGAGGCTGAACTCGACCGAAGCTGCGAGCGCGGCCTCGTAGCCGAGATCGCGATAGGGCGAGTGGCGTCCCCAGTCCTTCTCGCCGCCGTTCAGCAGGTCGAACAGGATCGCGGCGGGCACGATCGGCACGCGCGCCGATCCGACCGCGAAGCCCCGGCCCATCTCGCGAAGCGCCGATTGCACCCCGGAGGCGGCGTCGAGCCCGAAAGCCGAGCCTCCCGACAGCGTAATGGCGTTCACGGCCTGAACGGTGTTGTGCGGCTCCAGGAGATCGGTCTCGCGGGTGCCCGGCGCGCCGCCCATCACATGCGCCGCAGCCACGGCCGGTGGATCGCAGAGAATGGCGGTGACGCCGGATTTAAGCCGGGCGTCGGTCACATGCCCCACGGTGAGGCCGGCGACATCGGTCAGCAGATTGCGCGGGCCGGCTTTCATAACGATCTCCGTGGTTTGGGGGTGGTTGCTCGAGGTTTGAGTCACCGACTTGAGACATTGAATCCGGCTGACTGCGCAAGCCTCTGGCGCGACTTACTCCACTGTCACGGCCGGCTCGAATCTCTCGCCGGTCCAGCGCATCAGAGTGAAGGGATTGGCGGCCAGTTCATGGTTCTTGGTGAAGCGGATTTGTCCGATGGCGGTGTCGAAAGGCGTGTCTACAAGCGCTTCGGCGATGTCGGCCCCGCTATTGGCGGAGATCTCGGCGGCGTCGACGGCGATCGTCACGGCCGCATAGGCGGGCAGGGCGTAGCCGTCCGCTGACTGGCCGGTGGCTTTGAGCGCTTCGATCGCCGTCTTGGCGTCCGGCTGTTCGGGCCAGTCGGGCAGGGTGACGGCGAGCACGCCTGCTTCGAGCGGCGCATCGACATCCACGGCGTTCAAGGCGTCGCCGCCGAGGAAGACCAGCGGCAGGCCCGCCTTCTTCGCGTCGCGGGCCATCACAGCCATGTCGCTGCGGTCGGCGGCGGCGAAGACATGGGTGACGCCGGCTTTCGCGAGGCGCCGCATCAGCTGCGTCTGCACTTCCTGGGCGGGGCGGAACGTATCGGTGAAAGTCGGCTTCAGCCCTTGCGTCTCCAGCGCGTTGCGCACCCATTCGGCCGTGTCGCGGCTGGTGATCGTGCCGTCGTCGAGGAGGGCGAAGGGCTTGTCGGCCCAGTAGCGGCGAATGGTTTCAGTGATGCGCTCGCGTTCGGCCTGCGACCCCGGCGCCAGACGGAAGAGCGGCCAGCCATGCTTGAGCGCGTCCTCCATGGGAATGGGCGCGCGAATGCCGACAGTGATCACCGGGATCTTCGCCTCCGACAGCGGCGCCAGCGCACCGTCGAGCGATTCCGTGCAGAGAAAGCCGATCGCCGCCTTGGCGCCCGACGCCTTGATCGCTTCGGCCAGCGCCGGGCCCGAACCGTCTTCGCAGCTCTCGGTCAGCGTCACCAGTTCCGCCTTGTCGCCGGCCGCGGCATTTCCGCCGCGCCGAACCTGATCGCCGAGAAGGCCCAGCGCTTCGCCCTCCGGGGCGACCACGGCGATCTTGATCGGCGCGCAAAGGGCGCTGGATGCGAGCGCCGCGACGAGGGCGGCGAGGAGGAACGGCTTGATCGACATAGGTTTTCGTCCCCTGGGGATGAGTGCGCATCAAAAGCTGGATTGGCGCAATTTCGCAAGCGCCTATCGCTGGACTTCGAACTTTTTCAATCCTTCGTCTGTATATAGCGTCATCAACAACAATCGAAGGCGGGAAGACATTGGTCGAAGCCAAACTCTATCGCGACGCCATGGCGCGTTATGCCGGGCATGTGCAGATCGTCACCACGGCGCTGAACGGCGAACGCCGCGGGGTGGCGGTCACCGCCGCCTGCTCGGTGTCCGACGCGCCGCCGACGGTGCTCGTCTGCCTCAACCACAACAATGAGAAGAACAAGATCTTCTTCGACAGCGGCGTCTTCGCGCTGAATTCGCTCGCCGCCCATCACCAGCCGTTGAGCCACGCTTTTTCCGGTCTCGAAAAGCTGACGATGGACGAGCGTTTCGCTCATGGAGAGTGGGATGCGCTCGCCACCGGCGCGCCGACGCTGAAAGATGCGGTGGCGACCTATGACTGCCGCGTCGTGCAGAAGATTCCCTATACGACGCATACGATTTTGATCGGCGAAGTCGCATCCCTGCGACTGGGCGGGCAGGATGCCGCGCTCGTCTATATGGACCGCTCCTATCATTCGCTGTAGTCTGGCGCGGACGGATGCCCGCGCGTCGCGCCGGGTCGAGAGGAGTTCGCCTGATGGTCCAGACCGCGCTGCCCGCTTCGATCGACGAAACGCTGCGGCTTCTGGAAAGTCAGGATTATCTGGCAGGGCGGCCGCTCGCCACGGTGCTCTATCTCGCGCTGAAGCTCAGGCGTCCCTTGTTTCTCGAAGGCGACGCCGGCGTCGGCAAGACCGAAATCGCCAAGGTGCTCGCCAAGGGGCTGGGCCGCGAGCTCATCCGGCTGCAATGCTATGAGGGGCTCGACGTCTCCTCCGCCGTCTATGAATGGAATTATCCTGCCCAGATGCTGGATATCCGCCTGGCCGAAGCCGAAGGCGTGACCGATCGCGGACGGCTGGAAAAGGATCTGTTTTCGGAAAAGCATCTGATCCGCCGACCAGTGCTGCAGGCTTTGTCCAGCGCCTCGGGCGCTGCGCCGGTGTTCCTGATCGATGAACTCGACCGCACCGACGAGGCTTTCGAAGCCTTCCTGCTCGAAATCCTGTCCGACTATCAGGTGACGATCCCGGAATTCGGCACGATCAAGGCCGCCGAGCCGCCCATCGTCATCATCACCACCAATCGCACCCGCGAGGTGCATGATGCGCTGAAGCGCCGTTGCCTCTATCACTGGGTCGATTATCCCAGCTCAACGCTGGAGCTCGCCATTGTCAGGCGCAAGGTTCCCGGCTGCAACGAGCGGCTGGCCTCCGAAATCGTCGGTTATGTGCAGCGGCTGAGAACGCTGGACCTGTTCAAGAATCCTGGCATCGCCGAGACGATCGACTGGGCGACCGCGCTGACCGAACTCGATCGCGTCGCGCTCGATCCCGAAACCATTTCCGACACGGTCGGCGCGCTGTTGAAATATCAGGAAGACATCGCCCGCATCCAGGGCAGCGAGGGACGGCAGACGCTCGACGCCGTCAAGGCCGAACTTCTGGCGGCGGACTAGGCGAGGCCATGATCGAGGGGCGTTCGAGCGTTCAGGACGGTCTCGTCGTTCCCCCGGTCGCGCCGGGCGCGGGCCGCTTCGCCGACAATATCGTGCATTTCTCGCGAGCGCTGCGTCGCGCCGGCCTGAAGATCGGCCCCGGCGCGGTGATCGACGCCATCGAGGCGGCGGAGGCGATCGGCGTCGGTTCGCGCGATGAATTCCACACGGCGCTATCGGCCACGCTGGTGAAGCGGCATGAAGACATGGCTGTGTTCGATGAAGTCTTTGATATCTTCTGGAGGCCGCGCGATTTCGAGGGTAAGCTGATCCAGATGCTGTCGCGGATGACGCCGGATCTGGGAGAGAAGGAAAAGCCGCGCCCGGCGCAGGCGCGCGCCACGGATGCGCTCTACGCCGAACGGCCCGAGCAGACGCGGGAACGGCAGGAGATCGAGATCGATTCCCGCTTCTCCGTTTCCGAGCGCGAGACGTTCCGGCAGATGGATTTCGCGCAGATGAGCGCCGTCGAACTGCGCGAGGCGCGGGCGGCGCTGGCCAAGCTGACGCTGCCGATGGACGAGGTTCTGACCCGGCGCTACGAGCCCTCCAAGCGTCCCGCCCGCTTCGACGCCCGCGCCACGCTGCGGGCGGCCATGCGCACCGGCGGCGACCTGATGCTGCCGAAATGGCGCAAGCGCCGGCGCGTGCAGCCGCCGCTGGTGGTGCTCGCCGATATTTCCGGCTCGATGAGCCAGTATTCGCGCATCTTCCTGCATTTCATGCATGTGCTGACCGAGCGCCGCAAACGCGTCCATACCTTCGTGTTCGGCACGCGGCTCACCAATGTGACGCGCGCCATGCGCCATCGCGATCCGGATGAAGCGGTGGCGCTTTGCCTCGGCTCGGTCAAGGACTGGTCGGGCGGCACCCGCATCGGCGAGACGTTGAAGGAATTCAACCGCCGCTGGGCGCGTCGGGTGCTGGGGCAGGGCGCGACCGTGCTGCTGATCACCGACGGGCTCGAGCGCGATGACGCCACGCTGTTGGCCGAGGAGACAGACAGGCTGCATCGCTCCTGCCGGCGGCTGATCTGGCTCAATCCGCTTTTGCGCTTCGAAGGTTTCGAGGCGCGGGCGCGCGGGGTGATTGCCATGGCCGCCCATGTCGACGAACTCAGGGCAGTCCACAATCTCGACGCCATCGGCGATCTCGCCCGTGCGCTGTCGGGCGCGCCATCGCGTGACGCCGATCCGCGCCGTTTTCTTCCCGAAAGACGAAAGGACTGATCGCCATGCCGCTTGATCCGCTCGATATTGCCGAGGCCTGGACCGGAGAGGGCCGTAGTGTGGCGCTCGCCACAGTGATTGAAACCTGGGGCTCGGCGCCGCGACCGGTGGGGTCGCATCTGGTGATCGACGCCGAGGGCAATTTCGAGGGCTCGGTGTCCGGCGGCTGCGTCGAAGGCGCCGTCATTTCCGAGGCGCAGGACGTCATCGCCTCGGGCGAGGCGAAACTGCTGGAGTTCGGCGTCGCCGACGAGACCGCCTGGCGCGTGGGCCTGTCCTGCGGCGGCCGCATCGCCGTCTATGTCGAAAGGATCGCCTGATGAAGCGCGAGGATCTTGTCCGCTTGAATGCCCTGAGGGCAGAGCGCCGCGCATCCGTCTATGTCGCCGATCTCGAACAAGGCGGAGGTCGGTTGATCGCCGAAGGCGAGGTGGTGGAGGACAGTCTGGGCGCAGCCGTCAGGACGGCCTTTCTCAGCGGCAAGTCCAACCAGGTCGAGATCGACGGCAAGCGTCTGTTCCTCAACGTTCAGGTTCCGCCGCCGCGCATCGTCGCCATCGGCGCCGTCCACATCACCCAGGCTTTGGCGCCGATGGCGGCCATTGCCGGCTTCGATGTGAGCGTGATCGATCCGCGCACCGCCTTTGCGGCGCCCGAGAGGTTCGAGGGTGTGGATCTCGTCGCCGACTGGCCGGAGGATGTGTTGGAGGCGCGGCCGCTCGACGCCTATACGGCGCTGATCGCGGTGACGCATGATCCGAAGATCGACGACTACCCGATCGCTGCGGGCCTGAGGGCCGGCTGCTTCTATGTCGGCGCGCTCGGCAGCCGCAAGACGCATGCAAAGCGGGTGGAGCGGCTGATGGCGCTTGGCCTGACGGAGGAACAGATCGCCGGGATCGACGCGCCCATCGGGCTCGATATCGGCGCGATCAGCCCGGCGGAGATCGCCGTATCGGTTCTCGGCGCCCTCATTCATGCATTTCGCCGGCGGGCCATTCGCTGATCCACACAAACAAAAAGCGCGTCAGCCTTTGGGCGACGCGCTCTCATTCCGGAACCGGAAGACCAGATTACTTGATCTTGGTTTCCTTGAACTCGACGTGCTTGCGCACGACCGGGTCATACTTGGTCTTGACCATCTTCTCGGTGAAGGTGCGGCTGTTCTTGGTGGTCACGTAGAACGTGCCGGTGTCAGCCGTCGAGAGAAGCTTGATCTTGATGGTTGTTGCTTTCGCCATGGTCGTACTGCCCTTAAAAAGTTGACGCCGTGAAAACCGGTGAGGCCACGGCGAAATCTGGCGCGAAACTACGCATAAAGCCTGGAAAGTCAAGTCCGGCGCGGATGAAAAATCAGGCGGTAGAGGGCGAAGACCACGAAGACCACGAAGAAGGCCGTCAAAGTCCAGGCAAAACCATCGGTTCCACGCAGATCCATGCCCGCGCCGATTGCCGCAGGACCCGCCACCGTGCCGACTGCATAGAAGAAAATGAAGGCGGCGTTGGCGGCGGCGAGGTCGGAGCCTGAGAATCGCTGGCCGATGAGACTCAGACCTACCGTGTAGAGACCGGCCACCACGCCGCCCCAGATCAAGAGCAGCACCGCGAGCTTGACCCAGGAGGATGAGGCATGCGGCAGCAGGACGGCGCCGATGAGGCCGATCACGCCCATGATGAGCAGCAGCAGGCGGCGGTCGCGGATGCGGTCCGCCATCAGCCCGATCGGGATCTGCAGCGCGACATTGCCGATCGCCATTACGGTCAGGAGCGTGCTCGCCTGCGCCTCGGTGAAGCCGAGCCGCGTGGCGTAGACCGGCAGCAGAGCGAGACCGCCCGCTTCGACCGCTCCGAACACGAAGACGCCCATGATGGCGGTGGGCACCGCGAATGTGTAGCGCAGGAAGTGCTGGCGCGGCTTTTCGTCGAGATAGGGGCTTTCCTTGCGGGCGATGAAAATCGGGATCGCGGCCAGCGTGATCACCAGCGCGCCGATCACGAATGGCAGCACGCCCTGGGTTCCGACCAGCGAGAAGATCGCCGTGCCTCCGGCGAAGCCCATAGACAGAACCGTGGCGTAAATTCCCAGCACGAAACCGCGTTTCGACGGCGGCGCCGCATGGTTGATCCAGAATTCCGACAGGATGAACAGCGTGGTCGTGGCGCCGTGAAAGACGATGCGCAGCGGAAACCAGGCCCAGAAATTCTCGATGTAGTAGAAGCCGAGCGAACTGATTGCGGCGACGAACACCGCCCAGATCATGGTGGTGGCCACGCCATAGTCATGGGCGAGCTTGGTGGTGATCGGCGCTGCGATCATCGCGGCAAGGCCGGCCGTGGCGGTGTTCAACCCGTTGAGAGAGGAGGGAATGCCGCGCTGTTCCAGCAGCAGCGACAGAAGCGGAAGTCCGAGACCGATGGCGATGCCCACGGCGGAGATGGACGCAATCGCAGCGATCAGCGAAGGCCAGTGGATCGCCTCGCTTTCGCCTCCCAAGGGTTCACTCATGCAACTTCACTTTCAAAGGCTCGCTTCCTGCTCGCGCCGCGCGCTTTGACGGCTCCAGACAGTTAGACGGCTCAGGGCCGGATTTCAAAGCCCTGACGCGCATTTTCCGGTAATTTTTAAAGATGTCAGGATTCGGGCTTCGGTTCTTCGCCGCCGAATCCGTGCATACGCGCGCCCCATTGCAGTCCGATGACAGCGCCCTTGATCGGCTGGATGGTGGTCAGCGCCAGGAGAAGCGTGATCGGCGTCCAGATGGCGAGATGGGTCCAGTTGGACGCCGGCCAGACGAGATCGGTCATCATGAAGCCGCCGACGACGACATGGCCCACGACGACGATGGAGAGATAGGCCGGCAGGTCGTCTGCGCGCTGATGGGTCATGTCCTCGCCGCAGACCGCGCAGGCGTCGACCGGCTTCAGATAGGCCCTGAACAGGCGACCCTCGCCGCAATGCGGGCAGCGGCAGAACAGGCCTCGCTTGATCGCGCCCCAGATGTCGCGCGGCGGGCGTTCGCTCACCTGCGCATTGGTCCAGACTGGGCTGTCTTCGATCTTGGCCATCGGGTCTCTCCTTGGGATGTCGGTCACCGTCTCCCGCGAGGCGGTCTTGTGCCCGGCGTCTTGCGCGCCGGTTCGCGTCCGCGCTTACCCGACTTATGGAACGAGCGCATGGCCGTCGGCATTTTGCGGCCTTCGCTCAGAATATCGAAACGCAGGGCTCCGGCAAGCGGAACCGCCTCGGCCAGTCTCACCCGCACGGGATCGCCCAACCGGAAGCCGAGACCGGTCTTGTCGCCGGTCAGGGCCTGATGCGCCTCGTCATAAATATAGTAATCGCGGCCGATGGTAGATACGGGCACGAAGCCGTCGGCGCCATAGGCGGGCAGTGAGACAAATAGTCCCGACTTGGTGACGCCCGAAATGCGGCCGTCGAATTCCTCGCCGATGCGGCCTGCCAGATGATGGGCGATCAGCCGCTCCACCGTCTCGCGCTCGGCCGCCATGGCGCGGCGTTCGAAAGTGGAGATCTCGGCGGCGATATCTTCGAGCTGTTCTTCCTCTTCCGGCCGCAGACCGCCGGCGCCGAGGCCCAACGACGCCACCAGCGCCCGGTGCACGATCAGGTCCGCATAGCGACGGATCGGCGAGGTGAAATGCGCATAGCGCATCAGGTTCAAGCCGAAATGGCCCATATTGGCCGGGCTGTAGACGGCCTGGCTCTGCGAGCGCAGCACCATCTCGTTGACCATGGCCTGATAGGGCTTGTCCTCGACCTTTTGCAGGATGGTGTTGAAGTTGTTGGAGCGCAGCGCGCCATGCGCGAGCGAAATGTCGAGCGTGTTCAGGAACTGCCTGAGCGTCTCCTGCTTGGCGAGCGACGGCTGGTCATGGACGCGAAAGATCAGCGGCTGCTTCTTTTTCTCCAGCGTCTCGGCGGCTGAGACATTGGCCTGGATCATCATCTCTTCGATGAGCTTATGCGCGTCCAGCCGTTCCGGCACATAGACCCGATCGACCGTGCCATCGGGCTTCAAGAGGATCTTGCGCTCGGGCATGTCGAGTTCGAGCGGCTGGCGGCGGTCGCGTCCGTCCTTCAGGATCGCATAGGCGTTCCAGAGCGGCTTCAGGATCGGATCGAGCAGCGGTCCGGTCTTGTCGTCGGGCGCGCCGTCGATGGCGGCCTGCGCCTGCTGATAGGACAGCTTGGCGGCGCTGCGCATCATGATGCGATGGAAGGTGTGGCCCGCCTTGCGGCCTTCCTTGGAGAAGACCATGCGCACGGCGAGCGCCGGGCGGTCGACATTTTCCTTGAGCGAGCAGAGGTCGTTGGAAATCCGCTCCGGCAGCATGGGGACGACGCGGTCGGGGAAATAGACGGAGTTGCCGCGCTTCAGCGCCTCGCGGTCCAGTCCCGAGAAGGACCGCACATAATAAGAGACGTCGGCGATGGCGACCACGACGATCACGCCGCCGGGATTGTCGGGCGAGGCGTCGGGCTCGGCCCAGACCGCGTCGTCATGGTCCTTGGCGTCGGCGGGGTCGATGGTGATCAGCGGCAGCTGCCGCCAATCCTCGCGATCCTTCATGTCGGCGGGACCGGCTTCGTCCGCCTCGCGCAGCACCGCGTCCGGGAAAATGTGCGGAATGCCATGGGCGTGAATGGCGATCATCGAGATCGCCTTTTCCGAGGCGACCGAGCCGACGACCGAAACCACTTTGGCTCGCGGCAGGCCGAAGCGGCCGATCTTCAGCGTTTCGACTTCGACCAGATCGCCGTCCTTGGCGTTGCCGACAAAGGAGGGATCGGCTTCGATCTCCATGCCGCGCTTTTCGATCGGCATGATGCGGCCGCCCGCGCCCTGGGAGCGAAACACGCCGAGCGCCGCATTCTTGCGCTTGTCGATGATCTTGACGACGCGCGCCGTATAGGCCGGGCCGCCTCGCTCCTTGTTGACGAAGATCTTGGCGACGACGCGGTCGCCGAGGCCCGCCACCGGCGCCTTCGACTTCGACCGTTCGGAGGAGCGGCGGATCAGCACGGCGGGCGCCACGCCGTTCTCGTCGTCCCATTCTGCGGGCCGGGCGATGAGTTCGCCCGAGGAATCGCGCAGCGTGATGTCGAGCACGGTGACGGGCGGCAGCGAACCGGGACGCATCAGCGTCTTGCGGTTCTTCTCCACCATGCCGTCATCCTCGAGCGAGCGCAGAAGCTCTTTGAGCTCGATGCGCTGCTCGCCCTTCAGGCCGAACGCCTTGGCGATATCGCGCTTGGTAGCGAGATCGGGATTGTCCTGAATGAATTCGAGGAGAACCTCGCGCGTCGGCGCCACGCCCTGGATGATTGCGGAACGGCTGGTGGTTTTCTGATCCGGTTTGCCCGTCCGGGATCTCGGCGCCTTGGACACTGAGCTCAGCTCTCCTTCGATTTCGTCTTGGCAGCGGCCTTGGTCTTGGCCCCTGTGGTCTTGGTCGCCGCAGTCTTGGCGGCGGTCTTCGTCGTCTTGGCTTTCGCCGCGGTCTTCTTGGGGGTTGCGCCCTCGGCGTCCACTGCTGCGGCTTTCTTGGCCGGCGCTTTCTTGGCGGCCGGCTTCTTGCCGACGCCCGCCTTGGCCGCGCGCTCGGCGATCAGGGCAAGCGCCTGTTCGATCGTGACGTTTTGCGGATCGGTGCCCTTGGGGATGGTGGCGTTGACCTTTTCCCAATTGACGTAAGGCCCGTATTTGCCGTCGCGGACGGTGATCTTGCCGCCATCGGGATGGTCGCCGAGGTCCTTGAGCGCCGCGGGCGCCGAGCGGCCGCGACCCGGGCCCTTGGCGGCCTTGTCGGCGATGACGCTGACAGCGCGGTTCAGACCGATCGAGAAGACGTCCTCGACGCTTTCGAGATTGGCGTAGCCGCCGTCATGCAGCAGGAAAGGCCCATAGCGGCCGATGCCGGCGGAAATCATCTTGCCGGTTTCCGGATGCTGGCCGACGTCGCGCGGCAGGTTGAGCAGCGCGAGCGCCTTTTCATGGTCCATGCTGTCGGGCGTCCAGCCCTTGGGCAGGCTGGCGCGCTTGGCCTCCTTGCCGTCGCCGCGCTGGACGTAAGGTCCGAAACGGCCCGACCGCAGGCTGATGTCCTCGCCGGTCATCGGATCGGCGCCGAAGGAGACGGGTTCGCTCGACACCGAGCCTTCGGCATCCGCCGCATCGGCCGACAATTGCCGGGTGAAATTGCAGTCCGGATAGTTGGAGCAGCCGATAAAGGCGCCGTAGCGGCCGAGCTTCAGCGACAATTTGCCGGTGCCGCAGACCTGACAGACGCGCGGATCGCCGCCGTCGGCGCGGGCGGGGAACAGAAGCGGCGCCAGCGCCTCGTTCATCGCGTCGATGACGTCGGAGACGCGAAGCTCCTTGGTCTGTTCGATCTGGGCGAAGAACTCGTTCCAGAAGTCGCGTAGCACGTCCTTCCAGTTCAAGTCGCCGGCGGAGATGCTGTCGAGCTTCTCTTCGAGCGAGGCGGTGAAATCATACTCCACATAGCGGGTGAAGAAGTTTTCGAGGAAGGTGGTGACGATGCGACCCTTGGCGTCGGGGATCAGCTTGCGCTTGTCGATCGTGACGTAACCGCGATCGCGCAGCGTCGCGAGCGTCGAGGCGTAGGTCGAGGGCCGGCCGATGCCAAGTTCTTCCATGCGCTTGATCAGCGTTGCTTCCGAATAGCGCGGCGGCGGCTCGGTGAAGTGCTGGCTGGCGTCGATCTTTTCCTTGGCGAGGCTTTCCTTGGCGCGGATCTCCGGCAAACGGCCGTCTTCCTCCTCGCCGGAATTGTCCTCGATCTCCTCGCGCTGATCGGTATAGGCAGCGATGAAGCCGTCGAACTTGATCACCGAACCGACGGCGCGAAGGCCGGCGACGCGGCCGGCGTTTTCCGCGATGATTTCGGCCGTGGTGCGCTCGATATCGGCGCTCGCCATCTGGCTGGCGATGCCGCGCTTCCAGATCAGATCGTAGAGACGGAACTGGTCGGCGTCGAGATATTTGCGCACGCTGTCGGGCGTCCGGGTGAAGTCGGTCGGGCGGATGGCTTCGTGCGCTTCCTGGGCGTTCTTGGCCTTGGTGGAGTAGAGGCGCGCCTTTTCCGGCACATAACGGGGGCCGAATTGCGCGCCGATCGCCTTGCGGGCGGCGTCGATGGCTTCGGGCGCCATCTGCACGCCGTCGGTACGCATATAGGTGATGAGACCGGCGACTTCGCCGCCGATATCCATGCCTTCATAGAGCTTCTGCGCCACCTGCATGGTGCGCGAGGCCGAGAAGCCCAGGCGCGAGGAGGCGGCCTGCTGCAGCGTCGAGGTGGTGAAGGGCGGCGAGGGATTGCGCTTGACGGGTTTCGCCTCGATGCTTTCGACGCGATAGGACGCGCCTTCCAGCATCGACTTCAGGTCTTTCGCCTGCACGCCGTCGCCGATGGAGCGGGGCTGAAGCTTTTTGCCGTCTGCGGACACCAGCCGGGCTTCGAACGTGTCGTTGCGCGGCGTGCGCAACAGCGCGACGATGTTCCAGTATTCCTCGGCGACGAAGCGTTCGATTTCGGCTTCGCGGTCGCAGACCAGCCGCAGCGCCACGGACTGCACGCGGCCCGCGGATTTTGCGCCGGGAAGCTTGCGCCACAGCACAGGCGACAGGTTGAAGCCGACGAGATAATCCAGCGCGCGGCGTGCAAGATAGGCGTTGACGAGCGGCGCGTCGATATCGCGCGGCTCGGCCATCGCGTCGAGCACGGCCTTCTTGGTGATGGCGTTGAACACCACGCGTTTCACAGGCTTGTCGCCGATGACCTTTTTCTTCTTGAGAATGTCGAGCACGTGCCAGGAAATCGCTTCGCCTTCGCGATCCGGGTCGGTTGCGAGGAAGAGGCCGTCGGACTTCTTCACCGCGTCGGCGATTTCATTCAGCCGTTTCTGCGAGGCGGCGTCGACTTCCCAAGACATCTCGAAGTCTTCGTCCGGGCGCACCGAGCCGTCCTTGGCCGGCAGGTCGCGCACATGGCCGAAAGAGGCGAGAACCTTGTAGTTCGAACCGAGATATTTGTTGATCGTCTTTGCCTTCGCAGGCGATTCCACCACCACTACATTCATTATCGACATTCCGCCTGACGGCTTCAGATTGTGGTTTTGTTGACCCTTTCGCCGCTTGCGAGAGGGAAATCTTGCTGGCTTGGCGTCCAGACTTCGCCGCGCTTATAGCCTTGCAACGCCCGGCAATGCAATCCATGGGCCAGACAATCCTTTCGGAGCCGCGAACGTCGTCGATGCAACGTGATACAACCATAAAATGTTGTGCAATTTGTTGCAATCTGAAATTAATCAATTATACTAACTCTAAGTGAGCTCAGCTCCGCGATACTATCATGGGTAGAGATTGGTTGTGCGATGGACAGACGATTGGATGTGAGCGCCACTGCTGTGGCGACCTCCTGGGAGCGCATCTCCTATATCAAGCAGATGCTGGCGGAACTGTCGCAAGTGGCGCGAGCCGAGCGCGCCGACCTTCTCGTCTATCTGATCGAGATGGCGTTCACCGAAGCCGGCGACCTGCTCGAGGCGCGGCCGCGTCAGGCCATTTCGAGCGACACGAGACCGCCGGGGTGGCGGTAGAGCCGGCCTGCCAGATCAAGCTCCAGCAGCACGAGATAGACGGTTTGCGCCGAGGCGCCGGTGTGGCGGATGACGTCGTCGATCTCCACCGGGCTCGGTCCGAGCGCATCGATGATGCGCTGGCGCTCGCTGTCGGACGGCGGCGGCAGATGCGCGCCGTCGCCTTCACGCGGCGGCTCCTGCGCTTCCGGCGGCGAAAACAAGTCGCGTTCGGTGATCGGGGCCATGGCCCGAAGCACGTCCTCCGGCTCGGTGACAATCTGCGCGCCGTCGCGGATCAGCCCGTTTGCCCCTTTGCAGCGCGGATCGAGCGGCGAACCGGGCGCGGCGAACACCAGCCGACCGAAATCAGCGGCATAGCGGGCGGTGATCAGCGAGCCCGACCGTTCCGCCGCCTCCACCACCACCAACCCGAGGCCGATGCCGGCGATCAGCCGGTTGCGGCGCGGAAAATCGCGGGCGCGCGGCTCCCAGCCGAACGGCATTTCGCTGACGGCCGCGCCGCCGTGTTCGATAATGTCTCGTAAAAGGTCCAGATTTTCGGGCGGATAGGGGCGATCGAGACCGCCGGCGAGAATAGCGATCGTGCCGGTGTCGAGGCTGGCGCGATGGGCGGCGGCGTCGATGCCGCGCGCAAGCCCCGAGACGATGGCGTAACTGGCGCGTCCCAGTTCTTTGGCGATGAGGCTTGCAAATTTCGCGCCCGCGACCGAACAGTTGCGCGCTCCGACCACGCCGACCGCCACACTGCGCAGAACCTTGGGATCGCCCTCGACTGCGATCAGCGGCGGGGCCGCCTCGATCTGCCTGAGCGCTTGCGGATAATCCGGTTCGCCGATGCCGATGAAGCGGGCGCCGCGCCTGAGGGCTTCATTCAACTCGGCTTCAGCCTCTTCGCGGCTGGCCACGCGGATCGGTCGGGTCGAACCGCCGCGCGCGGACAGTTCCGGCAGCATGTCGAGCGCGGTTTCGGCGGAGCCGAAATGATTGATGAGGTCGCGAAAGGTGGCGGGCCCGACATTGTCGGAGCGGATCAGCCTCAGCCAGGCGATCCTTTGTCGGTCGGAGAGCGCTATTCCCTTGGCGCTCCCCTGAGACATGGAGCCTTACCCCTTTTTGCCGATTTTGCTTTCCGTGCCCGACAGCAGCCGGGAAATATTGGCGTGATGCTTGGCGTAGGCGATAACCGTCATGACGGCCGCAACGGCGGCGATCTTCGGATCTCCGGTCAGATATTGCACCACCGGCACAACCAGCATTGCAACCAGAGCGGACAAAGAAGAGTAACGCGTGATGGCGGCCGTTGCAATCCAGACCAGCAGAAAAAGCAGACCCATCCGCCAGTTGAGGCCGAACATCACGCCGATATAGGTGGCGACGCCCTTGCCGCCCTTGAAGCCCAGCCAGACCGGGAAGATATGGCCGATAAAGGCCGCAAAACCGGCGATCACGCCCGCTCCGACGCCGAAAAATGCGTAAGCCAGTGCGGCGGGAACCGTGCCCTTGATCGCATCCAGCAGCAGCGTGGCGGCCGCCAGCTTCTTGTTGCCGGTGCGCAGCACATTGGTCGCGCCGATATTGCCCGAACCGATCGCACGGACATCGCCGAGGCCGGCGAGCCTGGTCAGGATCAGGCCGAAGGGCACCGAGCCCGAGAGATAGCCGAGAATGAGGGCGATGAGCGCGGGCATGGCCGCGATATTCCAGGTGGTGAGCGAATCCATGCGATCCCCCTCTAATAGATGGTCTATGCGCCGGTATTTAGCGCGAAATCCCGCGTCGCGATAGGCGACGAGGTTATCGCGGCCAACGATCAACCGGCAAAAGCTATGATATCAGGCGCCGAAGACCTGCTTGCCGCCCACATAGGTCGCCACCGCCCGGCCCGAGAAACGGGCGTTTTCGAACGGCGTGTTCTTGGAGCGCGAGATCAGGTCTTCCTTGATGCAGAGCCAGGGTTCGTCGAGATCGATCAGCGTGATATCCGCCGGCGCGCCGGGCTTCAGCGTGCCGCCGGGGAGACCGAAGATCTGGGCCGGACGGGTCGACAGCGCGTCGATGAGGCGTTTCAGCGACACCGAACCGTCGTGATGCAGACGCAGCGCCGCCGACAGCAGCGTTTCCAACCCGATGGCGCCGTCGGCGGCTTCGGCGAAGGGCAGGCGCTTGGTGTCGACGTCCTGCGGATCATGCGAGGAAACGATGATGTCGATATCGCCGCGCGCCAGGGCTTCCACCATGCCGACGCGGTCGTCCTCGGAGCGCAGCGGCGGATAGAGCTTGAAGAAGCTTCTGTACTCGCCGATGTCGTTTTCATTGAGCGCGAGATTGTTGATCGACACGGCGCAGGTGGCGCGGGCGCCGCGGTCGCGAGCGACCTTCACCGCCTCCACAGAGCCGGGAACGGAGAGTTGCGCGGCGTGATAGCGGCCGCAGGTGAGGGCGGCGACGCGGAGATCGCGCTCGAGCGGAATGATCTCGGCTTCGCCCGGAATGCCCGAGAGGCCCAGCCAGCTTGCAAGCAGGCCTTCATTCATCACGCCTTCGGAGCCGAGATATTTGTCGCGGGCTTCGAGCGCGATTACTGCATCGAAATCCCGGGCATAAGTGAGCGCCCGGCGCAGCACCTGGGTGTTGTGCAGCGACTTGCGGCCATTGGTGAAGGCCACTGCGCCCGCCTCTTTCAGCAGGCCGATCTCGGTCATCTCGTCACCGGTCAGGCCCTTGGTCAGCGCGGCGGCCGGATAGACGCGCACGGGCGAAGCGTCGCGCGCCATCTTCCGCACGAATTCCACCAGCGCGATGTCGTCGATCACCGGATCGGTGTCCGGCATCATGATGAAGGAGGTCACGCCGCCGGCGGCGGCGGCGCGGCCGGCCGAGGCGATGGTCTCGCGGTGCTCGCCGCCGGGTTCGCCGGTGAAAACGCGCGCGTCGATGAGGCCAGGCGTCGCGATCAGGCCCTGGCAATTGCGGATTGTCGCGCCCTCAGGGGCGCCCTGGTTCAGCGCGTCCTTGCCGGCTGCCGCGATCACGCCGTCCTGGATGACGACGGCGCCGACTTCGTCCATGTCGCGGGAGGGGTCGATGATGCGGACCCGATCGAGGATCGTGACGCTCATGCGCGTTCTCCCTTGTTCTGGCTGATCAGCAGCGCTTCCATCACCGCCATGCGCACGGCCACACCCATTTCCACCTGTTCGCCGATCACGCTTTGCGGACCGTCGGCGATCTCAGAGGCGATCTCGACGCCGCGATTCATCGGGCCCGGATGCATGACCAGGGCATCTTCCTTGGCCGCCTTCAGCTTTTCGGCGTCGAGGCCGTAATGGTGGAAATATTCGCGCACCGAGGGCACGAAGGAGCCGGCCATGCGCTCGCGCTGCAGGCGCAGCATCATCACCACATCGGCGTCCTTCAGCCCTTCCTTCATGTCGTGGAAGACTTCGCAGCCCATATCGGCGATGCCGGAGGGCAGCAGCGTCGAAGGCGCCACCACGCGAACGCGGGCGCCCATGGCGTTGAGCAGCAGGATGTTGGAGCGCGCCACGCGCGAATGCAGCACGTCGCCGCAGATGGCGACGATGATGCGCGACAGCTTGCCCTTGGCGCGGCGGATGGTCAGCGCGTCCAGGAGCGCCTGCGTCGGATGCTCATGCTGGCCATCGCCGGCATTGACGACGGAGCAGGACACCTTCTGCGCCAGAAGGGCGGCGGCGCCGGCGGCGGAATGGCGGATCACCAGCACATCGGGGCGCATGGCGTTCAGCGTCATCGCCGTGTCGATCAGCGTTTCGCCCTTTTTCACCGAGGAATTGCCGACCGACATATTCATGACGTCGGCGCCGAGCCGCTTGCCCGCGAGCTCGAAACTGCTCTGGGTGCGGGTGGAGGCTTCGAAGAACAGATTGATCTGGGTGAGGCCTCGCAGCGTCGAGGTCTTCTTTTCCCGCTGCCGGGAAATCTTGACGGCCTCGTCGGCCTTGTCGAGGAGAAATCCGATATCGAGCTCGTTCAATCCCTTGATGCCGAGCAGATGGCGGTGCGGAAAAAAGACCATGCGGCGCGTCCTTCCTGAATTTTCACGGTCTATAGGGGGCGACCGCATCAGGAGCAAGGCGGGGAGGGCGGAAAAAACGGCCCGTCCCCAGCCGGAGCGAGGTTATTTCAAGACGAGCAGGCCGGAGACGATGATGATCGCGGCGCCGGCGATGGTGTAGGCGTCGATCCCCGTGTTGAACAGGAGATAGCTGATCAGCGTGCCCCAGACGATCTGGCTATATTGCGTGGGCGCGACCAGCGACGGTTCGCCCAGCCGGAAGGCGCGCACCAGGAACATGCTGCCGCCGACGATCGCCGCCCCACCGGCGAAGAAGGTGGCTGCGGCAGGCAGGGTCAGCGGCTTCCACTCGCCCGAATAAGCCAGATACGCTCCGGCGCCGATGGCCAGCAGCAGCGCCGGCGCTATGGCGAGCGCCGTATCCGACTCGTCGGGATGGGCTTTCTTCACCATCAACAGCGTGACGGAGAACAGGCAGGCCGAGCCGATGGCCGCGAGATGACCGGCGGTAAACGCGCCTGCGCCGGGGCGAAGCGCCACGATGACGCCGATGAAGCCCAGCACCACGCCGGCCCAGGCGATCGGCGTCAGCCGCTCCTTGAAGACGAGATAAGACATCACCGCCACCAGGATCGGCGACATGAAGGCGATCACATAGGCTTCCGGCATGGGAATATTGGCGAAGGCGTAGTAGATCAACGCCGTTTCGATCGCCAGCAGCAGGGCGCGCAGATAGGTGAAGCCGGGCTGGCGCGGAACGACGCTTTTCACCCGCCCGCTTGCGGCGGCGATGGCGAGAAGGATCACGGCCGCCGAAATCTCCAGCATCAGCGTCACCTGCGCCAGCGCATAGGCGCCGCTTTGCAGCTTCACAGTGGCGTCGGCGAGGGTGAAGGTGCCGTAGGAGGCGAGGCCCAGAAGGGCGGCTTTCAGCTTGACGGCGGAAACGGACGGCACGGCGTGTTTTGCGGCGAGGTCGGACATGGATTCTCAGGGGCTCGAAGGGCGGGCGCAGGCGGAAGGCTGGACCCGGCTCTGCGCGCTGTCGCGCCGCGCCATTCTGATTCCCCTCCGCATGTACCTGACGGTACGGTCGTTTCGGCCCGGCCACAACGAGAAAAGCAGGCCCGAAGGCCTGCCTGACGATTCTCGGGACGACCGTGTCCCCAAGGCTACAGCACGAAGCTGCCGGCCATGAAGGCGAGGACCACGAAGACGAGGAAGATGATCAGCGCCAGCACGAACAGCACCTTGGCGATGCCGGCCGTCGCCGCCGAGACGCCCGAAAAGCCCAGAAAGCCCGAGACGATCGAAATCAGAAGAAAAATCAGCGCCCATTTGAGCATGTGTTGCCTCCATCATGTTTCGCAAACCGAACGTGAGAGAGGCGGATTTGTTCCGGTGCGAACGCAGAAAGGCGCAGGATCCGGCTGGGATGCGAGATGGGGGGCTGGATGAACAATCCAAAATCTGTCGGTTGACGCGGCCATTCGGAGCCGGGTCAAAAGAAGGAGCCCTTTTCACTTTGCGGAGTGAGTTTCATTGATGACGCCAGCGTCTGGTCGAGTTACAGTGCCGAAGCGGCAACTGAAAAATCGGACGTCATCATTGAATACCTATAGAAGCCGCCAGGTTATTTCAAAAGATGAATTTCTGCATGCGCTGACGACTGGTGAGTCCGAGATTGTCACCGCCGCAATGATGGACGCGGTTGACTCCATCGACGATTCATCCTGGTTGTTGGAGCAGCTGAAGTTTCAGCTCCAAAATAGTAAAGACTATTGGATTGTTGGCACATCGATTGTCGCGCTGGGCGAGCTTGGGTTATTTCATTCTGATGTCGACCCCAAAGAAATCTACCGGCTCATCGAGCCGTTTGAAGAGAGGGACGGTTTCCGCGATTGGGCGGAGGATGCACTGAGTGATCTCCGAATTGCTATGAATGGTTGAGGCCGGTTGAGTGCGCCCAAATGGTCCATGAAGTTAGCGCAATCAAATACTTTCGACCGTGTTGAAGAACAATTGATGGTGGCGCAGGAAATGTTTCCGCTATACGTCGACGTTGTCCCAACTCTATCGGCGAAGCACACGCGGTCCATCCAAGTCAGCTTTTCACCGATGTCATATCAGCCAACATTCCCCCACTCGCTAGCGCCCCGCTGAGGAGAAGAGATGTTCTCGCATCGTGTCAGTTTGATCGGCTATTTCTTGATCGCCAGCGCCGTATTGACCGCATGGCTGGGCCTGCAATTCGATGACTACTTTGTCTTGTTCGTCAGCGCAAACGCCTATGCGATCGGGCTTTTGCTCATCATCATCGGCGTTGTCGTCCGTGGCTTCGAACGTATCGAAACAGCCCTTCGAGCGTCCCGGCTTAACGACTAGGCTGCACGAACGTACCGCGATCAAGCAATGAAATAAATGGCGATCCCTGCAGGGCTCGAACCTGCGACAACCTGCTTAGAAGGCAGGTGCTCTATCCAGCTGAGCTAAGGGACCGCTGAGGGCCTCGGAGACCGGGGCCGTGACACAAGCGCGGACGATCAGTGCGTCCAGGGCTGGGTGCGCGTATAGCGGAAATTGTCGATGTAGGAAACGGTCTTGCGGGTGGCTTCCTTGGGCTGGATCACGCGATAGGCTATGCCGTGGCGCTGGGCGTAGGCTTCGGCGAGTTCCTGGGTCTCGAAGGTCAGCTTGACCTGCTGCTTCATGTCGCCCGAGCCGGTATAGCCGAACAGCGGGTCGATGACCTTGGGCTTTTCCATCTCATGCTCCAGCACCCAGAGATGGGTCTTGGCCTTGCCGGACTGCATGGCGGTCTTGGCGGGACGGTAGATCTTGGCCGTCATAATCTCGGACACCTCATCAAGCATCAAAAGCGGTCGTCGGTCGGCTTTTCGCCGCGATATCGGCACTTTGCCACAAAATCCTGAAAAGGAAAACAATGTGTGGCGTTTCAGACTGGTCGGAGTGGAGACATTCAAAATCAAGGAAGACTTTGAAATTCAACACTTTTTATCGGCGATCTGAAAAATTGTAACCGACGACGTTTTGTTTGTGAGGATGTCTTTAGCTTCGATCCGGGGCCTTAGCAACGTCTTTTGAGAATCATCCACACACGACATATGTCGTCATTCCCTAAATTTCGCACAGCAATGCGAGCCGCTCACCTAGCGTTAGCTACCGCTTTTTGGAGGATGCTGCGATTTAGACTTCGGCGAACGTTGCAGCGACCGATGAGAGCGGAATGAACATCGCCTTGAAGTTGTTTTGGTCTTGCGCCGGATCGGCAAACACTTCGAACCCCATCGATTGGTAGATCGCCCGAACGGTATCGTTATAAGCATGAAGCGTCAGGGCATACACGCCTACTTGCTCACGCACGTCTAGAGCTCGCTTGAAGGCGTCTAACATGAGTTGCACTCCTAGCCCCTTGGGGCCGTTTTTGTCGCGCGCAATCATGGTTAGATAAATCGAAGGAATTGCAGCAAAGCGGCCGAACTTCTTGTCAGCCTCTTCGTTCATGCCCGGTCTGAACGTCATCGTTGTTAGCGCGTAAAATCCGAGTGGCGTCTTGTCGTCTGCGTGACGCGCTACAAACACCCTTTGCGAGTAAGCTTTGTGGCTTTTAGAGGCGTTGTTCTTGAAAAAGTTATCAATTTTATCAAGGCCGCAGCAAAAAGCCCCTCGCGGATGATCGTCGAGGGGCTCGATAACAATTTCTTCCATCCGCCAGACGACTTACTTTGAGCGCGTCACAAACTGCGCACGGGATTCACGGATGAGCTTTGCCAAAGCCGGCACCGAAGTGGCAGGCTTTTCCATCTTGGCTTTCAACTGCTCGAATTTAGCCGTATCATAAACAACTGGCATCGGCGTGAACTCGCCGTCATCTTTCAGAAGTGCGACCATCTTGGCCTCCAACGTCTATGCAGAGTAAACGCAAACAGTTAAGGATTTGTTCGGTGGCAAGCGTTATTTCTCTTCTTGCTCTCTGCGTTTTGAGAGCTAAACATAATGCGTAGTGGAATATTTAGCAACAAAAATCCGAGACGCCGATGTTCCTGAAAGCCCGCCGATCTTCACCGGCGGGGTTCGTTATCAGGTCGCGGTGAGCGGCCTAGGCGGCTTCGTCCGGCGCGGGCGACGCGTTCTCGATCACCCGCATAAGCGCCAAAACCGATCGCCGATCACGTCCATAAGCTCGCCATCGGTGACCGCGCCGGCCATGCCCTGCCGAAGTGCTTCCACGACTTGCTCGTCGGCATAGCCGAACCGGGCGAAGCGGTGATCGGTGTTTCTGAATTCGTTGTCGAGGGCGATCATGCGGCGGTAGTGCGCGACCATGATCTTTTCCGGCGTCTGCGCATTTGCCGGGATCGACACCGGGCCAGCGCCGGCCGCTTCGGCGGCGCGGGCGGCTTGTCGCAACGTGGCCTTGAGCCGGCCCACGGCCTCGTTAAGGGCTTCCTTCGCGGCGCGGCGATCGGGCCCAAGCGGCTCGCGTAGCTCTGATTTGTTGTCGAGGAAGGGCCGAAGCTTTTTGGGAATCACCACACGGGCAAAATAGCGCCCACCACGATCCAGAAGATAGGGGATATCAGCCAATGCCTTTTTCGCCATTTATCGAAGCCCGTTTGTAACAACGATTGTAACAGGGTTTCGAACAAAGGTCGTTGTTTTTCAACGTTTTTCAGGCGTTTCAGGCACTTACGTTACAAAGAAATGGTCGGAGTGGAGAGATTCGAAATCGCACCGCGTCCGACTATTCTTTGTATTTCAATCACTTATAGAGCCCTCATTCGCAGTTTTTGTAGCAAATTATATTGTGTGTTTTGAAGCACAATCGGCGACTCTGAAAGCCTGCCGCTCCAATAGCTCTGTCGCGTTGCCGAATCAAGAGGGCTGAAAAGTGCTGCAAACGATTCTATGTCATTTGAGGAAATCAACTTCATGTTGTGGGTGATTTTATTTGGAGCAATTCAGAGTGCCAGTTAGTCTTCGTTTGGATCTTTGATTAGAGCAAGACGATACACCGCGAGTGCGGAGGCAATGATCAATAAAATCGAATAGACGAAAAGAAAAAAACCGATGAATGATCCGATGCTAGAGGCCCAGAAATAGGTCGGGACAACCCAAGGGTCCGATGCTTTGTGACTGATAGCAAAGTCAATCAGCCAAGTGCCCTGAAACAGTATCGCCCAAATGAGTGAAAGAACCTGAACAAATATGAAGTGAAAAAACGTGGCATTGATTGCTTCGAGATAGGTCACACCCGGTCGCGCCTCAACTTTTCGAAGCGCACCTTTGAGTCGGCTGCCTATGATGCTAAAAAGTATGGCGTATGTGCCAAGGCTAAAGCCCAGTAACGTTGGCATGGCTGCTTCGACCCTAGAAGGCCATTGCGGCGTTAGCCACATCGAGTAGTTTAAGCCAGATATTATCACCGCCAATCCAAAAAGCGGCGAGCCGATAAGGCCGCGAAATCCTCCGTAAGAGTGGAAGTAACGCCGAAGTCGCTTAAACAGGGCTTTCCATTGATCAAACATAGCTAACGTGCTACCCGAGGAACCGCTGGCAATAGAGCGTCGAAGGCGCTGCGTTCTGATTGGACATCAGGATCGAACTTGTCGTGAAACTCTTCCGGATATTTCTCGCTGTTTAAATTCACCGCTCCTTTATCGTCACGGCCAATTACTTTTACCGACCCATTGTCCAGTGCGATTTTGCTTATCCTTTTTATATCATCGTCTGGCTCTATAGAGCCCCTCGCATCTGCCTTATATTTAACGGTAAATTCTCTACTTTTTGTATTTGCGAGATGAGCCTCGATGTTTTTCTCAAAATCATCGTCGAAAACATCAGTGTTAGGCTTTAGAATAGTTACTGATATTTCTTTTATGCGTTCAATTTTGAACATCTTGTCCAACGTCGCACGATCCTGAACAATGGATATCTGAGCTTCGCCAAATTTCTCCATAACATCCAAATCCCTTGAAAGGTGGCTAAAGAAATTATGGGCAGATGGGGGTGTTAATACTTTCTTGTTGGAATAGGTCTGAAAATATAACCGATGATAGCGTGCATAAAAGGTGAAGTAAAACTGCGCAGGATTATAATGAAGGTTATCTGGTATTTTAATCTCTGAGACATCATCTTTAGTTGCCTCTTCAAGTTTCTCGGAATTGAACCAATCCCCATCGGAATCAAACTTGATAAAAGTTGTTATCACGCCTCTTATTATGCCGTCGTTCGCTTTCGATGCATCCAAAGTGGAGATCATCGCATGTCGGTCCCCATGCACCGGCCCAATTAACTTCTTGCGATAAATGTCAACCATCCAATCCATATAAATCTCTGGGCTGTGAGGATGAAGACGAATATTTAGCGACGCCGCCGATACCTTGATTTTTCTTGCCATTGGAATCTCCCCTTAGACTCAACAAACCTAGTAAGCTCCAGCGTTTGTTGCAATCCTTGATCGATTCAACCGGTTCATGTAGAATCTTGCAGTGTTCTCTTTATGTTCTTTATCTGGGTTTCTGTCAATTGGCCCGCCGATCTTCACCGGCGGGCTTCATTGTTAGGTCGGATTGATCGACTACGCGGCGCGGCTGAGCGCTTTCACGCGGACGCGCGGCTTCTCGTCAAGTTCGCTGCCGAAAACGAAGTGGCCGGCCGTGTCATAGCCGATGACGCGCCTTTCGAGTTCCTCGACAAGCGAAGTCGCTTGTTCGTAGAAATCTGGCAGTTCGCCCTGTTTGGTGTCCTGAGCTTCATTGAGCGCATTGAAGATGACTTCAATTGCCTGCTCGCGAGGCGAGAGGTTCGCAACTGCATCCATGCTCATCGCCATGTTACGCGGCCCCTGCCTGCGTTTCGTTTTCTTCAAGCCGATCCTTGAAAACCTGAAAATCGAAGGCGACCATGCGCAGAAGGTCAACGTAGCCCTTAAGCTCGCCGGCGATTTCAATCAGGTGATTTGCAGGGTCATCCGACGCTGCCGCTTCTTTGGCGACCTGCTCAAGAAACTCGTTCAGATCCTCATATTCTGAGGTCGGTGCGAGCGCCATCGACGGGAAGTACGCCCGATTGATCCGGCCGGATTTGCCGCGCCTGACAAACTTCTCATCAACGAACCGGGCAAAAAGCTCTTGTTCGGTCATCGTTGCTGAAGATGTGGAGTTCATGCTACTATCACTTTCTGCCCTATGGGCTTTGTGTGGCAGGTGTAAGCGCCTGCCTCGCTCATGCGTCTGCCGGAAAGGGTGCGGGTTCCAATCGACTCCCTATCCGGCAGAACCTCTTTATGACTGATCATCGTCCAAGCTTTGGGCCAGCGCCATCAACGCAGCGGCCTCTTCTGGAAGAACGAACGTCTGATATTCGTGGCGCGATTTCTTGCCGTAGCCCTGATAGAGCGTCATGAGCTGCGTCATCTCTGCAATGTCTTTTGCATCCCTACTTCCGACTTCAGGGCTGGCCTGAAGCCGGGCCATGATCTTTTCTTGCTTAAAGAGCGCGATCAACTGCGCGAGGATGCGCGACACTTCGAGACAGCTTGTGATCGCCGATGCAATGGCGATCATTTCCTGTCCATTCTTGCCGGGCTTGAGCGTCTCAGGCGGCAGAGAAGACATAACCTCAAGCGCATATTCGAGCGCGCCGGAGCGGTCTTCGTCTTCGGCGACCCATTCAAAGAAGCCGTGTTGCAGGAATGACGTGTCGAGCGGCTTCTTCTCGATCTCCAAAAGCCCTGCCTTGATTGCCTTCTGGCGTTCGCGCCAGCGCTTTTGCTTTTCTGCGTTTGTCAGTGCCATAACCATAACCCTTGCTAGTAACCTTGCGTTTAGAGGTAACGGTTATGATTGGCAAGCCCAGAAGTTACGCCACTTGCAAAATTTCTTCCGCGTCCACCGGCCGGCTGCTCTCCGGCCAAATGCCAAGGTGCTCGCCGAGCGCCAAGACAACGTCGTCCCGGATGCGGTCTTTCAGGATGCCGCCGAGGAAGCTGTCGAGGATAGAATCGACATACCGGGAGTGATCTTCGTCATTCATGTAGATTGCAGTCATGTTCGCCCCTTCGTTGGTTGCGTCACAAGATCTGAATCATTCGCTCTCGGTCGTCAAGGATTTTTTAATATAAATATCAATGGGTTAGATCAGTCAATATTGACTGATCGCTTAGAAGCTTGGGATGCGGCTTGACGAAATTGTTAGAGCGCCACATATGTTGAGGCGTGAGCGCAAGAGTGCCGTCCTAATAGGCGCACTCCTATGCCCAGAATCCAAAAGCAATCCCGCCCTGATCAGAAACATACGCAAGCTGTGCGTGAAGAGCCGCGTCGTCGGTTTACGAGCGCCTTCAATCAGGCGGAACGTGCCGCACGCATCGTCAACGCGATTGGGCTGATCTGGCGCTTCGTTTGTTGGCTTTGGCAAGAGCTTCAGGCCTACATAGATTGAGCGACGTGCGATGCGCTCGCTTCGCTCGCCTCCGCGCCCTTCGGGCTTGGCCGTCCTTCACTCGCTTCGCTCGTTCCGTCCGGTCGTCTTTGGTTGCTCGCCGGGAAGTGTGTCTGTGTCGCCTGTCCATCAATCACCGGGAATAGGTCTATTCCCCCGCCTGATAGAACACATACAAGAGACAGTGTTTCAGTCTCGTGAGTCTATCAGGCGGGGGATTGTCTGTTGATACCGTTCAACAGGTAGGTAAAGAACAAAGGCTGTCAGGCCAGCGAGGAGGCTTCCATTGCCCTCGCATTAGTTCCGAATCCAATCTTTCGATTAAGCGGTTACACCTCTCGGTGCGCGCCACATGCTGCATATCACTCAACAGCCATGTGACCGAACGTTGTGACCTTGCACAGAGCGTTCGTCTTTTGACAGTCTTCGCAGCGCTGTCGTTCTGTTCGCTTCTGGCAAGCTCATAGCGCCGGTCTAGAGTCCCTTTTTAGCGCCGTATCGTTCAAGGCCAGTATCGCATTTCCGGTCTGACAACCAAGAAATGTAAGCAAATGCCTTGACTGTTTGAGAGTAAAAACGTATCTTACTTTCATCGTTCAAGGCGAAAGGGCTGGCCGGCTTCCAAAAAACAGGCCTGCCCTTTTTGTTTTCCGGTGAGGTCGATTATAGACCTGTGCTTTTGCTGGTGCAACAACTCATTTAATTTAGTGATCATGATGGCTTATGCGCATTAAACGCTAAGTCATCTCGATTCTATATTGTCGACCGTGCGGAATAATCGTAGAATAGTCGTTCAACCAAAAGCGAGGAATTCCCCTCGCTTGTCCGGTCGTATTGATCAGAACGCCTGCAAGGAAAGCCCCGCCTTGCGGGCGTTTTGCTTTATCGTCTCCTGTTCAACATATTGCCGACGCGCATCTGTTTTCTCAACTCGTCGACCACGACGCCGCGCATGGTGTTTTCCATCTCTTTGCCGACGCGCTTGGCGAGGTCGGCGTTTTGCTCGGGTGTTCCGCCGTTGGCGTTCACGGTGACAGGCGCGTTGATGGTGACGTTCTGCGCCGCGCCGCCGTTGCCGGAAGAACTTGAGCGGCCGGCGAACCTGTCCATCTGATACGGCGGATTGCTGCCGACGTAGCCGCCCGATGCGAAGCCCTTGAGCGCCGAGCGGTGCGCCGCCTCAAGATTGCCGACGCCGATGCGGCGGACGGCTTGGGCGCTCATGACGTATTCGCCGCGATGCACGACGCCGGCCGGCTGATACTTGCCGCCGTCGCCGGTATATCCGCCGTTGGCCCAGCCGAACAACGCGCCGAAGATGCCGCCGCCCTTTGACATACCGAAGAGACCGGCCAAGGGGCCTTTCCCGAGCAAAGACGCCTGAAGCGCCGCGTCGACAAGGTTGTTCAGCAAGTTGCGGAGCGCGCCGTTCAATGTCTGCGTTCCGGTGAGAAGGCCAGAAAGCGACGACGTGAAGCTCTCCGCGAAATATTGCTGTGCCTGCTTCAAGCCTTCGGTCGATGTCGCAACCTCCCGGTTCTTGCCGTTCAACTGGTCGGTCATCGCAATCTTCTGGCGAAGCTTGGCGATCTCGGCGTCGGACAAGGTGACGCCGTCGCGCTTCAACTGCGCAAGACGATCATACAATTCGAGTTCGACGCGCTTCTGACTCTCCGACATGCCGGAAAGAGACTGTTCGAAGCGGGCGCGGCTAAGGCCTTCGTCGATTGCCTGATTCAGGTTGCGCCGGGCGTCGGCTTGGCGCTGCAAAAGTTCGGTCTGGCGTTCCTGTCCCGGCGACGGGTCAAGCTGCTGCTGTCCGGTCGGTGTTCCCGCGTAGGCGTTCCGGATGGTGGAATCATCCACGCGCTGAAGACCTTCCCAGCGCCCACGCAACGCGTCGACGTTGCCGCCTGTGCTGCGGAGAATCCACCGGGCGATTTCGTCCTGTGTCGCGGCGTCGAAGGTCCGATCGCCGGCAAGGCCCATTTGGCGCATGGCGTCCTGAAGCGTCTGGCGCGTGATCTGGTATCGGCCCACGGCGGACGAATTGAAAGTGTTGGCGGGGTTGGCGAGCATACGGCCCTGAAGCGCCATGATCTCGTCCAACGTCATGCCGGTGAGGTTGACCGCGCCGCCTGTATAAGCGCCGTAGCCGAGCGTCTCGTTATAACCGCGCCCCCTGTCGGTGCCTTCGGCCGCGCCGATCAAGTCGAGGATATTGTCGTGTTGACCATAGGTCGCGATCGATCGGGCGCGATTGGCGAGGTCCGTCGCCTGCATGAGTTCGCCCATAGAGCGGGCGTTTCGCGCGGCGTTCATGTATGCGGTGTTCAGGGCGTCGGACTGTGCCAGCGCGTCGAGGTCGGCTTTCAGGCCGGGAACCATGGCCTTCAGTTCAGCCAGGGCGGTTTTGAAGTTGCTCGCCGCCGTGGCGTTGCGGTCGAAGGCCGGCGAAAGCTGTTCACTGGAATCCTTGACGCCGTCGAGCGCCGGACGAGTGTCCTGCAATGCCTGTTGCACTTCGCGAATGCGCGCGTCCACGTCCCGAAGGTTGGCCTTGACGCTCTCGTCAAAGCCGAGCGAGCGGGCAACCGGCGACATACCGTCAAGCTCTGCCATGAGTTCGGCGCGGCGCTTGAGAAGGTCATTGAGTTCGGAAAGCTCTTGGCGCTGATCATAGTCGCGGCGGGCATTGTCGAGCGCGCCGGGTGCAAGCCGGGTGCCGTCGAGCCATTTATCAGCGCCGACGCTTGCGCCTGCGTCGCGGATGGCCTGTGCAATCGAGGCGGCGACGTTCGCGCCGTCGATGGCTGCGGCCTTGGCCCGAACGGTGAAGTTCCGCCACATGGTTTCAAACTCGGCGTCGATGCGCTTGGCGGCTTCGATCTGTTCCTTGCTGAAGGTTGCGGCCTCACTGCGGAGCTTCTGGATTTGCTCGACGGACAAGCCGAGGGTCTTCGCAAGCTCTTCCGCGCCGGTTCCGCCGAACAGTTCGTCGAGCGCGCGCGTCTGGCCTGCCTGATCAAGCTGTTTGATCTTGCCGATCAACTCGTCGAGGAAGGCGTTCGGCTCGCGAAGCTTGCGGCCCACCTCTTCGGCGGAATAGCCGAAGCGCGTGAACCATTCCGCGCCGCCGCCTTTGCCGGTTCGGGCGAATTCATCGCCGCGAATGTTCAGTTCCTTCAAGGCGTCGGTGACGCCGTCAACGCTTGCGCCGGTCGCCTTGGCGACAAAGGCCCATTGCTGCCAAACCTTCGTCGAGACGCCAGCCTTACGGGCCTCGCGATCGACTTCGGCGACGGAATTGGCGATCTCCTTGAAGGCGAGCGCCGCCGCGCCAACGCCGGCAACCATGGCGCTGCCACGGCTGAAGGCGGCGAAACCGTTCTCGATGGTCTTGCCGATGCGGTCAAATGACCGGGAATAGGTGTCTTCAATCTTCCGCGCCGATTGCCGGGCGCGGTTTTCCATGTCGGTCGCGCCGCGTTTGTGGATTGCGTTCGCTTTCGCAATGCCCTTTTCGAGCTTGTCGACGCGAGCTTCGATGTCGACCACAAGGCCGGGAAGTGCTGCTTCATTCGCCATTGGAATTCCTCAAAATGTAAAAATACCCTCGCTGTCGGGGTCATTGTATCGGGATCGGTTGTCTTGGTAGATCGAGGCGAAGCGGACGGCCATGAGCGCGGCGACGGCTCCGTCGATCTTGTCGCGGGCTTTGGACTTGTCGAACTTGCGATTGCCGGATGCGTCTTTGACGACGGCGACGTTGTCGAAGTTCCAGCGCAAGACCGGATTGCCGGCATGGTAGAATTTGCCGTCGAGAATAGCCTTCTCGACAACGTCACAGGCCGGTGACATGGAAATGAAGCCCTGTCGGAAGTCGACAACGGGAAGGTCGTCTTCCAAGAGGTTCTGCTGCGTCTTCTGTGCGCGCCATGGGTCGAACGCGATTTGCCGAACGTCATGGTCCGCGCAAATCCGCCTGATCTCGGCTTCGACGAAGTCGTAATCGATCGCAGCGCCGGGCGTCGGTGTAATCAAGCCCCGCTTTGCCCACTCGACATAGTTCACGCCTTCGAGCCGCGACTTCTGTTCGATCACGTCTTGAGGGCAAAAAAACCATGGCCGGATGATATAGCCGCCGTCGTCGGTCGGCCATGCGGCGACGATCGCGGTCAGGTCGGACACTTGGGAGAGATCGACGCCGAGGAAGCAGGGGCGGCCCTTGAGCGCCTCATAGTCGATCGGAAGCGAGCCGCAACGGTCATAAATGACCATATCAACGAACGGTGACGCAGATTGATTTTGCCAGACGCCGAGATAAAGCTGCTGCAGAATTTCGCGCTCGATGATCGAATATTCGGCCTTGATCTTGCGCTCGCGAAGCGCCTGAAGCGACGGATAGCCATCGGCGAGGCCGGGAAGCAGTTTGTGCCACAGATCTTCATCACGCCAATCCGCATCGGCGGACGCTTCGAAGATGATGGGCAGGGTGTGCGGGTCCGTGAGTTCGCCGGTTTGAATACGCTTGGCGGCAAACACTTCCTTATAGGCAAGCGTCTCTTGACCGCTGCCTGCCGTTGTCAGCACGACGGTCAAGCTGTTGTTGGTCTTGTCGGCTGCTGAAGACAGAACGCGCCAAAGCTCGCGATGTTTCTCGGTCTTCCAAGCGTGAAGTTCGTCGGCAATGACCACGTTGGGCGTAGAGCCATGATGCCCCAAACCTTCGGATGAAATCGCCTCATAGCGGGCGCGGATATCCTTGTTCACGATCTGGGATTTGTAATCCCTGATTTGAGCCTTGCGCTTATATCGCGCGTCCTGTGAGACGATAAGCGACACTTCCTCGAACAGTTCGCGTGCCTGCTTCCGGGCGAAGGCTGCGGACTGGATAAGGCCGCCGGGAATGCGTTCGGGTCCGAAGGTGCAAAGCAGAACAATCGCCGCGGCGAGTGCCGTCTTGCGTGAGCCGCGGCCCATTTGCATGACCACCTTCTTAATGATCCGGGTGCCGTCCGGGTTGCGCGGCCCGAAGATGGCGCGAATGATACGCTCTTGCCATTCGGCCAACTGGAAAGGCTTGCCCGGTGCATTGCTCTTCGGATGCTTGTTTCTGCGCAGCCATTGAATGGCGCGTTCGCCATCGCCGAAGGTGTCCTCAATCGGCGAGTCGTCAAACAGCCATGCCGGATAGGTAATGAGCGCGCTCACAGAAAATCCTCATCGTCGGCAGCGGCTTCGCCAAGGGCGGCACGTGAGCGTGCCGAAGGGGTCAAGCCGAGTTCGCCGGCCGCGCGAAGCTGCATCTGCTGCGCTTGAATGAGGGCAGTGCTTGCGGGGTGCCGCTTGCCGGATGGCAGAACGTGACCTTCGTCCTGAAGCTGGCGATGAAGCTCGCGCATTGTGCCGGTGGAAATGCAGTGATTTTCCAGTGTCGCCATGTCGGCGACGGTGAGAACCTTGCGCTCAAGAATGAGGATCGGCGCAACACGACGCCATTCCGCTTTCGCGTCCTTGGCGAGGTATGCGGGCGGCGGCGGGACGGTGACGACGGGCGAACTTCCCGGCGCGATCGAAGCTGGTTTCAGGCCGCGTGTCATTCGCTGGCCTCGCCTGTGATTTCGAGACCGTCGCGAACGCCAAGGTCAAGGATGCTCTTCACATTGAAAGCACGGCCCAAGAAACGGATGCGGTCGGCCGTAGTCAGGCCGGTGAAGTATTTCGTGCGGAAGGTGACACGATCGGTCCCGGCCTCGCCGAAGCCGGTCGTCGCTTCGTCGATCAACTGGCGCGCGACTTCGGCGCGAACGGTGCCGACTGTCGCCCAGGTGGAAACGATAGAGTGAAATTCGTTCTTCACCTCAACAAGGCGTTCAATGAAGATGACGCGGGAGAGTTTGCCAGCTTGCATTTACACCTTCCACCGCACCACGGCTTCAGCCGTGATAACGCCATGCACGTAGTTGAGCGCCGGGTCTGGGTCGCGCATCCATCGGATAGCCGGAAGCTGGAATTCATCGATGGAAAAGCCCTGTGTCTTCGGGGCGATCTTCAGGGCGTTGCAAACAGCAAAACCGATATGTTTGGCCGTTTCAGCGCCGTCTTCGATGGCCCAAACATGCAAGTCGAGATAGACGCGCGCGACAAGTTGCGAGCCGGAAGCGTTGCCGAGAAAGATGGTTTGACCGCCGCTCATGATGATCTCCGGAAGGTTCTCCGGGCGAGTGCTGCCGGCGCGGATATGATCGGGCGTGACAAGCGCTGTCACGGCTGGCGTATTGATGAGCGTGTCGCCAATCGCTTTTTGAAGTGCAAGGGTCGGCTCAAGCATTCTTCGCCGCCTTCTTAATTGCGGACGTGATCGCGGCCTTGAGGCGGCGATCGATGCGGGTTCGCGCCAAGCGCCAGCTAGGACGAACGAACGGCTGCGCTTCCATCTTCACGGTTCCGAATTCCAGCATGTGACCATACCGGGCGTGGGTGTCGCCGACGGTGACGAGCACCTGATTAGGGCCGGCCGTGCGCTTGCCGCCGTTGGCCGCATAGGGCGGCGTCGTCTCGCCGGGGCCGGTGACGGTGATCGACTCCTTGAGGTTGCCGGTGTCTTCGGGGACCAACGCGCGCATGTTCCGCGCGACTTCCTCGCCGCTGCGCATGAGCGCCGGCCGAAGTGCTTCCAAGATCGCGGTCGGGATAGCGTTCAAGCGCTTTTCAAGGTCGCGGGATTGTTCGGTGAGTGACTTAGGTTCGGACATAACCCGTCACCTGAACACGATACGGACGCAGCAAATCGGCGACGCCATAGGGGATTTCGTTGCCGCTGGTGCCGACAAGCACGGTTTCGCGGTTGGCGTAGAAGTGCGCGGCAAGCTGCAAGATGGCCTGTTTGATGTCGATCGGAACCGGCGTGAAGTCCGAAAGCGGCTTGCCGAGCATGGCGACGGCGCGGCTCTCCGCTGCGTCGAGATAGTGCTGAAGCAACTCGTCGGTGCCGGCCGCAAGTCCGCCGAGCGCGCCGGGATCGATCAATTCGTCGCTGCCAATGTGCGCTTTGAAGAGCGCAAGGCTGATGATGTTGGTCATTCTTGGGTCGTCTTTCCTGAAAAACTTATTTTGGGCGTCTCTTGCGCGTGACTCCCGCCGCCGGTCCCTAAGCGCTCTGAAAAGTCCTCAACCACCCCCGGGGTGCTGTCATTGGCCCGTTGTGGTCCGTTTCCGCCGGGTCCACCCATGGCGATTGCTTCATGCTGGCCATGCTTGGAGATGCGAGCGCAAAGGGCGTCGTAGCTGATGCCGAGATGGTGAGCCCATTCCTTGCGGGTGAAGCTCAAGCCGTCGAAGGTGATGCGCTTGTCGGACTTGCTCCGCTGCTTGCCGCCTTGACCGATCGCGGCTTCAAGGCTGCCAAGTTTCTTTGCGCGTGCAAACAGGGTTGAGATGCTGACGCCGAGAAGGTTCGCCCATTGCCGCGCCGTGAGGGATCGACCGTTGACGGTATGGATTTTGGCGACACGGCCATGATGGTCATCCGGCGCTTTCGTCTTGGGCTTCGACTGCTGCACAGGCGCGACGGGAAGCCCTTCATTGTCTTTTGGCTGCGTCGACCACAACGGCATGGTTTGGCCTTGCTCGCCATAGATGACGGTGAGGAACTGGCGACGGCGCTCTTCCTGCTTATGTCTGGAATAGGCGAGGGCGCGCGCGAGGGCTTGCCTGCTGTCACGTTGGAATTCTTCTGCATCGATTTGGCGAGCACGTTGGGCGGGTGTCACTGGATGGACCTCGCTTGATTGCGATCTTCCAATGTGCAACCGTCAGCCTTCGTTCGCGTGCGGAAAGTGGAGTCGACGTTGAAAACAGAAATCTGGAAGCGGCTCTCTGCGGCCGTGCTGATCGTCTTCACATTTCTGCTCGCAGCCTGGCTTCTGATCACTTTCTGGTTCGGGTTCGCGACGATGTATGGCGTGTGGTTCGGTGGTGGATTGTGAGAGTTGCGCCTGATCATGCGTCGCGCTCCTGCTTCTGCTTGGCGCTGCTGTGACAGGGCGTGCAAAGGGGCTGCCAGTTGGCTCTTGTCCAGAACAGGCGCATGTCGCCGCGATGCGGCTTGATATGATCGACGACGTTAGCCGGCGTGGTTCGGCCCATAGCTGCGCACAGGCGGCAATGGGGATGCGCGGCGAGGTATTCACACCGGGCTTTATCCCATTCGCTCGTGTAGCCGCGTTGACGGGCTGAAGGACGGCGAGCGTCATGGCGAGCTTTGCGTTCGCGGTCCTGCTTTTGCTGACAGGTGCAACGGATGCTGGCCGGGACGATGTTGCCGCACTGGCAGAGGCGAGGCGGGCGCATTAGCTGGCCTCCCCGGACAGGGCGCGGAGCGTGGCAAGGCCTTGATCGATCTCGGCTTCGGTCGGCAGGTTGCGAGGGTCGTCGTCTTCCGCATTGCCGTGGATGAGCCGGAGCATGTCGAAATGGCCCTTGCGAGCGTGTTCGATCTCGGCGGGCGTTGCGGCCCAGGTATCGGCCGGCGACCAGTGCAGGACGCCGGTCGCAAACTCAAAGAGTTCGGTGAGGTGATCTGTGAGCACGAAAGGTTTGGATGACGGCGCGGCCTGTTCGGGCGCGTCGTCTGTCCAGCCGAGTGAATGCTTCACGAATTCGACGATGGCCGGCGTAAAATCCTGAATCAGGCACAGGCCATTCATTTCGGTCTTGGCCGCGATCAATTCAGACGTTCGGGTGATGTCGTCGCATCCAATCGCGATGAGATACGAGATTGCGCCGAAGTGACATTCATCGAGTTTTTGCCGGAGGTCGTCGAGGTCATATTGCTGCGCGACGAGCAAACCGGCCCGCAAAGACGGACGCAGACGGACGGCAATGTTGCCGGCCGAAATCTGAATCGGATTGAATGCGAGCCGGGAAGACATTAGGCGGCCTTCATCTTCAGCTTGGTAAGGGCTTCACCCAGAACAACGCGGCCACCGACGCGGCGACGGGTGAGGATCTTCACAAGGCCGTTGCCGTAGCCAACCTTGTAATCGGTGTCGAATTCGAAATCGACGCGATCGGCGATGGTGTAGCCCGATGCAAAGTCACCGAAGAGGATCGGCGTTGCGCCGGCCGCGACGTTCGGCATGTCCTTGGCCTCGATGATAGGACGGCCGAGAAGGGTCGGCGGCTGGCCTGCGGCGAGCGACTGCTGCCACAGGTAAGAGCCGTCTGCGTCCTTCAGCTTGCGAATGCGCGCCATCGTGGCGAGGTTCATCATCCAGACGCCGGAAGAGGCGTAGGGCGTCGAGAGGCTGTAGAAGAGATCAATCAGTTCATCGGCGGTGATTGCGGTCGTGCTCGCCGTGGTGACGCCGGCCGCAACGTCGGCGGACGTGAGAATGCCTTCGGCCTGCGTGGTGCCGTTGCCGTTGATGAACCAAGCGCCTTCCTTCTGGCCGTAGCGCTTGGCGAGGTAGTCGCGAAGGAAGCCTTCGAGGTTCACGACGCTGTCTTCGAGCATGGTGCGCGAGACAGGAACGATCACCGACATTTCGAACGGCTTCAGGTCGATGCTGTCGAAGGTCGGCTCGCTTTCCGGGCGCGCGCTGGTTTCGGTGACTTCACCGACGGTCACGTCGTTGACGAGACGCGGCCATTCCAGAAGCGAGCCGTTCATGCGGGTGACGTTCGCCACGCTGCGAACCGGCGAGAACTGCATGAGCCTCTGGATAATGGTGGCGCGGAATTCATCGGGAATCAGAACGCCGCCCGTCGAGGTGGTCAGGGCCTTTTCTTCCCTGCGGCCGGTGCGGAGGAAGTCGAAGAAGGCTTTCTTCTCTTCGCCGTTTTCGTTTTCGCCGGCCGGCTGATTGTTGTTCGCGCCGCGAAGGCGGTTCGACTTGGCTTCGACGGCGTCGAGGCGCGCCTTCACGGCCTTAAATTCTTCGGCGCTAACAACCGGATCGCTTTTGGTTTCCGGTTCGTTCTTCATTTCTTCGGTGTGCATTTTGAGTTCCTCAATTACAGATTTAACGACGGTGACGCGCGCGCCGGGATGAACCGGACGGCGGCACAGGCTGATTTCGTTGACGGTGATTGACTTGAAGACGCGGCCACCTTCGGGACGCTCTTCGAAGCCGTTGTGTCGGAAGCCGATCGACAAGCCTGTGATGGTGCCGAGCTTCAAGGCGCGGTGTGCATCACGGGCGGGTTTGACGCCTTCCAGAAACAAGCGGCCTTTGACTTCAAGCCCCTTGTCGGTCTCGGCGAAGGATTCCCAAACGCCGATTGCTCCTTTGCCTTGCTCATGTTCCATGAGCATGGGCATGGTGTTGGCATAGCCGAAGGCTCCCTTTTCGATCACGTCGCCGACGCTGTCAGGCGCGCCGAACGGCCAAGCAAGGCCGGTCACGGTGCCGGCGTCGTCGATAGAGATCTCGGCTTTGATTTCGAGGTTTTCGGTGTCGCTCATGCTGCTGCCTCATTGTCCAACGGTTGGACAGGTGCGGCCGGCGAGCCGTTCCAGCGCGCATCGAGGATATCGAGCGCAAGCGGGACGATCTCGGCGAAGGGGCGATCATTCACATAGGTCTCGACAAGAGTGTGCGCCTTCTCAGGCGAAACGCAGCCGCCGATCAATCCGAGCCGGATGATCTGCGTCATGTCGGAAACGTAGAACAACGAATTGACCATGCGGAGATAGAGCGCGCCGACGCCGACGCCGGTCAGTCGCTCAAGTTCGGTGGTCGTGGTGTCGGTGAGTGCGAAGGTATAGGTCGCGTCACCGAAAAAGGCGGTGTGCTTCATTCGGGGCGCTTTCCAACGATGCCGCCGGCCGCGTAGCTCTTCACTTTTGACGCAAGCATTTCGGCGTTCGTCCAAACCGCCTTGCCATGGAAGCCGGCTTCCATGTCGGCTCCCTCGCGGGCGCGAATTTGGACGCATCCAGCCATGTCGTCGCCGAGAAACTCGCCAACAACTTCGTGAATTGCCTTGGCAAGGGCAGGCTTGAACTTCTCATCGAGTTCGCGTTCGAACTTGTCGATCCAACTGTTGAGATCGACGATTAGGCCGGCCGGAAGATTGTCATTCATTGGGACTCGTCCTTTTGTTCGGGATTGGCCGGCGAGGGCGCGGCCGGCGTCGTGGTAATGTGCGGATTGGCGAGGCTGTCGCCTTCGGGGTGCGCCGGCATGTTCAACATGCTGCGGACTTCGTTGCCGGTGGGCGCGCCCATGCTGCGATACTGTCCGAGCGCCGTGGCCTTCGTGGCGAAGTCGGCGGTGAGAAGGTCGTCGGGGATGAATTCGATATAGAGGCGTTCGCGCTCTTCGGGCGTGAGAAGGCAACGCGCATAGGCCCAAGCCCATGCCGTAAGCCACGGCTCAAGGGTCATGGTGTAGAACTGGCGCGCCATTTCTTCGGTATTCGACCATGTCCCGCGCGTGAGTTCAAAAAGCATGGTTGGCGGGATACCGAAGGCGCGGGCAACTTCGCGGATCTGCTCAAGGCGGTTCTCGGCGAACTGCGCATCGGCGAAGGTGTTCGCCAACTGTTGCGCCGTCATCTTCTCGTCGAGGATGGCGACGCCGTTCGCGTTATCGCCGGAGTGCTGTTCGTGCCATGCGCTCATGAAGTTGCGCTTGCCTTCCGGTGTCATGAACTTGTCGGTCATGACCACGACGGACGGCCGGCCGCCGTTGGCGTAATAAGTGGCGAGGTGCTTCTCGGCTGAGATAGCCAGGGCGATCGCTTCACGGCGAAGCTTGATCGGCGACACGCCGCCGATCGGCTGAATATGCAGAATGTCGGGATACTCGAAACGGACTTGGCCGCGCTCTTCCGAGACGATGTAGAAAGGCGTTCCGTCGTCTTCCTGTTTAAATTGGACCTTGGCCGGGTCGACGCGAAGCAGTTCGAGCGGCCGGTCGTCGCTGGCGCGGTTGACCACGGCGTAACCGTTGCCATGAAGCAGGGCGTCGATTGTGAGATCGACGCGAAGCTGAGCGGCGCTTGTCCAGCCGTTCGCCTCGCCGTGAATGAGCTTGAAGGCCGGGTGCTGGCGTTCGGTCTCTTTCGTGCCGGTCTTGTAGAGTTTGGCAGGAAGATCGCCGATCTTTCCAGAGATCAATTTGACGGCGTGAGCAACGGCCGGAACTTTCATGGCGCTCGCGACGGTGACGCGAACATTAGAGACGGTCGGAATGACGTTGAAAATATCGAATGCTTCGGGGTCCGTCAGGGTGACGGCCTTTTTCACTTCGGCGTTTCGGCCGAAGAGGTTTCCGATATTGAGGAATGAAGACGCCATATTTGCCAAGCCTGTTTAACAAATTGGCAATATTGTCCCATGGGTGATTCGAGGCGGTCAAGACCGAAAATGAAATAATTCCTATATTGAGAGGAATTTATTCAGGTGCGGCGTTCGCGGTGATGATGTCGCGCACCTTGTCCATTTCTTCGGCAAGGCCCAAGAGCTTCAAGTCGCTGCCGCCGTAGTCGTCGGCCGAAGATCCTGAAGAGCGGCCGGTGATGTAGAGCGCCGCCTTGTGACTTACGCCGGAGAAGAGGGCGTCTTCGAACAGGTGTCGAAAGCCATGGTTCGGCGGTGGCATGTCATCGCGGTTCGGGAAGACCTTCTCATGAATCCATTCGCGGATGCGCTGATCTTCATTCTTGCCGCCGGGGAAGAGCCGGCCGGCGGGTTGAGCCTTCACCCACTCGATAAAGCCTTCCTTGATCAGGCCGTTATGAACCGGAACCTTGCGCGCCTTGTGCGTCTTCGTGGTGCGACCGTCGCCGACGCGAATGTGAATGAACCAATGGCCCTCAACTTCGATGATATCGGCCTTCTCAAGCGGCGTGATCTCGTTCACGCGCGCGCCAGTGTGCGCGATAATCCACGGTATCCAGCGGAAGCTTGACCGGGTCGCGGTTCGCGCGAATTCGAGTAGGTGCCGCGCTTCCTTGAGGCTGTATGTCCGGTCGGCGCTGTCCTGTCTCTCGACGACGGGCAAGTCGAGGAATTGCAGCGGAAGGCCGGCCGGGAATAGCTCGCCCTTGTGCTGTTTGTGCGCCCATGAAAGCACTGTGCGGATAGCGGTGATTTTGTCGTGGATGGTCTTACGGGATAGCTTGCCGGCCGTGAGCATGTCGTCGCGCCATGCCTCGCCCTGTGCGAGCGTCACTGTCGCAACTTCCTTGCTGCCCCTGTGTATCTCAAACTCTTCGATGGCCTTGCGGTATTTGGTCAGGGTTGCCGGTGCCTTTTCGCGGCTGCGTAAGCCGAGCGCGGTGATGCGTTCCTGTTCCTTGATCACGCCTTCGAAGGTCAGGGCCGGGCGCTTCGTAGATGATGGCGCGACGATCGGCGGCAACGGCTCCGGGGCGGGCTGAAGTAGCTCCGGGGTTCTGGCGTCGGGCGGATAGACTTCGCCCTTGTCGCGGCTCTGTGAGACGGCCAAGGCGTCGAGGCGGACGTTCGCCAGCACCTTGAGAAGTTCGGCGCGCTTCGTCGGCGTCGAGGCGTCCGCCAAGCCGCGCGCGATGAGGTCTTCGGCTGCATAGCCGATGAGGGCTTCGGCCTCTTCGTCTGTGACGATGCCGGCCGCGACTAGCCGGAGCTTGTCGCTGTAGATGCGATCTTGATTGCGGAGCGTCTGGCGCGGCCCAATGGCGCGCTCCATGAGATCGAATTCCAGTTCGGTCGCAAAAGTCGCTTTGGCTGCGCTCGATACGGTCGGCCGTGATGCTTCATAGTGTTTGCGGGCAAGCGATAGCTGGCGATCAAAATCGGCGAGGATGGGCCGGGACCGCTTCAAGGCTTCACGCGGATCAGCGCCGAGATATTCTTCGAGCGCGCTGCAGGGCGGCGTTCCATCCTTTTTCAAGACGAAGGGGCGAAGTTCTACCGGGACGATGATTCGTGCGCGGTATTGGCCTCGATTGAAATCGATGTGCCTGCCTAACTTCTGTCGATCCGGTTTCATGTCCTGCAACGCCTGTTTTGTGGCAATCTTTGTAGCAGGTTTTGAAGCGAAACGTCGAGATTTGCAAGGCTTCCCGAGATCCTCAGGCTGTTCAAATGGTCGGAGTGGAGAGATTCGAACTCCCGACCCTCTGGTCCCAAACCAGATGCGCTACCAGGCTGCGCTACACTCCGATCGTCTGAACGCGCTCCGATTACACGCTTGGCGGGGTCGCCGCAACAGCAAAATGTCGGAAATCCGCGTGGATGAACAAGGGCTGCGGCGAAGCCCTTGTTTGCGGCGGTCAGGGCGCGGCGGCTTTGGCGATTGCAGGGCTCGCCACCGTGTCGCCCACGGCTATCCCGAGCTTGGCCGCCAGCCCGCCGTTGATTTCGAGCACGAATCTCACCGGCGCATGCGAATCGATGATGTCGTCGGAGAGCGGCGTCGTCTCGGCGCGGATATGGCGGATCAGGCCCGACCCGTCGATGAACAGCATGTCGAGCGGGATATAGGTGTTGCGCATCCACATATAGACGGGGCGCGTTTCGCCGAAATCGAACAGCATGCCGCGATCCTGCGCCATGCTCTTGCGGTCCATCAGGCCGATGCGGCGTTCCTCCTCGGTGGCGGCCACTTCGACCGTGAAGGTCGCGGAGCCGCCCGAAGCCCTGGCGATCGTCAGCGTCTCGCGATTCGGCAGTTCGGTCGCCAGTGCGGCGAGGGGACACAAAAAAAGCGCCAGGACGGCGCTTTTCAGGAGAGTTCTGCGGAGGATCACGTCAATGCGCCCGGTTGATCGGGGTCGCGACGTCGGGATGGATCTCGGCGGCCATCAGGCCCTTGTCGCCGTCGCCGAAGCGCACCAAGACGGTCTGGCCCGGGCGAAGCTCGGTGATGCCGTAGCGGCGCAGCGTTTCCATATGCACGAAAATGTCTTCGGTGCCTTCACCGCGGGTCAGGAAGCCGAAACCCTTGGTGCGGTTGAACCACTTGACGATGACACGCTCGAGCCCGCTCGACGGCGTCACCTGCACATGGGTGCGCACCGGCGGCAGCTGCGACGGATGCACGGCGGTGGAGGTGTCCATCGACAGGATCCGGAAGGCCTGGAAGCCGCGGTCGCGTCGCTGGATCAGCGCCACCACGCGGGTGCCTTCGAGGATTGTCTGGTAACCGTCGCGCCTCAGGCAGGTCACATGCAAGAGCACGTCGCCAGAGCCGTTGTCCGGCACGATGAAGCCGAAACCCTTGGCGACGTCGAACCATTTGATCACGCCCGTGATCTCGATGAGATCGACGGGATCCGAGGCCATCTCCTCAAATATGGAGATATTCTTGGAAGAAATCCTATCCGCCATCCTGCCTTGCCCCTCTACGCGTCACATGCTCGGTTAACTGATTCTTCATTTCAAAGATTAACATCCCGAAATGATACATATGCAAGTCCTGGGTGTTGCATTCCCGGACGTTTTCCTGCCAGAAATGCCTTGCCTCAAGCTGGTCTTTTGGCCAGAACTGGCGCCAATTGTTCGCTGATGAGGAAATCCAATGCGTTATCTCCACACCATGGTTCGCGTCAAAGATCTCGACGCTTCGCTCGATTTCTATTGCGGCAAGTTCGGCCTTCAGGAGGTCCGCCGCATGGACAATGAAGCGGGTCGCTTCACGCTGGTTTTCCTGGCGGCGTCCGAGGATGTCGAGGCCGGCAAGGCGCATTCCGCGCCGCTGCTCGAACTCACCTATAACTGGGATACGGAAGATTACACCGGCGGCCGCAATTTCGGTCACCTCGCTTATGAAGTCGACGACATCTACGCGCTCTGCGCCTCGCTGCAGGAGAAGGGCGTGGTGATCAACCGTCCGCCGCGCGACGGCCGCATGGCCTTCGTCCGCTCGCCCGACGGCATCTCCATCGAGATCCTGCAGAAGGGCGGGGCGCTCGCGCCGGCCGAACCCTGGCTCTCCATGCCCAATACCGGCGTCTGGTAACCTTTTCTTCACCAAGCCCGCCTATCCACGGGGTGGCTGTCGTTCGCCGAGGCAAAGCGCCGGAACACTGTTCTGGCGCAAGTTTCACGGGGCATAACGGGGTCGGTGCGACGCCTTACGGTGGGCTTTGTCGTGCGATCACGCATATGTGACGTCAGTTTACAATGCGCGATGAGTGCTTTAACACTTACGCAAGAACGAGAACAGGCCTGGCGGGGATGGATAGTTGGGATTGAACCGGATCATGTCGTTCGTATCGAAGCCAGCAATCCGGCTCGCTATTCTGCTCGCCTCCGTCGCCTGCGTCAGCTCCTGCATGTCCTCGCCCGGCATGGAGCTCGCCTCCATCCAGACCAATGACGCGCCCCGCGCCGCCGCCGCACAGAAGAGCGCCGCTTCCACGCCCTCCGACGCCTCCAAGATCGCCAGCCAGGCTTACGCCGACATCCAGTCGATGAGCGCGCGGGACGCCTCCGTGGTGCCGCAATCCTGGAGCGAGGAAGAAAGCAACGGCGAGCCGCTGCAGCCCAATGTGGCCGCCGCGCAGAACAGCATTTTCTCGACCCGCTCGGCCCAGCCCCAGAACGGCCAGCCCGCCGGCGTCAACGCCGCGCAGAACAGCATCTATGCCGGCGCGGTTGCACAGTCGCGCGACATGGGCGCGATCCCGCTGCCGAACGCCGACATCGCCAGCGAGGCGCAGGATCTCGCGCTCGCCGGTCTGCCCATTCCCGAAGAACTCGCCAGCGCCGATCCGGCCCAGGCCCAGGGCCAGCAGGCCGCGGCGATGCCATCCTATCAGACGGCGCTTGCCGACACCGAAGCCGAAGAAAAGCCCAAGCCCGCCCCGCGCAGCCGCCGGGTGAAGTCGCTCGCCGATTTCTTCCGCTCTTCGATCGACGAGGACGAGACGGAAAACACCAAGACGGCCTCGTTCAACCGTTCACGCTTCGGCGAGTCGTCACGCAAGCTGAGCACATCCTCCATTCCCAATATGCGCACCGCCGGCCTCGGCGGCGAGGATCTGCCCGGCGTCAACGCCATGATGCCGACCGCCCGCGCTCCTGAGGGCATCGACGAAGACGACCGGCCGGCCGGCCTGATGAAGCTCGCCTCGCTTTCTGGCATGGCGCGGCTGGGGCCGAACGGGCTGTGGACCCAGACCGACGAAGTGCAGGTTTCCTGTCTTCGTCCGCAGCTGGTCAGCATGCTGAAGATGGTCGAGCAACGCTATAACCGTCCCGTGGTCGTGACCTCCGGTTTCCGCGATCCCCGGCACAATCGCGTCGCCGGCGGCGCGCGGCATTCGCTGCACACGCTCTGCGCCGCCGCCGACATTCAGGTGGAAGGCGTCTCCAAATGGGAGCTCGCGGATTTCCTCCGCTCGATCCCCGGCCGCGGCGGCGTCGGCACCTATTGCCATACGCAGTCCGTGCATGTGGATATCGGCAGCCAGCGCGACTGGAACTGGCGCTGTCGCCGCAGCTCGCGTCGCAGCTGATTCTGCTTTGAAAATCTGATCTCCCGCCCGCATGCGCCAATTCGGCCCATGGATTTTGAGCCCGCGAGACCTTATGTCCTCTGAAGCGGCGCACAGCCGTTCGCGCGGATTTGAGAAGGAGCAGCGTCATGGCCCAATTCGACATCGCCGTCATCGGCGGGGGTCTCGCGGGATCGATCGCAGCGATCGCCTTTGCAGGGCAGGGCTTCAGCGTGGCGCTGATCGCGCCGGGGGGCGGCGGCGACCAGCGAACCACGGCGCTGATGGACGATTCCATCCGTTTCATCGATTCGCTCGGCCTGTGGGACAGCGTCCGGCCGCATGCGGCGGCGCTCAGCACCATGCGCATCATCGACGGCACCGACCGGCTGTTGCGCGCGCCCGTCGCCTCCTTCCGCTCGAGCGAGATCGGGCTGGACGCCTTTGGCTACAATATTCCCAACGCGCCCTTTCTCGACGTGCTCGCCGAGCGCATCGCCGCGACGCCGGAAATCACCCGAAAGGACACGGTGGTCGAGGCCTTCGATTTCGAGGGTGAGATCCTCAGGCTGACGCTGGCGAATGGCGAGATCATCGAAGCGAAGCTCGCCGTCGGCGCTGACGGCAAACAGTCGCCGACGCGCAAAGCCGCCGGCATCGGCGTCAAAACCATCGCCTATCCGCAAACGGCGCTGGTGGTGAATTTTTCCCACGACCTGCCGCATCAGAACATCTCCACCGAATTCCACACCGAGACCGGCCCCTTCACCGCCGTGCCGCTCGGCGATCTGAGATCGAGCCTGGTCTGGGTTGTCAGGCCCGAACAGGCGACGGATCTGCTCGATATGACGGAGGAGGCGCTCAACCGCCGCATCGAGGAGAAGATGCAATCGTTGCTCGGCAAGATCCGCATCGAGGCCAAGCCGCAGGCCTGGCCGCTGTCGGCAATGACCGCCGAGCGTTTCGGAAAGGGCGCCGTGGTTCTCGCGGGCGAGGCCGGGCACGCTTTCCCGCCGATCGGCGCGCAGGGGCTCAATCTGTCGCTGCGCGATATCCGCGACGCCGTCGATCTCGCGGTCAAGGCGCGCGACGCCGGCCGGTCGCTTGCGATCGGCGAGGCCTATGACCGGGCGCGGCGTTTCGACGTGGTCAGCCGCACGGCGGGCGTCGATCTGCTCAACCGCTCGCTCTTGTCGAATTTTCTGCCGGTGCAGATGCTGCGCGCGGCCGGCATCCATCTTCTCACCAGCCTGCCGCCGCTCCGGCATTTCATGATGAACGAAGGCGTCTCGCCGGGCCGGGCCTTCAAGCGGCTGCCGGAACTCTTACGGGAAAAGGTCGGGCGGCAGCGCGCCTGACTTGAACAGATAGAGCGCGCCGGACACGCTGGCGACTGAGATCACCGTGGTGATCAGCACCGCCGCCGAGGCGCGCTCCTGCCAGACGCCATATTGCTGGGCGATGACGAAAACATTGGTCGCTGTCGGCAGCGCGGCGAGCAGCACCGCCGTTTCCACCCAGATCGCCGGGTAATCGCCTGTGGCGCTCATCGCTAGATACATCAGCGCCGGCAGCACGGCGAGCTTCAAGGGCGCCAGAGCATAGATCTCCTGCGGCACGCGTTTGAGCGGCCGCAGCGCCAGCGTCACGCCCATGGCAAACAGCGCGCAGGGGGCGGCGGCCAGCGCCAGATTGTCGATCATGGTCTCAAGCACGCGCGGCGCGGAAAAACCGGTCGCGGCGGCGGCAAAGCCCGCGGCGGTGGCGATGATGAAGGGATGGGTGACGATTTTACGTCCGACATCTTTGGCCAGCGTCAGCGGCGGGCGCTTTTCCTGCCCGTCAAAGGCCATCAGCGCCGGCGCCGCGATGAAATGCGCCATGTTCTCGAAGGCGAAGATCAGCGCCAGCGGCAGCGCCGCCTGTTCGCCGAAGGCGGCGAGCGCCAGTCCCGGGCCGAGATAGCCGATATTGCCATAGCAGGCGGCGAGCGCCTGTATGGTCGATTCGCCAACCGGGCTGCGGCTTATGAGGCGCGCGAACAGGAAGGCGATCGCGAACACCGTATAGGTGGCGGCGAGGCTCGTGAGGATGAAGTCGAAGCGGGTGAGATCGGCGATCGGCGTGCGGCCGATGATCTTGAAGAACAGCGCCGGCAGGGCGATGTAGACGATGAAGAAATTCAGCCAGCCCAGCGCCGCCGCATCGAGCTTCCTCAGCCGACCCGAGATATAGCCGAGCAGAATCAGGCCGAAGAACGGAATGACGAGGGCGGAGATCTCGGCCATGCTCCCGCTTTCTCAGCCGATCCGCGACAGGATCGGGAAGGTTTGCTGGAACCAGATGGCGACGTCGCCGATATAGCCGAAGATGAAGGCGAGGCCAGTCAGCACGAGAAGCGCCCCGAGCGCCTTTTCCACCAGCCCGAGATGACGGCGGAAGCGGGTGAGGAAGGCGAGGAACGCCCCGGAGAAGCCGGCCGCCAGCCAGAAGGGCAAAGCCAGCCCCAGCGAATAGACCGACAGCAGCGCTGCACCCTGGCCCACCGTGTCGCTCGCCGCCGCGACGCCGAGAATGGCCCCGAGAATCGGGCCGATGCAAGGCGTCCAGCCGAAGGCGAAAGCGAGGCCCATCACATAGGCCCCGGTCCAGGTGGCCGGCCTGCCGCCCGACTGGAAGCGCGCCTCGCGCGAGAAGAACGGGATGCGCACGAGGCCGAGGAAATTCAGCCCCATCAGGATGATCAGCAGACCGCCGATCTGGGCGAGAATGTCGATATGCTGGCGCAGCGCCATGCCGATGGAGCTCGCGCTTGCGCCGAGCGCGATGAAGACGGTGGAAAAGCCGAGCGTGAAGAAGACCGAGGCGATCATCACCGAGCGGCGCGGCCGGCGATTCCCCGTCGTCTGGTCGGGATTGGCGAATTCATCGATCGATACGCCCGCCATATAACAGAGATAGGGCGGAACCAGCGGCAGCACGCAGGGAGACAGGAAGGACAGGGCGCCGGCGATCAGCGCGCTCAGATAGGAAATATCGGCGCCAGCCAAGGCGGCCTCCTTGCCGTAGGGATCTCGGGCGCTGTTTATCCGAGCCCGCCGGGCTGCGCCAGTCACCATTTGTTGACGACGGTACGCCGGCCCAAAAAATCTTCGCCGAACGGGTTGACCGGCCCGGCGGCTTTACTTATGACACGCCCACTTCCAAGGGACGGCGCTTCGCCGGTTTCGAAATTGGGAGAGCGTAGCTCAGCCGGTAGAGCAACTGACTTTTAATCAGTAGGTCATGGGTTCGAATCCCATCGCTCTCACCACCTTCGTGATCACCTTGCGGGGGCGATTAGCTCAGTTGGTAGAGCGCTTCGTTTACACCGAAGATGTCGGGAGTTCGAGTCTCTCATCGCCCACCAAATTCTTCCTGTAGCTTCATGAACATACTGGATTTGCTGGCTTTCCGCAAGACGGGCTGCTACAAAAAAGGTTCACGTATGGCGATCAAGCGAAGGAGATGGGTCATGACTGGCCCGTGGCCTCATCCTCACTCCGGGATACTCTACTTCAGGAAGGCGACACCCACCGACCTGTGGAACCAGCGTGACAAACTTAAGGCTCTCAAGCTGAAGGTGAGTCGCGAGGTCCAGCGTTCTCTCAACACGAGGGACCCCAAGGCCGCCGCGTTGGCGTACAAGAAGGTCAGCATCGAGTTTGAGGAGATGTGGGCGAGGTGGCGTTCTATGCTGAGCGACAGCCCCCTTCGGCTGACCCATAAGGACATCCACGCCTTGGCTGGTGAGGACGCCCTTGAGTTCCTTCGAGCAAAGGAGGCTGACCCCGGTGAACTCCGCATCTGGCAGCAACTTGTCCAACGCGAGGTGGACCAAGAGTTGGGGAACTGTAAGCCAGGACCCGGCCTCGATAGGCAGAGACTTTTCGAGATGGGCCAACGGCTGCAAGCGCTCCACAGGTTCGACGCTCTCGATAAGATACAGGCCATGCTGGGGCAGGAAACAAAGGGGTCTCCGACTCACCGGGTTCTTGAGAGCCTTAGGTGGCAGACTGAGGAGATACTAAGGGTCTGGGGCGTGGCGAGGGCTAACGCTCTTGTCCGTAAGATGGGCGTCAAGCTGGACGCAGATACGATGGCTTCTCTTCGAGCCCGATGCGGCGAGCGTCTTTTGGATGCTCTAGCAAGTCTCCGGGTTCGCTGGGAGGAGGGCGATTATAGCGAACCCGCATGGGCTCAGCGCATTCCCGCCTACGAGGGACCCAAGCCTGCCCGTAGCACTACGTCCGCCGCGCCCCTGAAGCTTACCCTTGAGGCGATTGTGGACGAGGAGGAGCGACGGGGCCAAGACAAGACCGCCCTTATGGCCTCTCGGCGAGGCAAGGCCATCGCCACCATCAAGAAATACCGCCGGATCGTCCAGGAGTTCTCCACCTTCAGGAAGAGCGAACTCGCTGCAACGGTGGCCGTCTCTGAAGTAATGCGGTGGATGGAGGCGCTCCACAAGGCTGGTGCTTCGAGAACCACCATTAGAGACAAGGCCAACACAATACGAGCCGTGACGCAATGGGGGCAGCGCCAGACTAGCGGCCAGCTCTACCCTGATGGCTTCCCGCTAGAGGACCTAGCCGTCCCAGACCGTGATGCCGTCGATAGTCGGTCTCGGACATACAGTCTTGACCAGGCGGCGACTATTCTCAAAGCAGCCCGTGGAGAGACCCTTCCTGAGAGACGCTGGGTTCCATGGCTCATGGCGTACTCAGGGATGAGGGTGGGGGAGGCGGCCCAACTGACGAAAGAAGACTTCGTGGAGGTCGAGGGCCACTGGTTCGCCCATGTTCGCTCCGAGGGTGAGCGCACTACGAAGACGCACAAGTCCCGCAAGGTCCCCATCCATTCCGCCGTCGTGAAAGAGGGGCTGATTGTCTTTGTTCAAGCGGCTGCGCCAGGTCCGCTGTTCCCAAAGCGTACCCAGGCCAACCTCTATGAGTGGATCACAGAGACAGTCCTAGCGGACGTGGATCACGTGCCTCCCGCAAGCCATGCGTTCCGGCACCTGTTTGAGGACCTGTGCCGCCGTCACCGGGTCGATCCTGAAGCCTCGCATTACATCGCAGGGCGGGCATTTGGCAAAGAGCAGGCAGAGCTGGCGGCAAGTTCGGCGCGGGGCTACGGCGGATCAGACGTGATGCTGAAGGGGTATGCGGAGGAGGTGGAAAAAATCGCCCCCATCATCCCCTCTCGCTCTTGACGCCACACCCCGTAGGCTGCTGGATAGGGTTTGGTTGCCGCCTTGATTTCATTGCTCGCTTTAGGGGAGCTGGAGATGAGCCGCATGCGCTTTTTGCCTGCCGCTTCCGCCGCCGTTCTGTTGGCCCTGCCTACTGTGGCGGCGTTTCTTGTGCTGCCCGGTAGTCGTTGGGACGCGAAGGTCCAGGCCAAGTGCTCGGGGCTGGTGGAGCGCCTGGGGAAGGAGGCTGCGGACTACGATTTGTGCTCTCGTGACGGCAACTATCGCAACACCCTACAAGACGCCGCAAATCGGGAATATCTTAGCCGCTCGCTTGAGATGCTCAGCAAGAGCGCGGAGGCGATCAACAGTGCTTCGGATGCCCTAACCCTCTACCGCTTCCAGGGAGTGGCTCCATCACCTAGTGCTGACGCTGTGCTTCCCGCAGCCAGCCGCCCCAGCCGCATCATCTACAGCCTCGACGCGGCGTATTTCTCTGCCCCAGATCCCGCCGAAGATCTGGCGGTTTGGACGGTGAGCGGGAAGAACTCGGCGGACACCCGCTCGCCATATGTTGATGTCGAGCTTGATGGCATTCCTTCGAGCTATCTGCGGCGGTTATGGGCCTGTGACTACCTCCTGCTTGAGAGGGTGGAGAGTACCTGCCGCGTCACGGTGTTCTTGGAGAGGGTGCCAGATGTTGGTGGAAATGGTTTGCTCGATGAATACGCGGCTGTTGCCATCAGGGTTCGCGTCCCTGACGCCGCAGCCAGGAAAGAAATACGGATTGCAACGCGGGTTGATCCATAGTGGCGTTCGCACATTGACCTCTCGGCTTTTGGCGGCGACTGTTCGCGCCAACCCTATTAAAGCTCGGGAAATATTGTGACCCAAGTGAATATCCAAAGAAAAATGGGCTTGATGGATGTTAATCGTTTCCTTCTGTCCTTGATTTTTGGGCCGCAAAGCGTCTTCTGGTTGCGTAGGGGGAGTAACAAATGCATCAGGCAGTCAAGCAAATCATGGAAGAGCTATATCGCGTGGAGCAGGCGGTACGATCCCTTCCGGAAAAACGTCGCCTTTCAGAAGCGTTTGTGTGGCATATACCGACGCTGAGTACAGACCAACTAGCAGACCTTCCACTCATGCTGGCGGACTCGCTCAAAGAGTCTGATATTGATGAGCCCACCGAGGAAATGCTGGAATATCTCGCACCAGTCGTTGGTTCACTTCAGGCCCTATACGCGAACATCATCCCTGGTCTGGCGAATGGGAATGCGACGCACGCGGTTGGAGCGTATGTCGGGACGATGAGTTATTGCGAATTTATCATCCGATCGATTAGCTCCTGGGGGCCGCCGGACCCAAATATGCTGCCAAATCAGCTTTTGAGGAGGCTGAATAAAATCGATCGCGATATCACCGGGATTGCTCCGACGACGGACGAGCTGAAAGCGAAGCTGGCGCAAATCTTAGCTGCTCATGAGGCGGCTGTGGAACTGCCCGGCACTCTGCAAGAGCTGCGGTCTGCTCAGGCTGAGTTGCGCAACGCGGCAGCCTCCGCATCGAATGCCCTCGGCAGGATATCAACAATTGAAGAAAAGGCTTTTGCTAATTTAAGTCACATTGAAGAGGTAAATGACTCTTCAAACAAGCTTCTAGCTCAGGTGAACGAGGCGCATCGCATAACGACAAGCATAGGCCTGGCCGCTGCATTTGATGATCGGGCGAGAAGGCTGAATTTTTCTCTATATATATGGGTGGGTGGATTAGCATTAGCGCTGGTCGTCGCAATGATTGTCGGCTATTTTCGTTTGTCGATTATGCGTGAGGTACTGGCAGAAACGCCGCTAAGCCCGACAAAAGTATGGGTGCAGTTTATACTTTCCGCGCTGAGCATAGGTGCTCCGGTATGGTTTGCGTGGATGGCTACCAAACAGGTGAGTCAGAGATTTAAGCTTTCAGAAGATTATGCCTATAAGGCGTCGATCGCAAAGGCCTATGAGGGATTTAGGCGACAAGCCGTCCGCATTGATCCAGAGTTTGAGAAAGTCCTTTTCGCGTCCGCTTTGGTTAGGCTTGATGAGGCCCCCTTGCGCCTTATGGAGGGCGCTATTCATGGCAGCCCTCTACATGAGGCCGCTGGCAATGAGGCGGTGAAATCTGTACTGGCAGGCATAAGAGACCGGATCTCGGCAAGAAAGACTATCAACAAACCGGACGCCCCCGATTGAAGGCAGCGGACGTTTGTCTCGCTCATTTGGCTGGCATGTCTTGAGCAGGGAGGTTGCGTCACTGCAAGATCAGTCTACTCCACCTAGAGAGCCCCCGTGCCCGTTGGGTTCTCCACCAGGGCAGCCATCAGCCTCAAATAGCCCATGCCCGTTGTCGCGGACACAAGCGCCAGTTCAAGTGGGGCCTCATGGATCTGATCGAAAGGTGCTCCATGTCGATAGGGATGGGCTTCTTTGACCCACGCCTCAAAGGCTGCCAGCATTCTAGTTACCTTGTCCACGGCGTCCGGGAAGCTGCTATAGCGCTGGAGGAGGAGGGGCTTTATGTGTTTGTCGATCATCTGGGCATTAAGGCGGTTCGCGTTAGTGGCCCCAGCGGCCACGAGGCTGGCGGCCTCCACTGCCTCAAAAACACCTCTGATTAGCCCTTTGCCACTTCTCGCCGTAACACCGAGGCACCTCAGGCCATCTTCAAGGGCTGCCCGCGCTGCTGTAAGCCGTGGGCTTGAAAGGGCCGCTATGGTGCTCTCGGCCAGATACGTAAACTCCTCATCCACGAGAAAATGGACGCCACCTAGCTCATCCACCCTATAGTGCAGATCTTCCTCAGCAATGATTTCTCGGATTTGATTGAGCAGGGAGGGAGGATTGTTCAGTGTCGGAAACATAGCCTTGTAAGCCCGCTCCAAAAGCGTCAATGCGCTTAAGAAGTCGCCGACAGATATTTGTAGCCAGAATTTACGATAGTCGCTTCCATAGCCCCCATACGGCACCTCGACGCCTAAGCGCCTTAGGACATCATCGCCGAACTTCTCTCGCTCGTCCCTTGGAAGTGCCTCGTTACAGAGTTGGTATACTCTAAGCCGCGCTCGCTGGCTGTCAGGCAACTTTATCGCTGATCTAAGATAGTTCAGCCTAAATAGCTCCCCGTCTATCGGTCCGGTTGTCAATGGAGCTCCTCTTTTGGTTGAGTTCAGACATTGAAATGCACATTTTATGACGATAGGGCGTGACTATGGCTTTCGCAATCATCCAACCAATTGGATCAGCGCTCATCCACCGACATCTCTCTATCCCACGATCTCCCGCTTGATCTTGACCCTCAGCCCCGTCGCCGGGTCCCGCTTGATCTCGTGGACAAAGAGCCGCCCCTCGGCGTCCCACTCCATGCCCCGCTTGAGCACCGGCAGTCTGGCCCACTGTTCCAACGTGGAGAGGCCCGTGGGCGGATAGGGAGGCGGAGGGCCGTCGATAGCGTCGAAAAATCCCACGACTAATCGCTTAAGCCGGGACCACATGGTCTGCCTCCTGGTCTCCGCGTAGACGCTTTGCTAACCGCCCAAGGGTAGACATCGAGCATCCTGTTGCCGCCGCAATGCTTCGCCAACTCTGCCCGGCCGCCAGCAACTTCATTATGGCCGCGTTGCGCTCTTCGTCTTCTGGCCGCCCCTTGTAGTCTCCACGCGCCTTGGCCTTCTCGATACCTTGAGCCTGCCGCCGCCGTCGATCATCGTAGTCCTTCCGCGCAATGGCGGCCAGCATGTCCAACATCATGCCGTTGATGGCCTCCAAGATGCGCGACTGCACATCATCCCGCTCTGCCGTTGCGAGCATCCAAGAGGTTGGGAGATCCAGAGCAACCACCCGAACCTGCCGCCCCGTGATCTCGTCTTTGAGACGCTGCCAGTCGGCGGCATTTAGGCGACTTAGGCGGTCTACCTGTTCGACCAGGAGGATGTCTCCAGGTTCGGAGTCGGTGAGGAGGCGGAATAACTCTGGCCTCTTGAGAGAAGCGCCGCTCTCGTTCTCTGCGTAATAGCCCGCGACCCTTAGGCCCCGCTCTTGGGCAAACCTGGCGAGGTCGGCCCTCGCTCGGCTGGCGTCCTGCTCTTTGGTGCTGGCGCGGAGGTATGCTCGCACTAGAGTCATGCTCAAAGCTCCCTTGCTTCGCTTTAGGTGCTTCGTTATGTCATGCTTCGTTATGAGTGGTCAAGGAAATTTTCGAAGCACCCTTCGACATAGCTCCGCCGCGCTTCTCTTCAAGCATACCTTATCGAAGCGCATGAGGGCGGGACTTTGAAACGGACTCGCGGCCTGTTGGTCCGGTGTCTTCCTGCCTGTTGGGCACCTCGGCAACTGCCAAAAAGTAATAATCGGAGGAAATGATCCTGCTACAGTGCGCAATAGTAAATATTCGGAATTAAACGGTGATACAACATTGCGCAATAGTGATAATGTGGCAATAATATATTACTATCACATTCATCATCATCGTGAAAGTGGGAGATTTTACGTGGTGACCATGGATGAGTATTATTGAATTGACGATTTCGCCCGATGTCTTACATTAGGTGCATCGCAGGTTGGCGATAGGTTCACAACGGTTTGAAGGAAGAACTCAATGTTTACTTGGCGGGAACGGCTTTTGATGGCTCTAGGGTTCAAGGACGCCTATGTCGAAACCAACTGGAGCAAGCCTTCAGAATGGCGGCGTGATCGCTGGGAAGAGGGCGGATGCCACTTTCTGGACTTTGGCCCCATTCATCTGGTCTATCAGGCCTAAAGCATTTCCTTACGATCCCAACGCCAAGAGGCCGCCCGCAAGGCGGCCTTTTCGCTATGTCTAAGGCTTGAAGCGGCGATAAGGCCTCGATGCACTACAAACCGCACCACACCGGGCCACGACCGCTTACGCTAAACGGCTGATTTCATTGCGGCCATCCGCAAGGTTTGAGACTTCTCGACTGTCTCTAACTTTAGGCTAACGCCGCGTCCGCCATATGGAAGAGATCAGCCAGGCGCGAATGGAAGTCCGCCAGGGCACAGGCCCCCTTAAACCGCCTTACCGCACGGCCAATCAGGATGAAGAGCAAATCCTCACGGGCTTCACCAGGCCGCGCTATGGCGTCGATTGGCAGGGAGCGCTTGGAGGCCCCAACGCCATGGCGCAAGGTCCAACCGCTCGTCCCCGATTGGAGGTTGACCTGGAGCGGCCACAGTTCGGAGATGATGGCGACTTGCGGCGCGGTTAGCGTGATCCAATCCACGCCGATCCGTAACGCGATTTCTCCCTCATCCGCCTCATAAGCCTCATCGACATAGCGCGGCAGCTTTTGGGCAAGGACCATTTGAGCCGTTATGGTTTGCATCATGTGCTTAAACCTAGAGTTATTGCCGCCACATGATCCGACTGGACGGACGCAAGGTCAATTCAGAAATATTCACAGTGTGTTAGAGGAAGGTGCGGCAAGTGGCAATAATCCGGGAAGGGCATACGTTCCTGCCGCAAAGCGCAACTTGTGGAATGTGGCAACATGTGCGGTCCTGCCAGAAAGGACATTGTGTGGAATATGAGGGTACCCCTGGAGGGGGGAATGCGCCGTCGCGTTGCCACGTATCCCAGATGTCGCGTGATCGACCCCTAGTGACGGTCCGGGGTCGGCTCCGCCTTCGGATGAGACACCAATCATCTTCACCACCGCAGACCGTAAGAGCCTCATGCAACCCCTTACGGTCTTCGCAGGTCGGCCGCCTACCGTAAGTGCTGGAGGTGATCATGAAGTCCCCACCTCGCGTCCCTCCGCAATGTCCGACACCAAGCTCCCACATCCTGCTCCCCCGCCATGCTCCCCACAAAGCCTCCCCGCCGCGCCTAACCCCATGTCCACACATAGCGCCCAACGCCACGCAGCCGCTCTAAGCGGGGCAGAGACACAAAGCTGGTCAATGGAAGGGACGTGGGGTGGATCGCAGCGCCGGGCCAAGGGGGAGGCGATAGGAGGGGACGTTGGGGTGGACGTGGGGGTGGGGACTTGAGGTCCTGTGGTGAGGATGGTTGACTAGCTCCAGTCGGCTCAGCCTCCCCCCCATCTCGACCAATTAGTCCGGCACATCAAGTCAATCATTCGGAGCACTAAAGCTCAGTGTCTCCGCCGAAGGCAACCCCGTGTTCCCCACCAGGTGAAAGGAGATGATGAGAGACCTATCTACCTAAAGGGGGAACCAGGGGGCCTTAGGAACTACAACTTATTGGCTCTTGATACTGACGGGAAGTTCCACCCCGAGTAGCATCTTTGAGTTCTCCCGCATGATTGCCGCCACGTCCTCCGCCTGGCTGCGGGGCGAGAGGACAGCATCATGGAGTGGCAAGCCGACCAGTCCTCGCTCGCCGAGGCGCATCAAGACGGAGACCAGCAATGTGGACTCCAGGAACATGAGTTCCAACCCCAAGTCCTTCCCGAAGGCATCTCGCAGCCGTGGGTGCTTGTCCTCCATGGCCCTGACCAGAAGCTCAGCACTCCACGATGCACCGAGCAGTTCCCTGAGGTCGGCATTCAGGGCCTTGAGAGGTGTCGCCCGTGAGAGGAGGGAGAGGAGAGCAAGCTTGGCGGCGTCTCGGCTCATGCCGTCAATCTCGTAGGGGTCCACTTCAGGGAGGGGCAGGCCGAGGAAGCAGTAAGCAAGGTTCGGATAGGCAGACTTGTAGTCCACCTCCGCGATCTCTTCCCCGCCGATTGTTATGTCCTGCCTGTCCGCCTTCGAACACCACAGCCACGGCCCTCCGCCGAATAGCCGCCCGCCGAGCGTGAAGCTCTTGGGATCGGCACCATGCCGCAGGATAAAGTTGCGCTTCAGGTGAATGGGAGGGAGGTTCTTACCACGCATCCTGATGTCCGCCGCATTAAGGCCCTCGTTGATCGCCGCCATTTCCCTCCGCATCGATATGGTGATGTCGGTGTCCTGATAATCTATGAGGTCTTTCGGAGGCGGCTTGCCTCCCAGAGGCTTGGCGTTCTCCCGACGGGCGTACAGCCAGATTGACTCATCGCCCTCTGCGCGGCCCAAGTCTGTGAGTTCCACACCCGCCGCATCGAGCAGCGTCAGCAGTTCGCTGGTTGGCAGGACGGTGGTTGTCCTCCGCCGATAGGCGTACTCAAATCGCTGGACCAAGCCGCTCCTCTCCATCTGCTGGAGCGTTTCCGAGAGTAGGCGCTTAGGGAAGTCGCTTCGGTCATATCGCGTCTTCCCCCTCCTGATTGCCGTGGGCACCGCCAGCCTCGTGTCCGCGTTCTTGAGCGGCACCCTAGCCATCAGCGCGAGGTTAGCCAGGACGGTGGAGACTGCCGCCTGTCGCCGCTGCACTGCGTCCGTCTTGGACCACTGAAGCCCAAGGCCAGACTCTAGGCGGCCACCGATCTGAAGCGCCACGTCTGCCAAGGGTTTACCGTCAAGAGGCTCAAGGTAGGGATCGAAGAAGAGGGCGGGGGTGGTATCCGGCGACCACCTGGAACCGGTTGCCTCATCCTCCTTCATCGGTTGGGACACCAAGCGGTCTCGGCGTGCTTCCACCAATTGGTGCCTTCAAGCTCTGGCATCCTCTGCTGCCCGAGGATCAACGGCGGGGCTAGTTCAAGCGGAACCGGAGTGTCCGCCCGCTGCGCTATCACCAGCCCCAACTTGGCGGCTTCCTTTGCCCGTGCCGCGTCGTGATCGGGCTTTCCATCCCAGTCGGGAGCGGTCACCTGTAGCCGTAACTCGGAGACGGCAGCGCGGAGCGTGGGGACAAACTCGCTGCCCTTGTACAGGTCGCCCTTCTTGTTCATGACTCCGTTATTCGCGACGATGGTGCGGAGGTCAGCATTTCCTTTCAGACCCTTGGTGTGGACGATGACCCGAAGGCCGGACCTGTCGTATTCGCCCAGCACGGCGGCGATGGCGGCCATGCGGATGTAATCTTCCGCGCCCATGATGCCCCACATGCAGAAGACACTGGTGGGGAGGTTCTCGTGGTCGTCTCGGATCGACACACCCGCCGCGACGAGCTTATGGTTCTTGGCGAGGGGAGCAGACATGAAGGTGCTCGGCGCTGTGAGCGTCTGAATGTTGATGCGTCGAATGTTCGAAGACATGGGGTGGAGACTCCTGGTTGTGAGGATGATTGAACGTCGTTACTGATCGGATATGACGAGAGTGCAATTCTTTCGCAGTTGACATGTGAATTACGCATACTGAGAGACGCGCTTTAGCAACGAAAAGTGGACTGCTTGTTCACCTACCGTGGGAATTGTTTTGGCGGGTTGTTCTAAACCAAGGCTATTGCTCAGCATGGTCCTGGACATCCTCATCACCGCCCCGTTCACGGCTGGCGTCCAACGCAGCAAACAACCTATGGAGGTTCTCGACGTATTCCCCGAGGCGCTTTTTGTCAGGTAGGCCCTGCTTTGACCCATGCGCGAAAAACTCTGCATTCGCGATGAGCCGCTCCCGGTTCTTCGTCGGCCGGAAAGCCCCAAAGTCCCCATGCAGCGGGATCATGCGATTGTCATACGCGCCGTATTTCACGAGGAGGTATGAGCCCTGGGACCTGAAGTAGGGTCCCATCTGGTAGACCGACTTTCCCGAGGCGCGGGATGCCTTCTTCATGGCTGGGGACGCGGGGATCGCATCGTTATGCGACTTCACGAAGACATATCCATTCAGGTCCTGAAACGGATCGGCTACCACGGCGGTCGCACATCTGGCGGCCTCCAGAAGCACCGCAAACTCGATGGCGCTAAGTCTGCAATTGGTGCGCCGCTCGGTGTGATCGGTGTCATGGTTCGCCATGCCGACCACGATCCCGAAGTGTGGCAGGCCGTTCTTCTCTTCGAGGGTCACCCAACGCCGCAGCCACCTTGGGCTGATGATGTCTCGGCTGGGAAAGGTCCCGGATGCAACTGCCTCGGGGGTGATGAGCGGGGATTGGCGGAAGGTGATGACGCGCCGTCTCATTGATGTCTGCCCTGGTTATAGGATGGAGGGTGAGGGTTGACGGCGCAGCCCGAGAAGGACCAGATGTAAGCTGCGCCGTCGAGCAGGCCTTGTGGCCCGCAACTTGGGAATTACTGGCTGGAGCCGAGACCGAGCGCCTTTCGGAGCTGATCGCCTGCCGACTTCTGGCCCGTATTGTCCAGATATCCCGCCGCAGCCTTGTACTTGTGCTGGAGCATCTGGGTCCGAAGCTCAGGGTTCTCCTCCTGGAGCTTCTTGAAGCCCGCCGTGCGGTACTTCTGGACGATGCCCTGGATGGCGTTGAGCCTGCTTCCAGGTTGCCCCGTCTCACCGTCTGGCATGTCCTCGTAGTCTTTGGACCTGATGAGCTTCTCCAGGGACTCCTTCAGACTCGGTGCACCCTCCTCAGGTTTGGCTGAAAGCTCCTGGTACCTGTCGTAGGCGTTCTGGCCGGACTTCAGGGTTACATCACGCAAATCCATGCCGTTATGCGTCGGCTGGGGCATCGAGAGGCCCTCGTTGGTCTCCAGCATGATGCGGTTGACTTCGGCTTCCACCGGGTCCTCGCTCATGGTGGTCGTCACACCAATACGCCGCGCCACAGGCTCCCCGAAGACATCACGCCGAGGCGGGAGGCCCTTGGAGTAGCCGGGGATGTCTTTGAGCACCCGGTCGAGCAGTCCCCGAGCTTCCCGGAGGTAGGGGTCCTGGTTGCCGTAGCCCCGCAAGGCTGAGGACATCGGGATCATCGAGCTACCCATGTTCCCCACGAACTTCTCCATCTTGTTCTCAGGGTCGCTGAGGGCGTCAACTAGCTGGTTCATGTTGAGGAGGAAGGTGCGATCCGAGAAGTTCCTGGCGAGGGCGATCCCTGTGGCGGTCGCGACGTTGGAAATATCCCGGTGCTCTGGGTCCATGGTGTAAAGCTCGTGGAGGTCCGCCATGATCCCCATCGGCAGGCCAACCGGATCGAACCGGCCATACGGCACATATGTCTTGGAGCCGTCAGCATTCATCACGACCACCGAGTATGGCTTCCAGCCCTGCTCGATGAGCTGCTTACGGAGTTGATCATCCGATGGGCCACCGCCTGTCACCCGGCCGTTTGCGACCAGGAGCCCCGTGGACGCCATGAAGAGGCTACCCAGCGCCATCTGCCCGATAGCCTGAGCCTGCCGCTCCGTCCCCATCTTCCCCAGAAGCATCGCCCGATATTCGCCCTGGATGAGGTTGAGCCCTGGCGTATATTTGTGGGAATATCGCAGCACGTTGATCGGTGTCTTCACGAACGGCAGGACGAAGCCGATAGGCGGATAGTAGGTCCGCAGGTTTCTGATCCCCGCGCCCAACGTCCCAGGAAGAAGCTCCTGGTTAAACGTTGAGGTCTGAGCCTCAAGTAGCGCCTCGGGATCGACTGCTCGCCCCTCATCATCGAAGGCCTGATGGAGGCGGCTTTCCATGAAGTCCTTGAGGTCCTGACCCTTCAGGCCCATCTGCTCGCCAGCGACCGCAGCGCGGGACTGCACAACCGACCTGTAGCGGAGCGTCTTGAAGAACTCGTCCTGTGCCCCGAGGAACCGCGTGGGAAAGCCCGTGACATTGCGGTAGAGGGAGGAGAGGTGGAGGTTATGCCACAAGTTCTCCCAGCTATCGAAGGGCTTGAAGTTCGGAACCCCGAGTGGCTGGTGGGCGGTGCTCGCGGACGGAGCATCGAGCCAGTCCGTCATGTGCGGAGCCAGCTTGGAGTCGCCCTTCATGAACGCCTCGACGCCAGCCTTCCAGCCGTCCGTGATGGCCGCCGCCGTGTAATAGAACTCCTTGGCCGCCTGCTGCCGAACCGCCTTTCCGCCGCTCAGCACGAGAGACCCCAGACCCTTCTCCAGCGGCCGCGCAATCTGCATGTAAACGTTGGAGGTCAGGTTGACGACGTGGGTGGGGTAGAGCCAGAGGAGGCCATTGCGTTGCGAGAATTGCAGCTCGTCCATCACCCGCTTCATCACCGTTGGCTTGGCGAGGTCCTTGAGTTTCTTGGGGTCGCCGCCAGTGGACTGCATGATGTCCATGAACTTCTGGTCGTCCAGAGAGGTCAGGGCCTTGAGCTGCTCTGGGTTCACTCGGAACTCACTGCGCATACGCCTGAGGGAACGACCGGCTGCAGACTTCATGCTCTGAGCCGCAGCGTAGGTCTCCATAGCGACGGACAATCTGCGGCGAGACTCGGCAAGGGCCTTGGCGCTGTCACCACCGAACTCCTCTAGGTTACCCCAGCGAACCTTACGGATGGGATCGAACGCATCAATGAACAAGCGATTGGAGACCAGATAGCCAGCCTCCATGTTCCGCACCATGCCTGCCGCCGCGTCCCCGGCCTGGGCGATCTCCCCCACGACTGCCGTAGGGTCTTCGTTGAAGTAGCGGGCTGCGGCTCGGACCTGGCGTTCGACCTTGGCGTCAGACAGCACGGCACCGCCTTTGACGGCATCGAGTTCTGGCCTCAGGACCTTCTGGGCATTGGCGATGAGGGTGGACACATCCTCGGGGGTCTGGAGCTTCTGCCAGGGGACGCCAGCCTGAGGGGCGGGCTTGTAGCCTTGGCTGATGGCCTCTTCGCGGGAGCCCGCCTGGTCGATGGCCCTGAGGTCCCAGTCCGTGCCGTCCAGGATCGCCTTCATCTGCTCATCGCTGACGGCCTCCGTGGGGAGCGTTTTGGCGGCTGTCGGAGCGTTGCTTGGGAGCGGGGTGCTCTGGTCCACCGTGGTGGAGGCTGGCTCGCTGATCTGGTCTGGAGGCTGGATGCCATCACTGGCCGCCTGGGAGCCCGCCTTGACGCGGACACGGGGCTTCTCGACGGGAGCCACTGGAGGAACCTCCACCGGACGCTCGGCCACCGCCTTCATCTCCTCCGCCACCTGAGGCTGGGCAATCTCTTCGACCACCTTCTTGGCGGCATCGGGGTTCCCACGGCGAGCGAACTTGATGGCCTTGAGCCCCATGGCAAACGCCCCGGCGAACGCGAGGTCCACCCCAGCGCCTTCGAGAGCGTTCTTGAGGCGGCCCTCTGCGGCGCTGTCATCGGGATTGGCCGCGAGGTATTCGGACACCGGGTTCTCCAGGGCGGGGAACTCCTGGATCATGTTCGAGAGGCGGGCCTCATGGGGGTCCATCACGACCGCACCGGCCGCAGCGCCTCTGGCGATCTCATAGCCAACCTGAGCGGCCTTGCCCCCAGCGGCGAACGTCTGGGTGGCCTTGAGCGGGGCCATGAGCTTGCCCGCACCGATGAGCCCGGTGACAAACTGCGAGATGCCGCCAGCCAATGCGTTGGGGATGGAGCGCGATGTCACGTCCTTGTAGTCGGCCTCCACGGCCTGACGCAGGGCGGTCCTGTCGGCTGGATCGGTAGTCTCCCCTGTAAGGCCAGCCATGAAGTCTCGGGTCTGGAAGACGGCCCGTGCCGCCCCACCCATCACCGCCCTCGGCATCTCCGACTGGCTCTCGACGCCGGAGCCGAGGACCCGCGTGGCAGCGGACATGGTGCCTGCATCAGGTGCCGTGCCATAGTCCACCCCGGCAACCGGAGCAGGTTTCGGGGCGGTGACCTCGTTGTAGAGCCTCTGGAAGAAACCCGGCTGCTCCGGGGACTGCGGGTCGGAGCCCTGCGGTTTAACAGGCGGCATGGCCTTAACGCCGTCCTGCATGGCACCTGCGAGCTGGCGCTCTCTGGTCACCTCTTCGACGGCCTGTAGGAACTCGGGGTCAAGGGTGGAGGGTTGTTTGTTGTCTGGCATGGTGTTGGTCCTTTGTTGAATCTAGGCGTGACTCTGCGTTCTCCCTCGGCGCGGACGCCGAGAGAGTTCTCGTGGGGATGGTGAAGAGGGTGATGGTTCGCCCTATGGAGCGAGATAAGCTTCCCGCTCTTCCTCAAGGGCTTGGAGTAGGTCCTCCAAGTTCGCTAGGTATGCCTGCGCGGAGAAGCCGTCAGGCAGGGTCCCACCGAGCCCGCGCTCGCGAACCAAGCGGATGACGTGGTGTCGGAGAAGCTCTATTGCGTCCTTCTTCGGCCGAACCTCGAATGATTTCGCAAGGTTCACGGGCCGGAGATCAGAGCAGTTATCCAGCGTATTCACGGCCTCGCGCTCCTCGGCCGCCGCGAAGAGCCTCCCGATGGGCGTATTGTCCTTGGCGGCGTCGCGGAAGATGAACTTGGCGTAGATGCGCGGGTTGAACTTCGCGTGGTTGGAGTTTGTCGCCACTGAGTGACCCAGTGCCGTACAGTGGATCAGGAGCGCGAGTTGGAGGGATGTCATTGTAATGGACACCCGCATCTTCTTGCCGAGTACGACGGCAATAGTCGGGGACAGGCGGGGGTCCTGAGCCGCTTCTTCCGCGTCCACGAGCGTCCATGTGGTCGCCCAGGGTGGCAGGTAGCGAAATGCCGCCTCGGGGTCTGTCTTTGCGAGGGCAGGGGTGATGAGATCGATTGGGACCGTTGATGTCATTCTGCGAATACCTTCTTGAACCGTTTCACGACTAGGTGCTACAGGAAGGTACCGGTTCGACAGCCGACCACTTGTTCATGGTCAGAGGTGAAAGCGCTTTATTGCCAACGGCTTGAGGCAGTCACCCTTGTCTTCTGGAAGTTCTTGGAGGCGACTTCGAGTCTCTCATCGCCCACCATAACTTTACAAGATGCATTGTCGGCAGATCGGTTCGCAGACCGTATTTTCAGGCGCATCTCGAACGCTCGGGCTCCATAGAAAGCCGAAGGGTCACGCTCGGACGAAGCCGTAAGATTTTCGCCCAGACAGGTTCCGTTTTGGTCTCCCCCTTGAAATCCCGCTCTCCAATCTCGACCTTATCCGTCGATCCAAACGCCACAGGAGAGCCCATGAAATCCCCCTTCATTCGCTGGACCACTTATATCCTGCTGGGACTGACCGCCGTCTCCATCGTGGCGGCGGATTTTCTGGCGGTGGCGCAGTAGCCGCGCGGCGCGATCAGTTGGTCTTGCCGCCGTCGTAGACGCGCAGCGCCACGCCGCGGGCGCGGATCACGGCTTCGGGGGCAGGGCGCTCTTCGGGTTCCGTCGGGTCGGGTCGGTCGGGTGTCAGGAACCGCATCTTTTCGACCATGAGCTCCATGCCCATGCGCAAGGGGCGGTCCGGGTCGGCGCGCGAGAAGACGCCGATCAGGCGGTCGCATTCGGTTTCGCTGGAGCGCATCGGCAGCAGCAACAGTTCCACCTCTTCGCCGGTATTGGCGTCATGCGCTTCGATGATGAACGGCAGTTTGTTGGCCAGCACGGATTGCGCGGCCAGCGTCATGCGCCGGCGGTCGTCGATCGTCCAGACCAGACCGAATTCCTGTCCGCGCGCTTCCTGTCCCAATGCGGCGCAGAGCCTCGTGCCGGCGAGGCGGAAGCGGAACCAGCGGTTGTCGACCGCTTCGAGCATGAAAATATCCGGAAGCAGGCGCGGAATGTCGGACGGATTGACGTCGCGCCGCAAGGGCGCGTCGTCCTTTCCCCGGATGCGGTTAAAATAGTCTAGTAGCGATCTGGTGGCGTTGTGCCGCATTGGGGCATTCCATGGTTCATTTCGGCAAAATCGGAGCGTTTTTCACCCCGACAGAGGTATCGCAGCGATTTCCGTGCCAAGACCAACGCCGCCCGGAATTGCCTCCTGTTAACGTTAATCCCCGGTTTAGGTTGCAAAATCGCAAGTCCCGTGAGATTTCTTGGTCAACAGGAAGGAATGTCCTTCGGCACACCACTCGATCAGACCTCCAATCATGATCGCGCCGTCCACGTCACACGTCGGACGGCTTTTTTTTGTCTGAAAACAGGATGTTGTGGGAAAGTGAGCCTCTGTGACCGAATTTGAAAACTCTCCTCCCGCCCGCGAGCCCGCGGTGAGAATGCCGCCCGTGGTCTGGGGCGCCATCGTCTTGATGGGGATCATTCATGCGGTCCGCGTCTATCTGCTCGACGAGGCGTCCGACGACTGGCTTCTTTACCATTTCGCCTTCATTCCCGTCCGCTACGTCTTTCCCATTTCGGAACAGGATTTCGGCTGGTTGGCGGGCCCGGTCACCTCTTCGCTGCTGCATGCCGACTGGCTGCATTTCGCGTTCAACAGTTTCTGGCTGGCGGCCTTTGCGACGCCGCTCGCCGAGCGGTGGGGCGCGATCCGCTTTGCCGGTTTCTGGATCGCCGCCGCCGTGGCGTCCGCTTTTGTCTATGCGGCGGCGATCAGCTTCACGGACTCCTATCTCATCGGCGCATCGGGCGTGGTCTCGGCCGTCACCGGCGCCGCCTGTCGTTTCGCGTTGCCGATCCGGCGCGGTCGCGACCCGAGCTATTTCCGGCATGCGCCGCGTCTCGGCATGATCGAGGCGCTGAGACAGCCGTCGGTGGCGGTGTTCATCGGGGCCTGGGCGTTCTCCAATGCGCTTGTGGTGTTCGGCGTCGGCATGCCGGAAGGCGAGGCTTACAACATTGCCTGGCAGGCGCATGTCGGCGGCCTCCTGTTCGGCTATCTCGCCTTCGGCCTGTTCGATTATGGGGCGCGCCGGAGCGATGTCGCCTGATCGCTTGCATTTCTAATGGAAGGAGCGCACACTCTCCTCGTTAGCGGATGGCGTGTAGGCTGCCTCCGTGCGGCCCGGCGCCATCCCCTGCATCAAGCCATGCAAGGAGGAGAACAGCATGCGCGTGAAGGCCATACTCGAACAGAAGGGACGCGCCGTCCTGACCACCAGCCCGCAAGCCACGGTCCGTGAGGCCGCCCGGCTGTTGAGCGAGCACCATGTCGGCGCCGCCATCATCGTCGATCAGCATGAGCATATCGTCGGCATCGTCGCCGAACGCGACATCGTTTCGGCCATTGCGAAATACGGCGCCGAGGCGCTCGATAAGCCGGTTCTCCTGATCATGTGGAAGAATGTCCATCGCTGTTCGGAGGACACGTCCGTCGGCGAACTGATGGCGATGATGAGCGCCAAGCGCGCCCGCCACATTCCCGTCGAACATCACGGCCGGCTGGCCGGCATCATCTCCATTGGCGACGTGGTGAAGGCGCATATCCGCCAGATCGAACGCGAGGCGGAGGAAATGAAAGCCTATATCGCCAGCTGATCACAGCGCGGCGCGCCGTCCTGCGGCGGCGCGTCGGCCCTTCCCTCAGTAGATCTTGATCGCTTCCTGCATGCGCTGGATTTCGGCGATGCGGGCCATGCCTTCTTTGTAGCCGCGGTCGATCAGTTCCGAGGCGCGGTGAAACTCCGACAGGCCGATATCCGAAAGACGCGGCTGCAGCGCGAGATCGGGCGGATCGCCGGCCAGGCGGGCGCGGGAAATTCTGTCCTGAATGATGTTGAAGGCTTCGACCATGACCCCGGTCAGGCCGAGATTGGCGCGGCGGTCGCGGTCGCCGTCGCGTTCGAACTGGGTCTCGAGCGACTGGCGGCTGGCCGAGTGCTTCACCACCGCCGAGCGGCCATAGAGATCGTAATGCAGGTTCACCGCCACGACCAGCGGCTGCTCGTAAGCGCGGCAGACGGTGACCGGCACCGGATTGACCAGCGCGCCGTCGACGAGGACGCGATTGTTGCATTTGATCGGCTCGAAAATGCCGGGCAGGGCGTAGGAGGCGCGGATCGCGGTGATCAGCGAGCCGGAATCGATCCAGACCTCGTGGCCGGTGCGGATTTCGGTGGCGACCGCCACGAAGGGACGGCCGAGATCCTCGATCGCCATGCCTTCGAGATGCTCCTGCATGCGCTTGGTCAGCCGCATGCCGGCGAACAGTCCGCCGCCGCCGATGGTGAGATCGAGCAGCGCCGCCATGCGCCGCATGGTCAGCGAGCGGGCGAAGGTTTCGAGTTCATCGAGCTTGCCGGCCAGATAGCAGCCGCCGACCAGCGCCCCGATCGAGGTGCCGGCGATCATGCCGACCTCGACCTTGGCTTCGTCGAGCGCCCGCAAAACGCCGATATGGGCCCAGCCGCGGGCGGCGCCGCCGCCGAGCGCGAGCGCTATCTTGGGCTTCTTTGGGATGGGGGCTGGGGTCGACCCGCCGCCGGCGGGTTCGAGCGTCGTGGCCGCATCGGCCGGGCGGAAGAAACTCCAATTCATCATGCGGCGCCCCTCCGGCGCTGTACCCTGTTCATGCGAGACAGTGTTGCGCGGCCCGGTTAATAAATGGCGAAGCGCAACTCGATCTGCCCAACAAGCGGGCAAACGCCTGGGTATCAACCGGAGATTCAGCGCTGATAGACGGAGTCTGGCTCGAAATGCTTGTGATCGTCGATGACCGAGAGGGTCGGTGCGCCGTCCTTCAGGGTCACGGCGCGATAGAAGCAGGAACGGCGGCCCGTATGGCAGGTCGCGTCATGGCCCGCCACCTTGACCTTAACCTGCAGCGCGTCCTGATCGCAATCGGTCAGGATCTCCACCACATACTGAAGATTGCCGGAGGTCTCGCCCTTTTTCCACAGCTTGCCGCGCGAGCGGCTGAAATAATGCACGACGCCGGTTTCGAGCGTCAGTGTCAGCGCCTCGGCGTTCATATGCCCGACCATGAGCAAGGCATCGTCGCGATGATCGGTGACGATCGCCGTGATCAGCCCATGCTGGTCGAATTTCGGCGTGAAGCTCACGCCTTCTTCGAGCGCGGCCTTGTCGGCCGGCGGCGGATCGAATGCGATCGTCATGCTTGTCCTGCTTATTTGAAGCCGCGAACCATGGACATGAACCGGGCCTGTTCGCGCGGATCAGTCTTGAATTCGCCGGTGAAGGTGGTCGTCATGGTCGACGCGCCGAGCTTGTTCACCCCGCGCATGGCCATGCACATGTGATCGGCCTCGATCAGCACCGCCACGCCGCGCGGGCGCAGCGTGTCGTTGATCGAATGGGCGACCTGCGCCGTCATCGATTCCTGCGTCTGCAGGCGCTTGGCGAAGATATCGACCACGCGGGCGATCTTCGACAGGCCGAGAACGCGGCCATCCGGCAGATAGGCGACATGCGCCTTGCCGATGATCGGCACCATGTGGTGCTCGCAATGCGAGAAGAACGGAATGTCGCGCACCATGACCATATCGTCATAGCCCGCCACTTCCTCGAAGGTGCGGCCGAGCACTTCGTCGGCATCGGCCTTGTAGCCGCCGAACAGTTCGCCATAGGCCTTGACTACGCGCGACGGCGTGTCGAGCAAGCCTTCGCGTTCGGGATCCTCGCCGATGAAGCGCAGCAACGTGCGCACGGCGTCCTCGGCTTCCTGCTGGGTGGGTTTGCGCGAAAATTCCTCGTCGCGCGAAAATTTCTTCACGATCGCGTCCATGTATGGCCTCTTGATCCCTGTTGGAACCTCGGTAATCGGAACGGACTACTCGCCTCTGGCCATATTCCTGATCTTCAGGCATGGGCACCGTTGGCGGGCTCCGGGGCATCGCATTTCATTGCCAGGCAATAAAATCCTCCGCACGGTTTCCCAGACAACAGGTAACAGGTTTCCTTGAAACTCTGTCACCCCATCGCGACATAACATATAGTAAGCGAACCAATGCCGCAAAGGGGACTGTTGTCTTTTTCGGTGATACGGTGGAAAATCCTGCCCGGTTCAGGTCAGCAAGCGAAAATGTTGCGATAGAGCGATGGACGACATCTACAACGCGAAAATTCTCGAATTTGCCGGCAACATTCCTGCGACCGGCGAGATCGCCGACGCAGACGCGTCGGCGCAGGCGCATTCCAAGCTGTGCGGCTCGAAGGTCAAGGTGTTCGTCAAGATGGACGGCGGCCATGTGAGCGACTTCTCGCATATCGTCAAAGCCTGCGCGCTCGGCCAGGCGTCGTCGTCGATCATGGCGCGGCATGTGGTGGGCGCGAGCGCCGAGGAAATCCGCGCCGCCCGCCGCGACATGCTGGCGATGCTGAAAGAGGGCGGCGAGGGACCTGCAGGCCGTTTCGAGGACATGCGCTATCTGAAGCCGGTCAAGGATTACAAGGCCCGTCACGCCTCGACCATGCTCACTTTCGACGCCGTGGTCGATTGTCTCGACCAGATCGAGGCGAAGACTGCCGCGCCCGCCGCCTGAGATCTCCTTTCATCCGATGCTTGAAAAGCCCGGTTTATCTCCGTAAGGTTGGGGTCTATTCCCGTTTTCAACAGGGATTCACCATGTGCGGGGCTCATGCCCATGGCAATGCGGGCGAATCCGCGTAAATGGCCCTTATGAGCACCCCCGATCTCGACCTGACGCCCGAAGAACTCAACCAGCCGCAGCCCTGGAGCGGCGTCAACGCCTATCGCTCCGATCCGCTTCTGGTGGATATTTCCTCGCAGTTGCCGCGGATGGTGCGCGACGAATTCGATCTGATCGGCCGCTACGTCACCTCGCATGAGGCGCAGGAACTGGCGCGCATGGCCAATGAAGGCGCGCCTCAACTCCGGACGCATGGCCCGCGCGGCGAACGTCTCGACGTCGTCGATTTCCATCCCGCCTGGCATGCGCTGATGCGCCGTTCGGTGTCGAACGGGCTGACCTCGTCGATCTGGGAAAACAAGCCGGATGAAGAGGGCGCCGCCCACCGCGCCCGCGCCGTGCGCTTCTTCCTGACCGCCCAGCTCGAATGCGGCCATCTCTGCCCGCTCACCATGACCTCCGCCTCCGTCGCCGCCATCAAGGCCAATGATACGGCGCTGCGCAACTGGTTCGGCAAGATCGCCTCGCGGCGCTACGATTCCGCCAACAAGCCCGCGCATGAAAAAGCCGGCCTCACCATCGGCATGGGCATGACCGAAAAGCAGGGCGGCACGGATGTGCGCGCCAATCGCAGCGTCGCCGAGCCCGTGGGCGACAATGTCTACCGCCTGTCCGGCCATAAATGGTTCATGTCGGCGCCGATGAGCGACGCCTTCGTGATGCTGGCGCAGACGCGCGAAGGCATGGGCTGTTTCCTGGTTCCCCGCCTGCTCGAGGACGGCGCCCGCAACGGGCTGCGTTTCCAGCGGCTGAAGGACAAGGTCGGCAACCGCTCCAACGCCTCCAGCGAAGTCGAGTTCTCGAACACCTATGGCTTCCTGCTCGGCGCGCCCGATCAGGGCATCCGCACCATTCTCGATATGGTCACGCTGACCCGGCTCGATTGCGCCGTGGCGTCGGCCGGGCTGATGCGCGCTTCGCTCGCCGAAGTCGTCCATCACATCCGCGGCCGTTCGGTGTTCGGCAAGAACCTCATCGACCAGCCGATCATGACGCGGGTGGTCGCGGACATGGCGCTCGATGTCGCCGCCGCCACCGCGCTTGTGTTCCGTCTCGCCCAGGCCTTCGACCGCGCCGCCGAGAGCGCCGAGGAACAGGCCTATCAGCGGATCATGACGCCCATCATCAAATACTGGGTCTGCAAGATCGCGCCGGCGCTCGTCTATGAAGCCATGGAATGTCTGGGCGGCAGCGGCTATGTCGAGGAGCGCCCCATCGCCCGGCATTATCGCGAGGCGCCGGTCAATGCGATCTGGGAAGGGTCCGGCAATGTCATGGCGCTCGACGTCATCCGCGTCGCCTCCAAGCAACGCGACCAGTTCGAGCTCCTGTTCGCCGGACTCGCCCGCGACCTGGGCTCCGCTGGCGCCAAGACCGTCGACGTGCTCCGCGCCGCACTCGCCCTGACGGAACGCGACGAAGGTTCGGCGCGCTTCCTGGTCGAACAACTGGCGCTTGCCGCCGGCTCGGCCGAACTGGTGCGCCTCGGCGCCGGCCGCATCGCCGACGCCTTTCTCGAAAGCCGCCTGACCGGCGGATGGCGCTCGACCTACGGCATGCTGGAATCGCGCTTCGACGCACGGTTTATCGTCGATCTCTTGTACCCCGCCTCGGGACACTGAGGATTTGAGGCAGGCGAGGGGTGAACAACTCCGTCACCCTCTCCGTCGTCATGCTCGCCCTTGTGGCGAGCATCTGCATCGGCTTCCGTTGAGCGCTAGGGCCCCGCAGCAGGCCCTCGGGACAAGCCCGAGGGTGACGGCAAGCGGTATCGTCACTGCTGAGTGACTTATCCCCTAAAACTTTCGTTAACCAATTTGCCTGGGCCGCATCTTCCGGATTAAGTCGTTAAAACGGATTGTTTTGCGGAGCGCGAGAGCGGGCATGCTGAATACGACGGACATGATGGGCGGCGGTGACGCGCCCGTGCGCGACAGGGCGGCGACCACCGCCCGCATCCTGAAGGCAGCGTCGGAACTCCTGGCCGAGGGCGGTTTCCAGAAATTCGGCGTCAATGCGGTGGCCCGCCGCGCCGGCTGCGACAAGCAGCTGATCTATCGCTATTACGGCGGCATGGACGGACTGGTCGAAGCGATCGGCCGCGAGCTCGCCGGCTGGGTCGAGGAGAAGATGCCCGACAATGGCGGCGGCGGCTTTCTCCTGACCTATGGCGATCTCGTCGAGCGCCTGTTGCTGCTGTTCATGGAAGCGCTGCGCAGCGATCCGCTGATGAAGAGAATCATCGCCTGGGAAATGTCGGAGAACAGCCCGCAGGTGCGCAAGCTGGCCGACGCCCGGGCCCGCGCGCTCGGCGACTGGATTGCCCGGGTGAGGGCGGGCATGGCGCCGCCCAAGGGCGTCGACACCGGCTTGATGAACGCGATTCTTCTCGGCGCCGTGCAGCAGATCGTGCTGTCGGCGGAAGCGGCCGGGCGTCTCGGCTCGACCGTGCTCAAGACCGAGAAGGATTGGAAGAAGGTCGAACAGGCGGTGCAGAAGCTGGTCCGCGGCGTCTATCCCTGAGGGCGGGCGGCGCGTCATCCACAGGTCGACCCGTCAAAATTAACCTTAACAAATGGTTTACGTTGCGCCTCAAATGTTAACCTGTGACAGTCGGGTCAGGGTTAACAGGCGTGAGTGTCATGCGTAGACGCGCTCGGAACATCGGAACGGCCATCGCCATCAGCGGCGTCCTGTGCTTGATCGCGCAGGATCTGACCGCGCCGTTGATCGGCATCTGTGTGATGGGACTGTTCGACCGGCTGTTCGGCGCCGTGCTGTCGGCGCGCTTTCCCAAGCTGGAGGCGGCGCGATGAAATGGATCCTGATCCTCTGGGCCCTGCCGCTGACGCTGCTCGGCTCCTGGTACTGGCTGTCCTATTACGACATCAATTTCGGCTATCTGATCCTGACGCGGCAGCTGCATGATCTCGTTTTCGAGATCTACGGGCAGGTGCTCGGCATTCCGCCACAGGATATTCCGCCGCTCGTGCTGAAGGCCGTGATCATCGACAGCCTGGCGCTGTTCTCCATCCTCGCCTTCCGCCGCCGCAAGAAGATCGCCGCCGCCTACCGGCGCTGGAAGGGCTGGGATCAGTCGCCTGAGGCGGATCTTTTGATCGACGACAATCTGTCGAGAGCGCCCTGAAGAATGAAGGTCGCGGCGGCGGAATCGATCCGCTCCGCCCGCTTCTTGCGCGACACGTCCATCTCCAGCAAAGCCCGTTCGGCGGCCACGGTCGACAGGCGTTCGTCCCAGAAGGTGAAGGGGATGTCGGTCTTCTCGCCCATGGTCCGAACGAAAGCGCGCGTCGCCTGGGCGCGGGGGCCGGAACTACCGTCCATATTGATCGGCAGGCCGATCACGAAGGCCTTCACCTGTTCCTTCTCGGCGAAGGCCAGGAGCACCTGCGCGTCGAGGGTGAACTTCTTGCGATTGATCACCGGTCGCGGATTGGCGAAGCTGCGGCCCTTGTCGGACACCGAAAGCCCGATGGTGGTCGTGCCGAGATCGAGCCCCGCGACGATGTCGCCGGGCGCGAGGAACGTGGAAAGATCTTCGATGGTCAGGATGCTCATCTTGTCGGACTAGCGCCATCCACATAAAAAAGCCAGAGCTTCACACGGCTGACGAACCTTTGCGCTTGTGTCGCGTAACAGTTTCCGAGTCATTTTTCAGAAAGGTCGACATATGAAACTCACCTGGCTTGGCCATGCCGCCTTCCGCCTCGAAACCGCGTCCGCCACGATCCTGATCGACCCGTTCCTCACCCACAACCCGGCCTTTTCCGGACAGGATCTCAAGGATGTCGCCAAGGGCGTCACCCATATCCTGCTCACCCATGGCCATATGGACCATGTCGGCGACACGATCGCGCTGGCCGGCGAACTCGACGCGACGGTGCTGGCCAATGCCGATCTCGCCGCCTGGCTCGGCCATCGCGGCGTCAAGAAGATCGAGCAGGGCAATACCGGCGGCACCATCGCCTTCAACGGTTTCTCCGCCACCTTCACCAATGCGCTGCATTCCTCGGCCCATGTCACCGAAGACGGGGTGTCGCATGCGCTCGGCAACGCCAATGGGCTGATGCTGCATTTCGACGATGCGCCTTCCGTTCTCGCCATGGGCGACACCGACATCTTCTCCGACATGGCGCTGATCAATGAGTTGCATCAGCCGCAGATCGGCCTCGTGCCGATCGGCGACCGCTTCACCATGGGCGGGGCGGTGGCCGCACTCGCTTGCCAGCGCTTCTTCTCGTTTGAAACCGCCATTCCCTGCCACTACGCCACCTTCGGCTTGCTCGATCCGACGGCGGAAAAATTCGTGGCCGGCATGGAGGGCCACAAGACGAAAGTCGCCGCGCCCAAGGTCGGGGAAGTCCTGAGCTTCTGATCTGTCGATCGCCTCGTCCGTCGGGGAAAAAGCCGTTGCACGCCGTGGCGGGCGGCTTTATAGCGGGCGAGGCGAATGATATTTGGAGTAGGACATGTCTGTTGATGTGGCGACGGTGAAGCGTGTGGCGCGGCTTGCGCGTCTGGCCGTGACCGAGGAAGAAGCCGAGAAGACCACCGGCGAACTCAACGCCATTCTGGGCTTCGTCGAACAGCTGTCGGAAGTCGATGTCGACGGCGTCGAGCCGATGACCTCCGTGACGCCGATGGCGATGAAGAAGCGCGCCGATGTGGTGACCGACGGCAATATTCCCGAGCGTGTCGTCGCCAATGCGCCTCTGACCGACAGCAATTTCTTCCAGGTTCCGAAAGTGGTCGAATAAGGTCGAGGCGGTCCGCCGCCTCCCGCTTTCGACATTCCCCTTTTGACGCGCGGTGACCCGCCAGACATGAAGTGACCGACCGATGAGCGACTTGACACGCCTCACCATTGCCGAAGCCCGCGGAAAACTCGCGGCCAAGGAAATTTCCGCCGTCGAACTGACCGACGCCTATCTCGGCGCGATCGAAGCGGCCAATCCCGCCATCAACGCCTATGTGACGGTGACGCCGGACATCGCGCGCGAGCAGGCCAAGGCGTCGGACGCCCGCATCGCCGCCGGCAATGCCGGCGCGCTCGAAGGCATTCCGCTGGGCATCAAGGATCTGTTCGCCACCAAGGGCGTGCATACCCAGGCCTGCAGCCATATCCTCGACGGCTTCAAGCCGGAATATGAATCGACCGTCACGCAGAACCTGTTCAACGACGGCGCGGTGATGCTGGGCAAGCTCAACATGGACGAATTCGCCATGGGCTCGTCCAATGAAAGCTCCTATTACGGTCCGGTCAAGAACCCCTGGAAGGCCAAGGGCTCGAATGCCGAACTGGTGCCGGGCGGCTCGTCGGGCGGCTCGGCCGCCGCTGTCGCGGCGCAGCTCTGCGCCGGCGCCACCGCCACCGATACCGGCGGCTCGATCCGTCAGCCGGCCGCCTTCACCGGCACCGTCGGCATCAAGCCGACCTATGGCCGCTGCTCGCGCTGGGGCATCGTCGCCTTCGCCTCGTCGCTCGATCAGGCCGGCCCGATTGCCCGCGATGTGCGCGACGCCGCGATCCTGTTGAAATCCATGGCCAGCGTCGACCCCAAGGACACGACCTCCGTCGATCTGCCGGTCCCGGATTACGAAGCCGCGCTCGGCCAGTCGATGAAGGGCGTCAAGATCGGCATTCCCCGCGAATATCGCGTCGAGGGCATGCCGGAGGAAATCGACGCCGCCTGGCAGCAGGGCATCGCCTGGCTGAAGGACGCCGGCGCCGAGATCGTCGACATCTCGCTTCCGCACACCAAATATGCTTTGCCGGCTTACTACATCGTAGCCCCGGCGGAAGCCTCGTCGAACCTCGCCCGTTACGACGGCGTGCGCTACGGCTTGCGCGTCGAGGGCAAGGACATTCTCGACATGTATGAGAAGACCCGCGCCGCGGGCTTCGGCAAGGAAGTCAAGCGCCGCATCCTGATCGGCACCTATGTGCTGTCGGCCGGCTATTACGACGCCTATTACATCCGCGCCCAGAAGGTTCGGACGCTGATCAAGCGCGATTTCGAGCTGGCCTTCAACGCCGGCGTCGACGCGATTCTCACGCCTGCCACCCCGTCCTCCGCCTTCGGAATTGCCGACGAGGAGCTCGCCAATGATCCGGTCAAGATGTATCTCAACGACATCTTCACGGTGACGGTGAACATGGCCGGTCTCCCCGGCATCGCCGTCCCCGCCGGCCTCGACCAGAAGGGCCTGCCGCTCGGCCTGCAGCTGATCGGCAAGCCGTTCGACGAGGAAACCCTGTTCAAGACCGCCCATGCGATCGAACAGGCGGCCGGAAAATTCGAAGCCCCCAAGTGGTGGTAAGCCGACGAAATAAGTTTTGAGAAAAGCCCGCCGAGCGCTGCTCCGGCGGGTTTTTTTGCTTATAGATCGCCGTCGTCTTCCTTGGGCTTGTCCCAAGGATCTGCTGTTGGTCCGGCGAGGATGCGGGTGTCGCGGCGACGGCGGATGCTCGCCACAAGGGCGAGCATGGCGAAGGAACGAACCGCATCGGTCGGTGATGTTGATCGCCGCCTTGCATGGTTCCCCGGGCCATCTCATCATCGTCGGCCGTGGACACAAAAAAATTTTTGCTGACGTTTCGAGTCCGTGCTAGCCTCATGGCCATGAAGAAACACATTTCGCACAATGCCGAAACCGGTCAATTTCTCGTCACCGGCAGCAAGCTGACCAGTGAGCGTGGGGAGAAAATCAGTGCGGTGGAGGGGCTCAAGCTCTCGCCACGCATAGAAGCAATTCTGCGCGACACCAAAGGCCGTTCGGGGGATGAGCGTCGTGCTGCCATAAAGGCCCAATTCTGCAGGAAAACCGCTGCCTTGTGATCTACACCGCCGAATCCGATCCTCTTTGCTACGCGGGAACGACCGTTCTCAAAAACAAGATGGGATTGCGCGCGCAAAACGATCTCGATGAATTCGAACTGGCGATGTTCCTGACGCGCGCGGACGAAGATTGGCCGCAAGGGAAACTCGATTACGAGCATTACAAAGCCCTTCATCGCCATCTCTTTCAGGACGTCTACCGATGGGCGGGAAAACCCAGGACGATACGGATCGGCAAGGGTGGGAACTGGTTTTGCTATCCCGAATATATTGATCGCGAAATGAGCCGAATATTTTCGGATCTTGCCGCATCAGGACATTTCAGTCGCCTTGCGCCTGCCGAATTCGCCGTGAGGGCGGCGCGAACGCTTGCGGACATCAATGCCGTTCATCCCTTTCGGGAGGGCAACGGCCGTACGCAACTGGCATTCCTAGCATTGTTGGCGCAGAATGCGGGCCTGCCTTTCAACGATGACTTATTGTCCCCGAAACGTGTGATCCAATCGATGATTGACAGTTTTGGCGGCAAAGAAGAACCGCTTGCGGAACTGATTCTTGAAATTGTGAGCGGATAAACACCGTTCTTCTTTCTCTCTACCAAGGCTGTCACCGCCGCCGTCGTCATCCTTGGGCTTGTCCCAAGGATCTGCTGCGGGTCCGGTTAGGATGCGTGTGTTGCGGAGAGCGCAGATGCCCGCCACAAGGGCGAGCATGACGGAGGAGAGGTTGTGCAGGGTGCGACAACCCATTCCTACTGATTGTCCAGCTGCGCCCGCACCAGCGCCAGGCCGCGTTCGGTGATGCGGTAGGGCTGGCCGGCTTTCGACGAGATCGCCCTCAGCCGCTTCAATTTGCGGAAGAGGTCGATGTCGAGGCCGGGATAGAGCCAGCCGTCGCGGGTGAAGCATCGGACGGTGGTGATCTTGCTGGCGCGGCGGTCGCGTTCGATGAAGCCGCCCTGGGCAAGCAGGTGGAGGATGCGCTGTTCGGCGCGGGTGATGTCCATGATGGTCGGAACCCTGAAGGCTCGAGAGACGAGCGAGAAACAACCGCCCGGGCCTCGGGGGGAGGCGGGCGATGATTTCACTCCTGCGCGGAAAAAATCCGGGCAGGACGCTTCAGACAAGCTCCGACGAGTTCGACATCCAGTCTCCTATGACCTCTTCTCCATAAAACATGCTTAAAATAGCGTCAATGAGCGCGCTTGCTCAAACGCTTGCTTGACCAAAGTCCGAATCCGTATTTCGATTGTATTCGAGTAGTACAGGAGGGCGGATGGCCAGCATCCGGAATGCGCGGGAAGACGAAGCGATGGAATTGGCCGCAATCGGCATGCGCGCCTGGGAAAGCGCGGTTGCCGGCTGGATCGATATCGGGCTTCTGCGCCGCAATGCCGAACGCGCCTTTCTCGCTTTCACCGTCCACAATTTCCTGACCATCGACGTCGCCGAACAAGGCGGGCAGGTGGCCGCCTGGGCGGCGCGGGAGCGGCTCGACAATCACATCAGCGATCTCTGGGTCGATCCGATCTGGCAATCCCAGGGGTTCGGCAAGCTGCTGCTCGCCCGTCTGGAAAGCGAGATCGAGGGGCAGGGCTATGAGGTCGCGACGATCGAGACCCATTCGCAGAACGAGAAGGCGATCGAGTTCCTGCGCCATCACGGCTACGAGATCAGCTGGATGACCGCCTCCTGGTCGCCGCAGCTCGACCGCGACGTCGACACGGTCGGCCTGGTCAAGCGGCTGCAGCCGGTCGAGACGCAGCGCGTCTACAGCGAATTCTGAGCCTCAGTATTCCTTCTCGTAGAACACGCCTGCGCCGGTGGAGCCATCCGCGCCGGCCGAGCCCTTGAGCTTGACGCCCTTGCCGACATCGAGATTGATGATCGCCCGCGTCGACGACGAATCCGATCCCTGCTGGAATTGCAGATAGGTGCGCTTGTTGATGTATTTGCCCACCGACAGCGCGGTGTTGCCGTTCTCGTCAGTGCCGAGATCGAGGTCGTCGACCCCCAGCCCCTGGCGCAATTTGTCGAACAGCGAGGAGGACTGGCCGCCGGCCAGCGACGCCACCGCATCCGCCAGCTGCGCGATCTGCACCGCCGAGAGGCTCGAGGCGGAGCGGCCGAAGATCAACTGCGCCAGGATTTCGTCCTGCGGCAGGGATGGCGAGGACGAGAAGGTCACCTTGGGATCGGCGGCCGGGCCGCTGACGGTCACGGTCGCGGTGGTGGAACTCAAGGTCGAGGTGGCGACGAGATCGAGCGCCGGCATCATGCCGCCGGTGAAGGAAATGGATCCGGACGTGAAATCGAGCCTGCGGCCGACGATCGACAAGCGCCCGCGGCGCATGGTGAAGGCGCCGATGACGCGGGGATTGGCCGCCGTGCCCGCCACGCGCACGCGGCCGCCGAGTTCGGCGTCGAGGCCGCGGCCGCGGACGAAGATCTGGCGCGGGGCGGAGATGGTCAGGTTCAACCGCAATCCGCTGTCGTTGTCCACGGCGTCATCCTGCTCGGCGGAGGCTTTCTTGTCGCCGATCGCCTTGGCCTGCATGGCGACGTCAGCGGGCGGATCGACATGGCGGATGTTCAGTTTGCCGAGCGAGCCGGGCAGGCTCTGCGGCACGGTGATGTCGGCGCGATTGATGCGGATTTCGCCGCCCAATTGCGGACCGGCGATGAGCGGGCCGGTTAGCGTCAGCTTGCCGCCGAGCTTGGCGGCGACGATGCGGCCATCGGTGTAGACGGCGCGATTGAGATCGATGGTGAGGTTGGCGCGATAGTTGGAGCCCGGCGCAATGCCGATAGTTCCGGCGACGGCGAGCGTGCCGCCCGAGGCGAAATTGCCGGTGAGCTTGGATATGCGCGCCTGCTTGCCGTCGAGATCGACGGTCGCGGCGATCTTGTTGATCACGAGGTTTTGGCGGATGACGGTGACTTCCGCGCCGCTGGTGGAAATCCGTCCGGTGATCGACGGGTTCGTCGCGGGGCCTGAGATCGACAGCTGGAAATCCGCCGCCCCCTTCAGCGCCAAGCCTTGCGGGGCGGTCAGGCTGCCGAGTGCGGCGAAGGGCAGCTTGCCCTCCGCCTTCAGCGCCAGGCTGCGCGCGCCCGTCAGGCCGACGGCGCCGGAGACGCGGCCGTTCAAGCCGCCGCCACCCGTGGCCGTCACGTCGACGCTGAGAGTGTCGCCCTTCGTGCTGCCCTTGGCGGCGATCGTGAAGGCGCCGAGGCTGGCGGCGCGGGTCTGGGCGGTTTCAGCGCCCTTCCAGGCGAGATCGAAGCCGATCTTTGGCTGGGCCGGAGAACCCGCCACAGTCGCCGTTCCGCTGATCGCGCCGCTCGCGCCGAGCCCCGGCGAGAAGGTGTTGGCGAGCGCTGCGGGCAAAGCGGAAATGCGCGCCTCGAGCGCCAGCTTCTCACCGCTGGCGAAGCCCTTGATTGAGGCGCTGCCGCCGCCCAACGCCAGCTTGATGTCGCCGAGATCGATATTGCCGTTGGCGATGCCGAGCGAGGCGGGAGCGGAGAGTTTCACCGGCACGCCGCGTGGCGCAGCAGACAGCGAATCGAGATCGAGCCGAAGGCCTTCTCCCTCCGGCGTCAGTTTGCCCTTCGCCGAGGCTGGCGCGCCATCGAGTTTCGCGGCGAAGGTGAAGCGTGTGGCTGCGCCCTGACGGTCGAAATCGAGCGATAGCGCGTCGATGGCGTTCGCCCCTTGCGCGATCCGGTCGGCCTTCACAGAGCCGGTGACGACGCCGCGCAACAGATCCGAGGAGGAAATGTCGGCGTTCAAGCCCCTGATCTCCGCGCCGAAGCCGGAAATCCGCTCGCCGCGCGCCTTGACGGTGGCCTGGATCGCATCGCTCTTGCTGGCGAAACGACTTTCGCCATCGAGCGCGCCCGTCACCTTCTGTCCGGCCAATGCGCCGATCAAGGCGAGATCGGGCAGAGTGAAGCGGATCTGTCCCTCCGGCCTGTATTGTGGGTCGAACTCGATTGCGCCCGCGATTTTGTTGGGTCCGATCATGGCGTTGAGCGACGGGATCGAGACGCCGCCGGCTTTGGTCTGGGCGCCCTTGAGATCGATGTCGATCTCCTGGCCGCGCAGCGAACCCTTGGCGGTAATGTCGGCGGCGATGAGGCCGTTTGCGGCGCGGATGTCGGCTTGGCCTTTCACCGCGCCTTCCGCCGTCTGGCCGGCCATGGCCGCGAGCAGCGAGAGATCGGGCAGGTCGAAACTGATCTTGCCGGTCGGCAGCAATTCCGGGTTCAGCGCCAGCGCGCCCTGAGCCTTGTTCGGCCCGAGCGATAGATCGAAGTCGGGCAGCGCGATCGCGCCGGATTGGCGGGTGAGATCGAGCGACAGCGAGAGCGGTTGCTTGCGCACCTCGCCCTTTGCCGCGAGCTTGATGGATAGACCGTTCTCGATCGGCGCGATACGGACAGAGCCGTCATAGGCGCCTTCCGCCTTGCGCCCGGCCAGCGCCGCCAGCCGGCCGGCGTCGGGGATCGTGAACTGGAAATCGCCGGTTGGCTGGTTGGCCGCATCCAGCGTCACGGAACCGGTGATGGCTGCGCCCGCCGCCTTGATGTCGACGCCGTCGATGCGGATGCCGGGCTTGGAGATATCCACCCGCGCCGTCAGGTTGACGGGCTCGTTGCGGATGGTCGTTGCGGCCTTTGCCGTCACGACCTTGCCTGCATAGCGGCCTGATGTCGCGACATCGAGCGGCGGCAGTCCATTGGCGGCCATCGGATGCGCGGTCAGCGCCGTGGCGGTCAGGTCGAAATCCACCGTGGGATCGGCCGCCGCACCAGAAATCTTCGCCGTGCCGGACAGGAAGCCGCCGATCGCCTGGCCCTCGACAAACTGGTTGGCGCGATCGAGCGGCAGGTCTTTGATGGTCAAAGTGAGATCGAGCTGGCTGCCCGCCGCGCCGTCCACCGTCACATGCCCGGCGCCGAGCGCGATGACCAGCTGGTCGAGCCTGACGCCGCCAGTCTCGTTAAGCGCCAGCGTTTTGCCGGTGTCGAGCTTCAAGGGAACGCCGCGCGGGGCGGCTTCCAGCCGGTCCAGCGTCACGCTGGGCTGGGGGCCGGCTAGATCGACAGAGCCGGCCGCAACGAGTGGAGCCTTATAAAGGTCGGCTTTGAGATCGAAACGCAGTCTGTTGTCCACAAGCGCGAGATCGAGCGTTGGCGAGACGACCGTGTTTCCCTGCGCATTCAGGCTGTTGGCGGCGAGTTCTCCCGTCACGGCCTTTGACAGCAGATCGTCCGAACGCAGCGTCAGGCTGAGCGCCGAGAGCACCGCGCCCTGGGCGGCGATCTTGTCTCCGGAGGCCTGTAGATCGAGGCCGATCTTGCCATTACTGTCGGAGAACTTAGCGGTTCCGCTCAGCGCGCCCTCGGCCTTCTGCCCGGCAAGGCCCGCCAACTGGCCGAGATCGTCGAGCTTGAAGGCCAGTTCACCCTCGGGCAGGCCGGCAGGTGAGAGAGTAATGTCGCCACCCAGTGACGTCTTGCCGATGGATCCTGTGATATCGGTCACGGCGACCGCGCCCTTGGCGGCGTCCACGCGCCCGCCAAGGGCCAGCGGCAGATCGCGATAGGCGGCGGTGAGATTGAGGCTTGCGCCGAAATCGCCATTGTTCAAGGCCGCCGATATCGTCGCAGCCGGCTTCACAAGCGTCTGTCCCGCATAGGACAACTGATCGGACGAGAGCGCAATGTCGGCTTTCGGTGCGCTGAGGGAGCCGGAAAGCGTTACCGTCGCCTTGGCGGCTCCTGACGCCTTGGGATCGAAAAGGCTGGCGTCGGCCAGCGTCACGTCGAACGCGCCCGACAGGCTCTGGTCTGCGCCGAGCGACGCCTTACCGCTTGCATCAAGCCCCTTGGCCTTCAGCGTGACGGCGTCCAGCGTGGTTCCGGTCTCAGCCGAATAGGCGAGGGAGCCGGTGAGTCTGGTCTGTCCCGCCAGCGCCGCGGCCATCTCAGGCGGGGCGACGGCGGCGAGATCGGCGTCAACAGCGATATCCGCCTGAAGCGAACCATTGGCGCGATCGAAACGGCCGGCGACGTCAGCGCTGGCCTTTGCCGCTTCGAGCTTGATCTTGTCGAAGGTGATTGCGCCAGCGTCGATCACCGCTGCGCCGGAGAGCCGCGCCGGACCATTCAGCACTTTGGCCGCCGTGGCGTCAGCCATGGTCAGCGCGCCGATGTCGCCTGCAAATTCAATTCGTCCCGACGCGGTGGCGAGATCGAGGTTGTCGCTGCGAGCCGTGACCTTTGCGTCCGCCAACACAGCCTGCGGCGTATTGATCTCGGCCGCGTCCAGTTCGGCCGAAAGCGTCGCCGCGCCATAGGGGCCTGAGAGCGCTAGCTTTGCGCCGCGCAGGGTTGCGGAGATAGCGTCGTTGCCGGGAAGGGCGAGCGCCAGGGCGCCGCCCGTGGGGACGAGCGTCAGCGCCAGATCCGCCTGGCCCTTGGGATCGAGCTTGCCCTGCGCGTCGATGCGGAAACGGTCATTGGCGATCGCGCCCTTGGAGATCGTGATGGCGCCGTCGGTCGACCTGCTGGCGTCGAGATCGAGGCGGGTGTCGCCGGTCAGGAAGGGGCGGATTTCGGGCGGCAGGAGTTCGGCGAACTGGCCGCCGCCGGTCACGGACAGCGTCACGGCGCCATCGGGCCCGCGGCCGGCTCCGCCTTCGATGCGCAGCACGGTCTGGCCGCCGACCATGCTGGTGGCCGCGCCGCGCCAGTTGGCGAGCGTGCCGTCACCCTTCAGTGACAGCGCCACGTCGGGCCGGCCGGGCAGTTGCAGGAGATTGGCGATCACGCCGCCGGCCGGTTCGACGACGTCGACATTCGCCTTCAGCGCGCCGCTGTCCAACCGGTAATCGACCACGGCGCGGGCGCGGGCTTCGGGACGGGCGCGTTCGGACGCGGTCAGGTCGGCGGAGACGGCGTTGGCCAAAAGTTTCGCCGAGCCTTCCGCCGACAGCGAGGCGTCACGGCCGATCAGCGCCGCGCCGAGACCGATCTGCGGCAGCGTCAGCCGGTCGAGCGCGATCTCTACTGGCAGGCCCGAGGAAGAGCCGTCGTCGACGCTCTCCACCGTCGTCACCGGCATGCGGGAGACAGCCACCGCTTTTGCGCTGAGCGAGTCGACCTGCAGCCTTCCCTTCAAAAGGTCCAGCGGACGCCAGGCGAGATCCACATCTGTGGCGCGGGCATAGACGCCCCGGCTGTCGGCCACGGTCAGCTCGTCGAGATGCACGGAGCCGTCGAGCAGTCCGCTCAGCCCGTTGATGTCGAGCTTCAGATCCGGGCTTTCGAGGAAGGCCGCGACCTGATCGGCGAGAAACTGGTTGCCGCGCGTGGTGAAGCCGAGCGCGCCGATCACGACGCCGATCAGGGCAATCAGGCCGAGCAGCGTGATCAGTCCGTAGCGCAGGCTGCGAAACAGGAAGGCGGTGAAACTCATACGGGCCACGAGCGCCTCCTCAGAATGATTGGCCGATGCCGGCATAGATGCCGAAGGACGATCCGCCGTCATATTTCTTGCTGGGCAGGGCGACATCGATGCGGATTGGGCCGAGGCCGGTGGCGTAGCGGACGCCGACGCCATAGCCGGCGCGGAAATCGCTGAAATCGGGATAGAGCGCCTTGTTGACCGAGGCGATGTCGATGAAGGGAACGACCGAGATCTTTTCCGTCACCTTCACCCGCGCTTCCAGCGAGGTGATGGCGTAGGATCGGCCGCCGGTGGCGTCGCCGTCGCCATTGCGCGGGCTGATCTCTTGATAGGCGTAGCCGCGCACCGAGCCGCCGCCGCCCGCATAAAAGCGCCGGATCGCCGGCACATCCTTCAGCTGGTCGACGCCGACAAGCGTGCCGAGCGACAATTTGCCGGCCAGCACCACGCCGTTTTCCTCGCCCATGCCCCAATAGCCGGATACCGAGCCTTCGAACGAGGAAAAGGGAGTCCCTTCAAGCGCTTCGTAGCTCGGAATGGCGGAGAGGTTGAGCTTGTAGCCTTCCGTGGCGTCCAGTGGATTGTCGGTGGCGTCTCGCGTCCAGGTCATCGGCACAGACGCGATCAGATAGTCGTTCTTTCCGAACACGTCCTTGGTGCGGTTGGCGGTCAGGTCCAAGCCCGCGGTCGCCACATCCTTGTCGGTCACGTCGAAGCTGGTGTTGGCGAAGAGCGAGATGGTGGAGGCGCGATAGGCGTCGGGATTTTCGTTCTTGGCGATCAGCCCTGCATTGAAGGTGGTGATCTGGTTGAAGGCGGCGGGTTTCGAAAACAGGATCGAGAAATCGTAGCCCAGCTCCTTCCAGTCGAGCGTGCTGCCGAGCCGCGACACCGCGCCGCTTATCTTCAGCGATTCCGCCCCGCCGAAAAGATTGCGGTGGCCCCAATAGGCCGAGAGGCCGATGCCGTCGATGGTCGAGAATTCCGCGCCGGCGCCGAAATAGCGCTGCTTGCCGTCGGCGACCGTGATCGCCATAGGAATGCGGCCGCTCTGGTCGAGGCGGTGCGATTTGGTGATGGCGATCGAGGAGAAGACGCCGAGCTTGCGCAGCCGTTCGGTGGCCTGCTTCACCTTTTCCGGATCGTAGCGCTCGCCCTTGTTGAGGCGCGACCATTGCCGGATGAATTCCGGGTCCACCGTGCGGGAGCCTTTCACCGAAACAGTGCCGTAATCGGCCACGGGGCCGCCTTCGGCATTGATGGTCACCGTCGTCTCATTGATCTTGTGGTCGGCGGCGAGTTCGCGGCCGGTCAGCTTGGCGAGCGGTCGTCCCTCTTTTTCGAGGTTTTCCACCACGCGGCCGGCGGCGGTGATCACCTGGCCGGCGCCCACGGCGTCGCCGGTCTTCAAGCCGAGGTCGCGAGGATCGAATTTCGCGGCGTCCTGGCCGAGTTTCGTCTCGGCAAGCTTGAAGACAGGTCCCGGCTGTACCGTGACGGTCACTGGCACGGGCTTGTCGCGCGGGAAATCCGGCACGGGCGGCAGGCTGTCGACCGGCTGGCCATTGACGGTGATGTCGATCACGGCCCCATAGCGCGCCTGTTCGTAGAGGGCGGCGAGCAGGCGGTCGCGGTCGTCGCGGGCCTTGATGACGACGCCGAGATCGCCGGAGACGGGCTTTTCCTTCTCCTGAAACAGCAGCGACGCGCTTTCGAGATCCTTGCGCAGATCGGCGTCGCCCGGATCGAACGTCAGCGCATAGCGCACCGGGTCGGATACGGCCGCCGCATCGTCTTCGTCTTCGAAGAACTTCATCCCGAAGATCTCGAAGGCCATGGCCGGTTTCTCATAAACCGTCAGGGCCAGAAGTGCGATCAAGGACGAGGCCCGTATATGCGCCTTAAAACTCAACATGGCCTCTATATACCTGCTTCCCGCGAAAACGGTATCAGAAAGAAAACTCTGATAGAAGCCTCGCCACCCCTGCGGCTTTTGCGCCGCACAGTGATAACCCGCATTTTTCCCCCGCCCGTTGCAAGCCTGCGTCAGTCCCATCCGGACTCGGCGCTTGCCTCCCAAACGCATTTGCTCTACCGGAAAGTTCCACGCGTCATGCATGCAAGAAGGCTTCAAGAATGAGCATAGTCGATGTCCGCACCCCCGATCCGAAACGCTTCATCGCCGGCGCCACCGGCGATTGGGAAGTGGTGATCGGGATGGAAGTCCATGCCCAGGTCACCAGCCAGTCCAAGCTCTTCTCGGGAGCTTCGACCGAGTTCGGTCGGCCGCAGAACGCCAATGTGTCGCTCGTCGACGCCGCCATGCCGGGCATGCTCCCCGTCATCAACGAGGAATGCGTCAAGCAGGCCGTGCGCACGGGTCTCGGCCTGAAGGCTGAGATCAATCATCGCTCGGTGTTCGACCGCAAGAACTATTTCTATCCCGACCTGCCGCAGGGCTATCAGATCTCGCAGTTCAAGGATCCGATCGTCGGTGAGGGCAAGATCGTCATCTCGCTCGGTCCGGATCGTCAGGGCCAGTTCGAGGATATCGAAATCGGCATCGAGCGCCTGCATCTCGAGCAGGACGCCGGCAAGTCGCTGCATGACCAGCATCCGACCATGTCCTATGTCGACCTCAACCGCTCCGGCGTGGCGCTGATGGAAATCGTCTCCAAGCCCGACCTGCGCTCGTCGGACGAAGCCAAGGCCTATCTCACCAAGCTGCGCACCATCCTGCGCTATCTCGGCACCTGCGACGGCAATATGGACGAGGGCTCCATGCGCGCTGACGTCAACGTCTCCGTGCGCAAGCCCGGCGGCGCATTCGGCACGCGTTGCGAGATCAAGAACGTCAACTCGATCCGCTTCGTCGGCCAGGCCATCGAATATGAAGCGCGCCGCCAGATCGCCATTCTGGAAGAGGGCGGCACGATCGATCAGGAAACCCGCCTGTTCGACGCCGGCAAGGGCGAGACGCGGTCCATGCGCTCCAAGGAAGACGCGCATGACTATCGCTATTTCCCCGATCCGGATCTTCTGCCGCTCGAATTTGACAACGCTTTCGTCGCCTCGCTGCTGGCCGACCTGCCGGAACTGCCCGACGACAAGAAGGAGCGTTTCGTTCGGGATCTCGGCCTGACCGTCTATGACGCCTCGGTGCTGGTGTCGGAAAAGGCGATCGCCGATTTTTACGAAAAGCTCGCCGAGGGCCGCGACGCCAAGATCGCCGCCAACTGGGTGATCAACGATCTGCTCGGCGCGCTCAACAAGGCGGGCAAGGGCATCGAAGACAGCCCGGTCAGCCCGACGCAGCTCGGCTCCATCCTCGATCTCATCAAGGACGGCGTCATCTCCGGCAAGCTCGCCAAGGATCTGTTCGAAATCGTCTTCACCGAAGGCGGCGATCCGGCCGAGATCGTCGAGGCCCGCGGCATGAAGCAGGTCACCGACACCGGCGCAATCGAAAAGGCTGTCGACGAGATCATCGCCGCCAATCCCGATCAGGTCGAGAAGGTCAAGGCCAAGCCGACGCTGGCCGGCTGGTTCGTCGGTCAGGTGATGAAGGCGACCGGCGGCAAGGCCAATCCGCAGGCCGTGCAGGCGCTGGTCAAGGCCAAGCTCGGTCTCGAAGACTGATTGCGGATGTTCTTCGTCCGCACAGCCTCGGAAGGCGATCTCAAAGCCGTCTCCGCCCTTCTCGGGCGGAGCTGGCATGCGACCTATGATGCGCTTTATGGCGCGGACAAGGTGAGTGAGATCACCGCATCCTGGCATTCCGTGGCGGCGCTCACGGCGCGGCTTAAGCGGCCTGATTCGGAATTCGTGGTGGCCGACGACGGCAAGACGATCGGCGGCGTGGCCTATGCGGCCATGGCCGAAGGCGAGAGCGACGTCGCCATTCTTCACATGATTTATGTCGAGCCCGGACTGACAGGACAGGGCATCGGCCGCGACCTGTTTGCAGAAGTCGAGACCTGTTTTCCCTCGGCCAGGCGCATGCGGCTCGAAGTCGAGCCGAAGAACGAGCGCGCCGTGGCGTTCTACACCGGACTCGGCTTTGCCGAGGTCGGCTGGACCAAGAATTGCGGGGCGCAGAACTCCGGCATCCCCGCGCTCATTCTCGAAAAGACGCTCAGCTTCTGATCATTCCAGATTGGTGTGGCGGGCGCGCATGGTGTCCGCCGTCTCGCCCATCCGGTCACGCAGCCGGATCACCAGAATTTCAAACAGCATGAATTGTGCGCCTTCAAACAGGCTGCCCATCGGCAGGAAAGATGTCGGCGCGTGCTCGTCGCGGGCCATGGTCTGGGCCGGAATGGTCAGCACAGTGTCGCTGAGCCTGGTGATCGCGCCGTCCGGCTCGGCGGTAATGACGGCGATCTCCGCGCCGGCGGCTTTCGCGGTCTTCGCCAATGCATCGACTGTGGACAAGTAGCCCGGTCCGCAGCTGACCAGCAGCAGATCGCCGTCGCCGAGCGGCGGCGTCGTCATATCGCCGACCATGTGGACATCGAGACCGAGATGGTAGAGCCGCATGCACAGCGCCCGCATCATCAGCCCCTCGCGGCCGCAGCCGTAGATCGCGATGCGGCGAGGAATGGCCAGAAGACTGACGAGCGCCTCCAGATCCGCCTCGTCGGTCTTGTAGAGGCAGGCGCTGATTTCCCCGAGGGCGCGCGCGGCGAGATCGCCGAGATCCGTCATTCTCAATTCTCCATCAGCGCCTTGCCGTCGGGATCGTAGATCTGCACGGTGGCGCATTCCATCAACTGCTTCTTGCGTTCGGGGTTGCAGGCGAGATCGCCCGCGGCTTCGGCTTCCGCGCGGCTCGACCAGCCGCAGTGATATTCGTGCCAATGCGGGCCTTCGGTGGATTGCATGAACACGTCGACCGTCCAGCCGCTCTGGCACCAGGTCATTTCCAGGCAGTCCTCGCGCGCGGCTGCGCCGGCGGCGACGCATTTGTCCTTGGCGCATTCGAAAGCTTCGGCCGCCGTCGGTCCGTTGCAGACGCCGCTCGCCTGTTCGACCGCCTGGACGATGGCGATGCCGTCGGCGCGCGCCGCGACCTGGACGCCGAGAGCCAGAATGACCGCCAGAACGGCCCGCAACATGATCCGCATGATGTCCCCCTGCGCTTTACGCGCCTGATCCCCAGACGCGCCGACCATGGCCGCGCTCATGCTGTTTGGCAAGGTGAGGCCGGACCATTTTGCATGATAGAGTGCTGGACTTTCTTGCTGCGCGGCGGCATAAGCAGAGCATTCTTCCGGGCGCGGGGAGTCTCGCGCCGCATATTCAGGGTTCCCGACTCATGAAGCTTCTCCTGCAGATTTTCACCTGGTGGAACGGTCAGACCATCGGCACGCGGTTTCACACCTGGCGCTTCGGCAAAAAGGTGGGTCAGGACGAGTTCGGCAACACCTATTACACCGGCGGCAAGGACAGCGAAGGGCGCACCCGTCGCTGGGTGGTCTATAACGGCTATGCCGACGCCAGCGCCATTCCGCCGGGCTGGCATGGCTGGATGCACTACCGCACCGACGTTCCGCCGACCGAGCAGAACTATGCGGCGCGCGACTGGGAAAAGGCGCATCGCGCCAACCCGACCGGCTCTGCGGCCGCCTATCGCCCTAAGGGCTCGCTCGCCACGGGCGGCGAACGCGATCGCGTGACCGGCGATTACGACGCCTGGACGCCGCGCGGCTGAGGCCTCCCTTCATCCGGCCATAATTGCCGTCTAACGCACACCGCATGGCCGGAGACTGCGATACGTGAACGGAATGACGACCACATCGACGCAATCCACAGGGCTGCGGACAGTTCTGTCCGCCGCCCTTGTTTTTGGCGGCTGCCTGCTCTCGTCGCCCGCCGAGGCGGCCAAGATCAAGAACGCCGTGGCGGAATTTGCGGGCCTCGACAAGATCACCGGCCGCACCACGACATTCGACGTCTATATGGACGAAACGGTGCAGTTCGGCGCGCTGCAGGTGACGCCGCGCGTCTGCTTCAGCCGCGATGAAACCGAAGCGCAGAAGCAATCCACTTTCGTCGAGGTCGACGAGATCACGCTCGACCGCAAGATCCGCCGGATCTTCAGCGGCTGGATGTTCGCCGCGTCTCCGGGCCTCAACGCGGTCGATCACCCGATCTACGACATCTGGCTGACCGGCTGCAAACAGACCTCCGATGTGCCGCGGCCCGACGGCTTCAAGATCGACACCACGCCTATTCCCGATCCGAAGACGGAAAAGCCGGCCGATGGCGCGTCTGGCGCTCCCGATCCGACCATGGAGCCCGCGCCGCCCGCCGATGGCGAGACGCTCAATCCCGATGCGCCGGTCGACATGCAAAATCTGCCCGATCTCACCAATCCCGAGCAGAATTTCGACGATCTGAACCCCAACTGACGCTTGAGCGCCGTGACGCTTCGGCAAGCGGGTTCGGCGTGACGGCAATCTTTACGGCCGGATCATCGCCGTCCTTCACATGCTGTCGTCGCTCGGCGGGGCCGGGGATTTCTTCTTGCGGAAGAACCCCGACAGCCAGCGCCAGGCCGCGGCCAGCGCCATCAGGATGAAGACGAAACCCTTCTTGAGGAAAATCGCCGCCATGGCCAGAATGCCGGCTTTGGCCGCGACCTTGGCTCCGGCCGCCGTGGCGATCAGCCCCGCCAGCCCATAGGCCGCGACGCGATCGCCGTCCCGATGGGAGGCGTAATCCCTGTCGGCGTCATATTTCACCTGGTTGATGACCGCCGGAATCGCGGATTGCACCGAAGCCAGTTGCGGCATGCCCGCGACGAAATTGACGTTGAGAACGCCTTCACGGCCAAGCACGCGCAATTGATAATTCAGCGTATGAGGCGAAGCCGGATCTGCGCCGAACTGAAGTTCACGCGCCCAATGCAGCGCATGGGTCGCCGGATCGTAATGCGGCGCCGACGCCCATCCGACCAGCGTGATCGGTTCGTAGCCTGCCTTGACCCGTTCGGGATTGGCTTCGCTGGTCTGCTGTTGCAGATCGGTCAGCAGGGCCGTGTAGTCCGTCGTCTGCGCATCGACATCGGAGACATAGCCTTCATCCGAATAGGAGATCACGCCGCCCCAGGACTCCGACTCCGGCGGCTTTTCCTTTGGGAAAATCATCGCCATCACGCCCTCTGCGCTGGCCGGCGGATTTCCCCAGAGATCGATCAGCACCTTTGCCGAGTCGCGCGCATCGAGATAGTAGAACCCGTCCGGCGCCGTCAGGCTCGCAGGCGCGCCCACCAGGGGAAGGGCGCCTTGCTTGTAGTCGAGCGATTCGAGCAGCGTTGCGACATCGCCTTGCAGCTCCGGCTTATGGCCGAACGTCTGTTCATAGCTTGCCGCAATGGCAAGGTTGGGGAGACTGAACGCAACAATCAGAGCAGCAATGCGCCTCATCATATGTCCTCGAGCGGTAAGGAACGACCATTTCTCCATCATCGATGGAGGCGGGCGCAACCGCAAGTGGGGCACTCTGTTATCCCGAATTTTGATTTCGAGCGCCGGCGCAGGCTTGCTCACCACGAAGGACGATGTCCCACGCCCCGTCTCGAGTCGCTGCGGCGCTCAGAAATCCAGATCCGCCGACTGCATGGCCCTATCCAGCAGTTTCTCATAATCGCGCTTGGGCACGTCGACCGCGCCGAAACTCTTGAGGTGGTCGGTGGTGAATTGCGTATCGAGCAATGTGAAGCCCTTTTCACGCAGGCGTTCGACGAGATGCACGAGACAGATTTTCGAGGCGTCGGTGCGGCGGGAGAACATGCTCTCGCCGAAAAAGGCCGAGCCGAGCGAGACGCCGTAGAGTCCGCCGACCAACTCCTCGCCTTCCCAGGCTTCCACCGAATGGGCGTAACCGAGCCTGTGCAGCTCCTTGTAGAGCATCAGGATGAGCGGATTGATCCAGGTCGAGGGACGATCCGGCGCCGGTTCGCCGCATTTGGCGATCACCTGGTCGAAGGCGGTGTTGAAGCGGATGTCGAAGGGACGCCTGCGCATGGTTTTGGCGAGGCTTTTGGAAACGTGAAAACCGTCGAGCGGGATGACGCCGCGCATTTCCGGCTGGACCCAGAAGATTTCCGGGTCGTCGGCGGATTCCGCCATGGGAAAAAGCCCCGCGGCATAGGCGCGGAGCAGGATTTCGGGCGTGATGGCGGCGGTATGCGAAGAACGCGCCATCACGCAGTCCCGTCAGTCATTGGCCAGGTAATGTTCGAGCCAATGGATGTCGTAATCCCCATTGGCGATATCCGGATTGGACACGAGATCCTGGAACAGCGGCAGCGTGGTCTTGATGCCGTCGATGACGAATTCGTCGAGCACGCGGCGAAGGCGCATCATGCATTCCACACGGGTGCGGCCATGCACGATCAGCTTGCCGATCAGGCTGTCGTAATAGGGCGGGATCTTGTAGCCGGCATAGGCGCCGGAATCGACGCGAACGCCGAGACCGCCGGGAGCGTGGAAATGCGTGATCGTGCCGGGCGAGGGGACGAAGGTCCGGGGATCTTCGGCATTGATGCGGCATTCGATCGCGTGGCCCGAAAAGACGATCCCGTCCTGGGTGACGGACAGGCCGTTGCCGGAGGCGACGCGGATCTGCTCATGCACGAGGTCGATGCCGGTGATGGCTTCGGTGACCGGATGCTCCACCTGCAGGCGGGTGTTCATTTCGATGAAATAGAACTCGCCGTTCTCGTAGAGGAATTCGATCGTGCCGGCGCCGCGATATTTCAGCTTCTTCATCGCGTCGGCGCAGATCTGGCCGATCTTCATCCGCTGCTCGACATTGAGCGCCGGCGAATTGGCTTCTTCCCAGATCTTCTGGTGGCGGCGCTGCAGCGAGCAATCGCGTTCGCCGAGATGGATGGCGTTGCCGGCGCCGTCGCCGAACACCTGGATCTCGATATGCCGGGGCTTTTCGAGATACTTCTCCATATAGACCGAGTCGTTGCCGAATGCGTTGGCGGCTTCCGAACGGGCGGTGTTGAAGGCTTCGAGCAGGTCGGCTTCGGTCTTGGCGACCTTCATGCCGCGACCGCCGCCGCCGGCGGTGGCCTTGATCAGCACGGGATAACCGATCTGGCGCGCGGTCTTCAGCGCATCCTCGTCGTTCAGAACTTCCCCGGCCGAACCAGGCACCACGGGAATGCCGAGATCCTGCGCCGTCTGCTTGGCGGTGATCTTGTCGCCCATGATGCGGATGTGATCCGCCGTCGGTCCGATGAAGGTGATGCCATGGGCGTCGAGGATATCGGCGAACTTGGCGTTTTCGGACAGGAAGCCGTAGCCCGGATGCACGGCGTCGGCGCCGGTGATTTCGCAGGCGGCGACGATCTGATGGATGTTCAGATAGCTGTCGCGCGAGGGCGGCGGGCCGATGCAGACGCTTTCGTCGGCGAGGCGCACATGCATCGCGTCCGAATCGGCGGTCGAATGCACCGCCACCGTCGCAATGCCGAGCTCCTTACAGGCGCGCAGCACGCGAAGGGCGATTTCGCCGCGATTGGCAATGAGGATCTTGGAGATCATGGGATCCGCCTTATTCGATCACCAGGAGGGGCTCGCCGAACTCGACGGGCGCGGAATCGCCGACCATGATCGCGGCGATCTTGCCGGAGCGGGGCGCCGGGATCTGGTTCATGGTCTTCATCGCTTCGATGATCAGCACGGTCTGGCCTTCCTTGACCTGCTGTCCCACGGTCACGAAGGGCGCGGAGCCGGGCGCCGGCGCATGGTAGCAGGTGCCGACCATCGGCGAGCTCAGCGTGAAGCCGGAAGGCGCTGCAGGCGCCGCTTCGACGGCAGCCGCGGCAGGGGCAGCTGCAGCCGGAGCCGCCATAGGGGCTTGGGGCATGGCGTAAGCCGGCATGGAGGCCTGGGCGAACACCTGCTGGGTGTTGCGGGAAACGCGGATGCGCGTATCCGCCTGCTCGACCTCGATCTCGGTCAGATCCGTATCCTTGAGGATGTTGGCCAGATCGCGGATCAGCGCCTGATCAATGCCCGTCTTCTTCTCAGCCATTTTTCAATGTCCTATTATCGTTATGTGACGATCGTCCTGGCGGCCTGCAAGGCCAGTATATATGAATGCGCCCCGAAGCCGCAGATCACGCCCTTCACCGCCGGCGCAGTCCATGTCTTGTGGCGGAATTCCTCCCGCGCATGGATGTTCGACAGATGCAGTTCGATCACCGGGATGGAGATGGCGCGGATCGCGTCATGCAGCGCGATCGACGTATGACCATAGGCGCCGGGATTGATCAGCGCGGCCACGGCCTTGTCATTGGCTTCATGCAGCCAGTCGATCAGCACGCCTTCGTGATTGGTTTGGCGGAAATCCACCGAAAAGCCCAGTTCCACGCCCGTCTCGCGGCAATCCTCCGCGATGGTGTCGAGCGTGGCGGCGCCATAAATTTCCGGCTCCCGCTTGCCAAGCATGTTCAGATTGGGGCCGTTCAAAATATAGACAGTCTGGGTCATCCATTCTTCCTGCATGCACGCATCCCCTCCTATAGACCGGGGAGGGTGACATGGAAAGGGCCGCATGGCGCCAGACTGTTTGTACACAGGCGGGACGGCCGGGAAAGCCATTTATTCGCTTTTCCCGGCTTTTGCAACAAATCAGCAGACGGTCTTGCCGCACTGGCCGACATTGGCGATTTTCTGGTTAAGCGCGTCCACGCCCACGGCGCCGAAAATCGCTTCGTTGCCGATCACGTAAGAGGGCGTGCCGGAGATGCCGAGGTCGGTCGCCAGCTTGTAGGCGTCTTGAACGCGGGCGTCGAAACCGGGCTTGCCCATCTCGGCGCGCAGGGCCTCTTCGGTCACGCCCAGCTTCTTGGCGACGTCGATGGCGCGGGCTTCGTCGGCATGCTCGCCGCCCAGGAGTTCGCGGTGGAATTCGCCATACTTCTCCGGCGCCAGAATGCGGAAGGCGTCGGAGACCTTGTGGGCGGCGACCGAGTCGGGGCCGAGAATTGGGAATTCCTTGAGCACGAAGCGCACATCAGGATTGGACTTCACGATGGCGTCCATATCCTTCATGGCGCGGCGGCAATAGCCGCAATTATAGTCGAAGAATTCGACGACGGTGACCTTGCCCTGGGGATTGCCGACCGAGATGTCATAGGGCGCGTTGAAGATCAGGTCCTTGTTGGCGTCGACGGCGACCTTGGCCTGCGCCTGGCGAGCCTCGTTCTGCTTCTTTTCCAGCGCCTGCTGTATTTCCACCAGCATGTCCGGATGGGCGAGGAGATATTCCCGCACGATGGCGCCGATCTCGTCTTTCTGCTGGGGCGTAAAGCTCTCGGCGGCAGTCGCGGGTTGGAACGCCGTCGCCAGCGAAAGAAGCGCGGCGGCCCAGGTCAATCTCTTCATCGTCAGTCATCCTCTCAAGCGCCCTCTACGGCGGCGTGGGCTGTTTATAGTCAGGGCATTCGGGCGTGGAAACAGAAAAAGGCGGTTGTGCGACCGGTCTCTCGGGATCGTGAAAATATTGGACCGCAAAAGCAAAGACCCGCCTCGCTGCCGAGACGGGTCTTGAAGGATCAGCCTTTGATCAGGCGGATGAGGGCATCAAAGAAACCCCCTTTTTTGCCACCAGCCCGCCTTCTTCGGCTTGCCGTCGTCCTCGGGCTTTTCCTGGCCAGACGACGAGACGACAACCGGCTGGGACGCCTGCAGCGCCGCTTCGCCGCGATTGGCGCGGGCCTTCTTCTCGTCGGACGACGCGTCCTGTTCGACCGCGGTTTCGGCGACGGGCGGCGCTTCGACTTCCGTCACCACCTCTTCAGCCGGCGCCGGGACCGGCTCGGCAGCGGCGGCGACTTCGGCGGCTGCGGGCTCGGGCGCTGCTTCGGCGATCGTTTCGACGGCTGCCGCTTCCACGGCTTCCGGAGCGGCTGCGGCTTCTGACCTGTTGGCGCGAGCCCGGCGCGGCCGCGGAGCAGGGGCCTCGGCCCCTTCCTGCACGGCTGTGGCGTCGTCGGTCGAGGCCTCTTCGGCATCCGACTCATCGCCCGCTTCGCCGTCGCCATTCTCGGCGGAACCGTTCACTTCGCCTTCACGCATCCGGCGGCCGCCGCGCTTGCCGCGACGGCGGCGCTTGCGATTGTCGCTGTCTGAAGCGGCGTCAGCGGCCGAAACCTCTGCGCCTTCGGCGTCATCGGCGCCGCTGGTCGCTTCATCGGCGTCGCCGTTGTCGTCCTCGTCGTCGCCATTGTCGTCGGAGCCGTTTGCGCCGGCGCCGTTTTCGACGCCGTCACGCTTGCCGCCGCGACGGCGACGACGACGCTTCTTCTTCTTGTTCGACTGATCGTCGGAACGGGCCTGCTGCGGCGCGGGCTGCGCCGGGCTTTCTTCGACCTCGGCTTCGTCCTCTTCGATCTCGACGATGTCTTCGTCTTCCTCTTCCTCGACCGGGAAGTGGATGAGCTGTTCGATCTTGACCGGATTTTCGACGGCTTCGCCGCGTTCGATCAGGAAGTGCTGCGCGCCGCCTTCATCGCCGGCCATGACCGTGATCGAGACGCCGAAGCGGTTTTCGTAGTCGACGATCGTGCCGCGCTTCTGGTTGAGCAGATAGAGAGCGGTGTCGGCCGGCGTCTTGACGATGATGTCATGCGTCGTGCTCTTGAGCAGGAATTCCTCGATGCCGCGCAGCACATGCAGCGCCACCGACGACTGCGAGCGCACGAGGCCGGCGCCGTTGCAATGCGGGCAGACCTGCATCGTGCTTTCGAGCACGGAGGCGCGGATGCGCTGGCGCGACATTTCGAGCAGGCCGAAATGCGAGATGCGGCCGACCTGGATGCGGGCGCGGTCGTTCTTCAGATGATCCTTGAGGCGCTTTTCGACCAGACGGTTGTTGCGCTTCTCTTCCATGTCGATGAAGTCGATCACCACGAGACCGGCAAGGTCGCGCAGGCGCAGCTGGCGGGCGACTTCTTCGGCGGCTTCCAGATTGGTCTGGAGCGCGGTGTCTTCGATCGAATGTTCGCGAGTCGACCGGCCGGAGTTGACGTCGATGGCGACGAGCGCTTCGGTCTGGTTGATGATGATGTAGCCGCCCGACTTCAGCGTCACCTGCGGCTGCAGCATACGGTCGAGCTGGGCTTCGATGCCGGCGCGCGAGAAGATCGGATGAATGTCGCGATAGGGCTGAACCACCTTGGCATGGCTCGGCATCAGCATCTTCATGAAGTCTTTCGCTTCGCGATAGCCTTCTTCGCCCGAGACGATGACCTCGGAAATATCCTTGTTGTAGAGGTCGCGGATCGAGCGCTTGATCAGCGAGCCTTCTTCATAGACGAGGCACGGCGCGGTCGACTGCAGCGTCTTGGTGCGGACGTTTTCCCAGAGTCGCATCAGATATTCGAAGTCGCGCTTGACCTCGGCCTTGGTGCGGTTGGCGCCGGCGGTGCGCAGGATGACGCCCATGCCCTGCGGCACTTCGAGCTCGCGGGCGATTTCCTTGAGGCGCTTGCGGTCCTGCGGGCTGGTGATCTTGCGGGAAATGCCGCCGCCGCGGGCGGTGTTCGGCATCAGCACGGAATAGCGGCCGGCGAGCGACAGATAGGTGGTCAGCGCCGCGCCCTTGTTGCCGCGCTCTTCCTTGGCGACCTGCACGAGCAGGATCTGGCGGCGCTTGATGACTTCCTGGATGCGGTACTGCTTGCGCGGCTTGCGCACGACGCGATCAGGAACTTCCTCCATCGCGTCTTCGGCGCCGACGGATTCGATGACTTCCTTTTCGTCGATGTCGTCATCGTCGTCGTCATCATCGTCATTGCCACGACGGCGGGCGTCTTCGGAGATCGAATCGACATCTGCGACCATCGCCATGGCCGGGGGCGTCGAGCCCTTGTCATCATCGGAAGGTTCCGAGGCTTCGGAGGAACCCTGTTCGCCTTCGGCGGCGGCTTCGACGGGCGCTTCCTCAGCCTTCACCTTCTTGGCGCGGGGCTTGCGGACGCGCTTGGGCTTTTCGACTGCGGCTTCAACCGGAGCTTCTTCAGCGACGGTTTCGGCTGCATCGACCGCATTTGCTTCGACAGGCTCGGCTGCCGCGACTTCCGCGTCCGGCTTCACCTGCGCTTCGAAGCTGCGGCCCTGCCAGGAGTCGATGTCGGGCTGCGGCGCTTCCTCGAGGCCGGCGGCCGGTTCGTGATCGGCGGAGGCGGGTTCTGCGCGGCCGACCGGCTCGAAATCGTCATCGCGACGATGTTCTTCGGCTTCGGCTCTCAGCAGAGCCTGACGGTCGGCGAGGGGGATTTGGTAATAATCGGGGTGGATTTCCGCAAAAGCGAGAAAGCCGTGTCGATTGCCGCCGTAATCCACGAAGGCGGCCTGAAGCGAGGGTTCGACCCGGGTGACCTTGGCGAGGTAAATATTGCCCCGCAACTGCTTCTTATGCTGCGACTCGAAGTCGAATTCTTCAATGCGGTTGCCGCGAACGACTACAACGCGCGTCTCCTCAGCGTGAGACGCGTCGATAAGCATCTTGTCTGCCATGTATCTGTAACTCCTCGGCAATCGAGGCTTTGGCGCAAAGGTCCGCCAGTACGGGGGGATACCGGGCGCGAGACGCGCCGATTGCCGGATAATGTGTCCCGCCGGGTGGGGAGTGACGCGATCGCGAGGGCGCGGCGGAGACGCGGCTGGGCCGCATGATCTGTCGTTGCCGTCGAGAATGAAATCGCTTGCGTCAATGTCTTACCGAGCGAGAATGTCTATGCCCAAGACCTTGCGGTCCAATGAATGTGCCCGAACTTCACGAGCGTGTGGCGGCCAACCGCCTAAAATTCCATGCGAATACGTCGCATGACCGGATAGAGCCTCGGTGAATGCGCATCGGCGGCGGATATTGCCCCTGGCCTGGCGCCATCCTCCTGGCAGCCTCCCGGGCAATGCGATCCCGCCTTCACTATTCACTCGGATACCTTCTATGGTTTATCCATGCGAATATCAAGGGGTGACGCAAATCCGTCACATTATTGACCCATCGAATTCACTCTTTGGCGGAAATCATTGAATTTTCTTGCGAGCCAATTTCTGGGTGTTGGCGCCCGGGGTCGCGAAAATCTATGTTTCAGCCGGCCGAATCAGGGTTTCGTCAAGAAATCAGGCCTATTTTGCGACAGGTGGCGCAGGGCGCCGAAGGCAGGACGGCACAAAGCATGCATAGACTTTTGATGGCATGGCTGGCGGCGATCGGCCTCTTGATCGGATGCGGGGCGGCTGGCGCCGCCGACGATCCCGCGCCGCAACCGCTGATCGCTTACGCCGCCCGGATCGCCGGCGACGATTCCCGCGCCCGCATCGTCATCGATTTCGACCGCAAGCCGGAGTTCAGGCTGCATTACACCGCCTCGCCGGCGCGGATGATCGTGGATCTCGACGAGACCGCGTTCGGCTTCGGAGACAGCGATCTCGCCCCGAAAGGCCTGTTCACCGATATCCGCTATGGCCGCATGGGGCTCGGCTCCTCGCGTCTCGTGCTGACGGCCAAGCGACCGTTCAAGGCGGTGCTGGCCGAAGCCCGGGAAAACGAGCCCGGCAAGGGCTATCGCCTCGTCCTGGACACCGAAATGACCAGCGCCGAGGAGTTTGCCGCCCTCGTCAAGAACCAGAGTTGGGACCGCGAGCGCGTCGCCGGCGGCAAGACCCCGCGCGTCGCCCCCGATCAATCGCAGGCGGCGCCGGAGACCTCGGACATCATCATCGCCATCGACGCCGGTCATGGCGGCATCGACACCGGCGCGCTCGGCGCGTCAGGCAAGACGTTCGAGAAGGACGTGACGCTGTCCTTCGCCAAGACGCTCGCCGACAAGCTTAACGCCAAGCCCGGCTTTCGCGCCTTTCTCACCCGCAGCGACGACACGTTCGTCTCGCTGCCGGAGCGGGTGACGATCGCGCGCCAGGGCAAGGCGCGGCTGTTCATCTCGCTGCATGCCGACACGCTTCGCCAGAAAGGCATTCGCGGCGCCACCGTCTACACCATCTCCGATCGCGCCTCCGACAAGCTGGCCGAAAGCCTCGCCGAGCGCGAGAACCTCTCCGACGACATTGCCGGCATCGAGGTCAGGGACGAGCCGGAAGAGGTGGCCGACATCCTGATCGATCTGACGCGGCGGGAGACGCAGGCCTTTTCGATCCAGCTCGCCGAACATGTGGTGAAGTCCTTCGAAGGCCAGATCGAGCTGATCAACAATCCGCTCCGGCATGCGGGATTCCGCGTGCTGCAGGCGCCGGACGTGCCGTCGATTCTGCTGGAGCTCGGCTTTCTCTCCAATGCTGACGACGAAAAGCTGCTCACCAGCAAGGCCTGGCGCGACAAGGTCGCGGGCCTCATCGCCGACGGCGCCGTCGCCTATTTCAAGGCGAACGGCGTTTTGCGTGGCGGATAAGGCGCAGTCCGTCGCAAAAATCTGTGTGTGGGCGGCCGCAGAGGCCCGGAATAGCGGCGGAGCCCTATTTTCCTCACATTCACGACTGTAAGAGCCGATGCTGGCGCCGATGGCGCGCATCGGGTAAAACAGGTCCCGGCGCGTCGCGCGGTCGGCGGTCGATCAATGCGCGGAAAGAATTCCATGATCAGACTTATCGGCTATTTCTTCGGCTTGGGAACGATGCTGTTCCTCGCGGCGGCGATGGTGGTGTCTCTCTATCTCGACGAAGTGACCCGGGATCTGCCCGACTACGAAGTGCTCGCCAATTACCAGCCGCCGGTGACCACCCGCGTGCATGCGGACAATGGCGCGCTGATCGCCGAATACGCGCATGAACGCCGGCTGTTCCTGCCGATCCAGGCCATTCCCGACCGCGTCAAGGCCGCGTTCCTCTCCGCCGAAGACAAGAATTTCTACCAGCATGCGGGGGTCGATTTTCAAGGCCTGTTGCGCGCCATCGCCGTCAATATTCAGAATGTCGGCTCCGGCCGCCGTCCGATGGGCGCCTCGACCATCACCCAGCAGGTCGCCAAGAATTTCCTCCTGAGCGCGGACCAGACGATCGACCGCAAGGTCAAGGAAGCGATTCTCGCCTTCCGCATCGAGCAGGCCTATTCCAAGGACAAGATTCTTGAACTCTATCTCAACGAAATCTTCTTCGGGATGAACTCCTATGGTCTGGCGAGCGCGGCGCTGACCTATTTCGACAAGCCGGTCACCGAACTGACGATCGCGCAGGCCGCCTATCTCGCGGCCCTTCCGAAAGGTCCGGCCAACTATCATCCGTTCCGCAAGCGCGACGCCGCCATCGAGCGCCGCAACTGGGTGATCGATCGTATGGTCGAGAACGGCTATGTCTCGCGCGAAGACGGCGAGGCGGCCAAGAAAGAGGATCTCGGCGTCAGCGCGCAGAAGACCAACAGCTATCTGTTCGCCTCCGACTATTTCGCCAGCGAAGTCCGTCGTCAGCTGATCGAGAAATACGGCAAGGACGCTCTCTATGAAGGCGGCCTGTCGGTGCGCACCTCGCTCGATCCCGCCATGCAGCTCTTCGCCCGCAGGGCGCTGCAGGACGGTCTGATTGCCTACGACCAGGTTCGCGGCTTCCACGGTCTTGTCGACAGGATCGAGATCGGCGCCGACTGGGGCGTGCCGCTGTCGAAGATCACCCCGCTGCGCGACGTGCCGGAATGGAAGCTGGCCGTGGTTCTCGCCGCCGACAAATCGGGCGTCGATATCGGCATCCGTCCCGAGGTCGACGCCGCCGGACGCATCGAGGAGGCGCGCAAGACCGGCCGCATCGCCGCCGAAGACATGCGCTGGGCCTATCGCTCCGCCAATGGCGACCGCGCCGCCGCCAAAAACCCCACCGGCGTGCTGAACACCGGCGACGTCGTCTATGTCGAACCGCTCGACAGCCAGGGCGGCGCCTATCGTCTGCGCCAGACGCCGAAGGTGCAGGGCGGCTTCGTGGCGATGGACCCCAATACCGGCCGCGTGCTCGCCATGGCCGGCGGTTTCTCCTTCGCCCAGTCCGAGTTCAACCGCGCCACCCAGGCGATGCGCCAGCCCGGCTCGTCCTTCAAGCCCTTCGTCTACGCGGCGGCGCTCGACAACGGCTATACGCCGGCTTCGGTCATTCTCGACGCGCCGATCGAGATCGTTTCGGGCGGCCAGGTCTGGCGGCCGCAGAACTATGGCGGCGGCTCGGCCGGTCCGTCGACGCTGCGCCTCGGCATCGAAAAGTCGCGCAACCTGATGACGGTGCGCCTCGCCAACGACATGGGCATGAATCTCGTCGCCGAATATGCCGAGCGCTTCGGCATCTATGACAAGATGAACCCGGTGCTATCGATGTCGCTCGGCTCAGGCGAGACGACCGTGCTGAGAATGGTGTCGGCCTATTCGGTGCTCGCCAATGGCGGCAAGCAGATCAAGCCGACGCTGATCGACCGCGTGCAGGACCGTTACGGCAAGACCATCTTCAAGCATGAGGAACGGGTCTGCATGACCTGCAACGCCCCGGAATGGGACGGCCAGAACGAGCCTGAAGTGGTGGACAATCGCGAGCAGGTGCTCGACCCGATGACCGCCTATCAGATCACCTCGATCATGCAGGGTGTCGTCCAGCGCGGCACCGCCGCCGGCAAGATCAAGCTCGAGAGCGACGTCGCCGGCAAGACCGGCACGACCAATGACGAGAAGGACGCCTGGTTCGTGGGCTACACGCCCAATCTCGTCGCCGGCGTCTATATGGGCTTCGACGATCCCAAGCCGATGGGCCGCGGCGGCACCGGCGGCTCTTTGTCCGCGCCCTTGTTCAACGAATTCATGCAGGCGGCGCTGAAGGGCCACAAGCCGGAAAAGTTCATCATGCCCGAAGGCATGAAGCTGATCCCGGTCAACCGCAAGACCGGCATGATGGCGGCGGAAGGCGATCCTGACCGCATCGTCGAGGCGTTCAAGCCCGGCACGGGCCCCGCCGACGTCTATTCCGTCATCGGCGCCGAAGGTTACGCTTCGCCCGAGCAGATCCTCAATTCGTCGCAGCAGGCCAAGGACGCTATCGTCAACGGTTCGGGCGGGCTTTTCTGAGCAGGGACGTCGTCAGGCGACGGGCGAGGCGGGTTTACAAGGCCCGCCGCGCGCTCTAAAGCACAGCCGCTCAATTCGTGGGAAGGAAGACATCCGCACATGCGCAATGAAACAATCAATGTCATCGACGAAATCAAGCAGGCCATAAGCCTGCTGAGGAGGCATCTTTGACTGGGATCAGGCTGTAAGACGTCTGGATTGGCTGAACAACAAGGCCGAAGATCCCAATCTCTGGAACGACCCCTCGGAAGCCCAGAAGCTGATGCGCGAGCGCCAGCAGCTGGACGACAGCATCAGCAGCGTTCGAAAATTCGAGGCGAACCTGCAGGAGAATATCGACCTCATCGAGCTCGGCGAGATGGAGGACGATCAGGAAATCGTGCTGGTGGCGGAAGCGTCTCTCAAGGAGATGCTCGCCGAAGCCAATCGGCGCCAGGTCGAGGCGATGCTCTCGGGCGAAGCCGACGGCAACGACACCTATCTCGAAGTCCATTCCGGCGCCGGCGGCACCGAAAGCCAGGACTGGGCCAACATGCTGTTGCGCATGTATACCCGCTGGGCGGAGCGCCAGGGCTTCAAGGTCGAAGTGCTGGAAATGCATGACGGCGAAGAAGCCGGCATCAAGTCCGCGACGATTCTCGTCAAGGGCCACAACGCCTATGGCTGGCTGAAGACCGAATCGGGCGTGCACCGGCTCGTGCGAATCTCTCCTTATGATTCGAACGCGCGCCGCCACACCTCGTTCTCGTCGGTCTGGGTCTATCCGGTGGTCGACGATTCGATCAACATCGAGATCAACGAGAGCGATTGCCGCATCGACACCTACCGCGCCTCCGGCTCGGGCGGACAGCACATCAACACTACCGATTCGGCTGTGCGCATCACCCATATTCCCTCGGGAATCGCGGTGGCCTGCCAGCAGGAGCGCTCGCAGCACAAGAACAAGGCCAAGGCCTGGGACATGCTGCGGTCGCGACTCTATGAAGTCGAACTCGAAAAGCGCGAAGCGGCGGCCAATGCCGAGGCGGCGTCCAAGACCGATATCGGCTGGGGCCACCAGATTCGCTCTTATGTGCTGCAGCCCTACCAGATGGTGAAGGACCTGCGCACCGGCGTCGAAAGCTCGGCGCCGTCGGACGTGCTCGACGGGGCGATCAGCCCGTTCATGGAAGCCGCGCTCGCCCATCGCATCAGCGGCAAGGGCAACGCCGTGGTCGACGACATCGGCTGATCGATCCGATCGGAGATCAGGAACAAGGCCCGGGCCGCAGACATGCGCCCGGGCTTTTCCTTTGGCGCAAAGCGCTGAAAGACCAGGGCATGCGAGAGGCCTCTGTGAATTGCTGATCCTGATCTGCAAAAAAACTCTTGTCTTTTCAGAGCGGATTGAATAACTAGCCGCTGTCCGCAACGAAGGGCGCTTGTAGAGCGAACGACGTTACGGGCGATAGGGGTATAGCTCAGTTGGTAGAGCGACGGTCTCCAAAACCGTAGGCCGGGGGTTCGAGCCCCTCTGCCCCTGCCAGTTTCCACCGTATTCATGAAAGCGTTAACGCAATTTAAGAATGCGGAAGCGACCGTATTTTCCCTCTTGTGAAAAAGGGAATCGGCGGTTATGTAGGGTTCAAACAGACACGCGGCGCGTGGGGCTGGAAAACCGGCTTTACGCGCCGAAATGGCGTGAGCAGTCAATGGCATCGAAAACCAATCCATTCACGTTTCTGCAGCAGGTCCGCTCCGAGACGTCGAAAGTTACTTGGCCCACGCGGCGCGAAACGTTGATCTCGACCATGATGGTGTTCATCATGGCCGGCGTCGCCGCTGTGTTCTTCTTTGCCGCCGACTGGCTGATGGGCTACGCCATCAGCCTCATCCTCGGCTGATCGGTTCGGAGATTACTGATGGCTGCGCGCTGGTACATTGTTCACGCATATTCGAATTTCGAGAAGAAGGTCGCTGAATCGATCGAGGACAAGGCTCGCCAGAAGGGCTTGAGCCATCTGTTCGAGAAGATCGTGGTTCCGACCGAGAAGGTGGTTGAAGTGCGCCGCGGCCGCAAGGTCGATTCCGAGCGCAAGTTCTTCCCGGGCTATGTGATGGTTCGCGCGAACCTCACCGACGAAGCCTACCACCTCATCAAGAATACGCCGAAGGTCACCGGCTTCCTGGGCTCCGAGTCCAAGCCGGTTCCGATCCCGGACTCCGAAGCCGACCGCATCCTCAGCCAGGTGCAGGACGGCGTCGAGCATCCCAAGCCCACCGTCTCGTTCGAGATCGGCGAGCAGGTACGGGTTGCGGACGGTCCCTTCGCTTCCTTCAATGGCATCGTTCAGGATGTCGACGAAGAACGCTCCCGCCTCAAGGTGGAAGTCTCTATTTTCGGGCGCGCCACTCCGGTCGAGCTCGAATACGGTCAGGTCGAAAAGGTCTGATCTTCGACGCCGGGCTCCCGGCGTCTCGCGTGGAAGGCGCGGATCTCTAGCCGGATCCATCCAAGCGCCGCACCACGCAACCGCAGCCGCCGCATCCCTCGGGACGCGGCAAACAGGCCGGGCAACCGGCTTCAGTCGGTTCATGATCGCATGTCGATCTGAACCTTGTGTGAAAAAGGCAGAGAAATGGCTAAGAAAGTTGCAGGCCAGCTCAAGCTGCAGGTCAAGGCCGGCTCGGCGAATCCGTCGCCGCCGATTGGTCCTGCGCTCGGTCAGCGCGGCATTAACATCATGGAATTCTGCAAGTCGTTCAACGCGGCTACGCAGGAAATGGAAAAGGGTATGCCGATCCCGGTCGTCATCACCTATTACCAGGACAAGTCCTTCACCTACGCGATGAAGCAGCCGCCGGTGTCTTACTTCCTCAAGAAGGAAGCCAAGATCACCTCGGGCTCCAAGACCCCGGGTAAGGCCAAGGCCGGTTCGATCACCTCCGAGCAGGTGCGCAAGATCGCCGAAGCCAAGATGAAGGATCTGAACGCCGCCGATATCGACGGCGCGATGCGCATGATCGAGGGCTCCGCCCGCGCCATGGGCCTGGTAGTGGAGGGCTGATGATGGCGAAGCTTGCAAAGCGTCTGCAGAAGATTTCCGAAGGCATCGACCCGAACAAGGCCTATGTCGTTTCCGAAGCCATCTCCATGGTCAAGGAACGCGCCGTCGCCAAGTTCGACGAAACCATCGAAATTTCGATGAATCTCGGCGTTGACCCGCGCCATGCCGACCAGATGGTCCGCGGCGTGGTCAACCTGCCGAACGGCACAGGCAAGAATGTCCGCGTCGCCGTCTTCGCTCGCGGAGCCAAGGCTGACGAAGCCAAGGCCGCCGGTGCCGACATCGTCGGCGCGGAAGACCTGCTCGAAACCGTCATGGGCGGCAAGATCGATTTCGATCGCTGCATCGCGACCCCCGACATGATGCCGCTCGTCGGCCGTCTCGGCAAGGTTCTCGGTCCGCGCGGCATGATGCCGAACCCGAAGGTCGGCACCGTGACCGTCGACGTCGCCGGCGCCGTCAAGGCGTCCAAGGGCGGCGCTGTCGAGTTCCGCGTCGAAAAGGCTGGCATCGTGCATGCCGGCGTTGGCAAGGCTTCCTTCGACGCCAAGGCGCTCGAAGAGAACATCAAGGCCTTCGCTGACGCCGTGGTCAAGGCCAAGCCGGCCGGCGCCAAGGGCAACTATGTCAAGAAGATTGCGATCTCCTCGACCCAGGGCGCTGGCGTCAAGGTCGATCCGTCGTCGCTGACCGCCTGATAGAATTCCGGCGCCCGCTCAAACGGGCGCCGAGCATGGTTTCCAGCCTTCGGGCTGGAAATTGCCGGTTCGCCGGCAAAGTTCCTGTCCGAGATTGCAGGTGGGCCTACCTTAATCAATTGGCCTGCATGAGACGGGTAAGATCCGGTTTCCGCGGATGAATGTCCGCAAAGAACGGTTCGAACCTTGGATGCCTTGTGCTGTATCCTCAAGGGGATGCGCGCGAGGGGACAGGATCCTCAAGCGTCGCTTGGGATCGCTCCCATGCGGCAAAAGGCAACCCGGTGACTCTGCATTCTCGCGGCGTCACCTACTGGAGTGAGACAGTGGATAGAGCGGAAAAACGCGAATTCGTCTCCGAACTGAACGGAGTCTTCAAGGCTTCGGGCTCAGTCGTCGTGGCGAGCTATTCCGGCGTCACGGTCGCGCAGATGAACGATCTTCGTTCGAAAATGCGCGCTGCCGGCGGCACCGTAAAGGTCGCGAAGAACCGCCTGGCCAAGATCGCTCTTCAAGGCACTGAGTCCGAACAGATCGGTGATCTGTTCAAGGGTCAAACGCTGATTTGCTTCAGCGAAGATCCGATCGTGGCTCCGAAGATCGCGTCCGAATTCGCCAAGACCAACGACAAGCTGGTCATCATTGGCGGTGCGATGGGCGCGACTGCGCTGAACGCTGAAGGCGTCAAGGCGCTTGCGACCCTGCCGTCGCTTGATGAACTGCGTGCGAAGCTTGTGGGTATGATTCAGACCCCGGCCACCCGCATCGCTGGCGTTCTTCAGGCCCCGGCCGGCCAGCTGGCCCGCGTTTTCAACGCATATGCCGAGAAGAGCGAAGCCGCATAAGGCGGTACTTCGCTGTCACTTGAACCAACCAAGATCGAACCTAAATAAGGAATACAAAAATGGCTGATCTCGCAAAGATCGTTGAAGACCTCTCGGCCCTGACCGTCCTGGAAGCCGCCGAACTCTCCAAGCTTCTCGAAGAAAAGTGGGGCGTTTCCGCCGCTGCTCCGGTGGCTGTCGCCGCCGCTGCCGCTGCTCCGGCCGCTGCTGTCGAAGAAAAGACCGAGTTCGACGTGATCCTCGCCGACGCCGGCGCGAACAAGATCAACGTCATCAAGGAAGTCCGCGCCATCACCGGCCTGGGCCTCAAGGAAGCCAAGGACCTGGTCGACGGCGCTCCGAAGCCCGTCAAGGAAGCCGTGTCCAAGGCTGAAGCCGAAGACCTGAAGAAGAAGCTCGAAGCGGCTGGCGCCAAGATCGAGCTGAAGTAATTCAGACGGTGGAGAGCGGCTTTTGCGAGCCGCTCTCTTTCCCGTTGCTGTGAACCTGTTACCCAAAAGCCTGGACCAGGCTTTTGGGTATTGGGTTCTAAAGATTAGAGTTCCCCGATATATGACGGAGCCGTGTGGCCAGCGGCCCTCCGTCTGTTGCAGGCCCGAATGCTATAAGCGATAAGGAGCGACGATGGCTCAGACCCTGTCTTTCAATGGTCGTAGGCGCGTACGCAAGTTTTTCGGAAAGATCCCGGAAGTGGCGGAGATGCCGAACCTCATCGAGGTTCAGAAGGCGTCCTACGACCAGTTCCTGATGGTGGAAGAACCTGAAGGCGGACGTCCCGACGAGGGACTAAACGCTGTTTTCAAGTCCGTGTTCCCGATCACCGATTTTTCCGGCGCGGCTATGCTCGAATTCGTGTCCTACGAATTCGAACCGCCGAAGTTTGACGTGGATGAATGCCGTCAGCGCGATCTGACCTATGCTGCGCCGCTCAAGGTGACGCTGCGCCTGATCGTGTTCGATATCGACGAGGACACCGGCTCCAAGTCGATCAAGGACATCAAGGAACAGTCCGTCTACATGGGCGACATGCCGCTCATGACCAACAACGGCACCTTCATCGTCAACGGCACCGAGCGCGTCATCGTTTCCCAGATGCACCGTTCGCCGGGCGTGTTCTTCGATCATGACAAGGGCAAGAGCCATTCTTCTGGCAAGCTCCTGTTCGCCGCCCGCGTGATCCCCTATCGCGGCTCCTGGCTCGACATCGAGTTCGACGCCAAGGACATCGTCTATGCGCGCATCGACCGCCGCCGCAAGATCCCCGTGTCGTCGCTGCTCATGGCGCTCGGCATGGATGGCGAAGACATCCTGTCGACCTTCTACACCCAGTCGCTTTACCAGCGCGACGGCAAGGGATGGCGCGTGCCGTTCCAGCCCGATACGCTGAAGGGCCAGAAGGTGTTGTCCGACCTCATCGACGCCGACACCGGCGAAGTGGTGGTTGAAGCCGGCAAGAAGCTGACCCCGCGTCTGCTCCGCCAGCTGACGGAAAAGGGCCTCAAGGCCCTCCGCGCCTCCGACGACGACCTGTACGGCAACTATCTGGCGGAAGACATCGTCAATCCGAACACCGGCGAGATCTATCTCGAAGCCGGCGACGAAATCGACGAAAAGACCCTGCCTGTTCTGCTCGACACCGGCTTCGACGAGATCCCGGTTCTCGACATCGACCATATCAACGTGGGCGCCTATATCCGCAACACGCTGCATGTCGACAAGAACCAGAACCGCCAGGACGCCCTGTTCGACATCTACCGCGTCATGCGTCCGGGTGAACCGCCGACCATGGAATCGGCCGAAGCCATGTTCCAGTCGCTGTTCTTCGACGCCGAGCGTTACGATCTCTCGGCCGTTGGCCGCGTGAAGATGAACATGCGTCTCGACCTCGACGTGGCCGACACCGTGCGCGTTCTGCGCAAGGACGACATCCTCGCCGTGGTGAAGATGCTGGTCGACCTGCGCGACGGCAAGGGCGAAATCGACGACATCGACAACCTCGGCAACCGCCGCGTCCGTTCGGTCGGCGAACTGATGGAAAATCAGTACCGTCTCGGCCTGCTCCGCATGGAGCGCGCGATCAAGGAACGCATGTCCTCGATCGAGATCGACACGGTCATGCCGCAGGATCTGATCAACGCCAAGCCGGCCGCCGCGGCCGTCCGCGAATTCTTCGGCTCCTCGCAGCTCAGCCAGTTCATGGACCAGGTGAATCCGCTGTCGGAAATCACCCACAAGCGTCGCCTTTCGGCGCTCGGCCCGGGTGGTCTGACGCGCGAACGCGCCGGCTTCGAAGTCCGCGACGTGCATCCGACGCACTATGGCCGCATCTGCCCGATCGAAACGCCGGAAGGCCCGAACATCGGTCTGATCAACTCGCTCGCAACCTTCGCCCGGGTCAACAAATACGGCTTCATCGAAAGCCCGTACCGCAAGATCGTCGACGGCAAGGTCACCAGCGACGTGATCTATCTCTCGGCCATGGAAGAAGCGAAGTACTACATCGCCCAGGCGAACTCGGTGCTGAACGACGACCAGTCCTTCTCGGAAGAATTCGTCGTCTGCCGCCACGCCGGCGACGTGATGCTCGCGCCGCGCGACACGATGAACCTGATGGACGTTTCGCCCAAGCAGGTCGTCTCGGTCGCCGCCGCGCTCATTCCGTTCCTTGAAAACGACGACGCCAACCGCGCTCTCATGGGCTCGAACATGCAGCGTCAGGCCGTGCCGCTGCTGCGCGCCGAAGCGCCGTTCGTCGGCACCGGCATGGAGCCGATCGTCGCCCGCGACTCCGGCGCCGCCATCGGCGCCCGCCGCGCCGGCGTGGTCGACCAGGTCGATGCGACGCGTATCGTTATCCGCGCCACGGAAGGCCTCGACGCCTCCAAGTCCGGCGTCGATATCTACCGTCTGCAGAAGTTCCAGCGTTCGAACCAGAACACCTGCGTCAACCAGCGTCCGCTGGTCACCGTGGGTGACGTGGTCAACCGCGGCGACATCATCGCCGACGGCCCGTCGACGGATCTCGGCGATCTGGCGCTCGGCCGCAACGCGCTCGTCGCGTTCATGCCCTGGAACGGCTACAACTACGAAGACTCGATCCTGCTCTCCGAGCGCATCGTGTCGGACGACGTGTTCACCTCCATCCACATCGAGGAATTCGAAGTGATGGCGCGCGACACGAAGCTTGGTCCGGAAGAAATCACCCGCGACATTCCGAACGTGTCGGAAGAAGCGCTGAAGAATCTCGACGAAGCCGGCATCGTCTATATCGGCGCCGAAGTTCAGCCGGGCGACATCCTGGTCGGCAAGATCACCCCGAAGGGCGAAAGCCCGATGACGCCGGAAGAAAAGCTCCTGCGCGCCATCTTCGGTGAAAAGGCCTCCGACGTTCGCGACACGTCCATGCGCATGCCTCCGGGCACCTACGGCACCGTCGTCGAAGTGCGTGTGTTCAACCGTCATGGCGTCGAAAAGGACGAACGCGCCATGGCGATCGAGCGTGAGGAAATCGAACGCCTCGCCAAGGACCGCGACGACGAGCAGGCCATTCTGGACCGCAACGTCTATGGCCGCCTGATCGAGATGCTGAAGGGCCATGTGGCGATCGCCGGCCCGAAGAGCTTCAAGAAGGGCACCGAGCTTACCCACGCCCTTATCGCGGAATATCCGCGTTCGCAGTGGTGGATGTTCGCCGTCGAAGACGAAAAGGTGCAGAGCGAGCTCGAAGCGCTCCGCGGCCAGTACGACCATTCCAAGTCGCTGCTCGAACAGCGCTTCATGGACAAGGTCGAGAAGGTCCAGCGCGGCGATGAAATGCCCCCGGGCGTCATGAAGATGGTCAAGGTCTTCGTCGCTGTGAAGCGCAAGATCCAGCCGGGCGACAAGATGGCCGGCCGTCACGGCAACAAGGGCGTCGTGTCCCGCATCGTTCCGGTCGAAGACATGCCGTTCCTCGAAGACGGCACGTCCGTCGACGTGGTGCTGAACCCGCTCGGCGTGCCGTCGCGCATGAATGTCGGCCAGATCCTCGAAACCCATCTCGGCTGGGCTTGCGCCGGTATGGGCAAGAAGATCGGCGCGATGATCGAGGCCTATCGCGAAGGCGGCAATATCGAGCCGCTGCGGATCACCATGGACCAGCTGATGGGCCAGGGCCCGAAGGCGGAGCCCGTCAAGGATCTCGACGACGAGTCGCTGGTGCGTCTCGCCGAACAGTCCAAGAAGGGCGTGTCCATCGCCACTCCGGTGTTCGACGGCGCGCATGAGGCCGACATCAACGTGATGCTGAAGGAAGCGGGTCTTTCCGAGACCGGCCAGTCGCAGCTCTATGATGGTCGTACGGGCGAACCCTTCGACCGTCCGGTCACCGTCGGCTACATCTACATGCTGAAGCTGAACCACCTTGTGGACGACAAGATCCACGCCCGTTCGATCGGTCCTTACTCGCTCGTCACCCAGCAGCCGCTCGGTGGCAAGGCGCAGTTCGGCGGTCAGCGCTTCGGGGAAATGGAAGTCTGGGCTCTGGAAGCCTACGGCGCCGCCTACACCCTGCAGGAAATGCTGACGGTGAAGTCGGACGATGTGGCCGGCCGCACCAAGGTGTATGAAGCGATCGTGCGCGGAGACGACACGTTCGAAGCGGGCATTCCGGAGAGCTTCAACGTTCTCGTCAAGGAAATGCGCTCGCTCGGCCTGTCGGTGGAGCTCGAAAACTCGGTGGTCGAAGACGCCGCCGGCGAGCTTCCGGACGCTGCGGAGTAAAATCCTATCGGCCGCGCGCGGGACATAACCCGCGCGCGGCGTCACGCTTTGGTCCGTTTCGCATGTCATAGCGTTGAGTCGGACGAGGGTGTGGAGCGCGGCGCAGGCCGCGGTTTTCCATTTTTAGGAAGCGACGATTTTCGTCGACAAGAATCGTCAGCGCTTCCATTTCAGGGTTTGGCGCCCCCAAGGAGACAGGCATGAACCAAGAGGTCATGAATCTTTTCAACCCGCAGGCACCGGCACAGGTCTTCGATTCCATCAGGATTTCGATCGCCTCGCCCGAGAAGATTCTTTCCTGGTCCTACGGCGAAATCAAGAAGCCGGAGACCATCAACTACCGCACCTTCAAGCCGGAGCGCGACGGTCTGTTCTGCGCGCGCATCTTCGGGCCGATCAAGGATTACGAATGCTTGTGCGGCAAGTACAAGCGCATGAAGTACAAGGGCATCATCTGCGAAAAGTGCGGCGTCGAAGTGACGCTTTCGCGCGTTCGCCGCGAGCGCATGGGCCATATCGAGCTCGCCGCGCCCGTCGCCCATATCTGGTTCCTGAAGTCGCTTCCCTCGCGCATCTCGACGCTGCTCGACATGACGCTGAAGGATGTCGAGCGCGTTCTCTATTTCGAGCATTACATCGTCACCGAGCCGGGTCTCACCGCGCTCAAGGAGCGTCAGCTCCTGACGGAAGAAGAGTATATGCTCGCCGTGGACGAATATGGCGAAGACCAGTTCACCGCCATGATCGGCGCCGAAGCCATCTATGAGATGCTCGCGAGCCTCGAGCTCGAGCGTATCGCCGGCGAACTGCGTTCGGAACTGGCCGACACCACCTCGGATCTCAAGCAGAAGAAGCTGATGAAGCGCTTGAAGATCGTCGAGAACTTCATCGAGTCCGGCAACCGTCCGGAATGGATGATCATGAAGGTCGTGCCGGTGATCCCGCCGGATCTGCGTCCGCTCGTGCCGCTCGACGGCGGCCGTTTCGCGACGTCGGATCTGAACGATCTCTATCGCCGCGTCATCAACCGTAACAACCGTCTGAAGCGCCTGATCGAACTGCGCGCTCCGGGCATCATTATCCGCAACGAAAAGCGCATGCTGCAGGAAGCTGTGGACGCGCTGTTCGACAACGGCCGTCGCGGCCGCGTCATCACCGGCGCCAACAAGCGTCCGCTGAAGTCGCTGTCCGACATGCTCAAGGGCAAGCAGGGCCGCTTCCGCCAGAACCTGCTCGGCAAGCGCGTCGACTATTCCGGCCGTTCGGTCATCGTGACCGGTCCGGAACTGAAGCTGCATCAATGCGGCCTGCCGAAAAAGATGGCGCTCGAACTGTTCAAGCCGTTCATCTACGCCCGCCTCGACGCCAAGGGTTTCTCCTCGACCGTCAAGCAGGCCAAGAAGCTGGTCGAAAAGGAAAAGCCTGAAGTCTGGGATATCCTTGACGAGGTCATCCGCGAGCATCCGGTTCTCCTGAACCGCGCGCCGACGCTGCACCGCCTGGGTATCCAGGCCTTCGAACCGACTCTGGTCGAAGGCAAGGCCATCCAGCTGCATCCGCTCGTCTGCACCGCCTTCAACGCCGACTTCGACGGCGACCAGATGGCCGTTCACGTGCCGCTGTCGCTCGAAGCCCAGCTCGAAGCCCGCGTGCTGATGATGTCGACCAACAACATCCTGCATCCGGCCAACGGCGCGCCGATCATCGTTCCGTCGCAGGACATGGTTCTCGGTCTCTACTATCTCTCGATCGTGGCTGAAAACGAGCCGGGTCAGGGCATGGTGTTCTCCGACATGGGCGAGCTGCAGCATGCGCTCGAAACCAAGACGGTGACCCTGCACACCAAGATCAAGGGCCGCTTCAAGAGCGTCGACGCCGAAGGCAAGCCGACCTCGAAGATCTACGACACGACCCCCGGCCGCATGATCGTCGGCGAACTCCTGCCGAAGAACCCGCTGGTTCCCTTCGACGTCTGCAACCAGGAACTGACCAAGAAGAACATCTCCAAGATGATCGACACGGTCTACCGTCACTGCGGCCAGAAGGACACGGTGATTTTCTGCGACCGCATCATGCAGCTCGGCTTCGCCCATGCCTGCCGCGCCGGCATTTCGTTCGGCAAGGACGACATGGTCATCCCGGCGTCGAAGTACACGATCGTCGACGAGACCGAAAATCTGGTCAAGGAATACGAGCAGCAGTACAATGACGGCCTGATCACTCAGGGCGAAAAGTACAACAAGGTCGTCGACGCCTGGGGCAAGGCCACCGAAAAGGTCGCCGACGAGATGATGAAGCGCCTGAAGGCCGTCGAGTTCAAGGAAGACGGTCGCCAGAAGCAGATGAACTCGATCTATATGATGAGCCATTCGGGGGCCCGCGGTTCGCCGAAGCAGATGTCGCAGCTCGGCGGCATGCGCGGCCTGATGGCCCGTCCGGACGGTTCGATCATCGAAACGCCGATCACGTCGAACTTCAAGGAAGGCCTGACCGTCAACGAGTACTTCAACTCGACCCACGGCGCCCGCAAGGGTCTGGCCGACACGGCGCTCAAGACCGCTAACTCCGGTTACCTGACCCGCCGTCTCGTCGACGTGGCGCAGGACTGCATCGTCACCCATGTCGACTGCGGCACCGACACCGGCCTCACCATGACGGCCATCGTCGACGCCGGTCAGGTCGTGGCCTCGATCGGTCAGCGTATCCTCGGCCGCACGGCTCTGGACGACATCGACAACCCGGTCACCGGCGAGAACATCGTCAAGGCCGGCCAGTTGATCGACGAAGCCAATGTCGTGGCGATCGAAAAGGCCGGCATCCAGTCGGTTCGCATCCGCTCTGCGCTGACCTGCGAAATCCGCACCGGCGTCTGCGGCGTCTGCTACGGCCGCGACCTCGCGCGCGGCACGCCCGTCAATATCGGCGAAGCTGTCGGCGTCATCGCCGCTCAGTCGATCGGCGAGCCGGGCACGCAGCTGACGATGCGCACCTTCCACCTTGGCGGCACCGCCACCGTGGTCGACAGCTCGTTCCTGGAAGCGTCCTATGAAGGCACGATCCAGATCAAGAACCGCAACCTGCTGCGCAACTCCGATGGCAACCTCGTCGCCATGGGCCGCAACATGTCCGTCATCATTCTCGATGAACGCGGCGTGGAGCGTTCGTCGCAGCGCGTGGCCTATGGTTCGAAGATCCTGGTCGACGACGGCGACAAGGTGAAGCGCGGACAGCGTCTCGCCGAGTGGGACCCCTATACCCGCCCGATGCTGACGGAATTGGCCGGCCGGATCGAGTTCGAAGACGTGGTCGACGGTCTGTCGGTGACGGAATCGACCGACGAATCCACTGGTATCACCAAGCGTCAGGTTATCGACTGGCGTTCGACCCCGCGTGGTTCGGATCTGAAGCCTGCGATCGTCATCAAGGACGAAGCCGGCAATATCATGAAGCTCGCGCGTGGCGGCGACGCCCGTTACTTCCTGTCGGTCGAGGCCATTCTGTCGGTCGAGCCCGGCCAGAAGATCAGCCAGGGCGACGTGCTCGCCCGTTCGCCGATGGAAAGCGCCAAGACCAAGGACATCACTGGCGGTCTGCCGCGCGTGGCCGAACTGTTCGAAGCCCGTCGTCCGAAGGATCACGCCATCATCGCCGAGATCGATGGCACGATCCGTCTGGGTCGCGACTACAAGAACAAGCGTCGCGTCATCATCGAGCCGGCGGAAGACGGCGTCGAGCCGGTCGAATACCTGATCCCGAAGGGCAAGCCGTTCCATCTTCAGGAAGGCGACTTCATCGAGAAGGGCGAGTACATCCTCGACGGCAACCCGGCGCCGCACGACATTCTGGCGATCAAGGGCGTGGAGGCTCTGGCTTCCTACCTCGTGAACGAAATCCAGGAAGTCTACCGTCTGCAGGGCGTGTTGATCAACGACAAGCACATCGAAGTCATCGTGCGTCAGATGCTGCAGAAGGTCGAGATCACCGAGCAGGGCGACTCCGGCTATATCCCGGGCGACAATGTCGACCGGATCGAGCTGGACGAAGTCAACGAGCGTCTGGTCGAAGAAGGCAAGAAGCCTGCTTACGGCGAGCCGGTTCTGCTCGGCATCACCAAGGCGTCGCTGCAGACCCCGTCCTTCATCTCGGCCGCGTCCTTCCAGGAAACGACCAAGGTGCTCACGGAAGCTGCGATCGCCGGCAAGCGCGACACGCTGCAGGGTCTCAAGGAAAACGTCATCGTCGGCCGTCTCATCCCGGCCGGCACCGGCGGCACCATGACCCAGATCCGCCGCATCGCCAGCGCCCGCGACGAGATGATCCTCGAAGAGCGCAAGCGTGGTTCCGGCGCCGACGCCGCGACCCCGATGCTGCAGGATCTGGCCGGCGAGGCCGCTCCCGCCGCCGAGTGATCGGACGCGAAAACTGAAAAAAGTAACGCCGGAGGGAAACCTCCGGCGTTTTTTTGTGGCGCGCCTGCCAAACTTCAACCGGTCGAGCGATTGCGATCTCGGCCCCGAGGTCAGCGTCTCGTTCTCAACGCGTAGCGATGGGATCGATCGGTTCATCCATGCGCGATATCCCCCATTTGGGAGTTGTCCGCTGCGCCGCCGCGCCATACTGTCCTGGGCGGGGCAGCGCGATGTCACTCGAGAGTGACTGGCGGCGTCGCGGGCGCGTTTCCTGAAGATTCAGTTTGGGGCCATCTGATGACCATTCATAAGAACGTTGCGTTCAAGCTCGATGGGAAAACGAAATTTTCAGTCGGCGACGACGATTTCGCGTGGAGCGGCCGGTGGATCGACCAGATCAACATTTGGTCTGGAGACAAAGGCAAGGTCTATACGAGCACCGTCACGCTAACGGGCTCTGACTGGGGCGTGGCCTCGCTGCGTTTCGTTGGGCAGGCGGACATGAAGCTCGTCCTCAAGGATGGCGACGCCAGGACAGGGCGTGAATTCGAGTCCATTCTTGCTGGCAACGCCGGCAGCGTCATCACCCTAAAATCGACCAGCGTCCATGATCTGGCGGGGTCCGGCGGCGTCGACAAGGTCACGCTCGGCGCGGGGCGGGTCGATCAGGTCTATCTCTACGATGGCAATGACGTGGTGACGACGGGCAGCGGCAGCGTGGGCTCCATCCAGACCGGCAATGGCAACGACAAGGTCACGCTCGGCGCCGGGAATGTCGACGGCGTCATGACTGCGGATGGCAACGATACGGTCGTCGGCGGGTCTGGGGACGCCAGCCTGATCGGCCTGGCGGCCGGGAACAACAGCTTCACCAGCGGCGACGGCTGGGTCGGCATTCTCTCTTTGGGGTCAGGGGACGACAAGGTCAAGATTGCCCGTGGCGAGGTCGATCTCATTCGGCTGTCGGATGGCGATAATACGGTGACGGTCACGGCTGATGGCTGGTCCGGCTCGATCGTGGCCTATGGGGGTGATGACACGCTGAGCCTCGACGCCTCGCGGGGTATAGAGAACGTCAATCTGGGCTCCGGCCACAATGTGGTGAACGCCGGCGCCGGTTATATCGGATCCCTGGTGTTTTACGGCGGCGTCGACGAGGTGACGTTGGGCGCAGGCGGAGCCGGCAGCGTTCAGCTGGGTGACGGCGACAACAGTCTTTACTCCGGCGCCGGTTGGCTGGGAGCGGTCATGGCAGGCTCGGGCAATGATACAATTTCAATTGTCGGGGACGCGGGGACGGTGCAAGCCGGTTCCGGCAACAACACCATCACGGCAACGGGTTCCTGGGTGAGTTCCATCGTCGCCAATGGCGGTGTGGATATCGTCGAAGTCACCTCCGGCGTCGAGGCGATGCTCCTGGGCTCCGGCGATAATCGGATCGAGACGGGGGCCGGCTGGGTTGGCTCGATCATCACCTATGGCGGCGCGGACAAGATCCTGGTGGGCGCCGGCGGGGCTGGTTTCGTCGCCGCTTATGGAGGCGATGACACCGTCGCCCTGACCGAGACGGATATGGGCGACACCTCGATCATCAATGGCGGCAGCGGAACGGATACGGTCGACTTTTCCCGCTTTTCGCTGGATGTGGTGATATCCCTGGCGGATCCCAGCCCTTATCAGGCCGGAGACACCGCATTCGTAGTCGTCGGCTTCGAAAACCTCGTTACCGGCTCGGGAGACGACATATTGACCGGAAGCGCCGTCAACAATACGCTCGCCGGCGGAACCGGAGATGATGCGCTTACGGGCGGCGAGGGGGCGGACAAATTTGTCTTCGCGTCCGGCGACGGTGAGGATCTGGTTACCGATTTTTCGGTCGCCCAAGGCGACGTCGTCGATCTTTCCGGCGTAACTCAAATTACGAGTTTCAGTGATCTCGCCGCCAGCCATATGACCCAGGATGGATCCGATGTGGTGATCAGCAACGGCGCCGGCGACACGATCACGCTTGCGGATGTCGTTCTCGCCGACCTGAGTTCGGCCAGCTTCGCATTTTGACCGGGAGGCTGGTGAGGGGAAATGCGCAGCGGCACAACCGCCGCGCTCCGTAATGTCATGTCATGAAAAGCGAATGATAGACACGTCGCCTTCGAGCGCGCCCTGATAGGCCGAGGCGTGCGGCTCTTCGTCGGGTTCGCCCATGATGGTGCCGATCTGGTCGAGGTCCGCCTCGTGGAAGCCCTCCTCGGTCAGCGCGTTCAGCGCCTCGCGCACGGCGGTGTCGTCGTCGGGCGCGCGCAGCATGATATGCACGTCGATGCCGTCCTCGTCGTCTTCCAGATAGGCCTTGCCGATGATGATGAAGACGAAGCCGTCCTTTGGCGCGTTGTCGTTGACGGGATCTTCCATATGAACGCTTTCTTTGCTTGGGAGAGGGCGGTCCGCCCCGATTGCGAAATCTGTGCCGGTGGAATCACCAGAAGCTGCGATGCGCCGATGAGGCGCTGATGGGCCGAATCTATCGGTTTGGCGTCTCCCGCACAAATATTATGTGGCGGCGCGACGGGTTTTTACCCTTGATTAAGGTTGCTGAAATCTTGCGCCTCAGTCCGGATTCGGGTCATATCGGGCCGAAACCCGCCGTTTCCACCCGGTTGCCGTAAAAAAGCGGCGTCGCCTCTTGACTGTGAAGGGGAATGGATTTAGTACGCCGGCCATCAGAGCCGATGTGGGGCTGGCTGGTTCGGGACGACGCGTCCTGGAGTTCGTCCCAAACAAGGTTCATCATAGCACGTTGATTTGCGATTGCTGCACGCATGATTCCTCTTTTTGCGGAGGAATCCTCTGTTTCATCGGATACACACGCTCACTATGGCGGTGCATCCGATTTTTGCGCATGAAACATCGATATGCTTGAAGGCCGGAGACGGCGTAACGAGTGCCCGCAAGGGTCCAGGAAAACAGTTTCTAAAGGGATGGTTACATGCCTACCGTAAACCAGCTGATCCGCAAGCCGCGTCAGGCACAGGTCAAGCGCAACAAGGTTCCTGCTCTGCAGGAAAACCCCCAGAAGCGTGGTGTTTGCACCCGCGTGTACACGACCACGCCGAAGAAGCCGAACTCGGCTCTGCGTAAGGTTGCCAAGATCCGCCTGGTGAACGGCTTCGAAGTCATCGGCTACATCCCGGGCGAAGGTCACAACCTTCAAGAGCACTCCGTGGTGATGATCCGCGGCGGCCGCGTCAAGGACTTGCCGGGCGTGCGCTACCACATCATCCGCGGCGTGCTCGACACCCAGGGCGTCAAGAACCGCAAGCAGCGCCGCTCCAAGTACGGCGCGAAGCGTCCGAAGTAATATTGGCCGCCTCCGCGTTTCGCGGCGGCTCCCTGATCAAGTTGAGAGACGAAAAATATGTCCCGTCGTCATAGTGCAGAAAAGCGCGAGATCAATCCGGATCCGAAGTTCGGCGATCTGGTTGTGACCAAGTTCATGAACGCCATCATGTATGATGGCAAGAAGTCCGTCGCCGAGCGCATCGTTTACGGCGCCTTCGACGCCGCTCAGGCCAAGGCGAAGGCCGAGCCGATCGCTCTGTTCCACCAGGCGCTCGACAACATCGCTCCGCATGTGGAAGTCCGCTCCCGCCGCGTCGGCGGCGCGACCTACCAGGTTCCGGTCGACGTCCGTCCCGAGCGCCGTCAGGCTCTCGCCATCCGCTGGCTGATCACGGCCGCCCGCAAGCGCAACGAAACGACCATGGTCGATCGTCTGTGCGGCGAGCTGCTCGACGCCGCCAACAACCGCGGTTCTGCCGTCAAGAAGCGCGAAGACACGCACAAGATGGCGGAAGCCAACCGCGCGTTCTCGCATTATCGCTGGTAATCATCGAGAGAAAGGCAGTCTATCATGGCTCGCGAATACAAGATCGAAGACTACCGCAATTTCGGCATCATGGCTCACATCGATGCCGGCAAGACGACCACGACCGAGCGTATCCTCTACTACACCGGTAAGTCCCACAAGATCGGCGAAGTCCATGACGGCGCTGCCACGATGGACTGGATGGAGCAGGAGCAGGAACGCGGCATCACCATCACGTCCGCCGCCACCACGACCTTCTGGAAGGGCCGTGACGGCAAGCAGCGCCGTTTCAACATCATCGACACCCCCGGCCACGTCGACTTCACCATCGAAGTCGAGCGTTCGCTGCGCGTGCTCGACGGCGCGGTTGCTCTGCTCGACGCCAACGCCGGCGTTGAGCCGCAGACGGAAACTGTCTGGCGTCAGGCCGACAAGTACAACGTCCCGCGGATGATCTTCTGCAACAAGATGGACAAGACCGGCGCGGACTTCTACCGCTCGGTCGAAATGATCAAGACCCGTCTGGGCGCCACCCCGGTCGTCTGCCAGCTGCCGATCGGCGCTGAAAGCGACTTCAAGGGCGTCGTCGACCTGATCGAAATGAACGCTCTGGTGTGGCGCGACGAATCGCTCGGCGCTCAGTGGGACGTCGTCGAGATCCCGGACGACCTGAAGGACAAGGCTGAAGAATATCGCGAAAAGCTCATCGAGACCGTCGTCGAAATCGACGAAGCCGCGATGGAAGCCTATCTCGAAGGCAACATGCCCGACAACGACCAGATCCGCGCGCTGATCCGCCGCGGCACGATCGACGTCAAGTTCTTCCCGTTCTTCTGCGGTTCGGCCTTCAAGAACAAGGGCGTGCAGCCGCTGCTCGACGCCGTTGTCGACTTCCTGCCGTCGCCGATCGACATTCCGGCGATCAAGGGCATCGACGCCAAGACCGAAGCTGAAATCGAGCGTCACGCCGACGACAGCGAGCCGCTGTCGATGCTGGCCTTCAAGATCATGAACGACCCCTTCGTCGGTTCGCTGACCTTCTGCCGCATCTACTCGGGCAAGCTCGAAAAGGGCGCGTCCGTGATGAACACGGTCAAGGACAAGCGCGAGCGCGTCGGCCGCATGCTGCAGATGCACTCCAACAGCCGTGAAGACATCGAAGAAGCCTTTGCAGGCGACATCGTGGCTCTCGCCGGCCTGAAGGATGCGACCACGGGCGACACGCTCTGCGACCCGCTGAAGCCGGTTATCCTGGAACGCATGGAATTCCCCGAGCCGGTCATCCAGATCGCGATCGAGCCGAAGTCCAAGGGCGACCAGGAAAAGATGGGCCTCGCGCTCAACCGTCTCGCTGCCGAAGATCCGTCCTTCCGCGTGAAGACCGACGAAGAATCGGGTCAGACGATCATCGCCGGCATGGGCGAACTGCACCTCGACATTCTTGTTGACCGCATGCGTCGCGAGTTCAAGGTCGAAGCCACCGTCGGCGAGCCGCAGGTTGCCTATCGCGAAACCATCACCCGCGAGCACACCGAAGACTACACGCACAAGAAGCAGTCCGGCGGCACCGGTCAGTTCGCCCGCGTCAAGCTGGTGTTCAAGCCGAATCCCGATGGCGAAGAGTTCAAGTTCGAGTCCAAGATCGTCGGCGGCGCGGTTCCGAAGGAATACATCCCCGGCGTTGAAAAGGGCATCCTGAGCGTCATGAGCTCCGGTCCGCTCGCTGGCTTCCCGATGCTCGGCGTTCATGCGACGCTGATCGACGGCGCCTTCCACGACGTCGACTCGTCGGTTCTCGCCTTCGAAATCGCCTCGCGCGCCTGCTTCCGCGAAGCCGCCAAGAAGGCCGGCGCGCAGCTGCTTGAGCCGATGATGAAGGTCGAAGTCGTCACCCCCGAAGACTATGTGGGCGATTGCATCGGCGACCTGAACGCGCGTCGCGGTCAGATCCAGGGTCAGGAAAGCCGCGGCGTGTCCGTGGTGATCAACGCCCATGTGCCGCTCGCCAACATGTTCAAATACGTCGACAAGCTGCGCTCGATGTCCCAGGGCCGCGCTCAGTACTCGATGGTGTTCGATCACTACGCGCCGGTTCCGGCTAACGTCGCCCAGGAAATCCAGGCTAAGTATTCCGGTCAGCGTTGACCGGAATACACCACCCGATTTTGAAGTTACGCCTTCGGGCGAGAGAATGGAGAGCCAACTATGGCAAAAGGTAAGTTTGAGCGGAATAAGCCGCACGTGAACATTGGCACGATCGGTCACGTCGACCACGGCAAGACGTCGCTGACGGCTGCGATCACCAAGTATTTCGGCGAGTTCAAGGCGTATGACCAGATCGACGCCGCTCCGGAAGAAAAGGCCCGCGGCATCACCATCTCGACCGCGCACGTCGAATATGAGACGCCTGCCCGTCACTATGCGCACGTCGACTGCCCCGGCCACGCCGACTACGTCAAGAACATGATCACCGGCGCGGCCCAGATGGACGGCGCGATCCTCGTCTGCTCGGCGGCCGACGGCCCGATGCCGCAGACCCGCGAGCACATCCTGCTCGCCCGTCAGGTCGGCGTTCCCGCGATCGTGGTGTTCCTGAACAAGGTCGACCAGGTCGACGACGCCGAGCTTCTCGAACTCGTCGAGCTCGAAGTGCGCGAACTTCTGTCGTCCTACGACTTCCCGGGCGACGATATCCCGATCATCAAGGGTTCGGCTCTGGCCGCCCTCGAAGATTCCGACAAGAAGATCGGTGAAGACGCGATCCGCGAGCTGATGGCCGCTGTCGACGCCTACATCCCGACCCCGGAACGTCCGATCGACCAGCCCTTCCTGATGCCGATCGAAGACGTGTTCTCGATCTCCGGCCGCGGCACCGTCGTGACCGGCCGCGTCGAGCGCGGCATCGTCAAGGTTGGCGAAGAAGTCGAAATCGTCGGCATCCGCGCCACCGCCAAGACGACCTGCACCGGCGTCGAAATGTTCCGCAAGCTGCTCGACCAGGGCCAGGCCGGCGACAACATCGGCGCGCTGCTCCGCGGCGTGACCCGTGACGGCGTCGAGCGCGGCCAGATCCTCTGCAAGCCCGGCTCTGTGAAGCCGCACCGCAAGTTCAAGGCCGAAGCCTACATCCTGACCAAGGAAGAAGGCGGCCGTCATACGCCGTTCTTCACCAACTACCGTCCGCAGTTCTACTTCCGCACGACGGACGTGACGGGCATCGTGACGCTGCCGGAAGGCACGGAAATGGTCATGCCGGGCGACAACATCACCGTTGACGTCGAGCTGATCGTTCCGATCGCGATGGAAGAAAAGCTCCGCTTCGCTATCCGCGAAGGCGGCCGCACCGTCGGCGCCGGCATCGTCGCCTCGATTGTTGAATAACAATCGATCGACGATAGCGAAAGCTGCCGACGCAACTAAGTCTGCAAATCGCGTCAAGCGCGATTTGCGCGGCGCCGGCATCGTCACCTCGATCGTCGAGTAATGTCTCGACGAGACTGATTGGGAAGCCCCGCTGGAAACAGCGGGGCTTTTCGTTTTTGCTGTCCCTTACGCCTTTGTCCGGAATCCCCCATGAAGCAGATCCTGTCCATCCAGTCGCATGTCGCCTATGGCTATGTCGGAAACCGCGCGGCGGTGTTTCCGCTGCAGCGGCTCGGCCATGAAGTGACGGCTGTGAACACGGTGCAATTCTCCAACCATACCGGCTATGGCGAGTGGACCGGCGAGGTGTTGTCAGCCGGCCATATCGAGGCGATCGTCGAGGGGCTCGACAAGCGCGGGGCGCTGGCGTCGGCAGATGCGCTGCTGACCGGCTATCTCGGCGATCCCGCCATCGGCGACATCATCATTTCGCTTCTCGACCGGCTGCCGAAGGATGCGCTCTGGCTCTGCGACCCCGTGATGGGCGATGTCGGCCGCGGCTTCTTCGTGCGTCCCGGCATTCCCGAATTCTTCCGCGACCGGGCGCTGCCGCGCGCCGGCATCATCACGCCCAACCAGTTCGAACTCGAATTCCTGACCGGCCGCACGATCACGACGCTCGAAGAGGCGCGGGCGGCCTGCCGTTCGGCGCATGAGATGGGACCCGAAATCGTGCTGTTGACCTCGCTGATCCATGACAAGACCGGCGACGACGAGATCCAGATGCTCGCATCGCATCGCTTCGGCGAACAGGCTTTGGTCTCGACGCCGCGACTGGCGATTAATCCGGCCCCGAATGGCGCGGGCGACTGCACCTCGGCGCTGTTTCTGGCGCATCGTCTGTCGAGCGCCTCGCTTGCCGACAGTCTGGCGCGCACCGCATCCAGCATCTTCGCGCTGTTCGACAAGACGATGAAAGCGGGCCGGCGCGAATTGCACCTGATCGCCGCCCAGGACGATTTCGCCAATCCGGCCGCGCTCGATGTGACTCTGCTCTGAAGCTACAGGTTCACGACGCTAAAACCGTGGCTTTTGCCGCTTGGGCTTGAACGAATTCGGCTTTCGCGCGTATCACTCCTGCCTGATATCATGTCCGTCTGTTGAAGGCGGATCACGGGAGGATTGATTTTTGAAAAAGCGTATTCTGTTCACCGGCGGCGCGGGCAAGGCCGGTCGCCACGTCGTGCCCTGGCTCATCAATGCCGGATATGAGGTGCACAATCTCGATCTCGCGCCGCTCGACAGCCCCGGGGTGACCAATCTCATCGTCGACATCACCGATTCCGGTCAGGTCTACAACGCCCTGACAATGCATCGTGATTTTCCGGATCTCGATCATGGCCGGGGCGTGCAGCCCTATGACGCCGTGGTGCATTTCGCGGCCATTCCCCGCATCCTCATCAAGCCAGACAACGAGACCTTCCGCGTCAACACGATGGGCACCTACAATGTCGTGGAGGCTGCGGTGAAGCTCGGGGTGCGCAAGATCATCGTGGCGTCGTCGGAAACCACCTATGGCGTCTGCTTCGCCGAGGGACATCGCGACTTCCACCAGTTTCCGCTGGAGGAAGACTATGACGTCAATCCGATGGACTCCTATGGCCTGTCGAAGGTTCTGAACGAGAAGACTGCGCGCGCTTTCGCCGAACGCTCGGGCGCCGACATCTATGCGCTCCGCATCGGTAATGTGATCGAACCGCATGAATATGCGGATTTCCCGCGTTACTTCGCCGATCCTGAGATCCGCAAGCGCATCGCCTGGTCCTATATCGACGCCCGCGATCTCGGCCAGATCGTCCATCTCTGCATTGGCAAGGACGGATTGGGCTATCAGGTGTTCAACGCGGCAAACGACACGGTGTCGGCCAACACGCCGAGCCGCGAGCTTGCGGCGCGCTACTATCCGAATGTGCCGTTCACCCGGGAGATCGGCGAATTCGAAGGGCTGCTCTCCAACCGCAAGATCCGCGAAGTGCTCGGCTTCAAGGAAGAGCATGACTGGCGGAACTATGTGACGGTCTGAACATGCGAAAGGGCTCCGCGAGGAGCCCTTTTCAGCATATCAAGCTTGGCGGATCAGGCGTCCTTACCGACCACCAGACCATAGACATAGGCGACAGCCATTAGGCCGACGAGCCCGGCCATGGCGAAAAGTTGTCCAAAGAAGCCGCGCTTGGGCAGCAGCGCCGCATCACCCGCGCCAGTTGCGCGCACGGTGTTGGCCTTGAGAATCTCGACCAGCCTGGCGTTTACGGCGTCGTTGTTGTTGGCGACATCGCCATCCACTGCGTCGCTGGCGCTGTTTGCGCGTTCATTCTGCATGACTTCACCCCATGGTTAATGAGTGTGTAATGCTTTTCAAAGATTGAGGCAAGACCGCGCGCGCCGTCTCCGAGCTTTCAGAGTTCCGGGATGTTTTCGCGAAACACCACCTGCAGCCGCGGCGCGTGATAGTCGAAACGCTTTCCGAGCACCGCATGGCTGAGCATGGCGATGGCCTCGCGCGCCTCGACGCGCGGATTCTGGTCGATGACCGCATCCATCGCCCCGGATAGGAGAAGAAGCTTGGACGATTCTGTCAGTTCATGACCGATGAAGATGATGGATTTCGATCGGCCGGCTTCGGAGATCGCCTGGCCGATGCCGGCATTGCCGGCGCCGATATTGTAGATTCCGACCAGATCCGGATGCCGCGCCAGAAGGGCGGCCGCTTCCTCATAGGCGCGCTGGCGGTCGTCGCGCACTTCCCTGAGTTCCACCACCTCGAGGTGCGAAAACTCCTCCGACAGAATGTGCCGGAAGCCCATCTCACGCTCTTCATGGCCGCGATAGGAGAGGGAGCCGGCGAACAGCGCCACTTTACGATTTTCGCCCGGAGGCAGGAAACGACCCAATAGATAGCCGGCTAAACGACCGGCGGCGCGATTGTCGATGCCGACATAGCCGGTGCGCGGCACATGCAGGATATCGGACACCAGCGTGACCACGGCAACACCTGCATCCGCCAGCATGCGCATGGCCTCGCGCACGGCGGGGTGATCGAGCGCAATCAGGCCGACGCCCTGGCTTTCGCCGCGCAAACCCATCAGCGTCTCGGCGAGCGTGATGGGATTGAAGCCCTCCACCTCATGGATGCGGCAATCGATGATTTCCTGGGCCGCGCATTGCCGTTCGATCTGCGCCTTCAGCGTCTTGATGAAGGAATTGGTGCCCTGCGGCAGCACGAAATCGAGCCTGATGCGTTCCGACGAAGCGTCGCCGGCGCCGAAATAGCCGAGGCGCCTCGCAGTTTCCATCACGATCGAACGGGTGCGTTCGCTCACGCCGGAGCGATTGTTGAGCACGCGGTCGACGGTGGCGGTGGAGACGCCGGATTCCCGCGCAATATCAAAGAGTGTCGACCGCAAGCCCATGATTCCCGTCAGCATTTATGATGTAAAATGATGTAATCTCTTCTTGCATTCGCGCAAGCGATTTTGCGGCGCATCGAACTTTCTTCGGTTATTCATCACCTCATATTTCTTCATTTTTTCAACGCTTTGGGTTGCTGTTGACGCGATTCCGTTCTCTGTTTGATGACAAATGATCCCTCCTGAAAGATTCATGATGTTAATTGATGTTGACATCAAGTCATCAGCAAATCAATATCCATCATGCAGAGGATGGGAGGTCCGCTGCAAAGGGAGGAAAATATGTCCACTTCGTTTCGCGTGTCGCGACGCGGCTTCTTGAGCGCGTCCTCACGACTGGCCGGCGTCACCGCCGCCATCGGCATCGCCCCGCAATTCATTCGACCCGGCCGCGCATTTGCGGCCGATGCGCTGGCCCCCGGCATGATCGGCGGGCCGACCGGCTTCGATGGCGCCGAGCGCTATCAATATGGTCCCGATACGCCCGAGGGCAGGGCGATCGAGGCGGCCAAGGCGCTGAAGGGCGCCGGCAAGGCGCCGGCCAAGATCGTGCTCGGCCTGTCCGACGGTTCGATCGGCCAGTTGACGCAACCGTTCCCCAAAGGCGCGCCGTCGATCAAGGAGCTGTGGGAAAAAGAGACCGGCATCACGCTGGAAATCGTCGGCGTTCCCAACGGCCAGGAATTCACCAAGACGATGCAGGACATCTCCACCAAGGGTGGAGCCTTCGACATCTATGCGGTGGAATGGAACCGTCTGGGCGATCTCGCCGAAACCGGCGGCATCATCGCGCTCGACGACTATGTCGCGGCCCATAAGCCGGAATGGGACGATCCCGAGCGTGGCTATGTTGGCGGCCAGGCCGGCGTTTCGCTGCTCAACCAGTATCGCGGCCAGACCTATGGCGTGTCACTGGATGGCGACTTCCAGACCTGGAACTACCGCACCGACCTGTTCAACGACGAGGCGGAAAAAAAGGCCTTCTCCGACAAGCACGGCTATGAGCTCGCGCCGCCGAAAACCTGGAAGCAGCATTCCGACATCGCCGCTTTCTTCCATCGTCCTGACAAGGGCCTGTTCGGCTCGACCGACCTGCGCAATCAGGGCTGGGGCTACACCAACTGGTATCAGCGCTATGTGTCGATGGGCAATCCCAACCAGTATCTGTTCGACGACAGCGGCGCGCCGCTGATCAATTCCGACGCCGGCGTCGCCGCCACGCTGGAATATGTGGACTCGCTGTCGCATCATTCGCCGGATGCGATTTCCTGGGGCTGGCCGGAGCAGTATGGCAATTTCGCCAATGCCGGCGCCGCCATGACCTGCGCCTTCTCCAACCTGCCGAAATTCCTCGACAATGCCGGCAATACCGGCTCGAAGGTCACCGGCAAGATCGGCTCGATGCTGCCGCCGGGCCGCGAAGTCGACGGCAAGCTGATCCAGCGCACCGTGCTCTGGCTCAATCTCTCAGCTTCGGTGTCCTCGCAGAGCAAGAACCCGGAAGCCTGCTATCTGCTGCTACAATGGCTCGGCTCCAGCCGCATCTATTCCTGGATGACGGCCAATCCGGGCGGCTATTTCGATCCGTTCCAGCTCGCCAACTTCTCCGATCCGCTCGTGCGCGAGACCTATCACGATTACCATATGGACATCGTGAGGGAGAGTGTGGCGCGGACCGTGCCGACGATCAACTATCCCGGCGCGACCGCCTTCCACAATGCGCTGGACGAGAATCTGATGGCGGCGCTGACCAAGGCGAAGACCCCGGAACAGGCGATGGCCGACACCGAGACGCAGTGGAAGCGCATTGCCCGCCGCACCGGCGAGGACAAGCTGATCGAGGCGATCAAGGCCAACAAGGCGGCCTGGCCGACCATCACCGACGCCGCCTGAGGCGTCCGACGAGCCGGGGAGAGGCGCTTGAGGCGCCTCTCTTCACCGCGCCCGCATTTTTTGTGATAGATCCATGTCCCGTTCCCCCGTTTTCGAGCTGATCCGCTATGGCGCCATTGTTCTGGCGATGGCGATCACGCTCGTGCCCATTCTGTGGATGGCCTCGATGGCCTTCAAGCCGATCGCCGAATGGTCGGCCGCAGGCGCCAATCTCACCTGGTGGCCGAAAGAGCCGACGCTCGACAATTTCCGCTTCATCTTCGGCACATCTTCGAGCGACCTGATCGTGGCGCTCGACCGCACGGCGGCCAAACCCATCCTGTCCTCGCTGCTGTCGGCGGTGTTCGGCACGCTGATCGCCATGATCGCCGGCACATCCGCCGCTTACGGCCTGTCGCGCTTCGGCTCGGGGCAAAACCTGCCGCTCGCGCTGATCCAGCTCCGGCTGTTTCCGCCGATGGCGGTGATGATCCCGGTGATGATCATGTGGGCCTTTCTCGGCCTGGTCGACACCTGGTGGGGCCTGGCGCTGATCTATGGCATCGTCACGCTGCCCTTCGCCTTCTGGCTGATGAAGACGTTTTTCGACGACATGCCGCGCGAAATCGAAGACGCCGCCCGCGTCGAGGGCTGCTCGCGCTTCCGCGTCTTCACCCGCATCACGCTGCCGATGATGCGCGCGCCGCTCGCAAGCTCCGCTCTGTTCGTCTTCATTCTCAACTGGTCGGATTATCTGATCGGCCTGCTCCTGACCACGCGCGAATGGGTGACGATCCCGGTCTATATGGCGTCGCTGTCGTCGTCGATGACCGGCCAGCTCTATGGCGCGAAAGCCGCCCTCGGCCTGATCGCCGCCGTGCCGCCCGTGATCATGGGCATCGCCATCCAGAAACATCTGGTGCGCGGCCTGACCTTCGGAGCGCTGAAGCAATGACCGACGCGCTCGCTTCCTCGACGGACCTCATCGCCATGCAGACCACCGACACCACCAGCAAGGACGTCGAAAGCGGCCGGCTCGGCTTCCGGCTGACGCTGCCCGCGCAGATCCTCGTCCTGTTCATTTCCGTCTTTCCGCTGCTGATGCAGCTTTATATCAGCCTCACCGACTGGTCGCCGCTCGATGGCGTCGGCTGGTGGATGGCCTGGGAAAGCTGGAACACGTTCGCCAATTACACCGATCTCGCCGTCGACACCCGCTTCTGGGATGCGATGGGCCGCACGCTGCTGGTCATGGCCGTCTGCGTGCCGGCCGAATTCCTGCTCGGCTTCGGGCTGGCGCTGCTGTTCATGGACGACTTCCGCGGCAAGCGGCTGTTCTACTCGATCCTCCTGATGCCGATGATGGTGGTGCCTGCGGTCGCCGGCTACATGTTCTTCATGCTGTTCCAGTCAGGCGGACCGGTGAACGACATCATTTCCAGCCTGATCGGCCAGCCATTTTCGCTCGCCTGGTTGTCGAGCCCGCAATGGGCGCTGATCGCGGTGATGATCGCCGATGTCTGGCAATGGACGCCGCTGATGTTCCTGATCCTGCTCGCGGGCCTCGCCGGCGTGCCGGATGACCAGCTGAAGGCCGCGACGCTGCTCGGCGCCTCCTGGCCACAGAAATTCCGCACCATCATCCTGCCGAAGATGAAGACGATCATCATCATCGCGCTGGCGATCCGGGTGATCGAAAATTTCAAGATCTTCGACACGCTCTACATCATGACCGGCGGCGGCCCGGGCGTCGCGACCGAAACCATCTCCGTCTACATCTACAAGGTCACCCAGAACGATCTGATCTGGGGCTATGTCGCAGCCATCGCGCTCGCCATCCTGATCGTCCTGTCGGTGCTGGCCAATTTCGCCATCTCGCGCATGAACCGGGCGCGCAATGCGGGGAGCGCGGCATGACCTCTATTCACCTCAAGCAATTGACCAAGAGTTTCGGCGCATTCCAGGCGCTAAAGACCATGGACCTGAAAATCGAGGACGGCGAGTTCGTGGCGCTTTTGGGTCCTTCGGGCTGCGGCAAGTCGACGACGATGAACATGATCGCCGGCATGGAAGACCCGACCAGCGGCTCCATCCTGTTTGACGATCGCGACATGACCGGCGTGGCGATGGGCCGGCGCGGCGTGGGCTTCGTGTTCCAGAACTACGCGATCTTCACCCATATGAGCGTTTACGACAATCTGGCTTACGGGTTGCGCATGCGCAAGCTGCCGACGGCGGAGATCGACCGTCGTGTGAAGCAGATGGCGGAGTTCCTGCAACTCGGCCCGCTGCTGTCGCAACTCTCGGCGAAACTGTCAGTCAACATCCTGCAGCGGCTGGCGATCGGCCGTTCGGCGATCGTCGAGCCGGCGATCTTCCTGCTCGACGAACCCCTGTCGAATGTCGACGCCGCCTTCCGCGCTGTGATGCGCACCGAACTGAAGCATCTGCAGCGGCAATTCCGCCAGACCATGGTCTATGTCACCCATGACCAGCTGGAAGCCATGACCATGGCCGACCGGATCGCGGTGATGGATCACGGCGTCTTGCTGCAGAGCGGTTCGCCCGTCGATGTCTACAACAATCCGAGCAGCACGTTCGTCGCCGGCTTTCTGGGATCGCCGGGCATGAACCTCATCCGCGGCGAACTCGTCGACCGCGCCGATGCGCTGCATGTCGATCTCGGCGTTTTCGGCCTGTCGGAGGCGTTGGAGCCTTCATTGGCAAGAGCGGCGAAAACGGCCAGGACCCGCAGCGTCACTTACGGCTTCCGGCCGGAACAGGCTCAGATCGAGCCCTCGTCTTCGGGATTGCCGGTGTTTTTCGTCGAGCGGATCGGCTCGCGCACCATCGTTCATCTGGGAACCGAGGGCGCGGTGATCAAGCTCGTGCTCGGCAATGACGCCGGTTTCGACGTCGGCCAGACGGCGCGGCTCACGGTCAATCCCGGTTCGGTTCGCCTGTTCGACGGCGAGACCGGCCTTGCGATCAGGGAGGCGTGATCATGGCCAGCATCGCATTTCGCAATGTCACCAAGCGGTTCGGCAGCACACTCGCAGTCGACAATGTCTCCTTCGAGATCGCCGACAATGAGTTCTTCTGCTTCTTCGGACCGCCTCTGTCGGGCAAGTCGACCATCCTGAAACTCATTCTCGGACTGGAGACGCCGGATACGGGTGAAATCCTGATCGGCGGCAAGCTCGCCAATGCGCTGTCACCGGCCGAGCGCAATGTCGCCATGGTGTTCCAGAACCTGGCTCTCTTTCCGCATATGTCGGCGGAAGAGAATGTGCGTTTTCCGCTGGTCGAGCGGCGCGTGCCGGAAGACAAGATCAAGGCGCGCGTGGCGGCGGTGGCGGCCAAGCTGCATATCGGCCATCTCCTGCACAAGCCGCCGGCGCAGCTTTCGGGCGGTGAACGCCAGCGCGTCGCCATTGCCCGCGCTCTGGTGCGCGATCCCGCCGCCTATCTGATGGACGACCCGATTTCGGCGCTTGATGCTCGGCTACGCGAGGAAACCCGCGTCGAGCTCAAGCGCATCCAGCGCGAACTCGGCCATACGCTTGTCTATGTCACCCATGACCAGGAAGAGGCGATGTCGATCGCCGACCGCATGGCGATCATGGAACACGGCGCAATCCGCCAGATGGGTGCGCCCTCGGAGATCTATGACCGGCCAGCCAGCGATTATGTCGCGCGTCTGCTGGGCTCGCCGGCGATGAATATCCTGCCGATCGAGGCGGGCGCTGCGGCCTCCGGCGCGATCGATCTCGCGGGGCTCGCGCCGCCCGCAGCGTCAAGCGTCGGCATCCGTCCCGAAGATCTCAGGCCGGAACCCTGGAGCGCGGACCGGACGGGACAGCCCGCCCGCGTGTTCGAGGTCGAGCCGCTCGGCGGCTACACGGTGGTGACGTTTGCGGTCGGGGAGGGCCGCTTGCGGGCGCTGTTGCGCGGACAGCCGCGCATCGAGATCGACAGCGCCGTCGCGCTCAGCTGCGACCCGCGCCGCATTCACTTTTTTGGTCCGGACGGGCGCGCGCTCGCTCCCGCCGGCGCATGATGGGAGGAGAACATGGCTGACGCCAAGGGTTTCAAGCCGGATGTGGAGGTCCGGGTCAAAGACTACAGGATCGGCGCGATCGGCGCCGGCATGATCATGGCCGAATGCCATCTGGCCGCCTACAAGGAAGCGGGTTTCACGGTGGCGGCCATCGCGTCGCGCACCAGATCCCGCGCCGAGAGCGTGGCTAGCCGTTGGGGCATTCCCAGGGTGCACGACACGCCGGACGCGCTGATCAAGGATACCGACGTCGAGATCCTCGACATCGCCTATCCGCCCGACCAGCAGCCGGCGCTGATCCGCGCGGCGCTGAAGGAACCGCATATCAAGGCGATCCTAGCCCAGAAACCCCTGGCGCTGTCGCTCGACGAGGCGCGCAAGCTGCGCGACGAGGCGAAAGCCGCCGGCAAGATCCTCTCGGTCAACCAGAACATGCGTTACGACCAGTCGATGCGGGTGCTTAAGCAGATCCTCGACAAGGGCGAACTCGGCAAAGTGGTGATCGCGACGATCGACATGCGCGCCATTCCGCATTGGCAGACATTCCTCGAAGGTCTGGATCGGCTGACGCTCGCCAATATGAGCGTGCATCATCTCGACGTGCTGCGCTTCCTGTTCGGCGATCCCGAGGAAATCTACACCGCGACGCGATCCGACCCGCGCACGCAATTCGCCCATAAGGACGGCATCACCGTCTCCACCATCAAGTTTCCCGGTAATGTGCTGGCGGTGTCGATGGAGGATGTCTGGGCCGGGCCGCGCGAGGCGGGCTTCGACAGCGATTTCTACATCAAATGGCGGGTCGAGGGCACAGATGGCGTGGCGCAGGGCACGATCGGCTGGCCCGACGGTTCGGCCTCAACACTCACTTACGCCTCGAAAACCACCACAGGCGGCCAATGGGTGACCCCGACCTGGGAGACGATGTGGTTCCCGCACGCCTTCATCGGCGTGATGGAGCAGCTGCAATATGCCGTCAAAACGGGAGAAACGCCGGCGTTGAACGTCGCCGACAATGTGAAAACCATGGCGCTGGTCGAAGCCGGCTATCGATCCATGGACGAAGGCCGAGCCGTCAAGCTCGCCGAAATCGCCATCGACTGACCATCATAAAAGGGAGGATCACCATCATGATGCAAACAGGTATTTTCACCGGCTATTTCCCCTACAGCCTAGAGGAAACCGCCAAGAAGATCCGCGACATCGGCTTCAACACCGTGCAGCTCGACATGCATTTCAAGGATCTGGACCTGTCGGCCGGGCAGATCACCAAGGACAAATGCGTAACGATCCGCGAGACGTTCCGCGATCACAATCTGCCGATCTGCTGCATTTCCGGCTACACCAACATCATTCATCCCGACAAGGCCGAGCGCGAGCGGCGGGTGGGCTATCTCAAGGAGATCATCGCGCATGCGCAATATCTCGGCACGCCCTATGTGATCTCCGAGACCGGAACCTTCAACACCGACTCCGATTGGGTGCATCATCCCAAGAACAAGACGGAGGAGGGCTTCGAAGAGTGCCGCAAGGTCATCGCCGATCTGTCGCAATTCGCTTACGATCACGGCGCGGTCTTTCTGCTCGAAACCTATGTGAACAATGTCGTTGGCTCGGTCGAAGAGACGGTGAAGATGTTTGCGCAGGTCGATCACCCCGGCCTCGGCCTGTTGATGGACCCGACCAACTATTTCGAGACCCACAATATCGATCGCATGGATGAAATCCTCAATCAGGTGTTCGACACGCTGCAGGACAAGATCAAGATCGGCCATGCCAAGGACGTCAAGCGCTCGGGCGACGACAAGTCGGAAAAGCATGCCGATATCGGCGATGAGGACGCGTTGGAAAGCCACACTTTCCGGGGCGTCGGCGAAATCGAACTGCCGGCTCCGGGCCTGGGCTCGCTGAACTACGATCTCTACCTCAAGCTTCTTGCGCGCAAGCATCCGAACATTCCGGTGATCATCGAGCATCTGGAAGAGTCCGACGTGCCGCGCGCCAAGAAATTCCTCGACGGAAAGCTGAGAGCGCAAGGTCTCTGAATAGTGACAAGGCCGGCCGGGGACGATCCGGCCGGTCGCCTCCGACCAGGGCGACAGACAAGAAGGAAATGCAGACATGGTTGAACTTTATGGCGGCCAGCGGTCACGTCGTGACCTCGCGGCGCATGCGGGATCGTTCGGACAATTTGCCGGCGTCAGGCTGATGACGTTGGGTGACGGCATTGAGCGCGGCATCCGCATGCTGGAATTTCGAAGCGGCACGGGCCTGCGCTTCACCGTGCTCATCGACCGCGCCTTCGACATCGCCGATTGCGACTATCGCGGCATGGCGGTGGGCTGGCATTCGCCGGCCGGTTTCCGCCATCCCGGCCTGCATGAGTATGAAGGCGAGGGCGGGCTCGCCTGGCTGCGCTCCTTTTCCGGCCTGATAGTGACCTGCGGGCTCGACCATATCCTGTTCATGCATGACGAGCCGGCGGATCACTATGTCTATGGGCCGCGCAAGACGGTCAGCCACTCCATTCATGGCCGCATCGGCACGATCCCCGGTAAGCTCATCGGTTACGGCGAGCGTTGGGACGGCGACGAGATGGTGCTGTGGTGCGAAGGCTCGGTCATCCAGGGCACGGTGTTCGGCGAACATCTGGAGCTCATCCGCCGCATCGAGATTACTGCGGGGACCAACGACATCCGAATTTCCGACCGCGTCATCAATCGCGGCTTTTACCGAACGCCGCATATGTATTGCTATCACATCAATGTCGGCCATCCCGTGCTGTCCGAGGGATCGCGTTACATCGCGCCGATCAAGGACGTGGTCTGGGCCGCGCATGCGGGCGACGATTATCGCAAGCAGAAGGTCGGCTATCGCACGATGCCGGCGCCGCAGCTCGGTTTCCACGAGCAGGTCTGGCAGCATGAACTGGGCGCCGACGCCGCAGGCGAAGTCCCGGTGGCGCTGGTCAATGATGCGCTGGGCCTCGGCTTCGAAGTGACGACGCGCAAGGACCAGTTTCCCTGCCAGTATGAATGGCAGAATCTGCAGGCTGGCCAATATGCCCTGGGCATCGAGCCTTCTACCAACCATGTGCTCGGCAAGGGCTATGCGAAGGAAAAGGGTGAACTGATCTGGCTCGAACATGGCGACGAGCGCGCCTATCAATCGACCTTCCGCATCCTCACCAGCACTGATGAGATCGCCGGTTCCGAAGGCCGCATCCGCGCCATCGCCGCGCAGCCCGATGAGGACTATCCGCAGCCGTCCGGCAAGCATCTGCCGATCGGAGGCCGCGCATGATCGATATGACCGGAAAGACCATTCTTTATACCGGCGGCGCCGGCGGGCTGGGGCTTGAGACGACGATGCATTTCCTCGACGCCGGCGCACGCGTGGTGGTGATCGATCGCGACGCCGCAAAGATGGCGGCGCTGGAAGAGGCGGCGAAGGCGCATCACGCCGAGCGGCTGCTGGTGCGCGATTTCGATCTCGCCGATCTCGCGGGCCTGAAGCGGGAACTCGATTTCCTGCAGGACAAGCATGGCGGCTTCGACGTGGTGATCAACAATGCCGCGATCTATCCGTCCAAGCCCTTCGAGAATTACACGATCGAGGAGCATCAGATGGTGCAGCGCGTCAATGTCGACGCGGCCATCGTCTGCGTGCAATCGGCGCTGCCGCATATGAAAGCGCGGCAATGGGGGCGGATCATCAATATCGCCTCGATCACCCTGTATGGCGGCTGGGCGCTGCTGTCGCCTTACGTCCAGTCCAAGGGCGCGCTGGTGGGCCTCGCCCGCGCCTGGGCGCGGGAGTTCGGTTCATATGGCGTCACCGTCAACGCGATTTCGCCGGGCGCCTTTCCGACCGACGCGGAAAAGATCCATCCAGATCCGGAAGGCTATACCCGCCATGTGCTGGATCACCAGGCCGTGAAACGGCGCGGTTCGCCCGCCGACATCGCCAATGCGCTGATGTTCCTCGCCTCAGACGGCGCCGGCTTCATCACCGGCCAGACGCTGAATGTCGATGGCGGATGGGTGATGCATTGATGAAGCGCTATCATGCCCTGACCTGGGATCATCCCCGGGGTTACAATGCGCTGGCGGCAGCGGCGGACAAGGCGCGCGCCGAGGGACTGGTCGACATCGTCTGGGACAAGCAGCCGCTCGAAGGCTTCGAATCCCATCCGATCGCCGATCTCTGCGCGCGCTATGACCTCGTCGTGCTCGATCATCCGCATGTCGGCGAAGCGGTGGCGGAGACCTGCCTCAGACCGCTGGAGGAGGTTTTCAGCGCTGGCGTCCTCGCGGACATCGTCGCGGCGACCATCGGTCCGTGCCTTCAGAGTTACCATTACGAGGGGGCGACCTGGGCGCTGCCGCTCGATGCCGCAACGCAGGTGATGGCGCTCAGGCCCGACCTCGTGGAGCGGCCGCCGCGGACCTGGAAAGAGGTGGTGGACCTCTCCTGGTCCGGCGGCAAGGTGGCGCTGTCGCTGGCGGGACCACATGCGGTCCTCAGTTTCCTGTCGATTGCCGCAGCCTATGGCGAAGAGGCCGGCCACAATGGTCACCAACTGGTGACGGAAGAGATAGGCCTGATCGTCTATGATCTCATGAACCTTCTGGCGTCCCGCAGTCCCGCATCCGTGCGCGCGCTCAATCCCATCGGTATTCTCGGCCATATGGCGGCGCACGACGATGTCGCGCTGTGTCCGCTGATCTATGGCTATGTCAATTATTCCGCTCCGAGCGCTGGCCGCGCGCTCGGCTTCCATAACGCGCCGGTGACCAGGGCTGGTGGACGGCCGGGTTCGACGCTGGGCGGCACCGGCATCGCCGTGTCGCGCCGTTGCGACATGACGCCGGAGCTGATCGAACATCTGAGATGGCTGATGGGTGAGGAGGCGCAAACGCGCTTCATACCTGGCCATGAAGGCCAGCCGTCGCGCAGGTCGGCCTGGAGCGACGAGGCGGTGAATGCGCGCTGGGGCCAGTTCTATCGCAACACGGCCGCGACGCTCGAAAGCGCCTATGTCCGACCGCGTTTCAACGGCTATATCCGCTTCCAGACGGAAGCCTCGGCGCTGTTGCGCGACTGTTTCGCCAACAAAACCAATGGAAAAGCCGCCATCGCAGCGCTGAACGCGCTGTTTGCAAAACATGCGCCCGAGAAGGATTACGCGTCATGACCGAAGATATCAGGTTCGAGATCGAGGACGATATCGCGATCATCACCCTCAACCGCCCGCAGAAGCTGAACGCCGTGACGCCGGAGATGGCCGACGCCATCGTCGCGGCGGTCACCGAATGCAATGACAGCGACACGATCCGCTGCGTCATCGTCACCGGCGCCGGCGAGCGCGCTTTCTGCGCGGGCTCGGATATTCGTGAGCTCGATGCGTATGAGACGCCCTGGCAGTTCCGCAACCGGCCGGATTACTGCGATGCGATCCGGGCGCTGCTGAAGCCGTCGATCGCCGCCGTCAACGGCTACGCCTTCGGCGGCGGACTGGAGACGGCGATGTCCTGCGATATCCGCCTGGCTTCGGACAACGCCCAGTTCGCGGCGCCCGAGATCAAGCTCGGCTGGATCGGCGGCGGCGGCATGGCGGTTCATCTCGCCCATGCCGTCGGCCCGTCGAACGCCGCGCTGATGATCATGACCGGCGATCCGATCAGCGCCGAGCGCGCGCTCGGCTGGGGCCTCGTCAGCGAAGTCGTAAGCCAAGCGGAGCTGATGACGCGGGCGAGGGCGCTGGCGAAAACCATCGCCGCGCGGGCGCCGATCGCTGCGGAAACGGCCAAGCTCAATCTCAAGGCCGCCTTTTCGATGCCGGTCGAAAAGGCTATCGAATATGAGCGCGATTTGCAGACCATCTGCTTCGCCACGGCTGACGCGACCGAGGGCCGCGCGGCCTTCAAGGAAAAGCGGCCACCGGTGTTCCGGCGGCGCTGAGAATGCAGGGAGTGAGGATTGTGAATTTGACTGCGAAACAGTTTGCAAGCGGAACATTTGTCGGCCGGATCTGGCTGGAGGCCGCGGATGGCCCGGCGCTGGTGAGCTTGCGCGACGGCATGCTGCATGACGTGACCTCGAAGGCGGCGCCGACCATGCGCGATCTGCTGGAAATGGACGATCCCGTCGCCTGGCTCGCCGCCAATCCGGGAACGCCGGTCATGTCGCTCGAAGACGCTGCTGCCCAAGGCCTGCTTCTTGCGCCTTGCGATCTCCAGGCGGTGAAGGCCTGCGGCGTGACCTTCGCCCGCTCCATGGTCGAGCGCGTGATCGAGGAGAAAGCGGCAGGCAATCCGGCGCTGGCCGAAAAGATCCGCGAACGCGTCACGTCGATCATCGGCGACAGCCTGCGCAACCTGAAGGCCGGCTCGGACGCGGCGATGAAGGTCAAGGCGGCGCTGATCGAGGAAGGCGTCTGGTCGCAATATCTCGAAGTCGGCATCGGCCCTGATGCCGAAGTGTTCAGCAAGGCCCAGCCCATGGCATCCGTCGGCTATGGCGCCGAGGTCGGCCTGCATCCGATTTCCAAATGGAACAATCCCGAGCCGGAAGTGGTGCTCGCGGTCAATTCCAAGGGCGTGGTGCAGGGCGCGACGCTCGGCAACGACGTCAATCTGCGCGATGTCGAAGGACGCTCGGCGCTGCTGCTCGGCAAGGCCAAGGACAACAACGCCTCCTGCTCGATCGGCCCGTTCATCCGTCTGTTCGACGCGACTTACTCCATCGATCATGTCCGCAACGCCGACCTGACGCTTCGGGTGGAAGGCGAAGATGGCTATGTGCTCGACGGCAAGAGCTCGATGAAGGAAATCAGTCGCGATCCGCTCGATCTCGTCAGCCAGACCATCGGCCGGCATCATCAATATCCGGATGGGTTCATGCTGTTCATGGGCACGCTGTTCGCGCCCGTCGAGGATCGCGATCACAAGGGCCAAGGCTTCACCCACAAGCTCGGCGACGTGGTGACCATCGCCAATCCCGAATTGGGCAGCCTGACCAACACCGTGCGGCTGTCGACGGAATGCAAGCCCTGGACATTCGGCGTCCGCGCCCTGATGGCCAATCTCGCCAAGCGCGGACTGCTCTAAACGTCAGCCGTGGACCTTCTCAACCGCCTCGACATTGCGGCGGTGGACCGCCTCATAGGGCTCGAAATAGAGGATGGCGCCGCGGGTGCAATCCTCGGCGACGAAATCGACCAGCGGAGAGGACGCCGCGATGCGGCGGTCGAGCGGATCGATCAGCCTTTCGAGATAGACGCGGTTGGCGTCGATCAGGCCCTTCTTGTAGCCGCCCTCGGCGATGCGTCGGGGATCACCGTGATTGGGCAGAATGCGGCGGATCGGCCACAAGGCCATGCGCGACAGTTCTGCGATATGCGTGTCGATATGTTCGGGTTCCGACACATAGGTCACCGTATCTTCCAGCGTGTCGCCGGCGAGCAGCAGGCCTTCATCCGGCAGCCACAGCACGCAGCCATCGGCGCTGTGAATGTTGAAGTGATGCAATTCGATGCGCCGATCGCCGAGTGTGAGATCGAGCCGTTTATCGAACAGGCGCGTCGGCATCACCAGCGGCGAGATCGGCGGCGAGCCGCCTTCCAACTCCGCGCGATGCTCTTCCATGGCCTGCGCCGTTAATCCGAGCGCGATGATCTCGCAATCTGAAAAGACCTCGTTGCCGGCGACATGGTCGGTGTGCCAGTGGCTCAGCACGAGGCGGATCCTCGTCACGCCCGCCTCTTCAAGATACCGCCGCATGAAGCGGGCGTGATCGAGACTGGTGTGGCTGTCATAGACGATGGCCTCGGCCCCGTCGACCAGCGCATAGGCTGCGATACCCAGGCCATAGGCGCCGTCGTCGAGCCAGTTTTCCTCCTCCGAATGCAGCCGCTTGCCGGCGATGCGGCCGTCATAAAATGCAAAAAGCCCCGGATAGGGCTCGAACACGCGCATGGTCTCGGCAAGATCGGGCATGGGAGCCTCCGCGGAAGGGATCTCCCCGCGTGGACGCGGGGAGAGCTGTTGTGATCAGTGAGCGATCATAACATGGCGGACGGCGGTGTAATCCTCAAGCGCATACATCGACATATCCTTGCCATAGCCGGACTGCTTGACGCCGCCATGCGGCATTTCGTTGGTCAGCATGAAATGGGTGTTCACCCAGGTGCAGCCATATTGCAGCTTGGCCGACGCCTTCATCGCCTTGGAGACATCCTTGGTCCAGACCGAGGAGGCGAGGCCGTAATCGCTGTCATTGGCCCAGCCGATCACATCGGTGTCGTCATTGAAGCGGGTGACGGAGACAACGGGGCCGAACACTTCGCGACGGACGATTTCGTCATCCTGCAGCGCGCCGGCCACCACGGTGGGCTGATAGTAGAAGCCCTTATCCGAGCCGAGCTTGCCGCCGGTGACGACATCCATATGGCCGAGTTCTGCGGCGCGCTCGACAAAGCTCGCGACGCGATCGCGCTGACGCTTGGAGATCAGCGGCCCCATTTCGTTTTCGGCGTCATCGGCCTGGTTGAAGCGGATGCTGGAGACGGCGGCGCCGAAATCTGCGACGAAGCGGTCATAGATCTTCTCATGCGCGTAAATGCGGCAGGCGGCGGTGCAGTCCTGTCCGGCATTGTAGAAGCCGAAGATCTTCAGCGCCTCGACGGCGGCCGGAATATCGGCGTCGTCATAGATGATCACCGGGGCCTTGCCGCCCAGTTCCAAATGCGTGCGCTTGACGGTCTTGGAGGCGGCGACCAGCACCTTCTTGCCGGTGGCGACATCGCCGGTGATCGACACCATCTTGATCTTCGGATGGTTGATCAGGTGATTGCCGGTGGTCTCGCCGCGGCCGAGCACGACATTGACCACGCCTTCCGGAAGGATATCGGCCAAAACCTTGGCGAGCTTCAGGGCCGTCAGCGGCGTCTGCTCAGACGGCTTGAACACCACGGTATTGCCGGCGGCGAGCGCGGGGGCGAGCTTCCAGGCGGTCATCATCAGCGGATAGTTCCACGGCGCGATGGAGCCGACGACGCCGATCGGGTCGCGGCGGATCATCGAGGTGAAGCCCGGCAGATATTCGCCGGCGACAGGGCCATGCTGGCTGCGGACAGCGCCCGCGAAGAAGCGGAAGCAATCGGCGATGGCCGGGATTTCGTCGTTCAGCGCCGCATTGATCGGCTTGCCGCAATTCAGCGATTCGAGCGTGGCAAAGCCGAGCGCGTCGGCCTCGATGGCGTCGGCGATCTTGAGGAGATAGCCGGCGCGCTGGGCGGGCGTCGTTTCCGACCACTGCACGAAAGCGGTCTCGGCGGCGTCGACGGCGGCGTCGATCTGGGCGGTCGAGGCCTCGGGAATGGCGGCGATGGTTTCGCCGGTGCGCGGGTTGAGAATCTGTTCCTCGGTTTCCGTGCCAGCTTCGAACTTTCCGCCGATCAGCAATTCGGTATCCATGATGTTCTCCCTCTTGATTGCCGGGTTATTTGCCGGCGCCGGCGGTTTCGGCGCCGTCGCGGGTCAGGTAATAGGCGCCCAGGATGGGCAGGAATGTCACCAGCACGACGAACATGGCGACGACATTGGTGACCGGCCGCTCGCGCGGACGAATGAGTTCTTCGAGCATCCAGATCGGCAGCGTCTCCTGCTGGCCGGCGGTGAAGGTGGTGACGATCACCTCGTCGAAGGACAAAGCGAAGGCCAGCATTCCGCCCGCCATCAGCGCCGTGCCGATATTCGGCAGGATGACATAGCGGAAGGTCTGGAAGGAATTGGCGCCGAGATCGTAGGACGCCTCGATCAGCGAGCCGGACAGGCGGCGGAAGCGCGCCACCGCATTGTTGTAGACCACCACGACGCAGAAGGTGGCGTGGCCCAGCACGATGGTCCAGAAGGAGAAGGGGATCTCCATGATGCCGAAGGCGGAGCGCAGCGCGATGCCGGTGACGATGCCGGGCAGCGCGATCGGCAGGATGACGAGCAGCGAGATCGCCTCCTTGCCGAAGAAATTCGCCCGCGACACGGCTGCGGCGCAGAGCGTGCCGAGCACCAGCGCGATGGCCGTGGCGATGGCGGCCACCTGCACCGACAGCGTCAGCGCCGCCCAGACATCGGGCCGGTCCCAGGCCTTGCCGAGCCATTGCAGGGTGAAGCCCGGCGGCGGCCATTTGAAGCTCTTCTCTTCGGTCGTGAAGGCGTAGACGAAGATCAACAGGATCGGTAGCTGCAGGAAGAGCAGGCCGGCGCCGGCGGCGATCTTGAGGCCAGTGGGGGCCGCGTTGAGACGATCAGAGCGCATCAAAGGCTCCCTTCTTCTTGGCGACCCAGAGATAGATCCCCATGATCACGATCGGCACGACGGAGAAGGCGGCGGCGAGCGGAATGTTGCCGGCCGTGCCCTGCTGGGTATAGACGGCCTGACCGATGAACAGCCTCGACGAGCCGATAATGCCGGGGATGATGTAGTCGCCGAGCGTGAGCGAAAAGGTGAAGATCGAGCCTGCGACAATGCCGGGCAAAGCGAGCGGCAACAGCACATGCCGGAAGGTTTTCCCCGGCGCTGCGCCGAGATCATAGGAGGCCTCGATCAGATTGCCGGGCACGCGTTCGAGCGCCGCCTGGATCGGCAGGATCATATAGGGCAGCCAGATATAGACAAAGACGAGAAACGTGCCGGTAAAGCTGATCGACAGCGACGTGCCGCCGACGATGGGCAGAGCGAGATAGGCGTCGAGCAGAAAGCTCAGACCGATCTTCTCGAACGCCCAGCTGATGATGCCTTCCTTGGCGAGGATCATCTTCCAGGCGTAGATCTTGACGAGATAGGACGACCAGAGCGGCAGCATCACGCCGAGATAGAACAGCGCCTTCCATTTGCCCTTGGCGTAACGCGCCGCGAAATAGGCAATCGGGAAGGCAATGATGGCCGAGGCCACGGTCACCAGCGCCGCCATGGTGACGGTGCGGAGGATGATGTCGATGTTGGACCGCCGCAACAGTTCGCCATAGGTCGACAGCGTCAGCTCGTATTTCACCTGACCGGTGAAATCGTCGAGCATGAAGAAGCTCTGCAGCAGCAGCGTCAGAAGCGAACCGATATAGATGACGCCGAGCCAGAGCAGCGGCGGGGCGAGCATCAGCGCGAGCAGTAATTTTGGCCGCCGCCACAGCGTCGCCGAAGCCCGGCTGATCACGCCATCCTGGGAGGGAGAAACCGCCGCGCTGGTCATGCCGCGTCATCCAGAAGGTGAAGGGCGGATTTCGGGAAGCTGAGCGTCACCGCTTCGCCTTCGCCCGGCACGTGAGCGCCCGGGGCGAGATTGGCGTGCAGCCTGACATCGCCTGCATCCACCGCGATGCGGGTCACCGAGCCGAGGAAAGCGCGGTTGGCGAGCTGACCGGAAAGGACGGCATTGTCCGCGCCGCCGTCGCCGAGGCCGATCATCTCCGGCCTCAGGCTCGACCAGCGGCGCTGGCCGATCAGTTTCTCGGTGGTCGCCGGCGGAAGGAGGTTGGAAGAGCCGACGAAATCGGCGACGAATTTCACCTTGGGACGCTGGTAGATGTCCTCGGGCGTGCCGGCCTGGACGATGCCGCCATTGTTGAACACGGCGACGCGGTCGGCCATCGACAGCGCTTCGCCCTGATCGTGGGTCACAAAGATGAAGGTGATGCCGAGGCTCTTCTGCAGCGCCTTCAATTCTTCCTGCATGGCTTCACGCAGTTTGAGGTCGAGCGCGCCGAGCGGCTCGTCGAGCAACAGCACTTTCGGCTTGTTGACCAGCGCGCGGGCGAGCGCCACGCGCTGACGCTGGCCGCCTGACAGCTGTCCCGTCTTGCGTCCGCCGTAACCGCCGAGCTTGACGAGCTCCAGCGCCTTCTCGGCTTCGCGCAGCCGCGTCGTCTTGTCGACGCCCTTGACCATCAGCCCATAGGCGACATTGTCGAGGATCGTCATATGCGGGAAGAGCGCGTAGTCCTGGAAGACGGTGTTGACCTGGCGCTTCCACGGCGGCACGCCATTGGCGCTCTCGCCGAAAATGGAGATTTCGCCGCCGGTCGGCTGTTCGAAGCCGGCCACCAGCCGGAGACATGTGGTCTTGCCTGACCCTGAGGGCCCGAGCATGGCGAAGAATTCGCCCTCGGCGATGTCGAGATCGACCCCGTCGACCGCCTTGACGCTGCCGAAATGGCGCGACACGGCGCGGAAGGATACAGCCGCTACCATAATGAAGTCTCCGTCATAGAAAGAATTGCGGCCTCAAGGCCATGCCCTGCGCTTGCTCCGCCCCGGCAAGGGGCGGAGGAATGGGGCGATCCGCCGCCAAGGCGGCGGGAGAGGGCGGCTTACTGGCCGCCCATCACTTCGATGTAGTCCGAGGTCCAACGGCTATACGGCACGCAAGCGTCCTGCGACGCGCATTTGGCGGTCGGCGTCTTCCAGAAGCTGATCTTCTCGAAATTGTCGAAGCCATTGGTGGCGCAACCCTGATCGGTCAGGAGCGCATTGCCTTTGCAGGCGGCCGGAACTGACGGCACGGAGCCGAACCAGGCGGCGAGATCGCCCTGGACCTTGGGCGAGAGCGAATGCTCCATCCACATATAGGCGCAGTTGGGGTGCGCGGCTTCGGCATGCAGCATCGTCGTGTCGGCCCAGCCGGTCGCGCCTTCCTCGGGGAAAACGGAGGCGACGGGCTGCTTTTCCGCTGCCAGCAGGTTGACCTGGAACGGCCAGGAGCCGGAAGCGACGACGCCTTCGTTCTTGAAGTCGTCGATCTGCACCATGGCGTCGTGCCAGTAGCGGCCGATCAGCTTGCGCTGGCCCTTGAGCAGTTCGAGGACGGCGGCATACTGCTCTTCGTTGAGCTCATAGGGATCCTTGATGCCGAGCTCGGGCTTGTGCGCCTTCAGATAGAGCGCGGCGTCGGCGATATAGATCGGGCCGTCAAAGGCCTGGACGCGGCCCTTATTGGTCTTTCCGTCGGGCAGGTTCTGCTCTTCGAACACCACCGACCAGCTCTTCGGAGCCTTATCGCCGAACACTTTGGTGTTGTACATCAGCACGTTCGGACCCCACTGATAGGGCGTGCCGTAGTGCTTGCCGTCCACGGTGTGCCAAGGCGCATCCTTGAGGCGATCATCGACGGTCGACCAGCTCTTGATCAGGTCGACATTGATCGGCTGCACCTTGCCGCCGGCGATCAGACGCAGCGAGGCGTCGCCCGAGGCGGTGACGAGGTCGAAACCGCCCTGGTTCATAAGCGTCACCATTTCGTCGGAGGTGGCGGCGGTCTTGACGGAGACCTTGCAACCGGTTTCCTTTTCGAAAGCGGTCACCCAGTCGTAATTCTTGTCGGTTTCGCCGCGCTCGACATAACCGGCCCAGGCGACGATCGACACCTGGCCCTCGCCGGGTCCGATTTCCTTAAGCATTTCGGCGGCCATCGCCTGTCCGGAGACGGACAGGCCCAGCATGAGAGCGGTCGTGGACTTCAAGAAGGTCTTCATGGTCGTTCTCCCGTTTGTGATTTATGTTCCCGTCGCTATTGAGCCAAAGTTTTGCGGCATTCGCAAATTTATTATCAAGAATATCGCTATCGGAATTTCCGAAATCAGAAGCTCAAGTCTTCCAAAAACGAAAATGGGGATGGCAACCAGCCATCCCCACCATAGTCTTGCGATTTTGAGCCGCTCAAAGGTCGAAGAAATCGGCCTTGAAGTTGACGGCGCTGTCGATGTGGATGGTGAAGTCCGCCTTGCCATCGCCGTCATTGTCGCCAGCAACATAACGCTCGCCGCCGAAGGTGTAGGTGCGCAGTTCACCGGCATGCTTGGAGAAGGAATCGCTGCCGATGAAGGAGAAAGCCTGATCGCCATCCTGATTCTCATTGGCGTCGATGCCGCTGAGATCGATGATATCGCCCTGCTTGCCGTTGAAGTCCTTGATCGTGTCGGCGTTCGTCCGACCGGCGGAGGTATCGGTGAGCGAGAAGACGAAGGTGTCTGCGCCTGCGTTGCCAGACAGCGTGTCGACGCCAGCGCCGCCGGTCAGCACGTCTGCGCCGTTGCCGCCGGTGAGCACATCATTGCCGGCGTTGCCAGACAGCGTGTCCTTGCCATTGCCGCCCGTCAGCGTGTCGGCGGCAGCGCCGCCCGAAAGCGTATCATCGCCCACACCGCCGTCGATCGTATCCTTGCCGTCGCCGCCATCCAGCGTATCGGCGCCTGCGCCGCCGGACAGGGTGTCAGCGCCAGCCATGCCGTAGATCACGTTGCCGATGCTGCTGCCCACAATCGAATTGGCCGAGTCATTGCCGTAGCCATAAACCGCGACATCGCCGGAAAGAACCAGCGTCTCGACATTGGCGGCGATCTGGTAGTGATTGATCGTTGTTGTGGTGGTGTCAGAGCCGCTATCAGCGTCTTCGGTCACGACATCGCTGGAGTCGTCCACCACATAGCTGTCGTCGCCGAGGCCGCCCGCCATGGCGTCAGCGCCGGCGCCGCCGTCGATCGAGTCATCGCCGTCGCCGCCTGTCAGGCTGTCGGCGCCGTCATTGCCCGCGATCACATCGTCATACGCGGTGCCCGTATAGACGTCGACGCCGGCAGATCCGATGAAATTCTGCGCCTGGGAGGCGAGCACGGAATAGATGTAGTCGACATTCTCAGTCTCGCTCACCGTGCCATCGCCGTCGAGGTCCCGGTCACCCACGACATTGCCGCGCTGCAGGGCGCGGTAAAGCGCGTAGAGTTTGTTCGTGGTCACGTCGGTGCTGGCGGTGTCCTGGGTGATATCCATGCCGGACACGACAAGCCCGGCAACGACGCCCGTCAACGCGCCGTTCTCATCCGTCGTCGTCTCGCTCGTGTAATTGCCGAGCGTGAAGCCAGTCAGCGTGCCATAGATCCCGGCGCTGTAGGAAAGATCGCCTTCCAGCACGACCTGCGCGCTGGTCTCGTCAGCCGAATAGCGAAAACCCACTTGCTCTGCGTTGGTATAGTCAGGATACCAAGTGGAGGCGCCTGCGGTTGCGCCCAGACTCGCGAAATATTCGGTAATGTAAGTTGCGTAGTTGAACGACTCCAGATTGCTGGCGTCTACCGTGATCATGTCTGCCATTTTTCTCTCCTTGCACGTCCCCAGAGCGCCCCGGCCGCGGACGGCGCGCGAGCGACGGGGCGGCGCGCCGGCATAGCCGGGCCGCTGAATCTTTTTTTGGGTGAGGCGCGGATCTCAGCGCGTGGTCGCGCTCTGGCAAGGCCGCGGGAGCAACCCCTCGGCGGCTCCGGCGGGGTTTCTAGTAAACATGAATATTTCAGTCAACAACTACGATGGTTTCAAGGCCATAAAATATGACATTTTTTATCATCATATCGATTTCAGCCGATCCGAAGGCTGAAAGGATCGAAGTCCGCATAGATTTCGGCGCCGAAGCGATGAGCGAGACTCTGCAAATTTCGGATCAGGCTGGAGGCTTTTGCTGTGCCGATGAGCACGCTCGCCACGCTTGATTCCGATAGAGGGAACTGCAGCGCCAACGTCGCCAGATCATCGCCTCTCTGTTCGGCAAGCGCCTTCATTTTTCCAACCCGATTCTGGATGTCGTCGGACGCCGGCGCGTAATCGAAGGTTGCTTCGGGCGAGGGGCCAGTGGCGAGAATGCCCGAATTGAAGACGCCGCCGATCACCAGCGCCGTTCCGCGCGCTCGGCACAGCGGCAGCAGCTCGCGCTCCGCCGTTCGGTCGAGCAGGGTGTAACGACCGGCGAGCAGAATCACGTCGATATCGAAATCGCCCATCAGGTCCAAACAGACCGCGGTCTCGTTGACGCCGAGACCCCAGGCGCCGATGACGCCCTGCGCCTTCAGCTCCTCGAGCGCCGCGCCGCCACTGCGGCGGAAATCATCGAGATGTCTGGAGTTGTCTGGCTCCTGATGGGTGTAGGGGCCGATGTCATGGACGAAGACGATGTCGAACCGGTCGACGCCCAAGCGTTTGCAGCTTTCCTCGAGGCTGCGGAGAATGCCGTCGCGGCTGTAATCATAGCGCATGACGGCGGGGTTGGCGTCGACGAAGCCGTAGTCGGGGGCGTCTTCACGGGGAACGGGCGTGAAGAGACGGCCGACCTTGGTGGAGATCACCACCTCCGATCGCGCCTTGTCGGCCAGGAATTTGCCCAACCGCTCCTCCGATAGCCCCGCGCCATAATGCGGCGCGGTGTCGAAATAGCGGATGCCGGCGTCCCAGGCGGTCTGCAGCACCTCGCGCGCCTGTTCTTCCGAGCAGGGCCGGTAAAGACCCGCGAGCGGCGCGCAGCCGAAACCGATTTCCGAAATCTTGAGCGAGGTCTTGCCGACGCGGCGGGTCTTCATGGCGTGTCCTTTCAATCCAGATGATAGACGCAGGGCAGGAACGACCACCATTCCCCCGGCGCCGCCGTGTCGAACGGCGTCTGGCACACATCGGTGAGAGCGAGCCAGCGTCTGACGACATCGAGATCTCCCAGGCGTTTCATATCGCCCTCGAAATCGTCTCCGTCATAAACCCAGACGCCGAACAGAAGGTTCTCCGGCTCCTTGAGAAAAATGGAATAATCGCGGAGACGGGCCGCTTTCAGCGCCGCGTCCATCTCCGGCCAGGGCGAGGCGTGGAGCCGCTTATAGGTATCCACCATGTCAGGCTTCAGCCTGATGGCCATGCCCATCTTGGCCATGTCAGCGAATCCGGTCGCCGTCGAGGGTGAAATAGCGGGCGTTGAGGGTGTCGAAGCGCATCTCGATCATGTCGCCGACGCGCGCTGTCGTCTTGCGCTTTTCCGCCACCACGACAGCGCCATCGGGCAGGGCGGCGTGGACATAGGCCGTAGCCCCGAGATGCTCCACCACATCCGCCCGTGCCGGGAAAGCGACGCCATCGGCTTCGTCGAGATGTTCGGGCCTGAGGCCGATGAGCAGTGTCGTCGACGGTGCAAGCGGCGCCGACAGAGCCGGGCAGGGCATGGAGATCCCGGCGAATTCGATGCGCGCGCCATCTCCTGAAACTGCGGCCTGCAGGAAATTCATCCGCGGCGAGCCGATGAAGCCGGCGACGAAAGCATTGTCGGGATCCTCATAAAGCGTCACCGGCGAGCCGATCTGCTCGACGCGCCCGGCGCGCAGCACGACGATCTTGTCGGCGAGCGTCATCGCCTCGGTCTGGTCGTGGGTGACGTAGATGATGGTGTTCTTCAGCGTCTGGTGCAGCTTGGCGATCTCCACCCGTGTCTGCACCCTGAGTTCGGCGTCGAGATTGGAGAGCGGCTCGTCGAACAGGAAGACATCAGGATTGCGCACGATCGCCCGGCCGATGGCGACGCGCTGGCGCTGGCCGCCGGAGAGCGCTGCGGGCTTGCGGTCGAGCAGCGGCGTGAGCTGCAGGATGCCGGCGGCGCGCGCCACCTTCTCCTCGATCTCGGCCTTGGGCGCTTTCGCCATGCGCAGGCCGAAACTCATGTTTTCAGCCACCGTCATATGCGGATAGAGCGCATAGGACTGGAAGACCATGGCGACGCCGCGTTCGGAAGGCTCGGTGTCATTCATCCTGACGCCGCCGATGAACAAATCGCCGCCGGTGATCTCTTCCAGTCCTGCGATCATGCGCAGCAGAGTGGATTTGCCGCAGCCGGACGGGCCGACGAAGACGGTGAATTCGCCCCGTTCGATCTGCATGGACACGCCATGGATGACGTGAGCTGCGCCATAGGACTTTGTGACGTTGGCGAGTTCGATCTGATGCATGGTTCAACCCTTCACGGCGCCGGTGGCGATGCCATTGACGATGCGCCGCTGGAAAACGAGGTAGATGAGAACGATGGGCGCCGCGGCGATGACGATGCCGGCCATCAGCAGCGGCACATTGGTGGTGTATTCGCCCTTCAGCGCGGCGATGCCGACCATCAGCGTACGCTCCTTCTGCAGCACGAGCAGCGAGATCAGCACGTCGTTCCAGCAATAGAGCGTGTTGAGAATGCCGAGCGTGATCAGCGCGGGACGGCCGAGCGGCAGCATCACATGCCACCAGATCTGCAGGAGTTTCGCGCCGTCCATCCGCGCCGCCTCGACCAGTTCGCGCGGCAGGCCGGAATAGAAGGCTGTCATGAGATAGACGCAGAAGGGCAGGAAGAAGGCCGTGTAGGAAATGATCAGGCCGATGCGCGTGTTGACGAGATCGAGCGTGACGATGGTGCGGTAGAACGGCACCAGCACCACCTGCACTGGGATCATCAGCGAGGCCAGCACCACCATGAACAGCAGTTTCCGATAGGGAAAGCGCAGCATGGCGAAGGCGAAACCGGCCAACGACGACACGAGCAGCAGCAGCGCCACCGCCCCGAATGTGGTGACGACGGAATTGAGGAAGTATTCGGACAGCTTCGACCGGTTCCAGGCATTGATGAAATTGATGACGGTCGGGTCGTTGACCAGCGAAAAGCGGTTGAGAATATAGCCCTTGTCGGTCTTCAGCGCATTGTTGACGGCGAAATAGATCGGGTAGAGGCAGGTCAGCGCCAGGGCCCACATCGGGATCGACGCGAGCCGGAGCAGCGTCTTTTCGCGTTTTCCGGAAATGGCCATGGCGATCCTCAGAGATTGGCGTTCTTGGACATGATCTTGATCTGGATGTAAGCGAGCCCCGCCATCAGCGAGAACAGCAGCATCGAGATCGCCGCCGCATAGCCCGGACGGTTCATCTTGCCCTGTTCCAGCCAGATCAGGAATTCCGGCAGCGCGGTCGATGTGCCCGGGCCACCGGCGGTGAGAACATAGATGAGGCCGAACATCGAGGTCAGCGCGCCGATGGTGGTGACAACGCCGACGAATTCGATGATTGGCTTCAGCGCCGGGATGATGACGTGAATCCAGACCTGCAGCGGCTTGGCGCCATCGAGCCGCGCAGCTTCGACCAGTTCCTTCGGCACGGTGGAGAGGCCCGCCATGAAGATTAGCAGGCTCATGCCGAAGGTCGACCAGAGCTGCACCGCAAACAGGCAGAACAGCGCCGTCCAGCCCGAGCCGAGCCAATCGACCGGGATAAAGCCGACCGCTTTCAGCATGGCGTTCAGGCTGCCGTCGTAACGCAGCACCATGTTGAAGATCGAGCCGACGATGACGGAGGAGAGCACGGCGGGCAGGAAATAGACGGCGCGAAAGAAGCGGCCGCCCGGCACGCCCTGATGAATGAGGATGGCGAGCACCATCGGCAGCGCCACCCAGACCGGGAGGGTGGCGATCAGGATCAGTGTGTTTTCGACGCTGTCGCGAAAGGCGCTGTCGGAGGCGATGGCGACGTAATTGTCGAATCCGACAAAGGTGAAGGTCGACATGCCGTCCGTGTCGAAGAACGACAGGACGAAGCCCCATATCAGCGGAAAAATCCTGAACAGCGCGACCAGCAGGATCGCCGGCGCGATGAACAGGTAAGCGATGCGTCTTTCTGTAGCGCTGCCCACGCGTGTCATCCCTTGCATTGCGGGCGCCGGGGTCGCCCCCGGCGCGAATGTCGTGATTACTTGTGCGCGTCGGCCTGGACGGCGTCCATCTTGGCGACGGCTTCATCCACCGTCGTCTCGCCGTTCAGCAGAAGCTGGCTGACGCGATGGATTTCCTCGAGCTCCTTGGCGGTTGCATTGGCGTGCGCCATAGGCGCGCCCGAAGACCCCATCATGCCGAGAATGGCGATGCCGGCCGGGCTCTGAATCACGGCGGTGTCGACCTTGGTGTTGGAGGAAATCGCGCCGGCGTCGTTGAAGAAGATCTGCGCGGGTTCGGGCGAGGCCAGAACCTTGGCGAACTCCACGGCGAGATCGACATTGGTCGACGCCTTGTTGACGCCGTAACCGATGCCGCCGGCCAGCGGGAATTTGGGTTCGCCTTCCTTCTTGTCCGAGGCGACACTGGGCGACGGCATGGCGTAGACGCCGTCATTCTCCGCGCCGAGGAATTCGTCGAACTGTTTCCAATGGGCGACGTCGGAAATCAGACCGATGGTGTTGGCTGCTTCGCCGCGCATGAAACCTTCATATTCGTCCATGAATTTGGCGGTGGAATTGGCACCCTGCGGGAACCAGCCGGCCTTGTTGGCGTCCACCCAGGCCTCGAGGATGGACTTTACCGGTTCGCTCGACCATTTCAATTTGCCGGCGGCGAAGTCCGCCTGTTGATCTGACGTCCACTGGGTGGCGGCGAGCGCCGAGAACCAGAATTCGATGCCGAAGCCTTCCTTGTTGCCCATGGCGAAGCAGGGAACCTCGCCCTTGGTCTTGATGGCGTCGCACATCTGGGACAGCTCAGCCCAGGTCTTCGGCGGCTTGGCGGCATCGAGACCGGCGTCCTGATAGAGCTTCTTGTTGTAATAGACGACAAAGCCCTGAATGGAGAGCGGAATGGCGTAGATTCCGCTCTTGTCGGAAAACTCTTCCCAGCCGACGAGATCATCCCTGATGTCATCGATTTTGTCGTCGAGCTTCACCAGCGCCGGAAATCGCGCCTTGGCCTGGGCGCCGCCATTCATCAGGAAGAGGTCGGGACCGGAATTCGACGACAGCGCGGTGCCGAGCAGCGTATAATACTGGTCGTTGGGCTGCATGACGTAATTGATCGTCACGTCGGGATGCTTGGCTTCGAACAGCTCCTTGGCTTTCTGGTAAAAGCTCGCGGTGGCTGGGTCACCCGATTTCCAATCCCACACGGTCAGTTCGGCGGATAGAGCCTGGCCGGCGATCACCGCCAGCGACGCGCCCATCAAAAGCGCCTTCATGGTCTTCAGCATGTCGTGTTCCTCCCAAAGGTGATGCCGCGCCTCCCGCGCCGGCATTTGTCGTTTCATTCAAATCGGCAGTCTGGGATTGGCGGGCGCTGGCCCGAGATCCTGCCGCGCCAGAAGCGAAGGTCGCGCCCATTCGCGCCGTGTTGTTTCCGACAACACGAGCCCATGGCCCGGCCGTTCGGGCGCATAGGCCCAGCCATTTTCGATCCGCACGGGCTCGTCGACCAGATGATCGAAATTCTGGAACGAATATTCGAGCCATTCGACCTCGGGCAGGGCGCAGGCCATGTGCACGCCGACCTCGAGGAAGGTGTTGCCGAGGCTGACCGGCACCGCCTTCTCCGCCGCCAACCAGCCGATCTTCATCACATCGCCGACCTGACCATGGACATTGATCATATCGGCGGCCTCGGCTTCCAGTAGCAGCCGCTTGCCGGTGAGATCGAGATATTCGCCGGTGTTGATCTGGGTGCGCGAGGCGGACCGGCGCAAAAGCCGGAGACCGTCGAAATCGCTGCGCAGAATGGGATCTTCGACCCAGAGCAGGTCGTGGCCTTCCTTCTGAACGCGCTCGATCTTCATCAGCGCCTCCTTGGCGCTCCAGGCCTCGTTGGCGTCGACCATGATCTCCGATCCGGCCGGAATGACTTCCTTCAGAAGTTTGAGGCGATGGAGGTCGCGATCGAAATCGGCATGGCCGACCTTGATCTTGAAGGCGCGGTAGCCGATCGAGGAAGCATAAGCAAAGAGCGACTGAAACTGGTCGTCCGCAAGATGAAAATCCAGCCCGCTGGCATAGGCTTTCACGCGCTCGCGGCGACCACCGAGCAGGCGATGGAGCGGCAGGCCCGCCTCCTTGGCGGCGAGATCCCAAAGCGCGACCTGCAGCGCTTCATGAAAGGGCAGTGTGAAGGCGCGCTGATTCCCGCCGCGCGGCCGGCCCTGCCGATGAACGAGCGCAATAGCCGGCTGCCCTTCGATTGCAGGCCAGATTTCTCCGGCGAACACCCTCGCGATCTCATCTTCATTCGGAAGAGCGGCAAAAAGTGTCTGGATAAAGCCGAGACCGACCGCGCCGCTTTTGGAGATCAGTTCCAGGGCTGCTACATTCACATCATCCGCCCGCACCTGGCTATCGCCGATGACGCGGTCGCGGGCGAATTGAAAACGGGTGATGCGAAAGGCCTCGAGCGTCATGAACTAGTCTCTGATCGATTAAATCGTTGAACTGATCTATCAGTTGCCGTATCTGATATGGCAAAACAGGATGGCGTGCAAGTGGCCCGAAAGACAAAATCCGCAGACCCGGTGGAAGACAATGCAAGCGCGCAGCGGCTGAGCGACGTCGCCTATGACCGCATTCTCGAAGCGCTGTTCGATCGAAAGGTGCAGGCCGGCGCTTTCGTGTCGCAGGGGGAATTGTCGGAGCTCGTCGATGTGCCGGTGGCGCCGCTGCGCGATGCGCTGAGGGTGTTGGAGGCCGAAGGCATCCTCACCATCCACCCGCGATCGGGCATCCAATTCGTGCGGCCGGGGCTGGAACTGACGCGTTCGACTTACCAGTTCCGCTCCATCATCGAGAAGGCGGCGATCCGCATCTTCGCTGAGCAGGGCGACGAAACACTTGTCATCGCCATGCTGGAGCGGCATCTGCAGCTGATGATGGCGATCGGGACCGAAGGCCTCGGCGCTGCGGAACTTGTCGAAATGGAAGCGCTCGAGCAGATGCTGCATAATGCGGTTATAGGCGTGTTTCGCAATCCGCTGATCGACAGCAGCTATCGCCGCATGCACAATTACCTCCGGCTGCTGCGGCTCGACCGCAAGCTGACGGCGCCGGTGGCGCTGAGGACGCTGAAGGAGCATGTGGAGATCATCGAAGCCTGCCGGGCGCGAAATGCTGACAAGGCGGAGCTGGCGCTCGACGCGCATTTCCAGGCGGCGATGAGCCGCAATCTCGGCCTGATCTGACGCGCTGCGGCTTGCCTCGCGCGCGCCGCGTCACCACATGGCGACCAGAAGGACGGATCATGTGCCAACAGTGTGAACATCTCGACGACGACGAAGAGGAGAGGCCCAGACGCGGTCGCAACTGGCGCGGACCGTTCCGCAAGACGCCTGGCCGTCTTTTTGGAATGGGCTTTATCCGTCTCTACCAGCTCACACTGTCGAGCCTGATCGGCAACTCCTGCCGGCATATGCCGACCTGCTCGGAATTCGGTTATGAAGCCATCGCCAGGCACGGCCTCTGGGCCGGCGGTTTCATGACATTGTTTCGTGTGGCGCGTTGTGGTCCTGGCGGAACCTGGGGTGTTGATCCAGTTCCGCAAGAATTAACCCGCTCCATGCGATGGTATTTGCCCTGGACCTATTGGCGGAGAGGGTGACATTCTTGCATGCCCTTCCCATAGACGCCGCAGTTATTGCGGGCGGGCGCGCGAATATTTGCCCAAAGTCAACCGTTCCATGATCATCATCCGCGGACCGAATCGGATGGAGTGGGCAATTCATGGCGAAAGCGACAAAGAGGACGTTTCTGCTGGGCGCTGGCACGGCGCTGGCCGGCATGGGCCTGTGGCGTCTGACCAGCGGTTCGTCGGTTGCCAGGGGGCCGGCCTATCCTCAGTTCGACAGTTTCCTCTCCGCAAAAGGCAACATCCTCAATGACGCCAGCCTGCTCGAGCCGACGGAAATCCAAAAGTTCGTGCAATTCAATTCCCGAATCGACGGCGCCTTCATCCACCAACTGCGCGACATGGTCCGTGGCGGCGGCGAGAAGACCTATCCGATGATCGCCAGCACGGCTCGGCATTCCATGGGTGGCCAGAGCATTCCTGACAAAGGCATTGCGCTGTCACTGGTGCAAAGCTGGATCGAGCCTGATGTCAGCACGCGCAGTTATCGCGTCGGAGCCGGGACACGCTGGCAGACGGTGATCCGGGAACTCGACAAGATCGGCTTCTCACCGAAAATCATGCAGTCGAACAACGATTTCGGCGTCGCCAGCACCTTCTCTGTCAACGCCCATGGCTGGCCGGTAGCGTATCCTGGCTGCGGCTCTTCGGTGCGCTCGCTGAAGATGATGTTTCCAGATGGCGTCATCCGCACCTGCTCGCGGACAGAGAATGCCGACGTTTTCCGCCACGCCATGGGCGGCTACGGCTTGTTCGGCGTCATTCTCGAACTCGAATTGGACATGGTTCCGAACCTGCGGCTAGAGCCGCGTTTCGAACCGGTCGCCGGCCGGCAATTGGGGGAACGCTTCGCCGAAGCGCTCTCTGCCGACCGTTCCATCGAAATGGCCTATGGACGCCTCGACGTATCGGTCGACAATTTCTTCAATGATGGACTGCTGATCACTTTCCGGCCGACAGAGGATCAAAGCGATCTGCCTGCCGCCGAGGGATCAGGTATCGTCAGCATGATCTCAGCCGAGATCTTCCGCATGCAGACGGATTCGGAGACAGCGAAGGAGTTTCGCTGGTGGACGGAGAAGACCCTCGGCCCAAGCTTCACCGGGGTGACCACGCGCAACAACCTCATGAACGAGCCGGTCGTCACGCTGGACGATCAAGATCCCACCCGCACCGATATTCTGCACGAGTATTTCGTGCCGCCCGATCGCTTCACGGATTTCGTCGACGCCTGCAGAGCGGTGATCCCCGCCTCCTACCAGCAGCTTCTCAATGTCACGGTCCGCTATGTCGGGGCAGACACCGAAAGCGTGCTCGCCTATGCGCCGGAGCCACGCATTGCCTCGGTCATGCTGTTTTCGCAGGAAATGAGCCGCCGCGGCGAAGAAGACATGCGACGCATGACGCATGAACTGATCGAGCGCGTGCTGGAGATCGGCGGCTCCTATTATCTGCCTTATCGACCGCATGCGTCTCTGGACCAGTTGACACGGAGCTATCCGCGCGCCGCCGAATTCGCCGCCTTCAAGCGCAGCCTCGATCCCCGGCTGATCTTCCGCAATCTGATGTGGGACCGCTATTTCAGCAAAGTGTGAGGACGCCATGAACCGCCTGAGACTGACGTCGTTTGTCTACTTCCTCATCCTGCTGGCGGTGGCGCTCCTGAATTACATGCCGTTCATCCCGACGCCGGATGGAAAGGTGTTCGGGATCTTCGCGCTCGACATATATGACGACGCCCTGCATTTCGCCTCGGCGCTCTGGGCCGGGGGCTCGGCGCTGGCGGGCGCCCGCGCCTCGAAATTCTTCCTGCGCAGCTTCGGCATTCTCTATTTCGCCGATGGCGCGCTTGGGCTGGCCACCGGGTCCGGTTATCTCGATCTCGGCATCGTGCATTACGGCATCCAGGACCTGCCGCTCACCTTCAAGATCCTCGCCAATCTGCCGCATCTGACGCTGGGCGGCGCGGCGATCGCCGCAAGCCTCGCCTTTTCAAGGGACGCCAGATGATGCGGAAGGCGCTGAAAGCACTGGCCGTTCTATTCGGCCTCCTGTTGCTGGCGGTGATCGGGCTTTTGTCGCCGGTCGCCTATGTCGAGACCTTCTGCCGGGGCAAGATCGGCGCGGCGCGGCAGGAGGCGAAGATGAGCGATCCCGCCTTCTGGCGCGCCGAGGCCAACACCTATCTCACCTATCCCGAATGGCACATCGTCTATGCCTATGACGGACTGGCGGAGACGCTGAAGACGACGGACGAATTTGGCTTCGGCTATTTCCGATCGATCGGCGGGTTCTGGTCCTCCACCTGCCAGATGATGCGTTACGCCGACGCCCATGGCGGCGCGGACGGCGCCACACGGCTGATGGTGCATACGATCGGCGTGAGCTTCACGCTCGAAATGGTGATGAAGGCAGCCTATGAGGAAACGTTCGGACGGCTCGTCGCCGCTGTCAGGGGCGAGGAGAAGACGCCGCAGGATCTCGTCGCCCGCGACATGGCGATCACCTATGCCGCCTTCCTTCGCCAGACGCCCTGGTACAAGTTCGATTTCGGCCAATGGCGCGACAAGCTCGACGCGGCGCCGATCACCGATACGCTTCGCGGCTGGGAGCGCCGGCTGGCGCTGGGCGGCGAATGGAGCGCCAAGATCGCCTATGCCCAGGCCATCGCCGCCGGCGTTGCTGCAACCGGCGAAGCCAAGCTCACCATACGGTCACTGGTCGGAGACATTCCGTCGGCTGATCTCACGACGGTTCCCGGCGTGACGCTGATCGAGGAAACTCCGGCAGGCGCGATCATCGAAACGGAGCGCTACGACGCCTTCACCAAGATCATCGCGGCGGTCACCGCCAAGGGCGGTCGCTTCGTCGAGATCGCCGGGAATGACGACATCATGGCGAGCGTGCTCGTCGCGCCGGGCGAAACCTATGCCGGGCCGGGCGCAGAGATCGCCCGCGTCGGCCGTGACGGTTTTGCGGGCGACAGGGTGCTGGCGACGCTGAAAACCAGCGAACTCGGGACGCTGTATTCCGCTTATCCCGCCATGGCGGGGCGAGGGGTCGAACATGTCTTCGACTACTAAGGGGCGATTCGCGCCTGTGCTGACCTATGCGGCGGGGATCATGGGAATCGCGCTTGCCGCCGTCGCAATACAGCCGCTGACGCTCGCAGCCTTCGCATCGCCGCAGACGGTGCGGGTGCTGACGGGCGGGCTCACACCGGATGATTTGCCAGAGGGCGTGGAGATGCTGGACTGGAGCGACGGGCAGGCGCGGCTCGAAGGCGTCGACGCAATTGCGGCGCGGCAGCTCTACGCAAACGGCGCGCTGCTTGTCCTGCCCGAACGCGCCGGCGGCTGCATCGCCCTGTCATCCTGACCGATAGCCCAAAACGCAGAAGACCGGATGGGCAGGGGGCCATCCGGTCGTCTGGGGATGGAAGCGCGGCGCGGGGAAACCGGCTTCCGGGGGGAGGAGGTCGAAAGAAATTCTCAGAAAACGGCGCGGCGGGAGAGGGCGGCGCGGGTGGCGTGCTCCTCGCGCACAGCGTTGATGACGGAGGAAACGGCGGTCGCCAGGAACATGACGGAGATCACGGCGGCCATCAGCGTCAGGGTCAGGTACATCATCGTCGTCGTCCTTTCGTATCTGTTCCGCCTGCATCCGCAATCCTTGCGGGGTCGGCGCGGCTTCCGTTTCCAGGGAGGGCGCTTGTCGTTATCTCTCGCGTCGCTCCGAACTTGAGGCTAGATAACCATGCCGGCCCTGAAATCGCCCTGAATGGGCCGTTCATCCAGCGTTCACTTTCGTGAATTGGCCGGAAACCGGTTGCGCCACCCGGAGTTCCGTGACAAAAGGCGGCGCATATTCTCCTGGATGGCGACATGACAACAGCCTTCTATCCCGGTTCCTTCGACCCGATGACAAACGGCCATCTGGACGTGCTGATCCAGGCGCTGGCGATTGCGCCGCGGGTGGTGATCGGCATCGGCGTGCATCCGGGCAAGGTCCCGATGTTCTCTTTCGAGAAGCGGGCCGAACTGATCCGTCAGTCGCTGACCGAAACCCTGCCGGAACGCCTTGCCGACATCGAGGTCATCGCATTCGACAATCTCGTGGTCGACGCGGCGCGCCGGCATGGAACCAAAATCCTGATACGGGGTTTGCGGGACGGCACCGATCTCGATTATGAAATGCAGATGGCGGGCATGAACCGGCAGATGGCGCCGGATATCCAGACCGTCTTTCTTCCGGCAGGCGCGACGACCAGACCGATTACGGCCACATTGGTCCGGCAGATCGCGGCGATGGGCGGCGACGTCACAGCCTTCGTGCCCGGGCCAGTCCTCGCGGCGCTACAGGCCCTGCGCGCGTCCTGAGCGATCCGAACACAAGCATCTATAGGGAGACCCCATGAACCTCTTCAAAACTTTCGCCGCCGGCCTCGTGGTCGCTCTAGGCCTCGCCGGCGCGGCCAGCGCCAATCCGAACGAACTGACCATCCAGCTCAAGGATGGCCCCGTGGTCATCCAGCTGATGCCGGATGTCGCGCCGAAGCATGTCGAGCAGATCAAGACGCTGGCGCTCAAGGGCGAGTATGACAATGTCGCCTTCCACCGGGTGATTGAAGGCTTCATGGCCCAGACCGGCGATGTCCAGTTCGGCAATCTCAACAAGAATTTCGACGCGCAGCGCGCCGGCATGGGTGGCTCGTCGCTGCCGGATATCCCGGCCGAATTCTCGAGCGTTCCCTTCGAGCGCGGCACGGTCGGCATGGCCCGTTCGCAGGACCCCAATTCCGCCAATTCGCAGTTCTTCATCATGTTCGCGCCCGGCGACTTCCTGAACGGCCAGTACACCGTGGTCGGCAAGGTGGTCAGCGGCATGGAGAATGTCGACAAGATCAAGCGCGGCGACGAAGCCAATAACGGCTCGGTCACAGATCCCGACCGGATGATCAAGGTCACGGTCGGCAAGTAAGCTTTCAACAAGGAGAAAACCCATGGCCGAGATCAAGGATCCGGAAAACACCATCGTGCTGGAAACCACCAAGGGCAAGGTCGTCATCCAGCTTCTGCCGGAAGTGGCCCCTGGCCATGTCGCCCGCATCAAGGAACTGGCCCGCGAAGGCGCCTATGACGGTGTGGTCTTCCACCGCGTCATCACCGATTTCATGGCCCAGACCGGCGACGTGAAGTTCGGCAAGAAGGGCGGCGCGTCCTTCAATCCGGCTCGCGCCGGCATGGGCGGCTCCGACAAGCCTGATCTGAAGGCGGAATTCTCGGCCGTCAGCCATGTGCGCGGCACCTGCTCGATGGCCCGTTCGCAGAACCCGAACTCGGCCAATTCGCAGTTCTTCATCTGCTTCACCGACGCCCCCTGGCTCAACAAGCAGTATTCCGTCTGGGGCCAGGTCATCGAAGGCATGGACAATGTCGACAAGATCAAGCGCGGCGAGCCCGTGGTCGATCCCGACGAAATCATTTCGATGAAGGTCGCGGCCGACATCGCCGCCTGATTCTCGTTTTTAATGGACATACGCCGCCTCCGCGATTATGCGCGGGGGCGGTTTTCGTTTGGAAGAAAGATGCGCGTAGACCTGTTTGATTTCGAGCTCCCCGAAGAGCGGATCGCCCTGCGTCCGGCCGAGCCGCGCGACGCCGCGCGCCTGCTGATCGTCGATCCCTCCGGCGAGGGATTTCAGGACCTGATCGTGAAGGATCTCGTCGACCAGCTCGGACCCAACGATGTGATGGTGTTCAACGACACAAAGGTGATCCCGGCGCAGCTCGAGGGACGGCGGATCCGCGGGGAAAACATCGCGCCGGTGTCGGCCACGCTGCATATGCGCATGGGACCGTCGAGCTGGAAAGCCTTCGCCCGCCCGGGCAAGCGCATCAAGGAAGGCGACCGGATCGAATTCGGCCATGGCGGCGAGACCTGCCTAAACGGCAGCCTCGGCGCTGTCGTCTCCGAAAAGGGCGAGGCGGGCGAGGTGACGCTGTCCTTCGACCTTTCGGGCCCGGCGCTGGACGAGGCGATCGCGACGGTCGGCCATATTCCGCTGCCGCCCTATATCGCCTCCAAACGTCCCGAAGACGCGCAGGATCGCAAGGACTACCAGACGATTTACGCAAGGGAAGAGGGCGCTGTGGCGGCCCCGACCGCGGGCCTGCACTTCACGCCCGAACTGTTTGATGCGCTTGATAAAAAAGGCGTCGGCCGCGCCTTTGTGACGCTTCACGTTGGGGCAGGGACCTTCCTGCCGGTGAAAGCCGACGACACGACCGAGCACAAGATGCATCACGAGATCGGCCATATCGATCAGACGACCGCCGACCGGCTGAACGCCGCCCGCGCCAAAGGCGGCCGTATCGTCGCCGTCGGCACCACCTCGCTGCGCCTGCTCGAAAGCGCGGCGAAAGACGACGGCTCGATCGCCGCCTGGTCTGGCGCGACCGACATCTTCATCACGCCCGGTTATCGCTTTAAGATCGTCGACCGGCTGATGACCAATTTCCATCTGCCGCGCTCGACGCTGTTCATGCTCGTCTCCGCCTTTTCAGGCCTGGAGACGATGCGTGCGGCCTATGCGCATGCGATCGACCGCGGTTATCGTTTCTATTCCTATGGCGACACCAGCCTTCTGACACGGAAAGACTGATGCACAGCGAATTCAAGTTCACGCTTCTCAAGACGGACGGCAAGGCGCGCCGCGGCGAAATCACCATGCCGCGCGGCACGATCCGCACCCCCGCCTTCATGCCGGTCGGCACGGTCGGCACGGTCAAGGCCATGTATCTCGACCAGGTGCGCGACACCGGCGCCGACGTCATTCTCGGCAACACCTATCACCTGATGCTGCGGCCCGGCCCGGAACGCGTCGGCCGTCTCGGCGGTCTGCACGAGCTGATACGCTGGCCGCATCCGATCCTGACCGACTCCGGCGGTTTTCAGGTGATGTCGCTGTCGGGCCTGCGCAAACTCGACGAGAAGGGCGTGACCTTCAAGAGCCATGTCGACGGCGCTCTGCATCACATGTCGCCGGAGCGCTCCATCGAAATCCAGGGCCTGCTCGATTCCGACATCCAGATGCAGCTCGACGAATGTATCGCGCTTCCCGCCGAGCCCAAGGAAATCGAACGCGCCATGGAATTGTCGGTGCGCTGGGCCGAGCGCTGCAAGGTCGCCTTCGGCGACCAGCCCGGCAAGGCGATGTTCGGCATTGTCCAGGGCGGCGATCAGCCTGCATTGCGCGTGAAAAGCGCCGAAGCGCTGAAGGCGCTGGATCTCAAGGGTTACGCCATCGGCGGCCTGGCGGTCGGCGAACCGCAGCATGTGATGCTGGAGATGATCGACACGGTCAATCCGCATCTGCCGACCGAAAAGCCGCGTTATCTGATGGGCGTCGGCACGCCCGACGACATCCTGAAATCGGTTGCGCGCGGCATCGACATGTTCGACTGCGTGATGCCGACCCGGTCTGGCCGCCATGGCCTCGCCTTCACCCGCCGCGGCCGCATCAATATCCGCAATGCGCGGCACGCCGAGGACATGCGTCCCTTGGACGAGGAATCCTCTTGTCCTGCGGCGCGCGATTATTCCCGCGCCTATCTGCATCATCTCGTGCGCGCCAATGAGGCGCTGGGCGGCATGCTGCTGACCTGGAACAATCTCAGCTATTATCAGGACCTGATGAGCGGCATCCGCAAATCGATCGAGGAAGGGCGTTTCGCCGATTTCATGGCCGAGACGCAGGAGATGTGGGCCAAGGGCGATATCGACCCGATTTAAGTTGACTATTCTTATCATGTAAAAACGGCGCAACCGGACGGATGCGCCGTTTTTCGCCTTTTCAGGGCGTCATTCGCGTGACATAGACACCGAACGCGAGACAACCGGACCAGGCCAGTGACCCCAGAGCATGTATTGAACGCCAACGAGGCGATGCGCGAACTCTTTCCCGCCACGCCCTTGCAGCTCAACGATCATCTGTCGCGCCGTTTCGGCGCCGAGATCTGGCTGAAGCGCGAGGATCTGTCGCCGGTCCGGTCTTACAAAATCCGCGGCGCGTTCAATTTCTTCCGCAAGGTCATCGCACGCGGCGAGGGGAACACCACATTCGTCTGCGCCTCGGCTGGCAATCACGCCCAGGGCTTCGCCTTTGTCTGCCGGCATTTCGGCGTGCAGGGCGTCGTTTTCATGCCGGTGACCACGCCGCAGCAGAAGATCGACAAAACCCGGATGTTCGGCGGCGAATTCATCAAGATCCGCCTGATCGGCGACTTTTTCGACCAGTGCTACGCGGCAGCCCGCACCCATGCCGAAGAGACGAACGGCTATATGGTGCCGCCCTTCGACCATGAGGACATCATCGAGGGGCAGGCGACCGTCGGGGCCGAAATCATTGAGCAGATGCCGGAAGGTCTGCTTCCCGATCTGGTGATCATGCCGGTGGGCGGAGGAGGGCTCTCGGCCGGGGTCACCGGTTTCCTCAGTAACCGTTTGCCGCGCGAAGCCTTTCTGTTTGCCGAACCCTCGGGCGCCCCCAGCCTCAAGCGCAGTCTCGAGGCGCACGCCATCCTGACTTTGCCCAAGGTCGACAATTTCGTTGACGGCGCCGCTGTCGCCCGCATCGGCGACCTTAATTTTGCGGCGCTCGAACGCTTCGATCCGCGCCAGGTGATGCTGCTGCCGGAAAACGCAATCTGCGCCACGATGATCGAGATGCTGAATGTCGAAGGCGTGGTGCTGGAGCCCGCCGGCGCGCTGTCGATCGCCGCACTCGAACAGATCGGCGCCGATGCGCTTGCCGGCAAGACCGTGGTCTGCGTCGTCTCCGGCGGCAATTTCGATTTCGAACGGCTGCCCGACGTCAAGGAACGGGCGATGCGTTATTCCGGCGTGAAGAAATACTTCATCCTGCGCCTGCCGCAGCGCCCGGGCGCGCTCAAGGATCTACTCAATCTGTTCGGCCCTGACGACGACATCGCCCGGTTCGAATATCTCAAGAAATCCGCCCGCAATTTCGGCTCGATCCTGATCGGCATCGAAACCAGCCACAAGGACAATTTTGTCGGCTTGATGCAGCGTTTCGACGCCGCCGGCCTCGGCTTCGAGGACATCACCGACAATGAACTGGTGGCCAATCTGATTATTTGAGCGGGGCGGGGGCGTTACGCCCCCGGCGCGGTCAGACCGTTTGGCAAGGATATCCAGATCACCGTCTGCGCCTCTTGCGAATGGTGCGACAGATGGCCTTTGCCATGCGTATCCTCGACCAGCACGAAGCTGCCGGCGGAGACATGGCGGACGTCGCCGTCGCTCGTCTCATAGTCCACCGAACCATCCAGCCTGACCGTCAGCACCGGCTCCGGGACCGTATGCCATTCGACCGGGCGCATGCCTGCGGAAATGCGGGCGATGCGCACGCGCTCCGCCGGATAGCTCGCCGTCACATCGAAAGGCGCAGCGTCAGGATGCACCCGCACTTGCGTCACCGGCATGTCCACCTCGTCGAAATGCGATTCTCCGTCTTGATCGGCATAGATCCGCAAGCATTTCATGGTCGTTTCACCCTTCTTTGTGAGTCCGTTGTTGGCCTAGATTTCCGCGACCAGTCCCTTGGTCAGTTCCAACGCCTGGCGTTCGAACAGGCCGCGATAGATGCCGTTCTTCCGATGCACCAGGCTGGCGTGATCGCCTTCCTCGACAATCCGGCCGTGATCGAACACCAGGAGCCGATCGAGCGCCCGCACCGTCGACAGTCGGTGAGCGATGACCAGCGTCGTGCGGCCCTGCATCAGCCGCTCCATGGCCTGCTGGATCAGCATTTCGGATTCGGAATCGAGGCTGGATGTCGCTTCATCGAGGATCAGGATCGGCGCATTGGCGAGAAAGGCGCGGGCGATGGCCACGCGCTGGCGCTCGCCGCCCGACAGCTTCACGCCGCGTTCGCCGACCAGCGTGCCATAGCCGTGCGACAGCGCCGAGATGAAGTCATGGGCGCTGGCGAGCCGCGCCGCGGTCTCGATCTCGGCCTGTGTCGCTTCCGGCCGTGCATAAGCGATGTTCTCCGCCAGCGAGCGGTGAAACAGGATCGGCTCCTGCTGGACGATGGCGATCTGCTGGCGGAGCGACGCTTGGGCTAGTTTGGAGATGTCCTGTCCGTCGATGCGGATCTCGCCGCCGGTCACGTCATGAAGCCGCTGGATCAGCTTGACGAAGGTGGTCTTGCCGGAACCGGAATGGCCGACCAGACCGACGCGTTCGCCCGGACGGATCGTCACCGAGAAATCGCGATAGAGCGGCGCGGAATGCTTGCCATAGTGAAAGTTCACGCGGTCGAACTCGATCCGGCCGGCGCTGACCGCCAGAGGCTTGGCGCCGGCGATATCCACGACGCCGAGCGGCTGGGCGTGAATGGCGACCAGTTCCTCCATGTCGTTCACCGAGCGTTGCAGATTGCGGATATGCATGCCGATTTCGCGCAGATAGCCCTGCAGGATGAAGAACGAGGTCAAGACGAAGGTGATGTCGCCGGCATTGGCCTGGCCGCTGGCCCAGAGCCACAGCGCCAAACCGAGCACGCCGGCGCGGAGAGCCGCGAGCAGGGCGGCCTGCAGCGTGCCGTTGAGCGTGCCGCGCGTCCAGGTGCGGCCGGTGCGGTCGCGCCATTTGTCGATCACGCCGGCGAGGCGGCGGTCTTCGCGGGCTTCCGCGCCATAGGCTTTGACCACGGCGTTGCAGGTCACTGCGTCGGCCAGCGAGCCGCCGAGCTTGGTGTCCCAACGGTTGGCGAGACTCGCCATCGGCGCGACATAGCGCAGCGCCATCAGCGACGTGAAGGTGACGAAGATCACCGATCCCAACCCGACCAGACCGCCCATCAGCGGCCAATGCCAGGTCATCAGCAGCGTCGTGCCGACCAGCATGACGGCCGAGGGAAACAGCGCCACGAAAACCGTGTCGTTCAACAGATCGAGCGCCCACATGCCGCGCGTCACCTTGCGCACGGTGGAGCCGGCAAAACTGTCGGCATGCCAATCGCTGGAAAAACGCTGGATGCGGTGGAAGGACTGGCGGCCGATCTCGCTCATCGAGCGCAACGTAAACGTGATGATCGCCGTAAACGTCGCATGCCGAAGCAAAAGCGCGCCGACCGACAGCGCCATCAGCCAGCCCAGAGCGGCGAGGGCGCTGTTCCACGCCTGGGGATCATCGGCGCGGCCCGCGACCACCGCATCGACCAGACGACCCGAGAAGAGCGGCGTGAACACATCGGCGAGCGTCGACAGCAACACTGTTGTGAGCATGAAGCCGACGCGGCCGGGCTGCTGGCGCCAATAAACGAAACAAAAGCTGAAAACACTGCGAAAAGCGCCGCCGGTGCGGGCCGTGTGACCGAATGCCATGAGATGATCCGGCCGAGGCCGGCTCCTGAAACAAGAAGAATGGATTGCTTCGCGCCGGAGCGCGAAAAGAGATCGCAAATTGGGGTAGACCGAGCGGGAAGCTGGTCGGGCGCGCAAAATGCGCCCGGGAGACGTCAGGCCGATACGACCGGCGTGACGGCGGAATGGGTAAAATGCATCATTTCGAACCTCCCGCGTGGTGTTTGAGAGCGGCAGGATAGGACAAGGAGGTTGGCTGGCCAACCCCCAAAACGGCTTTTCATCGCATCAACCAATGAGTGCGGCAAAGCGGCAACAGACGCGCGAGAGGGGCATCTCCACGGAAACCCTGATCACTCCTGCAATGCCTGTTTCCCGCGTGACAGCGCCGACTGCACAGGGCCGATACATCTTCTTTCACGCTTCGACACCGAACAGACCGATCGCTCGACGAAGCCGCCGGATCTCGCGAGGAGGCCGGCTATCCTGGAGAGAGGACCCATCATGACTGCAATGACTGCCGCCGCAAATCCTGCCGAAAACGATGTCCACTGGTTTGGCAACTCGCTGATCGCCTTCCGCGCCCGCGCCGATCAATCCGAGGACGGCCTTTCGATCGTCGATCATTGGATGCCCTATGGCGAAGCGCCGCCGCTGCATATCCATCAGAGCCAGGACGAATATTTCCACGTGCTCGAAGGCGTGATGCGCTTCGAAGTCGGCGGCAAGACCATCGTCGCGCGGGCCGGCGACACGCTGACGGCGCCGAAAGGCGTACCGCATCGCTTCCGGGTCGACAGCGTGCTCGGCGCGCGCTGCCTGACCATCACCAAAGGCGGCGATTTCGAAGCCATGCTGGATGAAATGAGCCGCCCGGCCGAAAGCGCCGACCTGCCGCCGCAGCGCCAGCCGACGCCGGAGATGATCGAAGCGCTGACGGAAGCCTGCCGCCGCGCCAATATCGACATCATCGGCCCGCCGCTCGGCTGAGACAATGAACGCCGCGTTCCTGGGAACAGGGACGCGGCGTGCAGGCGTCGCAATGTCGTCGGCTCTCGGTTGACAGAGAGGAGCGGAGCCGGTGAGGCGCGCTGGCAAAATATGTTTCGCTAGCGCTTCAACTGTATGACTTGGATATGCAAATCCTGGGGGCTATCGGCAAAAATGGCGTGCCAGGTCTGTTTGGCACTGGGGTCTTTCATTAGCCGAAGACGCATGATGTCACCAGGTCGCCTGGATTCAATGTCCGGATATGACGACCGTACAGCTTCAAACAACCAACCCTGTGGGTTGCTTTTCCGAAGCTCGACGGTCTTCGTTTCGTTCCCCAGCGTCAGTGTGTAGCGGAACAACGGCCCGAGACACTCCATCGCATTGTCTTCAGGCATACGCGTTATCTAACGCATAAACTCTGCGGCTTCTATCCTCGGTTTGGCCTGTATCCTCGGTTTGGCCTGTTGGCGTCTGGCCATAGCCTCCGGATCACTAACGCGGGGAGAGTGACACTCTAACTTTGCGGCTACATACTTTGTTGCAACAAACTTCGAATGTCCGCTTTTGTGCAAAGTAGAAATGTCACTTTGCAAGGTGTGGCACGACGATCAGCGCCCGATCATGCGGCTGGTCAGGGTTGCAAGCCTGATCGGGCGCGGGTGAGGGGCAGCGTTCGGCTTTAGCTTTCTCAGCTCACCACCCCTCCCATATCTGGCTGCTCTGTCCTATATGAAAGAGACGTGGAACAGCGAGGTTCACACATGCCCCATAGTGATCGCAGCATTGCCAGTCGCATGTGGAGTGTGGTCAAGGTCGTCTGGACCATCTCAATCATCATGTTGGCGACCATCGTCGGTGCCGCCATAGGATGGAATACTCACGGCATTGCCGGTGCTTTTGCGCTGGGCTTTGTCGGATTTGTCGCTGGGGTGTTTCTCAGTTCACCCCAGTTCCTCTTACAAATTCTCAGTTAGAAAAGAGCGGTGATTACTCTGCCGCTTCGATGCGTGCCGAGGCCCTCTGCCGTCTCGCGATCACTTCCGGGTCGTTCATGAAATCCGTTCGACGACCCGGCTTCGTGCCGCGTGGCTTATAGCCAAGCTTCTCGCTGTTGGTCTTCACCTTCGGAGGACGCATCTGATCCTGGCGCTCCCTGATGAACTCCAGCACGTCCCCGAGCCGCTTATTATCAGTGACGGCCGTATGAGTGACGCGCTGATCCTTGTCAAACACCGCGTAGGGCAGGGAGTGTCCTTTCCATCTGACATCGAGGCGTCCGTCGGCATAGGCATAGGTCTCGACATATTTGCCAGCCAGGCCACGCGACACCTCGGTCTCGGCAAGCATGACCTTCCTGCGTTCGAACGAGAAGCTGAGTTGGGAGCCGACATAACACTGCTCTCGCTTGCAGAGAATGTCGCGAAGCCGGTCCGGCGCCATGTTCAGCGGACGATGCAGATTGTCGGGCCGGAAGGGTGTTCGTGCAAATCTCTGATTATGCTGGGTAATGAAGCTCGGAAGAAATGCGTTTCCCGACTCCATGTCCGAAATGCCGGCGAGACGCAGTTCCTTGACCAGGCGGTCCTGCAAGGTCCGGTTCGCGCGTTCGACACGTCCTTTGGCCTGACTGGAATTGGCGCAGAGAATCTCGATGTTGAGTTCCGACAGCGCTCGACCGAACTGCGTCATACCCTGACCATTGACGGCATCCTTCTTCGCCACACGGAACACTGAATGCTTGTCGGAATAGAAGGCGACCGGGCAACCATGCTCCTGGAGATAGTCCTCAACGGCTTCGAAATAGGTGAATGCGCTCTCCGACCGAACAAAGCGCAACTGCAACAATTTGCCCGTGGCATCGTCGATGAAGACCAGTAGCGTGCACATCGGGCCACGATCTTCGAACCAGCGATGCTCGGAACCGTCGATCTGCACCAGCTCGCCAAAGGCCTCGCGACGCAACCTCGGCTGATGGAAGGTCTTGCGCTGCTTTCGCGAGAGCCAGATACCGGCCTCGCTCATCCATTTGCGCAACGTCTCGCGGGAAACTGTCACGCCGTGCAGATCTTGCAGCTTCTCTGATGCCAACGAGGGACCGAAATCGAAGTATCGCTCTCGAACCAACGCGATGACATAGTCACGCACGCCATCGCGAATCCAATTGTTCGATGGTCGACCTCGAGCCTTGTGCCGGATCGCCGCGGCTCCATCTCGTTCAAACACATCAAGCAGCCGTCGGACCTGTCGGGTCGATATCGCCAGAACCGAACTCGCTGCAACAATCGTCATTCGACCTTCAACAATCTTCGACAGCACTTCGATACGCTGCAAATCGCGTTCGCTCATGACAATCAGTCCCATCCTGCAGCCTCCCGCCAGCACTCAGAACCGGGGGAGAATGACATTCTTACTTTGCTGAGTTAGGACATTCTAACTTTGCGCCTACATACTTAAACATGATAAGATAGATTATGGAACATAATTGCCCGGCCTTTGCCGGCGATCGGCGACGATGGCGTGCGCCAAGTCTGCGCGCCGCCACCGGAGCCAATGCGGATCATACCGCAATGAGGCCTGCGATGATATCCGTCGCCTTGTGGTCCGGATCGACGCCGTCGATCAGGAAGACATCGCCGTCGGCGGCTTGCGTCCGCAACGACGCCAAGGCCTGATAAGCTGCGGATCGATACCAGCTGCGCGCGGCGGCCAGATCGGGAAAGGCAATCACGATCAGGTCGTCGGCGAAACGACCCTCCAACTCGTCCTTGGGGCCGCCATGGATGATGAAGCGGCCATCGTATGGCGCTAGCGTGGCGTCGATTCCTGTGAGGTAATCGATGATGCCAGGGTTGATGGTGATATTACGCAGATGCGCGACAGCGTAAGCGGTCATGGCGTATAGTCTCTCAGGTGGTGGCGAGCGCCGGTTTGGTCGCGGCGTGTTCAGCGATGGTCAGAAACGCGACGGCGGCGGCCTGAACGATCAGAAACGCCCAGCCGAGCGCGTTCGGCGAAATGACGCCTGTGACAGGCAGCGCCAGGCTGGCGAGGATCCAAACCGCATTGCCGGCAACGACCATATGGGCCGCCAGCGCTGGAATTGGCCGCAGCCGTGCGGTGATCGCCATGAAGGCCGCCACCGGCAGCAGCGCGACGCCGGCCCAGAACAGCAGCGGCGCCGGAATTCCGGTCCAGGCGCCGACCGGCGTGTGAAACAAGCCGAGCGCGGCGCCCATGCCGGCGCAGGTGCAGGCGTCCAGTATGAGCAGATTGGCGAGTGTCCAATGAGGTGGTCGCAGGTGCATGACAATGGCCTTTCGTGTCGTCGATGACCGGGATGGTCGATCGGTGACAGCCATTCTTGCGCATTTTGTTCTGGCGTCGATTACCTCCGGGGTAATAGGCTCGCATGACATCGAGGCGTTATGGTGGGACATGACACGATCGAAAACCGGTGCAGCAGGACAGATGTTGCGGGAATGGCGGCAAAGACGGCGCTACAGCCAGCTGGAACTCGCTCTGGAAGTCGAGATTTCGCAACGGCATCTGAGTTTCCTCGAAGCGGGCCGTTCGATGCCCAGCCGCGATATGGTTCTGCGCCTCTCAGACTGCCTCAAATTGCCGTTGCGCGCGCAAAACGCCCTGCTGCTGGCCGCCGGCTTTGCGCCCGCTTATGGCGAGAGGTCGCTCGCCGCGCCGGAACTGGAGGCGGCCAGGGGCGTGATCGACCGTCTGTTGCTGGGTCATGAGCCCCACCCTGCCCTTGCGGTCGATCGGCGCTGGACGCTGACTGCGGCCAACCGAGCCGTCGACGCGCTGATCAGAGGCGTTTCGGAAGAGCTTCTCACCGGCGAGGTCAATGTGCTGCGCCTCAGCCTGCATCCGGACGGCCTTGCCTCCCGCATCGTGAATTTCAAACAGTGGCGCAGCCATATTCTCGCGCGGCTCGCCCATGACATCGAGATATCAGCCGATCCGGCCTTGGCTGTGTTGCTCGACGAATTGCGGTCCTATCCCACGCCCTCGCATGCGCTGGGAGACCGCGAAAGCAGCGCCGGCCTTCAAGCCATCGCCATCCCGCTCGTGCTCGACAGCAGAATCGGACGGCTCGAATTTCTGAGCACGACCACGGTGTTCGGAACAGCCGTGGATGTCACGCTTGCCGATATCGTCATCGAGAGCTTTTTCCCCGCCAATGCGGAGACGGCTGTGGCGATGGCGAACATGATGGCGGAAAACGGCTGAACCAAGGGAATTCCCGGGTTCGATTGGGCGCAAAAAACGGCGACCGGTTGCCCGGCCGCCGTCGATTACGTCATGTCCGTCCACCGCTTATTCGGCGTCGGAGCCCCCATCGGTTTCAGCCGGGGCTGCGGATGTCTCGGCGGCGTCGCCCGCAGCCTCGTCATCCTCCGGCTCGCTGATGCGCTCGACCGAGACAACCTTTTCATCGGCGGCGGTCGAGAAGATCGTCACGCCCTTGGTGGCGCGGCTGGCGATGCGGATGCCGTTGACCGGCACGCGGATCAGCTGGCCGCCATCGGAGACCAGCATGATCTGGTCGGCGTCCTCGATCGGGAATGCGGCGACGAGTTCGCCGATCTCGTTGGTCTTCGACGTGTCGGTGGCGCGGATGCCCTTGCCGCCGCGGCCTGAGATGCGGAAGTCGTAGGACGACGAGCGCTTGCCATAGCCTTTCTCGGACACGGTCAGCACGAATTGTTCGCGCGCCCTGAGCTCCTGGTAGCGGTCTTCGCTGAGATCGCCGACTTCGCCGACTTCCTCGCCCACCAGCGCCACATCGTCTTCCTCCACGCCCATGGCGCGGCGTTCCGCCGTCGAGCGCTTGAGATAGGCGGCGCGCTCGGAGGCGTCGGCGTCGACATGGCCGAGGATGGTCATCGAGATCAGCCGGTCGCTGTCGGCCAGCGAAATGCCGCGCACCCCGATCGAATTGCGGCCGGCGAAGACGCGGACCTCATCGACCTGGAAGCGGATCGCCTGGCCGAGCGCGGTGGTCAGCAGCACGTCGTCGCGCTCGGTGCAGGTTTCCACCGAGAGGATTTCGTCGCCCTCTTCCTCGAGCTTCATCGCGATCTTGCCGTTGCGGTTGACCTGGATGAAGTCCGAGAGCTTGTTGCGCCGGACGGTGCCGCGGGTGGTCGCGAACATCACGTCGAGATTGGCCCAGCTGTCCTCGTCCTCCGGCAGCGGCATGATCGTGGTGATGCGTTCGCCGCGCTCCAAAGGCAACATGTTGATCAGCGCCTTGCCGCGCGAGGTCGGCGTGCCGATCGGCAGACGCCAGACCTTTTCCTTGTAGACGATGCCGCGCGAAGAGAAGAACAGCACCGGCGTATGGGTGTTGGCCACAAACAGCCGCGTGACGAAATCCTCGTCGCGGGTCGCCATGCCGGAGCGGCCCTTGCCGCCGCGGCGCTGGGCGCGATAGGTCGCGAGCGGCACGCGCTTCACATAGCCGGCATGCGAGACGGTGACCACCATGTCCTCGCGGGCGATGAGATCCTCGTCGTCCATGTCAGGACCGCCTTCGACGATCTCGGTGCGGCGCGGCGTGCCGAATTCGTCGCGCACGGCGGCGAGCTCGTCCTTGACGATGGTCATGATGCGCAGGCGCGAGCTGAGAATGTCGAGGTAGTCCTTGATCTCGGCGCCGATCTTGTTGAGTTCGTCGCCGATTTCGTCGCGGCCCAGCGCGGTCAGGCGCTGCAGGCGCAGATCGAGAATGGCGCGGGCCTGCTCTTCCGAGAGGTTGTAGGTGCCGTCGTCATTGATCCGATGGCGCGGATCGTCGATCAGGCGGATCAGCGAATCGACGTCCTGGGCCGGCCAACGGCGGGTCATCAACTGCTCGCGGGCCGTCTGCGGATCGGGCGCGCGGCGGATGAGGTTGATGACTTCGTCGATATTGGCGACCGCAATGGCGAGACCGACCAAGACATGGGCGCGGTCGCGGACCTTGCGCAGCAGGAACTTGGTGCGCCGGCTCACCACTTCCTCGCGGAAGGCGATGAAGGCCTTGAGCATGTCGATCAGCGTCAGCTGTTCCGGCTTGCCGCCGTTCAGCGCCACCATGTTGCAGCCGAAAGAGGTCTGCAGCGGCGTGTAGCGATAGAGCTGGTTGAGGATCACCTCGGCATTGGCGTCCTTCTTGAGCTCGATGACGACGCGATAGCCTTCGCGGTCGGATTCGTCGCGCAGGTCGGAAATGCCTTCGATGCGCTTGTCGCGCACCAGCTCGGCCATTTTCTCGATCATCGTCGACTTGTTCACCTGATACGGGATCTCGGTGATGATGATCTGTTCGCGGTCGTTGCGCATCGGCTCGATGCGGGCGCGGCCGCGCATGATGACCGACCCCCTGCCCGTCTCATAGGCCTGGCGCACGCCGGCGCGGCCGAGGATCATGGCGCCGGTCGGGAAATCGGGACCGGGCACGATCTCCATGATCTGCAACAGGTCCAAACCGGGATTGTCGATCAGCGCGATGCAGGCGTTGATGACTTCGCCGAGATTGTGCGGCGGAATATTGGTCGCCATGCCGACCGCGATGCCACCCGCGCCATTGACCAGAAGGTTCGGGAATTTCGCGGGGATGACGACGGGCTCGCTCAGCGTTCCGTCATAGTTGTCGCGGAAATCGACCGTTTCCTTGTCGATGTCGTCAAGCAGCGAATGCGCGGCCTTTTCGAGGCGGCATTCGGTATAGCGCTCGGCCGCCGGCGGATCGCCGTCGACGGAACCGAAATTGCCCTGACCATCGATCAGCGGCAGCCGGAGCGACCAATCCTGCGCCATGCGGGCCAGCGCGTCATAGATCGCGGCGTTGCCGTGCGGATGGAACTTACCCATCACGTCGCCGGTCACGCGGGCGCATTTGACGTATTTCTTGTTCCAGTCGATGCCCAGTTCGTTCATGCCGAACAGAATGCGGCGATGCACGGGCTTCAATCCGTCGCGCACATCAGGGAGCGCGCGCGAGACGATCACGCTCATGGCGTAATCGAGATAGGATCGCTGCATTTCCTCGACGATGGAGATGGGCTCGATGCCGCTGGGGCCTTGGCCGCCGGGGGGGACAATCTCGGTCAATCTGGTCTCAATCTCTCAAACGGAATCAATGCCGCCGTTATAGCGGAACAGCCGGTTGAAGGCCAATTTCATGGCGGCTTTATGAACAGTTCTTTCCCGGCAAGCGCTGATATTTTCGGCTTTTTAGCCCTTGCTTGCGCTGATGCAGCCGGCTCGATACAGATGGAGCAAAACAGGGGAAAAACATGGCCAATCTGGAAGCGATGATCAACGCCTTCACCACGCTTCTGGTGACCACCGATCCGCCGGGACTGGCGCCGATCTTTCTCGGGCTGACGGCAGGCATGACCCAGGCGCAACGACGCCATACGGCGCTGCGCGGCACGCTGATCGCCTTCGGCATCCTCGCCGTCTTCGCCATTTTCGGCGCCAGCATCCTCTCGGTGCTCGGCATTTCGCTGCCAGCCTTCCGTATTGCCGGCGGCCTGCTGCTGTTCTTCATCGCCTTCGAGATGATTTTCGAGAAGCGGCAGGAGCGGAAGGAAAAGACCACGGAGACCGCTATCACGCGGGATCACATTCACAACCTCAGCGTCTTTCCGCTGGCGATCCCGCTGATCTCAGGCCCCGGCGCGATTTCGGCGACGATCCTGCTCGCCGGCAATTTCAGACCGCCGCTCGAGCGCGCGCAGCTGATCCTGGTGATCGCGGCGGTGTTCCTGGTCATTTTCGCAGCCCTGATCATCGCCGACAGGCTGGATCGTTACTTGGGCCAGACGGGCCGGGCGATCCTCACCCGGCTCCTGGGCGTGCTGCTCTCGGCGCTGGCGGTGCAATTCGTCATCGACGGGCTGCGAGCCACGTTGACGGTCTACACCGGGCCCTGACGAGTAACCACGCATAAAAAATGCCCCCGGTTTCCCGGAGGCATAGCGTCATCGTCAAGACATTCGTTCTCAGAACGGGATATCGTCGTCCATGTCCCGCGAGAAGGACGGGGCGCTCTGCGGCGCGCGGCTGGGCTGCGAGGAGCGAGCGCCGCGGTCGTTGCCGCCATAGCCGCCGCCACCGCCGAAGCCGGAATCCATGTCGTCATAGCCGCCGCCCTGCGCCGCGCCGCGCCCGCCGCCTTCGCCGCGACCGTCGAGCATGGTCAGCGTCGAACTGAAGCCCTGCAGCACGACTTCCGTCGTGTAGCGGTCATTGCCGGTCTGATCCTGCCATTTGCGGGTCTGCAGCGCGCCTTCGATATAGAGCTTGGCGCCCTTTTTCACATATTGCTCGACCACCTTGCAGAGGCCTTCATTGAAGACCACGACATTGTGCCATTCGGTCTTTTCCTTGCGCTCGCCGGAATTGCGGTCGCGCCAGGTTTCCGAAGTGGCGATCCGGAGATTGGCGATGGGACGCCCGTCCTGGGTGCGGCGGATTTCGGGATCCGCGCCGACATTGCCAACCAGAATGACCTTGTTTACACTGCCCGCCATCGCTAAATCCTATCCACAAAATCGGCAAACCGCCGTCCATCAACTGAGGGGCGAAGAATAACCCTTCAAGGGAGCCGGCGCGCCCCCACATGAGTCCAATCCACAGAAAATCCGGGCTTCCATTCGTTCGCATTTTGTTCTAGTCGTTTTTATCGCGACAGTCAATGGAATCGACCTTGTGGAAAATCGGGTTTTCACCCGGCCGCGGCGACCCCGGCGCGCAGCATGGGCGTATAAGGGCGAAAGAACAGGCGAGACACAGGCATCATGAGCGAACTCAAGACCATTTCCATCCGCGGCGCGCGCGAGCACAATCTCAAGGGCGTCGATCTCGACCTGCCGCGCAATTCGCTGATCGTCATGACGGGCCTGTCGGGCTCGGGCAAATCCTCTCTCGCCTTCGACACGATCTATGCCGAGGGGCAGCGTCGCTATGTCGAAAGCCTGTCGGCCTATGCCCGGCAGTTCCTGGAAATGATGCAGAAGCCCGATGTCGACCTCATCGAGGGCCTGTCGCCGGCCATTTCGATCGAGCAAAAGACGACGTCGCGCAATCCGCGCTCGACAGTCGGTACCGTCACCGAGATCTACGACTATATGCGCCTGCTCTTCGCCCGGGTCGGCGTGCCCTATTCGCCGGCCACCGGCCTGCCGATCGAGAGCCAGACGGTCAGCCAGATGGTCGACCGGATCCTCGATTATCCCGAGGGCTCGCGGCTTTATATCCTCGCGCCGCTCGTGCGCGGCCGTAAGGGAGAATACAAGAAGGAACTGGCGGAGCTCATGAAGAAGGGCTTCCAGCGCGTCAAGATCGACGGCCAGTTCTATGAGATCGCCGAGGCGCCGGCGCTCGACAAGAAATACAAGCATGACATCGACGTGGTGGTCGATCGCATCGTGGTGCGGCCCGATATCGCTTCTCGTCTCGCCGACAGTCTCGAAACCTGCCTCAGGCTCGCAGACGGATTGGCGATCGCCGAATTCGCCGACAAGCCCTTGCCGAAGGAAGACACCGCCGAGGGTGGCGCGGCCAACAAATCGCTGAACGAGACCCATGAACGGGTGATGTTCTCGGAAAAATTCGCCTGCCCGGTCTCCGGCTTCACCATTCCCGAAGTCGAGCCGCGGCTGTTTTCGTTCAACAATCCCTTCGGCGCCTGCCCCTCCTGCGACGGTCTCGGCACCCAGCAGAAGATCGATCCGGACCTGATCGTGCCCGAAACGGAGCGGACGCTGCGCGACGGAGCTGTTGCCCCCTGGGCCAAGTCGACCTCCCCCTATTACAATCAGACGCTGGAAGGCTTGGGCAAGGCCTATGGCTTCAAGCTCTCGGCGCGTTGGAGCGAGTTGTCCACCGAGGCGCAGACCGCCATTCTCAATGGCACCGGCGATCGCGAAGTGACCTTCAACTATGCCGACGGCGCACGCAGCTATCAGACCACGAAAACCTTCGAAGGCATCATTCCCAATCTCGAACGCCGCTGGAAGGAGACCGATTCCGCCTGGTCGCGCGAGGAAATCGAGCGCTATATGAGCCAGGCCCCCTGCCCTTCCTGCAAAGGCTTCCGCCTGAAGCCCGAAGCGCTGGCGGTGAAGCTCGACGGCAAGCATATCGGCCTCGTGTCCGACATGTCGATCCGGGCCGCGAATGACTGGTTCGTCGGCCTGCCGGACAAGCTCAACGCCAAGCAGAACGAGATCGCCACCCGCATCCTCAAGGAAATCCGCGACCGGCTGAAATTCCTCAACGATGTCGGCCTGGATTACCTGACGCTGGCGCGCAATTCCGGCACGCTGTCGGGCGGCGAAAGCCAGCGCATCCGGCTGGCGTCGCAGATCGGCTCGGGCCTGACGGGCGTGCTCTATGTGCTCGACGAGCCGTCAATCGGCCTTCACCAGCGCGACAACGCAAGGCTGCTCGACACGCTCAAGCATCTGCGCGACATCGGCAATACGGTGATCGTGGTCGAGCATGACGAGGACGCCATTCTCACCGCCGATTATGTCGTCGATATCGGCCCTGCCGCCGGCGTGCATGGCGGCCGCGTGGTGGCGCAAGGCACGCCCGCCGAGATCATGTCCAATCCCAATTCGCTGACCGGCAAATATCTCTCCGGCGAGCTCTCGGTCGATGTGCCGCGCGAGCGGCGCAAGCCCAAGAAGGGTAAGGAAATCAAGGTCGTCGGCGCCAAGGGCAACAATCTCAAGAATGTCACGGCCGCGATCCCTCTCGGCGTGTTCACCGCGGTCACCGGCGTGTCCGGCGGCGGCAAGTCGACTTTTCTCATCGAGACGCTCTATAAGGCGGCGGCGCGGCGCGTGATGGGCGCGCGCGAAAACCCGGCCGAGCATGAGCGCATCGACGGTTTCGAGCATATCGACAAGGTGATCGACATCGACCAGTCGCCGATCGGCCGCACCCCGCGCTCCAATCCCGCCACCTATACCGGCGCTTTCACGCCGATCCGCGACTGGTTCGCCGGTCTTCCCGAGGCGAAGGCGCGCGGCTATCAGCCCGGCCGCTTCTCCTTCAACGTCAAGGGCGGCCGCTGCGAGGCCTGCCAGGGTGACGGCGTCATCAAGATCGAGATGCATTTCCTGCCGGATGTCTATGTCACCTGCGACGTCTGCCACGGCAAGCGCTACAATCGCGAGACGCTGGACGTGACCTTCAAGGGCAAGTCGATCTCCGACGTGCTGGACATGACGGTCGAGGAAGGCTGTGATTTCTTCGCCGCCGTGCCGGCGGTGCGCGACAAGCTGACGTCGCTGCGCGATGTGGGCCTCGGCTATATCAAGGTGGGCCAGCAGGCCAATACGCTGTCGGGCGGCGAGGCGCAGCGCGTCAAGCTCGCCAAGGAACTGTCCAAGCGCTCGACCGGCCGCACGCTCTACATCCTCGACGAGCCGACCACCGGCCTGCATTTCCACGATGTCGTCAAGCTCCTGGAAATGCTGCATGAACTGGTCAATCAGGGCAATTCCGTCGTGGTCATCGAGCACAATCTCGAAGTGATCAAGACCGCCGACTGGATCCTCGACTTCGGGCCCGAAGGCGGCGATGGCGGCGGCGAGGTGATCGCCCAGGGCGTGCCGGAGGATATCGTCAAGGTCGGTCGCTCCTATACCGGTCAGTTTCTCAAGGAATTGCTGGAGCGGCGTCCGCAGAAGCGGCAGGCGGCGGAATAGCCGCCGTACCAACGGTTTCCGCTGTGCGCTCAAGATCTGGCTTCGTCATAAAACTGTCATAAACGCCGCAGGCGGGACAGTGACGCCGCGTTTGGGATTGAACGGACGATAGAAAGGCCCGATACAGGTCGACGTGATATTTTTCAAGTTCACGTATCGATCCTTTCTTTTTTCGGAGGCCTCGCCCTTGAGCGGTTCGGTGATCTTCATCAATCTGGCGGGCGCCGTCGCTTTGCTGCTCTGGGCCACGCGCATGGTGCGCACCGGCGTCGAGCGCGCCTATGGCGACATGCTCAAGGAAAAGATGCGCTATGCGCTCGGCAACCGCGTCAATGCGGCGGCGGCCGGCTTTTTTCTCGCCATCGCGCTACAGAGCTCGACGGCGGTGGCGCTGATCGTGTCGGGCTTTTCCGCTTCCGGCTTCGTCTCATCGACTGTCGGCATTTCGGCGCTGCTCGGCGCCGATCTCGGCTCCGCCTTCGTCACCCGCATCCTCCGGCGCGACCTGTCGCTGCTCGTGCCGCTGTTGATGATCGCCGGCACCATCGCCTATCGCACCACATCGCGGCGCTGGCGGGAGATGGGCCGCATCCTGTTCGGCCTCGGTCTTCTGCTTCTGTCGCTCCGGCTGATCGGCGAGGCGTCCGCGCCGCTCAAGGAAAGCCATGTCCTGCCGATCATCATGGGCTATCTGCAGCAGGACTGGATCACGGCCTTTGCGCTCGCGGCGCTGATGGCCTGGCTGTTTCACTCCAGCGTCGCCTCGATCCTGCTGTTCGCCTCGCTGTCCAGCCATGGGCTGGTGCCGAACGAGTTGATCATTCCCTTCGTGCTCGGGGTCAATTTCGGCGGCGCCGTCATCGGCGCGGTTCTGACGCGCGGCGAGGTGAAAGCAGCCCGTATCGCGCCCTTGGGCAATGTCGCCATTCGCGGGCTCGGCATGGTCGCAGGACTCATTCTGCAACTGAGCTTTCAGCTTCAACCCGAGATCTATTTCGACACGCCGGCTGACGCCGTGGTCTGGATGCATGTCATCGCCAATGCTGTGGTGCTGCTGATCGGCCTGCCTTTCGCAGGCTCCTTGGCGCAGATGCTGGAAAACGCCCTGCCCTCGGACGCCAAGGACGAAGACAACAGCGACGCGGCGCTGCTGTCGGCGCTAGACCCCTCCGATATCGCCAATCCGCCACGCGCGCTCGACAACGCCACGCGTGAAGTGGTCGGCATGTGCGACCGCATCGAGGTGATGCTGACCCGCGTCTTCGACGCTTTTCTCCGGCCGGACGAACAGCAGATGACGCAGATCGAGCGGCTGGACGACAGCGTCGACCGCTTCAACCGCAACATCAAACTCTATCTCGCCAAGATTTCCGGCAACGAACTCGCCGAAGACGCGGCGCGGCGGCAGCAGGATCTCCTGGAAGCGACGATCAATCTCGAACAGGTCGGCGACATCATTTCGCAGAACATGCTGGCCAAGGCCCGAAAGAAGGATGCGCGCGGCGCGAGCTTTTCCGAGGAAGGCCTGCATGAACTCACCGCCATGCATCAGCGCGTGCTGCGCAATGCCCGCCTCGCCTTCAACCTGCTGGTCAACCGCGATCTCGAACATGCGCGGCAGTTGGTGAAAGAGAAGGAAGTGGTGCGCGACATGGTGCGGGTCAGCGAGGAAAACCACATCAAGCGGCTGGGCGAAAACCGCGCCAGCATCGATTCCTCGTCGATCCATATCGACACGATGCGCGATCTCAAGGAGATCAATTCGCTCTTGGTGTCGATCGCTTATCCCGTTCTGGCCCAGGCCGGCCAATTGCGCACCAGCCGTCTGCTCTGAGCGTCAGGCCGCCGTCGCGCGCGGCCGCAGCCAGGCGGGGTTGAAGACATTCAGCGCCAGTCCCGCGACGATCAGCAGCGCGGCGATAATGCGGATCGGCCCGAAAGCCTCGCCGAGCACGATCGCCGCAGAACTCATGCCGAACACCGGCACCAGCAGCGAGAAGGGAGCGACCGTGGCGACGCCGTAGCGGCGGATCATCGCGCCCCAGACGGCGAAGCCGAAGATCGTGGCGAGATAGGCGATATAGATCACCGCCCCCGCCCCCGACCAGGTCACATGCGTCAGCGCCTGATAATCTCGCTCCCAGCCTTCGAAAGCGAGCGAGATCGCGAGAAGCGGGAGAGGCGCAACGAGGCTCACCCAGACCATCAGCCTGAGCATATCCACCGCGCCCGCCTTCTTCATCAACAGGTTTGAACAGGCCCAGGCCAGAGCCGCGCCGATGGACAGCGCCAGTCCCGATGCGGTGAGATCGCCATTGACGGTGGACGCGATCAGCGCAACGCCCGAGAAGGCAACCACCATGCCGGCGATCTGGGTCGGGCGCGGCCGGTCGCCATAGACCAGCACCGCGAGAATGACCGTGAAGAAAGCCTGGCTCTGCAGCACCAGCGAGGCGAGCCCGGCTGGCATGCCGACGCTCATGCCGAGGAACAGCAGCGAGAATTTGACCACGCCCAGCACCAGCCCGATGCCGATGATGATCCGCCAGGAGACATCGGGCTTGGGCAGGATCAGCGCGAGCGGAATGGCTGCAAACAGGAAGCGAAGGGCGGAAAAGAAGATCGGCGGGAAATTGTCGATGCCCAGCCGGATCACCACGAAGTTGAAGCCCCAGACGGCGGCGACCAGAATCAGCAGGAGAATGTGAACGGGCTTCATGGCGGGCTCCTTTTTCTCCGCCATACTCCCGATCGGCGACAAGGACAAAGCCAAGTTTGTCGGATCAGACATCAATGAAATTGATGAGTGTTTCGGCGGTCAGCCCGCGTCCCGCACGCTGCCCCGCCTCGCCGTGATGCCAGACTGCGGCGCAGGCCGCCTCGTAGACCGGCAGTCCCCGGGCCAGAAGCGCCCCACAGAGACCGGCCAGCACATCGCCCGAGCCAGCGGTCGCCAGCCAGGGCGGCGCGTTCGTGTTGATCGCGGCGCGGCCATCGGCGGCGGCGATCACGGTGTCGGCCCCTTTCAGGATCACGGCGGCGTTGGCGCGCGCGGCGGCGGCCAGAGCGCGATCGACCTTGGACAGCGTCTCGTCTTTGGCGAGATCGGGGAAAAGACGAGCGAATTCGCCGTCATGCGGCGTCAGAACCAGACGCGGCTCGCCGGCGAATGCGGTGAACAGCAGATCCGGATCCTCGCGAAAACTGGTGATCGCATCGGCGTCCAGCACGACGCGACGGCTCTTCAACGCCAGGGCAAAGCCCCTCGCCTTCTCGCCTATTCCAAAACCCGGGCCGAGCACGAAAGCGTTGAGCCTTGCGTCTTCGAGGATGGCTTCGAGATCTTCGACGCTGTCGGCGGTTTTCAACATCACGGCTGTCAGGTGGGCGGCGTGAACGGATGCGGCCTCGGCAGGGCTGATCATCGTCACGAGCCCGGCGCCGCCGCGCAGGCCGGCGGACGCGGACAGTCTGGCCGCCCCGGTCTGCAACGCCCCGCCGGACAACACGGCGAGTGAGCCATGGCTGAATTTATGTCCGCTGGCTGTCTTATCCCCGAGGAGATCGCGCCAGAGATCCGGCGCGTTGATGCGCACCGGTCCCGCATGTCTTTCGACGAAACGCCGCGGCGCGCCGATATCGACAATCTCGATCTCGCCGCACAGCGCCCGTCCCGGCAACAACATCTGTCCCGGCTTGGCGGCCACGAACGTCACCGTCGCTGCGGCCTCGAACGCGCCGCCGCGAACACGCCCGGAATGGCCGCAGACGCCGGAGGGCATATCGACGGCGATCACCGGCGCGCGCGCCGCCTTCACCGTCTCCGCAACCGCGATCACGACTGGCGCAAGGTCGCGCGACAGGCCCGCGCCGAACAGCGCGTCGATCACCACGTCGCCCCTCGCCGGCTGGTAATCCGCCAGGGGCGGAGCCGCGCAGGCCGCGTCGTCGAAGGCGCGCCGGGCGTCATCGGTTATCGGCGGGCCGAGCGAATAGACGGCGACATCGGCCCCCGCTTCCCGCAGCGCCGCCGCGGCCACGTAACCATCGCCGCCATTGTTTCCCGGTCCACACAGGACGACGAAACGCGTCGCGCCGGGGTAGCGCCCGAGCGCGGCGGCGGCAACCGCCTGCCCCGCCCGAAGCATCAGCGCAAAGCCTGGCATGCCCGATGCGATGCAGTCGGCGTCAATCGCCGCTACAGCCTGTGGTTCAATTAGCAAATACTGGTTATTGCTCATAGTTTGAGCAACCTAGCGAGATCGCGCGCGGAGCGGCGTCGCGATTCTCAGCGCCGCTCTTTCATCAACGGCAAAATAAGATGAAATAATAATCATTTGCATAGTTTTTGACCGCGCATTCAACCCTGTGGCAAGGTCCGGTTTACCTCTTATGAGACATAGCGTCTCGTTCCGGGAGGAAAATGGCCGAAGACCGTATTTTTCTCTTTTTTTTTGGCCGATTTTGCGCATGATCGCGGCTGCCTTGCAGAATTTCAAGCCGAATTCGCGCTTGTTGTGTATATCTGGCACGCGATGTGCATTCATCGAGGCGAGCGGGAGCAACTCGCTTTTAACGGGAGAAGCGGAGAGACATTTTCTCATGAAAAAGATCGAAGCGATCATCAAGCCGTTCAAGCTTGATGAAGTGAAGGAAGCCCTTCAGGAAGTTGGACTGCAAGGCATCACGGTGACCGAAGCCAAGGGTTTCGGCCGCCAAAAGGGCCATACCGAGCTCTATCGGGGCGCGGAATACGTCGTCGACTTCCTTCCGAAGGTGAAGGTCGAAGTCGTGCTGGCGGATGAGAATGTCGAACGTGTGATCGACGCGATCCGCAATGCCGCCCAGACGGGCCGCATCGGCGATGGCAAGATCTTCGTCTCGAATGTCGAAGAAGTCGTGCGCATCCGCACCGGCGAAACAGGCGTCGACGCGATCTGACGCCCAACAAGACAATGCCTGCCGGGGAACGGCAGGGAGGAAACATCGTCATAGCAAAGGAAAAACTTCGATGACGACTGCAAAAGACATCATGAAGCAGATCAAGGACAATGACGTGAAATTCGTCGACCTCCGCTTCACAGATCCCAAGGGCAAGCTGCAGCATGTGACCATGGACATCTCGGCCGTGGACGAGGACATGTTCGCCGACGGCGTCATGTTCGACGGTTCCTCGATCGCCGGCTGGAAGGCCATCAACGAGTCCGACATGGTGCTGATGCCGGATCCGGCCACCGTGCATATGGACCCGTTCTTCGCCCAGTCCACCATGGTCATCCTTTGCGACATTCTCGACCCGATCTCGGGCGAGGCGTATAACCGCGACCCGCGCGGCACCGCCAAGAAGGCCGAAGCCTATCTCAAGGCTTCGGGCATCGGCGACACCGTGTTCGTGGGTCCGGAACCGGAATTCTTCGTGTTCGACGACGTCAAGTACAAGGCCGATCCCTATAACACCGGCTTCAAGCTCGACTCGTCCGAACTGCCGTCCAACGACGACACCGATTACGACTCCGGCAATCTCGGCCACCGCCCGCGCGTCAAGGGCGGCTATTTCCCGGTTCCGCCGATCGACAGCCTGCAGGACATGCGCTCCGAAATGCTGACCGTGCTCGCCGAAATGGGCGTGGTGGTCGAAAAGCAGCACCATGAAGTCGCCGCCGCCCAGCACGAGCTTGGCGTCAAGTTCGACACGCTGGTGCGCAACGCCGACAAGATGCAGATCTACAAATATGTCGTGCATCAGGTCGCCAACGCTTACGGCAAGACGGCCACCTTCATGCCGAAGCCTGTTTTCGGCGACAACGGCTCGGGCATGCACGTCCACCAGTCGATCTGGAAGGACGGCAAGCCGACCTTTGCCGGCGACGAATATGCCGGTCTGTCGGAAAGCTGCCTCTACTATATCGGCGGCGTGATCAAGCACGCCAAGGCGATCAACGCCTTCACCAACCCGACCACCAACTCCTACAAGCGTCTGGTGCCGGGTTATGAAGCGCCGGTTCTCTTGGCCTACTCCGCCCGCAACCGTTCGGCCTCCTGCCGCATTCCGTTCGGCTCTTCGCCGAAGGCCAAGCGCGTCGAAGTCCGCTTCCCGGATCCGGCTCAGAACCCCTATCTCGGCTTTGCCGCCATGCTGATGGCCGGCCTCGACGGCATCAAGAACAAGATCCATCCCGGCAAGGCCATGGACAAGGATCTCTATGACCTGCCGCCGAAGGAACTCAAGAAGATCCCGACCGTCTGCGGTTCGCTCCGCGAAGCGCTGGAAAGCCTCGACAAGGACCGCAAGTTCCTGACTGTCGGCGGCGTGTTCGACGACGACCAGATCGACAGCTATATCGAGCTGAAGATGCAGGAAGTGATGCGCTTCGAAATGACGCCGCATCCGGTCGAATTCGACATGTACTATTCCTGCTGATTACTCGGCAAAGAATGGAGAAGAGAATGGCGGGGCTTTGCCCCGCCATTTGCGTTTGAGATGCTCGATATCTCAGGATTGCGGATGTCGATAGACCAGGCAGGGATCGCCGTTCGGCGTCGGCGCCTCAGGATCGCGTTTTGCGCCGATGCGCTCGGCCAGGCGCCGCGACGGATGGTTGTCCGGATCGATATAGGAGACGAGGCTGCCCACGCCCGCCTCGCGGAATGCGAAATCCCGCGCGGCCAAGGCCGCTTCCGTCGCATAGCCCCTGCCCTCGAAACCGTCGAACAGCAGCCAGCCAAGTTCGACTTCGGGATAGTCGACCGGATGATGCACGGCGATTTCGCCGACCAGTTCACCGGTGTCGACACGCTCCACGGCCCAACCGCCGAAGCCGTGAACGGGCCAGTGGCCGGTCATATTCATGAACCCGTCCCATACCTGCCTGGGCGTCAGCCGTCCACCGATGAACTGCGACCGATCGCCCGCGTAGATGGCGAGGAGATGGGAGAAGTCGTCGATGCGATAGGGGCGCAGAAGCAGACGCTCGGTGCGGATGAGCGGCGCTTCGAGCCGCTTGGCGCCGGAAGACCTGGAAACCGTCACTGTTTCAGTCGCTCTTTCAGAAGCTTGAGGTAATCGTCGTTCTCGCCGCCCTCGGCGTTTGCCGGCTCCGCCTTGGCGCAAGCAGGCTTGTAGTCCGCCGCAAGGCCTTCCTTGACGCAGACGCCGACCTTCCAGCCCGGAGGGATCGCGGTCAGGTCAACCGACTTCCATTTCGGATGGCCGCTTTCCTTGAGTTGCGCGAGATTGTTGACGATCAGGTTGGAGAAGTCCGCCACCGCCTTGCAGCTTTCGCGATGATAGGCGTTGCGGGCCTTGTCGTAATCGAAGGTCATCAGCACCGCCTTGACCGAGACGACATCCACCGGCTCCTTCTGGAACGGATAGGAATTGGCCTCGATCCTGGCCGGGATATAGGTCGCGAGCAGCGGCGCCTGCGTGATCGGCAGCAGGTGGAATTTCTTGCCGTCGATCTTGTCGCTGTCAAACAGCGCCGCCGGCGCGCCGGCGACATAGAAGAAAGCGTCGATCTTGCCGGCCTTGAGATCTGTCAATGCCTGGTCCTGATTGATCTCCACCTGCTGGGCGTCGACATCCAGAATATCCAGGATCAGGGTCGCGGTGAGGAAGGTGCCGCTGTCGCGCACGCCGACGGCGACCTTCTTGTCGGCGAGACCCTCGATCGTCTTGATGTCGCTGCGGGCGAGCACATGCACCTCCTCGTTATAGAGGGGGAACATGATGCGGACGCCCTTCACCGCCTGCTGGATCTCGGGGTCATTGGCCTCGAAGGTCTTGAGATAATCGAGCACGTCGCTCTGGACGATGCCGAACTGGGTGTTCTTGCGCTTGCGCACGCTCGAGAAGTTTTCGAGCGAGCCGGCGCTCTCCACCACGTTCAGCGTCTGTCCGCAGGCCTTGCCGAGCCCGGCGATATCGCGACCGATCTTGATATAGGTGCCCTTCGGCCCGCCGGTCATGATGTTCTTTTCGAGCTCCGCCGCTCCGGCAGACGCGCCGAACAGCAGCGAAACCGTCACCAGCCCCGCGGAAAACCAAGTCGCGATACCCATTCATTCCTCCTCGTCAGCATGCCCCGCCGAGATCGCGCAGCAGGTTGCGCAACGCCGCAGCCGGCACGCGCCCGTAAACAGATTTCAGCGCATCCGTGACGCATTGTCCATCGCTGAGAAGCTCGAAAAGCTTCTTCTGCTTGGCCGGCGACATATTGTCATAGCCGGGCATGTCGACAAGCGCGTTCTGAACATCATCCGGGTCGCGCGGCGCGTTGGGCGGCTGTGGTTGAGGATCAACCGGCTGAGGCTGCGGCTCGACGGGACGCGGCCGAACCGGGCCTCCTTCCGCCAACTGCTTCTCGAGTTCGGAGACCCGACGCGTCAACCGGACGACATCTGCCTCTGAAGAAGATGCTTGATCTTCGGCCTTGACCCGGGCTGCCCGTTCCTTATCGAACCGGTCTTGCAGATCCTGCGCTTCGGCTCTCAACGCTCTGAGATCGCGCTGCAATTGTCCGGAGTCGCCGAGATTGGCGCGCGCCTCCTTGAGTTCGGCGATGAGGGCCTCACGATCGCGTGTCATGCGATCCAATTCCGCCTGCATATCTCCTCCGTCTGCGAGTGCGGCGCGGAGATCCTTGATGGCGGCGTCGCGCGCAGCAATCGCTTTCTGTGCAACGGTGAGATCCGCCTCCGCCTGGTCGAGGGCTGTTTGCGCAGCGGCGAGATCACGGGAGGTTTTGTCGGCGTTCTTCAGACGCGCCCGCAGATCCTTGATCTCCTTGGCAAGCGCCGCATCGTCGCTGGAGCCTGCGCGCAATTTGTCATTCTCACTTTGCAGCGACTTGAGCTCGGCGTCCATGTCGCCAAGTTCGGCTTCGAGCGATTTTTCGCGGGACCCGGCCTTTGCAGCTTCGTGTTTCGCCGCATCGAGATCCGCCTGCAAATCGGAGATCGTCTGATCGCGCGCAGCCACTACGGCGCCCGTATCGCCTTGAACAAAGCGGGCGGCTCCGTACCCGCCTCCAGCTCCGACCACGAGAGCCAGAACTGCCGCGATCAATGCGCCCGCCGAGCGCCCCGGATTGCCGCCGGAAGGTCCAGCGTCCCTACCCCATTGATTGACCATGATGTCTCCTCTGAATTTCGATCGCCCAATGCAAGGCAATGATTTGGCGATTGTTATGGCGCGCCAGCGTCGACTTGAAAAGCCGCCTCGCCCGCACCAAATCTTCGGATTATCAATCGAGGTGCGGATATGCGTGAGAGAGTGGCGAAATACCAGATCGGCCAGGTGGTCCGGCATCGGGTGTTTCCGTTCCGGGGCGTCATTTTCGACGTCGATCCGGAATTTGCGAATACCGAGGAATGGTGGAATTCGATTCCCCCGGAGGTCAGACCGTCGAAGGATCAACCCTTCTATCATCTTTATGCTGAAAATGCGGAGTCGGCCTATGTGGCCTATGTCTCCGAACAGAATTTGGTGCTGGACGAAAGCGGCGATCCGTTTCGGCATCCGGCGGTGCTGGCGAATTTCGAGCCGGAAAGCCGCACGCAGTATCGGCCCAAGGCGCTCCAGACTCACTGAGGAGTCGGCCCCCCGTTTCGGCTTGACCTTTGCCGTTGGCGCTGATTAATCGGCCCATGGGCGCGGGCTCGCCGCGCCGAGCGAACTCTGTTTGAAAGGCTCATGGCGCGATGACCGGGCTTCCCGTGCTTGATGATGCGTATATCCCTGAATTGCCGAATTATTACAAAGGCAAAGTGCGCGACAATTATGACCTGGCCGATGGCGGCAGGGTGATCATCGCCACCGACCGGCTGTCGGCTTTCGACCGCATCCTGACCGCCATTCCCTACAAGGGCCGGGTGCTGACCCAGACGGCGCGTCATTGGTTCGAACTGACCGCGGACATCTGCCCCAATCACGTGATTTCCTACCCGCATCCGAATGTGGTTATCGGCAAGCGGCTGGAGATCCTGCCGGTGGAAATCGTGGTGCGCGGCTATCTCGCCGGCACGACCTCCACCTCGATCCTGACGAAATACAAGGCCGGCGAACGGACCATGTATGGCGTCACCCTGCCCGACGGCATGCGCGACAACGAAAGGCTCCCGGAAGCCATCATCACGCCCACGACCAAGGCTTTCGACGGCGGCCATGACGAACCACTCTCTGGAGCGGAGATCCTGTCCCAGAAGCTTTTGACGGAAGAGCAGTGGAACACCGTGTCGTCTTATGCGCTGAAGCTGTTCGCCTGCGGCCAGGAGCGCGCCGCGGCGCAAGGCCTGATCCTCGCAGACACCAAATACGAATTCGGCGTCGACGCCGAGGGCACCATCATTCTCGCCGACGAGATCCATACGCCGGATTCCTCGCGCTACTGGATCGCCGAGACCTATCAGGCGGCGCTCGAAAGCGGCAAGCGTCCGGCGAGCTTCGACAAGGATTTCATCCGCGCCTGGGTGGCGGAACGCTGCGACCCCTATAAGGACGAGATCCCAGCCATTCCGGCCGAACTGGTCGAGCAGGCGTCGAAGGTCTATATCGACGCCTTCGAGATGATCACCGGCAAGAGCTTCGACCGCGAAACGGGCGGCGTGACGCTGGCGGATATTCGCGAGAGCCTGAAACACCTGTTCTGAGGTTTACGCCGCGGCCACAAGGTTGCGGCTCTTGCCCGACAACCTCTCGCCTCGTCACCCTCGGGCTTGTCCCGAGGGCGTGCCGACAGACGCGTTGCATTCGACGAATGCCGCTGCAAATGCTCGCCACAAGGGCGAGCATGACGATGGAAGGGCCGCACAGGCCGATTGACGGCCTAAACCTCCACCTCAATCCGCATTCCATCATATGCCGGCTCGACATGGTCAGGCGTTTCCCGCATCACGGTGTCGTAATCGAGCGGGATATGCATGTGCGTGAGGATGGCCCGTTTGGGAGCGATGCGCTCGATCCACTCCATCGCCTGTTCGAGCGACAGATGGCTCGGATGGCGGCGATATTGCAGGCAGTCGATGACCAGCACGTCGAGGCCGACGAGCTTTTCCAGCGACTCCTCCGGAAAATCGCTGACATCGGTGCAATAGGCGACATCGCCGATGCGGAAGCCGAGCGAATGGGCGTCGCCATGGTGCTGGATCAACGGCAGGAAGGGGATCGCCCCGCCAGGGCCGGGAACCTCGAAACTGCTGGCGATGTTGATCTCATAGCTGCGGGCGATCGGCGGATAGGAACTGCCGACGGGCGTTTCAAACACATAGCGGAAGCCTTCGATCACCCGTTCCATGGTCGCCGGATCGGCCCAGACCGGCATGCGGTGTTCGTTCTTGTAGACGAAGGACCTGATATCATCGATGCCATGCAGATGATCGGCATGGGCGTGCGTCAGCACCACGGCGTGCAGATCCTCCGCGCCGACTGCGACCATCTGGCTGCGGAAATCGGGGCCGGTGTCGATCACCACCGATGTCAGCTTGCCGTCGTCGGACCATTGCTCGACCAGCATGGCGGCGCGGCTGCGACGATTTTTCGGATTGCTGGGATCGCAAGCCCCCCAGTCGCCGGTGATGCGCGGAACGCCGGGCGAGGAAGAGCATCCGAGAATCGTAAAGCGTCGCTTCATGAGCAAGGTTCTCCGTCAGGCGACACGCGTCATCTTGGAAAAGCAGCGGAAGGCGTTTTCGGTGGTAAGTTCGGACACAGCCTCGACGCTGACGCCGATCGTCTGCGCCAGCACCTCGGCGGTGTTGACCACATAGGAAGGCTCGTTGCGCTTGCCGCGCCAGGTTTTCGGCGCGAGATAGGGCGCGTCCGTCTCCACCAGCAGCCGGTCGCGCGGCACGGACGCCGCAATGTCGCGGATGTCCTGCGACTTCGGGAAGGTCAGGATGCCCGAGAAAGACACGTACCCCCCGAGCTCGACCCCGACCCGCGCCAGTTCCGCCCCAGAGGAAAAGCAGTGAAGGAGGAAGGGGAAGGCCCCGCCCCGCTCGGTCTCGTCCTTCAGGATCGCCGCCATGTCGTCATCGGCGGCGCGGGAATGGATGACGAGCGGCAGGCCGGTGATGCGGGCGGCGGCGATATGCCGGCGCAGACCCGTCGCCTGCTGTTCGGGCGTCGCATAGTCGTAGAAATAATCGAGACCCGCCTCGCCGATCGCCACGCATTTCGGGTGCTCCGACAGGGCGACCAGTTCATCGGTCTGGATGTCAGGCTCCTCATGCGCATGGTTGGGATGCGTGCCGACCGAGCAGAACACCTGCTCATAGGTCTCCGCGATCGCCTTGATACGCTCGAAGCGATGCACCAGCGTGGAGATGGTGATCATCTGGCCGACGCCGGCCGCCCGAGCCCGCGCGATCAGCTCGTCGCGCTCGGCGTCGAAATCCGGAAAATCCAGATGGCAATGCGTGTCGATCAGCATTCCCGCCTCATGCCTTCGGCGGGAAATATTTCGGGAACACGCCGGTCGGCGGCGCGATGGTCACGCCGCTCTTGACGCGGCCGTTCGCGCCGAGCGAGGCGAAGTCGCGGCTCGTGACGGAGTCCCCGAAGAGATCGAGCAGTTTTTCGGCCGAGGCCGGAACGTAAGGCTGCAGCATCACGGCGATCTGGCGGACGACTTCGAGCGTCACATAGAGGACCGTCGACATGCGGGCGACATCGCCGGATTTCGCCAGCGCCCAGGGCGCCTGTGCAGCAAAGTAGCTGTTGGCTTCCGACGACACGGCAAAGACCGCCGACATCGACTTGTGGATCTGTTGGGTCGCCATCTCGGCGCGGCAGGTCTCGATCGCCTTGTCGGCGAGCGCGATCAGCGCCTCGTCTTCGGGCGTCAGCGGACCGGGTTCCGGAATGACGCCTTCGAGATTCTTAGACACCATCGACAGCGAACGCTGGGCGAGATTGCCGATATTGTCGGCAAGATCGGCGTTGATGCGGTTGGCGATCGCCTCCTCGCTATAGGAGCCGTCCTGGCCGAAGGAGACTTCGCGCAGGAAGAAATGGCGCACCTGGTCGCAGCCGAAATGTTCGACGAGATCGAAGGGATCGACGACATTGCCGACCGATTTCGACATCTTCTCGCCCTTGTTGAGCATAAATCCATGCGCATAGACGCGCTTGGGCAGCGCCACGCCCGCCGACATCAGGAAGGCTGGCCAGTAGACGGCGTGGAAACGGATGATGTCCTTGCCGATGATGTGGATGGCCGGCCAGAACTTCCAGCGTTCGGCATTGGCGTCGGGATAGCCGGCGGCGGTGATGTAGTTGGTCAGCGCGTCGACCCAGACATACATCACATGCTTAGGATCGCCTGGAACTGGGATGCCCCAATCGAAGGTGGTGCGCGACATAGAGAGATCGCGCAAGCCGGATTTCACGAAGGAGACAACCTCGTTACGGCGCTCGTCGGGACCGATGAAATCTGGCTGGGCTTCGTAGAGCGCCAGCAGCTTGTCCTGATAGTTGGACAGACGGAAGAAGTAGCTTTCCTCCTCCACCCATTCCACCGGCGTGCCCTGCGGCCCATAGCGGACGCCGTCGGCGCGCAGCTCGGTTTCGCCTTCCTGATAATAGGCCTCGTCGCGCACCGAATACCAGCCGGAATAGCTGTCCTTATAGATGTCGCCGGCCTCGACCATCTTGGTCCAGATCGCCTGAACGGATTTGTAGTGCCGCTCTTCCGTGGTGCGGATGAAATCGTCGTTGGAGGCGTTGAAGATCGGGCCCATGCGGCGGAATTCGGCGGAATTGCGATCGGCCAGTTCACGCGCGGTCATGCCCAGCGCCCGCGCCGTCTGCTGCATCTTCTGGCCATGCTCGTCGGTGCCGGTCAGGAAGAAGACCTCGCGGCCGTCGAGCCGCTGGAAGCGGGCGAGAGCGTCCGTGGCGATCAGCTCATAGGCATGGCCGATATGCGGCTTGCCGTTGGGATAGGAGATCGCGGTCGTGATGTAAAAGGGCGAATTGTCGATCATTCGCGATAATGCCTTGCTTGTCGTTTGCGGTTGTTGCAGCGCTTCTAAGCCTTATTTTTAACGGCTGCAAACATGAATCGAGTTTCGCGATCAAAAGACATCCGCGCGCAGCGCTCGTGGGATAGACTGGCTCACTTGCTTGACTTGACCGGCCCCGGCGACTAGTCGATTAGGCGTGGGGCGCCCTGTCGCGAGACGGCGAGGCGGAAAGTGCGATGCGAACATCGCGCGCGAAAGGGATTGAGTTGGACTTCCTGCATAATATTGATCCGCTTTACTCGATATCGGGACTTTTCGTCGGCATCCTAGTGGGAATTACCGGAGTGGGCGGCGGCTCGCTGATGACCCCGCTACTGGTGGTGCTGTTCAATGTGCACCCAGCCACCGCCGTCGGTACGGATCTTCTTTACGCCGCCATCACCAAGAGCGCCGGCACGGCCGTGCATGGCGCGAACAAGACGATCAATTGGGCGATCGTTCGGACCCTCGGTCTCGGCAGCGTCCCGGCCGCGCTCGTGACCCTCTATATGCTCTCCGGGATCGACCGCAAAAGCCTCGCTGCGGTCTCGCTCATCACCTATTCGCTCGGCTGGATGCTGTTCCTCACGGCCTTCCTGCTGCTGTTCCGCAACACCATCGTCGACCGCGTCACCGAATGGAGACAACATAAGCCGCCGGTTTCTACATCGACCGTGACGCTGCTGACATTCGCCCTCGGCATTGTGCTCGGAACTCTGGTCACCCTGACCTCGGTCGGCGCCGGCGCGCTCGGCGTCACCGTGCTGCTGATGCTCTATCCCCGTCTGCAGATCCGCGACATCGTCGGTTCCGACATCGTGCATGCCGTGCCGCTGACGCTGGTCGGCGGCATCGGCTACTGGATGATCGGCGAGATCGACTGGATGATGCTGATCTCGCTGCTGATTGGCTCGATCCCCGGCATCATCATCGGCAGCCATATCGCCCCGCGCATGCCGGACCGGCTGATCCGGCCGTTCCTGGCCGCGACGCTGGCGTTGGTGGCGCTCAAGCTGGTTCTCGCCTGACGCTGCGGAGCGTCGTCAAAACCGCAAACCGTTTCACAAGCGCGCCGCGATTTCACCCATCAACGTTATGACGGTCTGCTTGCGTTCGAGATTATAGGCGTCGGATGCATTGATCTGCTCGTCCATCGTCGCCTTCAGTTGCGACAGGTCGAACGCTCTCCCAACGTCTCCCTCCAGAGCCGCAGCGCGCGCCCGGCCGAAGACTTCCATGCCGAGTTGGTCGATGAAGAATTCATAGAGGATGTCGCCATCCTTCTGGGCCACGACATCGGCAAGCTTATGAATGGCGCGGCGCTGGGCCGGTCCCTGCTGCGACAGCGCCGCCCTCATCGCGTCCAGCACATCCAGTCCGCCGTAGTTCAGGAGCTTGATCGCCTGCGACACCGAGCCGCCAGCCATTGCGAGCAGCCGGTCCCGGACCGCCTCCGGCGCGGAAAGGCCGAGATGGGCGAGCGCGGAGAGAAGATCGCCGTCGGCGAGCGGCCTCAGGCTGACGGTGAGGCAGCGCGAGCGAATGGTAGGCAGCAGCTTCCCCGGCGCATGCGACAGCACCAGGAACATCGACCGCTTCGGCGGCTCCTCCAGCATTTTCAGGATGGCGTTCGCAGCGCTGCGGTTGAGATCGTCGGCGGGGTCGACCACGACGATGCGCCAGTTGCCGGTGCCGGAGGTCTGGGAGAAAAACTTGCCCGCACGGCGCACTTCGTCGACGGTGATGGCGGTTTTCGTCTTGCCGGTCTTGGCGTCGACCGGACGGGCGAGATGCAGCAGATTGTGCGAGGCGCCCTGGGCGATCTGCCGGAACATCGGATGCTCCGGATCAGGATCTGAAAGATGGGTCGGCGCGCCAGCCGGATCGGGATGGGCGAGAATATGGTTGGCGAAGCGAAAGGCGAGCGTCGCCTTGCCGACGCCTTCGGGTCCTTCGAGCAGCAGGGCGTGATGGCCCTTGCCGCTCGCATAGGATTCCGCAAGGAACGCCTGCGCTTCGGCATGGCCGAACAGCCGCGTGTTCTCCTGGGGGGCGATCGCCCCGTCGAGCAGAGTGGTCTGAGCCGCGCTCACGCTTCGCCGGTCTCCCGCACCCGGTGAGACTGGATCGGCAACAGCGCCTCGACGATCTCGAAGATGCGGTTGTGCACAGCATCCGGCGGCCAGGCGGCGTCGACGACGCGGCAGCGCAGCGGTTCGCGGTCGGCAATGTCGAGAAAGGCCTCGCGGCGTTTCTCATGGGTGGAGACTTCCTCTTTCTCGAAACGGTCGGGCTGGGCGTCCGCGTTTTCGCCGCTGGCGCGCGCCCGCGCCCGGCGCAGGCCTTCCGAGGCCGGCAGATCGAGAATCAGCGTGCAATCGGGCATCACCCCGTTGATCGCCACCCTTTCGAGATTGTCCATGAATTCGGCCTCGAGATTGCCGGTGACGCCCTGATACACCCGCGACGAATCGATGAAGCGGTCGCACAGCACCACAGCGCCGGTGGCGAGCGCGGGGCGGATCACTTCCTCGACATGGTCGTTCCGGGCGGCGGCGAACAGGATCGCCTCCATGCGCGCCCCATGCGCCTCGGCGGCGCCGGACAACAGCACATGGCGCACGGCTTCGGCTCCGGGAGATCCGCCCGGTTCGCGCGTCACCAGGACATCCAGGCCCATGCGGCGCAGACGATCGGCGAGAAGCCGGATCTGGGTGCTCTTGCCGGCCCCCTCTCCGCCTTCGAACGTCACGAACAAACCTTGTCTTGCGGCCACGCGCGGGCTCCATTCTTGCCTTGCATGCTCATAGCCAAGCCGGCGGCATCCGTCAAAGCCAGAAGAACATCAGTTCCTTCAAACCGTCCCAGGCCTTGGAGGTCAGCGATCCCGATCCCACCGCCGTCGAGGCGTAGACCGGCGTCTCCAGAAGCTTGCGCTGTCCGAGGCTCAGTTCCATGGCGCCGATCTGCTGGCCTTCCGACACCGGCGCCTTGAGGGGCCATGTATAGCGAATTTTCGCCCGGACCTTGTCTTCCGTATCGACCGGCACGAAAATATCGACATTCTTCGCCGCCTTCAGCGGCACCCGCGCGGCGTCGCCGCCGAACACCGGCGCTTCGGCCACCGTCTCGTCCTGTTGAAACACGGTGCGGCGGGTGAAGCTCGAAAAGCCCCAGTCGAACACGCGACGGGTTTCCTCGAGCCTCTCCTTGTCCGACGCCAGTCCACTCATGGCCAGATAGAGCCTGACGCCATTGCGCTCTGTCGTCGCCACGATGCCGTAGCCTGCGCCTTCGGCGAAACCGAGCGCCATGCCGTCGAGACCAAGCCCCATCTTCACCACCCGATTCCGCTGCCGGATCTTGTTCCATTCGAAATCTTCCTCACCGAACAGGCCGACATAATCGGGATAGGCGGCCCGCGCATGGATGGCGAGCTTCGAGAGATCGCGGATGGAAGTCTTGTTGCCGGGATCGGGAAGACCGTTGGAATTGGCGAGCACGGTGTTTACCAGCCCCAATTCCTTGGCCCGCGCCGAGAGCTTTTCGGCAAAGGCGGCGTCGGATCCGTAAAGCCCCTCGCCGAGAATGATGCAGGCGTCGTTGGCGGAATGCACGGTCACGCCGCGCAAGAGATCCATGACGCTGATCTCGGAATTCAGCGCGGCGAACATGGTGGAGGTGCGCGACAGGGCGCCGCCGGTGCGCCAGGCATATTCGGAGACCTTGAACTTGGCGTCGGGCTTCAGGCGGCCTTCCTTCAGTTCCCGAAAGACATATTCGGCGGTCAGCAGCTTGGCCAGGGAAGCCGGCGCGATGACGGCGTCGGCATTGCGCTCGAACAGCACGGTGCCGGTGCTTTCCTCGACCAGCAGGATTTCCTTCGCCTTGGCGTCCAGCGGCGCCGCTTCGGCGAGACCGGGATGGATGATCGACAGTGCGATCGCGACGAACAGATAGAGCAAGACAGGCATGACGATCCGAGTGTGTGTGGCGCCTCACCCTACGCGAAACGGCTCAGGCGCCAAGGGCCGCGCCAGCGGTAATTGAAATCCTCGGCCTGCGGAGGCCGCCGATCAGTTCTGGCGGTCGACGGACTTGCGGATCGCCTCGGCGTTCAGTCCGCCCTTTTCGACGAGCACGGCGTCGAAGGGCGCAGCTTGGGCCGCTTCCACCCGCATTTCCGCATAGGCCGAAAGCGTGCCGAGGATATGTTCGTTGTATTGAGGCCGCTCAGCCGGGATGGGGCCGAACTCCGGAAGCTGCACCATCGTCTCGAAATCGGAGAGGTCGCCCGCCCAGCTCGGGGCCTGCTGCGGCTCGGCATAAGCCACCGAAGCGACCTGCGTGACTGCGGGCTTCGGAACCACCGGCGCGGACCGCACGATCTGGCGCGGCGTGAACGTCGCGTCGTTGGACGCCACCATCACGCCGGTTGCGATCTGGCCGCCGGGATTGCGTCGGATGCGCTCGCCCTTGGGAATATAGGACGCCATCAGGAAGGCCTGGTCGCGTCCGTCCATGCGGGCCTTGCCGACATATTGCACCCGCACCTTGGCGGTGCCGTGATGGCGCATGTCGAGCATGTCGGCGGCCTTGTCGGAAATGTCGATGATTCGGCCGGGATGATAGGGACCGCGGTCGTTGACCCGCACGATCAGCGACGAGCCGGTCTGCAGATTGGTGACCCGGGCATAGCTCGGCAGCGGAAAGGTCGGATGGGCGGCCGACAGCGAATACTGGTCGTAGATTTCGCCGTTCGCCGTCAGACGGCCGTGGAAGGCCGAGCCGTACCAGGAGGCAAGCCCGGTCTTGTCATAGGCCTTGTCTTCCTTGGGCGCATACCACTTGCCCTTGACCTTGTAAGGCTTGCCGATCATTTCGCGACCGCCGCCCTTGGGCGGATGCTTGCCCTTGTAAACGCGGGGACTGGCTTTGACGCCATATTCGCTTTCGGCGAAATATTCCTTGCCGTGCTGACGCTTCTTGCCCGCGTATTTCGTCGTGCCGCAGGAGGCCACACAGAGGGAAACGGCCACCAGAGCCACCCATTTTCCCGCGCATGCCCATGACGCTCCGCGTCGCTCAGTCTTTACCGCCATTTGCTTTTCTGCGCCCCGCGCCGCCAGCTTCTTTTCGTTTCAGAACACGCCCCGCCGTCCCGGGCGGTCGAATGCGTTTCTGTTAACTACGGTTGGTAAAAACATGCCAACATCCGGGCGGAATTGCGAACGGATTTGCGGTGCAGGCCGGAAAATTGCTCGTCATGGTAAACGCATGGTTAACACCGCCTCCCAACCGCGAAACGACGAACGCCTCCGTGTTGACGCGGCCCGCGAAGCTGTTAAAAGGGCAGGCGAAGCGGATGGGTGTCCGAGCGGTTTAAGGAACCGGTCTTGAAAACCGGCGTGCGGGAAACCGTACCGTGGGTTCGAATCCCACCCCATCCGCCATTACCGCTCATTTTGCGTTCTATGCGAACGCCTTACCTCCAACTGCAGCCAGTCACCGCCGATTATACGACTTGAGAAAATGAACAGAGACCCGCCGCACCATATTGCGGCGGAACTCGTTTCTTACAGAATTCGGCTACAAATCCCGATCTGCGGAGAATGCTACATCGCGCTGGCCTTCTATGGCGGCCAGGCGTTGCGACAGGGCTTGCGAAATCGAATTGTAGGCCGTGCTGCCCAGGGCGAGCCGCAGCGCAGGTTTTGCTTCATCCACCGCCGCGATCATCGCCGTGGCTGTTCGTCCCGCATCCCCCTTGAGAACGAAGCTTCCGCTGCTTATCGCGCGTCGAACTTCCCCGGCCGGCGTGTCGTCGTACGCGGTCATCGGATCGGCGTGGACCAACCCGGCTCCGAAATTGGTCGAGGTCGGTCCAGGTTCGGCAATGATGAAATCGATCCCGAATGACGCAACCTCCTGAGCTACCGCCTCTATGAAGCCCTCGATTCCCCATTTGGTGGCATGGTACAGACTGAAATTGGGGTAAGCGATCTGGCCGCCCTCGGACGAAACCTGAACGATCCGCCCGCCGCCCTGACGGCGCAGATGCGGTAAGACTGCGCGAATGAGTTGGATGGAGCCGGTGAGATTGGTCGCGATTTGCCGGACGACCTGGTCGTCGGTCACTTCCTCGGCGGCGCCGACGAGGCCGTAGCCAGCGTTGCTTGCGATGACGTCGATCCTGCTCACGCTCTGGAAGGCGTAATCGACAGCCGCCCGAATGCTGCTCGTATCGATGAGGTCCAGCGTCGCCACCGCGAGCCTGTTGCCATACTGGCGCTGCAGATCGACCAAAGCATCCGGGCGACGCACCGCTCCGATGACCCGGTCACCGCGCGCCAGCACTTGTTCGGTCATTTGGTAGCCGAGTCCGGAGGATGCTCCGGTAATGAACCATGTCTTGCTCATGAATATCACCTTTCGTTGCGAGAGCAGTAAGGTAACGCAGGATGATTGGTGATATAAGGAAGCCAATACAGGATGATCTAGTGCAGGAAGTTCACCAATGTCAAAACCGACCCTCAGCGACGTCGAAACCTTCGCCGCCATTGCCCATCACCGCAGCTTCAGGAAAGCGGCTGATGCGCTCGGGGTATCGCGATCGGCTCTCAGCCATGCCATGATCGGGCTGGAACGGACTCTGGGTGTCAGGCTGCTCAACCGCACGACCCGAAGCGTCTCGCCCACCGAAGCCGGCACGCGCCTGCTGGAACGCATAATCCCGGTTCTACGGGATTTCGATATGGCGCTGGATGGCCTTGCCGATGAACGCGGCGAGGCCGCTGGACGATTGCGGATCAATGCCAGCAAGAGCGCCGCGCGGTTTCTACTGTCCCAGGTCGTTCCGCGCTTTATGACCCAGCATCCGAAGGTGGAACTCGATCTTGTCTCCGACGGTCGCCTTATCGATATCGTGGAAGCAGGTTTCGATGCAGGGGTCCGGCTTGCCGAAGCCGTACCGCAGGACATGATAGCCGTGCCAGTCGGGGGCAGTGTCCGCTTCCTCGCGCTCGCTTCGCCAGCCTATTTGGCCGGTCGGGCAGCCCTGATCACGCCCGACGACCTCCGCCAGCATGTCTGTATACGTCAGCGGTTGCCGAGCGGAAAACGCTACCGATGGGAATTCAGCCGACATGGAGAGGAGTTGTCGGTGGATGTATCCGGTCCACTAACGCTGGATGATAACGACCTGATGATTCAGGCCGCGTCCGATGGACTCGGCATCGCCTATGTCCCCGAGACTTTCGGACGGGACCTGCTGACATCAGGTCGGCTTGTGACCGTATTGGAGGACTGGTGTCCACCACTGCCCGGTCTGATGCTCTACTATCCGGGCCATCGTCACGTTCCGTCCGCACTGCGCGCGTTTATAGATATATTGAGGGAAGCCAACCGCCAAATTGGACTTTGATTTACGAACGGTTTGCAGATGGATACGTGAGGGCGGCATTAGAGGGCTATAGCGTAGACGTAGTGCTCATCTTGATCGGGCGTGGCCCGCCAATTTTTCAAATCTTGAGATCATTCTGAATTAAGCACTATGTGTTTATCCTCTATTTTATATTCCCATAAATCAACATAACTCAAAAGCCCGCACCGCAAATCAGCTAGATTGCAATCAGACAGGGCATGCGCCGTACTCCTCCCGCGGCGAATGAGGGGCTGTCGGACGCGGCCGGGCGGCGGACACCGGTCGCGTCCCATTTTTGTCCATGACCGCTGCGCTTCCGAACAAGGCTTTTCCGATGATCTCTCTCCTCTACACAGGCGCAGGCGCCGGGATCGCCGTGTTCCTGGCGGTGAACCAGGCGACTGCCGACAGACGGCAGGATGACATCCGTTACGCCTATGATCTCGCGCTCGCCATCGGCGGCGATTACCACTGCGGTTATGGATTGGACATGCAGGCGGTGCGGCAGGCGATCGATGAGCGGTTGGCCTCCCTGCCCGTGACGGCGCGGCGAACCTTCCGCATGATGCTGGCCGGCGTCACCACAGCTCAGCAAAAGCCGGATGGCGGCAGCTGCGAGCGTCATCGTCTGCTCGCCGCCCGGCTGGGCCTGTTAGGACGTTGACGACGCGCAAATTTACTATGTTTTCACTTGACAAGCGCGCGGGTATTGTAATTCGCGGGATTTGGTCGGCATTATTCGCAGGCGGGGTGGCGCAGGCATTGTCCCTTTTGTTTGCCAGCCAAACCCTCATGGCGACCCGGCAGCGTCCTTTCCACGAGGATTTGTGGGAAGGGCGCCGCCGGCCTCCAGACGGCGTTGCGCCGGCTTATTGCGGTTTTCACACAAAATCCCCTTGCTTTTGACTGGTCGCCGTTGAGATTTCGGTCCGAACGCCTACATCGGAGGGTGAGCTGGCGCAGTCGCGCCGCTCCCGCAACGCCTGCGCCTCCGGCGCGCCAACCCGTCAGGACCTTTGCATGGCCTCCTTGTCTTCTTTTCCGATCACCGCGAAGTGGCCGCCGGCCGATCCTTCCGTCATCCAGCTCTACTCCCTGCCAACCCCGAACGGCGTGAAGGTGTCGATAGCGCTCGAAGAGCTGGGCCTCGCCTATGAGGCGCACAAGGTCGAGTTTTCCTCCAACGCTCAGAAGAGCGCGGAATTCGTGTCGCTCAATCCGAATGGCCGCATTCCCGCGCTGATCGATCCTGACGGTCCGGACGGCAAGCCGATCGGCCTGTTCGAATCCGGCGCGATCCTGATCTATCTGGCGGAGAAGACCGGCAAGCTGCTGCCGAAAGACGCCGCGGCGCGATATGAGACGATCTGCTGGGTGATGTTCCAGATGGGCGGCGTCGGACCGATGTTCGGCCAGTTTGGGCATTTCTACAAATTCGCCGCCGACAAGGTCGCCAACAATTCCTATCCCATGGAGCGCTATCGTGACGAAGCCAAGCGGCTGATGAGCGTGCTCGACGCGCGGCTCCAGGACCGCCAGTTCATCATGGGCGACGACTATACGATCGCCGACATCACCACCTTCCCCTGGATCTGGTGCGCCGACTTCTATTACGGCGGCAAGGATGTGCTAGAAATGGACACGTTCCCGGCGATGATGGCCTGGTACGAACGCTGCATGGCGCGGCCCGCGAGCCAGAAGGGGCTCAAGAATCCGGCGTGATGCAAGATATTCTCGGCGGTCCGCTTTGGGCCGCCGAATATCGAATAAAGCAGAAACGAAAAAACCCGGGCTGCGCGCCGCGCATCCCGGGTTTTTCTTATTCAGAGAGACGGAAGGCTTACTGCTGGGTGGCGGCCTTCTGGGCGTCTTCCAGCTTCTTGCGGGCCTCTTCAGCCTTCTTCTGCATTTCTTCCTGCAGCTTGCGCTGGGTTTCCTGCAGCTTGGACTGTTCCATGGCCGGGCCGTCGAACACGCCGGTGAAGCCGGACAGCGTCATCTTGATCGGGTTCGGAGCGCGCTGGAAGTTCACCGAGGTGAAGACCACTTCATTGCCCTTCTTGAGGCTGGCGATCACGGCGTCGGTCAGCGGCATTTCGGCGATGCAGAGATCGGGCATGCAAATGCCGTAATCGAGCTTCTGGCCCTTGCCGCCGTCGATCTGCATCAGAACGCCCGGGGGAATGAGGCGCGCCGGCGGAACCGAGACCTGCATGAATTTGCGGTTCACCTTGCCCGACACGGTCACCAGCGCCACGGCGGTGATCAGCTGTCCAGTGTTGGCGGCGATGATGTTGCGCACCGAGCAGATATCCGAGTCGCCCTGCTTGTCGCACACCTTGAACCAGCCCTGCGGCGTCGCCTGCTGCGCGGACGCCGTCACCGGAGCGGCGACCAGCGTCGTAGCGAAAGTAGCGCCTGCGACCAGCGCGCCGACAACGGATTTGAACTTGGATGTCATTTTGTTTTCCCGTCTCTTGGAAGATCTCCTCGGCGGCAACGCGGGCCGCTTGAGCCGCGCCCCTCCTGCCGACCAAATGAGGCGAATGCATGACCCGCCCCGCATGGCCTCCTGTTACATCGGGCTGTCGGAGATATCCAGTATTTCTTGCTATGCGGCGGGCGATTATTTTCGCAAAGCGGCTCATTCGTTGAAGTCGCGCGCCACAATTTGTACTGTCCGGCATGATTCATCCGGCGCCGACCGACGATGCAAAGGGACAATTCGTGTTCAAGACGCTTCTCATCGCCCTCCTGTCGATCCTGCCCCTCACCGTCGCGGCCCAGCCGCTGCACGGCATCGCCATGCATGGCGCGCCGGCGCTGCCGGCGAACTACACGCATTTTCCCTATGCCAACCCGGATGCGCCGAAGGGCGGGAAACTGTCGTTCGGCGTGGTCGGAACGTTCAACAATCTCAATTCCTTCATTGTCAAGGGCAAGCGCACCACCGCCCGCGGCATGTGGGATCCGGAACTCGGCAATCTCGTGGTCGAATCGTTGATGGCGCGGTCGCGCGACGAGCCTTTCACCATGTATGGCCTGCTGGCCGAGACGGTGGAGATGGACGAGAACAGGACCTTCATCCAGTTCAATCTCAATCCGAAGGCGCATTGGTCGGACGGCAAGCCGGTGACGCCAGAAGACGTGATGTTCACTTTCGAGCTGATGCGCGACAAGGGCCGCCCGCCTTTCTCCAACCGCCTGAAACTCGTCCAGAAGATGGAAAAGATCGGCGACCGCTCGGTGCGCTTCACCTTCAAGCCGGAGGCGGATCGGGAGTTTCCGCTGCTGCTCGCGCTGTCGCCCGTGCTGCCCAAGCACGCCACCAAGGTGGAAAGCTTCGACCAGACGACGCTGACGCCGCCCCTGGGCTCCGGGCCCTATCTCGTCAAGACCATCAGGCCCGGCGAGAAGATCGTCTATCAGCGAGATCCGAATTACTGGGGCAAGGACATTCCGTCCAAGATCGGCTTCGACAATTTCGACGAGATCTCCATCGAATATTATCTGCAGGAAAACACGCTGTTCGAGGCCTTCAAGAAAGGCCTGATCGACGTCCTGAGCGAGGGGTCGCCGAAGAACTGGGATCTGGCCTATGATTTTCCCGCCGTTCAGCGCGGCGACGTGATCAAGGAGGTCTTTCAGCCCCGCCTGCCCGCCAATACGCTGGCGATGACCTTCAACACCCGTCGACCCGTTTTCGCCGATCTCAGGGTTCGCAAGGCGCTCACCCTCGCCTTCGATTTCGAATGGCTCAATCGCAGCCTGTTCGAGAAAGCCTATCGCCGCACCGAGAGCTTTTGGCAGAATTCGGACCTGTCGAGCCTCGGCGTTCCCGCAAGCCCGCGCGAACTCGAATTGCTCGGCGACGCACGCGGCAAAGTCGAGCCGTCGCTTCTCGATGGCTCCTTCAAGCTTCCCGTTTCGGACGGCTCCGGGCGCGATCGCAAGATCCTGAAGGAGGCCTTCGCGCTGTTGAAGGAAGCCGGCTACCATATCGAGGCCGGGCGAATGCTGGGTCCCGACGGTAAGCCGCTGCGTTTCGAGATCCTGTCGCAGAGCCTGGACCAGGAGCGCATCGCCATCGCCTATCAGCGCACGCTCAGTGCGCTCGGCATCGCGGTCTCCATCCGCACCGTCGAGGACGCGCAGTATCAGGAGCGCACGCAGAAATTCGATTTCGACATGATTTTCCGCACCTATGCGGCCACGCTGTCGCCGGGCCTCGAGCAGGAAACGCGCTGGGCGTCGGCCTCACGCGACGTCGAAGGCTCCGACAATGCGGCGGGGGCCGCAGATCCCGACATCGACCGCATGATCGGCGTCATCCTCGCTGCACGCACCGATGAGGATTTCAAGGCCGCCGTCCGCGCTTTCGACCGGCTTTTGCTGTCGCAATATTACGCGATCCCACTGTTTCATTCACCCGAACAGCGCGTGGCGCGCTGGAAACATATCAACCATCCCGCGACGCTATCCCTTTACGGCGTCCAGTTTCCCACCTGGTGGGACGAAAGAGCAAAGAAATGAACACAGCGACTGTTAAGATCGACATCATCTCGGATGTGGTCTGCCCCTGGTGTTATCTCGGACAGGCGCGGCTGGGGCTGGCGCTGGACCGGGTCAAGGATGCGCTCACCGCATCAATCACCTGGAAGCCCTATCAGCTCGAACCGAATGCGCCTGCCGAGGGCCTCGACACGTTCGACTATCTCGCCCGCAAGATCGGCGGCGCCGACGCCGTCAAGCGCAGCCATCAGATGCTGACGCAGCTCGGCGACGAGATCGGTCTGCCTTTCGCGCTCGACAAGGCGAAGATCTTCCCGAACACGCTCGATGCGCACCGGCTCATCCACTGGGCGGCGGAGTCGGGCGCCGAGACGCAGAATGCGGTGTCGAAGGCGCTGTTCTCGGCGAATTTCGTCGAAGGTCTCAATGTCGGCGATCACGCCGTGCTGCTGGGCATCGCCGAACAGAATGGGATGAACCGCGCCGTCCTTGCAGAAAAGCTCGCCTCGGACGTCGACGTGGATACGGTGAAGAATGAAATCGCCGCGGCCCAGCGCATGGGCGTTTCGGGCGTGCCCTGCTTCGTCATCGACGACCAATATGTGGTGACCGGCGCGCAAAGCATGGATGTGTTCGAAAACGCTTTCCGTCAATTGGCGGCCATGAAGGCCTAAGGGCGGCGAGGGCGTGGTCCTGTGACTGCGCCCTCTCCTATCTCAGGCTCAGGCAGGGCGATCCTTGGCGCCATCCGACCACAGCGACGGGCCATTCTGCTCGATGATCTGCGTCGCCTTGCGGAAGGTGATCTCGACCACGTCGCTCTCGCTGCTGAACAGGTCGGCGCGCACGAAGGTGCGGGTCAGCGTTTCCCCATTCACCACCTTTTCGATCCGGCCGGCCAGGCGATATTGCGCGCCTTCCTTGCGGGGCGTGGCGACGACGCGGCAGTCGTGAATGGTCTGCGTGGTCTCTTTCTGGCCGGCGGGTTCGCCGGTCGAGGACGAGGTGAACAGGCTTTTGATTTTATCGAGAAATCCAGTCATGATGGCGATGTAGCACAGCGTCCGGCGAGGGGGAAGCCGAAATGCGGAGACGAATGGGAGGGGGCGGAGGGCGTGTCATGTTCCTGATATGGGCGCTGGCCGCCATCGTCATTCTGGCTGGCCTTGTCTATGCGACGGGCCCGCGCGAACCGGTCGATCTCACCGTTACCTTCAATGCGGACGAAATCGGCCCGGATCTCGACGCCTGGGTGTCTGACCGAGAAGCGCGATACACCGATATCCGCGCGGGCCTCGACAAACGCATCGTCTGGCTCGATGGCGTGAAGGGCTCGGAGACGCCGCTATCGCTCGTGTATATTCATGGCTTCTCCGCGTCTCCCGGCGAGATGCGGCCCGTGCCGGATCAGGTTGCGGGACGGCTCGGCGCGAACCTGTTTCTGACGCGACTGACCGGCCATGGGCGCGCCGATCCGGACGCCATGGCCGAAGCGAGCCTCCAGGATTGGCTGAACGACACTGCGGAAGCTCTTGCGATCGGCGAGCGCCTCGGGCGGAACGTGGTGATCATGGCGACGTCCACCGGCGCGTCGCTGGTGACCATCCTGCTCGCCCGACCGGAATTTCGCGAGAGAATCGCCGCCGTCGTGTTCGTCTCGCCCAATTACGGCGTGCAGGCGGCGGGCGCGTTCCTGCTCGAAGGGCCGTGGGCGCGACGGCTTGCTCATCTCGTTCTCGGTCCCCGGCGGGGTTTCGAACCCGCCACGCCCGGACACGCCGCCAACTGGACCTATGATTATCCGACGGGGGCGCTTCTGCCGATGGCGCAGAGCGTGCAGCAGGCGCGAATGGTCGAACCGGCAGGGATCGCCACCCCCGCGCTCTTTCTGATCTCGCCGCAGGACCGCGTCATTCGCCCTGAACTCGTCCGCGACATGCAGGCGCACTGGGGCGGGCCGAGCGCGCTGGTCACCGTCGAGGAGGTCCAGGACCCCTATTTTCATGTACTTGCCGGAGACGCTTTGTCGCCCGCCACCAACGCAACCGTGACGGACAGGATTGCGGGCTGGATCGAAAAGACCCTGGCTCCGTCTTCCCCGCAGACGAAACAGGCGAATCACTTATAATTGAACGCTAAAGCCCTTCAGCCGAAAGGACGCCGCATGCGGATACCCCTTCTCCTGGCATCGCTCCTTGCGATGGCCATCCCCTCGATCGCAGCGGCGGGGCAGATGGCCGATCTCGCCAAGCAGGCGGAGGACGAACTCGCCAAGCCGGAGGGCGGCCCGGCCGCTTTCGAGAAGATGCGGGCGGCGATGGCTGCGGCTCAGGCCGAGATCCCCTTCGACATCCGCAAGGCGTTTTTCGTCACCGAGAAGCCGCTGATGTTCGGGGCTTACAAGCGCGTCAAGGCCAACGAGTTTCCCGTTGGCGCCGCCCTGATCTCCTATGTCGAGCCGATCGGGCTCGCCTGGAAGAACACCGATGACGGCAGGGTGCAGGCGCGCTTCACGGTGGATTTCGAGCTGCGCAGCCCGGAAGGCGAGTTGCTCGCCGAGCAGAAGGCGTTCGGCAATTTCTCGATCATCGCGGTCGAGCCGCTGTTCGAGATCTTCACGCCGCTCACCTTGGATGTCTCGCAAGCGCCGGCGGGCGCCTATGCGCTCAAATACACCTTCACCGACCTCGCATCCGGCAACAAGACCGACGTCGAGCAGCGCTTCACCCTGAAGTGATCATAGTTCGACGATCCTGCCGCCTTCGATGGTGACGCGGCGATCCATGCGCGACGCCAGTTCGTGATTGTGCGTGGCGATCAGCGCCGACAGGCCGGATTGCCGCACCAGCGCCTCCAGCGCGTCGAAGACATAGGACGCCGTGTGCGGGTCGAGATTGCCGGTTGGTTCGTCGGCGAGCAGCACCAGCGGCGCATTGGCGACCGCGCGGGCGATCGCCACGCGCTGTTGTTCGCCGCCGGACAGTTCCGCCGGACGATGCGTCGCGCGATGGCCGATGCGCATATAGTCGAGCAATTGCCCTGCCCGTTCGGCCGCTTCCTTGGGCGCGAGCCCGCCGATCATCTGCGGCATCATCACATTCTCGAGCGCGGAGAATTCCGGCAGGAGATGGTGAAACTGATAGACGAAGCCGATGTCGGAGCGCCGGATATCCGTCCGTTCGCCATCCGAGAGATTGCCGCAGGAACGGCCATTGACGATGACCTCGCCGCCATCGGGCCGCTCCAACAGGCCTGCAAGATGCAGAAGCGTGGATTTGCCGGTGCCGGACGGAGCGACAAGCCCGATCATCTCGCCCGGACGCATGACGAAATCGGCGCCCTTGAGAATGTCGAGCCGCGTTTCACCTTCCCCGTAATGGCGCGAAACGGCGGCGAGTTTGAGAATTTCGGTCATGTCTGGCCTTATTCGTAACGCAGCGCCTGAACGGGATCGATCTTCGACGCCCTCCAGGCCGGGAAGATGGTGGCGAGGAACGACAGCGTCAGCGCCATGAGCATGACCGAAATCGTTTCGCTGGCGTTCATTTCCGCCGGCAGCTGGCTCAGGAAATAGAGTTCCGGATTGAAGACATCGGTTCCGGCGATCCAGGAGAAAAATTCCTTGATCCGCTGGATGTTGAGACAGAAGAGGCTGCCCAGAACGAAGCCCGCAACCGTACCCGCCACGCCGATCGCGGCCCCGGTCATGAAGAAGATCCGCATGACAGCGCCAGACGTCGCGCCCATGGTGCGGAGGATGGCGATGTCGCTGCCCTTGTCCTTCACCAGCATGATCAGGCCGGAAATGATGTTGAGCGCAGCGACCAGCAAGATCAGCGTCAGGATCATGAACATCACGTTCCGCTCGACATTCAGCGCCGAGAAGAAGGTGCGGTTGCGGTCGCGCCAGTCGGTGAGGAAAATCTGTCGACCGGCGGCGTCCTCGACCTTGGGAATGAGGTCGTCGATCTGGTCGGGATGGTCGACGAAGACTTCGATCGATTTCGCGATGCCGTCGGCGTTGAAATAGAGCTGCGCCTCGTCGAACGGCATGAAGACGATCGATCCGTCATATTCCGACATGCCGATCTCGAAGACCGCATCGACCCGATAGCTTTTGACGCGTGGGCTGACGCCGAGCGGCGTCACGTCGCCTTCGGGCGAAATCAGCGTGATCTGGTCGCCCACCTGCAGGCCGAGCTGCGTCGCCAGCCGTGTGCCGATCACGACGCCTTGGCCTGCGGCGAAGCCGACGAGATCGCCGCCCTTGATATTGTCGGCCACCATTTTCAGTTTGGTCAGGTCGTCAGCGCGGATGCCGCGCACGATCGTGCCCGTACCAGCCCCGCCCTTGCCCGAAGCCAATGTCTGGCCGTCGATGAAGGGGATGGCGAATTTGACGCCGGGGATCTTGGATACTTTGCTGGTGATCTCGGCGTAGTTGTCGAGCGGCCCGTCGGCCGCTTCGATCACCATATGGCCGTTGATGCCGAGAATGCGGGTGATCAGCTCGGTGCGGAAACCGTTCATCACCGCCATGACGATGATGAGCGCGGCGACGCCGAGCATGATTCCGACAAAGGAAAAGCCGGCGATCACCGAGATGAACGCCTCCTTGCGACGCGGGCGCAGATAGCGCCACGCCACCAGGCGCTCATAGGCTGAGAAAGGCCGCGAAGACGCTCGCGAGCTCGCGCCATCCTGAGCGCCCGTCCTGTCGGTCATGTCGTCCCCGTTCAGTTGCCCGAAGTCAGCTTGTTGATCGCTGCTTCGATGGTCATGGTTTCGCGCGCGCCGGTCTTGCGATCCTTGATCTCGACTTCGCCGGCGGCAACGCCGCGCGGTCCGGCGATGATCTGGGTCGGCACGCCGATCAGGTCGGCGGTCGCAAATTTCGCGCCGGCGCGATCGTCGGTGTCGTCATAGAGCATGTCGAAGCCGGCCTTGGTCAGAGCAGCGTAGATGCCTTCGGACGCGGCGTCGCAGGCGGCGTCGCCCGCTTTCATATTGATCACCGCCACGTCGAAGGGCGCCACCGACTTCGGCCAGATGATTCCCGCCTCGTCATGGGAGGCTTCGATGATGGCCGGAACAAGGCGCGTCGGGCCGATGCCGTAGGAGCCCATATGGACATTGTGCTGCTTGCCGTCGGGGCCCTGCACCGTCGCATTCATGCTGTCGGAATATTTGGTGCCGAAATAGAAGATGTGACCCACTTCGATGCCGCGGGCGGACAGGCGTTCGCCTTCCGGAATGGCGTCGAAGGCTCCTTCGTCATGCATTTCGGACGTCGCTGCATAGCGCGAGGTCCACTTGTCGAAGATGGCCTTGAGACCGTCGACACTGTCGAAATCCGTGTCCTCGGCGGGGATGTCGAAATTCACGAAATCCTTGTGGCAGTAGACTTCGGACTCGCCGGTATCGGCGAGAATGATGAATTCGTGGCTGTGATTGCCGCCGATCGGGCCGGTGTCGGCGCGCATCGGAATGGCGCGAAGCCCCAGGCGATCGAAGGTGCGCAGATAGGCCGCGAACATCTTGTTGTAGGAATGAATGGCCCCGTCGCGATCGAGATCGAAGGAATAGGCGTCCTTCATCAGGAATTCGCGCGAGCGCATGGTGCCGAAGCGCGGACGCACCTCGTCACGGAACTTCAGCTGGATGTGATAGAGATTGAGCGGCAGATCCTTGTAGGACTTCACATAGGAGCGGAAGATCTCGGTGATCATTTCCTCATTGGTCGGACCATAGAGCATCTGGCGGTCCTGGCGGTCCTTGATGCGCAGCATCTCCTTGCCATAGGCGTCGTAGCGGCCGCTTTCCTGCCAGAGTTCGGCGCTCTGCAGCGTCGGCATCAGCAGCTCGATCGCGCCGGCCCGGTTCTGTTCCTCGCGAATGATGTTGTTGACCTTGTCCAGCACGCGCTTGCCGAGCGGCAGCCAGCTATAAATGCCCTGGCTCTGCTGGCGGATCATCCCCGCCCGCAGCATCAGGCGGTGGGAAACGATTTCCGCTTCCTTGGGATTTTCCTTGAGGATGGGCAGGAAGTAACGGCTAAGACGCATGTGATGATCCGGAAGTTCGGCGACCCTGGTCGGAATCGCGGCAAAGACAGCAATTTTCCGCTGTTTCTTTAGCCACTTCACAGCAAGAAGGAAACCCGGAGCCGGAGAATTCCACCCCGAAAGCCGCATTCATGAAAATCGGCAACCAGGCAACCCGGAGCCAGGAATGAAGAAGACCGTCTTCCGAGCAGCGAATACAGGTCTGAAATTGGAGCAGAAAAAATTCGACTCATTGCGACAAGATTATGACCCTCACGCTACGGAAGTCGTTATTTTCCTGTCAACGTATTTTTTTTCTACGCTTGTCGCATTTTTGCAAAAAAGGTGATGACAACGATTAATCTTTGGGCTAGTTTCCGGTCATAAAAGAGGCAAGGGGATCAAATCCTTGCCAAAATTCGCGGTTAAGTCTTGGGAGGATGGGATCTGAGGCGCGTTAACCCGCTGCCCCCTTAATTGGGTTGAAGATCACGCGAAACTAGCTAAAAACAAGGCGTTAAGCCTTGTTTTTTTTTGCCTTCGCTACGGCATATTCTCATTAATGCACATGGTTCCGGCGATTGCGGCTGCGGGCGCAAGTCTGGAAAAATAAATATGATTAATTTTGCGGCGAAACCGCCATTTCGACGCCGCTTGCCCGCAACTTGCGCCATGGCGACGGCGCGCGTTGCAAAAGTCCCAGATATGAAAGCCAGCGCTGAATTTTGCCCTGCGCCAGATCGGCACAGGAACCGGAAAATCAACGGTTCATCGGAACCGATGTTCTACCCCTACGTTATCCGCCGTCGCCTTATCTGTGATCGACTTCCAAGGACGAGCGACAAGAAGTTTCTTCATGGACACTACATTGAAGGAATGGCCTGAGGCTCTTCCTGACCGACCACCGCCTCGCTGATCGAGACCTGCAAACTCAACGCTGTCGATCCGCAGTCCTATCTGACAGCCACGCTCACCGCAATTGTCGCCGGGCACAAACAGAGCCAGATTGATGGTCTTCTGCCGTAGACCTACCCCACAGCGCGATATTTTTATTCGCCCGATGCGGGCAACAATGGCCGTCATTCGTCGCAAGCAAGCTAACTTGCCATCTGCCACCTGATCGCAATCTCGCGAAAAAGAGCGTTAACTTCAGATAGCTCATGAGTGCGCGATATAGTTGCGCAGGGCGGCAGAGCCCGTATATTCAAACCATGTCCAAAGCCAATATTCGAAACGCTCCAGTCGCTGCCCTGATCTACGAGTTCCTTCACGACGTCTATGTAATGATAGAGGAGGATCGATCGTATTTAAGCTGGATTGCGAACGAGGACACGACACCACTCGGAGTGTTTGATCACAGATTCACGAGTAAATGGGAATGGAGCGCCAACATTCTGAAGAAGGTCGGCGCGATAATTCCTGTTGAGCCTCCTCACTTGGCGGCACAAGGGATTGATACCCAACGAGGGATCGTTCAGACCCCGTTTTACACGCCCGTCATGACGTTGGAAGCGTGTCAATCGAGCGATTTTTCGGCCTTTGAGACCTTCGATAATTATTGCTGCGCGATGTTCACTCTCGACCAGCATGTGGATTATGATGCTCAGCTCAGATTCACATCTCCTCGATTTCCCAATGCAGTCGCCGCCAAGGACGATATTTTTGAAATCGACGCATTTTCTCGCGTGACATACAACAGGGATCGTTTCAACGAGAAGGTAATGTCCCGTTGGGAGGAAATGCAAATTCGCGAATTTAAGGGCGCTCAAATGCACTAGGCGGCCCAGGCTATTTCGGAAGGTGGTTTCAAAACACTACTTATGGTTCATCCCGCAAAGCAGATGGGGGCGAGCGGGCGGCCAGCTCATATGCGAGCGCCACCGGCTCCATCGTCTTACTCTGGGTAAACCGACGCCTCGTAATGCAGTCTTCAATGGAAGTCAGGGACGATGCGCGGAATCGACAGCGCGTTCAATCCATAGACGCGGGTGGCGATGTACCAGCAGGCATAGAGCACGGCAGCCAGCGCCGTGGTGCCGACGAACACCCGCATCGGCCGGAATTTTGCAGGCGCGCTGGAGATCGTGCCGTTGATCACCGTCTTCTCATCGGCCTGCGTCCTGAGCCCGATCGGCAGCACGATGAACAGGGTGATCCACCAGCAGATGAAATATTCAGCGATTACCGAAACGATGCCCATGGCCGCCTCCCAGCGTTCGACCGCCGCCCCACGGGGCGACGAGCGAGGTCACAGATCTGATGAATGGGGCGGCGAACGCCTGCCCCTGCAACACTATTGTATCCGCGTCACGAACACGGTCACAACAGGTTTCTTGCCCCAGACCTGATTTGCCGCAGCCCTGACGGAACGGCGGATCGCTTCCTTGACCATGTCGAGATCCTTGCGCTTGACGCGCGGAATGCTCTCCACCGCGCCGAGCACGGCGTCATAGAGGATATCCTCCATCTCGTCGCCAGCCTCGTCGAAGGCCGGGAGGCCGAAAGCGGACACGTCGGGATCGTCGATGAAGTCATAGCGCGCGTCGAGCAGCACATTCACGGCGACATGGCCGACATAGGAGAGCTTGCGGCGGTCGCCGATGCCCATCTCGTCGAAATCGCCGATCAGATTGCCATCCTTGAAGATGCGGCCGAACGGCGCTTCGTCGATGATCTCGGCGGGACCCGGCGCCAGCCTGAGAATGCCGCCATTGCGGACCTCGGCTACTTCCGGGATGCCGGACTGGCGCCCCAGATCGGCATGCGCATGCAGATGCGCCGCTTCGCCATGCACCGGAACCAGGATCTGCGGCTTCACCCAATCATACATCTGCTTGAGTTCGCTCCGACGCGGATGGCCGGAGACATGCACCAGACCGTCGGCGTCGGTGAGCACGATCATGCCCTGGTCGATGAGCGCATTCTTGATGTCGAGGATGGCTTTCTCGTTGCCGGGGATGGCGCGCGAGGAGAAGACGAAGGTGTCGCCCTTGGTGAAGCCGATATTGCGCATCTCGTCGCGGGCGATCTTGGCCAGCGCCGCCCTCGCCTCGCCCTGGCTGCCGGTGAGAATCACGACGGCGTTCTGGCGCGGCAGATAGCCGAATTCGTCCTCGGCCACGAAGGGCTTGATGTCGTCGAGCATGTGCAACTGCTTGGCGACATCGGTGACGCGGCGCATGGAAGAGCCGAGCAGCAGCACCTCGCGGCCCGCCTTTTCAGCCGCCATGGCGATCGACTTGATGCGGCCGACATTCGAAGAGAAGGTGGTGATCGCCACCCTGCCCTCGGCCTTGGTGATAATTTCTTCAAGGCCGCGCGACACGTCGAGTTCGGAGGGTGATACGCCTTCGCGCTGCGCATTGGTCGAATCGCAGATCAGCGCGAGCACGCCCTCCTCGCCGATTTCCCGGAAACGCGCCTCATCGGTCGGTTTGCCCAGCGAGGGTTCGGGATCGATCTTCCAGTCGCCGGTATGCACGACATTGCCGAGCGGCGTGCGGATGATCAGCGACATGGCTTCAGGGATGGAGTGGGCGACGTTGACCGGTTCGATGGTGAACGGCCCCACCGTGATCTGCCGGCCCGGCAGCAGCGTCTGCACGGGAATCGGATCAGCCCTGTCGTAATCGCCCTTGGCTTCCAGCAGCCCCTCGGTGAAGGGCGAGGCGTAGAGCGGAACTTTCAGCCGCGGCCAGAGATCGCGCACGGCGCCGTAATGGTCTTCATGGGCGTGTGTTATGAAAATCGCCTTGAGATTTTGCTTCTCTTCCTCGATGAAGCGGATATCGGGCAGGATCAGCTCCGCGCCCGGCAGGTCGAGACCGGCGAAAGACACGCCGCAATCAACCATGATCCATTGGCGTTTGTGTCGCGGACCATAACCGTAAAGCGCCAGGTTCATCCCGATTTCGCCCACGCCGCCCAGCGGCAGGAACACCAGTTCATCCTTATCGGCCATCGTCACTCACAGTCTTTCATCATGAAAAGAAAACATCGCCCGAGGCGATACGAAGAACGGCGCCATCCGCCGTCTTGAGATGCAGGTATCCGTCGAGATCTATAGCGGAAAAAACGCCTGAAAGCGACCTGTCGGGCAGGTTCACCGTGATCGGCGCCCCCAGACCCGCCAGCCGCTCCTTCCAGGCTTCCACCACGCGCCCCACGCCGCGTCCGGCGTCCCAATTGGCCAGCACCACAGCCATTTCCTGGAAGAGGTGGGCGAAGAGATCGTCGGCGGATGTCGAGACGCCGGCTTCAGCCAATGTCAGGGCGGGATAGAGCGGATTGTCCGGCTTGTGCGCCACATTGACGCCGCAACCAATCACCACGGCGCGGCGACCGTCGGCGAGTTGCTCGGCTTCGATGAGGATGCCGGAAATTTTGGCCCCGTCGATCAGGAGGTCGTTCGGCCATTTGATCCGCAGCCGGTCACCCAGCCAGGGGCCGACCGAGGCCACAGCGCGATGCAGGGCCAGGGCGACGGCGATCGGCAGAGACCCGAGCGCCTCCACGGGCGCGGGATCGGTCAGCAACAGCGAGGCGTAGAGATTTCCCGGCTCGGAAATCCACGCGCGGCCCCGACGGCCGCGACCGCTGAGCTGGCGGCGCGCCGTAAGCCAAAGCGGGCCCGGATCTCCTGCCCGCGCCCGCTCCAGACATAGTGTATTCGTCGATCCGACATCGCCCAGGGCTTCATGACGAAACTGGGCGATGGCGAATGTGCTGCTGGCCGCCATCAAAACAGTGCGGCCGCCGCCGCTTCCGCGGCCGCTCCGATCGGGCCACCCACGAGGAGATAGCCGATCACGATCAGGCCGGAAAGGCCGTAGACGAGCTTAAGAGCGCCCGGAGCGCGCGCCATTTCGGCGGCCGGCGCATCGAACCACATCACCTTGACGATGCGGAGATAGTAATAGGCGCCAACAACCGAAGCCAGAACGCCGATGACCGACAGCCAGTAGAGGCCCGCCTTGATCGCAGCCAGGAAGACGAAATACTTGGCGAAGAACCCGGCGAGCGGCGGAATGCCGGCGAGCGAGAACATCAGCGCCGTCAGCACGAAGGCCATGAAGGGGCTGGTGCTGGACAGGCCCGAGAGATCGGTGATGTTTTCGAGCGCCTTGCCGTCCTTGGAGCGCATGGCGAGGATGATCGCAAAGGCGCCGAGCGTCATGACGACATAGATCGCCATATAGAGCACGATGCCGGTGACGCCTTCCTGGGAGCCGGCCGCGAGGCCGACGAGCGCATAACCCATGTGACCGATCGAGGAATAGGCCATCAGGCGCTTGATGTTGCTCTGGCCGATCGCGGCGAAGGAGCCGAGCAGCATCGAGGCGATCGAGATGAAGACGATGATCTGCTGCCAGTCGGCGATCAGCGGCTGGAAGGCGTCCATGACCACGCGGATGAACACGGCCATGGCGGCGACCTTCGGGGCGCCGGCAAAGAAGGCGGTGACCGGGGTCGGAGCGCCTTCATAGACGTCAGGCGTCCACATGTGGAACGGCACGGCCGAGATCTTGAAGGCGACGCCGGCCAGCACGAAGACCAGACCGAAGACGAGGCCGGTAGACCGGGTCTCGGCGGTCAGCGCCTGGGTGATCTCGACGAAACCGGTATGGCCGGTGAAACCGTAGACCAGCGACATGCCGTAGAGCATCATGCCCGACGACAGAGCGCCGAGGACGAAATATTTCAGGCCGGCTTCCGTCGAACGGGCGGAATCGCGGTTGAGGGCAGCGACCACGTAAAGCGCCAGCGACTGCAGTTCGAGCGCCATATAGACCGTGATCAGGTCGTTGGCCGAGATCATGATGCTCATGCCGAGCGTCGCCAGCACAACCAGGATCGGGAATTCGAACTTGTCGATATTCTCGAGCTTCGCCTGACCGGTCGACATGAACAGGGCAACGGCAGACGCCACGAGCGCCAGCGTCTTCATGAAGCGGGTGAAGCCGTCGGCGACGAACACGCCTCCGAAGGCAGCGCCCTCGACCGGATGCAGCACAACGGTCGCGGCTGCGCCGAGCAGCAGCAGCACGCTCAGATAGGTTACGGTCTTCGCGGACTTTTCGCCCGCGAAAACGCCGACCATCAGGAGAACCAGCGCGCCGATCGCCAGGATCAACTCCGGCGTCGTGATGGTCAGACTTGCGAGAAGGGTTTCAGCCGTCATTGTGGCAAGGTCCTGTGATCAGTTGGCCACGGCGGCAACGCTATGCGCTGCCTCCAGAGCCGCAGAATAATTGTTGACGAGAAGCTCGACCGAGGCGGCCGTGGCGTCGAACACCGGCGCGGGATAGACGCCGAAGAAGATGGTCAGCACGATCATTGGATAGAGGATCAGCTGCTCGCGCGGCGAGAGATCGAGAAGCTTCTTGAGGCTTTCCTTCTCGAGCGCGCCCCAGACCACCCGGCGATAAAGCCAGAGAGCATAGGCCGCCGACAGGATGACGCCGGTGGTGGCGAAGAGCGCGACCCAGGTGTTTGCGCGGAAGGCGCCGAGCAGGGTCAGGAATTCGCCGACGAAGCCGGAGGTGCCGGGCAGGCCGACATTGGCCATGGTGAACACCATGAAGGCCACCGCATATTTCGGCATGTTGTTGACCAGGCCGCCATAGGCGTCGATGTCGCGGGTGTGCATGCGGTCATAGACCACGCCGACGCAGAGGAAGAGCGCGCCCGAGACGATGCCGTGGCTGAGCATCTGGAAGATCGCGCCCTGCACGCCCTGGGTATTGGCCGCGAAAATGCCCATGGTCACGTAACCCATATGGGCGACCGACGAATAGGCGATCAGCTTCTTGATGTCTTCCTGCATCATCGCCACCAGCGAGGTGTAGATGATGGCGATGACCGACAGCGCGAAGACGAAAGGCGCGAAGTAGTCGGACGCCAGCGGGAACATCGGCAGCGAGAAACGGAGGAAGCCGTAACCGCCGAGCTTCAGCATGACGCCCGCCAGGATGACCGAACCTGCCGTCGGCGCCTGAACGTGGGCGTCGGGCAGCCAGGTGTGAACAGGCCACATCGGCATCTTGACCGCGAACGAGGCGAAGAAGGCGAGCCACAGCCAGGTCTGCATATGCGCCGGGAACTTGTGGCCGGCGAGCAGCGTGATGTCCGTGGTGCCGGCTTCCCAGTACATCGCCATGATCGCGAGCAGCATCAGCACCGAGCCGAGCAGCGTGTAGAGGAAGAACTTGTAGGAAGCGTAGACGCGATCCTTGCCGCCCCAGACGCCGATGATGATGAACATCGGGATCAGCACGCCTTCGAAGAAGACATAGAAGAGCACGATGTCGAGCGCAACGAACACGCCGATCATCAAGGTTTCCAGAAGCAGGAAGGCGATCATGTATTCCTTGATGCGCTTCTCGACCGAATACCAGCTGGCGAGGATGCAGAAGGGCACGAGGAAGGTCGACAAGATGACAAACAGCATGGAGATGCCGTCGACGCCGACATGGTAGGAAATGCCGGTGTTCAACCAGTTCATCTTTTCGACGAACTGGTAGCCGGGGTTGGAGTTGTCGAAGCCCGTCCAGATGAACAGGGAGACGACGAAAGTCACGACCGAGGTGGCGAGCGAGATGAGCAGCACGTTGCGCCGCCCCGCCTCGCTGTCGCCCTTCATCAGGAGCAACAGTCCGACGCCGACCAGAGGCAGGAAGGTGACCAGCGAGAGAATGGGCCAACCGGACATTAGAACGAACTCCCGAGCATCATCCAGGTTATCAGAGCGGCAATGCCGATCAGCATCACGAAGGCGTATTGGTAAAGGAAACCGGTCTGCAGGCGAACGACGCGGCCGGTGACATCCACCACGCGGGCGGCGATGCCGTTCGGGCCGAAGCCGTCGATGACCGTTCCGTCGCCCTGCTTCCACAGGAAGCGGCCGAGCCACTTGGACGAGCGCACAAACAGCAGGTCGTAGAGCTCGTCGAAGTACCACTTGTTGAGCAGGAACTTGTAGAGGCCGTCATGCTGCTTGGCGAGGTAGGACGGCATCCAGGGCGCGCGGATATACATGATCCAGGCCACGATGAAGCCGAGCGCCATGGCGATGAAGGAGCTCCACTTCACCAGCAGCGGCACATGGTGGAAGTGTTCGAGCACTTCATTGCCGGGAGCCGTGAACAGCGCGCCCTTCCAGAATTCGGCATAGGCTTCGCCGAAGAAGTAGTCGTGGAAGATGAAGCCCGCGACAACGGCGCCGATGGCGAGGAGATAGAGCGGGATCAGCATCACGTTCGGCGATTCATGCACATGGTGCATGACGTCGTGCGAGGCGCGCGGCTTGCCGAAGAAGGTCATGAAGATCAGGCGCCACGAATAGAAGCTCGTGAAGCAGGCGGCGATCACCAGCAGCGTGAAGGCCCAGCCGGAGAGCGGGCTATGCGCTGCAAACGTCGCTTCGATGATCGAGTCCTTCGAGAAGAAGCCCGCAAAACCGATCGGTGTGCCGGGAATGCCGACGCCAGTGATGGCGAGCGTGCCGATCATCATCATCCAGAAGGTGCGCGGGATATGCGTGCGCAGACCGCCCATGTAGCGCATGTCCTGCTCGTCGGACACGGCGTGGATGACCGAGCCGGCGCAGAGGAACAGGAGCGCCTTGAAGAAGGCGTGCGTGAACAGGTGGAACACGGCCGCGCCATAGGCGCCGACGCCGAGCGCGACGAACATGTAGCCCAGCTGCGAGCAGGTCGAATAGGCTATGACGCGCTTGATGTCGTTCTGCACCAGACCGACCGAGGCCGCGAAGAAGGCGGTGATCGAGCCGACCAGTGTGACCACCAGCAACGCGGTGTGCGACAGTTCGAACAGCGGCGACATGCGGGCGACGAGGAAGACGCCGGCGGTGACCATGGTGGCGGCATGGATGAGGGCCGACACAGGCGTCGGGCCTTCCATGGCGTCCGGCAGCCAGGTGTGCAGCAGAAACTGCGCCGACTTGCCCATCGCGCCCATGAACAGCAGCAGGCAGATAGCAGTCAGTGCGCTCGACTTGTCGAGATGCATGCCGAGGAAATTCAGCACCGTGTCGCCGGCGACGGCGGCGTGTTCGCCGGTCGCGGCGGCGGCGCCTTCAGCAGCGTGCTCGGCGGCAGCCGGCAGATAGGTGGCGGCGGCGGCGAAGATCGAGTCGAAATTGATCGAGCCGAACAGGACGAAGACGCCGAAGATGCCGAGCGCGAAGCCGAAGTCGCCGACGCGGTTGACGATGAAGGCCTTCATCGCCGCAGCGCTGGCCGAAGGCTTCTTGTACCAGAAGCCGATCAGCAGATAGGACGCCAGACCCACGCCTTCCCAGCCGAAGAACATCTGCAGCAGGTTGTCCGAGGTCACCAGCATCAGCATGGCGAAGGTGAAGAGCGAGAGATAGGCGAAGAAACGCGGCCTATGCGGATCGTGATGCATGTAGCCGATCGAATAGAGATGAACGAGGCAGGACACCGAGTTCACGACCACGAACATGACGGAAGTCAGCGTGTCGATGCGGAACGCCCATTCGACATCGACGCCGCCGGACTGGATCCAGCGCAGCACCGGAACGATCGTATGCGTCTCGCCGAGCGCGACGTCGAAGAAAACGATCCAGGACAGGGCCGCCACGATCATCATGAGGCCGGTGGTCACATATTCCGACGCCTTGGCGCCGATCACAGGTCCCCCCAGACCCGCAATCAGCGATCCCAACAGCGGAAGGAAGACAATGAGTTTGTAGATGATCATAGCCTTCTCAGCCCTTCATCATGTTGACGTCTTCAACCGCGATCGTGCCCCGGTTACGATAGAAGACGACGAGAATTGCGAGACCGATGGCGGCTTCCGCGGCCGCGACGGTCAGAATGAACAATGCGAATACCTGACCGGTGATGTCGTTCAGGAAGGTGGAGAACGCCACCATGTTGATGTTGACCGCGAGCAGGATCAGTTCGACCGACATCAGGATGATGATGACGTTCTTGCGGTTCAGGAAGATGCCGAACACGCCGAGCATGAACAGGATGGCGCTGACGGTGAGGTAATGGCCGATGGTGATTTCCATTTTTCTTTCCTTCCCCTACCCTCAGATGCCCTGGCCCGGCTTCGGGCTGACCACGGAGATTGCGGTTTCCGGCGTGCGCGCGACCTGACGGGAAATGTCCTGACGCTTGATGTCGGTGCGATGCTTCAAGGTCAGCACGATCGCGCCGATCATGGCGACCAGCAGCACGAGACCGGCAAGCTGGAAGTAGAATACGTAATGGGTGTAGAGCACATCGCCGATGGCCGCGGTGTTCTGGCGTTCCGTCACAGCCGGGATCGGCATGGACACGCTCTTTGCGACTTCCGGAGAGAACACGCTGCCGCCGATCACGATGATCAGTTCGGCCGCGAGGATGAGACCGATCAACACGCCGACCGGCGCATATTCGAGCGCGCTCGCCCTCAGCTTGGTGAAGTCGATGTCGAGCATCATCACCACGAAGAGGAAGAGAACCGCCACCGCGCCGACATAGACGACCAGAAGCAGCATGGCCAGATATTCGGCGCCGGTCAGCAGGAACAGGCCCGCCGCGTTGACGAATGTCAAAATCAGAAACAGAACCGAATGCACCGGGTTCTTCGCCCAGATGACCATGAATGCCGACGCCACAGCGACGAAGGCGAACAGATAGAAAAACAGAGCCTGCAGACCCATTTTGGCGCCTTTTTCTTCCCCGGGGCCTGACTAGAGCCAGCCCCTGCCCCGAATACCGCCCGTTTCACGGGCCCAATTGAATGAACCCCCGGAAACCGGGGGTTTTGTCGTTCCCGCTCAGCGATACGGCGCGTCCATGGCGATGTTCGCCGCGATTTCGCGCTCCCACCGGTCGCCGTTGTTGAGCAGTTTTTCCTTGTCGTAATAAAGCTCTTCGCGCGTCTCGGTCGCGAATTCGAAGTTCGGGCCCTCGACGATGGCGTCGACGGGGCAGGCTTCCTGGCAGAAACCGCAATAGATGCACTTCACCATGTCGATGTCGTAGCGCACCGTGCGGCGCGTGCCGTCATTGCGGCGCGGGCCGGCTTCGATGGTGATGGCCTGGGCGGGACAGATCGCCTCGCACAGCTTGCAGGCGATGCAACGTTCCTCGCCGTTGGGATAACGGCGCAGCGCATGTTCGCCGCGGAAGCGCGGGCTCACCGGCCCCTTTTCGAACGGATAGTTCACCGTCGCCTTGGGCTTGATGAAATAGCTCGAGGCGAGACCGAGCGCCTTCACGAATTCCTTCAGGAACAGCGAACGGACAGCCTGGGAAAGAGCAGCCATCGTCTATTCTCCTTTTCCAATAAACTTTGCGCCCGACATCATGCCCAACCCGTCAGCTTGAGAACGAAGGCAGTGATGACCACCATGGCGAGCGACAGCGGCAGGAACACTTTCCAGCCCAGACGCATCAGCTGGTCATAGCGGTAGCGCGGAACGATCGCCTTCACCATGCCGAACATCGTGAAGCAGAGGATGACCTTCAGGAGGAACCAGACGATGCCGGGCACCCAGTTGAACAGCCAGAAATCGACCGGAGGCAGCCAGCCGCCGAGGAACAGGATGGTTGTCAACGCGCACATCAGCACGATGGCGGCGTATTCGCCTAGCATGAACATCATGTAGGGCGTGGAGCCGTATTCGACCATGAAGCCGGCAACCAGTTCCGATTCCGCTTCCGGAAGGTCGAAGGGCGGGCGGTTGGTTTCAGCGAGCGCCGAAATGAAGAAGATGATGAACATCGGGAACAGCGCCAGCCAGTGCCAGTCCAGGAAGGAGCTGGGCAGGCCGAGACGCGTGCCGAGGCCGTCCTGCTGCGCCACGACGATGTCGGTCAGGTTCAGCGAACCGACGCAGAGCAGAACGGTGACGATGATGAAGCCCATGGAGACTTCGTAGGACACCATCTGCGCCGCCGAGCGCAGCGCGCCGAGGAACGGATATTTCGAGTTCGACGCCCAGCCGCCCATGATGATGCCATAGACTTCGAGCGAGGAAATCGCGAACACGAACAGGATGCCGACATTGATGTTGGCGATCACCCAGTTGTTGTTGACCGGGATCACCGCCCAGGTGGCGAGCGCCAGCGTCACTGCCACGAGCGGCGCCAGCAGGAACACGCCTTTGTTGGCGCCGGCCGGGATGACCGGCTCCTTGAACACGAACTTCAAAAGGTCGGCGAAGGACTGGAAAAGTCCCCAGGGACCCACCACGTTAGGACCACGGCGCAGCTGGACGGCTGCCCAGATCTTGCGGTCATAGAGCAGGATATAGGCGATGAAGACGAGCAGGCAGACCAGGAGGAGCAGCGACTGCCCCACCATGATCAATGCTGGCCACAGATAGGTCGAAAGAAATTGTTCCATGATCCTTTAGCCCCTTCGCGCCTTACTCGGCGGCCGCCTTGAAGTTGTTGCGAGCCAAGGCCGAGCATTCGGCCATGACGGCCGACGCACGCGCTATCGGGTTCGTCAAATAGAAGTCTTTGACCGGAGAAGCAAACGCAGATTTCGCCATTGCCCTCGGTTTTTTCGCAAGCGCAACAACCTCGTCGCCCAAGCCTGCCACGATCGTATCCTCTTCGGCGAAATGCGGATGCGCCGCAAACAGCTTTGCCCGCAATTGCTGAAGCGAATCAAAGGGAAGCTTCTTGCCGAGAACATCCGACAGAGCGCGCAGCACAGCCCAGTCCTCGCGCGCCTCGCCGGGGGCGAAATTGGCGCGGTTGGCGAACTGCACGCGGCCTTCGGTGTTGACGAAGATGCCGGCCTTTTCGGTGTAGGCGGCGCCCGGCAGGATCACGTCGGCGTGCGATGCGCCGGCGTCGCCATGCGAGCCGATATAGACGAGCAGATTCGTGCTCTTCTTCGAAAAGTCGAGTTCATCGGCGCCGAGCAGGAACAGCACGTCCATGGTGGCGACCTGGGTTTGCGCATCGACGCCCTTCTCGCCCGGCACGAAGCCGAGGTCGAGGCCGCCCACGCGCGAGGCCGCGGTGTGCAGAACGGCAAAACCGTTCCAGCCGTCCTTCACAGCGCCGACGCTTTCGGCGAGCGCAGCGGCGGCGGCGAGAACCGCGCGACCTTCCGCGCCCGAAATCGCGCCCTGACCGAGGATGATCAGCGGACGCTGAGCGTTCTTGAGCTTGTCGAGGAAAGCGCCGTTGCCGGCGACGAGATCGTTGAGCGTGTCCGTGCCAGCGCCGAGATAGTCATAGTCGTAGCGCAGTTCGCCGCCTTCGCCGATCACGCCGATCGGGAAGCCGCCACGGCGCCAGCGCTTGCGGATGCGGGCGTTCAGCACGGCCGCTTCGAAGCGCGGGTTGGAGCCGATGATGAGCAGCGCGTCAGCGTCTTCGATGCCGGCGATGGTGGGGTTGAACAGGTAGCTGGCGCGACCCAGCGACGGATCGAGCTGCGCGCCGTCCTGACGGCAATCGATATTCTCGGACCCGAGCGAGGCCATCAGCGACTTCAGCGCAAACATTTCCTCGACGGTGGCCAGATCGCCGGCGATCGCGCCGATCTTGTCGCCGGAGGTCTTGGCGACAGCGGCCTTGATGGTCGCGAAGGCTTCCGCCCAGGACGCCGGAACGAGGCGGCCATCCTTGCGGACGTAAGGACGGTCGAGGCGCTGGGTGCGCAGGCCGTCCCAGATGAAGCGGCTCTTGTCGGAGATCCACTCTTCGTTGATGTCTTCGTTGACGCGCGGCATGATGCGCATCACTTCGCGACCCCGGGTGTCGACGCGTATCGCCGAACCGAGCGCGTCCATGACGTCGATCGATTCGGTCTTGCCGAGTTCCCAGGGGCGGGCCGTAAAGGCGAAGGGCTTGGAGGTCAGCGCGCCGACCGGGCAGAGATCGACGACATTGCCCTGAAGCTCCGACGTCATAGCCTGTTCGAGATAGGTGGTGATCTCGGCGTCTTCGCCGCGGCCGATCAGGCCGAGTTCGGTGATGCCGGCGACTTCGGTGGTGAAGCGGACGCAGCGCGTGCAGTGAATGCAGCGGTTCATCACCGTCTTTACGAGCGGGCCGATATATTTGTCTTCAACCGCGCGCTTGTTCTCGGTGTAGCGCGACGAATCGACGCCGAAGGCCATGGCCTGGTCCTGCAGGTCGCATTCGCCGCCCTGGTCGCAGATCGGGCAATCGAGCGGATGGTTGATGAGCAGGAACTCCATCACCCCTTCGCGCGCCTTCTTGACCATCGGCGTGTTGGTGTACACTTCCGGCAATTCGCCGTTCGGGCCGCCGCGAATGTCGCGCACGCCCATGGCGCAGGAGGCCGCCGGTTTCGGCGGGCCGCCCTTCACCTCGACCAGACACATGCGGCAATTGCCGGCGACCGACAGTCGCTCGTGAAAACAGAACCGGGGAACCTCGGCGCCAGCCTCTTCGCACGCCTGCAACAGCGTGAAATGATCCGGGACCTCGATCTCTTTTCCGTCAACTTTCAGCTTCGCCATTTCAGCCTTCCAACAGCGCTTTCGCTTGTTTGACCCATTGATCCCGGACAATCCGGTTATCGAGGCCAAGCGTCTCATCCATTCTCAGCACATCCTCGTCCGACCAGGTCGCAATCTGCGCGTAAGTCGTGACGCCCATGCCGTTGAGCACTTTTTCCAATCTCGGACCAAGGCCCGAAATCTTCTTCAAATCATCCGGCCCCTTGGGCGCCGGCTTGCGAACCTTCTTCGCGGCCGGCGCCTTGACCTTGGCCTCGGGCTTCGCCGCGACAGGCTCCTGCTGCGGCTCCGGCGCCTTCGTCACAGGCTCTTCCGGCGCGACGGGATCGGCGGAGGCGTTGTCCTCCCCTTTCCTCTCCAGCGCATTGGCGACGGCCCCCATGAAGGCCCCCGCCATCTGCATGCTGAAAGCCGTCATCACCTGCAGCATCGAAGCCTGTTCGGCCAGCATGCGGGCGGACAGTGCAGCAAGCTCCGGAGAGCGGGCGGACGACCCGTTGTCGGTCTTGCCTTGCTTCTCCGTCCCGCCACTGTCCATCTCGCTTACTCCGCCGCTTCGAGCACCGCTCCATGCGCCATGGCGTTGCGGGTGTACTGGTCGATCCGCTCTTCCATCACCGGACGGAAATGCTTGATCAGACCCTGGATCGGCCATGCGGCTGCGTCGCCGAGCGCGCAGATCGTGTGGCCTTCCACCTGCTTGGTCACCTGGAACAGCATGTCGATTTCACGCTTCTGCGCCTGGCCCTTCACCATGCGCTCCATCACGCGCATCATCCAGCCCGTGCCTTCGCGGCAGGGCGTGCACTGGCCGCAGCTCTCATGCTTGTAGAAAGCGGAGAGGCGCCAGATGGCTTTGACGATGTCGGTGGACTTGTCCATGACGATGACGGCGGCGGTGCCGAGGCCGGAGCCTAGTTCGCGCAGGCCGTCGTAATCCATGATCGCCGAGCGCATCTGCGCGCCGGGCACGCAAGGCACCGACGAGCCGCCGGGGATGACGGCGAGCAGATTGTCCCAGCCGCCACGAATGCCGCCGCAATGCTTTTCGATCAGCTCTTCGAAGGTGATCGACATCGCTTCTTCGACGGTGCAGGGTTTGTTCACATGGCCGGAGACCGAGAACAGCTTGGTGCCGGCGTTGTTCGGGCGGCCGAAGCTCGAATACCAACCAGCGCCACGCCGCAGAATGGTCGGGGTCACGGCGATCGATTCGACGTTGTTCACCGTCGTCGGACAGCCATAGAGACCCATATTGGCCGGGAACGGCGGCTTCAGGCGCGGCTGGCCCTTCTTGCCTTCGAGGCTTTCGAGCAGCGCGGTTTCTTCGCCGCAGATGTAAGCGCCGGCGCCGTGATGCACGAAGATGTCGATATCGTAGCCGAGCTTGTTGTTCTTGCCGAGCAGGCCGGCGTCATAGCATTCGTCGATCGCGGCCTGAAGGGCCTCGCGCTCGCGGATGAACTCGCCGCGGACATAGATATAGGCGGTATGCGCGCCCATGGCGAAAGACGCCACAACGCAGCCTTCGATCAGCGTATGCGGATCGTGACGCATGATTTCGCGGTCTTTGCAGGTGCCGGGCTCGGACTCGTCGGCATTGACCACGAGGTAATGCGGGCGTCCGTCGCTTTCCTTGGGCATGAAGGACCACTTCAGGCCGGTCGGGAAGCCTGCGCCGCCGCGACCGCGAAGACCCGACCCCTTCACTTCGTTGATGATCCAGTCACGGCCTTTTTCCAGCAATTGCTTGGTGCCGTCCCAATGGCCACGCGCCATTGCGCCCTTCAGGGACTTGTCCTTGAGGCCGTAGATATTGGTAAAAATACGATCCTTGTCAGTCAGCATGGCTCATTCCTTACCGCGGCTTCTTACCGAAGACCCTGATATATTCTTCTTCGCCGCCATCGGCCAGCGCTTTGGCCTGGCGCGCCCAATCGTCGCGCTCGATACGGCCCTTGAAGTTGAGGTAACCGTCAACCCATTCGCGCTCGGCAGGACCCCAGGCGGCGACCTGGGCATAGGTGTAAATGCCGATGGAGTTCAGCGTCGCCTCGATCTTGGGGCCGATGCCGGAGATCAGCTGGAGATCATCCGGCTTTTCCGGCTTGTCGACGCCGGCAGGACGATTCGGATCGTCGAGCGCCGGCTTGGCGGACTTGACGGCGGCGTCAGGCTCTGCCGACTTGCCGTCGGCGGGCGTCTTCAGCTTGGGATCGGTCTCCGGCGCGCTGGTGTCGGGCTTGGCCGCATTCGACGGCGGCGTCTGGGCGGGCTGAGCCGGCTGCTCGGAGGCCGCCGGAACGCCGGTCAGCGCTTCCGACTTCGGAGCCGGCGGAATTTCTTCGGTCAGCGACGACAGGCCGCCTGCGGGCGCGGAGAAAATACGGTCGACCTGCGGACCCGGCTTGATGTCGGAGCCCTTGCCGGCCTTGAAGCGATCGATGATGTGCTCAAGCTGGGTCGCGGTCAGGTCCTCATAGGTGTCCTTGAAGATCGCGATCATCGGCGCGTTCACACAGGCCCCGAGACATTCCACTTCTTCCCAGGACAGCGTGCCGTCTTCGTTGAGATGATGCGGATCGTGATGGATCTTCGACTTGCAGACCGAAATCAGGTCTTCCGCGCCGCGCAGCATGCAGGGCGTCGTGCCGCAGACCTGGATATGAGCGCGCGTGCCGACCGGCTGCAGCTGGAACTGGGTGTAGAAGGTCGCGACTTCGAGGACGCGGATATAGGCCATGCCCAGCATGTCGGCGATCTTTTCGATCGCGGCCTTGGTCACCCAGCCGTCCTGGTCCTGGGCGCGCATCAACAGCGGGATCACCGCCGATTGCTCACGACCCTCAGGGTATTTCTTGATGGTGGCTTCCGCCCAGACAGCATTTTCCGGGTTGAAGGCGAAGCTGGCTGGCTGAACGCTGTCTTCGGCTAAGCGACGTACGGACATGTTATAGACGCCCTATCAATTTATCTGGCCGCACTGCGATTGTGCCAGGGAGGACATTTCGCAGGCATAGGCTGTTGAGTCTTTCTGCAGGAACACGACGAAGCGCTTGCCGTTCGGCACAGCCGCCTTGATCTCGTATCCGTCGGCGATCAGCTTGCCGATTTCTGTCTTCGCGCCTTCACTATCGGCGACAATGCCGCCTTCCGCCGCAAGCGAGGACGCTGCAGCGGAAACGAGAAGAAGCGAGGCCAGAAGCCGGATCATCAGCGGTCGACCTCCCCGAACACGATGTCGAGCGAGCCGAGAACGGCGGTCACGTCGGCAAGCTGATGGCCCTTGCAGAGGAAGTCCATCGCCTGCAGATGCGCAAAACCCGGCGCGCGGATCTTGCAACGATACGGCTTGTTGGTGCCGTCGGAGACGAGATAGACGCCGAATTCGCCCTTGGGGGCTTCGACGGCGGCATAAACCTCACCGGCCGGAACGTGGTAGCCTTCGGTGTAGAGCTTGAAGTGATGGATGAGCGCTTCCATCGACCGCTTCATCTCGCCGCGCTTCGGCGGAACGACCTTGCCGTCGATCGCCGAAACCGGACCGATCCTGTGCTTGCCGTTCAAGAGCTCGACGCACTGTTTCATGATCCGCACGGCCTGGCGCATTTCATACATGCGGATCAGGTAGCGGTCATAGCAGTCGCCGTTCTTGCCGACGGCGATATCGAATTCGAGATCGGAATAGCATTCATAGGGCTGCGAACGACGCAGGTCCCAGGCGCCGCCGGAGCCGCGCACCATGACGCCGGTCATCGACCAGGACAGCGCGTCTTCGAGCGAGATCACGCCGATGTCGACGTTGCGCTGCTTGAAGATACGGTTGTCGGTCAGAAGGCCTTCGATGTCGTCGAGCGTCTTGATGAACGGATCGCACCAGTTGCCGATATCTTCGACGAGCTTTTCCGGGATGTCCTGATGGACGCCGCCGGGGCGAACATAGGCTGCGTGCATGCGGGCGCCGGAAGCGCGCTCATAGAACACCATCAGCTTTTCGCGCTCTTCGAAACCCCAGACCGGCGGCGTCATCGCGCCAACGTCCATGGCCTGCGTCGTCACGTTCATGATGTGCGACAGGATGCGGCCGATTTCAGAATAGAGCACGCGGATCAGCTGACCACGCATCGGGATTTCGAGACCGAGGAGCTTTTCGACGGCCAGCGAATAGGCATGTTCCTGGTTCATCGGCGCGACATAGTCGAGACGATCGAAATAGGGCAAAGCCTGTAGATAGGTTTTGGATTCGATCAGCTTCTCGGTGCCGCGATGCAGCAGTCCGATATGCGGGTCGACGCGCTCTACGATTTCGCCATCGAGCTCGAGCACCAGACGAAGCACGCCGTGCGCGGACGGATGCTCTGGCCCGAAGTTGATGGTGAAATTGCGGACGTTATGTTCTGCCATTTGGATGCACCCCAGATCGCATCATCGCAAAAAGGCCGGCGGCCCACTGGCCGCCCTGCCCCTGCCTTACTGACTTTTCTTCTCGTCGCCCGGCAGCACGTAGTCCGTGCCTTCCCAGGGCGAAAGGAAATCGAAGCTGCGCATTTCCTGGCGAAGCTGGACGGGCTCATAGACAACCCGCTTGACCATGTCGTCATAACGGACTTCGACGAAACCGGTCATCGGGAAGTCCTTGCGCAGCGGGAAACCCTCGAACCCATAGTCCGTGAGGATGCGGCGCAGATCCGGATGGCCGGAGAACAGGATGCCGTACATGTCGTAGGCTTCGCGCTCAAACCAGTCAGCGCCCAGGAACAGGCCCGTGGCGGATTCGAGAACCTCGTCCTCACCCAACTGAACCTTGACACGGATGCGGAGGTTCTTGTGGACAGAGAGGAGATGCGTCACGACATCGAAGCGCTTTTCGCGCTGCGGATAGTCGACACCGCAGGTGTCGATGAAATTCAGGAAGCGACAGCGCGGATCATCGCGCAGGAACTTCAGCACCGGCACGTAACTTTCAGCGGCAACTTCGATCGTCAGTTCACCGAGCGCCGTGCTGACGCCGAGAATGGCGTCGCCGTGGGTTTCGCGCAGGTAGATGGAGAGATCTTCGAGAGCAGTCGTCATCAATCCGGTCCTCAGCGCTCGATCGTGCCAGTGCGGCGGATCTTTTTCTGCAGAAGCAACACGCCATAAAGCAGCGCTTCGGCAGTGGGGGGACAGCCCGGCACATAGACGTCTACCGGAACGACGCGGTCGCAACCACGCACCACCGAATAGGAATAGTGATAGTAGCCACCGCCATTGGCGCAGGAGCCCATCGAGATCACGTAACGCGGCTCGGGCATCTGGTCGTAAACCTTGCGGAGCGCGGGCGCCATCTTGTTGGTCAGCGTGCCGGCGACGATCATCACGTCCGACTGGCGCGGCGAGGCGCGCGGAGCTACGCCGAAGCGCTCCATGTCGTAACGGGGACCGGAAGCCTGCATCAGGCCTTCGACGGCGCAGCAGGCCAAGCCGAACTGCATCCACATCAGCGAACCGGTGCGAGCCCAGGTGATCAGGTCCTGGGTGGACGTCACCAGAAAGCCCTTGTCGGCGAGCTCATTGTTGATCTCGCCGAAAAACTGGTCGTCGGCGCCCAGGGCCCGGCCCGTCGACGGATCGACGAGGCCCTTAGGCTGCGGGGCGACGAGGGTCGAATTAGCGGATGTCACTCCCATTCGAGCGCTCCCTTCTTCCATTCATAGATAAAGCCGATGGTCAGCACGCCCAGGAACACCATCATGGACCAGAAGCCGAACCAGCCGATCGCGCCGAATGATACGGCCCAAGGGAAGAGAAAGGCCACTTCCAGGTCGAAAATGATGAAGAGGATCGACACGAGATAGAACCTGATGTCGAATTTCATGCGCGCATCGTCGAACGCGTTGAAGCCGCATTCATAAGCGGAAAGCTTTTCCGAATCGGGGGCGCGATAGGCGACCAGGAACGGCGTCACGAGGAGCGCCAAACCGATGACCAAAGCTATTCCGATGAAGATGGCGATTGGCAGGTAAGAGCCAAGAAGTGCAGTCATTTCAATCCAACCCCGCCGCGCCGCGCGATGGGAGGCGCGCGAGTGCGCATCACCGCTCCGGCATAGCCGAAAATTGTTGCAACGCGACGTGGTTAGCGCAGCTAGGGGGGAGAAGCAAGCGCAGATTAACAATAATCACCCCCTGCGAAAATTTTGCGCAGGGTCACGTTTATTGCCCCCGTTTCAGGGGCTTCAAGAGGTTAAAAACGATTTAATTTGCTCACTCCTGAACCCTACCATCCCGATGAAATTCGGCGAAAATTGGGTGATTACAAAAAGGTGTTGGACGTCTCCGGAGACTCACCGGATCCGGCGCAAATTGTTCAGGCGAGACTTACGTTGCGTGAGGTCATGGAGCTGCCGCAACGTCATGCTGCGTTGCAAGAGTTTGAAGCCGTCAAGCGACGGAAACCGGCTTTATGGAGTCGAGATCACGGACATTTTTCAATGCTAGCGCGAGATCGAATGTCCGCTGCAGATTTAGCCAAAACTCGGGGGTATTTCCAAAATATCGCGCCAGTCGAAGCGCAAGCTCGGCGGTCAGCGGCGATGCGCCGACCAGCACCGGCCGCAAAGCATCCGGGGAGACGCCGAGTGCGGCAGCCAGGAGATCAGGAGAGAGATCGAAGTCGGCCATGAAATCCTGTTCGAGGATTTCACCCGGATGAATCGGCTCGTCGGGAATGAACTTCATGGCCGCCTCAATGATAATCACAGAACTCGACGTCGTATGCGTCGCCATTGCTCCACCGGAAGCAGATCCGCCACTGGTCGTTTACGCGGATAGAAAACTGGCCAGACCTGTTTCCAGCAAGCTTTTCCAATCGGTTTCCCGGCGGCGCCAGAAGGTCCTCGACCACATGTGCTGCGTTTATGCTCATGAGCTTTCGGCGCGCTCTGGCCACGACGTCGGAAGGGATGCCCTTTGCTACTCTACCTCGAAAGAGTTCTTCTGTCCGCTTGTCTCGAAAGCCTTGTATCATATCGGCAAGGCTCCCGAAACAATCTTAACCAGCCTTGGCCAGCACCAGCTTCTCGCGCGCCGCCTTCAGCCGGGCGAAATCATCGCCGGCATGGTGGGAGGAACGGGTGAGCGGGCTCGACGACACCATCAGGAAGCCCTTGGCATAGGCGACCGTCTCATAGGATTTGAACTCATCAGGCGTCACGAAAGCCATCACCTGATGGTGCTTGCGGGTCGGCTGCAGATACTGGCCGATGGTCAGGAAGTCCACGTCGGCGGTGCGCAGGTCGTCCATCAGCTGCAGGACTTCGTTGCGCTCTTCGCCGAGGCCCACCATGATGCCGGACTTGGTGAACATGGTCGGATCCAGCTCCTTCACCCGCTGCAAGAGGCGGATGGAGTGGAAATAGCGCGCGCCGGGACGAACTGTCAGGTAGTTGCCGGGCACGGTCTCGAGATTGTGGTTGAAGACATCGGGCTTGGCGGCGACGACGCGCTCCAGCGCGCCGGGCTTCTTCAAGAAGTCGGGTGTGAGAATTTCGATCGTGGTGTCCGGCGAAGCCTCACGGATGGCGAAGATCACTTTTTCGAAATGCTCGGCGCCGCCGTCGGCCAGATCGTCGCGATCGACCGAGGTGATGACGACATGGCTGAGCCCCATCTTCTTGACCGCCTTGGCGACATTGGCGGGCTCTTCGAGATCGAGCGGCAGCGGCCGGCCGGTCGAGACGTTGCAGAAGGCGCAGGCGCGCGTGCAGATCTCCCCCATGATCATGAAGGTGGCGTGTTTCTTGTCCCAGCACTCGCCGATATTCGGGCAGCCCGCCTCTTCACAGACCGTCACCAGCTTGTGCTCGCGCACCAGTTCGCGGGTTTCCTGATAGCCCTTGGACACCGGGGCCTTGACGCGGATCCACTCCGGCTTGCGCATGACCTCGGTATCTGGTCGATGCGCCTTCTCCGGATGCCGGACGCGCTTTTCCGTGTTCACCGTGTCGAGGATCGTGACCATTCGGGCCCCCGTTTCGCTACCGGCCGAGGCCGGATGGCTTCAGAAAACAAAAAGAGGCCGCCGCAAAATGCGGCGGCCTCGGCACACTTAGGTCCAAGGGATCGGGAAATCAACCGCGCCTGAGCGCGCGTCCGATCGCAATGAGAATGCAGGCTCCCACGAAGCCCACGAGAAGATAGACCAGCCAACCCGAGCCCGTGTAAATTCCGAGCAAGGCCAGCACGAAGTTCAGAAGCGCTGCGCCGACGATCCCGAGAATGATGTTCATGATCAGTCCCATATTGGACTTCATGAACATTTCCGCAAGCCAGCCGGCAACGCCGCCGACAATGACCGCGCCCAGAAATCCTACGCCATTCAAATCCATGTTTTACGTCCCCGTTTCGAATACTCGACGCGGACGAAACGGGTGAATGGCGCAAGAGTTCCATATCCGGCCCCGATCAGGCGTTCAGCACACGCCCATAGGCGTCGAGCACGCTTTCCTTCATCATTTCCGAGAGCGTCGGATGCGGGAAGATCGTGTGCATCAGTTCTTCCTCGGTGGTTTCGAGATTCATCGCCACCACGAAGCCCTGGATGAGTTCGGTCACTTCGGCCCCGACCATATGCGCGCCGATCAGTTCGCCGGTCTTTTTGTCGAAGATGGTCTTGATCATGCCCTGGTCTTCGCCGAGCGCGATGGCCTTGCCGTTGGCGTTGAAATTGTAGCGGCCGACGCGGATCTCGCGGCCCTCGGCTTTCGCCTTGGCTTCGGTGAGACCGACCGAGGCGACCTGCGGATTGCAGTAGGTGCAGCCCGGGATCTTCGCCTTGTCCATCGGATGCACGCCCGGCACGCCGGCGATCTTCTCAATGCAGATGACGCCTTCATGCTCGGCCTTGTGGGCCAGCATCGGAGGGCCCGCGACGTCGCCGATGGCGTAGAGGCCCGGCACATTGGTCTTGCCATAGCCGTCGATGACGATGCAGCCGCGGTCGGTCTTCACGCCGAGCGCTTCAAGACCGAGATTTTCGATATTGCCCTGCACGCCGACGGCGGAGATCAGGCGGTCAGCGGTGATCTGCTGCACCTTGCCGTCCTTGGTCTCGACATGGGCGGTGATGGAACTGGCGCCCTTGTCGACCTTGGACACCTTGGCCTCGGTGATGATCTTCAGCCCGCGCTTTTCCAGTTGCTTGCGGGCGAAGGTGGAGATTTCCACGTCTTCCACCGGCATGATGTTCGGCATCAGCTCGACAACGGTCACATCCACACCCATGGAGCGGTAGAAGGAGGCGAATTCGATGCCGATTGCGCCCGAGCCCATCACCACCAGCGACTTCGGCATGAAGTCCGGCTTCATCGCTTCGAAATAGGTCCAGATCAGCTTGCCATCCGGCTCGATGCCCGGCAGCGCGCGCGGACGGGCGCCGGTGGCGACGATGATGTGCTTGGCGGTGTAGGTCCCCTCGCCCAGCACGCCCTTCGGCACCGGGTTCTGCGGCTCGACCACCGGCTTGGTCATCTTGCCCACGACGATTTCGTTGGGCTTGGTCAGCTTGGCCTCGCCCCAGATCACGTCGACCTTGTTCTTCTTCATGAGAAAAGCCACGCCGCCATTCAGGCGGGCGGAGACGCCGCGGGAGCGCGCGACCACGTCCTTGACGTCAGCCGTCATCGTGCCGTTCAGCGTCAGGCCGAAGCTCTTTGCGTGATTGGCGTGATCCAGGATTTCGGCCGAACGCAAGAGCGCCTTGGTTGGGATGCAGCCCCAGTTGAGGCAGATGCCGCCGAGATGCTCGCGCTCCACGATGGCCGTCTTCAGGCCCAGCTGGGCCGAACGGATCGCGGTCACATAGCCTCCAGGGCCGGAACCGATGATGATGACGTCATATGCATTCGACATGGGCGTTTCCACTCCTCGTGTGACGGGCCTCCGTCACCCGGAAGCCCTTGGGGATGTGGAAGCCCGTGTGTCGCTCAATTGGCTTCGAGCGCTTCGGCTTCCGGCTCGTGACGAGCCAGCATCCCGTAAATTTCATCCTTGAGCTGCATCCGCTGCTTGCGGAGTTCGATGACGGTCATGTCATCGAGCGGCTCGATATTTGTCTCCGCCCGGTGAACCTTCCTGTTGACCTCGTGATAGCGGTCATACAGCCGGGCGAAATGACCATCCGTCTCCTTGAGATGCCGCATCTGCGCGACATAGGCGGGAAATTCGGCGGCCAGTTCATGCGGTGTGTTCGACATGGTCCCTCTCCTTCTTGCGAGTTCGGGATCAGGTTAATCACTCCGCGTCAGTCCTCCTTGATCACGATCAAGCCTCGTTGATCACAATCAGGCGTCAGAGCCCCAACATCATGCGGACAACGGGCTCCAGGCCCTTGCCCACCGCGCGGGTATTCTCGGCGTCCAGATGCACGCCGTCGACGGGCGTGGTTTTGGCCACCGATCCGGCGTCGAAGAAGCCGCATTCGAGTTCGTCGGCGAGATCGGCATAGACGGAGGCCAGCATATGGCTCTCCTCGATTCGACCGGAGAACATCGGCCCCAGAAGCGGATCGTCGGTCTCACACAGCGGCGGCGGCGAGACGATCAGGATATCGGGCGTCTCCATCTCCACCGGCCAGACGTGACTGCGCACGAGGCTGACCAGTCGCTTGATTCCATGCCCGACCACGACGGCGTTGTTGGCGTAAACCGGCTTCAGGTCATTGGTGCCGAGCATGATGATCACGAGATCGAGCGGCGCATGCGTGTGTAGAATAGTCGGCAGCACGCGGGCGCCATTGCGGTCGCAATCGGCAGTGTAGTCGCTATAGACGGTGGTGCGGCCGTTCAGCCCTTCGGCGATCACCCTCACTCCATGCCCCAGCGCCTTCTGCAGAACGGACGGCCAGCGATTCTCATAGGCGTGACGGGTGCGGTTTTCCGCATCCACACCCCAGGTCAGACTGTCGCCATAGGCGAGAACTGTTTTCATGCTGCTCAAACCATCCGCTTCGAGCCTTCGTGCTTTCGCCCGAAGCGCTATTGCTATTTTGCTTTTATCAGGTCTTCGACCTTGCGTTCGAGATCGCTGATCCGCTCCTCGAAATCGCCGATCATGTATTTCGACATCATGGTGTCGGCAGTCAGCGCGTGGCGAATGCTCTTCTGGCCTGCTTCCAGTTTGTCGAGGCGAGCATTCACAACGGAAAACTGCTCTCTCATATCGGAGAACTGCTCCCGCATTTCAGCCCGCATCTCGCGAAGCATCGGCATCACCATGTCATCGGGTTCCTTGGCCATTGCGCGTCTCCTTAGAGCTTGGTTCAACCAACATTATAGATGGCGTCTGCAATTCCACAATTCACCGTTCCAGGTCGATGCCGGCAGAAAAATCTCCATTCGTCATCTTCGGGCTTGTCCCGAGGATCTAACCACGTCTCCACCGACGCGTCAGCGCCGCAATACTCCGAAGGCAGATCCTCGGGACAAGCCCGAGGATGACGCCGCCGAAGGGTCTTAAACCAACATCCCCATCGGGTTTTCGATGTAGCGCTTGAAGGCGCCCAGGAGTTCGGCGCCGAGCGCGCCGTCGACGCAGCGATGGTCGGTCGAGAGCGTGACCGTCATCACCTGGGCGATGACCATCTGCTTGTTCTTGACGACGACCCGCTCCTCGCCCGCGCCGACCGCAAGGATCGTGGCGTGCGGCGGGTTGACGACGGCGGCGAAGTTCTTGACGCCCATCATGCCCATATTGGACACGGCGGTAGTGCCGCCCTGATATTCCTCCGGCTTCAGCTTGCGGCTCTTGGCGCGGGCGCCGAGATCCTTCATCTCGTTGGAGATGGCCGACAGGCTCTTGAGCTCGGCGGAGCGGATGATCGGCGTGATCAGTCCGCCCGGGATCGACACGGCGACGCCGACATCGGCGTGCTTGTGCTTGACCATGTTCTGGTCGGTCCAGGAGACGTTTGCGTCCGGCACGTCGCGCAGCGCGAGCGCCATGGCCTTGATCACCATATCGTTGACCGACAGCTTGTAGGCCGGTTTGCCGTCCTTGACGGGAGCTGCGTCGTTGAGCTGGGCGCGGAGCGCGAGCAGCGCGTCGAGTTCGCAATCCACCGACACGTAGAAATGCGGGATGGTCTGCTTGCTTTCCTGCAGGCGCTTGGCGATCGTCTTGCGCATGCCGTCATGCGGCACGAGTTCGTAGGAGCCGGGATCGAACAGCTTCAGCACGGCGTCCTCGCTCATGCCCTTGGCGAGCGGAGCGGCGGCGGCCTGCGGCGCTGCCGCCGGAGCAGCTGCTACAGGCTTGGCGCCGCCGGTGGAGACAGCCTTTTCGACGTCGGACTTCACGACGCGGCCGCGCGGGCCGGAGCCGGAAATCAGCTTGATGTCGAGGCCAGCTTCCTTGGCCAGACGACGCGCCAGCGGCGAGGAGAACACGCGATCGCCGTGGGCGACGGGCGCGGCGGCAGGCGCAGCAGCGGTCGGAGCCTGGGCGGCAGCCGGAGCTGCCTCAGCCTTGGGCGCAGGCGCAGCGTCAGCCTTGGGGGCAACGGCGCCGCCACCCGAAGCGGCTGCGGCGACGTCCTCGCCATCGACCGCGAGGATGGCGATCACGGCGTTGACCTTGACGGCTTCGGTTCCGGCGGGAACGACGAGCTTGGCGACGACGCCTTCATCGACGGCTTCCACTTCCATGGTCGCCTTGTCGGTTTCGATCTCGGCGATCACGTCGCCGGACTTCACCGTATCGCCTTCCTTGACCAGCCACTTGGCCAGATTGCCCTCTTCCATCGTCGGAGAGAGCGCCGGCATGGTGATATTGATCGGCATGACCTTGCCTCCCTCTTACTTGTAGCAGACGGCTTTGACCGCATCGACGACTTCGCCGACATTCGGCAGAGCCAGCTTTTCGAGATTCGCCGCATACGGCATCGGCACGTCCTTGCCGGCGATGGTGATCACGGGCGCATCGAGATAGTCGAAGGCTTCGCGGTTGACGCGGTTGGCGATGAAATCGCCGACCGAATTCTGCGGGAAGCCTTCTTCGACGACGACGAGGCGACCGGTCTTCTTCACCGATTCGATAACGGTCGGCAGGTCCATCGGACGGATGGTGCGCAGGTCGATCAGTTCGACGTCGATGCCGATCTTTTCGAGTTCTGCGACCGCCTTAATGGCGTAGGTCATGCCGATGCCGAAGGACACCATGGTGACGTCCTTGCCGGCCTTGTGGATGCGCGCCTTGCCGATCGGCAGCACGAAATCGTCGAGCTTCGGCACGTCGAAGGTCTGGCCGTAGAGGATTTCGTTTTCGAGGAAGATCACCGGGTTGGGATCGCGGATCGCAGCCTTGAGCAGTCCCTTGGCGTCAGCGGCCGTATAGGGCATGACGACCTTGAGGCCCGGAATATGGCTGTACCAGGCGGCGTAGCACTGCGAGTGCTGCGCGCCGACGCGGGCGGCTGCGCCGTTCGGGCCGCGGAACACCATCGGAGCGCCCATCTGGCCGCCCGACATATAGAGCGTCTTGGCGGCGGAATTGATGATCTGGTCGATCGCCTGCATGGCGAAGTTGAAGGTCATGAATTCGACGATCGGACGCAAGCCCGTCATCGCCGCGCCCACCGCCATGCCGGCAAAGCCGTGTTCGGTGATCGGGGTGTCGACGACGCGCTTGGCGCCGAATTCCTGCAGGAGGCCCTGCGTCACCTTATAGGCGCCCTGATATTCCGCCACTTCCTCGCCCATGACGAAGACGTCGGGATTGGCGCGCATTTCCTCGGCCATGGCGTCGCGCAGCGCTTCGCGCACGGTGGTCGGCACCATTTCAGTGCCAGCCGGGATGGCCGGATCAGACAGCGTCTGGCCAGCCGGCGCAGCCGGAACGGGGGCGGCGGCGGCCGGTGCAGCGGCGGCAGGCGCTTCAACTGCGGCAGCCGGGGCTGCGGCAGGCGCTGCGGGGCCGATAGCGTCGGCGCTTTCGCCATCCTGAAGCAGAACCGCGATCGGCGTGTTGACCTTGACGTTTTCGGTGCCGGCGGCGATCAGCAGCTTGCCGATCACGCCTTCATCGACAGCTTCCACTTCCATCGTGGCCTTGTCCGTTTCGATCTCGGCGATGACATCGCCAGACTTCACGGCATCGCCTTCGTTCTTCACCCATTTGGAGAGCGTGCCTTCCTCCATGGTCGGCGACAGCGCGGGCATGAGAATCTCAATCGGCATGGTGTTCCTCACCTGGTGTATCGTGTGCGGCGACCTCGGCCGGCCGCGAAATTGATGCTGGCGGAGCGAAGCGGCCGGCGGACGCCGGCCAGAGTCGCCTCACGCGTCGAGCAGGATGTCGGTGTAGAGCTCGGACGCATCCGGCTCCTTGTCCGCCTGGGCGAAATCGGCCGAGTCGGCAACGATGTCGCGGACATCCTTGTCGATCGCCTTGAGATCGTCTTCCGTCGCCCAGTTCTTTTCCAGAAGGCGCAGGCGCACCTGTTCGATCGGATCGTGCTCGGAGCGCATCTTCTGCACTTCGTCCTTGGAGCGGTACTTCGCCGGGTCGGACATGGAGTGACCGCGATATCGATAGGTCAGCATTTCCAGGATCATCGGACCCTTGCCGGAACGGGCGTGCTCGGCCGCTTCATCGGTCGCGGCCTTCACAGCGCGCACATCCATGCCGTCGACCTGTATGCCGGGAATGCCGAAGGACGCGCCGCGCTGGGAAAAATCGGTCTGGGCCGAGGCGCGATTGACCGAGGTCCCCATGGCGTAGCGGTTGTTTTCAACGACATAAACCACCGGCAGCTTCCAGAGAGCAGCCATGTTGAAGCTCTCATAAACCTGGCCCTGGTTGGCGGCGCCGTCGCCGAAGAAGGCGCAGGAGATGTTGCCGTTGTTGCGATAGGCGTTGGCGAAGGCCAAACCGGTGCCCAGCGACACCTGACCGCCGACGATGCCGTGGCCGCCGTAGAAATGCTTCTCTTTCGAGAACATGTGCATCGAGCCGCCCTTGCCCTTGGACAGACCGCCGCGACGGCCGGTCAGTTCGGCCATGACGCCGCGGGCGCTCAGGCCCATGGCGAGCATATGGCCGTGATCGCGGTAACCGGTGATCATCTGGTCGCCTTCGACCAGCGACATCTGCATGCCGACGACGACAGCTTCCTGGCCGATGTAAAGGTGACAGAAGCCGCCGATGAAGCCCATGCCGTAGAGCTGGCCCGCCTTTTCTTCGAAGCGGCGGATGAGAAGCATCTCGCGATACGCCTTGAGCTCCTGATCACGATCGAATTCTGCGATCATCGCTTTTCCTTCTGATTTTTGAGATTTGCCGCTTGCGAGTTTGCGAGCAGGAGTAGACGCGACCTTACGCGCTGCCATCCAGAAAGCCTCCCTATGGGCGTTCGATTTTGGGGCGAGCATAAGAAATATTGACCGCCCTAGCAATGCCATAAATGCATGGCGGACATTCGGCGCAAGCCTATGAAAATCAACAAAAAAGTAATTATTAACTAGATTTCGGTTAATTCAACCATGCATCGCAACATGGTTATTGCGATGCAGCATTTCTCCCAAAACGGGAAAATCTCATTTGAAAATCACGATCTCGTCTGCGCGACTGACATTGAACGAATAGCGCGCCTTTTCGTCGAGCATGTCCTTCTCGAGGGAGCCGTCACTCATCAGTGACACCTGTCTCTCAAGGTCCTCGCGGGTCTTCACGAGTTGGGCAAGCTCCGCCTCGCGCTCGATACGGCGACGCTCGAATTCCTTGGTCGCGTTGAGGCCGAGTTCGCCATGAATGGAATGGTAGCCGAAATAACTGCAGAAAGCGATTGTGAGTATGGGCGTGATGAGACGGCCCCAATGCCGCCGCTTATGATGTTTGGTCCACATGACATGCCTTTGACGCAAAACGACAAAGCGCAGTGTGACGCAAATTCTTTAACCGAGCGTTTAGCATAAATCGCCGCAAGCCTGAAAATGCAAAGGCCGGCGCGGAAATCTCCGCGCCGGCCCTTTTCGTCGAAGGCGTCAGCCTGATCAGCGCTTGAGGATCGAACGACCGGCGAAGATCGCGGCCGAGCCGAGTTCCTGCTCGATGCGGATCAGCTGGTTGTACTTGGCGGTGCGGTCCGAACGGGCCAGCGAACCGGTCTTGATCTGACCGCAATTGGTGGCGACGGCGAGATCGGCGATGGTCGAATCTTCGGTTTCACCCGAACGGTGCGACATCACGGCGGTGTAGCCGGCCTTGTGGGCCGTTTCGACGGCGTCGAGCGTCTCGGTGAGCGAGCCGATCTGATTGACCTTGACGAGGATGGAGTTCGCCACCTTCTTCTCGATGCCGGTGCGCAGGCGGGTCGAGTTGGTCACGAACAGGTCGTCGCCGACCAGCTGGCACTTGGAGCCGACCAAGTCGGTCAGGATCTTCCAGCCTTCCCAATCGTCTTCGGCCATGCCGTCTTCCACCGAGATGATCGGGTAGTTGTTGACGAGTTCGGCCAGATAGGCGGCCATTTCAGCCGGCTCGCGCACCTTGCCTTCGCCATGCATGTCGTATTTGCCGTCCTTGAAGAATTCGGTCGAGGCGCAGTCGAGCGCCAGGAACATGTCTTCGCCCGGGCGGTAGCCGGCCTTTTCAATCGACTTCATCACGAAGTCGAGCGCGGCGGGAGCAGATGCGAGGTTCGGGGCAAAGCCGCCTTCATCGCCGACATTGGTGTTGTGGCCCTGCGACGACAGTTCCTTCTTGAGCGTATGGAACACTTCCGAACCCATGCGCACGGCGTCCTTCAGCGATTCGGCGCCGACGGGCATGATCATGAATTCCTGGAAGTCGATCGGATTGTCGGCATGAGCGCCGCCATTGATGATGTTCATCATCGGCACGGGCAGCGCGCGGGCGTTGACGCCGCCGACATAACGATAGAGCGGCAGGCCGGAGGCGAGCGCCGCGGCCTTGGCGACGGCGAGCGAGACGCCGAGGATGGCGTTGGCGCCGAGGCGGCCCTTGTTGGGCGTGCCGTCGAGTTCGATCATCGCCATGTCGATTTCGACCTGGTCTTCGGCGTCCATGCCGCTGATCGCGTCGAAGATCTCGGTGTTGACGGCTTCGACGGCCTTTTCGACGCCCTTGCCGAGATAGCGCTTGCCGCCGTCGCGGAGTTCGACCGCTTCATGCGCGCCGGTGGAGGCGCCCGACGGAACCGCGGCGCGACCGAGGCTGCCGTCCTCCAGGAGCACATCGACTTCCACGGTGGGATTGCCGCGGCTGTCGAGAATTTCCCGAGCCAGAATGTCAACGATAGCGGTCATATGCTCTTCCTTGCGTTTATGAGGTTGAGAGAGTGTTTCCGGTTCCCTGCATTATCCCGTTTCTGCAAAAAAACAATGGCGGGCGCAACCTGAAACGATTTAATTCGAGGCCGTATCAAAGCGGCGCAGGCATGGATTCCTGCGGGTGCGGTATCGCGATCTCGACCCCAGAGCACATTATAAAATTCTCACAAAACCATTGAGGGCGTAATATGCATATTGTCAAAAATAATACCGCAAGGCGAGGGATTTATTAACCATTCCGTAAGTCGCACATATCAATATTTTGCCTTGAGTTTAAGTTTTATGCGCGGCAGTAAAGCCGACGCATGGTTTCCGGGGGATTTCATGCGCATGACAATTTCCAGGCTTTTGGTGCTCTTCGGAGCGCTTGTTACGGCCGGACTGATTTTTTCGACAGGCATTCAGCATTTTGCGCTCGAACATCTCAAGGTTCGGGGGCCCGAATATGAGCAAATCGTCTACGGCAAGGATTTGATCGCGGATATTCTTCCGCCTCCCTTGTTCGTGGTCGAGTCCTACATGCTCGCCACCGAAGGCATGTACCATCCGGAGCGGGGGCCGCAAAATCTCGAAAAAATCATGGCTTTGCAGAAGGATTACGTCGCGCGGCGGGATTACTGGCGGCAGTCCGGCCTGCCGGCCGAGATCAAGACGAAGCTGGAAAACAAAGTCATGGCGACCGGCGACAAGTTCTGGCGCATCATCGATGACAACATCAAGAGCGCGTTCAAATCTTCGGATCCGGATGTTCGCATGGCGGCGCTCGATGCGCTGATGGACGCTTTCTACATTCACCGTGCTGCCGTGGCGGAAGTGGTGGACGCCTCAAACGCCTTCCTCGCCAAGTCAGAAGCCAACGCCGACAAGAGCTCCGTCCAGCTGACCACCCTGGCCTTGTCTTCCGCCGGCGGGTCGATCCTGTTGTTTCTTGCCGGGCTCTGGGTGCTGAGATCGCGGGCGATCAAGCCGCTCGATGCGATGAAAAGCTATATGGGCGTGCTCGCCACAGGCGACTACAGCAGGGAGGTTCCCTTTGCATCCCGCGCCGACGAGATCGGCGCCATGGCGCAATCGGTCGCAATCTTCCGCCAGAATGCCATCGAGCGCCAGCAGCAGCGCAAATACAATGAGGCGGCGAAAATCGCCGAGCTCGAGCGTGATCGCCAGGACGTGGCCGCCAAGGAGATCGAAGACGCCAAGCGTCGGCATGTCATCTCGAAATTGACCGAGGGCCTGGAGAAGCTTTCAGGCGGCGATCTCGGTTACCGCATCGATGAACCCTTTGCCGAGGCTTATGAAAATCTCCGCCAGGCCTTCAACGCCAGCGGCGCCGCTTTGTCGGAATCGATGACGCGGATTTCGACGATCACGTCCGTCGTCCGCGACAGCACCGGGGAAATTTCCTCGGCCACCGAACAATTGGCCAAGCGCACCGAACAGCAGGCTTCGACGATCGAGGAGACCGCCGCCGCCCTGTCGCAGATCACCACCACAGTCCGCACGGCGTCGGAACAAACGCGACAGGCGGGCGTATTGATGACCGAGACAGCACAGTCGACGGAACGCTCCTCGGCAATCGTACAGGAAGCGATCACGGCGATGGAGGGCATTGCGGGATCATCGCGCCAGATCGGCCAGATCATCAATGTCATCGATGAAATTGCCTTCCAGACAAATCTTCTGGCGTTGAACGCCGGCGTCGAGGCCGCCCGCGCCGGCGAAGCGGGCAAGGGATTTGCCGTGGTCGCGCAGGAGGTTCGCGAACTCGCTTCGCGCTCGGCGAATGCGGCCAAGGAAATCAAGGCGCTGATCTCGACATCCGCCGCACAGGTTTCCAACGGGGTGGCGCTGGTCAACAAGACCGGAGAGGTGCTCGTCGACATCGACAGCCGCGTGCGCAACGTGTCGACCCTCATCAACGGTCTCAGCGTATCCTCTGGCGAACAGGCCAATGCGGTGAATGAAATCGAGCAATCGATGAGCCTGCTCGACCAGACGACGCAGCAGAATGCGGCGATGGTGGAAGAAACAAGCGCCGCCTGTCACGCCCTCTACAAGGAGACCGAAAGCCTTGGCGGCGTGGTGGGTGCGTTCAGGCTGGGCAATAGCGCAGCGAACAACGCCCAGAGCGCGCCTGTACGACCAATCGGGGTCCAGACGCCCATGCGGCCGACAGCGGCCCCCAGCGCAACGCGCGCTGCGCGCCCCTCGCCGGCTCGCGCTCTCGGCGCCAGGATCGCCAGCGCATTCACCGCCAAGCCAGCCGCCCAACCGGCCGGCGGCGCCTGGGAAGAGTTCTGACCGCTGCGCCGGCTTACCGAGCGAAGTGTATCTTGGCCAGGAGGCCCGCGCATCGCTGCGCGGGCCTCCTGCTTTGACCATTAGGCATAAGTGCCGCGCAACTCAGCTCTTGGCGAGCGCATCCAGCGCAAGCAGCTTTTCCAGCAGCGCCGGCATATCCTTCAGATAAACCATGTTCGGGCCGTCCGACGGCGCATTGTCGGGATCCTGATGGGTTTCCATGAATACGCCGGCCACGCCGACCGCGACGGCCGCGCGCGCGAGCACCGGCACCATCGCCCTGTCACCACCCGTTGACGCGCCCTGACCGCCCGGCTGCTGCACCGAATGGGTGGCGTCGAAGATCACCGGCGCGCCCATGGCCGCCATGATCGGCAGCGATCGCATGTCCGAAACCAGCGTGTTGTATCCGAAGGATGCGCCGCGCTCGCAGAGCAGCGCATTCGGATTGCCGCTGCCATTGATCTTCGCCAGCACATTCTTCATGTCCCAGGGAGCCAGGAACTGGCCTTTCTTGACATTGATGGCGCGGCCGGTCTTGGCGGCGGCGACCAGCAGATCGGTCTGACGGCACAGGAAGGCCGGGATCTGCAGAATATCGACCGTCGGCGCAACCAGAGCGCACTGCTCTTCGGTATGGATGTCGGTCAGCACGGGAAAGCCATACTCGGCCTTGAGATCGGCGAAGACCTCCATGGCCTTTTCCAGCCCGATGCCGCGCTTGCCGGTGAGTGAGGTGCGGTTGGCCTTATCGAAGGACGACTTGTAGACAAGGTCGAAACCCAGTTGATCGGCGAGCTCGACCAAGGTTCCGGCGATCATGAAGGCGTGGTCGCGGCTCTCCATTTGGCAGGGGCCGGCAATGATCGACAGGCGACCGGAATTTGAAAACGAAACCTTGCGGGAGCCCTCGCCCACCGTCACGGTGCTGTTGTTTGTGGTCACAGGTTCATACCTCCGAAAATGCGAAGGCCACGCCCTGACCCGCGACCGGCGGAACAAGCAGCATGGCTCCGTTCATGAAATGATCGATCCCCGCCATAGCAAGTTTGGCGCGGAGACCGACCATCGATGTCACTGCGAAAACGATGAGACGGCCGGTTACGCCGGTCTCTTCCCGCAATTCGAGCCCATAGGTGTCGGCAAGCGCCGCTGGCGTCAAGACATGAATGCGATCTCGTTCAGATCGGGCGCCGGCATCAGACCCCATAGCCATCGTTTCGCCATCTGCCGCAACCGTCAAAAGACTGTGGATGCGGCCCGGCTCATCAGCAACGAGCACGACCGCCTGAATGCCGACGACGCCATTAGGATGCTCCACCAGCGCAGTGCGATCGGCGGGGAGAATGTTGATCCGCTGACAGGTGAAGACAAAGATATCGCTTGCGCTGCCCGTTTCGCCGAACGCCAGCCGAAAGCTCGCATTCAGGCGCTGACCGTCGGGAAAAACCAACAGCCGGGAGAAATCCAGCATCTCGCCGGCGGAGCAACCGGCGGCAACGAACCGGGCGTGGTCGCCCTGTGCGTCGTCAGAACCGAACACAACAGCCGAGAGCCCTTCACCCCCATGATTTGCCCGGAAACCCTGGTCGCCGAGCACGAACCGATTGCCAGCTAGAGAAGCCGCGTCATAGGCGCATCTGTCTCCGATCATCAAAGGCTCTATGAATGTGTTATCGGCGAAATAGACGCAGCAATTTTCCGTACCGAATGGATGCAGGCCATTGGCGGCGACCGAGAAGCCGAGCGTAGACAACCGAGCTCGCGCGACTGATAGATCGGCGACCGGCAAGACGAGATGATCGAGAGGGCTCATGCGCAAGGCCTTTCCGTTAACGAGCCTTTCGCATGTTTCCGCCTTTTCCGGCAAGCCGATTTGCTCCTCAGCTCCAATGTTGGAATCAAACCTGCCGAGCCGCCGGTGAAGAAACGGCGAGACTGGAACCGGTCGCCGCGGGCGCAGCCGACAGTTGGAATATCTCCATTTTAGACCGGCGCGCCATATCAAGTTGGAGACCGGCCGCGCCAATGTGATGCCCAGCAAGATGTCCCTTGTATCGCGATTGCGCGGCAGCCAGACCATTCCAGACACTGTTATGCATGGCTATGCATGGCGTCGAGCCACGGTTTCGCTCAGAGGGGACGTTTTGCAGTTCTCGCATGTCGCGCGAACGATTGGCTGATACGCATCGAAAGCTCGCGGCAGGCACCGCGGTGACACAGCGAGCATCGCAGCCATTCCAACATAATGTTCGCGACTCCAATAGCAGCCGGAAGTCAAAAGCCATCCCGCCCACCCCCGAGCGAACGTTGAAAACGCTTGCGGAACATAAAAAGAACAGATACCGTCTGTTCCAGATTTGTTTCATTCGCGATTCTCCGGGGGGCGCCGATGCTGACCAGAAAACAACAGGAATTACTGCTGTTCATTCACGAGCGAATGAAGGAGTCAGGCGTGCCGCCGTCTTTCGACGAAATGAAGGATGCGCTGGACCTCGCCTCGAAATCCGGCATCCATCGCCTGATCACCGCGCTCGAGGAGAGAGGCTTCATCCGTCGTCTGCCGAACCGGGCGCGCGCGCTCGAAGTGATCAAGCTGCCGGAGGCCTATTCTCCCAGTCTCAAGCCGCCGGTCACCCGCGGTTTTTCCCCCAGCGTCATCGAGGGATCGCTCGGCAAGCCCCAGCCGCAGCCCGCGCCCAAGGCAGCCGCCAATGACGACGCGGGATCGAGCGTCAATGTTCCGGTGATGGGCCGCATCGCGGCCGGCGTGCCGATTTCGGCGATCCAGAACAACACCCACGAGATCGCCGTGCCGATGACCATGCTCGGCTCCGGGGAACATTACGCGCTGGAGGTGAAGGGCGACTCGATGATCGAGGCCGGCATTCTCGACGGCGACACCGTCATCATCCGCAACGGTTCGACGGCCAGCCCGGGCGATATCGTCGTGGCGCTGGTCGACGATGAGGAAGCCACGCTGAAGCGCTTCCGCCGCAAGGGCGCATCAATCGCGCTCGAGGCTGCCAACCCCGCTTATGAGACCCGCATCTTCGGACCAGACAGGGTCAAGATCCAGGGCAAGCTGGTGGGTCTCATCCGCCGTTATCATTGATGGAGCCGGGCTTGGTCCCGGCTTTCATTTTTCCGGCCGTTAGCCATATCGGGCCGGCGTTTTTCGGAACCGTTGCAGTTTGTCGCGCATTTAAATATGCAAACTGTCGCGCGGCCTTCGCCAGGACAGCGAAGCCGCGTGACCGTCGTTTCAGGCTCGCATATTTTTGAGGACGCGGGTTTGGACATTTTACCGCCAGAATCCCTGCTTAGCGGCTCTGGCGGCGCAATCGCGCCATCACACTGTTTCCAGGGGAGACTTCATTGAGCGACAACAAGAAGAAGGTAGCGCTGATCACCGGCATCACCGGGCAGGACGGAGCCTATCTCGCCGAACTCTTGCTGAGCAAGGGCTATATCGTCCATGGCATCAAGCGCCGCTCCTCCTCCTTCA
>NZ_STFX01000019.1 GCF_005222915.1 Rhizobium sp. FKL33
AACACCTCCAATCAGAAGGGAATCATGAAAACCGGAAATCTCAAAATCCCAACGATTCACGTTTTCGGTACGATGCTTTAGCAGGAATGTGCCGGTGCCAACCGCTGGGTCCGCCACGGTGACGTCGGAGGAGGCAAGGCCGCTCGTGCGTTCGAACAATGGCCCGCGCAGCACTTCGTCCACCATACGCACCATGGCGTTCACCACTTCCGGCGGGGTGTAATAAGAGCCGGTGCGCTTGCGCAGCGTGTTGTCGTAGACCTCAAGAAAATGTTCGTAGAAATAGAGCCAGGCGTCAGGGTCCTTTTTGCTCACCTCGCGCCAGTTCACAGCGTCCAGCACACGCGCCATTGTGTCGAGCGAGGTTTTCAGCGCCGTGCGATTTTCAGGGTTATCGGTCAGAAGGCCAAGCGCGGTGCCGATCAGTGAGTTGGATTTCTTGAGATCAGAGGCGGCATGCTCGATGCCTTGGCCCAGCGAAATGTCGCGCGTTCGGGCAATCAGCAGGCCGAAAGTCACAGCTTGAGCGTAACCATCGGCAAACTGCGCATCGTCCGCCTGAGGAAAAAGCAGCTTTCGCCAATCCTGCGCCAAGCCGCTCAAGGCCACGTTGCCGCGAGCCATCTGCTCGCTCACTTCATCGCGCAGGAGCCGGCAAAGGCGCGCGCTGACTTCCGCCAAGCGACGAGGGTTTTTCGGCGTTTGCGGCGTCCAGGTGAAGAAATCGGAAAACAGAGTGAGCAGGCTGCCGGGCGCACGAACCGCCTTGCCATCCGTTTCCAGATCGCCTTCCAGGCGCACGATGCCGCCTTGAAGTTCGCCGTCACGCCAGAGCGAGAAGCTCATGCCATCGGTGTAAAGGAGGTTCGGTAGCGATTTCAGCCGGTTCCACTGCTCTTTGTCATGCCCCTGAAAACGGCGCGGGTCGGCGCCCTTGCCCGGAGCCTTGACTTCGATGAAGCCGGTCAACGCCTTGCCGAATGTGACCGCGTAGTCCGGCCGCGTCATGATGTCGGAAAGGGTGCTTTCGCCAATCAGCGACACCACATCCCCAGGGTAACCCAGAAGCTCGACAATGCCTGAGATAAAGTTCTCCAATGGACCACGCAACTGATCTTCCGGCGCACCTGAAACAACCGGGCTGGACAGCTTTTTCGAAACAGCATGGCCGAAAGCGGAGGCAATAGATTCAAGAGATATGGACGACATGTGATTCCCCTTGTCGTCAACCATATGTGGCAAGAGGCTAAATGCAAATGCGCGTCGTTTGATACAATCCAACAAAACGGCGACCCTTGCGAGCCGCCGCCTCATCAAACTGTTCTGTGAAACGCCTTACGCGTTCGCCACCAGCACTTCCCTCAGCTTGCCGATCAATTCGTCGATTTGCTCCTTGGTGATGATCAAGGGCGGCGAGAGCGCGATGATGTCGCCAGTGGTGCGGATGAGCAGGCCCTTTTCATAGGCCTTGAGGAAGGCCGAGAAGGCGCGCTTTGTCGGTTCGCCGTCGATCGGCTTCAGTTCGATCGCGCCGATCAGGCCGATATTGCGGATGTCGATGACATGCGGGCAATCGGCGAGCGAATGCAGGCGCTCTTCCCAATAGGGGGCGAGCTCGGAGGCGCGGGTCAGCAGGCCTTCTTCCTTATAGGTGTCGAGCGTGCCCAGCGCTGCGGCCGAGGCGATCGGGTTGCCGGAATAGGTGTAGCCGTGGAAGAACTCGATCAGATGTTCCGGGCCGGTCATGAAGGCGTCATGGATTTCCGACGTCACGAACACCGCGCCCATCGGGATGACGCCATTGGTCAGGCCCTTGGCGGTGGTGATGATGTCGGGCTTGACGTCGAAGAATTGCGAGGCGAAGGGCGCGCCGAGGCGGCCGAAGCCGGTGATGACTTCGTCGAAGATCAGCAGGATGCCGTGTTTGGTGCAGATTTCGCGCAGGCGCTGCAGATAGCCCTTCGGCGGGATCAGCACGCCGGTTGAGCCGGCGACCGGCTCGACGATCACGGCGGCGATGGTGGAGGCGTCATGCAGGGTGACGATGCGCTCGAGTTCGTCGGCGAGTTCCGCGCCATGCTCCGGCTGGCCCTTGGAGAAGGCGTTCTTGGCCGGCAGATGCGTGTGCGGCATATGGTCGACGCCGGTCAAAAGCGTGCCGAACATCTTGCGGTTGGAGACGATGCCGCCCACCGAGATGCCGCCGAAATTGACGCCATGGTAGCCGCGTTCGCGGCCGATCAGGCGGGTGCGCGAGCCGTTGCCCTTGGCGCGGTGATAGGCCAGCGCCACTTTCAGCGCCGTTTCCACCGATTCCGAACCGGAATTGGTGTAGAGAATGTGATCAAGCCCTTCAGGCCCGATGTCGACCAGACGGTTGGCGAGCTCGAAGGCCTTGGGGTGGCCGAGCTGGAAGGCGGGGGCGTAGTCGAGTTCGCCGGCCTGTTCGCGGATCGCCTCGGTGATCTTCGGGCGGCAATGGCCGGCGTTCACGCACCAGAGGCCGGCAGTGCCGTCGAGCACGGTGCGGCCGTCATGGGTGGTGTAATGCATGTCCTTGGCGCCGACGAACAGCCGCGGTTCCTTCTTGAACTGGCGGTTGGCCGTAAACGGCATCCAGAACGCCCGCATGTCGTTGGGCGTGGAGTTGAGGCGGTTCGACATTTCATTCTCCGGAAGTGGTGAGACCCGTTGCGCGTCGCCTCGTACGGTCCGGTTTTTCCTGGGGTTTCAGGCAAATCGGCGCTCGACGCGGGCCGGCGTGCGTGTCGCGCAAACTAGCAAGCACCCCTGCCGCGTCAAGGAGGGCCACGGAATTTCATAAGTGATCACGGGAATTGACCGGTCAGGCCGGGGCAAGATTGGTGTGGGACTTCCTAATATGCAGGTCATGCGGCCGCCAGGGCAAATCGCGGACGCAGGACGGTGCATCAGCGGCGGAACGCCAGAATAGCCCCGTTTCTCCTCATGACCAGAGAAACGGGGCCGTTTAAAAGTATCCCTTTTTCTCGTTCCTTTTATTAATTCATTCGACTTTATGAATTATCGTGGCCTTTTGTCGCGGTTTTTGCTGTAGTTGGCGCGCGCATGAATTAGTGGGGTTACTGGTGCTGCTTGCCTTGAATGACGGCGTTGAAACGCCGCTCGAATTCGACAAAGCCGTCATAGGCATCGCCAGTAGCGAGATCGTCCATCTGGCGTCAGCTTTTCGCCGCTTCGGCGTGTTGAAGATCGATCTTTCTAGTGGGTCGATGTATTTTTCGCCGGACGCCTGCCGCATGCATGACTTGCCCGTGACGTCGGGACCGATCGAGGTGGCAGATCTTTTCAGCCAACTTCATCCCGAAGACGCCGAGCGCATTTTTGATGCGTTCGACACGGCGACGAGATCGCGTTGCGGCTGGTATTTCAACTTTCGGATTCGGCAGAAGGACGGCTCCTGGCGCTGGGCGCGGTTGGTCGAGCGCTATATCGATACGCCTCCGAATGGCGAGTTCATCGGCATCGTCTATGAATTCCTGCCGCCTGTGCCGACCGCCGAAATCCGGATCAGGCAGGTCGATGAACCCGGCGGCGAAAAGACGCTTTGCCGGCTGGTGTTTACCGGCAAGACCACGTGCATTCAACGTGTCGAGGAGCCGCTTGAGGATCAGGCCGCCGAGCGGCTCCGTCATCCTGCAATAGAGGTGGGGGACGACGATCTGGCGGAACTCATTTCCCGGCATCGTCTCTATGGCTTCTTCCGGCAGGATATCGAAAGCGGCCATTGCTACTTCTCGCAGGCCGCTTATCAGATCTATGGCTTACCCTATACATCCGGACCCGCCAATCTGGCTGAGATGATCCGGCGAACGCATCCGGATGATGTCTGTCTGGTGTCATCGGCCTTCGAAGCGGCGGCCCGACACAAGGCGATGTTCCATATCGTCCATCGCTATGCCCGCACCACCAGCTACAAGACGCTGCGGCTGGTCGGCAATTATCGCGAAACGCCGGATGGCCGGGGCGAACTCTACGGCTCGATCTACGAATTCTACGACAATCTCTCGATCGTCGGCTTTTCATCCTGACGTGGAAAGAGTCTGAGGGGCAGGGCGCCCCTCTCGTCAGCGGTCGAGCACGTCGCGCACTTCGATGAGGTTCGAACGCGCCCGGAGAATGTAGAAACCCTGGGTGGCAAGATGGGTCGGCATGATCCAGCCGTCCTCGCGGCCGTTGGAGATGATCGCCGGCTGGATGTTCAGCGCCGCGCGGAACTGCTTGAGCATCTCGCTCCAGAGCGGCCCGAGATTGCGCTCGCGGATGACGGGGCCGAAATCGGCGCGGGCGGCGGTCAGGATGCCGTAATAGCCATAGAGCTGGCCGTAAGCGAACCAGAAGCGGTCGTCGGCGCGGGTGTCGAACCAGCCGGCATTGTAGTTTTCCGAGCGTTCCCGGAGCATGGCCGAGGTCGAGCCGAGGTCGTTGGCGATGCGGTCGAGGAATTCGAGCAGGTTGTCGGCGCGGCCGTCGAACACCGACTGGCATTTTCCAAGCTCGGTGTTGAACTGGTTCAGTTGGGTCACGGCCTGACGATAGATGTCCGGCGTCGGGGTGCGGAAGCCGAAAGGCGAGAAGCTGACATACCAGGAGGCTTCGTCATACTGCATGTTGGAGCGGGCGGCCTGCAGCGTGTTGTTGATGCCGGAGGTGCCGCGCACGCGAGCAAGCGAATCCACCAGCTCGACGGTGGTGCGGCGCACCGTCTGGTTCACGCCGCGCTGAAAGCTGGCCTTGTTGTCGAGCCAGGGCGTATGATCCCAGTCGATCCCGAACAGGCCGAGCTTGTAGAGCGGCATCGAGGAAATCCAGGTGTTCTGGTTGACCTCCTGGTCGATGAGATCGGCGGCGATTTCGACAATGCCCGATGTCTGGCATGCGGTCGGAGCCGCGCCTTCTGCGCCGCTGACGTCCTGTCCGGCTGCGAATTTGCGCTGATCGAGCTTGTAGGCTGCGACATAATCCGGGTTGAAGCCCGTCCAGACCTGGGTGATCCAGACGAAATGCAAATAGGCGCCGACGAGGATCACCAGGAATAAGCCGACCACCGCCTTGATGATCAGCCCGCGCGAGGCGTACCAGCGGCTGGCGCTCAGGAAGGGGAACAGGATCCAGGCGATGATCATGCCGATCCCGCGGCCGATGGCGCTGAAGATGCGTTGGAAAAACGCAATGATCGGGTCCAGCATGCTCACTCCTCTTGAATGCCGCAGAGCCGGCGGCGAAAGCCGGCCTTGTCCTTGAGATATGTACTTTCGAGCGTCTTCACAACGTGTTCCCGGAACTTTTCTGGATAGGTTTCATAGGCCTTGTAGAAGCCCTGCTTGTCGAAGATGAAGCGCGAGACGAAATCATGCGGCTGCAGCGACGCGATCAGCCGGTTGACCAGCCACTGGTCCGGATGGCTGGGTTCGGCGCGGATCAGCAGGAAGCGGTTCCGGGCGGCGATGTCGGGCATGCGGATGCTGCCGGTCGTATCCGCCACCCGCAGCATTTCGCTGAGCAGCGGATAGCCGCCATCGGCGAGCACCTGGTCGGCGTTCATATGCGCCCAGGTCTGCAGCCAGACCATGTCGGCGCGGTCGGCGTCGAAATTCGGATCCTTGGCGACGGCTAGGCCGAGCACGATCATGCGCATCCGGTGCTGATAGAGGCCCGATGCGATGACCCAGGACGCCTGCGGCAGCTGGATGCGGCGGGTGCGGGCGAGAAAACCATAGAGTGTCTCGTGGTCGTCGATATCGATGTAGGAGACCTGCCAGGGCCGCGCCTTCCGGAAACCCGGCGCATCGGCCCGGCAGATCACGGTGGTGTTGCGCGCATCGTGAAAGACATAGACGCCGCCGAAATGATCGGCCCAGAAGGCTTCATGGCGAAACACCAGCTGGTCAGGCACCAGTGTGTTCTGGCGAATGTCGCCGGTGATCTTGGCGAGCTCCACCATGCGGTTGAGCATGGCGTCGTCGCGCCAGGCCTCGGGCTGCGAGGTCAGCTGATCGGCGAGCATGCGCAATTCCGATGCTTTGCCGAGGATGTCCTCGGCGGAATGGACGCGGAAATTCACTTCGTTGATGGAGAGCAGATCCTCGATATGCTCGACCTTGGCCACCGAATCCTCGATCTCGCCATAGAGCGCGTCCTTGATGGTGACGGCGCTGATGGCGCGGGCATTGGCGCGGTAGAATTCATGCATCAGCCCGGCGGTGTTGGAAAAGCTGGTATGGACCACCGGCAGGTTTTCCTGCTCCGGGGTCAGAATGATGAAGCGCCTGTTGACACGGAGCGGATCGAGATAGTCGCGGTCCCCCAGCTCCTCGGCAATCTCCGGCGAAAAGCCGGTCATGTCGATGTCGAAGCGCTCAAGCTTTGTTTCAGGCAGGCCGAAGCCCTTGAGCGCCTTGTTGTAGCGGGCGATCAGATGCGGGGCGTCGACCGTCAGCAGGCGACCATAGATGAGCTCGGATTCGAGGAGGCGTTTCATGAAAACTCTTACCTGTATATGTCCCGGCGGTGACCGATCTCGATCATGAGCACCACGAGCCAATCTTCGTGAAGCTCGCAAACAATCCTGTAATCGCCGACGCGGTAGCGCCAGAGATGTTCGTATCGGGGTCCCGTCAATGCTTTGCCCAAGCGCCGAGCGTCGCCTGCTCCGGCAACCCGCTCCTGCAGAAACTGGACAATACGTTTGGCTTCCGGACGGCCCAGCTGTTTGAGATCCTTCTTGGCGTTTTCGGTAAGCTCAATCGTCCAGTCCGAGCTCACGCGTCGCCTCGCTCAGGCTGTAGGTGCGCATCTCGCCGGATTTCACTTTGTCCAGCGTCTCCTCGGCGCGCCTGATATCCTCAACCTCTTCGATATGCTCTTCGATGGCTTGCCGTATGAAGGCGGAGGGCGATTGGCCCAGCTCATTCGCCGCGCTTTGCAGCCGCTCAAACACATCTTCCGGAAGTTGAATGGCAGTCTGAATGGTCATGGGTGGTTTCCCTATCCGCGTGCGCGACTGGTGAATTCAACGTATCCGAATGGAGGATCGTCGGCAATTCAGCAAAGCGCCCCTCCCATTGCCCATCTCAGTTGGTCCACCGTCCCTCCGTCTTCATCGCCTCGATCTCGCGGATGGCGCGTTCGCGCTGGCGCTCGCGGCGGATGATGTCATTCACGGCGGCGTCGTCGCTCTTGTCGGCGTAGCGGAATTCGGAATCGGCGTAGCGGTTGATTTCCTGCTGCACCATGTCGAGCGTGATCGGCTGGCGGAGTTCCGCGATCATGGCTTTCTTGGCGTCGTAATCCTTATGCAGGAAGGTCTCGGGCTTGTCGAACCAGTCATCGGGCAGCTCGACATCCATGGCGCGCATCTTGATCGCGTCGGTGATGTTCTTGATGGCGCGGCCGGTGAAGCGGGGTTCGGCGAGCCGGATCTCGTGCAGATAGGCGCCGATATCCGCGATCGTCTTCAAGCTGCCGCGGCTTTTCTCGAAGCGCTCCCAGACTTTGACGAGGCCGTCTTCGCTCGGACTGCTATGGCCCTCATAAGTGGCGCTCACCGCGCGCTTGATCTCCTGGCCGGCATAGAGCTGGTATTCGCCGAGCGGGATCTGGTGGTTCTTGCCGACAAGCAGCGCGAAAATGTCGATATAGTCTTCGCGCGTCTGCGGACCATCCACCAGCCAGCGAGCGCCGGCGCGCTGGCGCAGGGCATCGTCGACATTTTCGGGATAGTTTGAGAACATGCCGAAGGAGCAGTTGCCGCGCACCACGGTCGAAGCGCCGGCGAAGGCCTCCATCAGCACGGCCGTCACTTCCTGCTGGCCAGAGGACGCCCGGTCGTCAGAACGCTTGGCGGCGACCTGGTCGACATCGTCGATCGTGCCGAAGCCGATGGTCTTCGGATTCATGATATTGTCGATGAAGGCCTTGCAGTTCTGACCGGATTTACCCTGATAGGACGAGACCTGGTCGACGCCGAAATTCTCGTAATGGAAGGCGTAGCCCGCCACCTGGCAGTAATCGTTGATCAGGCCGGCGATCATCTGGATCAGCGTCGTCTTGCCGGTGCCCGGCATGCCGTCGCCGATGAAGGTGAACAGGAAGCCGCCGAGCTCGACAAAGGGGTTGAGGCCACGCGTGAAGTCATAGGCCATGATCATCTTGGCGAGTTTCATGCCCTGATATTTGGCGATGTGATTGCCGATCACCTCGTCCGGCTTCTTGAAGCTCATCACCAGCGGCTTGCGCTTGGCGCCGGGGGCGACGTCGAAGCCATCGAGATCGAAATCGTCGCTCTCGATGCGGATATGGGCGCTCTCGAAGGGACCGAGGCCGGTGAAGCGCGGTTTGCGCGCCATCAGCCCGGCGATGGCGTCGCGGGCGAAAGCGCGGGCGCGGCTCAAAAGAGCGAGATCGTCGGGTGCGCCTGAAAGCGCCCGCTCCAGACCCGCGATCATCGATTTCACCGCATCCTGCGGCGTGTCGAACAGGAAATCGGGCTCAGTGACGTCCTCGGTCGGTTCGCCCTCGGCGGAGAGAGTGACGGAGAGATAGGCGGCCAGTGTGAAGGCGGCCACGAAGCCTGAGGTCGCCAACAGTCCCTTGAACTGGTCGGCATCTGCGCCTGTGAGCGGCGAGACGGCGTTGCGTGACTGTAAGGCTTCCAACTGGGTTTGCCGAGCAAAGATGTCGGTCACAGCCAGCGCCACCATCACCCCGCGGCGGGCGCGATAGAGCAGCATATGCTGGCGGGGCGTGAGCATCGGATCATTGGGTCGCGCGGACTGGATCGTGCGGGCGAGATCCACTTCGCGGGTGCGGCGCACGCCGGTGGTCGCAACAGTCGAGACGAAGCGGCGGCCTGTGCCGGCGATCGCCGTGCCGCCCGGTCCGCTGTCGTTTTCCAGCATGACGATCTTGCTGACAAAGCTTTGGGCTAGGCCGAGATGCTTGACGATGTCGTCCTCGGGAATTGCCGTGAGGCCAGTGTTGAGGGACATGAAGTAAGCCTTTCGAATCAGGGAGCTTCCGGGGCGATTGTTATTGGCGTCAGTTGCGTTGGTTGAGATCTTCTATCAGTGTTATTCGATCAAAAATGGGGAATGACATGTTTGGGAGCGGCCTCAATATCGTCCTGGGAGTATGGCTGGCTAGCAGTCCTTTGACGAGCAGCCCAACGAATGCTTGGGCTTATGGGAAGATGAATGCGATGCTGCATATCGTAATGGCGTTGGCGGACCAGGCTCACTGCCCCTCTCTTGAGGTGAATACCAAACTGCTTGCCGAGACACAGGTGTTTTATCACATCAACATTCTTCAAAATCCGCTGGACGTCGCCTTTATCACTAAGATCGGCGCCAGATCGAATGAACGCGTCGCGGCCATGACGCAGGAGGCGGCTTGTGCCGAGGGGCGACTTTGGTTTGGACCTGACGGTACGCGCATCAAAGGCCTGCTGATAGAAAGATAACAGGCGCTGGATTCGCTTACATCGCCTTGTGGCCGCATCGTTCGTGACTTGTCTGGATCAAAGCGCTCAGACATCCGTCACCTGGTTGCCCGAGATGACATGGACCTTGTAGCCCGCAAACACCCGTTCGGCTTCGCCCGAGGCGTAGAGCGCGGTATAGGCGTCATGCGGCACCAGCGCGTGTTTCTCGAAACCGGTGACGCCCATGCGGGCCGCTTCGAGATCATTGGTGTCGATATGGAAGATCTGCTCGGCCGGCGTCGAGGAGAAGAAGCCGCGCTGGGCGGGCTTTTCCTGTTTCGAGATCACGTCCTGCACCGTCCAGGTCAAGAGCCAAGCGTTTTCGGCCTTGCGCACCCGCGACAGGATCGAGTTGATTACTTCGTTGTTTTCGGTGATGCCGGCCGAGTAGAAGGGGCCGATGACGATCCGGCGCATCTGTTTTGGATGCAGCGTCGGAAAATCCTTGTCGAGATTGGCCGCGATCGTCACCGGCGTCAGCGCGTAACCACTGTTGCGGATCACGAAATCGTCGAAGCGGGCGGCGAGTTCGGGATTGAGAAATCCGCCGATGGGGAGAGGGATCGGCACCTTCTCGTTCAGAGTCCCGTCCGCCTTGACCAGCATGCGGGTCATATTTTCCGAGGAATCCTCAATGCGGGCGATATAGATCATCGGCAGCGTCTGCGCGCCGTCGAAGGCCGCCCAGTTGACGACCACGGAGGGACGCAGGCTCTCGGCATTGACCGTCACCGCGGAGGTTTCGGGCAACACCACCGGCGAAAAGACCTCGCCCTTCTGCGCCCCTTCGAGATAGAGCCGTTCGGCGATCCGGCTTTGCAACTCTTCCGGAAACGCCTTGTTGCGCAGGATGAAATCGACCATTTCGGCCCTCAGCCGGCCGGCGTCCGGCAGGGCGGCGAGCTTTTCGGGGGCGGAGCGGCGGTCGTTCTCCAGTTCCAGCACATTCTGAAACACGGGAAAACCGGATTCCGCCCGGGAGATGCGGAAGCGGTCCATGAAGCCGATCTTGTTTTCCCAGCAGGCGAGCGAGGTTTTGAGGCGCTCGACATATTTCATCACCAGCGTTGCGGTGAGATCCCGCGACGCGGATGCGCGGCCAGGGCCGTCGAGATAGGCTTCCAGCCCGACGAAAGCGGCGCGCACCGTCTGGAAATACTGCGCCGCCGCCGGCTCGACCGCATTCATAGGCGACACTCCATGTTACTTGACGCCAATGAAGGGCACAGCCGATCCCGGCACCATGGTGGAGGGCAGTTGCCCGTTCCATTTTTCGGCGGCGGTCAGGTTGATGAGTTCGGGATTGTCCCGCAGCGCCGCGCCCTTGGCCTTGATAGCGTCGGCTTCCGCCTCGCCGGCCAGCCGGGTCGCCGCCGCATTGGCTTCGGCTTCGGCGCGCACGGCATCGGCGCGGGCCTGCGCCTGGGTGACGGTGATCTGCGCCTGCACCTTTTCACGCTCGGCGTTCTGGCGGATCTTCTGCACTTCCACCTCGGCCAGCATGCGGTTCTCTATGGATTGTTCATAGGCGTCGGAGAAATCGATGTTCTCGATCTGCACGCTGTCGATGATCACCGGGCCGCGGACGGAGTCGCGAATGGCGGCTTCCGCCTGGGCGTTCAACCGGGCGCGGTCCTGGATGGCGGTGACGGCGTTGAACTGGCCGAAGACATTCTTGACCTGCTCATAGACGCGGCGATCGATCAACCGGTTGACCACGCCTTCCTCACTGCCATATTCGGCATAGATCTTGGCCACCTGATCGGCCGGCAGGCGATAATTCACCGAAAGCGTGATTGCGGCGGGTTGCTGGTCTCGCGAATAGGTGTTGACGTTGTCATAGACCTTGCTGCGGTTCTGAACGGAGATCTTGGCCACCTTGTTGATCAGCGGCAGTTCGAAGCCGAGGCCCGGTTCGGCCGTGCCGACCACCGCGCCATAGCGCAGAATCACGCCGCGCTCGCCCTGGTCGATGGTGTAGAAGCCGCCGGAGCCGATCAGGAATACCGCCGTGACCACGACGGCCACTGCTGCGAGCCTCCCAAAACCGCGATTTTTGTCCTTCGTTTTGTCCATAGCGCTCGGATCGCTCATCACAATATTCTCACTCGCTCAAAATATGCGTGTGTTCCTGTCGGTGGTCCGATGATCAGGACCGGGTGTAATTCGCCGAATTGTGCTTATCGAGCACCACCTGGAATCGACGTGCGAACGCGTCGTCGGCCAGCTTCTTGCGGCGCTGGATGTCCTGGGTGGAGAGCATGTTCTTCTCGTGCATTTCCAGGAGATCGCCGATATGGCGCTGGGCGGCTGCGCCGATGCCGGCCATGGTTTCCTCCGCCGCCGTGTCCACCTGGCTGCCCAGCGTGTTGATGCGGTGGGCGACTTCCTGCTGCGCGGCCGTCTTCAACGAATCCTCGAGCGCCTTGTAGAGAACGATGCGCTGTTCGGTGTCGATGGTCAGCTTGTTGATCAGCGTGTTCTGGGCGGCGATCTGGTTGTTGAGCGAATCCACGAAGGTCTGGAACATCGAGGTGTAGCGCTCGAGCGTCTGGCTCTCGGCCAGGAGTTCCTGCTCCTTGGCCTGCTTCTCGTTGTATTCGGTGGCCAGTTTCGAGCGTTCGCCTTCGAGTTCGGTGCGGGCCTTCTGGTCGGTGGCCGAAGCGATCTTGTTTTCGATGTCGAGCAGCAGCGGGTTGAGCTCCTCGATGCGCTTCTGCACGGCTTCGAGATTGACCATGGCGTTCTTGCGGCGCTCGATCACCTGGATGAGGCTCGCTTCCGAGGACTTGTAGCGCTGGTCGAGAATATTCTTCTGTTCTTTGAGAATGCCGACGATCGTGTCGGATTTCGCGAGCAGCTCCTGCAGATTGCCGGCGAGCGACATGCCGCGCACCCGATCGGTGCGCATGCGCTGCGCCTTCTGCTTGGAGAAGATGCCGACGAATTTTTCAAAGCCGGTATAGCTCTTCATGCTCTCGAATTCGGAGCCGAACACATTGGTGGCGTCCTCGAGCCCGAGGATGAGGTCGGCGATATTGGCCTCCATCACCTTCTGCTGGGTCAGCACGTCCTGAATGCGGGCATTCTCGATATCGAAGTTGGCGTCGCCGATCTTGGCGTCCGCCTTGGCGAAACGGTCCAGCACACCGGTTGAGGCGTCGAGCTTCCCGCGCATCTCGTTGACGATCGAGCGGGTCTTTTCGATTTCGGCGTCGAAGGACTGCAAGCTGGCCATGGTCGTTTCCCTGAAGTGGCCGCGTTGCCGCGGCGCGTTGACTGCGTGCGCACAATAGGTGTTTTCGCCGATTTGAAAACCGGCAAAACGTCTACCCGCCGCACGCGGTTATGTTGTCGTCCAGAGGTCAACGCGCAAGGCCGCCCGATTATTCGGGCGCGAAAAAATCATCCTGCCGCAACCGAGACGGGGCGCGGCGAGGCAGGTGCGCCTACTTGGCCGCCGCCGGGTTCTTGAGATAGGCGATCACGTTGGCGATATCCTCTGGCTTCTTGAGGCCGGGAAAGGCCATCTTGTTCTTGGCCACCGTGCCCTTGGGATCGGCGAGATAGGCGGTCAGATGCGCATCATCCCAAACCTTGCCGTCTGCGCCGAAGGTCTTCAGCGCATCCGAATATTTGAAGCCCTCGACGCTCGCCACCTTGCGACCCGCCACGCCCATCAGGGACGGGCCGACCTTGTTCTTGGCTTCGGTGGCCGTATGACAGGCGGAACACTTCTTGAAAACGGCGGCGCCGGCCTTGGCGTCGCCATCGGCGAAGGCGGCGCCTGTCGATGCAGTCAGGAGGAGGGCGGCGCAGGCAAGTGTCTTGATCATCGGATAAATCCTTGAAGAATCGCTGGGAGCGGGGCGAGCCTAGAGACGATCGCGAGACATCGCCTTGACCTCCATCAAGCCGCCGCGCGCCATGGGGATCCGCCGGAAAACCAGCGGAAATCGGGAGTATTTTTGCGTTTCGCAGACTTGCGCTAAAGGTAATTTTCGGATTGCGCCGCGATGACGTCGCGAATCGACATGTGTGCGCCGCCAATCCGCTTGAATTGTCGCGTCAATGGTGGTTGGCTAGCTCAACCATAAAGAGGGAGAACGTTCAATGACGTCAATCATTTCTAAAACCATGCTGGCGCTCGCCGTGTCGGCTTTCGCCTTTGCCGGCGCTGCTCGCGCGGCCGAGCCGGAAAGCTGCTCCACGGTTCGTTTCGCCGATGTGGGTTGGTCCGACATCGCCGCCACCACCGGCACCGCTTCCGTTATTCTCAAGGCTCTCGGCTATGAAACGGATGTGAAGGTTCTTTCCGTCCCGGTCACCTTCCAGTCGATGAAGAACAAGGACATCGACGTTTTCCTCGGCAACTGGATGCCGACGATGGAAGCCGACCTGAAGCCCTATCGCGACGAAAAGTCTGTCGACGTCGTGCGCGAAAACCTCGAAGGCGCGAAATACACGCTGACCACCAACGAAGCCGGCGCCGCCCTCGGCATCAAGGATTTCGCCGACATCGCCAAGCACAAGGACGAACTCGAAGGCAAGATTTACGGCATCGAGCCGGGCAATGACGGCAACCGTCTGATCCTCGGCATGATCGAAGGCGACAAGTTCGGCCTCAAGAGCTTCGAACTGGTCGAATCTTCCGAGCAGGGCATGCTGTCGCAGGTGGCTCGCCTCAATGGCGACGGCAAGCCGATCGTCTTCCTCGGTTGGGAGCCCCATCCGATGAACGCCAACTTCAAGCTGACCTATCTGACCGGCGGCGATGACGTGTTCGGCCCCAATCTCGGCGGCGCGACCATCTACACCAACACCCGCGCCGGCTATGTCAACGAATGCGCCAATGTCGGGGCCTTCCTCAAGAACCTCAAGTTCAGCCTCGCCATGGAAAACGAGGTGATGAAGAAGATCCTCGATGGTGGTCTCGAACCCGAAGCTGCCGCCAGCGAATGGCTGACCGCCAACCCCACTGCCTTCGAACCCTGGCTCAAGGGCGTGACCACCAAGGATGGCGGCGATGCTGTCGCGGCGGTTAAGAGCGCTCTCGGCCTCTGATTGGCAAAATAAGGACGGACCGCGCGGGCGAGGGGATGCCCGCGCGGATACCGGCGGCCTCTCAGCGTAAATTGTCGGGGACAGCGCATGAATATTTTGACTGAATACAAAGTACCGGTCGGCGGTTGGGCCAAGACCGTGGTCGACTGGCTTACCACCGATCTAAAAGTCGTTTTCCGGGCGATCTCGGCCATCCTCGACTCTTCGATCAATGCGATGCTCTTCATTCTCGATGCGCCTTATCTCAAGGGATCGAGCCTGGAAGAGGTCTACCCGCTGTTCATGATTGCGGTGTTTACGGCGTTCGCGTGGTTCATGCGTCGCTCGGTCGGCATAGCGGCGTTCACGCTGCTCGGCATGCTGTTCATCTACAATCAGGGCTACTGGAAAGAAACGATGCAGACGTTGGCGCTGGTGCTGGCGGCCACGGGCGTCTGCATGGTGATCGGCATTCCGATCGGCATCGCCTGCGCGCGCCGTCCCTGGCTCTATTCCGCCATGCGTCCGGTGCTAGACCTGATGCAGACGATTCCGACATTCGTCTACCTCATCCCGGCGCTGCTGCTTTTCGGCCTCGGCATGGTGCCGGGCCTGATCGCAACAGTAATCTTCGCAATTCCCGCGCCCATCCGCCTGACCCGGCTCGGTATCATCTCGACTCCGCCGTCGCTGGTGGAGGCCGCCGAAGCCTTCGGCGCGACCAAGAGGCAGGTGCTGACCAAGGTCGAACTGCCTTTCGCCATGCCGCAGATCATGGCTGGCCTCACGCAGACCATCATGCTTTCGCTGTCGATGGTGGTCATCGCCGCGCTCGTCGGCGCCAATGGTCTGGGCGTGCCTGTGGTGCGCGCGCTCAACACCGTCAACATCGCCAAGGGGTTCGATTCTGGCCTCTGCATCGTGATCCTCGCCATTATCCTCGACCGCATCTTCCGGTCTTCCGATGAAGGAGACGCGTGATGACCGCCGTCAAGTTCGACAATGTTTCGATCATCTTCGGCGCCAATCCCGAGCGAGCTCTGGCCATGGCCGACGCCGGCAAGACCCGCGACGAGATCGGGGCCGAGACCGGCCTGGTGCTTGGCGTCGCCAACGCCTCGCTGACCATCGAGGAAGGCGAGATCCTCGTGCTCATGGGCCTGTCGGGCTCGGGGAAATCCACGCTGCTCCGCGCCGTCAACGCGCTGGCGCCGGTGGTGCGCGGCGATGTGAGCGTCGCGCATAAGGGCAAGTTCCTCAATCCCTACAAATGCTCGGCGGCGGAACTGCGCGAACTGCGCATGCAATCCGTGTCGATGGTGTTCCAGCAATTCGGGCTTCTGCCCTGGCGCACCGTGGCCGAGAATGTCGGCTTCGGTCTCGAACTGGCCGGCATGGAAGAGAGCGAACGCAAGCGGATCGTCGGGGAACAATTGGAGCTCGTCAATCTCGCCAAATGGGCCGGCCGCAAGGTGCAGGAACTATCCGGCGGCATGCAGCAGCGTGTCGGCCTTGCCCGCGCCTTCGCCACCGGCGCGCCGATCCTGTTGATGGACGAGCCCTTCTCGGCGCTCGATCCCCTGATCCGCACCCGCCTGCAGGACGAACTCCTCGAATTCCAGCGCCGGCTCAAGAAGACCATTCTCTTCGTCAGCCACGATCTCGACGAAGCCTTCCGCATCGGCAACCGCATCGCCATCATGGAAGGCGGACGCATCGTCCAATGCGGCACGCCGCAGGACATCGTGCGCAATCCGGTGAACCAGTATGTGGCGGATTTCGTGCAGAACATGAATCCGATCAACATGCTGACGGCGTCGGACATCATGCGCCGCGAGAATGTCGATCCGAATGCCGCCGTCTCCGGCGCAACCACGCCGGACGCGCGCCTCGTCGACGTGCTCGACGTCATGTCGCGCCAGCCCGGCGTCATCGGCGTCGTCGACAATGGCGTGCTGGTGGGCGCGATTTCGGCCGAAGACGTGGTGAGCGGATTGACGCGGCATCGCAACAGAGGCTGACGGGCAGCAAGGCCCCTGATAAAACCTTCCGGTCGCCCATGCGCCGGGAGGTTTTTTTATGCAGGAAGAGACGCCGCTCATCCGTCCCACCGATCATGAGGCCCGCAAGCTCGCACGCACGCTGCTGCGCGGCGCGCGCTATGGGGCGCTCGCCGTTCTCGACCCTCAGACCGGCTTCCCGCTGGCTACGCGCACGCTTGTCGGTACAGACATCGACGGTTCTCCGGTCATCCTGATCTCGCGTCTCGCAGCCCACACCAAAGCGCTGATGGCCGATCCCCGCTGCTCGCTTCTGGTCGGGGAGCCGCGCAAGGGGGACCCGCTCGCCTGGCCGCGGCTGACGGCGCCAGGAATCGCTTCGCCCGTCGAAAAAGGCGCACCGGAAGAAGATGTGATTCGGCGTCGGTTCCTGCGCAGGCATCCCAAGGCGAAGCTCTATGCGTCGTTTGAGGACTTTCAGTTCTATAAAATCGAACTCGAAAATGCCTTTTTAAATGGCGGTTTTGGAAAAAGTTACAAAATTTTGCGTGAGGATCTTCTGATACGTTCACCGTTGACGGCGGATCTTGCGATCAACGAGTTGCATTATCTTGCCCAAGTTGCGGCTATCGATCCTCAGTTGGCAAACTTATTTGCGAATAAGTATTGTGCCGTAAAATCATACAATTGGGAGCTGTCAGGGATGGATGCGAGTGGCCTGGATCTCGCGCATCGCGAGCATTTGGTGCGCATTGAACTGGAGAAAGCTGCTCAGGATATAAAAGGGCTGATTGCAGAATATAAGAATATGCTTATGGAAATACGTGAAAATTAGTAATGTACATCAACAAAGAAAGGGCGTTATGTTTTTTCCGTTCGATTTCAAGAGCCTGGGGTTTATTGAGTTAAACATCAACGAATTGGATTGAGGATAAAATTGCTATGAAGATGAAGACATTGTCGGAAAATTCCGCCTCCGCGGCAGCCCTGCTTTCGGCGCTTGCCAATCCCAAGAGACTGCTGATCCTTTGCAACCTGGTAAATGGTGAAGTGCCGGTGGGCGTGCTCGCCAACCAGGTCGGTCTCAGCCAGTCGGCGCTTTCGCAGCACCTTTCGAAGCTTCGCGCGCAGAAGCTCGTGCGCACGCGCCGCGACGCACAGACGATCTACTATTCCAGCAATTCCGCTCAAGTGCTGACTTTGCTCGGCGCTCTGGAATCGCTTTATGGAGAAGATACGCTCAAGAGCGTTGCGGCATAATAAAGGTATATTCCGGGTATTTCATGATGATCGAGGGGCCCTTTGGGGTCCCTCTTTTGCGTAGGGTTTACAGACTGCCGTCAGCTGATCACGCGCATCCGCAGTGCTTTTGCCACAAGCTGCGTCCGGTTCACACAGTCGAGTTTCTTGACCGCATTGTTCATATAAGCGTTCACCGTGTGGTCGGACAGTGACATGATTACGCCGATCTCCGCAGACGTCTTGCCATGTGCAGTCCAGCGAACGATCTCCAATTCGCGTTCGGTGAGACCACAAGGGTTGTCAGTCAAGGGATAGCGATTGCGATCATAAGATTGAAAGAAGTGGAGCGCCAACATGGTGATGTCGTTGATCTCGACCTGCTCCAGAGGGCTGCGTTCGCCATCGAAGCGGATAATGTGCCGTGATCCGTCGAGAGACGATAGAGGAATGACGATCCCGCGCGTGGCGCCATGCCCGACATAGTGCTTGAGGGATGGCGGCGGCGTGGAGTTGATCAGCTGGAACTGGCGCTCCGTCTGTTCGGCTGACCATACCAAGGGCAGCACCGTGCAGCGCGCGGTATCGTAGACATAACAGTCCTTGGGCGGGGAAATGGCATCGAGATCTTCGTAGAAGCCTGCCGGGGCATTGGTCTCAATGATCAACGAGGAAACATTGAGATCTGTTTTCGACGGCATCACCAGAAATGTGGAGAACGCAAACTCGAACATGCGCCCTATCCGAAATAAATTCTGAGCAAGATCCGGCTTGTCCGGCGCATCACTTATCGCGGAATATATTTGCTGCTGTTCCAGCGTCATCTGCCGCATGAGTACCGACGTTCCTTCCGTGACCATGCCCTGCAGCCTGTTTCGACTTTTTCGCAAAACAAGCGGCATAAAATGCTTTATCCGTGCAGTTTGGCGCTTTGCCGGTAAAATGATACCAGATAGGCCGACTTCTCAATAGCTGCAAAGAAAAATCCGTAAAACATATGGTTTCAAAACTGTTTGAAAGCAGAGGAGTCGGAACCGATCCGGCAAACCAATTTTTGAATGTGTATCATGTTAAAAGCAAATTTCCGCAATCTTCAATCGCCTTGGAAAAAGTAAACGTTTGCAAGGCGTGGAAAACGGTTCTGCAAATGCCGACCCGATGCGGATATCGACCTCCATTCCCACAATGATACACAAGCTGACGGTGTGGCTGCGGCTTCACTGCGACCAAGCACAAATGCCAGCCCGCTTTTGTCGGTCAGGTTGAAGAGATTCGCGGCAAAAGTATCGCTTCACCGCTCGTTCTTGCTGGACGGCCAGAAAACGTGTTGGCGCAGGTCGGGAGGGCTGCATCCGATCGCCCGCGGTCAACGCGGCAGGTCTTGACGCTGCGCCCGTTCTAGAGAGCCGGGCTTTCTTCTTGCCCTGGCTTTTCCTTTTTCGACATTTTTTCGAGCACGCCGAGCATGAGCGCCGACACCACAAAGGCGATATGGATGAGGGTGAGCATAGCCAGTTTCCAGTTGTCATACTGGTTGGCGTTCAGGAAAACCTGCAGAAGATGAATCGACGAGATCGCAACGATGGAGGAGGCGACCTTGATCTTGAGGCTGCCCGCGTCGAGTTTCCCCAGGAAGGACACTTCGTCATTGGCTTCGTCGAAGCGGCTGACGAAATTTTCATAGCCTGAGATCATCACCATCACGATCAGGCTCGCCACGAGAGCCGCGTCTATCAGGCTGAGCATCGCCAGTATCATGTCGGCTTCGTCGAAGTTGAACACGTTAATAGCGACCTTCCAGAATTTATAGCCGAAGGAGACTGCGTAAACGGCGAGCGCCGCAACCAGACCCATATAAAAGGCAACCAGAAGCCACCTGCTGGACAGGATGATCTTCTCGATGATCAATTCCAACGATTTCATGGTCTGCCTCACGCTCGTTTGCTGACTGCCCCTTGCGCGCCGGTCATACTCCGGCGGCATGTGGTTCCGCAATGCGGTAAGGGCGCCACGACCGCAAGAAAAATGCGAGACGGGCTGCTTCCCGCCTTGCGCGGCGTAGGCGTTGTCGCCAATTCTGTCTGGAACGGAGCGATGATCACGGTGATGTCTCGGTGGTGTCATGGCGGGCTGGTTGGTCGACTCAGGACGATAATCGTCCTGGCGATGGCCTTTGGCTGCGCGACCTTCGCCATGTCGGCCGATCGCAAGAAGAACGACACCCTGCCTGCTCAGTTCGAGCGTCCGATGAATTTCGTCGTCGTTCGCTCGAGCGCTGGCTACTGCGAACCCGTCTGCCCCGAATGGATCTATGGCGAAGGGCAGATCGTCTCCAAGACGCCGGCAGCCTTCAAAAAGGTCTTGAAACAGGCGGGTGACCGGCGACTGCCGCTGATCATTACCTCGCCTGGCGGCGATGTCGACGCCGCCATGGCGCTCGGGCGTTTGATCCGCAAGAATGAAATGTCTGTCGAAGTCGGCTACACCCGCTTCGTTTCGTGCCGTCCGACGGACGCGTCCTGCCAGCCCGACGGCGCGCGCAAGGGCGAATATTACGGGACGGTCGCGGTGGCCGGATCCTTCTGTTGGTCGGCTTGTCCACTGGCGCTGGCCGGCGGCGAAAAACGGTATTCGAGCCGCTGGTCCTATACGGGCGTCCATCAGGTCACCACCGTCTATCAGCGACAGAAGATCTACTATAAGGAGCGCTACGAGATCGTCGACGGCAAGAAGAAGGTGGTGAGCCGCGAAGAAATTCGGCGTAAGGATCTGGGGCCGAAAAGCAGCACCAAGATGCCGAAGTCCACCCGCAAGGCGCTAACGTCTTATCTCAAGGATATGGGCCTCGACCTCGCCTTTCTCGATCTTATGCAGTCGGCGCCGCCGGACAAGATCCGGACGCTGGAGCCGGTGGAAATGTTGAGGATTGGTCTCATCACGGAATTGTCGGCGACCGACATGCTTGCTTCCCCGCAGGCATGCCTGACGCCCGACAGGCCAAACAACTGCGTCCTATTGCCCACCACGTCGCCAGCATCCAGCCTGACCACGCTGGAACTCGAGGCGGATAAGCTGAGACACTAGGCGCAGGCCGCTCCGCAGACTTCGCGCACAAAATGGAAAATGTCGTCAATGGGATAGGCTTCGGCTCTTTCCGGCGCGGCGGCCAGCTTGAATTCCCGATTTACTGGCATTTGTCCGCTCGCCGAGGAGGAAGGCGTACGGACGAATGGCGATCCATCCGAACGGGAGGCGGAGTGTTTATGGCCGACGTGAAATCCGACATCGAAATTGCGCGCGCCGCGAAAAAGCGACCGATCCAGGAGATCGGCGCGAAACTGGGCATAGCGACTGAGGACCTCATGCCTTACGGGCATGACAAGGCGAAGATCTCCGCCGATTTCATCGCCCAAATCAAGGACAGACCGAACGGCAAGCTCGTGCTGGTCACCGCCATCAATCCGACGCCGGCGGGGGAGGGCAAGACCACCACCACGGTGGGCTTGGGTGACGGGCTCAACCGTATCGGCAAGAAGGCGGTGGTCTGTATCCGCGAAGCCTCGCTCGGCCCGTGTTTCGGGGTCAAGGGCGGCGCGGCCGGCGGCGGCTACGCGCAGGTCGTTCCCATGGAGGACATGAACCTGCATTTCACTGGAGATTTCCACGCCATCACCTCGGCGCACAACCTGCTTTCGGCGCTGATCGACAACCACATCTATTGGGGCAACGAGCAGGGCATCGACATCAGGCGCATCGCCTGGCGGCGGGTGATGGACATGAATGACCGGGCGCTCCGGCAGATCGTTGCCTCGCTCGGCGGCGTCGCCAACGGCTATCCGCGCGAAACCGGCTTCGACATCACGGTGGCGTCCGAGGTGATGGCCATTCTCTGTCTGTCGACCGACCTCAAGGATCTCGAAAAGCGGCTGGGCGACATCATCATCGGCTATCGCCGCGACAAGAGCCCGGTCTTCGCCCGCGATATCAAGGCGGATGGGGCGATGACGGTGCTGCTCAAGGACGCCATGCAGCCCAATCTGGTGCAGACGCTGGAAAACAATCCGGCCTTCGTGCATGGCGGCCCCTTCGCCAATATCGCCCATGGCTGCAATTCGGTGGTGGCGACGACGACTGCGCTCAAGCTCGCGGATTATGTCGTGACCGAAGCCGGCTTCGGCGCCGATCTCGGCGCGGAGAAATTCTTCGATATCAAATGCCGCAAGGCGGGCCTGAAGCCGGATGCGGCGGTGATTGTCGCCACCGCGCGCGCGATGAAAATGAATGGCGGCGTCAAGAAGGAGGATCTCGGCGCCGAGAATGTCGCCGCCGTGCAGAAAGGCTGCGCCAATCTCGGCCGGCACGTGCAGAACGTCAAGAAATTCGGCGTGCCCGTGGTGGTCGGCATCAACCATTTCATCTCGGACACCGAGGCCGAGATCAAGGCGATCCAGGACTATGTCGCCACACTCGGCGTCGAAGCGATCCTCTGCAAGCACTGGGCGCAAGGCTCGGCCGGGATCGAGGATCTGGCGCGGAAAGTGGTCGAGCTCGCCGAAGGCGGCCAGTCGCAATTTGCCCCGCTTTACCCCGACGATATGCCGCTGTTCGAAAAGATCGAGCGGATCGCCAAATCGATCTATCACGCCGGGGAGGTGACGGCCGACAAATCGGTGCGCGACCAACTCCGGACCTGGGAGGCGCAGGGCTATGGAAAACTGCCGGTCTGCATGGCCAAGACGCAATATTCCTTCTCCACCGATCCCAGCCTGCGCGGCGCGCCGGAAGGGCATGTGGTGAATGTGCGCGAGGTCAGGCTATCGGCCGGCGCAGGTTTCGTGGTGGCGATCACCGGCGAAATCATGACCATGCCGGGCCTGCCGAAATCTCCGTCCTCGGAACGGATATTCCTGAACGAACAGGGGTATATCGAAGGGCTGTTCTGATCTCTGTTTCGCAAAGGCGGCGATCGACCTCGGCTCGCCGCCCGTCACCAGCAATAGCGATAACCGCCTTTGCGCGCGAGCGTATCGAGGTGCAAATGCGTCTCGTGCGCCGCGTCGCTGCCGGGGTCGAGAACCGTCGAGAAATAGAGGCAGGCCGCCGAAGCGATCGCGCGCTGGAACGCGCCGTCGAACGTGGAATCCTCCTCGCGCGGCGCAATCGTCAATGTTTTGCCGGATTTGAAGGTGAAGCCGGCGATGTCGACGGCGTTGCCGCGGGCGTGCTCCGAGATCTTTCCGCTCGACGCCGAGTTGCGGTTGCGGCAGATATAGGCGGACGCCTGATTGACGGAGGCCAGCGTTTCCCCCGGTTGCGCTTTTTGCAGGAACGGGCTGACGACGTCCTGCGTCCAGCGCGTCAGGTTGAGCGCCGTCTCGCAGCGCATCTCACCTGCGGGAGATAGGGGCACACCCTTCCCGAGCGACTTCACCATGATCGGCCGGTCGATGCCGCAGCCTTGGCCATCGTCCACGCGCGCAACCTCTTCGAACTCCGCTCCCAGCGCGGTCAACGCATTGGAACAGCGCGTGAAGGCGGCGGGATCTTCCTGTTCGATCGGCGGCGCGTCTGCGTTCGACGGATCTTGGGCGGCGTCCTTTGGCGGTTCGCCGCGGACCGCAGGCGGCGCTGTTTCCGGTCTTTCCGGGCCGGTTGAGGGGTTGAGCGGCCGCTCAGCCTTGGGGGCGCCAGGCCGGCTCATCGGAATAGGACCATGAAGCGGAAGATCAGCACTGGTGAGCAACAGCGTCGATGCGAAGATGAACAGTGTGCGCAGGGGACCCTCCTTGAAGCTCTTTCATCAGAGAGAACGCGGAGGGGTCCGGTCGGTTCGCTTGGTGCTCGCGGAGGCAACGACGGCGCAGTTGATATGCGGGACGCGCATCGACCCCTTGTCAATTCGAAAAAGATTGTTATTGGTAGCGACATGAAAACGTCTGTGATCATGGCTATCTGGTGGTGGGCTCGCTGAAAACGCGGCCTCGGATCGTCATGTGTTAAAGACAAGACCACGAAGCCGCCCGGAAAGAGGCGGCTTTTTTCATATCCGGGCCGCGCTCAACCGGGCCTTGACGGAGAGAAAGAATGGGAACGCGCATACTGGAAGACGGCTCTGAGCAATATGTGACGAAGGGCGGGGTGACCATCACCCGGTCGCGTCGCGAAACCTCTTACGCCGACGCCATCGACTCCTATGTCGAAAAGCTCGACGAGCGCCGCGGCGCCGTTTTGTCTTCCAACTATGAATATCCGGGCCGTTACACCCGCTGGGACGTGGCGGTCTGCGATCCGCCGCTCGGCGTGTCCTCCTTCGGCCGCTCTGTCTGGCTCGAAGCCTATAACGAGCGCGGCGAAGTGCTGCTTGACATCATCGCCGAAGCCTTGGCCGAGGTCGAGGATCTGACGCTCGGCGCGCGCAGCACCCGCCGGCTCGATCTCACGGTGAACCCGCCCTCACGCGTTTTCACCGAAGAAGAGCGCTCGAAGATGCCCACGGTCTTCACCGCGCTGCGCGCCATCACCGGCTTGTTCCATTCGGCGGAAGACAGTTCGATCGGCCTCTACGGCGCCTTCGGCTATGATCTCGCCTTCCAGTTCGACGCCATCGACCTCAAGCTCAAGCGGCCCGACGACCAGCGCGACATGGTGCTGTTCCTGCCCGACGAGATCCTCGTGGTCGACAATTATTCCGCCAAGGCCTGGATCGACCGCTACGAATTCTCCAAGGACGAGCGCACGACCGTCGGCAAGGCCGGCGACACGGTTCCCGAACCTTTCCGCTCGACCGATACGATCCCGCCGCGGGGCGATCATCGTCCGGGCGAATATGCCGAGCTCGTCAAGGAAGCCAAGAAGAGTTTTCAGCGCGGCGACCTGTTCGAGGTCGTGCCGGGCCAGAAATTCATGGAGCGCTGCGACTCCAAGCCTTCGGCCATCGCCCGGCGCCTGAAGGCGATCAACCCGTCGCCCTATTCCTTCTTCATCAATCTCGGCAATCAGGAATATCTGGTCGGCGCGTCGCCGGAAATGTTCGTGCGCGTGTCGGGCCGCCGCATCGAGACCTGCCCGATCTCCGGCACCATCAAGCGCGGCGACGACGCGATCTCTGACAGCGAACAGATCCTGAAGCTACTGAACTCCAAGAAGGACGAGTCGGAACTGACCATGTGCTCCGACGTCGACCGCAACGACAAGAGCCGCGTCTGCGAGCCGGCTTCGGTCAAGGTCATCGGCCGTCGGCAGATCGAGATGTATTCGCGCCTCATCCACACGGTCGATCATATCGAGGGCCGCTTGCGCGACGATATGGACGCCTTCGACGGCTTCCTCAGCCATGCCTGGGCCGTCACCGTCACCGGCGCGCCGAAACTCTGGGCGATGCGCTTCATCGAGGCGCATGAGAAGAGCCCGCGCGTGTGGTATGGCGGCGCGATCGGCTGGGTCGGCTTCAACGGCGACATGAACACCGGTTTGACGCTGCGCACCATCCGTATCAAGGACGGGATCGCCGAAGTGCGCGCCGGCGCGACGCTGCTCTACGATTCCATTCCGGAAGAGGAAGAGGCCGAGACCGAACTCAAGGCTTCCGCCATGATCGCCGCCATCCGCGACGCCAAGACAGGGAATTCCGCCATGACCAAGCGCGATGTCGCCAAAGTCGGCCAGGGGGTCAATATCCTGCTGGTCGACCACGAAGATTCCTTCGTGCATACGCTCGCCAACTATTTCCGCCAGACGGGCGCCACGGTCTCCACCGTGCGCACGCCGGTGCCGGAGGAAGTGTTTGACCGGATGAACCCGGATCTCGTGGTGCTGTCGCCCGGACCGGGCTCGCCGTCGGATTTCGATTGCAAGGCGACGATCAAGAAGGCGAGGGCGCGCAACCTGCCGATCTTCGGCGTCTGCCTGGGGCTCCAGGCGCTCGCCGAAGCCTATGGCGGGGAACTGCGCCATCTCGCCATTCCCATGCATGGTAAGCCGTCGCGCATCCGCGTGCTCGAGCCTGGCGTGGTGTTCTCCGGCCTCGGCAAGGAAGTCACCGTCGGCCGCTACCACTCGATCTTCGCCGACCCCGCCACCCTCGACCGCGATTTCATCATCACGGCCGAAAGCGAGGACGGCACGATCATGGGCATTGAGCATGCCAAGGAGCCGGTGGCGGCGGTGCAGTTCCATCCGGAATCGATCATGACGCTCGGCTCCGAAGCCGGCATGCGGATGATCGAGAATGTCGTGGCGCATCTGGCGAAAAGGGCCAAGGTGAAGGCGGCCTGAGGCCATTTAAATCAGGCGCGCTACCTTTTCGGTAGCGCGCCTGTGACGTGAAGATTAGGCGACGCGCGGCTCGATCGTCGCCAATTCGCTTTCTATCTGCCGTCGCCGTTGCATGAGGTCGAAATCAGTTTGAAGACCGAGGAAGAAGCCTTCCGACATGCCGAAATAGCGGGCCAGCCGAAGATCTGTGTCCGCAGTGATAGCGCGTTTGCCCAGCACGATTTCGTTGATCCGTCGCGGCGGCACTTTCACCGCTTTGGCCAGTGCATTCTGACTGAGCGCCATCGGCTCCAGAAAGTCCTCGCGCAGGATGTTTCCAGGATGTGGGTTGGGTAGGGCGTCAGCCGTGGTAGTCGACGATTTCAACATTTCGCGGGGCTCCTTCGTCCCAGATGAAGCAGATTCGCCACTGCTCGTTGATCCGAATGCTGTGCTGTCCGGCTCTATTTCCCCGAAGCGCTTCAAGACGGTTGCCCGGCGGGATTCGCAGGTCTTGGAGCGTCTGGGCGTTGTTCAGAATTCTGAGCTTTCGAAGCGCGGTCGCTTGGATATCCGGCGGCAGCTTTCTGCTGCGCCAACCCGACCAAATCAATTCGGTTTCCGCACTCGCGAAGCTCTTGATCATGATGGATTATAACGCGATACGTCATGGTTTTTCAAGCTTGGGAAACCGTCGCCGTCCCAGATCGAACGACACCGATCTCTGCCGCCGCTCCTGATCCTCATCGTAAATCCGCCCATTTCCATCAACGTAAAACCGCGCGCTGGACCCTCCTGCGCGCGGTTTTACGTTGGTCGACTTTGATTTTTTCAAAACACTCGCATTCGCGGAAGGGAAAGCGGTGAAAGAGAGCGGCATGACTGCCCGAGGGGCTTCTGGATCATGCCGCTGCTGTCGGTTTACGTCGAAGACGGGCCTTTCAACGCGGCGCCGATCGAGAACGCCGTGATCGCGGACAGCAACATAAAGCCTCCGACGATGAACATCGGCATCTCGTAGAGCCCCGTCGCGTCCTTGACCGCGCCGGTGATGAACGGGGCGGCGAAGCCGGCGATATTGCCGATCGTGTTGATGAAGGCAATGCCGGCGGCTGCGCCGGCGCCCGTCAGAAAGCGTGTCGGCAGCGACCAGAAATTCGGCAGGGCAGCGAAGATCGAGCAAGCCGTGATGGTCACGACGACGATGGTTGCTTCCGGAGACGACATCAGCAGCGCCAGGGGTATACTTGCCGCACCGATCAGGGCCGGAAGTCCGACATGCCAGATCCTGACGCCGCGTTTCGTCGCATCGGAACTCCAGAAATAGAGCACGATGGCGGCCGGAAGATAGGGAATCGCCGTGATCAGGCCCTTATCGAATACGTCGAATTTCGTTCCAAATTTGGCTTCGAAGCCGGCGATAATCGTGGGCAGGAAGAAAGCCAGCGCATAAAGTCCATAGATCAGGCCGAAGTAAATGCCTGACAGGAGCCAGACGCGCACATCCTTGAGCGCTGCCAGCGGGCTATGACTGCGCGCAGACGCCTTTTTGGAATCCTCGTTCACCAGAGCATTGTTCAGCCACGCCTTTTCTTCGACCGACAGCCAAGTTGCATCGTTGGGTGTGTCGGGGAGATAGAACCATGTCACGACGCCGATGACTACAGCGGGCACGGACACGCCGAGGAACATAACCCTCCAGCCTTCGAGACCCATGAATCCATGCGCCTCGATCAGCAGCGAAGCGAAGGGAGCGCCGATGACCGTGGTCAATGGTTGGGCGATATAGAACAGCGCCAGAATCTTGGCGCGATGGCGCCCCGGAACCCAGGTGCTTAGATAGAGAATAGCGCCGGGAAAAAAGCCCGCCTCGGCAACGCCGAGCAAAAAGCGAAGCACGTAAAGGCCATTGATGCTGCTAACCCAGGTAAACAACATCGCAACGATGCCCCAGGTAATCATGATCCTGGACAGCCACCGACGGGCGCCAAATCGGTGCAGGGCAAGATTGCTCGGCACTTCCAGGATGATATAGCCGAAAAAGAATATGCCCGCAGCAAAGCCGAATTGGGCTGCCGTCATGGCGAGGTCTGTTGTCATGCCATTCGGCCCGGCGAAGGAAATCGCCGTCCGATCCAGGTAATTGATGAAAAACATCAATGCGATGAAGGGCACTAGACGAATGGAGATCTTCCTGATCGTCGAGGCTTCGATCCGCCCATTATCGAGCGTTGGTCGTGATGCGCCGTCCATAAAATCCTCCCAATAAAAATGGCTGCGCCCTCGCGTGATGCGAGCGGGACCCTATCGTTGCCTGAAATCGAGACTCCTCCCCGATGGCGCGCGACCGTTTTGTCAAAAACCTACTGACTGGTCAACTGGTATAATGACATGATGAAAATGCCAGAAGCGATCACGTAAATCAGCCTGTTGAGTGCTTGTGCGCCCATCTCTGATTTTTTGAAGCGAGAGGATTTGTCGAACCTGTAATTGAGAGCTTGAAGCGCAGCGTGCAGCGCCGGTCGCCTTGGGATCGGGAGTAAGCCCTGTCACCATCGTCTTGTTTGGGTTCGTCGTGATTGCGCCAACCGCAGAGGCATGAAGCGTTTTCCCCAGATGCAGCGCCTCTTTCCGTCGCGCACGACCGCAGACAGCCGTCCCGGATTGATCCACACGGATCTCCGCCGCTGCTCTTGACCCTCATCGCAAATTCACTCATATGCGACATCATCGAAACCGCGCGCTGGCCCGTCCTGCGCGCGGTTTCGCGTTGATGGACTTGAGTTTTTGCAAATCACTCGCATTCGCGGAAGGGGACGGCGATGGAAAAAAGCGACATGACTGTCCGGAGGCTGGCCTTCTGGGGCATTCCATTGTCCTTCGGGGTGATGGGCCTCAAATTGCTCGCCTGGTATGTGACGGGTTCGGTGGCGCTCCTGTCGGACGGGCTGGAATCGACCGTCAATGTGGTGGCAGCCGTGATGGCCTGGATGGTGGTGGGTTATGCCGCCAAGCCTGCCGACAGCGATCATCCTTTCGGCCATTACAAGGCGGAATATTTCTCCGCCGTCGTCGAGGGCGTGTTGATCGTGGTTGCGGCGCTGATGATCGTCAACGAGGCGGCGCCGCATCTCTTTGCGCCGACCTTGCCGGAAGCCCCGGCGCTCGGCCTCACGATCAACGCGGTCGCCGCCGTCATCAACGCGCTTTGGGCCGGCGTGCTGATCCGCGCGGGTCGAACCCATCGCTCACCGGCGCTGAAGGCGGATGGCGAGCATATCTGGTCGGACGTGATCACCTCGATCGGCGTGCTTATCGGCCTCGTGCTGGCGCTCGTCACCGGCTACGGCATTCTCGATCCGATCATGGCGCTGGTGGTGTCGGTCAACATTCTCTTCCAGGGCTACAAGGTGATCTCGCATTCCGTTTCCGGCCTGATGGACCAGGCGGTCGAGCCGGATGAGGAGGAATCGATCAAGACCGTCATCGCCAGCCATGGCTATGGCGCGTTGAACGTCCATCATTTCCGCTCCCGGCGGGCCGGCCGCGCCACCTTCATCGCTTTCGATCTCGTGGTGCCGGCCCTGATGACGGTGGGCGAGGCGCATGAAATCTGCGACCGGCTGGAACGCGCCATTCAGGAGGCGCATCCCGGCGCGCAATGCGTGATTCATGTTGAGCCCGAGAGCGAAAAGTCGCATGGGGTGCGCATCAAGATGCAGCAAGGAGCCAAGTAATGCCCACAACGGATGTATCCGGCCTGACCCAGCTCGGCGGCGAGACCCGCGCTTTCGCCAATCCCGAAGAGGCGATCCTCGAAAAGGTGCCGTCGGGCAATCGCGACGCCAATTATGTCGTGCGCTTCGCCGCGCCCGAATTCACCTCGCTCTGCCCGATGACCGGCCAGCCGGATTTCGCCCATATCGTCATCGACTACATCCCCGATGAATGGCTGGTGGAATCGAAGTCGCTGAAGCTGTTCCTGGCGTCCTTCCGCAATCACGGCGCCTTTCACGAGGATTGCTCGATCTATATCGCCAAGCGGCTGGTCGAGCTTCTCGCTCCGAAATGGCTGCGCATCGGCGCCTATTGGTATCCGCGCGGCGGCATTCCGATCGACGTGTTCTGGCAGACCGGCGCGCCGCCTGAAGGCGTCTGGCTGCCCGATCAGGGCGTCGCGCCCTATCGCGGCCGCGGCTGACGCGATCGACGATTCCGGAAGGGCCGGGGCGACCGGCCCTTCAGCGCGGAGCGTCAGGCATAGCTGTCGCCGCTATCGTCGCCGGCATCGAACCAATCGTCGTCGTCGACTTGGTCATCAGCCTGCTGGATGTCGTCATCCCCGGAGCCGCCGTTACCGTCGTTCAGGAAGTAGTTGTTGACGACTGTTTCTTCGATTGGCGTGTTTCCGGAGCCGAACAGGCCGCCGGCATTGCCGAAATTCGACCCGAACAGCCCGTTCGAGCCGCCGATATGGGGCGAAAGCAGATCCCTCACGGCGTCGGCGACCAGCACGCCGCCGGCAACGCCGGCCGCCGTGGTCAACGCGCCACGCAGAAAGCCGCCACCCGCCGAGGACGGCGCTTGCCCCCAGGGGCCGGTCGGCGCCGCGTCGCGTCCCCAAGGGCTCGGGGCAGCCGGAACTGAGGCTGGCTGGCGGTTCGAGCGGGCGAAATCATCGTAAAGTTGGCCCGAGCGTTGAGCCGGCGCCTGACTCTGGCCGCCGCCGAACAGGCCGGAGAGGCCGCCGAGGAACCCGCCACTGGTTTGGTGCGCCGGTTCTGCAGGCTTCTGGCGTTCGAGGTTTGCAATCTGATCCTCAAGCTCCCGGATGCGAGTGGTGAGCGCGTTGAGCGCCTGATCCTGGATGATGACGGCCTGGGCGAGGAAATAGGCCGCGTGCGGCTGTTCCCCGAGGCCGCGTTGAATGAGATCCTCGGCTTCGGGATCCCGCGGGGTCGAGGCCGCGCCGCGGGTGCGGGTGAAGAGATCGTTGAGCAGGCTTCTTTCTTCCGGTGACATGACTGTCTCCTTTCCGGTCTATGCGCCTGACCATGAGGTAGGACCGGAAAGCGGCGGAAAGAGGCGAGGACGAATTAAATCCTTGTAATGTCCCATGAAAAAGCGGGCCCGAAGGCCCGCTCTGGAGAGATTGGTTTCAGCGCCTGCTCAGCCGAGCATCAGGGCCGCGCCGCCGACCGCCGTCAGCGCGCCGAGCAGGCGGCCGAGGACCGCGCTGCGGGCCGACGCCCAGGCGCCGAGGCCGAGACCGATGGCATGCAGGATGGCGGTGGAGGCGGCAAAACCCAGGCCGAAGGTCAGCGCGTCGGCGCCGCCGAGTTCCGCGCCATGCGCATAGCCATGAAACAGCGCGAAACCGCCGACGACAGCCATGCCGAGCCAGGTCGGCAGCTTGACCGCAAGCGCCACCAGCAGGCCGAGACCGACGACGGAGGCGAGAATGGCCGGCTCGACGAAGGGCAGGGCCGCCCCTATCAGCGCCAGCGCGAAACCCGCCGCCATCACCGCCACGAAACTCGCAGGCACGGCGAAACGCGCCTTGCCGCCCAGCTGCGCCGCCCAGAGACCGACAGCGACCATCGCCAGCATATGGTCCGCGCCGGAAAACGGATGCAGGATGCCGCTCGCCATGACGCCATGCGCCAGCGGGTCCACATGCGCGAAGGCCGGGGCTGCCGTCAGGGCCAGGATCGGAGCGGCGGACAGGGCTGCGGCGGCGGAAAAGCGTTTCAACATGTTCAATCCCTCAGTCTTTGTAACGTCTGCAGAAGCCGCCTGTGGCAGCGCTGGCGTCAAGACTAGTCCCGATGCCGCGACGCTGTCCATACGGCGTTTGCCGCAGACGGGATTTCGCTGCTGATTTTTTATTCTCCGGTGGAAAATGCCTGTTTGGACGGCGCCCATCCGTCTGCGACATCGCTGCTTTACCGGCAATTCACCCGTTTCTTGTAATCCGCATTTGTTGCATTGTCTTTCCATGTGAGTCGCCCTATCTCAGGGCTCGGAAAGCTTCGAAATCTGGAGAATTGGATGAACGACGAAGACGACGACAAGGAAAAGAAGGTCGAGGCGCCGATGGGCAAGGACATCGAGTCCAATCTCTTCAAGTCGCGATCCATCTTCATCTATGGCGGTATCACCCAGGAGCTGGCTCATAAGGTCTGCGCCCAGCTGGTGGCGCTCGCCGCGGCCAGCGACGACGATATCCGCATCTTCGTCAATTCGCCGGGCGGTCATGTCGAATCGGGCGATTCGATTCATGACATGATCAAGTTCATCAAGCCGAAGGTCTGGATCATCGGCACGGGCTGGGTCGCTTCGGCTGGTGCGCTGATCTATGTCAGCGTTCCCAAGGAACGCCGCCTCTGCCTGACCAACACCCGCTTCCTGCTGCACCAACCCTCGGGCGGCACGCGCGGCATGGCGTCCGACATCGAGATCCAGGCGCGCGAAATCATTCGCATGAACGAGCGCCTGAATCGGATTTTCGCGGCGGCCACCGGCCAGTCCGTGGAAAAGATCGCCAAGGACACCGACCGCGATTACTGGCTCTCCGCCGAGGAAGCCAAGGACTATGGTCTGGTTTCGCGCATCATTTCGTCGCAGGCCGACATCTGATCGCTTGTTGTTCAGCAACCCCCGGCGCCGCCAGCGCCGGGGGTTTTGCATTGCGCTGGCGCTGCGCCATTCTTATGCTGCATTGCGCTTGTAAGCGCTCTCAAATCCCCATAACGTCCGCGTCGAATTCTATTGCTGGAGAAGATGTTATGTCCGTTTCGGTTCTTGGGCGCGCCGCGCCGCGCTTCGGAGCTTGCGTCAACGCGATGATCCGCGCCGTCGCCAGGACCGCGCTCGCAGCGACCATCGTCGCAGGCGCCGCAGGACTGGCGAAGGCGGGAGAGACCGTGGTCAATCTGGAAGGTCGCATCGTCGCGACGCTGAACATGCCCGATCACGCCGCGCCCGTGCCGGCGGTGCTGATGCTGCATGGTTTCGGCAGTTCGCGCGATGAAGTCGGCAGTCTCTACAAGCGGACGGCCACGGCGCTCGCCATGAAGGGCATCGCCTCGCTGCGCATTGATTTCCTCGGCTTCGGCGAGAGCGCCGGCGACAGCGGCGACATCACCGTGAATGGCCAGCTCGACCAGGCGAAGGACGCCTTCGCCTTTCTCGCCACCTATCCCGATGTCGATCCCAAGCGGCTGGGCGTGCTCGGCTTCAGCCTGGGCGGCGGGGTGGCGACGCTGCTCGCTTCCGACCGTCCTTCCGATGTGAAGTCGCTGGTCACCTGGTCCTCGGTCGGCGATTTCGAGCAGGATTTCCGCACCGTGCTCGGCGACAAGGCCTTCGACCGCGCCAAGGAAGACGGCATTGTCGGTCTCGATCTCGGCTGGCGCACCATCGCCATCAAGCAGGCCTTCTTCGACAGCCTCAACAAGCGCAAGATCGACGATGCGGTCGCCAATTTCCCCGGCGCCTATCTGACCATCACCGGCGCCAAGGATTTCTCGGCCGCCTATTCCGAGCGCTTTGTCGGACTTGCGAAAAATCCGACAAAGGAAGTGATGATGATCCCGGAAGGCGATCACATCTTCAAGTCGCTGGAGAAGGACCAGTCGATGGCGCAAAGCGTGATTGACAAGACGGCGGATTGGTTCTCAAAGACGCTCTGACGTCTTTTCATCCATTTCCGGATCCCCGCATGCTCAAGGATTTTTCTCCGCAGGCCCTGGTCATGGGGCTGCTGGTCGCCTTTGTCGGTTTTGCAAGTTCTTTTGCGGTGGTCGTCCATGGCGCGGTGGTCGCAGGCGCGACCGAGGCGCAGGCAACGTCGGGGCTGATGGCGTTGTCGATCGCCATGGGCCTGTGCGGGATCATCCTCAGCGCCTGGAAGCGCATGCCGATCTCGGTGGCCTGGTCGACGCCGGGCGCGGCCTTTCTTGCGACGCTCACCGGCATTGAGGGCGGCTTTCCCGTCGCGGTCGGAGCCTTCATCCTGTCGAGCCTGCTGATCATCGTCGCGGGTCTGTTCAAGCCGCTCGGGCGGCTGGTGGCCTCCATTCCTCCGGCGCTGGCGAGCGCCATGCTGGCGGGCGTTCTGGTGTCGCTATGCTTTGCGCCGATCAAGGCGATCGGTTTCGATCCCAAGCTCGGCGGGCCCCTGGTGATCGCCTTCTTTCTCGGCGGCCTGATCAATCGCCTGCTGGCGGTGCCGGCTGCGCTCGTCGCCTTTGCAGCGGTGGTCGCCTTCGGCGTCGAGATCCCGAATGGCGCTTTCGCCGGCGTCGGCGAGGCGCTCTGGCCGCAGCCGGAATGGGTGACGCCACAGTTCACGCTCGCAGGTCTCGTGTCGATCGCCCTGCCGCTGTTCATCATCACCATGGCCTCGCAGAATATTCCCGGCATCACGGTGTTGAAGGTCAACGGTTATGAGCCGCCGCCGGGGCCGCTCTTCACCATGACCGGGGTGTTTTCGTTGCTGGCCGCGCCGTTTGGCGGCGTCGCCGTCAATCTCGCGGCGATCACGGCGGCGATGTGCGCGGGCCCCGACGCCCATGCTGATCCAAAAAGGCGCTACTGGGCGGGCATCATCGCCGGCGTCTTCTATGTCATTCTCGGATTGACGGCTGGCGGCGTCACCGCCTTCGTGGCGCTTGCGCCGAAGATCCTCATTGAGGCGGTTGCCGGTCTCGCGCTGCTCGCGGCATTCTCCGGCTCCGCCGTCTCCGCCTTCAAGGAGGCGGAAACGCGCGAAGCCGCCGCGGTGACCTTTGTCACCACGGCGTCCGGCGTCTCCTTCGCCGGCGTGTCCGGCGCGTTCTGGGGATTGCTGGCGGGCGGCGCCGTGATGGCGCTCGGCGCGGTCTCGCGTCGCCTGCGCGGCTGACGCCCGCCTGTCTCGCGGATCAGATGAATTCGAAATCCGAAGCCTTGAGATCGGACAGGCGCGTTTCGTCGAAGCGCAATTCGTGACGGCCGAAATCGAACACCAGGTCTTCGCCGCCGTCAACGGTGCGGGCCAACGCCTTCAACTCGCTGAAACTGTCGACGCCGAGATCGCTATTGATCCGCACCGTGTCATTGGTGGCGAAGTCGTCGATTTCGGTGACGCCCTGCTTGAAGATGAAGATATCGGCGCCTGCGCCGCCTTCGAGGTCGTTGTTTCCGGCGCCGCCATCGAGAATATCGGCGCCCGATCCGCCTTCGAGATCGTCGTTTCCGGCTCCGCCATAGAGCTTGTCATTGCCGGAGCCGCCTTCGAGCTCGTCATGGCCGGCGAAGCCAAAGAGGATGTCGTTGCCGCCTCGGCCTTCGATATCATCGCCATTGGCGGCGCCTTCGAGGCGGTTGTTGCGGTCGTTTCCATAAATGCGCGCCATGTCGCGTCTCCTTGTTTCGGTGTGTGACGATGGCCTTTTCGCACAGGTCGACTTTTGCTTTGCTGACAGCGGATGTCAGTGAAATGTAAGTTTCGCCGTGATAGAGCCTGTCCATGACACGTTTCCGCGCCCAGATCCTGCTTGCATCCTCCGCAATCGCGCTTGCTGTGGGTGCTACGACGCTTGCCGCCAATCCCGAGGAAACTCCGGCGACGCCGCAAACTCCGCTTCAGCATGACGATGCCCGCCGCGCGCTCCAATCCGGTCTGGTGCGCCCGCTTGAGGACATTCTCGCCGAAATGCGCAAAAGCTTTCCGGGCGAAGTCATCGAGATCGAATTCGAGCAGGAAGACGGCCGCTACATCTATGAGATCGAGATGATCCGCCCCGACGGCAGGGTGATCGAGGTGACGATGGACGCCAAGACCATGGCCGTCATCAAAGTGGAAGACGACTGATGCGGCTGTTGCTGGTCGAGGACGATCGCAAGATCGGCGCCGATATCGCGTCTGCTCTGACCCAGGCGGGTTACGCCGTGGAAATCTGCGCGGATGGCGAGGAGGCCTGGTTTCTGGGCGACACAGAGGATTATGATCTGGTGATCCTCGATATCGGCCTACCCAAGCTCGACGGGCTGACCATCATCAAGCGCTGGCGGCAGAACGACCGGCATATGCCGGTGCTGATGCTGACGGCGCGGGCGAGCTGGGCCGAGCGCGTCGAGGGCATCGACGCCGGCGCCGATGACTACCTGCCCAAACCCTTCCAGTTCGAGGAACTGATCGCCCGGGTGCGCGCCTTGATCCGCCGCTCGGTCGGCATCGGGTCCGCGGTTTTGTCGATCGGGCCGCTGACCATCGATCCGCGCAGCATGCGCGTCAGCCTCAACGGCGCGCCGCTGGCGCTGACGCCGCTCGAATACCGGCTGATCAGCTATCTCGGCCATCATCGCGGCCGGGTCGTGCCGCCGACGGAATTGCAGAACCACCTCTACGGCGACGACTTTTCGCGCGACGCTAATGCGCTGGAAGTGCTGATCACCCGTCTCCGCCGCAAGCTGAGGGCGGATCTGATCGGCAACAGGCGTGGTTTCGGCTATTATCTCGGCGAGGAGCCATGAACGCGGCCAAACGCGGGGGCTCGCTTCGTCTGCGGCTCGCGGTGGCGGGTCTGGCTCTGATCGCCATCGCCTGCGTTATAAGCTTCTTCGGCCTGTCCTATCTCTTTGAACGGCATGTCGAGCGGCGCGTCGCCACGGAACTCGAGCTGCATCTCGGCCAGATCATCGCCAAGCTCGACCGGGACGGCGAGGGGAGGCTGCGGCTTCTCGCCGATCCGGTCGATCCGCGTTTTGCGACGCCGCTTTCCGGCCTCTACTGGCAGATCGAGAGCAAGGGCGATGTCCTGCGCTCGCGCTCGCTCTGGGATGGCGCGTTGGAGACGCCGACGCTGGAGCCGGGTTCTCCGGTCCTGCGCGACATAACCGGCCCCGGGGGACGGCGGCTGTTCATGGCGGCGCGTGAAATTGTCGGCGGCGAGCGATTGGGGCGGGATCCCGTGCTCGCGGCGGTCGCGATCGACCGTGGCGATATCGATGCGGCGACGCAGGAGTTCCGGTCCGACCTGGCGCCATTCCTGGCGCTGCTCGCTTTGCTGCTTCTGGCCGCCAATCTGGCCCAGATCCAGCTCGGACTTCTGCCTCTGTCAGCGGTGCGGCGACGGGTGGCGGAGATCCGCGCCGGCCTCGCCAAGCGCATGGGCGCAGCCTATCCCTCGGAAATCCAGCCGCTGACGGAGGAGGTCGACGAACTCCTCGCCTCGCGTGAGGCGCAACTCGCCAAGGCGCGCAGCCAGGCCGCCGATCTCGCTCACGGTCTGAAAACGCCGCTGCAGGCGCTGGCCGGCGATGTGGCGCGGCTGCGCGCCGAAGGCCGGGGCCAACTCGCAGACGAGATCGACCTGTCGATCGCCGCGATGCGCCGGCATGTCGACCATCAGCTTGCGCGCGCCCGGCTGGCCGATCGCGGGCAGGCGCGCCCGGTCTCGGTGCTCGGCGTCGTCAACAGAGTCATCGCCGTGCTCGAACGCACCCCGCGTGGCCAGCTTCTCGACTGGGTGATCGAGGTCGACGAGGCGGACCGTGCGCGGATCGAGGCCGAGGACCTTGCGGAACTTCTCGGCAATCTCCTCGAAAACGCCACGCGCTACGCCCGCGACGGGATCGAGATTTCGACGCGTCGCGAGGGCGAATTGCTGACGCTCGACATCCGCGACGATGGGCCGGGCATTCCGGCGGCGCGTCTGGCCGACGTCGTCGACAGGGGCGGGCGGCTCGACACGACCAGCGGCGGCGCGGGCCTGGGGCTGGCGATCGTGCGCGACATCGTCTCGGCCAACAAAGGCGAGATCGCTTTTTCGAATGCCGAACCCGGTCTGCTGGTCACCGTGCGGCTGCCCGGCGGGTGAAGCCAAAATTGATACGGGAGGGCTTGCGCCGCTCCCATCCCGTGCTATAAACGCCGCCATGATGAACGCAGCGACCAGAAACACGACCAGCGCACACGGCATTTTTGCCGCGCGGTCCTGCGCGTCGCCCTCCTCGCTTCTTCTCCTTAAGCTTATCCGCGGTTGCCGGGTCCTTTGAGGAGCGCCCGGCGGCCGGGTCAAAGCCGTTTGGGCTGGAACGCTCCTCGCTAAAAATCCGAAAATCCCAATTTTTCCGGTTGTCCGGCTGATTTTGCTGTCGTCAAGCGCTCGCAAAGACAGTATCAGGCGACGAGCCAACCGGCCAAGGCGAAGAGACAGACATGATCACCAAGCAGCACAGCATCAAGCACGGCATGCCCGAGGCACCGCTCAAGTATCAACCCTATCCGCAGGTCAACCTGCCGGACCGGACCTGGCCGTCCAAAACTATCGCGACGCCGCCGATCTGGTGCTCGGTCGACCTGCGCGACGGTAATCAGTCGCTGGTCAATCCGATGGGCCATGACCGCAAGGCACGGATGTTCCAGCTGCTGCTCGACATGGGGTTCAAGGAAATCGAGATCGGTTTCCCCTCGGCCTCGCAGACCGACTTCGATTTCGCCCGCTGGTGCGTGGAAGAGGGCGGCGTGCCGCAAGACGTATCCCTGCAGGTCCTGGTTCAGTGCCGGCCCGAGCTGATCACCCGCACCTTCGAAGCCCTGGAAGGCGCGCATCGCCCGATCATTCATTTCTACAATTCGACGTCGGAGTTGCAGCGCCGCGTGGTGTTCGGCAAGGATGTCCATGGCATCAAGCAGATCGCCGTCGACGCCGCCAAGATGATCACCGACATGGCGGCGAAAGCCGGCGGCGGCTATCGCTTCGAGTATTCGCCGGAAAGCTTCACCGGCACCGAACTCGAGGTGGCGCTGGAGATCTGCAACGCCGTCATCGCGGAAGTGAAGCCGACGCCCGACAACAAGCTGATCCTCAATCTGCCGTCGACGGTGGAAATGGCGACGCCCAACATCTATGCCGACCAGATCGAGTGGATGTGCCGCAACATCGACAACCGCGAAAACGTCATCATCTCACTGCATCCGCACAATGACCGCGGCACCGGCATCGCCGCGACCGAACTCGGGCTGATGGCGGGCGCCGACCGCGTCGAAGGCACGCTGTTCGGCAATGGCGAGCGCACCGGCAATGTCGACGTGGTCACGCTGGCGCTGAACATGTTCACCCAGGGGGTCGATCCCGGTCTGGATTGCTCCGACATCGAGCGCATCAAGGCGGTCTACGAATATTCCAACGAAATGGTCATTCCCGAGCGCCATCCTTATGTCGGCGAACTGGTCTACACCGCCTTCTCCGGCTCGCATCAGGATGCGATCAACAAGGGCATGAAGGCGATCAAGCAGGCCAACAAGCCGGTCTGGGAAGTGCCCTATCTGCCGATCGATCCCCAGGATGTCGGCCGCACCTATGAAGCGATCATCCGCATCAATTCGCAGTCCGGCAAGGGCGGCATCGCCTATATCATGCAGGAAGACTACGGCATCAACCTGCCGCGCAATCTGCAGGTCGAGTTCCGCAACGACATCCAGCGGATCACCGACGAGGAAGGCAAGGAACTGCCGTCCAAGCGCATCCATGCCCGCTTCCTGGAGCGCTATGTCGAACAGCCGGGCGCGCGGTTCAAGTTCGTCGACCACCACACCTATCCCGACACGGCGGTGAAGGGGCAGCGCATTCTCGCCGCCGAAATCCTCGACAAGGGCGAGACCAAGCGGATCGAGGGGAAGGGCACCGGCCCGATCGACGGCTTCATGAACGCCATGTCAATCTATCTCGGCGTCGATCTCTCGGTGAACGACTATTCCGAACATTCGCTGCAGCACGGCTCCAACGCCGCAGCCATCGCCTATGTCGAAATGTCGACGCCGAACGGCAAGGTCTGGGGCGCAGGCGTCAACACCAATATCGTCGGGGCCTCGCTCGAGGCGATCATGTCGGCGATCAACCGCATGCTCGAAGATCAGGCCACGGCCTGATCCTCATGACGCTCAGGCGTTTCTGATCAGGAGGCGGATGATGTCCGCCTCCTTTTTGCTGTCATGCTCGAAGAGATTGCGCGCCAGCGCGATCGCGTCGCGATGCAGCCGCATGCGCTCGCTCTCCATCGCCGCCGTCAGCGTGATTCGGTCGCGGTCTTCGAAGTCGGGCAGTTGGGCGATCACGGTTTCGAGCCTGCCGAAGTCGCGCGCCTGACCGAGCATATCCACCATGCGTTTGGAACTCGCCTGCACGGCGATCAGGCCCGAGGGCCAGATCCTGCGCAGAAGGGACGCCTGCATCCATCGGTCCTGCCCGCGTTTGCGGAGATCGTGGAAGTCCTCCTCATCCGGCTCCGTCGCGCAGCGCTCGAGGGCCGCGACGGCGCGTTCGCCGGCCCGGCGCCATCCGCGCGCGGCATGGTCGGCCAGTTTCCCCCGATCTTTCGGCAGGTCCAGATCGAGAAAGGCGCGGCTCGCATTCTTCAACGCAGACCCCGCCTTGGCGGTGATCTCGGCAGGTTCTGCGGGCAGGTCGGTTGCGATCGCTCTCAAGCTTGCGGCCAGACGATCGGCCGCTGGTCCGGGAATGACTGCGTCAAGACGTCTCGACGCCTCTACGAGCGCCGCGCCATCGCGCAGCGGTGAAAGATCCGCAGAGACGCCGCGCAGCAGCGCGTTGAGCCGCAGGGCGCCCTTTGGATCCGCTGAACGCATCAGCCGCAACAGTGCCCGGATATGCTTGATCGCCTTGCGGGCGGCGTGGACCGCTTCATCGAGTCCATCAGGCTGGCGATTCAGCGCATCTTGCGCGTCATTGAGCTTGTCGACGGCGATGCGGAGGATTTCAGACCGCGGCGGGTTGTTCCAGTTTATCCTGAACAAGTTGCTTCCAGTCCTTTCCGAGACTGCCTTCGGCGATGGCCCGGTTGGAAAAACGCCGGTCGTCGCTGACCTCGACGCCCACCCAGGGCGGCAGAGGCGGCTTGTCCTTCTCGCTTTTCATTTCCACTTCCGCCACCACCAGGCCGGCGAAAGATCCCTCATAGACGTCCACTTCCCATACGAAGCCCTTGAAGGGCACTTCATAGCGGGTCTTGATGATCGCCGATCCATTGGCGAGCCTCAGCATTTCCCGGGCGTCGCTCATCGGGATCTCATATTCGAATTCATGACGCGAAATTTGGTTGCAATCGATCTTCAGCGTAAGCCGAGCTTTCTTGCCGTCGATGAGCCGGATCCGCAGAGAGCGGTCCGCCTCGGCAATAATGACCGCCTGGCGCATCTTCTTGCCGTCATCGGCGTTCTTGCGCCACTCGTCGGAATTGACGAGAAATTTCCGTTCGATTTCCTTGGCCATGCACCTAACCCCCCGTCAGACGCGTTGCAGACGAGATGTTAATGCTTAACGCGGCGTTTGGCTTCATCCAAAAACGACCGAGGCCGAATTTTATCGCACCGCAGCGTCGACCTCTTCGGCCAGACGATCCGGTTTGGCGATTGACGACGGCGCTGCGACGAACCAGGACAGGCCGTCGCGCATGCCGGCCAGCAGCGTTACGCCGCCTTCGGTGATCCGCGTCGGATCTGTCTTGCCTTCGCTGAAATAGACGCCGACCCGTTGGTTGCTCTCGTTGCGGTAATAGAGCGCCGCTGCCGGCTTGCCGGAGATGACGACCAGGCGTCCGCCTTCAAATGTCAGGCCGTCAGCGGTCAGGTCGGGCACGACGAAGGCGACATGCGCGCTGTCGCGAAGCCAGTCGGTGAGCACGCCGAGTTCGGCGGCCGGAATTTCCGCCGCCCGGCTCTTTTGGGCTGCATAGACCGAATGCACGGCGAGCACATCGCGCGCGCCCACCAGTCTGCCGCTCGGCGCCGAGCCGCTGGCGCCGACGGTGAAGCTGCGGGTCTGCCCCCCGACGGAGAGCGTTGCCGGGGCTTTCGCATCGCTCGGGGCTTCCGCTGCGACTTCCCGCTGTGGTTCGTATTGGCGGCCCACGGTGTAGCCCGCATAACCGCCGCCCAGCAACAGCAAGGCCGAAGCGGCGATCGCCTGGGGGATCTGTCCGAAGAACCATCCGCGTCCGGCGCGAGCCATCAGCGGCGCCGAGGGCTGGTTCGTTTCGCCCTGGCCGGCGGCGTCCTTGATCGCGCGGGCAAGATGCAGCGGAGCGGGCTCGCGCAGCAGCGCGTCGAACAACTGATCGCCATGGGCGGAGCCGGCCTTCAGCCGCTCCAGCAGCGCCCGCGCTTCGGCGTCGGTCGCAAGCCGGGCTTCGATTTTGCCAGCGGCGGCTTCGTCCAACTCGCCATCGAGATAGGCCGACAGCAGCACATCGAGCGGCAGATCGTCGAGGTTTTCCATGTCAGGCCCTCGCTTCCTGTGCGCCCTCGATCATCGCGGCGAGGCGGAGACGGGCGGTAGACAGCCGGCTCATCACCGTGCCGATGGGAATGCCGAGAATATCGGCGGCTTCGCGATAGGAATGACCTTCGACATTGACGAGCAGGAACACCGACGACAGGCCCTCGGGCATGGACAGGATCATCTGATGGACCTGAGAGGCATAGATCGCCTTTTCTGCGCTGGGGCCGATCGACAATTCGTCCTGTTCCGTGGCGTCGACCACGCCGGCGCCGGTGCGCACCTTGCGCTTTCTGATTTCGTCGACCCAGAGATTGCGCGTCATCGCATAGACCCAACTGTCCAGCCGTCCCTCTCCGTTCCAGAGATGGCATCTGGTGATCGCCCGCTCGCAGGCTTCCTGCACCAGATCATCCGCGTCCGATGCGTTTCTCGTGAGCGTCATGGCGAATCGTCGGAGTTTCGGCAGCAAGCCTACCAACTCCAGGCCGATACGCTCCGCCTTGGCTTGATCCCTCATGACCCCCGCATCACCCTGACGTCCGCTCCGGCCCGATTATTCGCACTATACCCAAAAATGACCGGCAAAGCCGTACCATGCCGACCGAGGATATGAAACAGAATCCGTTTTTTCGCAATCGCCGCAAACAAAATCGCTCCGCGGGGCGGTGACGCCGGGCGGAGCGAAACGATGCTTCAGGCAGATATCAATAGGTTGCAGAGCCCTTCAGCGCATCATAAAGCGAGGAATAGGCGTATGTGTCGCGACCGCCGCGATCGCGAATTTCGACGAGCTGGGCGCGGGCGCCCTCGACATCGCCCTGCAAAAGCAGGCCCTGGCCGTAATAGGACCGCGCCAGAAGATAATTCGCGTCCTTGGCGAGCGCTTTGCGGTAGTAGCTCATGCCGATTTCGACATTTCCCGCCTTGCGGTTGGCGAAGCCGAGATAGTTGAGGATACGCGGATCATCTTGATTGCGGGCGAGCCTCAAGACGCGGATCGCATTGTCATACTGGCCGGCATAGGCCAATTCGCGGGCGGCGCGGTAGAGCTGGTCGTCGTTGAAGCCGCTTTTTTGCGGATCGACGCATTCTTTTTTCTTTTCGTCCCACACTTTGCCATCTTTGCATTCCTGTGTGGTCTTGGTCGCCTCGGGAGGCTGGCCATCGTCCGATCCCGCCGCGCGGGCCCCGGTCATTGTCGCAGAGCTGATAAGAACAGTGAGTAAGAGGGAACAAAGGCCGTGCTTGGCGAAGAGCGGTGGGTGCATGGCGGGCATCGGGTAAACCTCCGTTGAACGGTTCCTTGTACGTGCAAAGCCCGGCTTGCGACAGTTAGTTACAAAAATTTGATTATAGCAACATAACTTTGCTTGCTAAGTAAAGCCTCCGGAGTCATATGAGAAGCATGCTAATCAATCTGGCTGGAGAAATAGACATTGCTGCTGCAGGCTGAAACCCACCGTTCGGACAAGCCGATTTCCGGAGCGGAAGTGACTCGCGTATCGCTTCTGGAGGCGGCGATTCGACTGTTCGGCGAACATGGCTATGACGCTGTTTCCACACGTGATATTGCCGATTTCGCCGCCGCCAATATCGGATCCATCGCCTATCATTTCGGCGGAAAGCCCGGTCTGCGCCTGGCTTGCGCCGATCACGTGATCGAACTCGTTCGCAACGAGCTCGGCATGAATTTCAAGCGCCCGCTGCCGCCGATGACCCCCGACGTCGCGGAAATGACCCTCGTCAACACCATGAACACCTTCATCCGTTTCTGGGTCGCCAATCCCGGGATGCGACATGCGGTGGTGTTCATGGCGCGCGAAATGCTCAATCCCGGCGAAGTCTCGGATCTGATCTACAAGAACTGGATGCGTCCGATGCATGAGCGTTTCTGCGCCATGTTCTCGGCGATCACCGGCATGGATGCCGAGTCGGAGCGTCTCAAGGTCATCGTCTTCTCGATGACCGGCAGCGCTTTCCATTACCGCATCGCCATGCCGTTCGTGCAGCGCCGCCTGGAATGGGACGTGATGAGCGACAAGGAAGTCGATCGCCTGTGCGATCATCTGGTCCAGGAAGTTCGCGATCTCATCGATGCGCATAAACCGCGCCGACACCTGTCCTGATCACCCCTCAGCGTCGACGGAGGCGCCTCTTTTCGGGGGCCGCCGGCGCTGAAAGAACAGCGGAATGCGCCAGCGCAAAGCCATCCGACGCCTCGTTCAGCCGATGCTGTTGATGCTCGATGCGCCAGTCGCCCGGTTCTCCCGAAATCTGGAAGAGATTGTAGGCCGCCGGCGGCTTATGGCCGCCATGGCCTTGGCTCGCCGAGGCGACGCCCACCACCGGCACCGACGCGCCGCTCGGACCGGGCAGCCAATAGAGCGTGTTGAGATGGGTGTGGCCATGCAGCACGAGCTCCGCCCCGCCGAGATGCAGGGCGGCGGCGAAACGCCTGATGCCGATCATCCGCTTGTAATTGGCGGTCGCGCCGCGAATGGGCGGATGATGGATCATCACGATGCGAAACAGCCCTTGTTCGCCTAGCTTTCGCGCCACATTGGCGAAACGCCGCGCCTGACCGGCGCCGAAATAGCCCGAAGCCATGAAGGGCGGGGTGGCGGTCGCCGTCGACAGCCCGATAATGGCGAGCTTTCCGCGGATGCGCACATAGGGAAAATCATGGTCGTCGAGACGGCCTTCATCGCCGGTCATCCAGGGTTTCCAGGCGGCATAGGCCCTGTTGATCGCGCCCGGCACATAGGCGTCGTGATTGCCTGGGACCACCGAGACCAGCGACGGATCGGCGAAGGACCGGAGCCAGACCTCGGCCGCCTCGATTTCGGTGTTGGTGGCCAGATTGACGAGATCGCCGGTCAGCGCCACGTGATCGGGGTTCTTGTCGAGCATGTCCTCGATCAGCAGTTCCAGCGTGTTGCCGAAAAGCTGCTTGCGTCGATTGCGCTGCCAGTTCACATAGCCTGTGACCCGTTTCGACAGAAGTTCCCGGAAGGACATGTCGGGTAGCGGCCCGAGATGGGCGTCGGAGAAATGTGCGAATGTCATCATCGGGTTCACGATAGGCCTTGAGGTCTGAAGGAGCAAGCGGCGTGGTCGAAGACACAACCCCGGCTGAACTGAGCAAGTTCCGTTATAAGATTCTCACGCGTCTGGCGCACGCGATCTATCCGTTTATTCAGGGCATGACCATCGGCGTCCGCGCCGCCTGTTTCGATGAACAGGGGCGGATCTTCCTCGTCAAGCATTCCTATATTCCCGGCTGGCATATGCCGGGCGGCGGCGTGGCGCGCGGCGAGACGGTGCGGCAGGCGCTGGCCAAGGAGTTGCGCGAAGAGGGCAATCTCGAAGCGATCTCGGCCCCAGAATTGCTGCATGTCTTCTACAACAAGCGCACCTCGAAGCGTGACCACGTCGTGTTCTTCCGCTGTCTGGTGCGCCAGGCGGCGACGCGGCAGAAGGATTGGGAGATCGTCGAGAGCGGCTTCTTCGCGCTCGATGCGTTGCCGTCAGATGTCACCTCGGCAACGCGCCGGCGGTTGCGTGAACTCGCCGGCGAAGCCCCGTTCGACGATCTCTGGTGATCAGCCGAGATCAAGTTTCGGCCCCACGGGCACGATGCCGGTGGGATTGATAGTGCGGTGACTGCCGTAATAATGGCCCTTGATATGGGTGAAATCGACGGTGTCGCGAATGCCGGGATGGGCGTAGAGCCGCTTCAGATAGGCCTGCAGATTGGGATAATCCGCGATCCGACGCAGATTGCACTTGAAGTGGCCGACATAGACGGGGTCAAACCGGATCAGCGTGGTGAACAGCCGCCAGTCGGCCTCGGTCAGCCGCTCGCCGAACAGATAGGATTTGCCTGCGAGCCGCGCCTCGATCTGGTCGAGCGCCGAAAACAGTCGGTCGAAATTCTCCGCATAGGCGTCCTGGGTGGTCGCGAAGCCGCATTTGTAGACGCCGTTGTTGATGTTGTCATAGACGAAGGCGTTCAGCGTATCGATGTCGGACTGGAGATCCTCCGGATAGAAATCCTGGGTGTCGTCTGTGATGCCGTCGAAAGCCGCGTTGAACATGCGGATGATCTCGGCGGATTCATTGGAGACGATGGTGTTCTCCTGCTTGTCCCACAACACCGGCACCGTGACGCGGCCCGAATATTTGGCGTCTGCCCAGACATAGATGTCTGCGAGGGTTTTAGCACCGAACAGGGCGTCGCCGGTCGCGCCTTCTCCCTCGTCGAACACCCAGCCCTTTTCCAGCATCAGGTAATGCACGATGGAAACTGAGATGTGGTCCTCCAGCTTTTTTAGCTTGCGGAAGATCAGCGTGCGATGCGCCCAGGGACAGGCGAGCGACACATAGAGATGATAGCGGCCGCTCTCGGCCTTGAATCCGCCTTTGCCCGCCGGACCGGCTGCGCCGTCCTTCGTGACGAAATTGCGGAATTGCGAGGCGGAGCGAACGAACTGCCCCTTGCTCGACTTCGTGTCGTACCACACGTCATGCCAGACGCCGTCCACCAACATGCCCATCGCTGTTCTCCTGAAACCGTGAGCCCTATGTCGCAACTTCAGCCCGACATTTCGAGCGCTAAATGCTGAACGCTGCGTTTTGGCTCTTGGCGAGCGAAAAATTTCCTGCTATCCGCCCTGTCGATTATCAAATCTGGAGCCCTTACAGGCCATGACGCTGCTGCGACGACTGCGATGAAGCTATTCCTCCCGACCGGGCCGACCGGACGGGGCCTTCACGCCATCGTCGATTTATACAAGCAGCAGATTCTCCATGAAAAAGCATGACCTCGTCTATCTGACGGAAGACGCAACGCATCACGACGCCATCGAACTGATCAACGAGGAAGCTTTCGGCCCCGGCCGGTTCGTCCGCGCCGCCGCGCGCATCCGCGAGCAGGGCCCGCACGATCATTCGCTGTCCTATATCTGCGCCGATCGCGGCGAGACGATCGCCTCGGTGCGGATGACGCCGGTCGTCGCCGGCGACGTCAAGGGCCATCTGCTCGGACCGCTCGCCGTCCGTCCCTCGTACAAGAGCATGGGCATCGGCCGCGAGTTGGTGCGGATCGCCGTCGAAGCCGCCAGGAAGAAGGGCTCGGAAGCAATCATCCTGGTCGGCGATCCCCCTTATTACATGCCGCTCGGCTTCGAGAAGGTCGCCTATGGCGCGCTCACTTTTCCCGGCCCGGTCGACCCCGCCCGTGTGCTGGTCATCCCCGCCGGCGCCGATACGCATGATCGGCTGAAGGGCGAGATCAAGTGGCGGGCCGGCTGAGGTCGTTGAAATGGCGCCATAATCTGGTATCATTTCCGCATGAGACGGAGACATCAGGCGGTCCTTGAGAGGCTCTTTGCGCCTCCGGTGTCCGGGACCATCCGGTGGGACGACATAGAAGCTCTGTTCCGGGAACTCGGCGCCGAGCTGTCCGAGCGGGAAGGGTCGCGCGTTTCTGTCTTCCTGTTCGGTGAGGTCAGGATTTTTCATCGACCGCATCCCTCACCTGACACGGATAAAGGCGCGGTCGTCTCGATCCGAAAATGGCTCCAACAGCATGGAGTGACGCCATGAAGAACATTCTCGACATAGACGGCTGCAAGGCGGTGATTTCGCTGGATCCGGACATCGGCCTGTTTCGGGGCGAGTTTCTGGATCTATCAGGCGGCGCGGATTTTTATGCGAAGGATCTCGACGGATTGATGGAGGAGGGGAGGCTCTCTCTCAAAATCTATCTCGATGACTGTGCAGCGCGCGGCATCGAGCCTTACAAAGCCTATTCCGGACGCTTCAATCTCCGGCTGGACCCAATGCTACATGCCGCCGCGGCGAGCGCGGCTGCAGCTGAACAAAAAAGTCTGAACGAATGGATCGCGGAAAAAATCCGCGCCGCCGCAGAAGCCGCCTGATCCAACTTCAGCGTCCTTCACGCCACCAGGTCGACCCCAAGGCCAGCGCGAGCAGGCCGAGACCAAGGAAGCCGGCGAAGAGGGGAATGGAGATCACCCCCTTCAGAACGGTCTCGTCGGTCATGCGGATCACCATCCGGTCGGGATCGGAGATGCGGACATCACCGCGCACGGTGAGGATCTGCGGTAGGGTCACGCCGTCAGCGCCATCGTCGAGGCGCTTGACGATGCCCTTGCTGGCGGCGGCGAGGGGGGCGAGTTTGTCCGTGGTCGAGATCATCTCCCGGAACTCAGGCGCATCGACCGCGCCGACATGAACGAGCGTCTTCAACCCGCCATTGTCGATCTCGTAGAGGCCGTTTCTGGGCGTGCGGAGCGTGGCGCGGAATAGCCCGGGCTCTTCTTCGGTCAGCACCGTCTCCTGCCGCACGCCGTCCGGACCGACCGCCACGGCCTTGTCGACCGTCTTCTTGAGGCTCTGTCGGGTGATTTCGATGTCGCGGCCGAGCGAACGGGCCGTCAACCGCTCTTCCTCGAGCGACGGCTCCTTCATCAGCCAATGGGCGATGCGCCGGTAGAGATCGACATGCGGGCCGCCGCCTTCGAAGCCGCGGGCCCAGAGCCAGCCTTGATCGGAGAGCAGCATCGCCACGCGGCCCTGATCGACATGCGAGAGGACCAGCAGCGGCGAGCCGTCCGAACCGTTCATCACCACCTCGCCCCCGGGCTGGGTGACATTGACCGAGCGGAACCAGCGACCCCAGCGCGGCGGCTCGGCGGCCGAGCCTTCGAGACCACGCGTGACGGGATGGCGCTTGCCGAGATCCGACAGGCGCGGGAAGAAGGGTTTCTCCAGCATCTGTCCGGTCGGGGCGGCCGGCAGCACGTCGGCGAGCGGCGTATAGGCGATGGACTCGGAGCCGGCATGTTCGGGGCCCGACACCAGCAGGATCGCGCCGCCCTGCCGGACATATTGTGCGATGTTGTCGTAATAGAGGATCGGCAGCACGCCGCGATGCTGGTAGCGGTCGAAGATGATCAGGTCGAATTCGCTGATCTTCTCGACGAACAATTCGCGGGTGGGGAAGGCGATCAGCGACAATTCGTTGATCGGCGTGCCGTCCTGCTTTTCAGGCGGCCTGAGAATGGTGAAATGCACCAGATCCACCGAGGCGTCGGACTTCAGCAGATTGCGCCAGGCGCGCTCGCCGGCATGCGGCTCGCCTGACACCAGCAGCACGCGCAGATTCTCGCGAATGCCATCGATGGTCTGCACCAGGCGATTGTTGACCGGCGTCACTTCGCCCGGAACTTCGGCGACGGCAACCTCGACGATATTGCCGCCGGCGCGGTCGAGCTTGAAGCGGGCGGTGCGATCCTGGCCGGCGACGGCGGGAATGCGATTGACCACTTCGCCGTTGACGCTGACGGTGATGTCGGCCGGCTGGGAAATCGGTCTGCCATCGTCGATCACCCGGAGCACCATTTCCTGCTCCTGATTGACGATGCCGAAGCGCGGGGCCTTGATGACCTGGATGCGGCGATCGAACTCGTCGGCCTTGCCGGTGATCAGTCCATGGACTGGGGCATCGACGCCCTGAAGCCGGTCATCGGCCGGCAGATCGTGAACCTGACCGTCGGTGACGGCGATCACCGCGCCAAGCCGCGAGGGCGGCACATCTTCGAGCGCGGAGGCGATGTTGCCGAACAGGCGCGTCGAAGGCGTCTCAGAGCCGTCGTCGCCCGCCGCGTCGATCACCCGCGTCTCGATGCCGGAGAAGCGGCCGAGGGTGGCGCGGAGGTTCGCCACGGCCTGATCGGTCTGCGCTTTGCGGTTTCCGACCTCCTGGCTCTGGCTGCGGTCCGCAGCGATGGCGACGATGGTCGGCAGAGGCTCGCGCTGCTCGTCGACCAGAATGGGATTGACGAGCGCGAGCGTGAGCGCCGCGAGCGCGATCGTTCGCAGGATCATGCCGCGCTGGCGTCGGTAGATGCCGAAGACGGCGAGTGCGGCGGCCATCGCGCCGATGATCGCGATCAGCCAGATCGGCAGGAAGGGGGCGAATGTCAGGCTCATTACTGTCCCAGCCTTTCCAGAAGCGCCGGCACATGCACCTGATCGGCTTTGTAGTTGCCGGTCAGCATATACATCATGATGTTGACGCCGGTGCGGTAGGCCATTTCGCGCTGGTTTTCATCGGGCGGCACGATCGGCAGAAGCGGCGCGCCGAGATTGTCGACCGCCCAGGCGCCCGCGAAATCATTGCCGGTGATCATGATGGGCGTAACGCCGTCGCCGGACCGAGCGGGACGGTTGGGATCGCTCTTGGCGTCCGGCTGCGCCTCCACCCAGAGCGGGCTGCCGGAATAGCGGCCGGGATAGGACTTCAAGAGATAGAAGGCCTTGGTCAGCACATGGTCCTGCGGCACAGGCTCGAGCGGCGGAATGTCGATGCGGGCGAGAATGGCGCGGAGCCGTTCGGTGTTGGCGCTGACGCCGCCCATGGCGGTGATCGAGGAGGCCTGGTCGCGCGTGTCGAACAGCACGGTGCCGCCGGAGCGCATATAGGCGTCGATGCGGGAAATGGCGTTCTCCGTCGGCATCGGCGCCGAAGCGCTGACCGGCCAATAGAGGATCGGGAAAACCGACAATTCATCCTTGGCGATATCGACGCCGACGGGATCGCCGGGTTCCAGCGTGGTGCGGTAATAGAGAAAGTCCGAAAGACCCGCGAGACCGCGCTCGGAGACGCGGTCGACCTCCGCCTCGCCGGTGATCACGTAGGCGAGATGCGTCTTGTCGAGGCGGCTCATCAGCACATCGTCGCCCGGGCGGGCGTCATCGGCCCGTGCAGGATCGACGACGCCGGAGAGCCCGCCGATGACTGTAAAGGCGAAGAGGGCGGCCGTCGCCGCACGCCTTGCGAAGGCGCCGCCGAGGATCAGCATGGCGAGCGTATCGCCAAGCGCGAGAATGGCGGCGGCGGCGAACAGCCAGGGCTTGAGATCGAATGCGTTGTCGCCGGCGAAACCGCTCTTGACGACGGTGAAATCCGTCGGGAAGGCAAGCGGCGCGAGCGTCGCGTCCGGTCCGAACAGGTTGACGGCTTCGAAGCCATCCTCGCCGCCATAGAGGCCGGGCGGACTGTCGAAGGAGGGCGTCGCCGCCGATCCCGCTTCGATCGGCTTGGCGAGGCCTTTCTCCGTCGTCAGCGTTCCGGTCGCCGTCAACAGGCGATAGGGCGGAAGAACGGCCTTGCCGTCCTCGTTGCGGGCGGCGCTGCTCGAATGCGACAATTGCACGATCCGGCGCAGCATTTCGACGAATTCGCCCGACAGCGGCAGGTTCGACCAGGAGGATTCGGCGCTGACATGGAAGAGCACGATGCGGCCGGCGCCGATGCGGCGCGCGGTCACCAACGGGGTTCCGTCCTTCAGGCTGGCCCAGGTGAGACCCGCGAGTTCGGGCGTGGGTTCGGCGAGAACCTGCCGTTTGACCAGCACATCGGCGGGCGGCGTCAGGCCCGCAAAGGGGCTGCTTTCGGGATAATCGTCGAGTTGCTGCGGTTCGGCCCAGGACATCGAGCCGCCGAGCGCGCGTTCGCCTTCGCGCAATCGCGTCGGTATCAGCGGATCATCGGATGGCGCCGCAGCCAGACGGGGGCCGGCAAAACGGACCAGCGAGCCGCCGTCGCGGATCCAGTCCGTCAGCGCCTTTTCGGCGCTGGCCGGCATGCGGCCGATATCGGCCATGACGATGACCGATGGGCGGGCCTTGATCATGGCGGGAATGGCGGCGACGAGATCCGAGCCATTGGCCTGGGAGAGGTTGGCGAACGGCGACAGCGCGCGATCGATATAATAAAGCGGCGACAGGAGCGGCTGGCTGCGATCGCCGGCTTCACCGGAAATAAGGCCGACAGAGCGACGCTTGAAACTGTCGTCCAGCAGACGCACAGCGCCTGCCGTATCCAGCCCATCCAAGGTCAGGCGGGCGAATTCGTTGCGCAATTCGAAGGGGGCGGTGATTTCGCCGGTCGCCTTGGCGTCTCCGGCGCCGAAGGCGAGCGTCGCGGCGCCGAGCACGCGGCCCTGCATATCGCGCGCCGAGATCGACACCGTCTGCGGCGCTGTCGTCTGCAGTCGCGCGGCCGAGACGCTGAGCCGCTCGGCGGCGTTCTCCGCGCCGGTTACGGCGATGGCGGCGGAATTGTTGCCGCCGATCACGTCCAGGCGCGTGACGCCCGCCTCGCGCAGGGCCCCGAAGAGAGCTGCGTCTCCCGAGCTCGCGAGGCCATCGGCGATCAGGACGGCGCGTGCGGGCTTTTCTTCGCGGAAGCTCGCGGCCAGCGCCGCTGCGGTTGCCGATCGGTCTGCCGGCAACGGTGCGGGTTTGGCCGCGGCCAGAGCCGAAAGCGCCTCGTCGGCGCGCTTGAAGGTCGCGTCGGGATTGCGGTCGGCGGTGAAGGTGAGGCTCACGGGCGCGTCGCTCTCGCCGGCGCGGCGGATGAGGTTTTCAGCGGTGGCGCGGCGCTTGTCGAAATCGGCGGCGCTTGCCCAGCTGTTGTCGACGATGACGGCAAGGCTGCCGTTCGTCGCGCTCAGCCCCGCATTTGGATCATAGACTGGACCGGCGAGCGCCAGCACCAACAGGGCCGCGATCAGCATGCGCAAGGCGAGCAGCCACCAGGGCGTCGTCGCCGGCGTTTCCTCCTGCCGCTTGAGCAACAAAAGAAGGCGGAAGGGCGGAAAGGCCTCGCGCGCCGGCTGCGGCGGGGTGATCCGCAGCAGCCACCAGATCGCTGGAAGCGCGATGAGGGCGGCGAGAACCAGAGGGGCGGCGAAGGCGAGACCAGGCATTAGCGTGATCCCCCATGGCGGGCGCGGTCCGGCTGGCCGGACAGATACATATGCACGGCGGCGAGCGCCTCCGAGGCCGGTCGGCCGGTGTTATGGGCGATGAAGTTCCAACCGAGATGCCGAAGACCGTCGCGAAGCGTTTCGCGCCGGGCGAGATAAAGCGTCTTATATTCCTCGGCCAGCGCCTCGGAGCGGCCGGAGAGAAACTTGGCGCCGGTGGCGGGATCGGAGAACTCCACCCGTCCGGCATAAGGGAACGTTTCTTCGGCGGGGTCGGAGACTTCGATGACATGGCCGCGCAGGCCCCGCCGCGACAGCGGCTGCAGAGCGGCGAGCACCGTTTCGGGCGGTTCGAGAAAGTCGGAGAACAACACGATGTCGCTTGCGCCGCGGATCATACGGGTGTCGGGTAGCGCGCCGGTCGGATCTTCATGCGCCAGCGCATAGGCCAGACGTTCGGCGGCGTTGCGGGCGGAGATGGGCTCCATCACGCCCGGGCAGCCGATCCGCTCGCCGGAGCGGGCCATGATCTCGGCGGCGGCCAGCATCAGCACCAGCGCGCGGCTTTCCTTGGAGACCATGCCGAGGCTCGACTTGTACATCATCGACGGGCTCATCGAGGCCCAGAGCCAGATGGTGTGCGCGGCTTCCCATTCGCGGTCGCGAATATAGGTGTGGTCGTCGCGGGCCGAGCGGCGCCAATCGATGCGCGCCAGACTGTCGCCTTCGACAAAAGGTCGGAATTGCCAGAAATTCTCACCCGGGCCGCGTCGCCGGCGTCCGTGCCAGCCGGCGATCACCGTGTTGGCGATGCGTCGAGCCTCGACGAGACAGTCCGGCAGCAGGCGCGCCCGCTCGCGGGCGCGGACAAGGGCGGCGCTCGCGGGCGTCGGGGTGACTATATGGCCTATGGGCGCCAAAATGCGGATCCGCCTCTGCTGCTCTTGTTTCTCACGGCTTCAACGTCTCCACCAGTCTGGCGATCACGTCCTTCATCGACACGCCGTCGGCGCGGGCGGCGAAGGTCAGCGCCATGCGGTGCTGCAGCACGGGGCCGGCAAGGGCGACGACATCGTCGATCGATGGGGCGAAGCGGCCCTGATAGAGCGCGCGGGCGCGGGCGGTCAGCATCAAGGCCTGTCCGGCGCGCGGGCCGGGACCCCAGGCGATGCGGCTGTCGGCAAAGTCGTTGCCGTTGCCGGGGCGGGCCGAGCGAACGAGCTTCAGGATCGCCTCGACCACGCTTTCCGGAACCGGCATGCGGCGGATCAGCCCCTGGATCTCCAGAAGCCGCGCCGGCGTGATCACGCCTTCGACCTGGGCTTCGGAGACGCCGGTGGTTTCGAGCAGAATGCGCCGTTCCGCCTCGAAGTCCGGATATTCGACGTCGATCTCCAGGAGGAAGCGGTCGAGCTGGGCTTCGGGCAGCGGATAGGTGCCTTCCTGCTCCAGCGGGTTCTGCGTGGCCAGCACGTGGAAGGGATGCGGCAGGTCGTAGCGCTGGCCGGTGATGGTGACGTGATATTCCTGCATGGCCTGCAGCAGCGCCGACTGCGTGCGCGGGCTGGCGCGGTTGATTTCGTCGGCCATCAGCAGTTCGGTGAAGACCGGACCCTTTACGAAGCGGAAAGAGCGGCGGCCATGCTCGTCCTGATCCATCACTTCGGAGCCGAGAATGTCCGACGGCATCAGGTCGGGGGTGAACTGAATGCGGTTGGTGGCGAGACCGAGAACGGTTGCCAGCGTCGAGACCAGCTTGGTCTTGGCGAGACCGGGCACGCCGACGAGAAGCGCATGACCGCCCGAGAGCACGGCGAGCACGGTCTGCTCAATGACGCTTTCCTGTCCGAAGATCACCTTGCCGGTCTCGGCGCGAATGCGGGCGATGTCCTCCAGCGCCTGTTCGGCCTGGGCCGCGACGGCCTTTTCGTCGATGACGGCGTCCGTCGGTGTCAGTGCGCCCATGAAACCCTCCGGCAATGGTGGCGTTTGCGGTTCGAATCGACCTATCGAAACCCCATATGTGAGATTAAGAGTGACAGTGTGGTCACAGCGTGACAAGCGCCAAGCTTTCAAGTTTGCGTTAGCAATGAACGATGAATGAGGATGGAATGATGGCGGTCGGAGACATCAGCGCCCAAAAGAACGCCGGCGACCTCGCCGCGCTGATCGCGCGCGCGGCGGCCGATTCCCAGGCCGAAGGGCGCTCTCTACCTCCGGTCGAACGCTGGAACCCGCCTTTCTGCGGCGATATCGACATGGAGATCCGCGCCGACGGCACATGGTTCTACATGGGCACGCCGATCGGGCGGGCGTCTCTGGTGCGGCTGTTTTCCACAGTTCTCCGGAAGGACGAGGACGGCAAGACCTATCTGGTGACGCCGGTGGAGAAGGTCGGCATCCGCGTCGAGGACGCGCCGTTTCTCGCGGTCGAAATGGCGGTCGAGGGTGAGGGGGCGGATCGGGTGCTGTCGTTCCGCAACAATGTCGGCGATGTCGCCGCCGCTGGTCCCGATCACGCGCTGCGCTTCGAGATCGTCGGCGAGCAGCGCCAGCTTAAGCCCTATCTGCATATGCGCGGACGGCTGGAGGCGCTTCTGGCGCGGCCGGTGATGTATGAGCTGGTGGAGTTGGGCGAAGTCGTCGACCTCGACGGCGAAGAAATGTTCGCGGTCCGCTCCGGCGGCGTGTGGTTTCCGATCATGCCGGCGGATGAACTGGAAAGACTATCGGCATGAGCGGCGATTTCTCCGCCAGCGCGTTTCGCGTCCGCGCCGAGCGGCATCTAGCCGCCGGCCCCGGCGATTTTCTCGGCTATGGCGATTATCGCCTCAATCCGGGCGCGGAAACGGGGCTCGTCAATCTCGAACTCAGGGATGCGGCGGTGCTGGTGCCCGTCATCGACGAAGGCGCTGACGCGCGGGTTATCCTCACCAAGCGCACCGCGGCGCTGCGCAAGCATTCCGGCCAGATCGCCTTTCCCGGCGGCAAGCTGGAGCCCGATGAAAGCCCTGAAAGCGCGGCGCTTCGCGAGGCGGAGGAAGAGATCGGTTTGGCGAGGCACTTCGTCGAGGTCATCGGCCGTCTGCCGCCGATCCCGGTGTTGTCGGGCTTCCGCATCACGCCGGTGCTGTCGATCGTCAAGCCGGGTTTCGAATTGTCGCCCAATCCCGGCGAGGTGGAGAGCGTGTTCGAAGCGCCCTTGTCTTTCCTGATGAATCCCGACAATCACGCCCGCGAGACGGCGCTGTTCCGCAATCAGGAGCGCCATTATTACGTCATGCCCTATGGCGAATGGCGCATCTGGGGCATCACGGCCGGCATTCTCCGGTCGCTTTATGAAAGGTTTTACGAATGACATCCGTGGCAGGCGAGACCTGGTTCAAAGACGCCGCGCTCACCCGTGTCTTCGCGCTGCTCAACGCAGACGGCGGCGAGGCGCGCGTGGTGGGCGGCGCCGTGCGCAACAGTCTGATGGGCCTGCCGGTCAGCGACATGGACATCGCCACGACGCTGAAGCCCGAAGAGGTGATGGCGCGCGCCGAAATGGCATGGGTCAAATGCGTGCCGACGGGCGTCAAGCACGGCACGGTGACGCTGGTTATCGACGGACGGCCTTTCGAGGTCACCACGCTCCGCCGGGATGTTTCCACCGACGGCCGCCACGCCGAAGTCGCCTTCACGGACGACTGGCGCGCCGACGCCGAGCGACGCGATCTCACCGTCAATGCGCTCTATGCCGATGCGGAAGGCGCGGTGCATGATTATGTCGGCGGTCTCGCCGATATCGAGACGGCGACGATCCGCTTCATCGGCGATGCGGCGACGCGGATCGAGGAGGATCATCTGCGCATTCTTCGCTTCTTCCGCTTTTTCGCCCATTATGGTCGCGGACGTCCGGACGCTGCCGGTCTCAAGGCCTCCGCGGCCGCCCGCTCGCGTCTCAAGACCTTATCGGTAGAGCGTGTCTGGGCGGAACTGAAGAAACTCCTGTCGGCGCGCGATCCCGGCCGCGCGCTTCTGTGGATGCGGACAGCGGGCGTGCTGACCGACGTGCTGCCGGAAACGGAGAAATGGGGCATCGACGCGATCCACGGGTTGATCGCTGCAGAAGCGGCTTATGGCTGGAAACCCGATCCGTTGCTGCGGCTCGCCGCCATCATTCCGCCGGTCGAGGCGCGCGTGGCGGCGATGGCGGACCGGCTGAAATTGTCGGGAGCCGAGCGCGCCGTTCTGAGCGATTGGACTGCTGCGCCGGAGATAAAGCCCGATCTTCCCGACAGAGACCTCAGGGCGACGCTCTATCGCTCCGGCAACACCGGTATAATCTTCAGGCTCGAGCTTGCCCTCTCGAACCAGGTCTCGAAAGGCGACGACGACCTCGAGGCGCTCGGACGTCGCGGCGGGCTCAAGCGGCTGCTGGATCTTTCTGAACAGTGGGAAAAGCCGGTCATGCCGGTCAAAGGCAGCGACCTGATCGAAAAGGGATTTACGCCAGGCGCAGAAATGGGATCGGCGCTGAAACGGATCGAGGAACGTTGGATCGCGTCTGATTTCAACGCAAGCAAGAACGAACTTTTGTCCGCGCCGTCGCTCTGAAGCGGACGGCGCGGCGCAAAGATTTCGTGTCAGCGCATGTAATCGGGCATTGCCCAGGCCTGGAAGCAGTCGGAGCCCTTCGGCGTTGCGATATGCTTCTTCACGCCGGCGAGCCTGTTGTCGTTGCCGGCTTCAGCTATCGCCTCGGCATGCTGATTTTCGTAGTAGAAGATCTGCTCGATCATCGACCGCGTTCTCGGATCACGCACTGTTTCTATTGTCGCGCCACCAGCCGTCTTGTCATTTGTCGTCATGACACTCCTCCTCAGGTCAATCGACTAATACAACGACTCATAGCATGTTTCTGTTCCAATTGCATGACATGAATTTTATCACGCCCGTTCAAAATCACGGCATCACGGCCAGCGAACCACCGGCGGCAGCGAGGAGAGAATGGACTCGACATTTCCACCGGTTTTCAACCCGAAGGTGGTACCGCGATCGTAGAGAAGGTTGAATTCGACATAGCGGCCGCGTCGGATCAGCTGCTCGTCGCGATCCTCTTCGGTCCAGGGCTGATTGAAATTGGCCCGGACGATCTTGGGATAGACAAGTGAAAACGCCCGACCGACATCCCGGGTCAAAGCGAAATCGGCATCCCAGCCGCCGGCGTCGTCGTCGGAATGCTGCCAGTCATAGAAGATCCCGCCGATGCCGCGCGGTTCGTTGCGGTGTTTCAGAAAGAAATACTCGTCGCACCATGCCTTGAAACGGGGATAATCGGCGACTGCATGGCGAGAGCAGGCGATTTCCATCGTGCGGTGGAAGATCTGCGCATCGACGTCTTCCTGCACGCGCCGGGCGCCGAGCATGGGCGTCAGGTCGGCGCCGCCGCCGAACCACCAGGAATTCGTCACCACCATGCGCGTGTTCATATGCACTGTCGGCACATGCGGATTGACGGGATGCGCGATCAGCGAAATGCCGGACGCCCAGAAGCGCGGGTCTTCGCTCGCGCCTGGAATCTGCTGCCGGAATTCGGGCGAAAACTCGCCGTGAACCGTGGATGTGTGGATGGCGGCCTTCTCGAAGACGCGGCCTTCCAGCATCGACATCACGCCGCCACCGCCGGCGCCCTCTTCGCGGAGCCAGGCCTTGCGCTGGAACCTGCCCGGGGGCTGGTCGGAAAGCGGACCCTGCAATTCGTCCTCAAGCGTTTCGAAGGCCTGGCAGAGATGATCGCGCAGGCTCTCGAACCAGGCGCGCGCCGCCTGCTTCTTGTCCTCGATGTCGGCGGGCAGGCCCGCAGGGAGGGTGGGTCGTTCCATCGCCATGCGCTTTCTTGAAGATCTCGATGATTCGACACACTGCTCCGAAATATTGAAGAGAAAATCAACCATGCGCCGAAAAATCTGATACGTGGTATTTATTTCAAGGCGCATTAATCCTTTGCTAGGACATCCGACCGTATCGATTTACTCAGGCTTAATTTTTGCGCGCCAATGAGTGGCCGTAAGCCGGCAAAACTGTGCATGCGCATAACCAGGAGTTGCATGGACAATTGGACCGCGTTTGGAAAACTTGCTTTCCAAACGCATCTGGCAGGTTAGCGATGTGGTTTAGCGGTATTAAAAGGCCATCCGGAGCGATGTCTGGCTCCAAGTCCGCAGAAGCAGGCGGGCTGTCGGTGGTGTTCAACGATGGACGCGACGTCATTCAGGCGCTCTCGCAATTCAATGCGAGACGCGTCAAACAGATGATCGCCGCGATCAATCTCCTTATTGTATTGTCTCTGATCAACAACCTGATTTTCGGCCGTGGCGTCTGGCTGAGCGCCGCCGCCATGTGCGTGTTTGCCTTGCTCTGGATCGCGCGGCTGTTCTTCGACCGGGAACGCCCCTCGATCGGCCAGTTTCTGTTCATCTGGACGATCTTTGCGTCTGTCACGGTGATCACCTGGCTCGGCGACGGGCTTCGGGATCAAGTCATCCTCGGCAACGTGACCGTGCTGGTGTTCGCGGCGATGTTGTCGACGCCGAAACATTTCCTCTTTCTCTATCTCGCCATCGTCGCCAACGCCATCACTCTGGGTATGGCCAGCGAATATCACTGGGTCGATTTCGGGCTGTTCCCGTTTGACTGGTCGAATGTCGGCGACGTGCTGTTGCTCTATTCGGTCACCGCGGTGACGATCTTCATGTTGGCCACCGACATGCGGCAGCTGCTGGCGCGCTACAACAGCGAGTATCGTAAGGCGAAGGCGTCCGAGAACGAAATCTATCGGCTCGCCAATCACGACGCGCTCACGGGCCTGCCGAACCTGTTCAGCGCGCAGAAGAAATATCGCGACGATCAGGTTCGGTTTCCGAACGCTCCGGCCGCGCTGTTCCTGATCGGGCTCGACAATTTCAAGGCCGTCAACGATTCCCTCGGTCATGTGTTCGGCGATCTCGTGCTCAAGACCATCGCCGACCGGCTGCAGAAGATTGCCGGCGAGCAATGTATCGTCTTCCGTGTCGCCGGCGACGTGTTCGGCGTGCTGACGAACAATCTGTCGAATTCCGAGGAGATATTGGCGACCGCCGAGCGCATCAGCGGCAAGATCAGCGAGCCGCTGGGCGCCGGACATCAGTATATCATGCTGACCTGCTCGATCGGCGCCGCGCAGGCCACAGTGGCCGATCCCGATTTCGAGAAACTGCGCCGCGAGGCGGATATCGCTCTCTATCGCGCCAAGAGTTCGGGGCGGAACGCCTTCAAGCTGTTCGACGAGAGTATGAACAGCCAGGCGATCGCCTCGATCAGCATGGCGGCCAAGCTGAAGACGGCGATCGATAAGCGCGAGTTCCAGATCTATCTCCAGCCCAAGGTCGAGCTCGACACTGGCCGCATCAGGGGCGCCGAAGCGCTGTTGCGGTGGTTCCCGGAAGGCGAAGCGCCCGTACGCCCCGACGACTTCATCCCCGTGGCCGAAAACACCGGCATGATCGTGGAGATCGGCGAATGGGTGATCCAGCAGGCCTGCATGGAGTGCAAGCGCATCCAGGCGTTGGGGCTGCCGGACTTCTCCATCGCCGTCAATGTCTCGGCGGTGCAGTTCAAGCGGGGCAATCTCGAGCATGTCGTGCTCGATGCGCTCTATGTCAGTGGGCTCGGGCCGCAATCGCTGGAGATCGAGCTGACGGAATCGATGCTGCTCGAAGACGAATATGACATCCGCGGGCAGATCAGCAGGCTCGCAGCCAAGGGCGTGAAGTTTGCGGTCGACGATTTCGGTAAGGGCTATTCCAATCTCGGCAATCTCAGCCGCTTCGAGGTCTCGACCCTCAAGATCGACCAGTCCTTTGTCTTCGCGATGTTCGACAATCCGCAAAGCGCGGCTCTCGTCGAAGCCATCGTGCGCATGGCCAAGGCGCTGGGGCTCAAGATCGTTGCGGAAGGCGTGGAGACGCAACGGGCCGCCAATATGCTCGGTTTGCACGGAGTCGATTTTGCGCAGGGCTATTTCTGGTCCAAGCCGCTCGACGTCGAATCCTTCATCGCCTACGCCGCTCCCGATGGAATGGCGAAAGCGAGCCGCGCCTGATCGAGCACGGCGCCGGCGTCTTCGTCAGAGATGTCCCGACCGCCTGTTTGCGAGGGGCGGCGCTGACCGTCAGCCTGCGAGCAGCCGCTTCAGGCCGCTGCCGTCGCCATTCATGATATTGAGCGCCTGCGCCCGCAATGCGTCGCGGGTCACGGATGCGAGAAGACCGTCGATTTCCTTGCCGATATCGGCGAAACGCGTGTCGCCGACAGATGCGGCCACCTGCTCGTCGTACGGCGCCCGCGCCGCGTCGAGCCGGCTGCCGGCCTTGGCGAGATCCGCCGCGATGGAGACCAGCGCGCCGCGCATGCCCTTGAGATCGTCAGTGGTCACGTCGTCCGAGATCGAGATTTCCCGCGACAGGTCCTGACCATAGGCCGCTTCGTCGGACAACAGGTGATAACCGCCGATTTCCTCTTCCTCCGACGCGCCATAGGGGCCGGTGAGAATGCCGTCCGCCGCGTCTGCCGAACTGATCAAGACGACTGTCGACAAGGAGGCTGCATCGTTCTCGTTTCCATCGAAGGACGGCAGTTGCTTGTCCTGCGGCGACTGGCCGAAGTCGAGCGTGAGCCAGTTCACGCCATCTCTCTCGGCGGCGGCGATCTCCGCCCGCAGGAGGTCCTTCAACATCTCGATATCTGATCCAAGTTCCTCGCGGCGGCCGGGCTCCTTGATCGCGGCGTCGAACTTGCCGAGTATGCCGGCCACGGTTTTCTGGACCTTGCGCAGGCCGACATCGGCCGCATCCAGGCCCGCGGAGACCAAATCCGTTTCTCCAAGCGCGGCATCGGAAGCAGAGGAGGGTTCGGGAGGCGACGGATCGGCAGCCGGCGGCGGCGCGTCGATGCGCGGCTTCACCTCTAACGACGCGTCAATGGTCGGAGGTTTTTGCTTTATCCAGAAGGGTATGACTGGCCCCAACAGACTTGCTTTCATGGATCGGTTTCCCTGTTTGGGAAAACAATAAGGACACTGCCTCGCCATTCCGTGAAAATAAGTAGTAAATAATATTCAAATGCCGCCGAAACCTGTCTGGCGCAACGCTTCGCCGGCGATCATCGCCGCCGACATCGCCACATTGATCGACCGGCGACCCTCCCGCATCGGAATGAGGATGCGGGCGTCGGCTGTGTCGTGGACGTGATCTGGCACGCCGGCGCTTTCGCGGCCGAACAGCAGGATATCGCCGGCGGCAAAGGAGAAATCGGTATAGGGCAGGGCCGCCTTGGTGGAGGCGAGAACCAGCCGTCGGCCCTGCTCGGCCCGCCAGGCTTCGAAATGCGCCCAGTCGATATGTCGGTTGAGGCTTGCCGCCTCAAGATAGTCGAGGCCGGCGCGGCGCAGATTGCGGTCCGAGGAATCGAAGCCGGCAGGCTCGATGAGTTCCACCGTGAGACCGAGACAGGCGGCGAGCCGCAGGACCGTTCCTGTGTTGCCGGCGATATCGGGCTGATAGAGCGCGATCGACAAACCCGCCATGGCGCTTTCATCCTCTGTTTTGCTGCGATGGCGGACGGGTAGCGTCTCTGTGCCCAAATGGCAACATTCGGCTGATGGAAGATGTTTCTCGCGCGAAACGGCAATGCCGGGGCTGGCGAAATCTCCGATTTGAGGTTAGTTAAGATCCTGTTTTAACGCGGTTAGGGAGGACGCTATGGATAACATCGCTGTGGTCGGCGTTCTCATTGCTTGGCGCGCGCTTCGCCGCTGAATCTTCCCCGCGCTTTCTCTTTTTATAAAAAATCTGCCTTGCCGCCGGCGCAGTTGCGTCTTGAGCTTCATCCGTAGTGAAGCGCGGCAGCCTCCAATGGAGACATCGTCATGTTCGCCTGGTTCGAAACCCGCGTGAATCCCTATCCGGTCGAGGAGCCCTCACAGCCGCCCGCGACGCTCTACGCCTTTATCCTGCATTATTCCCGTCCGGTTCTGGGCTGGCTGATCCTGATGGCGGTGGTCACCGCAGCGATCGGCGTGGGCGAGGTGATGCTGTTCAATTTTCTCGGCCAGATCGTCGATTGGCTGGCGAAGTCGGATCCCAAGACCTTCTTCGCCGATGAAGGCGACACATTGCTCGCCATGGGCGTCTTCGCGCTCATCCTTCTGCCCGGACTCGTCGTGTTCCAATCGCTGATCGTGCATCAGGTTCTGCTCGGCAATTATCCGATGATTGGCCGCTGGCAGATGCACCGCTATCTGCTGCGTCAGAGCATGACGTTCTTCGCCAATGAATTCGCCGGCCGCGTGGCGACCAAGGTCATGCAGACCTCGCTTGCCGTGCGCGAAGTGGCGATGAAGGTTCTCGATGTCTTCGTCTATGTGTTGAGCTATTTCATCTCGATGTTCGCCGTGGTCGGCGCCGCCGACTGGCGGTTGATGGGCCCTTTGGCGCTGTGGGTGATCTGCTATGCTGGCTTGCTCACATATTTCGTGCCGCGCCTGCGCAAGATCTCGGAAAAGCAGGCCGACGCTCGCTCGATGATGACCGGCCGGATCGTCGACAGCTACACCAATATCGCCACGGTGAAACTGTTCTCGCATGCGGGCCGCGAAGAGGCCTACGCCAAACGCGGCATGGACGAGTTCCTGCAAACGGTGCATGGCCAGATGCGCTATGTGACAACGTTCCACGCGCTCGTTCACGCCAACAACGCTGTGCTCGGCGTGCTCACAACGGCGATGTCGATCTGGTTCTGGACCAATGGATCGATCGAACTCGGGGTGATCGCGGTCGCGATCTCGCTTGCCCTGCGCATCAACGGCATGTCGCAATGGATCATGTGGGAAGTCTCGGCCCTCTTCGAGAATATCGGCACCGTCTATGACGGCATGGGCATGATGTCGAAGAAGCAGGACATTCTGGACAAGCCCAACGCTCCGGCGCTTGAGGCCGACAAAGGCGGCATCGACTTCGATCGCATCCGCTTCCATTACGGCAAGAGCAAGGGCGTGATCCAGGACATCTCGCTCACGATCAAGCCGGGCGAAAAGGTCGGTCTGGTCGGCCGCTCCGGCGCCGGCAAGACCACGCTGATGAATCTGCTCCTGCGCTTCTACGATCTCGAAGGCGGCCAGATCCGCATCGACGGGCAGAACATCGCCGACGTGACGCAGGACAGCCTGCGCGCGAAGATCGGCGTCGTCACGCAGGACACGTCGCTTTTGCACCGTTCGGTCCGCGACAACATCGCCTATGGACTGCCCGGCGCCAGCGACGCCGAGATCACCGAAGCGGCCAAGCGCGCCAATGCCTGGGAGTTCATCGAGACGCTCGTCGATCCGCAAGGGCGCAAAGGGCTCGACGCCCAGGTCGGCGAACGCGGCGTGAAACTGTCTGGCGGCCAGCGCCAGCGCATCGCCATCGCCCGCGTCTTCCTGAAAGACGCGCCGATCCTGATCCTCGACGAGGCGACCTCGGCGCTGGACTCCGAGGTCGAAGCGGCCATCCAGGAGAACCTGTTCGCGTTGATGGAAGGCAAGACGGTGATCGCCATCGCCCACCGCCTGTCGACGCTGACGGAAATGGACCGATTGGTGGTGCTGGACAAGGGCGCGATCCACGAGGAGGGCGCACATGGCGAACTCGTCGCCCAGGGCGGCATCTATGCCGATCTCTGGCGCCGCCAGTCCGGCGGTTTCCTAGGGGACGAAGCCGAGGCGGAAGCCGCCGCGGAGTAAGCCCGCAGCCAATCGCTCACTCCGCCGCCTCGGATCCCGTCAGGTCCGGGGCGGTTTTTTGTTCCGCAGCGGCGACGGTGAGGCGGTAGCCGAGCGCGGCCAAGACCGCCAGCAACGATTTCAAGCTGGGGTTGCCCTCTTCGGAGAAACTGCGATAGAGGGCCTCCCGCGCAAGTCCGGTTTCCGACGCTAGGCGGCTCATGCCGGCGGCGCGAGCGACGATTCCGATAGCGTGCGCGATATAACGGGGATCCCCCGTCTCGAACGCGTCATCCAGAAAATAGGTTTTCGCCTCGTCGCTGTCGAGATATTCGGCCGGGTCGAATACCGTCAGTTCTTCCGCCATGTCAGAACTCCAAATTGTTGAGCATTGATTTCGCTCGTTCAATGTCCCGCTTCTGGCTTCCCTTGTCTCCGCCGCACAGGAGGATCACAATCTTTCCACTGCGTCGAGTAAAGTAGATCCGTAAGCCCGGTCCTTGGTGAATGCGCATTTCCCAGAGACCTTCGCTCAAGTGCTTCACATCGCCAGCGTGCCCTGCGCCGAGCCGGGCGACCCGTGCGGTGATCGCCGCTGTCATGGAGGGTTCCCGTATGTCGCACAACCATTTGCGAAAGGTTTTAGTCTGGACGATCTCAAGCATTGTAACCCATATGTTACAAATAATGAAGGGAACTTTGAAACAATATCGCGGAGCCAACTGCTCCAGACTATAATGGCCATGATCAGCCATTGGGCCAAGGCGTCAATATCGGCGTATCAGAGACTCCGTCCTTGTACCGCCATCAAAAGTCTTTATAGCCCCATCATGATCTTTCGCTCCATTTCCCGGCTGTTCGAAGGCTGGATCGATCCGTTTCGTCCCCGCGCCGATTATCGTCCGCCCGAAAAGGCGCTGGCCTTCGTTTGGCATTTCGTCTCCCAGGCCAAAGGCGCCTTTTTCGCCATGCTCGCGCTCGGCGGCGTGGTGGCGATGCTGGAGGCCGGGCTGTTCTGGTTCACCGGCCGGCTCGTCGACATTCTCGACGCCGCCAAGCCTGCCGATGGCTGGGCGGGCCTCATCGGCAGTCATGGTCTCGACCTTATCGGCATGGCCTTCATCGTGCTGGTCGTGCGCTTTCTCGCCATCGCGCTCGGCGCTTTGGTGGAGGAGCAGACGGTGGTGCCGGGCTTTTTCAATCTCGTGCGTTGGCAGGCGCATGCGCAGGTGTCGCGCCAGTCGCTGACCTTCTTCAACAACGAATCCTCCGGTCGCGTGGTCAGCAAGGTCTGGTCCGCGGGCCAAGCCACCGGCGATCTCATGGTGTCGCTGTTGCAGGTCGTCTGGTTCATGCTCGTCTACACCATGACGACGCTGACGCTGATCACCAGCCTCGATCTCAGGCTCGGCGGCATCGTCGCGGCCTGGATCGTCGTCTTCGGCCTGCTCGCCCGCTATTTCGTGCCGCGCGTGCGCAAGCATGCCCGGGAGACGGCGGAAATGTCGTCGATGATCAATGGCCGCCTGACCGACAGCTACGCCAATATCCAGACGCTGAAGCTGTTCAGCCGGGAAGAAGACAACGACCGCTTCATCAGCGACGGTTTCGAGCAGTTTCGGCAGACGCTGATCCGCTTCACCCGCCATCTGACCGGCATCCGCGCCTCGCTCGCATTCCTCTCGGGTCTGATGATCACCGCCATCGGCGCCATGGCGATAGATCTCTGGATGCGCGGCGAGATCACCACGGGATCCGTCGCGTTCACGCTCGGCCTCGTGCTGCGCATGAACATGCTGCTCGGCCGCATGATGGGCCAGTTCAACGCGGTGATGCGGAATATCGGCACGATCCAGAATTCCGCCGAGATGTTGTCGGCGCCCATCACCCTCACCGACAAGCCTGGCGCGCCTGAACTCATCATGCGCGAACCCTCGATCCGCTTCGAGGATATCCGCTTTCACTATGGCCGCGAGGCGGGCGTGATCGAGGGGCTGTCGCTGGAAATCAGGGCAGGGGAGCGGGTCGGCATCGTCGGGCGCTCTGGGGCGGGCAAGTCGACCCTCGTCAATCTGCTGCTGCGCTTCTACGACGTGCAGGGCGGCCGCATTCTCGTCTCCGGGCAGGATGTGCGGGAGGTCAAGCAGGAAAGCCTGCGCAAGCATATCGGCATGGTCACACAGGACACGGCGCTGCTCAACCGTTCGATCCGCGACAATATCCTGTTCGGCCAATCCGATGCGACGGATGCGGCGATGGTCCGAGCCGCAGCGGAGGCCGAAGCCGATGGCTTCATCGCCGAACTGGTGGATTACAAGGGACGCAAGGGTTATGACGCCCATGTCGGCGAGCGCGGGGTCAAATTGTCCGGCGGCCAGCGCCAGCGCGTGGCGATTGCCCGCATGCTGCTCAAGGACGCGCCGATCCTCGTCTTCGACGAGCCGACTTCGGCGCTCGATTCCGAAGTCGAGGCGGCGATCCAGGACAATCTGGAGCGCCAGATGCAGGGCAAGACGGTGCTGGTCATCGCCCACCGCCTGTCCACCATTTCCCACCTCGATCGGCTCGTGGTCATCGATGGCGGAAAGATCGTCGAAGAAGGCGCCCATGAGACGTTGATCGCCCAAGGCGGCATCTATGCGGATCTCTGGGCGCGGCAATCCGGTGGGTTCATCGCGCCCGACTGACGGCCCTCATTCGTCCCAGACGATCTCGCTGATCAGGCCGTAATGGTTCGAGCCGATCGGATCGGGGATGCGCTCGAGCGAAGCGATCTTCACGCCGCCGCGGGTGAAGACATGGTCGATCGCCATGCCGATCAGCGGCAACGCGACCGGCCAGGTGTTCGGCTCGGTCTCTGCCGTCCGGAGGCCGGTCCTGCGCAGGAAGGCGCGGATGTCGGAGAGCAGGATCGAGGCGTTGAAATCGCCCGCGAGCACCATGGGGCCCGAATAGGCCTCGAGGCGGCGGGCGACCTGCGCCAGTTCGATCTCATGGAAATTGTCGAAATACGGCTTGGTCAGGTGGACATTGGCGAAATTCACCACGCGGCCGTCGAAATCGATGCTGGCGAGCATCAGCCGGTCGCGATAGATCGGGCTGGCGGTAAACACCTCGCCGCGCAGGAAGGGCCGTTTCGACCAGAGAGACTGATCGCAGGTGATTGTCTTGGCGCCGCAGCCGAGCCGATAGGGATAGACTGCCTTGATGCGATCGATCTCGGGCCCGATCGGCGCCGATTCCTGGATGAAGACGACATCGGCTCCGGAGCCGATGATGTAATCGGCGATGCGCGGACCGCCCGGACCGTTATTCCCCATGATATTGAAGGATAGGAAACGCAAAAGCGGCTTGGCGTTTTGCGCTCTCACAGGCTCCTGACGGAACTCTCCGAGCATGAAAACGCCATGAGCGCCGATCGCCACGGCGAGCGCCATCATCAGCGCCGCGATCACGTTGCGATGCAGCAGGAATGCGAAACCGGCGATCAGAAAAGCCAAGATCGCCGCCTGCACTTGAAAACTAGAAATTGTAAAAAATATCCATGAATTCGAGATATATCTGCCAGTTAACGCGATCAGCAGCAGCGCCGAAAGCGTGCCGAAAATGGTCGAAATCGTCTTCATGATCCGGGCTCAAAATTATTGCGCTGCAGCGCGCTACCATCTGGGAATGTCGGGCGCAATTGCGATTTGTCAAACGCTGATGCGCCGAGGATCTTATTTTGCGCAGATTGCGGCGAAGAAGTGGGAAACTGGTCCCGACCGCCGCGACAATCTGCCCCCATCCCATTGCCAACCCTAGACTTAATCTGCAATCAAGCATAGAACGCAATTTGAAAGTTGGGGAATCTAAGGCCGTATCGCGGCTGTCGGAGAACTTTCATCTAATCTGGTTTAAATCGACTCTGCGCAAAGGATGGGAAAACCGTGAGCGGACACGAGACGACAAGCGGGGATGCAGGCGGGCCGACCCGTCGCGATTTTCTTTACCTCACGACAGGCATGGCGGGCGCGGTCGGCGCCGCAGCTGTCGCCTGGCCTTTCATCGATCAGATGCGCCCTGATGCGTCTACTTTGGCTCTCGCCTCCATCGAAGTGGATGTCGGCGCGCTCGAGCCCGGCATGTCGCTGACGGCGAAGTGGCGCGGCAAGCCGATCTTCATCCGCAACCGCACGCCGGAAGAAGTCGAAGCCGCCAACAAGGTCGCTCTGGCGGATCTCAAGGATCCGGTCGCGCGCAACGGCAATCTGCCGCCCGACGCGCAGGCGACGGACGTCGATCGTTCGGCCGGCAAAGGCAAGGAAAACTGGATTGTGATGATTGGCTCCTGTACCCATCTAGGCTGCGTCCCGCTCGGACAATCCGGCGATTTCGGCGGATGGTTCTGTCCCTGCCATGGCTCGCATTACGATACTGCGGGCCGCATCAGAAAAGGCCCGGCGCCGCAGAACCTTGCGATCCCGACCTATTCCTTCGTTTCCGACACTGTGATCAAGATCGGCTAAGGGGGGCTGCGGATCATGAGCGCTGAACATCACTCGACCTACGAGCCGCGCACGGCTCTTACCAAATTCATCGATTCGCGGCTGCCATTGCCGCGCCTGATGTATGATTCCTTCATTGCCTATCCGGTGCCACGCAATCTGAACTTCGCTTATACGTTCGGGGCGATGCTCGCGGTCATGCTGATCGTCCAGATCCTGACGGGCGTCGTGCTCGCCATGCATTACGCAGCTGAAACGACGGTGGCTTTCTCCTCCGTCGAAAAAATCATGCGCGACGTCAATCACGGCTGGTTGCTGCGCTATATGCACGCAAACGGCGCGTCGTTCTTCTTCATCGCGGTCTATCTGCATATCGCCCGCGGCCTTTATTACGGCTCCTACAAGGCGCCGCGCGAAATCCTCTGGATCCTCGGCGTTGTCATCTATCTGCTGATGATGGCGACCGGCTTTATGGGTTACGTGCTGCCCTGGGGTCAGATGTCCTTCTGGGGCGCGACCGTCATCACCGGCTTCTTCTCGGCCTTCCCCTTGGTGGGCGAGTGGATCCAGCAGTTCCTGCTCGGCGGTTTCGCGGTCGACAACCCGACGCTCAACCGCTTCTTTGCGCTGCATTACCTGCTGCCCTTCATGATTGCCGGCGTCGTGATCCTGCATGTCTGGGCCCTGCATGTGACCGGCCAAACCAACCCGACCGGCGTCGAGGTGAAGTCCAAGACCGACACCGTGCCGTTCACGCCCTATGCAACCATGAAGGACGCCTTCTATACGGTGCTCTTCCTTCTCATCTACGCCTATTTCGTCTTCTACATGCCGAACTTCCTCGGCCATCCGGACAACTATATCGAGGCCAACCCGCTGAAGACGCCTGCGCATATCGTGCCTGAATGGTATTACCTGCCGTTCTACGCCATGCTGCGCGCCATCACCTTCAATGTCGGCCCGATCGACTCCAAGCTCGGCGGCGTGCTGGTGATGTTCGGCGCGATCATCGTGCTGTTCTTCCTGCCCTGGCTCGACACGTCCAAGGTTCGCTCGGCGGTCTATCGCCCCTGGTACAAGACCTTCTTCTGGATCTTCGTGGCCAATGCGATCGTCCTCGGCTGGCTGGGCTCGCGTCCTGCGGAAGGCGTGTACGTGATCCTGTCGCAGATCGGCACCGCCTACTACTTCGGTTTCTTCCTCGTGATCATGCCGCTTCTCGGCCTGTTCGAGACGCCGCGTCGCATACCGAATTCGATCACGGAAGCCGTGCTCGAAAAGACCGCCAAGGCCTGAGGGAGAGGATGAGAACCATGAAGACTGTGTTTAAGTCCCTTCTTGCCGCCGCCGTCATCGCGGGCGCCGCCTTCGGCGTCGCCTCGGCGGCTGAAGAGCACGACCTCAAGGCGCAGGTGGAACACGCCATCGCCGGCGGTCACTTTCCGGTGCTGAAGCCCGAGCAGGAAAACTGGACCTTCGCCGGCATTTTCGGCAAGTATGACAAGGCCCAGCTGCAGCGCGGCCTCAAGGTCTACAAGGAAGTCTGTTCGGCTTGCCATTCGATGCATCGGGTGGCCTTCCGCAATCTGGAAGATCTCGGCTACACCGAGGCGCAGGTGAAGGCTTTCGCCGCCGAATATGAAGTGCAGGACGGCCCGAATGCGGATGGCGAAATGTACACCCGCAAGGCTGTGCCGTCGGATTATTTCCCGTCGCCCTTCCCGAACACGGAAGCTGCTGCGGCCGCCAATGGCGGCGCGGCGCCGCCTGATTTCTCGCTGATCGCCAAGGCGCGCGGCGTGGAGCGCGGCTTCCCGCAGTTCATTCTGGACATGATCCCCCTCGTGGGCGGCTATCAGGAAGGCGGCGCGGACTACATTCACGCATTGCTGACCGGCTATCAGGAAGCGCCCGCCGGCGTGGAAGTCGCGGAAGGAACGCATTTCAATCCGCACTTCGTGTCCGGCATCGCGCTCAAGATGGCGCAGCCTATCTCCGACGATCAGGTGACCTATGACGACGGCTCGCCGCAGACGCTGGACCAGTATGCCCGCGACGTCTCCGCTTTCCTGATGTGGGCCGCCGAGCCCAAGCTGGAAGAGCGCAAGCGCACCGGCTTCATGGTGATGGTGTTCCTCGCCGCGCTGTTGGGCCTGGTCTATCTGACCAAGAAGTCGGTCTACGCCAACAAGCATTGATCGACGGGATACGAAAACATGAGGAAGGCGGCTCCCGGGCCGCCTTTTTTGCTGGCGTCGGTGGCTGTCGTTGATATGGTCCCTCCGCTTCAGCTCTTTGCTCGCAACGGATAGACCTTCACTATGACAAGCCTCCAGGACGATCTCGTTTCCGCCATCCGCAACATTCCGGACTATCCCAAGCCCGGCATCATGTTCCGCGACATCACCACGCTGCTCGGCAATCCGCGGGCTTTTCGGCGGGCCATCGATGAGCTCGTGCATCCCTATGCCGGGACGAAGATCGACAAGATCGCGGGCATCGAGGCGCGCGGCTTCATTCTCGGCGGCGCGATCGCCCATCAGCTGTCCGCCGGCTTCATCCCGATCCGCAAGAAGGGCAAGCTGCCGCATGACACAGTGCGCATCGCCTACAGCCTGGAATATGGCGTGGACGAGATGGAGATGCATCGCGACGCCCTGCAGCCGGGCGAAAAGGTGATCCTGATCGACGATCTCATCGCCACCGGCGGAACCGCCGAGGGCGCCGTCAAGTTGTTGCGGCAGATGGGCGCGGAAATCGTCGCGGCCTGCTTCGTGATCGACCTGCCGGAACTCGGCGGCCGCAAGAAGCTCGAAGATCTCGGCGTGACCGTGCGCACGCTAATCAGCTTCGACGGCCACTGAACGCCAGCAGGACGCCGCTTTGGGAGGAGCGCATCAATGAGCAAGACGGCACTGATCTTCTGGGGCGGCTGGGACGGACATACGCCGCGCGAAAGCGCCGAGCGCGTCGCCACGCTGCTTCGCGCTCATCGTGTCGACGTCACCATAGGCGAGGGCACGAAGACGCTTCTCGAACATGATCTCACGGGCTTCGACCTGATCGTGCCGATGGTGACCATGTCGACGATCGAGAAGGAGGAAGTCGCGGTGCTTCTGCGCGCCGTCAAGGGCGGCGTCGGACTCGCGGGCTTCCACGGCACGATGGGTGACAGTTTCCGCAACGAGGTCGAGTATCAGTTCATGGTCGGCGGCCAATGGGTCGCCCATCCCGGCAATATCATCGACTACCGCGTCACCGTGACCAAGCCGGATGATCCGATTATGGCCGGGATCTCGGATTTCCCCTATCGATCCGAGCAGTATTACATGCATGTCGACCCCTCCAACGAGGTGCTGGCGACGACGCGGTTTTCGGGCGAGTATCTCGATTTCATCGACGGCGTTGAGATGCCGGTGGTGTGGAAGAAGCGCTTCGGCCAGGGACGCGTCTTCTATTCCTCGCTCGGCCATCAGGCGAGCGAATTCGACGTGCCGGAGATGCGGACCATCTTCGAGCGCGGCGCGCTCTGGGCGATGCGGTGAAGGGGTAGCGGTCGCTTTACTATGGATGCGGCGTAATCGCGATCACAGTAATTTGCGATTTGCTGGGGCCGTAGAACCAGAAGATCCGATAGGCCCCCGGCGTATTGTTTTCGGCATAAGCCTCGAACACATCCTCGCCGTTGGGCCCTGACAGCGAAGTGAATTTGTGTGTGTTCAGGCCGGGATGTCTGGGGTTTGATTGCAGATAGGCCAGCGCTTTGCCAACCGCCTTCCAACGCTTGTTGAGTGCAGGATCGGTTTTCAGCGCTTCAATCGCCCGGAGGGCTTCATCGGTGAGAAAGAGGGTAAAGCCATTACTCATCGACCTCTTCCAGGAATGAGGAGAAGTCGGGGGCCTTTGTCAATCTTCCTGCCTTTGCGTCCGCGAGCCCTCGTTCGACCTGAGCAATGGCGGTCGGATTTTTCCGCAACCATGCCTCATCCGAGGGTATGTCAGAATCCGGCTGCAGGAGCAGGCTTCCGTCCGCGCGCTTGCTGACCGTATAGCTGCTCACGCCTGCGGCAAGGGCGCCAAGGTTGATGCGCCCATCTGCGTCCGGCTTTACGGTGATCGCTTTCCTTGCCATGACCTGACTTCTCCGCTCGTTTGAAATGTCGCACCGAGCGCCGAGGAATTCAAGGCATTACACAAACTCCACCACCCGGCTGTCGAAGCGCATCACCGCCTCGCCGTTCTGGTTGACGCCTTCGAAGCGGATCTCGCAGATTTCGTAGTCCGGCCGATAACCCGGCCCGTCGCCGAGGAAGGTCAGCGAGAAGGAAATGGTGTCGCCGGCGAAGACCGGCTTCAGCCATTTGAGATCGCGGATGCCGGGGGAGGGACCGAGCTTCGGCGGCTCCAGTCCCTCAGCCCGCAGGCGGACCGCTTCCTTCTGATGATGAGCGACGTTCAGCTTCATCGCTACGGCGGCGACGTGCCAGCCGGAGGCGCAGAGGCCGCCGAACAGCGAGGCTTTCGCCTTTTCCGCATCGAGATGAAAGAAATGCGGATCGTATTTCGAGGCGAAAGCGATGATGCTCTCGGCGTCGAAATGATAGGAGCCGATCGCGACAGGCTCGTTGAGGGGCATCAGATCGTGGACTCTCATGCGGCGGCTCCCGCGCGCATCCGGAACAGGCCGGGGTTCTCCATCGCCATCACCAGTTCGCCGCGCTGGTTTCTGACCTCATGGCGCAGCTTGACCAGACCAATGCCGGGGCGGGATTTCAGCGGCCGCGTTTCGAGCACCTCGGCGACGCCCGTCAGCGTGTCGCCCGCCAAAACAGGCTTGCGCCATTCGACGAAGTCGATGCCGGGCGAGCCTTCGCTCGAGGAAAAATGCAGGAGATTGTCGTAGTAGAGGCGCATGAACATGGCGCAGCTATGCCAGCCGGAGGCCGAGAGACCGCCGAGAATGCTGGCCTCGCCGGCTTCCACGGAGAGGTGAAACGGTTGCGGATCAAACTCCTGCGCGAACTCGACGATCTCGTCGGCGGTCATCGTTTTCGAACCGAGATCGAAGCGCCGACCCGGCGTCATGTCCTCCCACCAGTAAGCGATTTCGCTCATGATCCTTGCTTTTGCCTCCTGAAACGTTTCTTTGGAATAGTGCCGCGCGGAGATGATGCAAGTGAAATATGACTTATCGGATTGGGAAAAACGTCGCCGGGGACTGACGCCCCTCTTGGAAGAAGCTGCCGCCGCCGGTCTCGTCGCGCCCGGCAAAACGGCGCCGTTGATCGAGTTTCTCGTATCGCGCGGGGCAGCGCTCGGTCAGCCGCCGCAGCCGCTTCTGGCGGAAGGCGAGGCGGGCAGCCTGAACACGCCGATCGCCGCGGAGCCGAGCGTCGGGTTGGAAGAGTCCGAAGCGCCGCGCTTCATTCGCGGCTTTCACGATGTGCTGATCACCATCGGTCTGGTGATCGGGTTGATTGGATTGGGCGGCTTGTGGTCGGTGCTGGCTGTGATCCCAGCGGTGATCGCGCTGTCGGAAATTCTCGTGTTGCGCCAGCGGCTGGCGCTGCCGGCGGTGGCGCTCACTTTGGCCTTTGCGGGCGCCTCCAGCTTTGCGGTCGCCAGCCTGCTCGAAGGCAAATTGGGTGATTGGGAATGGGTTGCGATGTCGTTCGCCCCCTTCGTGATGTTGTCGATTTATTACTGGCGCTATCGCGCGCCGATCGCGCTGGCGCTTGCCGCCATTTCGGGCTTTGCAGCGAACGTGTTCTTTATCGGCGCGGCTCTCATGCAGTGGACGGACAATGATCTGCTGTTTGTCAACCAGCCCTGGTTGATCTCGGCGCTGATCGGCCTCTTCGCGCTCGCCTCCTTCGCGACAGCGCTGCATTTTGATCTTTCGGACCGCGCCCGCGTCACCCGGCGCTCAGACGTGGCTTTCTGGCTGCATCTCGCAGCGGCGCCGGCGCTGCTCTACACAGTCATCAGCCTTGTCTACCTGCGCGATCCCAACGCGTCCTGGTTCGCCGACGGCACGACCGTCGGGCAGGCCGCGGCGATCGTGGCGGCAGTGGCCGCGTTGATGCTGACCGGCATCCTGCTCGACCGCCGCGCCTTCGTGACCTCGGGATTGCTGTCCTTCGGCTACGCCTTCAAAATCCTTCTCGACGAGGGCGGCGTCAGCGGGTTGTTCTCCTCTTCCGATACGCTGCTGTTCGTCATTCTCTCGGCGGTCGGCGCGGTGGTGCTGAGCCTGGGGATCGGCTGGAAGGCGCTGAGGAAGCGCTTGCTGGGGATACTGCCTCAGGCTCTCCGCGATCGGCTGCCGCTCAGTCCCTGAAACGAAAACGGCTCCGCGCCAGGCGGAGCCGTCCAGTCTGGGTTTAACCTGGCGCCGTCTCAGGTGTTGAAGCGGAAATGGATGACGTCGCCGTCGGCGACTACATATTCCTTGCCTTCGTCGCGCGCCTTGCCGGCTTCCTTGGCAGGCACTTCGCCGCCGAGGGTCACGAAATCCTCGTAAGCGATGGTGTTGGCGCGGATGAAGCCGCGTTCGAAATCGGTGTGGATGACGCCGGCGGCCTGCGGGGCCTTGGTGCCGCGCACGATCGTCCAGGCGCGGGTTTCCTTGGGGCCGACGGTGAAATAGGTGATGAGATCGAGCAGGTGATAACCGGCGCGGATCAGCCGGTCGAGGCCGGCTTCCTCGAGCCCGAGCGCCGAGAGGAATTCCTTGGCTTCGTCATCGGGAAGCTGGGCGACTTCGGATTCGATCGCGGCGGAGATCACCACGCATTCCGCGCCCTGCTCCTTGGCCATGGCGGCCACGGCTTCGGTGTATTTGTTGCCGGTCGCCGCATCGGCTTCGGCGACGTTGCAGACATAGAGCACCGGATGCGAGGTGAGGAGGTTCAGGCCCTTCAGCACCAGGATCTCGTCGGCGGCGAGCGTCTTGAGCAGCAGGCGCGCCGGCTTTCCGTCATGCAGGAGCTTGATGACCGCTTCCATCACAGGAAGCTGCGCCATGGACTCCTTGTCCTTGCCGGTGGCGCGCTTGCGGGTCTGCTCGACGCGGCGCTCCAGGCTTTCGAGATCGGCGAGCATCAGCTCTGTCTCGATCGTGTCGGCGTCGCCAACCGGATCGATGCGGCCTTCGACATGGGTGATGTCGGTGTCTTCGAAGCAGCGCAGCACATGCACGATGGCGTCGACTTCGCGGATATTGGCGAGGAACTTGTTGCCCAGGCCTTCACCCTTGGACGCGCCGCGCACGAGGCCGGCGATGTCCACGAAGGAGATGCGGGTCGGGATGATTTCCTTGGAGCCGGCGATCGAGGCCAGTTTCTGCATGCGCGGATCGGGAACGGCCACTTCGCCGGTGTTCGGCTCGATGGTGCAGAACGGGTAGTTGGCGGCCTGCGCCGCAGCCGTCTTGGTCAGCGCGTTGAAGAGAGTGGATTTGCCGACATTCGGCAATCCGACGATACCGCATTTGAAGCCCATGAAACTCGTCCGTCTGGTGATCTCTGTTGCCCCTGCCTATGCGGAAAGGGGAGGGCAAGGTCAAGACGATCAGGACTTTCGCGTCCATTTTATTGCCAAAGCGCCGATGGGTGGATACATCTCGGCTGGAGAGGCCGGTGATGAACACACGTTTTTCCGTCGCAACCCATATTCTGGTGATCCTGCATTGTCAGGATGGGAAGCCCGTGTCCTCCGATGTCATCGCCCAAAGCGTCAACACCCATCCTGCGCTCATCCGGCGCATCCTGACCCAGTTGTCGCGGGCGGGATTGACTCAATCCCAGCTGGGCGCGGGCGGCGGCGCGCTTCTGGCGCGGCCGGGGTCAACCATCACCCTGCGCGACGTCTATGACGCAGTCGATGAAGACGGCGATCTTCTCGGCGTCCATCCCGGCCCCAACCCTGATTGTCCCGTCGGCCGCAACATTCAGCAGACGCTGCGCGGGGAAATCAGCGAGGCCGTCAATGCGTTGCGGATCCAGCTGTCGCAGAAGACGATCGCGGCGCTTGCAGGCGATATCCTCGCTCTGTCCTGACGATAACGACATCGTGAAGACGTCTGAGGCGCGATGTGGTTTACAAATAAATGTAACAAAAATAGTAACAATAAGACATTTCAGAAGGAGTGACCATGTCCCTGTTCGCCACCCGTCGCGCTGCCCTCGGCGCATTCTTCGGTTTCGCCGCCAGCGTCGCAGGCTTCATCGCCGCGCCGTCATTCGCCAGCGAGCCTGTTCGCACCGAGCCTGAAAAGGCCGTGGTCGAACTCCTCAAGGTCTTCGAGACCGGGGACCTCAGCCGTCTGAACGTGATCAACCCGGACAAATATATCCAGCACAATCTCGACGCCGCCGACGGCCTGGCCGGTCTCAAGGCGTTCATCGCCGCCATGCCCAAGGGCGCGGTTAAGGGTGAGACGGTCCGCGTGTTTCAGGACGGCGACTATGTCTTCAGCCATGGCGTGGCGGAGATGGGCGGCGCCAAGCTGGTTGTCTTCGACGTCTTCCGCTTCGAAGACGGCAAGATCGTCGAGCATTGGGACAATCTGCAGCCGATGGCCGCGCCCAATCCTAGCGGTCACACCATGATCGACGGGCCGACCGAGGCTCGCGATCTCGACAAGACCGAAGCCAACAAGGCGCTGGTCAAGGCTTTCGTCAGTGACGTTCTGGTCGGCGGCAAGCTCGACGCCTTCGCCGCCTATGTCGATGGCGAGAAATACACCCAGCACAATCCGATGTTCGGCGATGGCGTCAAGGCTGTGGTCGCGGGCTTCAAGGGCGCTGCCGAGGCTGGCGTGGTGATCCGGTACGACGCCATTCGCAAGGTGCTCGGCAAGGGCGATTTCGTGCTGGTGATGAGCGAAGGCTCGATCAGCGGCAAGCCGATCGCCTTTTATGACATGTTCCGCGTCGAGGGCGGCAAGGTGGCCGAGCACTGGGATGTGGTGGCGCCGATCCCGCCGAAAGACCAGTGGAAGAATGCAAACGGCAAATTCTGAACCTGATCAGAGCTTTAGTCCTTGAAAAAAACGCCTGGGGGCCCCATGTTCCCAGGCGTCGCCGCATTCTGGGCCTGAAGACGCGTCCGGGCGGATACACAATTCGTACAGATCCCGAGGACCAGTCATCGGAGGCCGCCGGTGAGCGACAACAACACGATCGTCACCCCCAAGACCGTGGTCAAGCCGAAGGTGGAAAAACCCCGGCTCTACAAGGTGATGCTGTTCAACGACGATTATACGCCGCGCGAATTTGTCATCGCGGTCTTGAAGGCCGTGTTCAAGACCGGCGAAAGCGCCGGTTACCGCATCATGATGACCGCCCACAAGCTCGGCAAATCGGTGGTCGCGGTCTATACCCGCGACGTCGCCGAAACCAAGGTCAAGGAAGCGATGGACTGGTCCCAACAGGCCGGCTTTCCGCTGATGTTCACGGCGGAGCCGGAGGAATAGTCCGGCCTACTTCTTTTTCTTCTTCGGATTTTCCACGCCCAGCGCCTCGGCGGTGATCCAGAAGACCTCGCCTTCGGACTCGGCCGTATCCAGCCAGAAGAAGTCGAGATCCGGGAATTCCTCTTCGAGAAGCTCGCGACCGGTGCCGATTTCGCAGATCATGCCGCCGCCGGGATTGAGGTGCTTCGGCGCATCTGTGAGAATGCGGCGGACGAGATCGAGCCCGTCGGGTCCGCCGTCGAGCGCCATGGCCGGCTCGGTGCGATATTCTTCCGGCAGCACCGACATTTCCTCGTGATCGACATAGGGCGGATTGGTGATGATCAGGTCGAAGCGCTTGTTCTTGAACGGCGCAAAGAGGTCGCCCTGATGCAGCGTCAGCCGGCTTTCGAGCTCATGCTCGGCGACATTGAGCCTGGCGACTTCGAGCGCATCCTTGGAGAGATCGACCGCGTCGATCTCGGCGTTGGGGAACAGCTTGCCGGCGAGGATGGCGAGGCAGCCGGAGCCGGTGCAGATGTCGACCACGCTCTCGACGCCATAGGGATCGGGCAGATAGAGCGAATCTTCCTCGCCCGAATATTCGGTGAACAGGATTTCACCAATGAAGGAGCGCGGCACGATCACCCGCTCATCGACGAAGAAGCGGATGCCCTGGATATAGGAGCGGCCGGTTAGATAGGCCGAGGGTTTGCGGGTCGAGACGCGCGCCTCGATGCGCTCGGCGAGCAGGCGACGCTCCGCGGAGGTCAGACGTGCGTCGAGGAATGGATCGAGCGCGTCGATCGGCAGGTCGAGACTGTCGAGCACCAGGAAGGCGGCGTCGTCGACAGCGGTCGAGGTGCCGTGGCCGAATGTGAGGTTTTCGGCGCGGAAACGACTGATGGCGTAACGCCAGAAATCGCGGACTGTCGCCAGTTCGCCTGCAAGCTTGTCGAGATCCACCTTCACCGTCATCTAGCCCTCCATGCGCTGCGTTGCTTCGGGATACACGCAAGCTCGCGCCTCCGCCATATCAAAAGCCCGCCGTTCACCCGGAAATCGATCGTTAACTTTTTCCTTTAGGAGACGGTTGAAGCGCAGCTGTTATTCTTCGACAACGGTTACGGAGGCGACATGTTACAGGCCGGCGTCTATCATTATGTGATTGCTGGTCTCGGCTTCTGCCTGATCGGCGCTGTGGCCCATGCCGCGCGCGCGATCTTCAATGTTTTTCCCGACCGTCTGAGCGACAATGAGCGCATGGATATGATCCTCAGCGACGGCTATTCGCTCGGCGACAAGATCTTCGGCACGGAATATGACGACGCCGGCTACTACAGGCTCGATAGTCTGCGCAATCTCAAGAATTCGGTCGCGGTCACGCTGATCGGCGGCTGGGCGGCGATGCTGATCACGCCGGGCATGGCGCCGGCGATCGCTCAGTGCATCGAATGGGCGGAAGGCTGGATCTGGGATCTTTTCCTCCACAGGCTGGAGACGCTGACGCTCTGGTAAGCGGCGCCTAAAACCTTACCTGGAAGCCCTGTTTGGAAGCCGTCATTCCGCAAGCCTGATAGAAGGCGTAGACGGCGGGATCGGGTCGCCCGGTCATCAGCATCACCTTGTAGCAATCGGCTCTTCGCCCGGCCTCGATCGCCGCCGCCACCACGGCCTTGCCAAAGCCTTTGCCGCGATGGGACGACAGGCTGACGACATTCTCGATCAATCCATAGGGACGACCGCCGCGGGTGAGATTGGGCAGGATAAACAGCGTCGCCGTCGAGACGAGGAGACCAGCGAGATCGCCGACGAACACGCCGCCGGGCATCGCCAGCAAAGCGTTCAGCCGCGCCTCGGCGATCTCCGCCGACAGCTCGGGATCGTCCGGATTGAGCGCGCGGTAGAGCGCCAGAAGGCCCTCGAGGTCCTGGATGCCGGCGCGGCGGGTGCTGAAGTCCATGGCACACTCCCTTTCGCTCCTCCTGCCACAGATCGATGACGGAATGAAGAAGCCCGCCCGGAGATGCGCGCCGGGCGGTCTCCTCCACGTTCAGCTATGTCTTGAACGTCTTGACGGCATTGCCTCTTTCAAGGGTCTTGTTGGCCCGAAACAACTCTTCCTTTGAACGTTCGATCCGCCTTTCCGCCAGCATGTCCAGAATGCCCTGCAGGCGGCGGATGGCCAGCGCCTTGTTGCGATGTTGCGATCGCTCCTCCCGGCAGACGACGGTGACGCCCGACGGAATATGGGTCGCGCGAACGGCGCTGTCCGTTGTGTTCTGGTGTTGGCCGCCTGGACCACCGGCTTTCAGGGTTTCGAACCGAAGGTCGGCGATATCGATCGTCGCCTGATCAGCTTCGATTGCGGCCATATCGAGCGGCTGCACCCCGACGAACCAGTTTTGTCGGCCATGACCGGGCCTGACAGGACTCTTGAATACGAACTTTATCGTGCCCTGATATTCGCTGGCCATCTTTTCAGCGCCTGTGCCGCTCAAGGTCACGACAGCGGATCTGGGGCCATGGGCGTCCAACGCGCCGGGTGATGTGGCCTCAAAGACCAGACCGCGCGCCGCAGCGTCCCGCGCAAGGATTTGGAGGAGGCGCGCAAGCGCGATCCGGCACTCGACCGGGCCATTGCCGGAGGTTGCGAACAGATGAGTCTCAGTCATGACCCGTCCTCCTCAGCCGCGGCCGATCGATACGGTGGCCCCGTTGTTCTCGATCCGCGTCATGGTCCACCCTCTTATAAGTTATCAGGGGCTTCATGGCGGCCAAGGGTTCGATCAGTCCGAAGGACTGAAGATCTTTGACGACTTTGCCGGCGTCCTTGTAAGCGGTTGCGGCCTCCTCGATCAGAAGATTGCGATCATCGCAGATGGTTTGTCCGCGCCAGGGATTGGTTTTGAGGGCATCCCGCTCCGAGCGGTTCGCGCCTTCGCGGCCATGCATGGCGCGTCGGTCGTATTTTCGTCCAGCTCCGTGCGAAATTCCCCAGTTAACCCGCCCGGCAGCCGGCGTCGCCCTGACAATGTAGCTGAGGCTGGCGCGAGAGCCAGCGACCGGCGCAATGATGTTGGCAGACACTGCCGCTGCGCCCTTGTAGTGCACGACATCCCCACCCAGTCTCCGAACCAGATTGTGCGGGATGTCGGCAATCAATCGCGCTTCTGTCTTGAGCGCGGCTGCGGCCCGCTCAGCGATCATTCGTCGGTTGAGGCTGGCCCAGGCGACCGCTGCGTCATGCTCGATCAGCCACTCGCGACCCGCAGCATCGTCGGGATCCAGGCCATCGACCTGCAGGCCATGCTTCGTGAGATGGCGCTGAAAGATCGACGCGCCGAGCGCGCGCGACCCGGAATGAACGAGCAGATAGAGCGACTGGCTGTCGATCAACGCAGTTCCAGGGTCGATGATCTCATCGACGGCCTGCAGTTCACAAAAGTGATTGCCGCCGCCGATCGTGCCGAGATCATGATGGAAAAGATCGGATGGAAGACCCGCATCCACCAGTCTTTCCTGTGGGTCGCCGCACTCCATCTCTTCGAGCCGGCGAAACTGCAGCGCGGCTTTATCGATGCGTAGTTTACGAGTGGGCAAGTCCAAGGCGAAGAACGACATGCCACATCCAATATCCGCTCCTATCAGTTGCGGATGAAGACGATCTCCCCTGGCCGTCATGCCGACCGGGCCATATTTGCCGGGATGGAGATCCGGATAGCCAAACACGTCCTGAATGCCGCCGAGACGGGAAACGGTTTCGAGTTGATCAAGAGCCGCGCCTTCCATCCAGGCGGCTGCGGTGAAAATATGGTTGACCATCGCAGCACGCGATGTGTCTGGGGACGAAGCGTCCCCCGGAAGTTTGCCCATGTGAAATTTCCAGAAAATGGGTCATTGAGCCGGCGCAAAGCCGGTCATGATCGTCCTATCGCCGTTGACGGCTGATTAGACGGCGCGCCCGCTGGGGCGAATAGACATATGTTCAGCCATGGGTCCGCTCCCTTTTCTGGTGTTGTCGATGGTTGCACATCAACCATTGGCGCGTTCAATGCAAGAGCAGAATATCGGGTGAGCCGTTGCTCTCCGAGGCCTGTGGTGAATTCGCCACACTCAGAACGCGCAACGGCCCCGGTTTTGCGCCGGGGCCGTCGATTGTCGTTTCGGCTCGCTGATCAGAATTCCGACCAGGTCTGCTGGAGCATGTTCAGCGCAGCGTTGCCGCGCGAGACGGGCGCCGGGGCGGATGCGGCGCGCGAGGCGGGGGCGACGGCGCGCGGACGGGTCTGAGCCTGCGACGCGCCAGCCTGGCCGCCGAACTTGAAGGTGCTCATCAGGTCGCCGAGGCGGGCGCTTTCCTGGGCGAGGCCGGCGCCGGCGGCGTTCATTTCCTCGACCATGGCGGCGTTCTGCTGCGTGGCCTGGTCCATATGGTTGACGGCGGTGTTGATTTCGCCGAGGCCGGAGGCCTGTTCCTGGGCGGCGACGGCGATCGCGTCCATATGGGCGTTGATCGCCTGCACCACTTCGGCGATGGCCGACAGACCTTCGCCGGTGTCCCTGACGAGGCGCACGCCTTCGGCGACGGCGGTTTCGGAATTGCCGATCAGCGCCTTGATCTCCTTGGCGGCGTTGGCCGAACGTTGCGCCAGTTCACGCACTTCCTGGGCGACGACGGCGAAACCCTTGCCGGCTTCGCCGGCGCGGGCGGCTTCGACGCCGGCGTTCAGCGCCAGAAGATTTGTCTGGAAGGCGATCTCGTCGATCACGCCGATGATCTGGCTGATCTGCTTGGACGAATGTTCGATCTTGCCCATGGCGGTGACGGCGTTGGACACCACGGCGCTCGAGGTTTCGGCGCGGCTGCGGGCGCCGCGCACGAGGTCACGGGCTTCGGAAGCGCGCTTGGAGGTCGATTGCACATTGGCGGTGACTTCTTCCAGGGCGGCGGCGGTCTCTTCGAGCGAAGCGGCCTGCTGTTCGGTGCGCTTGGAGAGATTGTCAGACGCCTGCGAGATTTCCGAACTGCCGTCGCGGACCATGCGGGCGGCCTGGCCGACGCCGGTTAGCGCGTCGCGCAGCTGCTGCACAGAGGCGTTGAAGTCGCGGCGCAGCGGTTCGAACTGCTGGGCGAAGGGCTCGTTGATCTGGCAGAGCAGATCGCCGGCGGCCAGGCTGCGCAGACCGGAGGCGAGCGCGCCGGTCGCCTGGTTGAGACGCTCGTCGGCTTCCTGTTCGGCGCGGCGCTGGAGTTCTTCGCGTTCCTGTTCCGAACGTTTGCGGTTTTCTTCCGCCTGGCGTTCGAGATTATCATTGCGGATGGCGGCTTCGCGGAACACTTCCACGGCGCGTGCCATTTCGCCGACTTCATCGCGGCGACGGACGCCCGGCACGGTGATCGACTTGTCGCCACCGGCGAGCGCCGTCATGCAGCGGGTGAGGGCGGCGATCGGGCCGGTGACGCGGAACAGGATGACCGAAATGGTGACTGCACAGATGGCGAGGATGACGATGAAGGCCAAGGCGCAGAGGATCGTGGTCGTCAGCGCGGCGGCGCGGAGTTCCGCCGACGATGTCGTCAGCGTCGCAACGGCTTCCGAGGCGACATTGGCGATGTTCTTCAGCTTTCCCGTCACCAGCGGGCGCCAGTCGTCGAGCTTGAGCGGCGTCGGGGTTCCATCCTTAAGCGCCTGAATGGTCTGATCGCGAACGGCTCCGAATTCGGCGCCGAAGTAGCCGTTGTTCGCCTCTGCGGCGGCGGCCTTGATTGCGTCGGGCGTGGCGTCGTGATTAACGAGCGTCTCTGTGGCTTTCCAGGCGAAAGCCATGGTGGCGAGGTCGGCGTCGATCTGTCGGCTCTGTTCCGGCGTCAACTTTCCGTCGCCAGCCATGGCGGTGTTGACGGTCAGGAATGCGGCCCCGCCGATGGCGCGGGCGGACCAGGCCAAAGCGCGGATCTGGATAAGCGCGGTCTGGTTGGGGTCGTGGGCGCGGATATCGACCTCGACGGCATCCGAGGCGTCTTCCAGCGCTCTCAGGAATTGCTGGCCGACATCCATGACAGATTGCTGGAGCGCCGCGTCGCGGTTCGCCAGCGGTTTGGCGATTGCGGCGTCGACTTCGGCGCGAACGGCGAGGAAGCGGTCCAAGACCGAGAAGAGCTGCGACAATTTCCCGTTGATGTCTCCGTCGTCGACCATATCCGCCGACGCCTTCACCTTTGCCACGGCCTCATCGACCGCGCTGCGGTTTTTGGCGAGAGAGGCGACAGTGGCTGCGTTTTCGTTCTGATCCAGTTTCAGCGCCGCGACGCTGTCGCCGCGTTCATTGCGGAAATTGAGAAGCGTGCGGAACAAGCCCTCGTCGAGCGTCGCCAGTTCATTGACATGAGACTGAGTGACGTAATCGGAATGAGCGGTCAGCATGGATTTGCCCATCAGCCCGCTGGCGATGAGCCCAATCAGGACGAAGGTCCCCATCAGGATATTGCGAATTGAAATTGTCATCGTCTTCCCCCTCGCCGCGCAGGCGGCAGATAAACCCGAAGCAATACTGCGCCCGACTTGTCGACCGAACCGCAATTTGTTCGGTTGGCGTCGGCTGAGCGCAAAATTGCTGTTGTTCGGCAAAGTCGCTTCTGGAGGTTTCTGCTGTATTAATGAAAACAGTGAGATTTAATAAAAGTGACCGCTGACATTGCCGGCGCCATTATCTTCGCCAATTTCCGATTGCGATCCTTTGTTGATATGCAATTAAGGCAATTTATTTAGGGAGTTCTATTTTAGCGAGGTGCGTATTTTAGATTAAGCGCAGATTGCGCTTGTCAAGATATACATGCAGCCTGCTTCGGGCGATGATTTTAGTCAGATTTATCGCCTAATAACTTCTTCAGCATTTCGGCCATCGGCCCGGTGGCCACAGCCTTCGGGCCCTGGGGGCGGGCCTGGCGAATATGCGACTGGCCGGCGGGTTTCGGCTTTGTGGGTTCAACCTTGGCGTCGCCGCCCGACAGCTTGTTCATGAACTGGCTTCCATCGCCCTTGAGCAGGAGACCGGCATGAAGCGCGATGTCGTCGAGCAGCGGATCGAGCCAGGTCTGGTCGATCTTGGCGAAATCGCCGAGGACATGGTTGTGCACGAGTTCCTTGGCGCCGGGATGGCCGATGCCGAGGCGCACGCGGCGATACTCCCTGCCGCAATGGGCGTCCATGGATTTGAGCCCGTTATGGCCGCCGTGACCGCCGCCTGTTTTCACGCGCACTTTCGCTGCGGGCAAATCGAGCTCGTCATGGAAGACGGTGATGTCGGCGGGGGTGAGTTTGTAGAAGCGCATGGCTTCGCCGACACTCTCGCCGGAAAGGTTCATGAAGGTCTGCGGTTTCATCAGCAGGATCTTCTCGCCGTCGATCTCGCCTTCGGAGATTTCAGCCTTGAACTTCTTCGACCAGGGGCCGAAAGGCAGCTTGCGGTGAATGGCGTCGATGGCCATGAAGCCGATATTGTGGCGGTTGCCTTGATATTTCGGGCCCGGATTGCCCAGTCCTGCAAAGATCTTCATCGGTTCATGCCTCGGCTTGCCGTTTGCGCCTTCCAAGCCGCAACCGGCTGGCAATGTCAACCATTCCAGACGGCGCGGCATGAAAAACCCCGCGCGGCTTGCGCCGGCGGGGTTCGAAGTCGCCGTCCGGCATACGCCGGACGGCCATAGTCTTGTTGTTATTCCGCTTCGCCGGTCGTGCCGCCAGCCGGGGCAACGATCGTGGCGATCGTGAAGTCGCGGTCGGCGATCACGGGGGTCACGCCAGCCGGCAGCTTGACGTGCGAGATGTGGATGCCGTCGCCGATCTTCAGGCCGGAGAGGTCGGCCGTGATGAATTCCGGGATGGCGTCAGCCGGGCAATGGACTTCGACTTCGTGACGAACGACGTTCAGCACGCCGCCGATCTTGATGCCCGGGGACTTTTCTTCATTGATGAAGTGAACCGGGATCTCGACGGTGACCTGGCTGCTGCCGGACACGCGGAGGAAGTCGACATGCATGGTGAAGTCGCGGACCGGATCCAGCTGATAATCCTTCGGCAGGACCGAGATCTTCTGGCCGTCGACGTCGATGGTGGCGACGGTGGTCATGAAACCGCCGGCGTGAATCTTCAGCGTCACTTCCTTCACGGGGAGGGAAATGGACAGGGGGGCCTGCTTGTCGCCATAGATGACGGCAGGGATGCGGCCGTTGCGGCGAAGTTCGCGGGAGGACCCCTTACCAACCCGTTCGCGCAGCTCGGCCTTGAGCTCGTAAGTTGCGTGGCTCATGGCTATTCCTTTCAAGTTTGCGGAGTGTCCCGAGCGGCGCGGACGCCGACCCAAAACGACATATCTTTGTGGATACGCCTCCGCCGTGCCTCCAAGGGTGTCCCGGCGGATGCGCGCCTATACCCCAATGTCCCCGGCAATGCAAGTCGCGCGCATGTCCCGAAAGATGCGCCCGCCGCGATTGACCCGGGGGGAACGCCGGGGCAATCTCCCCGCATTGTCGAATCCGACCGCATACGGAGCCTGCCATGATGCGTAAAGCGCTATACGCCGCGACGGCCATCGCCCTCGCTTTTTCTCCCGCCGCCTCGCGCGCGGCCGAGATCAACCAGGCCGGAGCCCAGAAACTGCTCGACAGCCTCACCTATTATCTTCCGAAAAGCGTCAATGACAGCGGTTTCTTGACCGTCACGCCCGGCTCGCAGCGTTACGAGTTGCGGATGGACTTCGCCACGCTTCTCAAGGATGTCGATCCCAAGGTCTTCACGATCGAGGGTCTGAAGCCGATCTCCTATTACCTGACGCCTCAGGATGACGGGTTGTGGAAGGCCGAGCTCAACGATCGGCTGGATGTATCGGGCAGCTTCAATACCGAAGGCAAGTCGTCCACCTTCGTTTACAAGATCGAGAAGATGACCGGCGACGCCCTGTTCGACCCGGCCGTCTCCTTCTTCCGCACCAGCAACACCGTCTATGAGAACATCGCCATCACCACCCAGACCGGTCCGGAAATGGTGGATATTGCGATCGCAAAGGCCGCGCAGGACACGCGGCTCGAAAACGTCGTCAACGGACGCGGCGATCTCGTCGGCAATTTCAGCGTCAGCGGATTGAGTGAGACGATCAATGGCCCCGGACAGGGCGGACAAGTGCGCATCGACGCAGCCTCGATGGACGGGCGCGTGCAGATGGACAAAGCCGGGCTCGCTCCGATGCGCGATCTCGTCGTCTTCGTCCTCGATCTCGTGAAAACCGGCAAGAAGACCCTGTCGGTGGAAGAGAGCGCCAAGCTCAAGGCGCTGATCCGCGCCAATGTGCCGCTCGTCGACAATCTGGTCGAGGACATTCATTTCCGCGATGTGAAAGTCAATGCATCCAACATGACGTTCTCGGCCGCCGACATCGGCTACAAGATCGCCTTCAACGGCTTGAAGCCGGACAGCCGCTTCGAGTTCGAGGTGAACGCCACCGATCCGTCCGCCCCTGCCGGTCTGTTGCCGCCCGGCACGGAAGCCGCCATGCCGAAATCGCTGAGCTTCGGCATGGCGATGCGTGATCTCAATCTCGAAGGGGTGGTGACCTATCTCGCCGACCACGCCGACTTCACCAAGAGCGAGCCGCTGACGCCGCAACAATCCGATGAACTCGGCAAGATCGCGCTGCCGAACGGCAAGATGAATTTCGAGTTCACCAATGTCGCCGCCAAGTCCGACGTTTATGACATCGCGCTCAGTGGATCGATGCAAGTCGAGATGACCCAAAGCGACAAACCGAACATCAATGTCGATATCGTCGCCCGCGATTTCGACAAGACGGTCAAGTTCCTGCAGGACAACGCCGCGACCGTGCCCGAATTCGGCCAGGGCGCATTCATGGCCTTGATGATGAAGGGCTTCGGCCGCGAGCAACCCGACGGCTCCATCCTCTGGAACGTCAAGATGGGGGCTGACGGCCAGGTCATCATCAACGGGCAGCCGATGAAGATGTAAGGCCTCGCCAAGCGGTACGGACGAAGCGTCGCAGATTTGCGACAGGCCGGCGGAGCGGGGAAAGATGCGTCATATTTTCCTTATGTTCGCCGGCCTTTTCATGATAATCCTGTGAGGGAAATGCCGGGAGAGTGACGACAGCGCGAAAAGCGCCGGATGTAGACACGGGCAGACGCTTTGGGAGGAGCTCATGCTTGGATCGAACCAGCACGCGGATAAAGTCTACCAACTGACCCAGGAGAAATCGGCCGGAGCGAGTTCGCCGATTGCAGCGTCCTGGCGGCGATGTCTGACACGATACGGGCTGACGCCCGAAGACAAGCGCGACCCGCACCGGCTGACGGAAGCGGAATTTCAGGAAGTGCTCGGCCAGTCCGGCCATGTCGTCGAAGAAGCGGCGGGCGAGCTCGACTGGCTGTTCGGCATGGTCGGCCGCGCCGGCTGCTGCATCGTCATCACCGACAGCAACGGCGTCGTGCTCGACCGTCGCGGCGTCAACGGCGAAGACAAGGAATTTCGCGATCTCGGCCTATGGACCGGCGCTCTGTGGAGCGAGGCGAGCGTCGGCACCAACGGCATCGGCACTGCGCTCGCCGATGGGCGCATGGTGACGGTTTTCCGCGACCAGCACTTTCTCTCATCCAATATCGGACTGTCTTGCGCGTCTGCGCCGGTGCGCGACCATGTAGGCCGGATCGTCGCGGCGATCGACATTTCCACGGCCCGGCGCGACGCCTCCGAAATGATCATGCCTGTGCTGGCGCAAGCCGCGCGGGACACGGCCGGCCGTATCGAGGTCAATCTCTTCCGCCGCGCCTATAGCCGCGCCCGCATCGTGCTGCTCGACAACCAGTCGCATTCCGGCTCGGCGCTGTTGGCGGTGGATCGCGACGACATGGTGTTGGGCGCGACCCGCGCCGCGCGGCTGGCGCTCAAGATCGACGACGCGATGATCCAGAGCGGCATACCGGCCTCCGACATTCTGAGCGAAACGCGCGACGACAGGAGCGCCGACCTGCTGGAAGCGGAACGCGCCGCATTGAGGCGGGCGCTGGCGCGCAACAACGGCAATGTGTCGCTGACGGCGCAGATGCTCGGCATCAGCAGGGCGACTCTGCACAGGAAGATCAACAAGCTCAACCTGCACGGTGAGTGACGATCGATATGAACGGGTAGGTGGAGGCGGATCAGTTCACCGGCGCCGCCAGTGTGATCTCGAATAGGGAGCGTCTGGGAACAGCCTCTGCATTTAAGGTCGCGCTTACTCGACTTCTGATTACAGGGAAATTGCGGTTGTTTGCGCGCTTCTTGCTCTTTTCCAGCGCGTTCAGGACGCTTCTACCTTGACATCCGTTACGGATGAGGCCCCGATTAAGCCTGCATTAAACCACTCGTGGTAGGTGCTAGAGACTGGCGGGGGAGCGAATGTTGCGGATCTTAGTACAGTTTTTTGCCATTCCGACGGACAGGCCCGAACTCGCGCTTGCCCAATTCTCGGCATTCCAGCGTCAAGTTCCGTTGATGTATCTGATGCTGTTGGCCAACACGGTCGCGCTTTCCATCACCCATGCAGGCCTGGCGCCCTGGCAGTTGACGATCGGCGCGCCGAGCATCCTCTATCTTCTCTGCGGCTACAGGCTGGTCGGCTGGGTCGCGAGGCGCAAGCAGGCGATCACCGCGGAGGCGGCTATCGCACGGCTGCGCGGCACCCTCCGCTTCACCGTCGTGCTCGGCGTCGGCTTCACCGCCTGGGCATTTTCGCTCTATGGCTATGGTGGCGACCTCGAGAGGGGGCATGTCGCTTTCTACATGGCGATCACGATCATCGGCTGCATCTTCTGCCTGATGCATTTGCGGGCTTCGGCAGTGATGCTGGTGTTCATCGTGCTCGGTCCTTACGTGCTGTTCTTCGCCTCGACCGGGGTCGAAGTGTTCCAAATGATCGCGGTCAATGTTCTGCTCGTCTCGGCGGCGCTGTTGTTCATCCTGCAGATCTACTACACCGACTTCGCCAATCTCATCGCGTCTCGCAAAGAGATCCAAGCGCAACAGCAGGAGGCCCTGCGTCTTTCCGAGGAAAATCTCCGTCTCGCCAACCTCGACAGCCTGACCGGTCTTTATAATCGCCGCTGGTTCGTGACCGCGCTCGAACAGCGCCTGGCTGCGGCGGAGGCCGCCAGCGAAAGGCTCGCCATCGGCATGGTCGATCTCGACGGGTTCAAGCCGGTCAACGACGCCTATGGCCATGGCGTCGGCGACAAAGTCTTGATCGAGGTCGGTCGGCGGCTGTCGCTCGCGGCAGAGCGCGAGGGGCTGGAGATCGCCAGGCTCGGCGGCGACGAATTCGGCTTCATCCTCAGAAATCCGGTCTCCGACGAGGCGGCGGTCGCCGCCGCCGCGCGGCTCATCGCCGAGTTGAAGCCGCCGCTCGACTTGCCGGAAGTTTCGGTGCGTGTCGGCGGCTCGAGCGGGGTGACCATTTTTCCGCAGCATTGTTTCACGGCCGAAGAGGCGTTCGAACATGCCGATTACGCTCTCTACCACGCCAAACAAACGCGCCGGGGAGAGGTTATCCTGTTCACGCAGGCACTCGCCACCGAAATCGCCTATCGCAGCCTGGTGGAGCAGGAGATCAAGCGCGCGGATCTCGATCAGGAATTCCAGCTCGCCTTCCAGCCGCTCTGGTGCGAAAGCCGAAGTCGGACCTATGGTTTCGAAGTGCTCGCGCGCTGGGATTCACCCGTGCTGGGCCCTGTCCGACCCGACGTCTTCATTCCCGTCGCCGAGCGCTGCGGGATGATCGGGGCGCTGACGCTGTCGATTTTCGCCCGGGCGCTGAAAGCGGCGAGCGCATGGCCCGACGATGTGATCCTGTCCTTCAACCTGTCGATCAAGGATATCGAAACGCCGCAGGTGCTGGACGGGCTGCTCGACAGTCTGGGCCGCAGCGGCTTCGATCCGCATCGGCTGGTGTTCGAGTTGACGGAAACGGCTGTCATGCAGAAGTTGCAGGTGGCCACCGGCAATCTCCGTCGTCTGCGCGATCTCGGAATCGGCGTGGCGCTTGACGATTTCGGCGTCGGCCAATCCAATCTCGGCCAGATCCATCGCTTGCCGGTCAGCGCGCTGAAGATCGACAGAAGCTTCATCACCGACATCAGCGAGAGCGCCGTCAGCCGCAATATCATCCGGACGCTGAACGATCTCGCTCGCAATCTCGACTGCGCCTGCGTCATCGAAGGCGTGGAAACGCAGGAGCAGGCGATGGCGCTGAAAGCGCTCGGCCTCAATCTGTACCAGGGTTATTTTTTCGGACGACCGATGAGCGAGGCGGCGGCGATCGAACGAATTCAATCAGAGATGGCTGCTTCTCACGCCGCATGACGCAAAAAATCCGTAAAATAAACGGTTCGACAGTGTGCCGGAAAGAGGCCGCCGGAGTTTCAGGAGATGGGGTGATCTCTTGTCCGGGCAAGTGGATCTCCCGGCGGCCCCGACTTTGAAGTCGTAAACGCGTTGGTTGCAACGGTCAATATTAGTGAGCTTATCATTTTTGGGTGTATTTGGCGACCATTGCGGGTCGATGTCAGAGGCCGGTTTCGCAGGCCTCGTCGATCACCGCCAGCTTTACCGCCTGGCCGAGAAGATAGTCGTCGAGGAACTTTTGCCCCACCCAGAGCGGTGATTTTCCCGGCAGCCCGGTCCAGCCCATCGCATCATGCTCCTGCGCTTCCCGCAGCTTTCTCGACAGATGCGGCCGTGAAATGGCGAGGCGCGCGGCCAGTTCCGACGTGGCGATGAACGAACATATCAGCCGGTCTGGCCGATCGGGGTCCGGACGCCAGTTCTGGGCAAGGATGTCCATCAGATGCGCCCCAGCGTCGAGCCAGTTGAGCAGGGCGAAGTCACGTCCGATTGCATCGAAGCCTCTTCGCCGCGCCAAGCCGCGGGCCAGCGTCGGCTGGATGCGCGCCAGAGCGGAGGGATCGGCCATGAAGCGCTGCGCGCGGTTCGCCGGCGCGATCTTGTCCAGCGTGTCGAGATGGACCAGCAGCCAGAATTGGTAGATCTGGAACACCGCGGGCAGAGGCTTCAAGGGTTTTCTGCGGCGGTCCTGCTTGCTGTCGGCGGTGACGAGATAGCCGTAATTGATCAGTTCCTTGCAATAGGCGTCGGCGGTGTTGCGGCTGGCGATGCCGAGTTCCGCCATGGTTTCGGTAAAGGTGGTGATGTTGAGCCCCGGCGCGGAGGGGTCGCGCATCTGCTCGAAATAGAGAGCAAAGCCGATATGGCTCATCAGCCAACGCTGCTGGTTGGTGAAGGCGCTCGACAGCCGGGCTTCGGCGTCCGATGCTTCGATCAGACGACGTGACTGGATCCTGACCAGATCTTTAAATCCGGGATAACCGAGCAAGTAGTCATGAGTGAGCGCCACTTGACCTCCCGCTCCCTGCGGCAGCTCTGGCGACGGTGACACGAAACAGTCGTCGCCTTGTTTCCTAGTCGAACAAGCTCGACACCGACTCCTCGAGCGCAGTGCGATTGATTGCTTCGCCGATGAGAGGCGCCGTGGAAAGAACACGAATATTGGCGGCCTGCAGCACGGCGGTGGTCGGCTGTATGGAATCGGTGATTACCAGTTCCTTCAGCTTGGACGCCACAACACGGTTGACCGCGCCGCCAGAGAGAACGCCATGAGTGATATAGGCGGTGACGCTGGTTGCGCCTTCGTTCAGGAGCGCCTCGGCGGCGTTGCAGAGCGTGCCGCCGGAATCGACGATGTCGTCGATCAACAGACAGTCCTTGCCGGTGACGTCGCCGACCACGTTCATCACTTCGGATTCGCCGGCGCGCTCGCGGCGCTTGTCGACGATGGCGAGGTTGCGGTCGGACAGTCGCTTGGCGAGCGAACGGGCGCGCACCACGCCGCCGACGTCCGGAGACACCACGACGACGTTGTCGAGGTCGTAATGCGACTTCACATCACGGGCGAGAACCGGCACCGCGAAGAGATTGTCGGTGGGAATGTCGAAGAAGCCCTGGATCTGGCCTGCATGCAGGTCGAGCGTCAGCACGCGGTCGGCGCCGGCTTCGGTGATCAGATTGGCGACCAGCTTGGCGGAGATCGGCGTGCGGGGGCCGGATTTGCGATCCTGTCGGGCATAGCCGAAATAGGGCAGCACGGCTGTGATCCGGCGCGCTGACGACCGACGAAAAGCGTCGATCATGATCAGCAGTTCCATCAGATTGTCATTGACGGGATAGGACGTAGACTGGACGACGAAGATATCTTCGCCGCGGACATTTTCCTGAATTTCGACGAAGATTTCCTGGTCGGCAAATCTCCGGACGCTTGCCTTGCCGAGTGGAACGTTCAGATAGGAACAGATCGCCTCGGCCAGTTGCCGGTTGGAATTGCCCGAAAAAACCTTCATGACCTGCCGCCTGTTTTCATGCCGGATGCCGGCTTAATAACCGGCTTTGCCGTGAATGCAAGGGGATTCCGACGAATCCCCCCGCTGTTTTGCAACGCGGTAAATCAGCGCTCACGGTTTGCGCGCCGTAGGGTGATCGGCGTCGCGGCCGCGTCGTTGTCGCGGGTCAGTCGGCGGAGGCCTGGGACGCCGCGTCGGGCGAGCAGGCGGTGAGGCGCGTATCGCAGAGCGCGCCGAGGCCGCGGCAATGCTTGAGCGCGGTGCGGATCGCCACACGTTTGTTTTCGTGCACGAAATAGGCGAAGTTGTCGCCGGACGGCGCTTCTCCCTGGAACCGCGCCACGCTGAAGCAGGCGTTGGCGAAGGTCAGCAGAGGCTCGCAACGGAATCGCGACTGGCTCGAGCATTTGCTTGCCGCCGCCTGACGGGCGTCGCGTTCGCCTTGCTGGTTCTGCACGGAATAGATGACGCCCGCCTGGTCGATCGACGCTGCGCCCCAGACGCCCGGCGGCGGCGCAGCCGGCGTCTGCACGGCGGCGGCCAATTCGTCGCCCGGCTGCGGCGTCTTCAATGAGGCGATCCGGGTTTCCAGTTTTTCCTTGTCGGCCCTCAGCGCCGTCATGCTGTCGTTCAGCTTGTTGAGCTGGGTCTGGAAGAGATCGCGTTCTTCCTTGAGATCGGCGACTTCGGCTTCGAGCTGCTTTTCACGCGCCGAAGGTCCGGCGGTCCCGACGACGCCCGCATCGTCTTCGGCAGGCGCGGCGTTCTTCGCAGCGTTGAGATCGGCGGTCAGCTGCGTGACCCTGTCGGCGAGCTGCTGGCGTTCGAGCTTGGCGGAGGCCGCATCGGCGGCGACCTTCTGCAGGGCTTCGAGCTGCACCGTCAGCACGGATACCTTGGCTTGGGCCTCGCGCAACTGATTGCTGCGTTCGAGAAGCGCGGCGTTCGCCTTTTCGATATCCTCATTGGGGGAAGTGGCGTCGCCTGCCGAAGACGCCTGGCTCGCCTTCAACTCGTCCAACTCCTTCCGGGCGTCGGCAAGCTCTTCGCGCGCCTTGTCGCGTTCTTTGGCGGCCTGGTCGGCGCGGCTTTGAATTTCGTCGATCTTCCCCTGGGCGATCACGGCGCTGTTGGCGCCGGGGCTGCTGGCTTCCGCGCCGCCATCGCCTCCGAACAGCGCATAGCCGAGGCCCGTGCCGAGCAGCAGAAACACGCAGGCCGCGATCGCGGTGGGACGCCAGCGCGAGGGCTGGTGATCCTCCAGCCTGTCGCCGGCTAGGCGCAAGCGGGTTTCCGGCGCAGAGGCGCTCTCCGCCGCGGGTTCGGTTGGAGCTGGCGTCTTCTCGGTTTCACCGCCAGCGGTCTCGGTTGCGGTCGGCTCTTCCTTGGCGGGGACCAAAGCGTCGGCGGAAGACACCGGCGCTATATTGGGCGTCTCGGACGGCGCTGCATCGGCGGCGGCTTGGTCGCTATTGGCTTGGTCGGAAATGATGTCCCCTTCGTCGTCGGCGGATGCAGCAAGGGGAACCAAGCCGATTGCGGCAAGGCTCTCATCGCGGGCCTCTTCCTCGTCATCTACGGTGTCCGCCACTGCCGGCGGCGCGTCCTTGCCGCCTGTCCAGATCACCGGGTGCACGAAGGCGGCGGCGGGCGCTTCGATTTCAAGCGCGGCGAAAGCGGGGATCTTCCGAGCCAGATCGGGCTCGAGCGTCAACAGCGCCTGCCCATCGACGATCTCGGCGTCTCCGGGCAGGAAGTTGGCGGTCTTGCTCCAGCCGCGTTTGGAGAGATACTTTCCCGATGCGACATCGCGCAGCCGGAATCGGGTTTCGCCATCCGGCGGGTCCATGATGGTGATGGTGGCGACGCCGGTCTGGGCGTCCTGTTTGATGTCGATCTCCGCCACTGTATATCAGCTCCTGGGTGCAAGGGGGGCCTGTCTCACCCTGACTAGGGCCGCAGATGGGCAAGATTTGGACGGAAACTCAAATAACCAAATTTTTCCAAACATCTTGAATATATCAAATCATGCTACATATAAAGTTACATGAAAAGAGATTCCCGATTGTCCGGCGTGCTGCACGCCATACTGCACATGGCCGAGGCTGCGGCGCCGCTGACGTCCGAGCAACTTGCCAAACATATGGATGCCAATCCCGTGGTCATCAGGCGGATCATGGCGGGGCTTCGCGAGGCGGGTTTTGTTTCTTCCTCCAAAGGCCATGGCGGCGGCTGGGTTCTGGCGCGGCCGTTGGAGGACATCAGCCTCCGGGATGTCTACGAGGCTATCGGAGCGCCTGCGCCCTTCGCCATCGGCAACCGCAATGAAAGCCCTGGCTGCCTTGTCGAGAAGGCGGTCAACGCGGCGCTGGATGACGCGTTTCGCGAGGCGGAGGCTATTTTGATCGCGCGGCTGGGCGCTGTCACGCTCGCTCGACTGTTCGAGGATTTTCATCGCCGTTTCCAGGCGTACAAAGAGGAACGCTCTCATGTCCCATTATGATGTCGTGGTCGTCGGCGGCAGCTATGCCGGCCTGGCCGCCAGCCTGCAGTTGGCCCGCGCGCGCCGGAAGGTGCTGATCATTGACGCCGGTTTGAGGCGCAATCGTTTCGCTGAAGCCTCACATGGCTTTCTGGGCCAGGATGGCCGTGCGCCGGGTCAGATCATGGAGGAGGCGCGGGCGCAGGTTCTTCAATACCCGACCGTCTCTCTCCATCAAGGACGGGCAGAGCGCGCGCATGGCGGAAAGAACGATTTTTCAATCTGGCTCGACGACGGAACTGCCATTCACGGCCGGCGCCTGGTGCTGGCCATGGGCGTGCAGGACATCCTGCCTGAGATTCCCGGTCTCGCCGAGCGCTGGGGACGGCGGGTGTTTCATTGCCCCTATTGCCATGGCTATGAGCTGAACCAGGGCAAGATCGCGGTGATTGGGGTGGGCGAGATCTCCATGCATCACGCGCTCATGCTGCCGGATTGGGGCGAGACCACCCTTTTCACCAATGGCAGCTTCACGCCGAACGCCGAACAGAGCGAGGCTCTCGCGGCGCGAGGAACCCTGGTGGAAACCATTCCCCTCCAGGGCTTGGAGGGCGAAGCGGACATCGTCCTTGCCGATGACCGCCGACTGTCTTTCGACGGTGTGTTCACCGCGCCGACCACCATCCCGTCATCTCCGCTGGCCGATCAGCTGGGCTGCGCCTTCAAGGAAGGACCGCTCGGCCGCTATGTCGACGTCTCCCCGATGATGGAAAGCAGCATTAACGGCGTCTTCGCCTGCGGCGATCTTGCGCGCATGGCGGGGTCGGTGTCGATCGCAGTCGGCGACGGCGCCATGGCGGGCGTGTCGGCGCATCGGTCGCTGATGTTCGACTGATCAGCCCTGGCTCTCCCGCCATTTCATATAGGCGGCTATGGTGGCCGAACCGATTGATTGCATGACCTCGGGCGGCACCGAGCTCCAGGCGTCGTTGCCCTTGGCGGGGACGACTTCCTGGCCCTGAATGCGGTGCAGGCGCGCGCCGGCATTGTCGAGCACATCCCAGACATAGATCACCGTCACCTTCTGCCCGTCGGCGAAGGCGGAAAGATAGCCCTTCAGCACATGTTCGGCGCTCTGGTCGTTGGATCCCTTGATCGTCAGTCCATTGCCGCGCGCCGATGTTCCGAGTTCGCGTGACAGCGGCGTCACCGCGGCGATCGGCGCGCCGATGATCGGCATGAAGCGGATCGCGCCCTTGACCGGCTGGTTGGAATAGATGCTGGGCGTCGCCGGTTTGGCGCCGTCGGTGCGGTAGAGATTGGCGCCGAGGCTGCCATTGTTGGCGCGAGGCGCTGCAGGCGTGGCGGCGGCGGGCTCGGTTGCGGCGGGATTGGCCTGACCGCTCTGCAGCGCCTGGGCCTGGGCTTCGAGCGTGTTCTGCGGCGGCATGGGATCGTCGCCGCCGTCGATGGGCGGCAAAGCGGCCCTGGGCTCAGCTGCAGCTTGCCGGCTGGCTGGCGCATCAGCGGAAGGATCGACCGGCACGACCTGCTCGCTCGCAGCGGTCGCGGGTGCATTGGGAATGTCGGCCTTCGGCGTCAGCGCATCGGTGGTGTTGCAGGCCGACAACGCCATCAGCGCCGAACCGATGATCGCCAGACATCCGTATCGCCGCATTGTCGACTCCCGCTCGTCACCCGTTGCAAGTTTATGACGGCGAGCGCGGCACTCTGTCAATTCCGCAAACTTCACACGGACAACAGGTCAAGGCCCAGCCGGCTCAGACACTTGGCGGGGCCGGAGGTGGTGAGATAGGTCTGGCCGAGCGTCATGGCGACGCCGGTCTCGCTGTCCATGATGATCATATGCACGAACAGCGTCATGCCCGGCAGGATCGGTTCGGGATTGCCGACATGGAACATCTGGTGCTCCATCCAGGACGGCGAGAAGCGCGCGCCGAGCGAATAGCCGCAGGCGTTGAGCCTGTGGCGGGCGAGCCCGCGCTCGTCCATGATGCGGGCATGGGTGTCGAAGACGTCGCCGAAGGTCGAGCCGGGCGCGAGCACCTGTTCGATGGCCTCGATCGTGTCGCGGGCGGCGGCGTAGAGTTCCTTCTGCCGATCGTTGGGCTTGCCGATGACGATCGTCCGCATCATTGCGGCGTGGTAATGCGCATAGGCGCCGGCCCATTCCAGCGTCAGCTGGTCGACGGGGTCGAGAATGCGGCGGCCGGCCTTGTAGCGGCAAAGCAGCGCCTCGGGTCCCGAGCCGATGATGAACTCGTTGGCGGGGTAATCGCCGCCGCCTGAGAAAATGGCGCCCTGCATGGCGGCCAGGATGTCGGCCTCGTTTGCGCCGGGCTTGATGAGCGGCAGCGCGGCTTCCAGCGCATCGTCGGCGAGGACTGCGGCGCGGGTCGCATAATCGATCTCTGCCTGTGACTTCACCAGCCGGAGGCGGCTCACGACATAGGAGGCGTCTAGGATGGTGCCGAAGGAGGTGAGCTGGTTGTCGAGCAGCCGGGCGTTCTTGCCGGTCAGGCCATGCGTGTCATATTCGACGCCGATGCGGGCGCCGAGCAGATCCAGCTCCATCAGCAGATTCTTGAGATCAGCGGCCGGATCGGCATTGGCGCGGTCGATCCAGATGCGGATATCCTCGATGGTGGAGGTGAGTTTCGCCTGGCGCAGATCGGCCGAGCGCGTCATCAGCACCATCTGGCCGTCGGCCTTCACCACCAGAGTCTGGAAGAAGCAGTAGCCGAATGTGTCGTAGCCCGTCAGCCAATACATGCTTTCCTGGGCGAAGAGCAGCATGGCGTCGAGCCGCTCCTCCTTCATCCGCGCTTTCAGGAGTTCGAGGCGGGCGGCGAATTCGTCGCGTGAGAAATGCAGCGCCATGACTAGTTCTCCCTGATCATGATGGCCGAGATTTGCCGGCCGTAATCGTCTTCCTTGCGATGCGTCGTGCGGCGATAGGAGAAGAAATTTTCCTCGTCGGCATAGGTGCATCGGTCGATGTTCTCAGCTTGAACGCCTGCGGCGCGCAACCGTTCGACGGTCAGGGCCGGCAGATCGAACATGCTGTGATCAGGTATTTCGGACGGTATGAAAAAGCGAGACCATGCCGGGTTCAACTCAAGAAAGCGGGCGACGAATTCCGGACCCACTTCGTAACTGGCCTGGGATATCGATGGGCCGAGGCTGGCGACGATGCGCTCGCGGATCGCGCCGAGCGCGATCATCGCCTCGATCGTGGCTTCGAGCACGCCGCCGAGCGCGCCTTTCCAGCCGGCATGCGCCGCGCCGATGACGCGGGCGTGCGGATCTGCGAACAGAACCGGGCCGCAATCGGCCGTCAGCACGCCCAGTACGACGCCCGGCGTTGCGGTGACCTGGCCGTCGGCCTGCGGGCGCTCGCCTCTACTGGAGGCGTCCACCATGACAACGTCGGCGGAATGGATCTGATAAAGCGTGGCGAGGTCGTCCACCGATCGGCCGAACCAGGCGGCCACACGGGCGCGATTTTCCTGGATCGCCGTCGGCGCATCCTTGGAGCCCAGTCCGACATTGAGGCCCGCATAGAACCCTTCCGAGACGCCGCCCTTGCGGGTGAAAAAGCCATGTTCGATGGCCGCGCCGGTTGCTTCCGACAACAGCGCGCTGCGGATCGGCTCGATGTCTTGCGGGGTGGAATGGGGCATGGGGAAGGGTAGCCTTGTCAAACACTGTCGGTCGGATGGGCGTCGGCGCGCGGCGCAGTCGCCGTGAGGCTGGCGGATGTTTGCAGCCTCACGGGAGTCGAGTCAACTCTGGAACGGCGGAAGATCCACCGCCGGGCTCGTCACCACCAGCGCCTTGAACAGATCGCCCATGTCGTTTTCGCCATCGCCCGCCAGACGTTTGACCGCGGCCACGATCTCTTCCTGCCGCGCCGCATCCTTGCCGGCGCCGAGCGCGCCGGCCCGGTCGGCAAGACCGAGGCCGAGCAGGAAATCCCCCTGGCCGCCAAGGCCGGCGACATGAATGGCGCAATGGCGCGCGACATCGGCGAGCGCGGAGAAATCGACATGGCTGGTCAGATCCGCTTCGCCGGGATGGGCGAGCGGCGGATCATAGCGATGCCGGTAGATCGCCTGCAGCGTATCGCCGAAGCCCTGCTCGATATGGCCATAATCGATGATCAGGCCGACGCCGCCGGTGCGGAACAGCCGTTCGGAAATCGCCTGCATGATGGCGGCGCGCGCCGGCGCGAGTTCCGCCACGGCACCGATCGGCGCCTCGCGATGCCCCGGAGGCAGCAGGATGGGATCGACGCCCGCCACGCCGATCGCAAAGGTCAACCGGTCGTCGGCATCGAGCCCGACCAACCGCTCGCGAAAACCGTTCGGCGTCTTGACGAATTGGCGGATCGGCACGGCGTCGAAAAATTCATTGGCGACCAGCAGCAGGAACCCCTCCGGGATGGCGTCGAAGGTCTCGCTCCATTCGGTCTTGCCGGCATGGTTGGCCAGCGTCTTCGCCTGGACCTCGCGCAGCGTCGGGCTGGTCTCGATCATATGCACGGTGGCTGCGGCGTAGAGCTCCGGTTCCAGCCGCTCGACGGTGCGAAGGATGTCGGCCATCATCGTGCCGCGTCCGGGGCCGATTTCGGCGATGCGCAGGCGGTCGACCGGCTTCAGATGCCGCCGCCAGGCCTCGACGAAGAAGACGCCGATCATTTCGCCGAACAGCTGGCTGATTTCAGGAGCGGTGACGAAATCGCCGCCGCGGCCGAAAGGATCGCGGGTCTTGTAATAGCCGTGCTCGGGGTCGGCGAGGCAGAGCGCGAAATAGTCGGTGATCGAAATCGGGCCGTTGGCGCGGATGATGGCGCGGATTTTCTCTCGAAGCGGCGTCGTCATGCGTCGGCCAACTCACGGCTGGCGGCGCGCTTGGCGCGGGCCATCGCCCAGATGCCGAGAAGAAGCATGGGCAAAGACAGCACCATGCCCATGGTCAGCCAGCCGCCGGCGAGATAGCCGAGCTGCGCATCCGGCTCACGGACGAATTCGACCGAAATGCGCGACAATGCATAGAGGGAGACGAAGGCGCCGGCGGTGAAGCCGGGCGTCTTCAGGCTGCCGCGCAGGAAGACGAGCGCTGCGAGGATCAGGCCGGTGACGATGCCTTCGAGACCCGCTTCATAGAGCTGGCTCGGATGCCGCGCAAAGGGCTCCTGTCCGGGAAACACCACGGCCCAGGGAACATTGGTGATCTTGCCCCACAATTCGCCGTTGATGAAATTGGCGATGCGGCCCATGAACAGGCCGGTCACGCAGACGGTGGCGACGACGTCGAACAGCGACCAGACGCGGATGCCGCGCCGCCGGGCAAAGAGGATCATGGCGATGGTGGTGCCGGTGATGCCGCCATGGAAAGACATGCCGCCGTTCCAGATCTGGATCGCCCGCACCGGGTCGGCCAGCACGCTGTCGAGATCATAGAACAGAATATAGCCGAGACGTCCGCCGACCACGATGCCGATCGCCGCCCAAAACACGAAATCATCGATATCGTTCAGCGTCATCGCCGGCTTGTCGTTGCGCCAGAGCCGCGGGGTGGTGACGATCTTGCGCGCATAGGCCCAGCCGAGCAGGATGCCGACGACATAGGAGATCCCGTACCATTTGACCGAGATCGGCCCGAGAGACAGGGCGACAGGATCGATGTCGGGAAAGGGCAGTATGGCGAGATTGTACAACGCCTCGGTCAATGGCTCGCTCCATGCAAGTCTTGTTCGCGGGATCGGCGGCTTATAGCATGGTTGCCTGCGCAAGACAGAGGCGGGACGCGGTCAACGGGATTTTTTGCCGCGCCGGGGCGAAATTCCTTGCATCGAGAGGGGCCATTGCCTACCTCCGGTTCATGCATTCATTCCGTTATCGGAGGCTCAGATGACCACGGGACCCAATCGCATTCTCGACGATTTCGCCAAGCTGATGACCGACGCGGCCGGCGCGGTCCAGGGCGTCGGCAAGGAAGTCGAAACCGCGTTCAAGGCGCAGGCGGAGCGGTGGCTCAACAGCATGGATCTCGTCAAGCGCGAGGAATTCGAGGCGGTGCGCGAGATGGCGGTGAAGGCCCGCGAGGAAAACGACGCGCTCGCCGCCCGCATCGCGGCGCTCGAGGCCAAGCTCGGCGCATCTGGGGAATAAAACCAGACACTTATAGGGTTTATGACATGTTAAGATGGCGGGCGTGGTTTATCCACAGCCCGCCATTTTTGTTTTCAGCAGTTTTTTCAAGCCTGTGGAAAGGAGCGAAAAATCCTTATCCGAGAGTCAGTTAAGTTTGGCTGTTGAATCTGAATATCAGTCTTTTCTAAGCGGGCTCGTCGCAATTTCGAAAGGGCGGGGCTGGAAACGCGAATCCGGCGCTATAGACTGATTTTACAAGATGATTCGAAGCGAAAGACGCAAGTTCCGGGCAGGGTAGTAAGCCCATAGTCAGCTCGTCGCTTCGCGGATCATTCCTAGAATTTAAACATTTGCCCCCGCGACGGCGTTGCCGCTTTCGCGGAGGGTCGAGAATTGTCACTCTTCAGGTGCAGCATGAGCCTTTTTGATATCAAGGTCGAGCGACAGTCCCATCCGGTGGACATGATCGAATTCGTCGCCGACACCAACGACTGGTCCTTCGAGCGTTCCGCCGACGACGAGATCGCCATGACCGTCGCTGGGCGCTGGGCCGATTACTACGTGTCCTTTTCCTGGATGGAACAGTTCGAGGCGCTGCATTTCTCCTGCGCTTTCGATCTGCGCATTCCGGAAGCGCGTCTTACTGAGGTCAACAAGCTCGTGGCCATCATCAATGGCGACATGCTGCTCGGCCACTTCGATGTGTGGAACAAGGCTGAATCGGTGATCTTCCGCCAGTCGCTGCTGCTGTCGGGCGGGCTCGAGCCCACGGGTCGGCAGGTCGAGGCGATGCTGGCGTCGTCGATCGACACTTGCGAGGCCTATTTCCAGGCGTTCCAGTTCGTCGTCTGGTCCGGCATGAGCGCGCAGGCCGCGATCGACGCCGTCCGGTTCGAAACGGTCGGCGAAGCATGAGCGCGATCAAGGGGCCCATCATTCTCATCGGCGCCGGCAATATGGGCGGCGCCATGGCGCTCGGCTGGGTGCGCAGCGGAATTGCGCCGCAGAGCATCATCGCCGCCGATCCCAATCCGCAAGGGCCGATGAAGACGCGGCTCGCGGAAGCCGGCATCGGCTTCGTGTCGGAGCCCCCCAAGGGCGTGAAGGCCGGCGTGCTGTTCATCGCGGTCAAGCCGCAGGTCATGGGCGAGGTGCTGCCCGCCTATCGGACATTGGTGGGGCCGGACACGATCATCGTTTCGGTCGCCGCAGGCAAGACGCTGGGCTTCATCGAAGCCAATCTTGGCGAGGCCGCCATGGTGCGCGCCATGCCGAACACGCCGGCGATGATCGGTCGCGGCGTCACCGGCGCTTTCGCCAACGAACATGTGACGCCTGCGCAGCGCGCCGCCGTGGACGCCCTGCTCAAGGTTTCGGGTCCGGTCGAATGGGTCGAGACCGAAGCGTTGATCGACGCCGTGACCGCCGTCTCAGGCTCCGGTCCGGCTTATGTGTTTCACCTCGTCGAATGCATGGCGGAGGCAGGCCGTAAACTCGGTCTGCCGGCGGACCTCTCCATGCGTCTGGCGAGGGCTACTGTGTCGGGCGCTGGTGAATTGCTTCACCAGTCGCCCGGCGAAGCAGCCGAACTGCGCAAGAATGTGACGTCTCCGGGCGGCACGACGGCCGCGGCGCTCGCGGTGCTGATGGCCGAGGACGGCTTGCAGCCCCTGTTCGACGCGGCGATCAAGGCCGCGCGCGACCGCGCCGAAGAACTGGCGGGCTGACCCCATGGCCGAGCAGATTTCCTATGCCGATTTCGAGCGCGTCGATATTCGCGTCGGCACGGTCGTGGACGCGCAGCCTTTTCCAGAGGCGCGCAAGCCGGCCATCAAGCTGGTCATTGATTTCGGGCCCGAGATCGGCCTCAAGAAATCCTCGGCGCAGATCACCGTGCATTACCGGCCGGAAACGCTGGTCGGGCGGCAGGTGCTCGGCGTCGTCAATTTCCCGCCGCGCCAGATCGGCCCGTTCATGTCGGAATGCCTGACGCTCGGCTTCGCCGACGCCGAGGGCGCAATCGTGCTGGCGCGCCCGGACGCCGCCGTGCCGAACGGCCAGAGACTGATCTGACGCAATTTACACCAATTCGTGCGTTATGTCGCGCCGCGACAGAACGACGGGAGCTCCGACATGCCGCTCAGCGCCATCCACGAGAAATTCAAGGTGTCCTGCCTGCCGCGCGCCACCGAAGTCGCGCGGGAATGGGGTGCTACGCATGTGATTTCGCTGCTCGATCCCGGCATCGCGGATGAGCATGTGCCGCGTGTCTCCGGCGCCGAACATGTCGTGGCGCGGCTGCGGGACCAGGAAAACATGCTGGAAACCGGGCATTTTCCCGATCTGGTCGTCAGCCTGTTCGAAACGGTTCGGCCGGCCGCCGATCGCCACGACGCCCGCATTCTGGTTCACTGCCATGCCGGCATCTCGCGCTCGACGGCGTTCGCCTATTCGCTGATCGCCCATCGCGCAGGTCCCGGCAAGGAAGTGGAGGCCTTTGACGCTTTCCTGTCGATTGTTCACAAGCCCTGGCCGAACCGCCGCATCGTCGAAATCCTCGACCGGCATTTCGGTCGCGACGGCGCCATGCTCGCGCCGCTGGATGCCCTGCGGGAAAAGCACCCGCGCCGGATCGATGCGCTGCATCGTCACAATATCCGCCGCGGTTTCTTCGAACTGGTGCCCTGCGAAATCTACAATCGCTGATAATCACACAGGGATGCGGATCGTCGCTCTCAGGCCGCCCAGCGGGCTGTCCGACAGCGTGACGTTGCCGCCGTGACCCCTGGCGATATCGCGCACGATGGCGAGGCCCAGACCGGTGCCGGACGCATCGAGATTGCGCGCCTCGTCGAGCCGGAAGAACGGCTTGAACACTTCTTCGCGCATGGCTTCGGGAATGCCCGGACCGTCGTCGTCCACCGTCACCGTGAGGAAACGGTCTGAATTGCGCGCCTCGACCCTGACGGTCTGGCCATGCCGCCAGGCATTGGCGGCGAGATTGGTGACGAGCCGCGTGAAGGCCATCGGCCTGACATGGACGACGGTAGACCCCGAAATCGAATAGGTCAGGTCCTTGCCGTGCAGGAGCGCGTTTTCCTCGAGCTGCGAGAAAAGCTTGTTGAGATCGAGTTCGCCATGCGCCTCCTCGATCTGGCCGCGTGCGAAGGCGAGATAGCCTTCGAGCATGCTGTCCATGTCGTCTATGTCGCGGTTGAGATTTTCGAGATCGGCGGGTGTTTCGGCCACCGCCAGCTCCAGCCTGAAGCGGGTGAGGATGGTGCGCAAGTCATGGCTGACGCCGCTCAGCATGGCCGTGCGCTGCTCGATCTGGCGTTCTATGCGCTCGCGCATCTGCAGGAAGGCGTAGCCGGCGCGGCGCACTTCGTCGGCGCCACGGGGGATAAAGGGCACGGTCGGCTTCTGGCCCTTGCCGAAGCTCTCGGCGGCGCGCGTCAGCGCCACGATTGGGCGGATCTGGCCGCGCAGGAACAGGATGGAGATGATGATCAGCACCAGCGAAGCGCCGACCATCCAGATGATGAAGATATGCGTGTTGGAGGCGTAAGCGCGATCGCGGCGCGTCACCACGCTCAGGATGCGCTTGGGGCCGAGCTTGATCCGCACTTCCACCGTGCGCTCGTCATTGCTGGTGTTGAGCCAGAAGGGACGGCGGATCTGGTCGCTGATCTGCTGGGACAGGATCTGGTCGAGCAGGAAGAAGGTGGAGGTCGACGTCGGCGCGGGGAGATCTTCGTCGGAGAGGATGCGCACCTGGAGGCCGAGACGGCTGCCGGCGATACGGACGACATCGCTTTCGATCTGTGGCGAGGGGAGGGTTTCCATGACGTCGATGATCGCGGCGATGTCGCGCGTCACGGCGGCGGACAGGCGTTCCGTCACCATCTGCCAATGCCGCTCCATGAAGACGGCGGCGACGACGCCCTGCAAAAGCACCATCGGAATGACGACGATCAGCAGCGAGCGGGCGAAGAGGCCGCGCGGCAGATTGCGGCGCATGAAGCGGCTGAAGGCGCCTTCGCAATACACGGGGCGCAGCGCGTCGTCCGAGGCCTCCGGCGCGCTCATCCGTTCTGATCCAGAGACAGCTTGTAGCCGATGCCGCGCACCGTCTGCAGCCAGACCGGATTGGCGGGATCGTCTTCGATCTTGCGTCTGAGGCGATTGATCTGCACGTCGATGGTGCGCTCGCCGACATCGCCGCCGCCGCCCGACAATTCATGACGCGGAATGGTCTGTCCGGCATTGGCGGCGAAGATCATCATGATCTCCTGCTCGCGGCCCGTGAGCCCGATGATCGCCGCGCCGCGGCGCAGTTCCTTCTTGACCAGATTGAAGTTGAACGGACCGAAAATCAGCTGGTCGATCTTGGGTTTGGTCGGGTTGGTGGATCGTTTGAGAATATTGTTGATGCGCAGCACAAGTTCGCGCGGCTCGAAGGGCTTGGCGAGATAATCGTCCGCTCCCGCCTCGAGACCCGCAATGCGCCAGTCGGCCTCGGAGCGGGCCGTCAACAGGATCACCGGGATATTGCGGATCTCGCGCAGGGAACCCGTCAGCGCGATGCCGTTTTCGCCCGGCATCATCACATCCACCACCATCAGGTCGAAATCGAGGCCTTCAAGCTTGCGGCGAGCCTCGGCCGAGTCGGCGGCGACGGTGACGCGGAAACCCTTGCCGGACAGGAATTTCTGCAGCAATTCGCGGATGCGGCGGTCGTCGTCGACGATCAGCAGATGCGGCGCATCGTCGTCCAGCGGTCGCGTCTCGGTCATGGCTAGTCCTCCTTGTCGCACATGCCCTTGAGAAAGGCGAGAACGGCGCCGCGCGTCTTGTCGTCCGCGCCGTCGAGAGCGCCCGCGATGCGCCGAGATTGCGGCCGCGCGAGGGCAAGCGCGAGATCGCGGCCCGTCTTCGTCGGATAGAGCCTTCGCTGCCGGCGGTCGTCCGGCCCCTCGCGCTGGGCGATATAGCCTGAATCGATCAACTGCTTCAGCACGCGGGCCAGGGACTGTTTGGTGATGTTCAGCGTATCGAGCAGGTCGGCGACAGTCATGCCCGGGCTTCGGTTGACGAAGTGCACCACGCGGTGATGCGCGCGGCCGAAACCGCTCTTTTCCAGAATGGCGTCGGGATCGGAAATAAAGTCGCGATAGGCGAAGAACAACAGTTCGATAATCTCGAAGTCGATGTCACCGCCGCCGTCCATGCGATCGGTTACGAGATCGGCCGCTGCATCCATCCTGTCTGCCTTCATTCTTCGTCACCGGCTCCCGATTTCTCACGCCTGGGGCTTTGGGGATGTTATGTCAGCATGACTGACACAATTTCCAGCCCTTATCGTCCGAAATCGGCACTCCCGGTGCAAAACGCTTCCCGGCGGGCTCAGCCGAATAGAATGCGCCTGTTCGCCGTTTTCCATGAGAAGGTTACATCAAGGGCGCATTCATGGCCAGCGATAGACCTGTCGGCGTTTCCCCTGTTCCCCCGGTAACGCCACACTTCGGATTTTTTTGCGACTGTCGGGGAGCCAAATTCGTCGCCGCGCGTTGCGGGAAAAGCAAGGACAGGGACTTAAAGCCATGAATCAGAACAGCAATCCCGACACGACCGTCGCCAGTCAGCTTCGCCCTCTCGTCGCAATTGTGGCGGTTTTCAGCATGAGCGTCTTCGCGCTGCTGATCACGACCGCGAGCTTGGGCGCCTCGCCGATCAACACGATGGAAATTGCCGACGCCGATTTTTGAGGCGGCGCCTGCGCGCTGGGGTTTTTGTGACGTCCTCGAGCGGGACGGGCGACAAATCTCCTCCGGCATGCTTTATCATCGCGCCCCAGAGCATGAATCAGGAGTAGGCGCATGGCGAAGCTGCAAGCGGGGATCATTCCCGTCACCCCATTCGAACAGAACTGCACGGTGCTGTTCGATCAGGACACGATGAAGGGCGTGATCATCGATCCCGGCGGCGATGTCGAGGTGATCCTCCAGACCATCCGCGAGAACGGCATCGAACTCGAAGCGATCTGGATCACGCATGGACATCTCGATCACGCCGGCGGCGCGATGGAATTGCAAGAAGCGCTGGGCGTCGACATCATCGGGCCGCACAAGGCCGACCAGCCGATCATGGACCAGATCGAGGCGCGCATGTCCGCCTTCGGCGCGAGTGGCATGCGCAACTGCACGCCGGACCGCTATCTCGAAGACGGCGATAAAGTCTCTTTCGGCGAGCATGAGTTCGAGGTCTATCACGCCCCCGGCCATTCGCCCGGCCATGTGATCTATTTCAACCGCGCCCAGAATTTCGCCCATCTCGGCGACGTGCTGTTCAACGGTTCGATCGGCCGCACCGATCTGCCGGGTGGCAACCACCAGCAATTGCTGGACTCGATCCGCGACAAGGTCTTGCCGCTGGGCGACGATGTCGGCTTCATCTGCGGGCATGGTCCCGGCAGCCGGATCGGCGACGAGCGTCGCAGCAATCCGTTCCTGAAAGGGCTGTGAGACAGCCGGGAGCGGATGCAGTAAAGGCCCCGGATCGGGGCCTTTGGCTTGCGATGCAACGGCTCAGGCGCCGGTGCAGAAATGGTCCTGGCCGTCGTAGCCCTTATACGTGCCGGTGCGAGCGTTGAAAGACTGGTAGCGGTCAGCGCAATAGGCGCGCCAACGGGCCGTCCAGGGTTCCAGAGCGCCGCCGGTCGAGACATCTATGCGGCTGCGGGCCGGACGATTGGGGTAATAGTCGGGGTCGCGCTGCGGCTCGACATAATCCTCCTCCACCACATCCGGTTCGACATAGACTCGGCGCGGGGCCGGCTCCACATAGACAGGCTCGGGTTCCACATAGACCCGCCGCGGGCGATAGATCACTTCGGGTTCGGGATCGGAAGCAAGCGCGCCGCCGATGATCGCGCCAGCAGCCAGGCCGATCACCCCGGCTGCAACGGCGTCGCCGTGGTGGTGATGGCGCGGCCCGTAGCGCCAGTTGTAGTAGCGATCGCCTGCTGCAGCGAACTGGAACGAGCCGGCGGTCGCGGCAAGAGCCGCAATGCCGAGAATAGCGGTTTTGACAACACGGTTCATCGTCATCTTCCCTCATGGGCAATGGTCGAAATTCGATGACCCGACACTAGGATCGGGTCCATGAACCGTGGCTGAACGAATTGCGGAGAAAAAGTGGCGTCCGGAAAACCAACAAAAAAGCGCCGCCCGCCCGGTTGCCGGCGGCGACGCTGACGCGCGAATACGGTCGAGGTTCGGCGATCAGCCGGTGACCTGAAGGTTGACGGCCTTCGGGCCCTTGCCGCGACGATCGGGCTCGGTGTCGAAGGAAACCTTCTGGTTCTCTGTCAGGCCGGTGAGGCCAGACGCCTGGACTGCCGTGATGTGGACGAAAATGTCCGAGCCGCCCTTGTCCGGCTTGATGAACCCAAAACCCTTGTCGGTATTGAAGAATTTAACGGTGCCAGTTTCGGCCATGAAGCAGTTCCCTTTTCCTCTCTGTCCTTATTTGCGCGTTCGGACAGCATGTCATAAAACCCGTGAGGGCTGGCAGGCATATTTCGACTAGAGGAAAGGTCCTACTATCGTGAATGGGCATCGGCGACCCGTCTCCCATACACCCGGAGCTTATTGCGCCTCCGGCGCGTTATTCTCAAGGTCTTCCCATTGTTCGCAAATTGCCCGAACGGGGTGAGAGTGAGGGCAATCCCCAATTTTGGCAAGCAAAACTTTCACGTTTGATGCAAAATTGGCACGAAACGTGATATCCGAGGTCCCGCAACGGAACGCCATGCTCTTCGTGCAAGCAAAACTCTAAAGTTTATTTCACGCCGATACTACGCGCGTTGCTTTTTTGTAAATTCCGGTACGAGCTCCACCAGCAACATGGCGATGAAAATCAGCGCGCATCCGATGTATCCCACCCATCCCATGCGTTCCCCCAGCAGAATGGCCCCGAACAGAGCGCCGAACAGGGATTCACTCGACAGGAAGATCGCCGCCTGCGGGGCCGTCGTCCAGCGCTGGCCGATCACCTGCAGAATGAAGGCGACGCCGGAAGAGAAGAGGCCGGCATAGAGCAGCTCCGGCGCGGCGTCGACGATATCGGAAAAGGCGATCGGTTCGAGAAAGGCTGCGAGCGTCAGCCCGCCGAGGGCGCAGACGAGGAACTGGATGGCGGAGAGCGCCATGGGCCGCTCGCTGCCCGGCGCGAAGATGCCAACCAGCAGAACCTGGGTCGCCCAGAAAAGCGCGCAGACGATGGTGAGGAGATCGCCGATGGTAAGCTGAGCGAGGTCGCCGCCGCTGAGATAGTAGATGCCGGTCGTGGCCAGAAGCGCCGCGGGCCAGACGATCCAATGCGGCAGCTTGCGCAGCACGATGACGCTCATGATCGGAACGATGATGACGTAAAGCCCGGTTAGGAAGCTGGAATTGGTCACCGAGGTCGTCAGCAGACCCAGCTGCTGGGTGCTGGCGCCGCCGAACAAGGCCATGCCGATCAGCGCGAATGTGATGAGTTCCTTGCGGGCGAGGGGAGCCGCCACCTGTCGGTGTTCCCGGATCGCCAGCGGCAACGCCACGAAGAAGGCGAGCAGGAAGCGCAAGCCCACGAACCAGAGCGCGCCGAGATGGGCCATGGCGCTGTCCTGCGCGACGAAGCCCGCGCCCCAGATGGCGGCGGTCAGGACGAGGATCAGATTGGCTTGCAGACGGGACATGGCGCTCTCGACGGGATGAGTGTGTCCGCTGATACGCGTTCACGCCCTGAAGAGCAATTTTACATTTGTGCAATTTGAGGCGCGAAACCATCAGTTCCCGTGATGGAACGCCCGGGATGCTTCGTCAGCGCGTGCGCTTGCCGAAGGTCGTCGCACGGCGGAGACCGCCCAGTTGCGCCGGGGCCGAGTAGATCGACTTCGGCATATGCAGCGCGGGATCGTAGCGCTCCAGCTCCTGGGCAGGGCGCGTATCGAAGCGCGCGGCGTTCAGCGTCTCCGGGAATTCCTCGTTGAAGCTGGTCGGCGCGATTTCCGGGCGCGCCAGCGCGTAGCCCTGCAGAAGCGGGACTTCGAGATTCTGGCAGAGATCCGCCTGTCTCAGATCTTCGAGCCCTTCGAAGATCGGCACGGCTCCCTGTTCCTTGATCTGGCGAACCATGACGCCCAACAGCGCATAGCCGGCGGAGTTTTCGAGGAATTCCTTGACCCAGGAGGCTTCGAATTTCACGAAATCCGGCTTCAGCAGCTTCATGCGCGCCGCATCGCGCTCGTCGGCGCCGTATTCGTCTATGGCGATCTGGAAGCCGCGCGTGCGCAATTCCTCCACGAAGAGGGCGAGCATGTCGGCGCTGTCGTTTTCCTTCTGGGTGATTTCGCAGACGACGCGGGCAGGGGTGAGGCCGGCCTCATTGGCCGCCAGCCGCATCAGTTCCACTTCGCGACGGATGTCGGCGGCGGTCACGAAAAGACCCGGATGGAAATTCACGAACAGTTTGGCGCGTTGGCGTCCGAGGGCGCCGGTGTTGAAAATGTGCAGTGTGCGGCACAAGCTGTCGATCATGCCCTTGTCTTCGCGGGCGACGACCGGAAAGAATTCCGCCGGGCGGACGGGATCGCCGCCTTTATTGGGGCGGATCAGCCCTTCGAAGGCCTGCACCTCGAAATGTCCGTCCGCATCCTGGCTGAAAATCGGCTGCAAGGCCGATTGCAGAACGAAGGGGCCGTAAGCGGCAGTCCAGGACCCATCGCTCTGGCGGCTGAGTTTGGAGAAGATGCTGCTTGCTGTCATGGTGTCCCGGCAGAATTGATGACATTCCGGAAAGTCATAGCAGCCGACCGTTACTTTAGCCTTAAGTGGCGTCCTCGACCCCGGAATAACGCGGTTTCGACCCCTTTGCGCGGCTTGATCCCGGTGTGAGCCGGGCCTATAAGTCCCTGCCTTTTATTGCCCTCAGACAAGGATTTCGAGAATGGCCTTCCTCGCCGATGCACTCTCCCGCGTGAAGCCCTCCGCCACCATCGCCGTCGCGCAGAAAGCGCGCGAGCTGAAAGCGAAAGGCCGCGACGTCATCAGCCTCGGCGCAGGCGAGCCCGATTTCGATACGCCCGACAACATCAAGAAGGCGGCGATCGACGCGATCAATCGCGGCGAGACGAAGTATACGGCGGTGGCCGGCATCGTCGAGCTGCGTGAAGCCATCGCGAAGAAATACAAGCGTGAGAACAATCTCGATTACACCGCAGCCCAGGTGATCGTCGGCACAGGCGGCAAGCAGATCCTGTTCAACGCGCTGATGGCGACGCTGAACCCGGGCGACGAGGTGGTGATCCCGGCGCCTTACTGGGTGTCCTATCCGGAAATGGTGGCGCTGTGCGGCGGCACGCCGGTGTTCGTCAACACCACGATCGAAGCCAAGTTCAAGCTGCAGCCCGAGGATCTCGAAAAGGCGATCACGCCGAAGACCAAGTGGTTCATCTTCAACTCGCCGTCCAACCCGTCGGGCGCGGCCTATACGCATGCCGAACTCAAGGCGCTGACCGATGTGCTGATGCGCCATCCGCATGTCTGGGTGCTGACCGACGACATGTATGAACACCTGACCTTCGACGACTTCAAGTTCGCGACGCCTGCCGAAGTCGAACCCGGCCTTTACGAGCGCACGTTGACCATGAACGGCGTCTCCAAGGCTTACGCCATGACCGGGTGGCGCATCGGCTACGCCGCCGGCCCGCTGCAGCTGATCAAGGCGATGGACATGATCCAGGGCCAGCAGACCTCCGGCACCAATTCGATCGCCCAGTGGGCGGCGCTCGAGGCGCTGAATGGTCCGCAGGATTTCATCGAGAAGAACAAGAAGGTCTTCCAGGGCCGCCGAGATCTCGTCGTGTCCATGCTCAATCAGGCGCCTGGCTTGTCCTGCCCGTCGCCGGAAGGCGCCTTCTATGTCTATCCGTCCTGCGCCGGATTGATCGGCAAGACCGCTCCGACCGGCAAGGTGATCGCCACTGACGAGGATTTCGTGACCGAGCTTCTGGAATCCGAAGGCGTTGCCGTGGTCCATGGCTCGGCTTTCGGCCTCGGCCCGAATTTCCGCATTTCCTATGCGACGTCGGAAGCCCAGCTCGAAGAGGCCTGCCGCCGCATCCAGCGCTTCTGCGCCGCCTGCCGCTAAAGCCCGGCGACATTCAGGAGGGGCGCGTCGATGTCGGCGCGCCCTTTTTTATGCATTTGCAAAACCCGCGCATTGCGTGTGGCGGGTGGGATTTGCGATTTTCGGGCTTTGGCCCATTTTTCCCAAAGTCTCCATTTTTCAGGGCTTTGACTGCTTTCGGCAAATCACGTTAGCCCGTTTCTGTTCCTTTTGTAGTCAGTTCCGGAACATCGATCACGAGCGCGGGCGGCTGCTATGCGACCGGCGAGAGGAGTGGACCGACAGGCGGCAGGCGGCGGCCCGGTTTTCCTTCGCTCGCCGCGACGCGCCGCCGACGCCTCAGGCGCAACGGGCGACCCGAAGGAGGGTTTCATGACCAGCATTTCCTCTGCGAGCAGCAGCTATAGTTATTATCAGACCTCGATGAAATCGAATTTCAGCAAGCTGGACAGCGACGGCGACGGCAAGGTGTCGTCGGATGAATTCACGACGGGCAAGCCGTCCGACGTCACGTCGAAACAGTCGAGCCAGTTGTTTTCGTCGCTCGATTCAGACGGCGACGGCTCCGTGTCCGAGACGGAAATGACGAGCAGCGTGACCTCCTCCGATCCCTTCGCCCAGATGTCGGGCGACGCTGTCGCAGTGATGATGCAGATGCAGTCCGGTTCGTCCTTCGGCTTCTCCGCGTCCGACGCCTATTCGTCCATGGACGCCGATTCCGACGGCAGCGTCACCCAGGCTGAATTTGTCTCCGCCCGGCCGGATGGCGTAAGCGAAGAGGATGCGCTTTCGCTCTACAACTCGATCGACACGGAAGGAACCGGCTCGATCACCGAGGAGCAGTTCAGCGCGAGTATGGAGAATGCCGGCGCCGGTGCGCCGCCCGTCGGCGGAGCCTCCGGCGAGGACGACTCGAGCGCCGTCTTCGATTCCCTCGATACCGATCAGGACGGCGTCGTGAGCGCCGAGGAACTCGCGGCTGCGAAGCCGGACGACGTCAGCGCCGAGGATTCCGCATCGCTGTTCGACGCCCTGGACGAGGACTCGAGCGGCGGCGTGACGCTGGACGAATTCGAAAGCGCGCGACAGAGCTTCATCGCCAATACCCGCATCTCGATCGGCGGCGACGAGGACGAGGACGACACGTCGTCTTCTTCCACATCGACGGTGTCGGATGTTCAGTCGCTTCTCGATACGCTCAGCACCACGACTACCTCCGAAAGCGACAGCACGGGCGCTTGAGCGGTGCTCCGAGCGTCTTGAGCGGCGGCTCCCATCCCGGGGGCCGCTTTTTCTTGTCGGCTGAACGCTAGGCAAAAAAAGAGGGCCACGAGAAATCTCGGGCCCTTTATAGTTGTGAAGGTAAATTAAACCTCCAGAGGGGAACAGCTGATACGGCGGCACTGGGAGGAAAACCGCCATGTGCATCAGCTGTGTGCGATATGATGTTTTATTGTGCATTGCGCAAGGCGTCGCTGCGCATGACAGCCATGCAAAAGTTGCATGATGGTTAGTGATCCGTTTCTAATTGGTTGAAACCGCTATATTTTATCCAAATGCGCAAATCTGCGCCGCCAGCATGAGAACACTTTTCATGCTGATAATTTCGTTGGGGCGCCATTTTTTAAGTCCAGCGCCGGCCAGCTCTATCGATTTTCGGCAGATCAGAAATTCCAGTTGCGCGCCTTGGCGACGATGAAATCGCGGAAGACCTTGAGCTTGGCGGCGTTCTTCATTTCGCTGGGATAGCAGAAATAGGTGTCGAAGGAGGGGATGTCCGCATCCGTCACCAATTGCACGAGGCCGGGGTCGCGGCCGACGATATAATCCGGCAGCATGGCGATGCCGATGCCGAGCAGCGCGGCGCGCTTGATCGAGGTTAGGCTGTTGATCTGCAGCACCGGCGAGCGCGGGCTACCTTCAGGGCGACCGGCGATTTCGAGCCAGTTGACGTCGAGCAGGTAATTCGGCGCGGGCTCACCGAAGGTGATGATGCGGTGCTGGTCGAGCTCTTCCAGCGTCTGCGGCTGGCCATAGCGGCTGATATAGGACGGCGCCGCATAGACATGCATATGCACGGTGAATAGCTTGCGCTGAATCAGGTCCGACTGTTGCGGCTCGCGCAGGCGGATGGCGCAATCGGCGTGGCGCATGTTCACATCCAGCTCCTCGTTGTCGAGGATGAGCTGGACCTGCATGTCGGGATAGAGGCTCAGGAATTCCTGCACCTTGTCGGTCAGCCAGCCCTGGCCGAGACCCACGGTGGTGGTGATGCGCAGCCGGCCCGTCGGCTTTTCCGTGGTCTCGGTCAGCTGGATCTTGACCATTTCGAGCTTCATCAACACGTCATGGGCGGTGCGATAGAGCAACTCGCCCTGTTCGGTGAGGATCAGGCCGCGGGCGTGACGGTGGAAGAGTTTGGTGTTGACCTCCGCTTCCAGCGCGCTGACCTGGCGGCTGATGGCGGACTGGGACAAATGCAGCTTGTCGGCGGCATGGGTGAAAGACCCGGCTTCCGCGGCGGCATGGAAAATTCTCAGCTTGTCCCAGTCGAGCGACATTCATTCCCCCAGATCGGCCTTGCGGCCATGTCTATTATTCGGCTGCCTGCGCCACATGCAGATGACCGGCGAGATAGCGCTCGGCCTCCAGCGCCGCCATGCAGCCCATCCCGGCGGCGGTGATCGCCTGGCGGAACGTGTCGTCGGTCACGTCGCCGGCGGCGAAAACGCCCTCGACGCTGGTCGCCGTCGAATCCGCCGCCGTCCACAGGTAACCGTTCGGCTTCATACGCAGTTGGCCGGTAAAGAGTTCGGTGGCCGGCGCATGACCGATGGCGACGAACAGGCCGTCGATCGGCCGCTCGGTGATCTCGCCGGTCCTGGCGTTGCGAATCTTGACGCCGGTGACGGAGGCCGGCATCGGCGGATGCAGCTGTTCGCCGGTGATTTCGGCGATCTCGCTGTTCCACATCACCGAGACATTTTCGCGCTGGAACAGCCGCTCCTGCAGGATCTTTTCCGAACGGAAGCTGTCGCGGCGATGCACGACGGTGACCGACTTGGCGATATTGGAGAGATAGAGCGCTTCCTCGACGGCCGAATTGCCGCCGCCGACCACGATCACGTCCTTGTTGCGATAGAAGAAGCCGTCGCAGGTGGCGCAGGCGGACACGCCGAAGCCCTGATACTTCTTCTCGGAATCGATGCCGAGCCACTTGGCCTTGGCGCCGGTGCAGATGACGATCGTCTCGGCGATCCAGGCCTGGCCGGAATCGGTCGTGACATGGAAGGGGCGGCTGGAGAGATCGACCGAAGTGACGAGGTCGTTGATGATCTCTGCGCCGACATGCTTGGCCTGACCGAGCATCTGCTCCATCAGCCAGGGGCCCTGGATCGGGTCGGCGAAGCCGGGATAGTTTTCGACATCGGTGGTGATCATCAGCTGGCCGCCTTGCTCCATGCCGGCGATCAGCACCGGTTCGAGCATTGCGCGCGCTGCATATATGGCGGCGGTGTAGCCGGCCGGGCCGGAGCCGATGATCAAGACCTTGGTGTGGCGAGCGGACATTCCAACAATTCCTTGAAGAGAGACGGACCGCTGACGCGGTCTTTTGCGCCTATCTATGAATGGAACGCATGGATATTCAAGGGTGCGCCGCGATTTCCACCGTTTTGGCTGCGCTCATCAGGCGCTGGCGCGCGCCACTCCGCTGCATATTGGGGAAAATGTGCAAGATCCGTTGCATTAGCCTTTTGTCTTAATCCTTCCGTCTTTCCAGTCGCGCCGCCATCCGATATGCAAGTCTGTGGGGAAAAACAGCGTCCGGCGACGACCGGGCGACGTAAAAATCGGGAGGACGCATGCAAGCTCTGCTCTCTTTGAGCAACGGCATCGACGCCGTTTCCAAAAAATTCGGACAGATCGCCGATTATCTCGTGCTCATCTGCAGCCTGATCTGCGCCGGCAACGCCATTGTCCGTTATCTCTTCTCGATGAGTTCCAACGGCTGGCTGGAAATCCAGTGGTACATGTTCGGCGCGATGGTGCTGCTCGGCGCCTCCTATACGCTGAAGATGAACGAGCATGTGCGCGTCGATCTCGTCTATGGGTCGGTGAGCGCCAGGGCGCGGCTCTGGATCGACATCATCGGCATCACGCTGTTCCTGCTGCCGGTCTCCATTCTCTTCGCGGTTTTGTGTTGGCCGTTCTTTTTCTCGTCGATTGCAAGCTGCTTCACCGAACGCACCGGCGCGGGGGCCTTAGACGCCGTCGCAGCCCTGTGGTCGACGGCCTGCGAGCAGTCGAGCAATGCCGGCGGCCTGATCCGCTGGCCGGTCAAGATCCTGCTGGTGCTGGGCTTTTTGCTTTTGGCGCTGCAGGGCCTGTCCGAGCTGATCAAGCGCATCGCGGCGCTGAAGGGCGCGGTGGAGGTCGACACCACCTATGAAAAACCGCTGCAGTGATCGGGAGGGACCAAGGCCATGTTTGATTTCGGCATCATTCCGCCCGCCATGTTTCTCGGCATGGTTCTGTTCATGCTCTACGGTTTTCCGGTCGCGTTTTCGCTGGCGGCCGTGGGCCTGTTTTTCGGGGCCATCGGCATCCTGACCGGCCATTTCGAGCCGGTCTTCATGGAAAGCCTGCCGTTCCGTTTCTACGGCATCATCAGCAATGAACTTCTGCTCGCCATTCCGTTCTTCACCTTCATGGGCGCCATCCTCGAGCGATGCGGGCTGGCGGAGGATCTGCTCGAAGGCACCGGCAAACTGTTCGGCGGCGTGCCGGGCGGGTTGGCTTTCGCCGTCATCATCGTCGGCGCGATCCTCGGCGCCATCACCGGCACGGTGGCGGCCTCCGTCATCACCATGGGCATGATCTCGCTGCCGATCATGCAGCGCTACGGCTACAATATGAAGCTGGCGACCGGCGTCATCGCCGCCTCGGGCACCATCACCCAGCTCATTCCGCCGTCCTTGGTGCTCGTCGTGCTGGCCGACCAGCTCGGCCGTTCGGTGGGCGACATGTACAAGGGCGCAATCGGGCCCTCGATGCTGCAGGTCGGCATCTTCATCCTCTATATCGCGCTGATCGCCATCTTCCGTCCCAAGATGATGCCGCCGATCCCCAAGGAGGCGCGCGGCCCCCTCGACGGCAAGCTGATCGCGACGATCCTGCTCGGCATGATCCCGTCGATCGTGCTGATCTTCCTGGTGCTCGGCACCATCTTCATGGGGCTGGCGACGCCCACGGAAGCCGGCGCGCTCGGCGTGGTCGGCGCGATCGTGCTGGCCGCGATCAACCGGCGGCTCACCTGGCCGCTGATCCGGCAGGGGATGTCGACCACGATGCGGATCACCTCGATGGTGGTGTTCATCCTGATCGGCTCCACCGTGTTCAGCCTGGTCTTCCAGGGCATGGACGGATCGCGCTGGATCGAACACATGCTGTCGGGGCTGCCGGGCGGGGCGCTCGGATTCCTGATCTTCGTCAATATCTTCGTGTTCATCCTGGCCTTCTTCCTCGATTTCTTCGAGATCGCCTTCATCATCGTGCCGATGCTGGCGCCGGTGGCGGCCTCGCTCGGCATCGATCTCGTCTGGTTCGGGGTGCTGCTCTGCGTCAACATGCAGACGAGCTTCATGCATCCGCCCTTCGGCTTTGCGCTTTTCTACCTGCGCGGCATCGCCCCGCCGTCGGTCAAGACTTCCGATATCTATATCGGCGCGCTGCCATGGGTCGGCATGCAGTTGATCCTCGTGCTGGTGGTGATCTTCTGGCCGACCTCCGTCACCTATTGGCTCGACGACGGCCCCAAGATCGATCCGTCCAAGGTGGAGATCAAGATCGATCTGCCCACGCTCGGCGCCGATCCCAACGCCGCCCCCGGCGGCCTGCCGGGCCTGCCTGAGCCTGGCGGTTTGCCGGGATTGCCGGGAGGTCTCTCGCCGCTCGACGGGCCGCCGAAGGTGAATTGAGGCATTGAACGCGTACTTCGACCCCGCTCTGGCAAGGAGCGGGGTTTTTGCATGGCCGAGACGCGCGACAGGGGATTTCCCGGTCGTTCGCCTTGTGCTAGGGGCCGTGGCTGCGCCGGACAATCACCACAATCGGCGCGCATGAGACGGCCCGGTCCATGGTTTTTCCTCCGGGCGCAAGGAACGCGACATGAAGATCTGCATCGGAACCATCACGCGCAATCGCCCTGATATGCTCCGGGCGCTTTTGGCGTCCTATGGCCGGATGCGGATTCCCGATGGCGTCGAGATCTTTTACGCGATCGCGGAAAACAATCCGGAGGTGACCATCCACGCCGTGGTCGAGGAGATGCGGCCGGCGCTTGGCGGACATCGGCTGCTGGTCGAGGCGGAGCCGCGTCGCGGCATTCCTTTCGCGCGCAACCATGTGCTCGACATGGCGCTCGCGGAAGGCGCAGATTATTTGACTTTCGTTGACGACGACGAACAGGTGGATGCCGACTGGCTTGTCAACCTGCTCCGCATGGCCCGCGAGGGCGACTACGATCTCGTCGGCGCGCCCGTGCTGATCCGCGACATGCCGGCGGGCGCAAGCGGACTGGCGGCGATCCTCTGGCGGGGCATGGTTCGACGCAACGCGCATGTCGCGAAAAAGGCCCGGCGTCGATTTGCCAAAAAGGGGCCGAACTCCATCAATGTGTCGACGGCCAACTGGCTGGGCCGGCTTGAGTTCTTTCGCCGCACCGGCTTGCGCTTCGACGACGGCATCGGTCAGGGCAGCGGCAGCGACCGTCGCCTCTATAAGGATCTGGTGGCGAAGGGCGGCAAAGCTGGCTGGACGATCGACGCGCCGGTCTACGACACCGTGCCCTTGTCGCGCCTGACGCTCTCTTATCAGTTCAAGCGCGGCCGCGAACACACGGCCTATCTGTTCGCCGATTCCGATCGCACCGGATCGATGCCGCGGATCATGCTGCTCGCCAAGGCGCTGGGGAGAATTCCCCGCATACTGGCCTCTGTCGTCGCCATCCCGTTCACGAGCGGCGAAAGCCTGTTGATGGCGTCCCGGCTCGCCGGCGACATGGTCGGCTTCATCGATGCCTATCGCGGTGTTTTCGGCAGCCATTATGCCAATGTCACGGGGCAATGACGCGATGACGACGGGGCGAGGCAGCGACAGGCCTCTGCGGCGCAAACTCGTCAAACTCGCCTGCCAGGTCCTGCTCGGCCGCAAACGCGCGCATTACTTCTCATGGCTGCCCGGTCTTTCGATTGCCGGCCGTTCGGCGACATCGGCCGGAACGGCCGTGTTTAGCGATTTCAGGTTCGTCTTGACCAGGTCTGAGGTTCTCCGCCATGGCGCCGAAGGCGGGTTGACGATTGTCGGATCGGGGCCATCGGCGCTCAATGCGCCAATCGCATCCTTGCCGCCGCGGACCGCCGTGCTGTTGAACGGCGCTATCAGCCTGATCGGCGCCGGAATCGCCGAGCCCTTTGCTGTCGCAATTGAGGACGAACGCTTCGTCTGGCGTCACTTCGCGATGATGGTCGAGCGGATCGGCAAAGATACACCCTGCCTTTTCTCATGCGGCGTTCTTCGTTCGCTTTTCGAGATTGATCGGTATTGGCTGACGGGGCGAACCGTCATTCTGATCGATGATATCCGCAAACCTTATGGGGCGCCGCGCCGGTCCGACGAGATGCTGTCCAGCCTGCCATTCGTGCGGTTGAACGAGGATAGGGACGCAGGCTTCTCGCGCGATCCGGACCGGGGCGTCTTTCAGGGCGGATCTGTGGCGATCAGCGCGCTACAGTTCGCCCTGTCCACCGGCGCGCCGACGGTCGGCTTCGTCGGCGTCGATATTTCCAACGCCGCGGCGCCGCGTTTTTACGAACGGCCCGGCGAAACCGCATATTCTGGGGTAGCCGAAGCGGAGGAGCGGATCCTAGCGCATGTCGAGCTGGCCCGCCGTATCGCCGAGGAACGGGGCCAGAGATTGATCAACCACTCGCCGGTCTCGGCCTTGGCGCGGATCGGACTTGCCTATCAGCCCGTCACAGTTTCTCTCTGAGCATCAGGGCAGGCGCCGCCAATGGCGCGCTTTCTCTTTCAGCCGGTCCAGAACGACAATTTTCCGAGACTTCGATTTGATGGCCGTCTTCTGCCGAGGGAGCCGACTGTGGTCACCGGAAGTCCTTCCCTTTGGGAAACCCGCGGGTTTCTTGTGCGAAGGGGCGCGGTCTTCGCAGCCGTTTTTTGAGCGAGGATGCGGTGTCTATTCTTTGACGGGCGGAAAACCGTAGGCTTCAATCAGGTTGGCGATGGCGCGATCATTGCCGCCTGCCAGATTAGCCTCACGGAGGCTGGTCGCCTGGCTTTCGGGCCAGTCGAGAAAGCGCCGTTTGCCGCCGACCTTGCACGCCAGATAGCCTTTTCTGCGCCACATCCAGTAAAGCCAGACATCGTCGGCGGAAGGCGACAGAGACATGAACTGAGCATCGTTGACGACTTCTGGATCGAAGACGCCGGGCGGATAGAGAACGCCGAGCGCGCCCGTGGGGAAGGTGAGCGGGGAGGGCGCTTCCGATTGCGTATTCTTTGGCCATTCGCCATAAGCGAGCGGCTGTCCCGATTGATCCAGAGCGACCTTATGCGCGCGCAAGGCTAGGATATGGGGATGTTCCGGATCATATGCCGCCGTCAGCGCCGCGATTGTGTCTCGTTGATAGTACACATCATCGTCCGCCGTCAGAATGAACGCGTCGGGATAGGCCTGAAGCGCGGGAATGATCTTCTTGTAGGAGCGCCAATCCGGGCAGGTTTGTATTTCGACGCCGTCATTCTCAAGACGCCGTACGTCAGATGGTAATTGGGTTATGTCGTCGACATCCAGCCAGAGCAAAATGCGATCCGGGCGCTGGCTCTGGGCGAGCAGGCCTTTGAGGGTCAGGGCCAACGTCGAGTAACGCTTGGGGTAGCTCGTCAAGGACACAATGAGTTGACCGGGCAGGTCATGGAGGGGCGCTGAACGCCAGGCGCTGTCGTCGAAGCGTCGGTTGATGTCTTTTTCGGCTGCGGCAAGCCGGCGGCTCTTTTTGAAGGCGCTGATCCATTGGCCGAACATTGCGGACATCCTTTCCAATCACGAAATCAGGCGTGCGATCGACCGTTCTATCCGCTACTGGTGAAAAGATCCGCGTAAACCCTGTTCAAGCCTTCGACCTCGTTGGCGATGGCGAAATTGTCGCGGACATGCCGGGCGGCGTATTCGCCGTGGCGGCGGGCGCGGTCGGGGTCTGCGAGATAGGGTTCGATGGCGTGTTTCAGGGCGTCGCCGTCGCCAGCCGGGGCAACGAGGCCCGTTCGGCCCGGCACGATCATTTCAGCATAGGCGCCGGCGTCGGAGGTCACGGCGGGCGCGCCCGAGGCCATGGCTTCGAGCGGCGTTAGACCGAAGCCTTCGTTGCGGGACGGAGCCACGAAGAGCTGGAAACGTCGATACCACGGCTTGATGTCGTCGACCTCGCCGATGAAGCGGATGCGGTCGGTCAGCCCTGCTTTCTCGATTCTGGCGCGGAGGTCGGCGGCGAAGGCTTCGTGTTCGGCGGTCACCCGACCGGCGATCACCGCCGTCCAGGCCGGATAATGCGGCAGAAGCGCGATCATTGCGTCGACGAAGAGATCGGTGCCTTTCTGGGCGCGGATGCGGCCGGCGCAGCCGATGATCAGCCGGCCCTCGAGTTCCGGCGCGGGATCGGCGTCATCCGGCCGGGCGGGACGGAAGACCTCCGTGTCGACGCCGTGCATGATGACGGTGTGCGGTCGATCGAGATAGGAGCCCGAACGGGCAGAGGTGGCGACCACCGCGTCCATCTTCGAGACCAGCCATTTGGTGTAGCGGGAATGACGGCGTTGGGCCGCCGACGTGAACAATAACGTCATCGGCATGCGCAGCACGTCGCGCAGGAAAACGCCGGCCAGCATCTCGTTGTTGCGGCGGGCGTGCCATATGCGTTTTCTGCCGCTGACCGGTCGTTTCCAGCAGGCAAGAAGATCGAGAAAGCCGATGCGCGGCATCGTGTCCGGCAGACCCGGGCCGAGGGTCGCGAGCTTGACGCCCGCCTCTACCTGTCGCGGCGCGAGCTGCACCACGGTGCTGGTGACGCCGGACAGGCGCCGCTTGAAATGCGGCGCGATGACCTCGATCTCGGCGATGCGCATCGCGGGGCCTCAGCCCCAGGCGATGCCGATGATTTCGTAGCCCTTGGCGCCGCCCGGCGCGTTGACTTCGATCATGTCGCCGACTTCCTTGCCGATCAGCGCGCGGGCAATGGGCGAGGAGATGGAGATGCGGCCGGACTTCACGTCGGCTTCCTGGTCGCCGACGATCTGGTAGGTCTTTTCTTCCTCGGTGTCTTCGTCGATCAGCTTGACGGTGGCGCCGAACTTGATCTTGTCGCCGCTCATCTTGGTGAGGTCGATCACCTCGGCGCGGGCGATCAGATCTTCCAATTCGCCGACGCGGCCTTCATTGTGGCTCTGCGCCTCCTTGGCGGCGTGATATTCCGCGTTTTCCGACAGGTCGCCATGCGCGCGCGCTTCGGAAATCGCTTCGATGATCCGCGGGCGCTCTTCCTGCTGGCGCCAGCGCAGCTCCTCGGAGAGCTGTGCAAAACCGCGGGGCGTCATCGGTACCTTTTCTACCATCTCATCGTCCTCAGCATTACCCTGCGCCGGTCGGTCCGGCACAAAAAGAAAACGGTCCCGGAAGCGCAAACTTCAGAACCGTCCAGAAAATCAACTGCCGCCTCTATAGCAGAACTGTCATCGAAAATGCGAGAAAATTATTTTTGCCCGCAGGCGGGAACCTCAGAAGCCACGTTGCGCAAGCGGGTATGGGCGGTGTCGCCGCCGGCGTCAAACCTGACTGGCAGATGAACGGCCCATTCAAAGCCGGTTCAATCGGAACATCGTAAATGGGTTCCATCAGATTTTCCCGGCCGTTGGAGAGCCCCATGAAAAAACTAGTCGTCACCGCATCCGCCGCGCTCATCGCCATCTTGTCGGTGACGGGCGTCGCATCCGCGAGCGATCGCCGGGGCAGCGAGGAAGTTTGGCGTCACCGCGCCGAGCGCGGCGATGGTCATCGCGGTCGGGATCCCGGCTTCCATGACGGAGGTCGTCGCCACGCCGACCGCCACGAGTGGCGCGGCGATCGTCGTTACTGGCGGCATGACGGCTGGCGCTATGGCGGTTATCCCGGTTACTACTGGGGTGGTCCGCGCGTGGTCATCGGCGGTCCCGTATATGTGGCGCCGTATTGCTTCAAGAAGAAGGTTTACCGCACCGACGCCTGGGGCAATGTCTATGTGAAGCGCATCCGCGTCTGCCGGTAACGGCTTGGCCGAGACAGCGACAATGCGGAAGCTGCATCGCCTTGCGCAGATGTGCTTCCGCGATTTCTCGTTGTGGAGTTAGTCATGTCCCTGTCATGAGCAAGCATTAACGGGAAGCGGTTTCCGTTAATGCTTTCAAGGAGAGGGACACTATGCGCAAGCTTATTACAACGCTCGCAGCTGCGACATTTCTCGGTGGCGCCGCTCAGGCGGCCGAGATCTATCCGCTTGACCGCGCGACGATTCTCGTCAATTCGCCTTTCGATTTCAAGGTCGAGTTCGACGCTGTCGTGAAGCCCGAAGACGTCAAGGTGACGGTCAACGGCCAGGACTACAAGGCCGCGCTCGGCGCCGACGCCGCGTTCACCGCTGATGAAAAAGGCAAGGAAGACAAGAGCCTCGGCTCGGCGCTCATCCTCCGCAACGCCAAGATCGCTTCTGCCGGCGCCTATTCGGTCGAAGTGACCGCTGGCAACGACAAGAAGTCGGTGACCTGGGACGTCTACGCCACCGGCTCCGCGCCGAAGGCCAAGAACATCATCTTCATCCTCGGCGACGGCCTCTCCGTCGCGCACCGCACCGGCGCCCGCATCATGTCCAAGGGCATGACCGAGGGTAAGGCGAACGGTCGCCTGAACATGGACGACCTCGATCACATGGCGTTCATCGGCACCTCCGCCACCAATTCCGTCGCCACCGACTCGGCCAACACGATGTCGGCCTACATGACCGGCCACAAGACCGCGATCAACGCGCTCGGCGTCTATGCCGACCGCACGCCCGACACACTCGATGATCCGCGCGTCGAAAACATCGCCGAAGCCGTTCGCCGCATGACCAAGAAGTCGATCGGCGTCGTCTCCACGGCCGAAATCGAAGATGCGACCCCGGCCGCCGTCGTCGCTCATACCCGCAAGCGTGGCGACAAGGCTGATATCGCCGCCATGTTCGAGACGACCAAACCCGACGTCATTCTCGGCGGCGGCTCGGCCTATTTCCTGTCGAAGGAAATCCCAGGCTCCAAGCGCAAGGACGACAAGGACCTGATCAAGACGTTCCAGGCGGACGGCTACGCTTTGGTGACCGACAAGACCCAGCTCTCCGACGCCGCTTCCAAGGACGGAAAGCTGCTCGGCCTGTTCCACACCGGCAACATGGACGTGACGCTCGACCGCGAGTTCCTCAAGAAGGGCACCGTCGAGAAGTTCCCGAACCAGCCGGGTCTCGTCGACATGGCCAAGGTCGCGCTCGAAAAGCTGTCGAAGAATCCGGAAGGTTTCTTCCTGATGGTCGAAGGCGCCTCGGTCGACAAGATGTCGCATCCGATGGACTGGGACCGCGCGCTTTATGAAACCATCGAACTCGACCATGTCGTCGGTCTCGCCCGCGAATTCGCCAAGGCCCATCCGGACACGCTGATCGTCGTCACCGGCGACCATACCCACGGCGTCTCCATCATCGGCACCGTCGATGACGAAAAGCCGGGCGATGACATGCGCGAGAAAGTGGGCGTCTATGCCGACGCTGGCTTCCCGAACTATGAGGACAAGAATGGCGACGGCTATCCCGACAAAGTGGACGTGACCCGCCGTCTGGCCGTGTTCTCTTCGAACTTCCCCGACTATTACGAAACCTTCCGTCCGAAGATGGATGGTCCGTTCGAGCCGGCGATCGAGAACGAGAAGAAGGAATATGTGGCCAACCCGGCCTATAAGGACATTCCTGGCGCGGTCCTGCGCGTCGGCAACCTGCCGCGCAACGCTGAAACCGCCGTCCACGCCGTCGACGACGTCGTGCTCCAGGCCTCCGGTCCGGGCGCGGAAGAGTTCAAGGGCTATATGGAAGAAAGCGACGTCTACAAGGTGCTCGCCGACGCCTTTGCCCTCGGCGCCGCCAAGTAACATCGCTTGACGCGATTTGGGCTCGGGCGACAGGATCGCCCGAGCCGTTTCATTGATCCATTTTCAGGAGGACGCAGTGACGCCAGTTCGTTCGTCTCCAGCGCTCAGCCGCCGCGCCTTCGTCTGCGGCCTCACGCTTTTTCCCATGTTGACCCTCGCCAGACCCTCGCCAGCCGCGACCGCCGAACTGACCTTCGACGAACTCTATGGCAAGATCAGCGTTCTTGGGCTCGAATTCTCCAAAAAGGTCGAGGCGCTCGCCGGCCAGGACGTGCAGATGGGCGGTTTCATGGCGCCGCCGCTGAAGGCCGAGGCGCAATTCTTCGTCCTGACCGAGATCCCCATGTCGATCTGCCCCTTCTGCTCGACGGATTCGGATTGGCCGGACAATATCGTCGTCATCTATCTCGCTGAAAAGCAGACCTTTGTGCAGGGCGGCTCCAAGATCATGGTGTCCGGCCGTCTCGACGTCGGCACCTGGGTGGACCCCGACACGGGCTTCCTTAGCCGTCTGCGCATCCGCGACGCCAGCTACTGGACGGTCTGACGATGCTCGCCCTCAGGATCGAAGATCTGGCGATGACCTATGCCGGTCTCGCTGCCCCGGTGCTCGCGATCGACCGGTTGAGCGTCGCGTCCGGAGAACGCGTGGCGATCACCGGCCCGTCGGGCTCCGGCAAGAGCACGTTCGTCAACCTCGTCACCGGGCTGGAGCGCCTGCCGACGGGGCGGATTGTCTGGGGCGGTCTTGATATCGCCCGGTTGTCCGAAAGCGGCCGCGACCGCTGGCGCGGCGCCAATATCGGCCTGGTGATGCAGGATTTCCATCTGTTCGCCGGCCTTTCCGCCGTCGAGAACGTCTTGCTGCCGGCGCGGCTCGCCCGCGCTGTCGACGCCGGTCTCGCCGACCGCGCCCGCGACCTGATTGCGCGCGTGGGGTTGGGTAGGCCGGAGCAGCGCGTCGAGACCATGTCGCGCGGCGAGATGCAGCGGGTCGCAGTGGCGCGCGCTGCGCTGCGCAAGCCCGGCATCCTGGTCGCCGACGAGCCGACCGCCAGTCTCGATCCCGAGGCGGGGGCGCAGGTCGCCGAGCTCCTGCTCGATTTTGCCCGCGACGAAGGCGCGACGCTCATCGTCGTCTCGCATGATCCTCGATTGACCGAAAGGCTCGACCGCCGCCTGACCTTGCAGGCGGGCCGTGTCTCGTCCGACAGCGCGGAGGGCGGCGCATGATCAGGTTCATCTACGCCGATCTTCGCCGCCTCTGGCTCGGCGCGTTCGCAATCGCATTGATCGTAGCGCTGGCCGTTGCGCTGGGCGTGACGGTGACGCTGCAGGAGCGCGCGCTCCGGCTCGGCAGCGCGCGCGCCGCCGACAAGTTCGATCTGGTGATCGGCGCCGCCGGCAGCGATAACCAACTCGTTCTGTCCAGTGTCTTCCTGCAGGCTTCGGCCCTGCCGCTGATGGACGGCGCCGTTTTGCAAAAGCTTGCCAGGGATCCGCGCGTCGCCTGGGTCGCGCCGATCGGCTTCGGCGACAGCTATCAGCATTATCCGATCGTCGGATCGACCCGGATGCTTGTCGAGAATATCGCGGGCGGCCTCTCCGAAGGCGTCAGCTTCGTCCATGAGGGCGATGCGATCGTCGGCTCGGCCGTCGATCTGCCGCTGGGCGCGACCATCAAGCCGACGCATGGTCTGGCAGAAGAGGGTGGCCATACCCATAGCGAACTCGCCTATATCGTCACGGGCCGGCTGAAGCCGACCGGAACCGCCTGGGATCGAGCGATCCTGGTGCCGATCCAGGCGGTCTGGCATATTCACGGCATGGGCGGAGATCACGACCACGAACACGCCGGAGAAGAGGCCGGACATGACCACGCCGCCGATGACGGAGGCCACGAGCACGCTGCAGAGGACGCGGGCCATGTGGAGGCTGCTCATGTCGACGGCGACGATGACGACCATGACCATGGGCGCGCCGCCCATGCCGAGGCTCCCGTCGACGAAAGCTGGAGCGAGGAGCCGCCCGGCCTGCCGGCGCTGCTCGTCAAGCCCAAGACGATCGCCGACGCCTACAAGCTCAGGCAGGAATATCGCCAGGGCGCGACCCAGGCTGTGTTCCCCGCCGAAGTGCTGACACGTCTCTACGCCACGCTCGGCGACGCCAAGACGGTGCTGGCGGCGGTGGCGGTGGGGTCGCAGGCGCTTGTGGCGGCGGCGCTGCTTCTGGTCACGCTCATGCATGTAACGCAGCGGCGGAAACAGATCGGTGCGTTGCGCGCTTTCGGCGCGCCGCGTGGCGCGCTGTTCGGCATCGTCTGGATCGAGCTGTTCGGACTGATCGCGCTCGGCGTGGCTTCAGGCTTCGGGCTGGGATATCTCGCGGCGCGGGCGATCTCCGGAAGGCTCGAGCGGCAGAGCGGGGTCGCTATGCCGGTCGAATTCCTGCGTGACGATCTGTGGCTGGCGGCGGCGTTGCTCGTCACAGCGGCCGCGTTGGCAGCCATACCGGCCGTTCTCGCCTATCGTCAGTCGCCGGCTGCCGCGTTGCGCGGCTGAACCAGCCTGCCAGCAGACAAAGAAGCGGCGCCGGATCGCTCCGGCGCCGCTCGTCGTTTCAGATGTGGCGCTGTCGCGCGCAGCGATCAGGCGAAATAGGCCTGCAGCGGCTTGACCTCGAGATTGCCGGCCTTCAGCGCCCGAATGGCTTCGGCGGCGGCGAGCGCGCCGGCCATGGTGGTGTAGTAGGGCACCTTCTGCATCAGGGCGGCGCGGCGCAGCGACTTGGAGTCGGAGATCGCCTTGTTGCCGTCTGTGGTGTTGATCACCAGCTGAACCTGACGGTTGCGGATGGCGTCCTCGATATGTGGACGGCCTTCCAGCACCTTGTTGATCTTCACCGACTCGATGCCGTTGGCGGCGAGGAAGCTGCGGGTGCCGCCGGTCGCCAGCACCTTGAAGCCGATCTCGTTGAGGATGCGCATGGCGGGAAGCACCCGTTCCTTGTCGCTGTCGCGCACCGAGACGAAGACGGTGCCGGAGCGCGGCAGCTCGACGCTCGCGCCGAGCTGGCTCTTTGCGAAGGCCAGCGCGAAATCCTTGTCGAGGCCGATGACTTCGCCGGTCGAGCGCATTTCCGGACCCAGCAGCGTGTCGACGCCCGGGAAGCGGGCGAAGGGGAACACGGCTTCCTTGACGGCGATGTGCTTCAGATTGCGGCTGTCCGGCTTCTCCGGCGTATAGGCCGAGAAGGCGACGTCCAGCGCTTCGCCGGCCATGACGCGGGCGGCGATCTTGGCGATCGGCGCGCCGATGGTCTTGGCGACGAAAGGAACGGTGCGCGAGGCGCGCGGATTGACTTCGAGAATATAGATCACGCCGTCCTTGATGGCGTATTGCACATTCATGAAGCCGCCGACATTGAGCGCCTTGGCGAGCGCCTTGGTCTGCACTTCCAGCGCGTCGAGGATTTCCTTGGAGAGCGTGCGCGGCGGCAGCGAGCAGGCCGAGTCGCCGGAATGGATGCCAGCCTCTTCGATATGCTCCATGATGCCGCAGATATAGACGTCCTTGCCATCCGACAGGCAGTCGACATCCACTTCGATGGCGTTGGACAGATAGCTATCGAACAGCAGCGGGTTCTTGCCGAGCAGCGTGTTGATCTGGCCGGTCTTGTCGTTGGGGTAACGCGCCTTGATGTCTTCAGGCACGAGTTCCGGCACGGTGTCGAGCAGATAGGTCTGCAGCTGGCTTTCGGAATGCAGGATCTGCATAGCGCGGCCGCCGAGCACGTAGGACGGGCGCACGACCAGCGGGAAGCCGATTTCGGTGGCGACCAGGCGCGATTGTTCGACCGAATAGGCGATGCCATTCTTCGGCTGGGTCAGATCGAGCTTCATCAACAGCTTCTGGAAGCGGTCGCGGTCTTCGGCCAGATCGATCATGTCGGGCGCGGTGCCGAGGATCGGGATGCCGGCGCGCTCCAGCGCGTCCGCCAGCTTCAGCGGGGTCTGGCCGCCGAACTGCACGATCACGCCGAGAAGTTCGCCTTTCTCCTGCTCGATCTTGAGGATCTCGATGACGTCTTCGGCCGTCAGCGGCTCGAAATAGAGACGATCCGAGGTGTCGTAGTCGGTCGAGACGGTTTCCGGATTGCAGTTGACCATGATCGCTTCGAAGCCCGCATCCTTCAGCGCGAAGGCGGCGTGGCAGCAGCAATAGTCGAATTCGATGCCCTGGCCGATGCGGTTCGGGCCGCCGCCGAGGATCACCACCTTCTTGCGGTCGGAAATCCCGGCTTCCGAACGGGTCGCGCCGGCAAACGGCGTCTCATAGGTGGAGTACATATAGGCGGTGGGCGAGGCGAATTCAGCCGCGCAAGTGTCGATGCGTTTGTAGACGGGGCGGACATTGAGTGCGTTGCGGATTTCCGCGACTTCCTTCGGGCGCTTGCCGGTCAGAGTGGCGAGACGCGCATCGGAGAAGCCCATGGCTTTCAGCTTGCGGAGATTCTGGGCGTCGCCGGGCAGACCATGCTCGCGAATGCGGGCTTCGGTATCGACGATCGCCTTGATCTGGTCGAGGAACCACGGGTCGATCTTGCAGCCGGCATGCACTTCTTCCGGGCTCATGCCGAGGCGCAGCGCTTGCGCCACCATGCGCAGGCGGTCCGGCGTCGGCGTGCCGATGGCGGCGCGGATGGCGTTGTGGTCGTCGCCGTCGCCGAGGCCGGGGATCTCGATCTCGTCGAGGCCGGTCAGGCCGGTTTCGAGCCCGCGCAGCGCCTTCTGCAGGCTTTCCTGGAAGGTGCGGCCGATGGCCATGACCTCGCCGACCGACTTCATCGCCGTGGTCAGCGTCGGCTCGGCGCCCGGGAACTTCTCGAAGGCGAAACGGGGGATCTTGGTGACGACATAGTCGATCGACGGCTCGAAGGAGGCAGGCGTCGCGCCGCCGGTGATGTCGTTTTCCAGTTCGTCGAGCGTGTAGCCGACTGCCAGCTTGGCGGCGATCTTGGCGATCGGGAAGCCGGTGGCCTTGGACGCCAGGGCCGACGAGCGCGACACGCGCGGGTTCATTTCGATGACGATCAGGCGACCGGTTTCCGGATTGACGGCGAACTGCACGTTCGAGCCGCCGGTTTCGACGCCGATCTCGCGCAGCACCGCGATCGAGGCGTTGCGCATGATCTGGTATTCCTTGTCGGTCAGCGTCAGCGCCGGCGCGACGGTGATCGAATCGCCCGTATGGACGCCCATCGGATCGATATTTTCGATCGAGCAGATGATGATGCAGTTGTCCGCCTTGTCGCGGACCACTTCCATTTCATATTCCTTCCAGCCGAGCACGGATTCTTCGATCAGCACTTCGGTGGTGGGCGAGGCGTCGAGGCCGGAATGGACGATGTCGAAGAATTCCGAGCGGTTATAGGCGATGCCGCCGCCGGTGCCGCCCAGCGTGAAGGAGGGGCGAATGATCGCCGGCAGGCCGACATAGTCCAGGGCCTTGGCGCCGATCGCCTGGGCGTGACTCATATAGCGCTGCTTGCGGTCGCTCTCGCCGAGGTTCCACTGGTTTTCGAGTTCGTCGAGCGCGGCGTCGAGTTCATCGCCCGAAAGCTCGGCCTTGAGCTTGGCGCGCTCCGCCTCATGCGCCTTGCGGTCGGCGTCCTTGATCTCGGTGGCGTTGGCCAGCATCGACTTCGGCGTTTCCAGCCCGATCCGGGCCATGGCTTCGCGGAACAAGGCGCGGTCTTCTGCCATGTCGATCGCCGCCGGCTTTGCGCCGATCATCTCGACATTGTAGCGGTCGAGCACGCCCATGCGCTTGAGGGACAGGGCCGTGTTGAGCGCCGTCTGGCCGCCCATGGTCGGCAGAAGCGCGTCCGGGCGCTCCTTGGCGATGATCTTGGCGACGACCTCGGGGGTGATCGGCTCCACATAGGTGGCGTCGGCCAGGTTCGGGTCGGTCATGATGGTGGCCGGGTTCGAGTTGACCAGGATCACTCGATAGCCTTCTTCTTTCAGCGCTTTGCAGGCTTGCGTTCCCGAATAGTCGAATTCGCAGGCCTGTCCGATGACGATCGGACCGGCGCCGATGATGAGAATGGATTTGATATCCTGGCGCTTCGGCATAGAGCTTTCCATCATTTTAGCCTGCGGCAATCGCCGGCTGCGGTAAATTACCGGCCGGGGCGCAGGAGCTTGGGTCTTTAAAGGCTAGAAGCGGCTTATAGGGAATAGTTCCCGGAAACGGAACCCCATAAATCACCCCTCCGGCAGGAAAGTTGGGGACGTCGCCCAACCCGGCGGCGGGGTCTTCTCCATGTAAATCGGATGCGCGCAAAGCTGCCGCATCCTTTGTGGACAGGCCAGTTCGTTCCTTCTCGCTTCGGATCGTTGTTACGGCTTGCGGCGGGCCGCATCGCGGCTATGTAGTTATGCCAAAGACTGTTCGGACTTGCCTTGAAAACTGAAAGCCCAATGCCATGTTGACCGTTCATTATCTCGAAAAATCCCGCGCCCACCGCATCCTCTGGCTTCTGGAGGAGTTGGAGCTGGACTATCAGGTGGTCACCTACAAGCGCGGTCCCGACTATCGCGCGCCGGATACGCTGAAAAAGGTACATCCGCTCGGCAAGTCGCCGGTGCTTGAAGATGAGGGTCTGGTCGTCGCCGAAAGCGGCGCGATTCTGGAATATCTTCTCGAAACCTATGGGGCAGGGCGGCTCAAGCCGGCGGTCGGCACGGCGGAATGGGCGCGCTATCTCTATTGGCTGCATGCGGCGGAGGGTTCGGCGATGCCGCCTCTGGTCATGCGGCTGGTCTTCGCCTCGATCCCCAAGCGCGTGCCCTTCTTCATCCGGCCGGTGGCGGCGATGATATCGAAAGGCGCGATCAAGAGCTTCATCGATCCGCAATTGCGGACGCAGATCGATTACTGGAGCGATGAGCTCGCGCGCGGCGGCTGGTTTGCGGGCGGCGCGTTCACGGCTGCAGACATCGCCATGAGCTATCCGGTCGAGGCTGCTTTGTCGCGGCTGCCGGAGGCCAAAAGCAAGCCCCGACTTCTCGCCTATTCCGAGGCGATCAAGGCGCGACCCGCTTATCGCCGCGCCGAAGCCAAGGTGGGCGACGCAGCCGGCGTTCCGTCCTGAGACACGTCAACCGCGATCGCCGAAGCGGTCGCGGACTTCGGCCGAATAGGTCCGGCTGACCGGAATTTCGGAGCCGTCCGTCAGTTCCAGCACCAGCCGGTTCGATCCGCGCGACAGGCGGCGGACGACATCGTCGGCCACCCAGTGCGAGCGATGCACCTGCAATCCGGGCGTCGCGCCGGTCTCCTTGATGGCGTCGGAGAAGCGCAGCAGGATCAGGTCGCGGCCGCGGCTGGTCACCACTTCCGTATAATGATCCTGCACCGACAGCCTGAGCAGCCGCCCCCGCGTCTCCGGCTTGAGCCGCGCCATGATCGCCGGCGGTTCCAGGGGCTCGCAGGTTGCGACTTCGTTGGGCGGAGGGGCTGTTGGCGATGATTGTTCCGCTTGCTGAAGCGGAGCTGTCTCGGTCCAGCTCGCGGTCAGATAGATCAGCAGACAGAAGAGAATGCACAGGGGCAGCGACACCGCCGTTTGCCGGATGAATTCGTCCAGGGTGACGGGATCGCCCATCAATCCTGACTGCAGAACGACGATCCAGGCGCCGATCGGCGCAGCGGCGAGCGCTGAGCCGATCATCATCCGTGCGAGCTTGTTTTTCAGCAGGCCGGCCAGCGCCCGGTCGGCGACGGCGGAGGCGATGGTGGCGATCGTGAAGGCGGCGCCCTGCAGGAGAAGCCAGAAGGCCAGCCGCTTGACGGCGCCCATCGCCTCCAGCGTGCCGAACGGGCCGGTGATCCAGAAGACGAGCACAACGATGCCCACGGTCAGCCAGTAACGCGGCGACAACAGGGTGGCGTGCAGTTCACGAAGCGTGGATTGCGGCTCCCCGTCACTCACGAAGTTTTCTCCACCTTCACGCAGTTCAGCTTCTCGATTTTCCTCTTCTGCCGAAGAACGGAACGAAATTCAATCGAGGTCTTTCCCATGACGCCAGAACCGCTTCTCGCCGCTCCCCTTGCCGTTCAGATCCATGTCGCAACCGTGCTGCCGTCTGCCGTGATCGGCGCCTTTCTGCTTCTCTGGAGGCGCAAGGGATCGCCCGCGCATCGTTTCCTCGGCCGCCTCTGGGTTATGCTGATGATCGCCAGTTCCATCGCGAGCCTGTTCATCCACGAACTGAACATGTGGCGGGGATACAGCCCGATCCATCTCTTGTCGTTGCTGACCATCGTCGGCTGCATCTATGCGGTGAGGGCGGCGATGCGCGGCAATATCCGCGCCCACAGGCTGGCGATGACGCAGATCTATGTCGGCGGCATCCTGATCGCCGGCGGCTTCACGCTCGCGCCCTACCGCATCATGAACCGGGTATTGATCGAAGGCAGCACGCCCGGCCAGCTCGTCCTGCTGGCGGCGCTGGTGTTCGGGCCGTGGATCGCGTTTCATTTCGTTCAGAAATGGACGAGTGAGATCCATTCGTTGGCGACGATCAAGCCCGAAGGCGCGATGTCGGGTCGCCCACCGATCCGCTGAATAAACGGAAACTCGGCTGTAGGTTGCTTGGATGCGCCCCTGCCGCATGCTATGTCGGTCAAGATCGTTTGATGTCATACAAAGCAAGCGGCAGCGCTGCGGTCCCCGGGGGCCGATGTCGAGGAGTGACCGAAGATGGCGGATCCCTACAAAGTCGTCGCTTTATCCGGGAACGCCGTCATCGACGGACTGCTGAACGGCGCGGCGTGGAGCAAGACCAAGCTGACCTATAGTTTCGGAGCCAGCGACATCAATTCGAATGGCGTCCCCGATATGAACGAAGGCGACTGGAAAGCCTTCTATCGGCAGATTCTCGACAATGTCGAAAGCTTCACCAAACTGCGTTTCACCGAAGTCGCCTCGTCCGGCAACATCAATTTCCTGCTGTTTGAGGGCGGCGGCGGCGAGTCGGGCGTGCCCGGGCCGGGCGCGGTCTCGGTCACCTCGAGCGTAGGCATCGATAAAGATGTCGCCGGGTCGGCGGAGGCGGTGAGGCTCGGGACATTCTCCCTCACCTGGATCCACGAATTCGGCCATGCGCTCGGTTTCAAACATCCGCACGACACGGATACCGGCCCGGCCATGCCGGGCGTCGGCGATCCGGCGAGCCACGGAACGGGCCAGATCAACTCGCAGATCTACACCGTCATGGGCTATACCTCGCCCTATCTCGGCGAGGACAATCCCTTCACCGACGCGGTGGATGTCGGCGCGGAACTCAACGCGCAACCCGGCTCCTTCGGCGCGATCGACATCGCCGCTCTTCAATATATGTATGGGAAGACCGCGCATAACGCCGCCGACACCGTCTACCGCTTCAGCGACGACGTCGATTTCAACAAGGGCTATACGACGATCTGGGACACGGGCGGCGTCGACGAGATCCGTTATGTCGGATCGAGCCGCGTTAAAATCGATCTCCGGGCGGCGACGCTGAAGGCGGAAATCGGCGGCGGCGGCTGGACGTCCACCTCCGAAACGCTCACCGGCGGCTACACCATCGCCAATGGCGTCACCATCGAAAAGGCGAGGGGCGGCTCCAAGGCCGACATTCTCATCGGCAATGCGAGCGCCAATGTGTTGAGCGGTCTCGCCGGCGACGACAGTTTGACCGCCGGCGACGGCGCCGACCGGTTGATCGGCGGCGCCGGCAAGGACAGTCTTTCCGGCGGAGGCGGGGCGGATGTCTTCGTCTTCAAGTCCGCAGATTCGTCGGCCAAGATGTCTTCGGCCGATACGATCAGCGATTTCGGGTCGCGGGACAGGCTGGATTTCAGCGCGTTCGGCTCGGATGTCGACCAGGATCTGTCATTCATCGGCGCCAAGGCTTTCAGCGGCGACGCCGGCGAAATCCGGCTGCGGCATCAGGCGAGCGCGGTTGTCGTCGAGGCGGATCTCGATGGCGACAAGATCGTCGATTTCAGGGTTCGGCTGCTCAACGGACATGAACCCGTTGCGGCGAATTTCGATCTCTGATCGACCTCCTCGTCGCCAGGGAACCGATTGATCGGTCGGGCATTCCATGCGAGGTTCCGCCGGAAATCTACTTGGGGTGCAGCATGGAATGGAAAGGTCGTCGTCAGTCCGACAATGTCGAGGATCATCGCGGCGATAGCGGCGGTCGCATCGGCGGCGATCCCTTTGGCGGCCGGCGGGGGATCAATCTGCCGATCGGCCGCGGCGGCTCGGTCGGTTCGGTGGTGTTCTTCATCGTGGTGATCGTCATCCTGCATTTCATGGGCGTCGATGTCGGCCAATTGCTCGGCGGCGGGTCGACGCAGACGTCGAACTACACCGAGAGCCAGAACGCCCAGCCCGGCCCCAATGACGAGATGAAGGCCTTTGTCGGCACGGTGCTCGCCGAGACCGAAGACGCCTGGAACGGCATTTTCGCCGCTGCCGGCCGGCAATATTCCGAGCCGCGCCTGGTGCTTTTTTCGGGCTCGTTCCCGTCGGCATGCGGCACGGCGAGTTCCGCGACCGGGCCGTTCTATTGCCCGCCGGATCAGAAGGTCTATCTCGACACGGATTTCTTCCGGGAAATGTCGGATCAGTTCGGCGCTTCGGGCGATTTCGCCCAGGCCTATGTGATTGCGCATGAGGTCGGCCATCACGTGCAGAACCTGATCGGCGTGCTGCCGAAGTTCAACCGCGCACGGCAATCCATGAGCGAGACGGAAGCCAACGCCATGTCTGTCCGGGTCGAATTGCAGGCGGATTGCTTTGCGGGGATCTGGGCCAAGTTCACCGACCAGCGCGGGTTGCTCGAAGCCGGAGACATCGACGAGGCGCTTAACGCCGCCCATCAGATCGGCGACGATGCGCTGCAGAAGAAGTCGCAAGGCTATGTCGTGCCCGACAGCTTCACACATGGCTCCTCGGCGCAGCGCGCCAAGTGGTTCCGCCGGGGTTACGAGAGCGGCAAAATGAGCGCCTGCGACACTTTTTCGGGCCGGATCTGATCGGAAGAGGTAAGACGGCCGCCGCGAGACGCCTGGCAGGGGGCAGGAGGCGGCCGTCATGTCCGGATGGAGATAATCCGGACATTTCTGGGCTCAAAGCTCGAAATAGGAGGCCTTGAGCGTGAGGGAATCGTCGAAATGCAGGGCGAAATCGGCGGTCTTGTCGCCGTTGACGTCGGCATAGACATCCGTGCCCGTCGAGGATTTGACGGTGCGCAGTTCGCCGGCGTCGCCGGAGAATTCAGCCGCGCCGATGAAGTCGAACGCCTGGTTCTTCGATTTGGTCGTATCGGCGTCGAGGGCCGAGAGGTCGATGCTGTCGCCGCCCGTGGCAGAGAAGTCGGTGATCGTGTCGAACGAAGCCCCGCGCGAGTCGCTCAGCGCCTTGAACACGAAACTGTCGGCGCCGGCCCCGCCAGTCAGCGCGTCCGCCGCCCCGCCGCCATACAGGCTGTCCTTGCCGGCGTTGCCGGTCAGCGTATCGGCTCCCGCGCCGCCCGACAGCGTGTCGTTGCCGCCGCCGCCGATCAGCGTGTCCTTGCCGCCCAAGCCGGACAGCGTATCGGCCTTGCCGCCGCCCTGATAGCTGTCGGCGCCTGCGCCGCCGGTGAAGTTGACGGATTGGGTCTTGAGATATGCAAGGAAGTCGGAAGCGTCGCCGGTCATCAGGCCGTAGAGAATCTCATGCACGGCGTCGCCGTCAGCGGCGTCGAGGCCGAGATTCTTGAAGGTGAGATCGGTGGTCCCGAGGCTCATCTTGGTGGAAGTCGTGCCATAGCCGGCGGTCACGCCCTCGAGTTCGGAGCCGAAGGCGAGCGTGTCCAGCCGTCCGGTCACGTTATGCGTGGTGAGACTGTAGCTGAGATTGCCGGTGGCTTTCATCGCCGCGCCGCCGGTAAAGGCCGTGTCTTCCTTGGTTTCGGCCAGGCCATATTCCGAGGCGCTGTTCATATTGTTGTAGAAATAGCCGAAATTCATGTTCTGCAGATCGAACATCGCCGGCAGCGTGGAAAAATAGCCGCTCGATCCGACATTCACATTGACGCCGGCGGATGAGCCGACCGTGATGGCAATCGCCATGATCTCGTCTCCTGTTCAGGATTGCTGGACGGCGGGCGCGGCCCGCCGCCGTGTCGTGTTGGGATCAAAGGTCGAAATAGGCCGCCTTCATGGTCATGGCGTCGTCCAGATGCAGGATGAAGTCGGCCTTGCCGTCGCCGTTGCGGTCGGCTTCGATGATCGTGTCGCCCTTGACCTTTTCGAAGCGCAACTCGCCGGCTTGCTTCGAGAAATCGTCGCTGCCGATGAAGGAGAAGGCCTGGTTGCCGCTCTTCTTGCTGTTGGCGTCGATGGCCGAGAGGTCGATCGTGTCGGCGGCGGCGAAGTCGTAGATCGTGTCATAGGTCTTGCCGGCGGAGTCCGAGACGGCGGAGAAGATGAACATATCCGCGCCCTTGCCGCCGGTGAGCTTGTCGGCGCCCGCGCCGCCGGTCAGCTGGTCGACGCCGTCGCCGCCCTGCAGCGTGTCGACGCCTGCGCCGCCTGCGAGCGTGTCGTTGCCCGCCGCGCCCTGCAGGAGATCGGCGCCCGCGCCGCCGTTCAGTTTGTCGACGCCCGTCTGGCCGTAGAGCTTGTCGTCGCCGGCGCCGCCGGTCAGCGCGTCATTGCCGGCGCCGCCCTTGAACGTGTCATTGCCGCCATTGCCCTTCACCGTGTCGTCGAACATCGTGCCGGTATAGGTGTCGGCGCCCGAGGAGCCGAGGAAGGTCTGGGCGTAGGAGGCGAGCAGCGCCTTGACATAGGCGAATTCCGCAGGCGTCGCCTCGTCGGGGCCGTGCATGAAGGCGGAGGCGACCAGATTGACCTCGCCGGAGAGGCGATTGTCTGGCGTCGTGCCGCTTTCGAGGTCGAGGCCGCTGATCGACACTTCAGCGTCGGTCACGCCGTCGGTGGTCGAGCCCGAGCCGAAGACGAGGTCGGTGATGGAGCCGGCCACCACATGCACATCCTCGCCGGTTTCCGGGTCGTTCCAGACATAGGTGAGCGCGCCTCCCACGGAAAGAATGGTCTCTCCATTGCTGTAGAGGAACTCGGAGGATGGATTGCTGGTGTTGTAGCCGGTTCCAGAAGGGTAAAAGTTAGGCAGCCAGTAGCCAAGCTTCGCCCAGTAATCGTCGAGATAGGTGTCCCAGTTCAAGCCGCCATTTTCCCCGGCGGTGAGGGTGTTGGCGTCAATGGTGATGTTGCCGCGCGCCGTGTCGCCCGTCTCAGTGGCGTCGAGCACCTGCACTTCGAAGGTCTTTTCCTGGGTCTCGCCTTCGGAATTCTCGACTTCGATGGTGACGGAATAGCTGTCCTGCTTTTCGTAATCGAGCGCCTTGTTGGTGACGAGATAATAGCGGGTCTCGCCATCGACCACGCGGGTCTTGAGCGAGAAGGCGCCATCGGCGTCATCGGTGAGTTCGGCGCTGACCGGCACGAAGGAATCGTCGAACTTCATGACATAGCCGAGTTCCTGGCCCTTCTCCGCCGCTTCGGTGACCGAGAGATAGTTGTAGCCGGTCGGCGAGGAACTGAGCTTGAAATATTCCTCTTCGGCGGTGACGCTGATGGTCTCGGTGGTAGCAGCGCCATTGCTATCGGTGGCGGTCACGACGAGGTCATAGACGCCGCCGGAACTTTCGTGATCCAGCGTCCACTTGAGCACGACGTTGACCGTGCCGTCGTCATTTTCGACGAGGTCGAAATAAGTGTCATTGTCGCCCTTGCCGCTTTCCAGCGACCAGGTGATCGCATCGCCCTCGGCGTCGGTGGCCGAAAGCGTGCCGACCACGAAGCCGACGCGGGCGGATTCCTTCAGCGTGGCGTTGGAAATGGCGATGTCGGTGGGGGCGGTGTTCTCAAATACGTCGCCGACCGCCACGGTCAGGGTCTGGGTGGTGGTGTTGTAGCCGTCATATGCCTGAACCTCGATCTCGTAGGACGAAGCCTGTTCATAATCGAGCGCGCCATTGAGCACGAGCGAGGTGACGCCGTCGGTGGTGACGAGGGTAAATTGGCCGTCGGCGTCGTCTGTCAGCGTATAGGTGATGGCGTCGCCTTCGGCGTCGGTGGCGGCCAGCGCGCCGATCACGGTTCCAAGGGCGGCGTCCTCCGACACGGTCGACGTGGTCAGAGATATCGCCTCGGGGGCTTCGTTGATGGTGATGTCGATATCGACGGTTGCTTCTTCCGTCCATTCACCGCCGTAGAGATAGAAGTAGGTGTTCAGCAGATCGAGCGCGGTGGCGTCGATGTCTTTGGTTGCCACCAACTGTAATGTGACGCTGGTTTCCCCGGAAAAGTCCATTTCGCCACTGCCGGTCCGGCTTCCATAAACAATTGTCAGGCCCGCCACGGTCGCTATGGAATTCGTATCGTATCCATAAAGCGCAAGATAGTTGACGCCGCCGGAATTTTCGATCGTCACCGTTGCGACGGTCTCGCCCGCCGCAATGGTTTCCGCCCAGGTCGTCTGGTCGATGGTGATGGTGAAATTGCCGTTGGTGTAGGTGGTGGACATCGAGGACTCCCGGAATTGGCGGAAAGAGCTCTTCCGGTGACGCCCGTTCATCGGAAGAACTGTAATCTTTGGTTTTCACGTAAGCCCGGCAAAACCGTTTTGCGGCTCTGCCGGACTTGCAAGAGGCGAAGACGGAAAAAGGCGCGAGCCTGGGCCCGCGCCTTCGATGGTTATGCGAACAGGAAATCGCCGCTGTCGACTACGCCGGTCACCGAGGTGGCGGCGACGGCGAAATCGGCCGTGGCGTCGCCATCGGTGTCGGCATAGAATTTGCCGGCGGCGCTGTCGTACCACAGGCTGTCGGCGGCGGCGGTGGAGCCGCTATAGCCGCCGCTCAGGCCGAGGGCGCTGACATCGAGCTTGTCAACGCCTCCCGAAACGCCACCAGCAACGAACTGCGTGATCGTGTCGGAGGCGCTCACCGTACTGTCGGAGGCTGCGGCGAAGACAAACGTGTCATTGCCTGCCCCGCCGGTCAGCGCATCCGCGCCGCCGCCGCCGGCCAGGGTGTCATTGCCGTTGTTGCCGTTCAGCGTGTCGGCCTGGCTGCCGCCCTGATAGGCGTCGGCGACAGCGCCGCCATTGAAGGTGACGGCGTTGTTGGAGAGCCATGTCTCCAGCGCCTCTTCATTTCCGTTCATCAGGCCGTAGAGCACGGTGGTCGCATCCGCGCCGCTCATATTGAGGTCCGAGAGCGTCACATCGGTGGAGACGAGCGAGACGTCGGAGGACGAATAACCGGTGCCGGCGGCGGTGATGCCGCTGAGGCCGGTGCCGAAGGCCAGCGAATCGACGGTGCCGGTGAAGGTGCCGCGGCTGTAGTTGAAGTTGCCGTTGACGATCCAGGCGGAGCCGTCGTCATAAACGCCGTCGCCGTCATTGTCGGCGGTGGCGATCGAATATTCCGTCGCGCTGTTATAGGCGCCAGAGGCATTGGCGGCGACGTTGAAATAGCCGAACTGGCCGGTGGCCGAATTGAAGCCGTCGCCGACCGTGTCGAGATAGTTGCTAGCGCCGTAGTTGAAGTTCACACCCGATGTGCTGTTGACTGTCGCAGTCGCCATTGTCGTGTCTCCTTGGTGTTTTTAAAATTGTTCGGCTTGCGCTTTCATGCTCCGCCGACAGCGCGCGAGAGCAGGCGCGCAATGGTTATGATTGATTTCTGTTTTTCTAAAATATTGAATTATAAACATAAATACTTCTCCGTTCGCGCGGGAGATCCCTTTCGGGCGCCTGCGCGTCGACGCGCTTTCACGCGCGGCGAAGCCACGGCAAAAGCAGGAATTGCACTATGACGGATAGGCTTGCTGGCGTATGAACGGCGGTAACGCTTCCATCGAAGCGACGGCGTTCGCTGTGGCTGGCTCAACCTCTGCGCGTTAACTAAACTAACATGACTTTTGGAGTCAACTAAATAATCGCACAAAAATTGCGCTTATTGCCTGCTGCTCGCACAACGGATTGATGTCGCTGTCATAATAGCTTATTTGAAAATAAACATCGTTCTCATTATGTTCTTTAAGCCGCGAATCATCCCGCTCCGGAGGCCGCATGCTCGACGAAAAGAAGGCCCGGCTCGGGCTTTGGCTGGTGTTCTTCATCCTGCTGATGGATATGATGGGCATCGCGCTGATCATGCCTGTGATGCCAGCCTTCCTGAAGGAACTGACCGGCGCCGACGCCAGCCATGCCGTGCTCGAAGGCAGTTGGCTGTTCATCGCCTATTCCGGCATGCAATTCCTGTTCGGCGCCTTTATCGGCAATCTCAGCGACCGATTCGGCCGGCGCCCGGTGCTGCTCGCCTCGGTTTTCACTTTCGCCGTCGACAATCTCATCTGCGCGCTGGCCGGCAGCTATGGCATGCTGTTCGTGGGCCGCATTCTCGCCGGCATTTCCGGCGCCAGCTACGCCACGGCCTCGGCCTATATCGCCGACATTTCCAATGACGAAAACCGCTCGCGCAATTTCGGCCTTGTCGGCATTTCCTTCGGGGTCGGCTTCACGCTCGGTCCCGTCATCGGCGGCTTTCTCGGCGAATTCGGCCCGCGCGTGCCGTTCTACGCCGCAGCCGGCATCGCCTTTCTCAACTTTGCCATTGCGCTTTTCGCGCTGCCGGAAACCTTGCCGGCTTCCATGCGCCGGCCCTTCGATCTCAAGCGCGCCAATCCGCTCGGCGGGCTGATGCAATTGCGCCATTACAAGGGCATCGGCTGGATCGCCACGGTGATGGTGCTGTTCTGGCTCGCCCATGTCGTCTACCCGATCGCCTGGCCCTTCGTCGCCGATTACCGCTATGGCTGGAGCCAGGGCATGATCGGCCTGTCGCTCGGCGCCTTCGGGGTGATGAGCGCGCTGGTGATGGGGCTGGTGCTGCCGCGCATCGTCAAGCGTTATGGCGACTGGCGGGCCGGCGTCATCGGCCTGTTCTTCTGCATGGCCGGCTTTTTCGGCTACGCCTTCGCCTGGGAAGGCTGGATGGTGTTTGCGATCATCTTCCTCTGCTGCCTGGAAAGCATCACCGATCCGGTGCTCCGGTCGATTTCGGCGGCGGGCGTGCATCCGTCCATGCAGGGCGAGTTGCAGGGCACGCTGACCAGCCTGTCGAGCGTCACCTCGATCATCGGCCCCTATATCTTCTCCAGCCTGTTCAGCGCCTTCACCGGACCTTCGGCCCCGATCGAGTTTCCCGGCGCGCCCTATGCGGCGGCGGGGCTGATGTCTTTGGCGGGGCTGGTCATCTTCATGCTCTATGTGCGGCCGCCGCGGGGCGGCGCTGTTGCGCCCACGCTTCACGGCCATTGAGGGCACTCATTCATTCTCGTGACGCATCGGCGGCGCGACTGGCCTGCCGCGCGGTTTTCCGCTAGCAAGCGACGCGTCAAGGAGATGGATCATGGAACAGGCGATCACCCGCGCGCCGCAGACGGATTTCGGCAACAACAGCTGGCTCGGCCATGTCAGGGCGACCGTGATGCTCGGCGTGCCCCTGGTCGGCGCGCAGCTCGCCCAGCTCGGCATTCACCTGACCGACGTCTTCGTGATCGGCCGATTGGGCACAGATGAGCTCGCCTCGATCGTGCTGGCCGGGCAGTATTTCTTCACGCTGTTCATCTTCGGCACCGGTTTCGCCGCCGCCGTGGTGCCGCTCGCCGCCCAGGCTTTCGCGCGCGGCGATGGCGTGGCGCTGCGCCGCTCCGTCCGCATGGGGCTCTGGACCGCCATCGCCTATGGCGTGGTGGTGGCGCCGGCGATCCTGCATGCCGAAACGGCGTTGATCTGGGCGGGACAGAATCCGCATCTCGCCAAACTCGCCGGCGATTATCTCGCCGTCGCCGGCTGGGGCGTGCTGCCGGCGCTGTTCTTCATGGTGCTGCGCTCTTTCCTGAGCGCGGTCGGCCATGCCGGGATCATTCTCTATGTCACCATCGTCATCCTGATCTTCAACGGCTTCTTCGCCTATGGCCTGGTGCTCGGTCATTTCGGCATGCCGGCGCTCGGCATGTACGGCGCCTCGGTCGTGGCGCTGGCGGCCAATATTCTCGGCCTCGTGCTCACCATCGCCTATATTCAGTGGCGGCCGGATCTCAGCGCCTATGAACTGTTCGTGCGCTTCTGGCGGCCGGACTGGCGCATGCTCGGGGAAGTCGTACATCTGGGACTGCCGATCAGCTTCACCATTCTCGCCGAGGTCAGCCTGTTCACCGGCGCATCGCTGCTGATGGGCTGGATCGGCACGGTGGAGCTCGCCGCCCATGGCATCGCGCTGCAATGGGCCTCGGTCGCCTTCATGATTCCGCTCGGCCTGGCGCAGGCCGCCACCGTGCGCATCGGGCTTGCGGTAGGGGCGGGCGATCACCTGGCGCTGACCCGCGCCTCCTGGGTGGTGGTGGGCCTATCCGTGGTGTTCTCGGCCATCGGCGGTTTGTTGTTCTTCTTCTATCCGCGCGAACTGGCCGCGCTCTATCTCGACGCCAGCAAGCCGGAAGCGGAGGCTGTGCTGGCTTACGCCACCGGCCTCGTGGTCATCGCCGGCCTGTTCCAGATGGCCGACGGGTTGCAGGCGATCGCCGCCGGCCTGCTGCGCGGCGTCAAGGATACGCGCGCGCCGATGTGGCTGGCGCTGATCTCCTATTGGCCGATCGGCTTTCTTCTCGCCTATGTGCTGGCGTTCCCGGCCGGGATGGGCGGAACCGGCGTCTGGATCGGCTTCCTGGTCGGCCTCGTCGCCGCCTCGGTGCTGTTGCTCGGGCGCTATGCGATGATGGTCCGGCGTATGGCGCCGGCCGTCTGAGACAGGGTAGGGATCACACGAAAACGCCGCGCCGGGATTGTCCGACGCGGCATTTTTCATGGGATCGCGATGTCCGTCTCAGCGCTCGGCGAGAGCCGGCTCGCCCTTCTTCTCGTTGATGAGATTGACGAAGCGGCGGAAGAGATAATGGCTGTCCTGCGGGCCGGGCGAGGCTTCCGGGTGATGCTGCACCGAAAACACCGGCTTGCCCTTGATGCGCAGGCCGCAATTGGTGCCGTCGAACAGCGACACATGCGTTTCTTCCACATCCGCGGGCAACGACTTGGCGTCGACGGCGAAGCCGTGGTTCATCGAGACGATCTCGACCTTGCCGGTGGTGTGATCCTTGACCGGATGATTGGCGCCGTGATGGCCCTGATGCATCTTTTCGGTCTTGGCGCCGACGGCGAGGCCGAGCATCTGGTGTCCCAGGCAAATGCCGAACATGGGAATGCCGGTGTCGATGAGATTGCGGATCACCGGCACGGCGTATTCGCCGGTGGCGGCGGGATCGCCGGGGCCGTTGGACAGGAAGACGCCGTCCGGCTTCTGCGCCAGAACGTCTTCGGCCGTCGCCGTCGCCGGCAGCACCGTGACCTTGCAATCCAGGCCGGCGAAAAGGCGGAGAATGTTGCGCTTGACGCCGAAATCCAGGCAGACGACGTGATGCTTGGCGTCGGCGGCGTCGAGTTCGGAATAGCCTTCGTTCCAGACCCAGGGCTTTTCCGTCCATTGCGAGGACTGACCGGAGGTCGCTTCCTTGGCGAGGTCGAGGCCTTCGAGGCCGCTCCAGGCCTTTGCCTCGGCCTTCAACGCCTCAATGTCGAAGTCGCCGTTCGGATCATGGGCGATCACCGCATTCGGCGCGCCATGCTCGCGGATCCAGGCGGTGAGCGCGCGGGTGTCGATGCCGGCCATGCCGATGACGCCGCGCGCCTTCAGCCAGGCGTCGAGATGCTTGGCCGAGCGGTAGTTCGAGGGATCGGTGATGTCGGCCTTGAAGATGACGCCGACCGCGCCGCGGCGGGCCGCCGGCGTCAGGTCCTCGATGTCTTCGTCATTGGCGCCGATATTGCCGATGTGAGGGAAGGTGAAGGTGACGATCTGGCCCAGATAGGAGGGATCGGTGAGGATCTCCTGGTAACCGGTCAGCGCCGTGTTGAAGCAGACTTCCGCCTGGGTTCGGCCCGTCGCGCCGATGCCCTTGCCTTCGATGACGGTGCCATCGGCAAGAACGAGGAGGGCGGTGGGTTTTTCTGTGGTCCAGCCAGGCGTGCTCATGGTGCTCCGTTCCGGCAGGCGGGCCTGCCTCGTGCTCGCAGGGAAAGGCGCACGGTTCTGATCCCCGTGTTGCCGCGCTTTCCCCTTGTCATGGTGTTTGGCGGAAAATAGTGAGGCGACCCATTGCGGTCAATGCTTGAGCCGGTTTTCCCTCCAATTATTTCTCTCGAAAATTCAAGGGGATGGGTCTTTGCGTTGCATTTTTCGCCTTAAAGCCCCATAAGCGGCGCACTTTCCCAAGGAGAATCCGCATGCGCGAAAAACTGATGACCGCCCTCAAAGAGGCGATGAAGAGCAAGGAAACCACGCGCGTCAACACGATCCGCATGGTGCAATCGGCGATCAAGGATCTCGAAATCGCCAACCGCACCAAGGCGGATGCGACGGTGACCGACGGCGACATCGCCCAGCTTCTCTCCAAGCTCGTCAAGCAGCGCGAGGAATCCGCCAAGGTCTATGACGAAGGCGGCCGCCCGGAACTCGCCGCCAAGGAGCGCGAGGAAATCGCCATCATCACCGGCTTCATGCCCAAGCAGCTCTCCGACGACGAGGTGACCGAGGCCATCAAGGCGGCGATCGCGGAAACCGGCGCGGCCAGCATCAAGGACATGGGCAAGGTCATGGCGGTGCTTAAGGACCGCTTCCCCGGCCAGATGGACTTCGCCAAGGCGTCGGGGCAGATCAAGGCGCAGCTGGGGTGAGGTGCGTATGGACGAGGCGGGGTCAGCTCGCCTTGTCCTCGTCCTTCTTTAACTGTTCCTGCATGAAATGGCGGAGCACAGCGTTGATGCGGCCCTGATAGCCCTTGCCGCCTCTTTTGAAGAAGGCGATCACGTCATTGTCGAGCCGGATCGAAATCGCTTCCTTCTTGACAGGATAGACGATAGTCGCCTTCGACCAGTCGATATCCATGAAGTCGGCCCAGTCGGGATCAGTCCGCATGGCCTGGTTGATGTCTTCGTCGGTGAGCGCATCGACGCGCGCCCAGTCGGTGAGGGTCTTGCCGGCCTTTACATCCTTTAGGATGTCCTCAACCGAATAGATCTTCGAAAGCTCTTTGCTCATTCTTCCTCACGGCTCTCGCTGAAATTATACGCAGCACGTCACCCCTGAACGTGTAGACCACGGATATTAGCCTCTTTGTTTGGCGGCAAACCGCCAAGGTTCTGATCTCTCCATGACGGTTGGACGACATCTCGAGATGCGGTTCTGTCAATGCCGCGACGGCATCTTTAAAGTCGATGCCATGCTTGTCGATGTTGAGAAGGCGCTTTCTTTCGTCCCAAGTGGTTTGGGCGAAAATTCCTGGAGCGAAAACAAAGTTCTGTTTAGCGCCCTCCACCAAGGCGGAACCCCCGTTTCCATCGTGTATATACAAACGTAACTTTCGGGCGATCTTGTGTCAAATCACGTTCTTGTTGCGGGCAGAGTCTTTGCGTTGGCGGAGTCGCCCGAGCCTCGCTATATGAAAGGCAACAAAGGTCACAAGCATGCGATTTTCCAACTCCTTCCTCGATGAACTGCGCGACCGCGTTCCGATTTCGGACGTGATCGGTCGGCGCGTGACCTGGGACAGGAAGAAGACCAATACAGGCCGCGGCGACTACTGGGCCTGCTGCCCGTTTCATGGCGAGAAGTCGCCGAGCTTTCACTGCGAGGATCGCAAGGGGCGCTATCACTGTTTCGGTTGCGGCGTCTCAGGGGATCATTTCCGCTTCCTGATGGAGCTCGACGGCGTGAGCTTTCAGGATGCCGTGCAGTCGATCGCCGATATCGCCGGCGTCGCTATGCCTGCGCCCGATCCGGAAATGGCGCGGCGCGAGCGCGAGCGGCACAATCTGTTCGATGTGATGGAATTGGCCACGCAGTTCTTTCAGGATCAGCTGCAGACCTCGGCCGGCGCCAAGGCGCGCGCCTATCTTCGCGACCGCGGGCTGACGGGCCGGACGATCGAGACCTTCCGGCTGGGCTATTCGCTCGACAGCCGCAATGCGCTCAAGGAATTCCTCTCCGGCAAGGGCGTGGATCGCGAGCAGATCGAGGCGTGCGGCCTCGTCGTTCATGGCCCCGACATTCCCGTCTCCTATGACCGGTTCCGCGACCGCATCATGTTCCCGATCCTGTCGGTCCGGGAAAAGGTGATCGCCTTCGGCGGTCGCGCGCTGTCGCCGGATGCGCCGGCCAAATATCTGAATTCCAACGAGACCGAGCTGTTCTCCAAGGGCCAGGTGCTGTTCAATCACGCCCGCGCCCGCCGCGCCGTCCAGGGCGCCGATGGCGCCGGAACGGTGATCGCGGTCGAAGGCTATATGGATGTCATCGCGCTCGCCCAGGCGGGTGTCGACAATGCCGTGGCCCCGCTCGGCACAGCGCTGACCGAGAACCAGCTCGAGCTGTTATGGAAGATGACGTCGGTGCCGGTGCTGTGCTTCGATGGCGACGGGGCCGGCATGCGCGCCGCCTCGCGCGCCGTCGATCTCGCTCTGCCGCATCTGAAGCCCGGCCAATCCCTCAAGATCGCGCTCCTGCCCGACGGCAAGGACCCCGACGATCTGGTCAAGACCGAGGGCCGGGCGCCGTTTGACAAGGTGATTTCGGAATCCCGCCCGCTCGCCGAAATGGTCTGGCTGCGCGAGACCACCGGCGCGAGTTTCGACACGCCGGAGAAGCGCGCCGAACTGGAAGCGCGGTTGAAGACGGTGACGCAGGTGATCGCTGACGAAAGCGTGCGCCGGCATTACCAGCAGGACATGCGCGACCGGCTCTACGCCTTCTTCGCGGCGTCGTCGCCGCAGGGGCAGGCGCGCGCCAATTTCAAGCGCGGTCAGGGCGGCGGGCGAGGCGGCCCGCAGCAGCAGAACAACAGCCCGTCGCGGCAAGCGCCGGTGTCCGACCGGCTGGCCAAGTCCGGTCTCGTCTCGGGCTTCCGCGCTCTGCCGTCGCTCCGGGAAAGCGTGCTGGCGATGACCATCGTCAATCATCCCGGTCTGTTTTTCGAGGATTACGACGAGATCGCCCATCTCGAATTCGAGAACAGGGACATGCAGCGTTTCTGGCAGGCAGTGATGTCCGTGGCGGCCGCGAGCGGTCCGGGGCTCACCCGCGAAGACCTGATGACGGCGCTGGAAGTGCAGGGCTTCGAGAGCTTGCTCGCCTCGCTTGAACAACAGATCCGCTACGCCCGCGTCTGGATCGCCACGGAACAGGCGGCGATCGAGGATGCGCGCGAGGGCTATCGCCAGGCGCATGCGCTGCACACCCGCGCCCGCGCCCTTATTCGCTATCGGCATGAACTCGAGCGCGAAATCGGCGACGCCATCGAACGCGGCGCCGAGCAGGAAGTCGAGCAATTGCTCTCCGCGCTCAAGGAAAACCAGCTGGAATCCCTGAGATTGGAAAGCCAGGAAGCGCTGATCGACGGTTTCGGGGTGATGTCGGGTCGGGTCAAGGGGCCTGCGACGGGGCATTGAGAGCCTTCTGGGCAAGCGATCCGCCCGGGTGTCGCCACCATGCGTGAAATTTTGATGTCCTGAATCGTGTTCGAGGTCGCTGACGCATTGAGTTTCCAGCAATTGAACCGTGTTGTTCAATTGTGAGGCTCATTATGCTCAGGCTTTCTCTTTTAACCGGCGCCGTTTGGCTTTGCGCCGCAACTCTTGCGTACTGCGCTGATACGGTTGGCTTCAAAGATGTCGACCTTGGCGAAGGTGGCGACCGGGCTCTTCATGTCGCCGTCTGGTATCCAACTGGTTATAAAGTCAATCAGGCAATCGTCGGGGAAAATCGCGTCTTCTACGGCGTCTCCGCCATCAAGGACGCCGCGCCCGAACCTGAGGTGCATCCGCTTATTGTTCTCTCCCATGGCTATGGAGGGAGCTGGCGCAATTTAAGCTGGTTGGCGAGCGATCTCGCGGCTCTGGGCTACATCGTTGCCGCGCCTGATCATCCCGGCACGACGACGTTTGATGAGGACCCGCAGCAGGCAGCCAGGCATTGGGAGCGCCCCCATGATCTGAGCCGTGTGATTGACGGGCTGATTGCGGATGCCGAGATAGGCGGACAGGTGGACTCGACCAGGATTGGCGCCATCGGCCATTCGCTCGGCGGCTGGACCGTGGCGGCCCTTGCTGGTGGGCGTTTCGATACGCAACGCTTCAAAAGCGATTGCGAAAAGAACTCCAGCCCGCGCGCCTGCGCGTTGTCAAATGAGCTTGGGCTCGGAAATCAGACGCTTGAGAATTCGATGGCGGATCCACGCGTCGGCGCTTTCGTGTCTCTCGATCTCGGGGCCGCGCGCGGATTCTCGCCGGAGAGCCTGGCAGGCGTCAACAAGCCGTTTCTCATTGCTTCGGCGGGGGTGGACATCGGCGACATGCCGGCAATGCTCGAAAGCGGATATCTGGCGGAGAATCTGCCGAAGTCGACTTCGACTTACGTCCAGATTCCGGATGCGATGCATTTCACCTTCATGCAGCTCTGCAAGCCGGGCGCGGCGAAACTGATAGAAGCGGAAACGCCTGGCGACGGGATCGTCTGCAAGGATGGCGGAACGCGCGGTCGCGCCGAGATACACCGCGAGATTTCCTATCTGGTGAGCGGGTTTCTGGCCCAGGCGCTGCCGGTGAAGCGATAAACGAGCAGGCATTTGCGCAACCGGACCGGCGGCGCGGCGACAATCACGCTTCATGGCCTGAGCGCCTGCGCACCTTCAAACGCAAAACGCCGCGAAGCTCGCGGCGTAAGGAAGTCCAGTCGGGCAGGCGAGATTACTTCTGCCGCGCCTTGCGCGCCGCATAGCGGCGGTCGCGTTCGGCCTTGCGCGCAGCTTCGTCGCCGACGACGCGGGCGATGCGTTCTTTTTCAGCGGCTTCGCGGGCGTCGGTTTCGGCGCGCGCATGGGCGGCGATTTCGGCCAGGCGGGCTTCTTCGGCGAGACGTTCGCGGTCGCGCTCTTCGGCCTTGATGCGTTCGCGTTCGGCCCGGCGCTCGTCGCGAGCGGCGGCGATGGCCTCGCGTTCGGCGAGCTTTTCAGCCAGCGCGGCTGCGCCGGTTTCGCGAGCAGCGCGGTAATTGTCGAGCAGCGCCTTGCGGGCGGCTGCTGCGCCGTTGCGGCGGTCGTTCAGATCGTGGTTCTTGTCGTGTCTCAAACTTGGTTCCGTTTCGAATAGGTGTGGCGCCGCGGGTCTTCGCCGCGACGGAGGTTCAGAGATCGCCTTGCGACTGTGTAGCAGCGGCGAGGCCGGCGGCCTCCTTGGCCTTGCGCAATTCGCGCAGGCGATTGGTCTTCTCGTTGCGCGCCGCCTCGATCCCCTCGTTTTCGGTCAGAATGCGATTGCGAGCGAGAGATTGGGATTGCGTCTTCAGGAAAGCCTGTTCGGCCTTCTGTCGTGATTTGCTGAGATCGCTCAAGAGAATGTCCTGGCGGGAAAAATCCCGGTTGAGCCGGATCGTCCGGCTATTCGCGGCGCAGGCCGCAGAAAACAAAAAAGCCAGGCAAGGCCTGGCTTTCGAGGTCAGCGTAGCGATGCCAGTACATCCGTGGTCACCGCGTCGCCAAAATTCATCAGGCGGCGCGAAGCTGGCCTGCGGACATCTTGCCCGACTTGCGGTCGCGCTCGAGTTCGAACGAAAGCTTCTGGCCTTCGACGATGGAGCCGAGGCCGGCGCGCTCGACGGCGGAGATGTGGACGAAAACGTCCTGGCTGCCGTCGTCAGGCTGAATGAAGCCGAAGCCCTTGGTGGCGTTGAACCATTTAACTGTGCCAGTGGTCATGACGAACCCTTTCTTAGCAATTGCGTCGCCGTGGCGCGTGGATCGCGCAACGGTCTTGGTGGTCGATTTTTGAAGGGGAGTTCGTCGACGGCGCCGAAGCGCGAAAACAAAGTCTAGCAGCAAATATCGTGATCTCTATATAGGCCGCTATGCTCGCAGCGTCAACCGTTAGTTCGTGAAAAGGCGGATTGTCTCTACTTTTTGCTGTTTTTCGCGCCCGCGCGGGGCGGCGAATTCGTCTTTCCCAAGGGGGCGCGCCAAGAGCCCGCGCGTCGCGCGTCGCCGCCCCGGTGTCGCTTTCGGCCTATCGGATGTCGCCAGCGCCCTCTAGCCTCAGCCGATAGGCCTGACGAGGAGACAGCCATGACCGCCACACCCGCCTTCATCACCGAACCCGCCCGCCGGATCGAGGTGATCCACAGAACCGACGTGCTGGTGATCGGCTCCGGCCCTGGCGGCCTGGCGGCGGCATTGGCTGCGGCGCGGGCGGGCGTGGAGGTTGCGCTGGTTGAGCGCTTCGGCTGTTTCGGCGGCAATATCACCACGGTCGGCGTCGAGGGTTTCGCCTGGTATCGCCATGAGCAGACGGTGGAGGCCGGCGGCATCGGCTGGGAGTTCGAGGAGCGGGCGAAAGCCATGGGCGCGGCCTATCCCGAAAGCCAGTCGCTGTCTTATGAGCTGGATTCCGAAGGCTTCAAGCTGGTGGCCGATGCCCTGGTGGAAGAAGCGGGCGTGCGCGGCATGCTGCACCGGCAATTCGTGGCGCCGATCATGGACGGCGACCGCATCATCGGCGTGATCACCGAATCCAAGGCGGGTCGTGAGGCGATCCTGGGTAAAGTGGTGATCGACGCCACCGGCGACGCCGACATCGCCGAGCGGGCAGGGGCCGTGACCCGCAAGACGCCGGTCGAGGAGATGCAGGCGGCGTCGGTGATGTTTCATCTCGCCGGCGTCGACAAGCGCGCCTTCATGGCGGGCGTCAAGGCCGATCCGCAGACCTATGGCGACTGGTCGACCGGCGAATGGCAGATCGAGACCTCGGGCAAGGAAGACCAGATGTTCTCGCCCTTCCTCGCCAAGCCCTTCGCCCAGGCGATAAAGGACGGCGTCATTCCCCGGCATCTCAACACCATCGCCGGCACCTGGGGCGTGGCGCATGACACCGGCGAGCTCACTTATATGAATCTCGTCCATCTGGCCGGTTGCGACGGCACCGATCCGGATTCGATGACAAGGTTCGAGATCGAGGGCCGCAAGCAGGCGATGCTGGCGATCGAGGCGCTGAAGCGCTACACGCCGGGCTGCGCGGGCGCGCGGCTCAGAAATTTCGGCATGACGATCGGCATCCGCGACACGCGCAAGATCGACGCCGTCTACAACATGACCGAAAGCGACGTGCGCCACGAGGCGCGCTTCGACGATACGATCGGCATCTATCCCGAATTCATCGACGGCTATGGCGTGCTGATCCTGCCGACCACAGGCCGCTATATGCATATCCCCTATCGCGCCATGCTGCCCAAGGGGGTGAAGAACCTGCTCGTCGCCGGCCGCGCCATCGGCGGCGACCGTATCGCCCATGCAGCCACCCGCAATATGGCTTGCTGTGCGGTGGCGGGGCAGGGCGCGGGCGTCGCGGCGGCGCTGGCCGTCAAGAGCGCCCGGGATGTGGATGCGGTGGAGATCGCGGCGGTGCAGGCGGAACTCGCGCGGCAGGGCGTGCGGGTGCAGTGAGCCTGACGGGATGCTGAAGACGGCGCGGCGGGCGAGGCCGCGCCGGTGAGATGGGTTACCAGAGATCGGCGCCCGAAACTCCAAGTCCTTCGGTCAAGGAGAGCGGGCCGGTATAGGTGTGTTTTCCGTCGGAAAAGACCGTGATCGGCTGAGAACCCTTGTCGAAGAAGTCGGTCACCTCGACAGATACAATGCTTTCTCTGTGAGTTTCCCCGGTAGATTCATCATATACTTCTTCGTACAAGCGTATCAGCAGATTGCCGTCTGATTTGAAGAACATAAAGTCATCAATATCGCTGTTGAAGAGGAGCGTCGCTTCCGCCCCTTTTGTCAGTGATATTGTTACGTCGGAGTTGTCGGCGACCGTAATCAGATTGTCGCCGCCATTGTCGACGATGGTGTCGTTGCCGCTGGCGAGATAGGCGTCATCGCCCTTTCCCCCATTCAACAGGTTGCGGCCCTCGCCGCCAGCGAGCAGATCGTCGCCCGCTTGTCCATAGAGCTTGTCGCCGCCGCCACCCGAGAGGAGCGTGTCATCGCCCTTACCGGCCAGAACATAGGCATGCTCGCGGCCGCCATACAGCGTGTCGTTTCCTGCACCGAGATCGAGCGCGAAGATGCTGTCGGAATTGGCCTTGCCGATCGCCACGGTCACGACATCATTGCCGCCGGCAGCCGATAGCCGCCAGTCGAAGCGTCCCGACACGGTATAGCTTTGGGCAGAGTCGTCGTCCGTCGAGATCTTGTCGAACAGTTCGTCGGTGGCGGAAGTGAAATATTTGGAGATCTTGTTGGTCATGTCCCAATCTTTCTCGGCTTACCAGAGATCGGCGGCTTCGATGGATTTGTTGTTGGCGAGATCGAGGAGGTCTTCGTTCGACAGGGTTTCGCGTGTGCCGTCGATGGAAATGCTGGACTTTTCGATGTAGCCGCCGTCGAAGAAATCCACAACTTCTGTTGTGTTGTCTGTGTGTGCGTAACTGATGATCAAGTCTTGGTTTTTCCGAGTAAAATTGATCTCTGGGATTGTCAGGTCATAAAAACTGAAGGTATCCGTGCCCCGAAGATCGTTGATCGTCGTGTTGCTCGTATCGCCAAAGGCAAAGCGATCGTTGCCGCCTCCATAGTCGGCAAAGTAATTGTCGCCAAGATAATCAACATAGAAGTCATTGTTAGTTCCGCCGGAAGAAATGTCGTCTCCCGCGCCGCCAAGGAGCGTGTTCTTTCCTTGCCCCCCGCTCAGGACGTCGTCGCCGTCGCCGCCATCGAGATAGTCATTATCTCCGTCACCGTTAAGTTGGTCATTTCCAGCGTCGCCATAGAGGCTATCGTTGCCGTCTCCGCCCATGAGCTTATCCCCACCGAGGCCGCCCAGCGCCATATCTGCGCCTTCACCGCCTCGCAGTTCGTCACGGCCCTCGTCACCGGTTATCGTATCACTGCCGACGCCGCCCAACAGTCGGTCATCGCCTTTGCCCCCGTAGATCTTGTCGTCGTCGTCTTCGCCCCAGATCACGTCGTCGCCGATGCGGCCGAACAAGGTGTCACTGCCGATCCCGCCATAGACCCGGTCATTGCCGGCGCCAGCCGAAATCCAGTCGTCATGTGTTTGGGACAGCTTCAGCCGGAATGTCTCGCTCGAGCCTTCGCCATAAATGACATCGTTGCCAGCATCGCCGAGGATCGTGTCGGAGCCATTGCCGCCATAGAGAAAATCTCGCCCCGAACCGCCACTGAGAAGATCATCCCCATCTTTGGCGTCGAGCATATCTCGCCCGCTCAGGCCCGCCATCCGGTCATCGAGATTTGAACCGATGATGCTCTCGTCATCGCCCAAAGTCCCCACTCTTTGCGCCATCCTACGCTCCTTGCTTGCATGAATGCCCCGATCAGAGGCGTAAGGTGATTTGCTGCATCCTGCAAGCAAGGGTGATATTTATTAGGTTGTATTGATATAGGGTTGTGCCTGGTTGTGCCTGGTCGTTTCTCACCCTTTGTCTGCTCTCATTGACCTCCCGCTCCGAATGGCGTTTTTTGCGCCTCGTCATTCAGGGGTGATTCAGCATGAAAACGGCAATCGTACTTGGCGCGGGCATGGTGGGCGTGGCCACCGCGCTCGACCTTCAGGATCGCGGCTTCAAGGTTACGCTGGTTGATCGCCGGCCGCCGGGGCGCGAGACGAGTTTCGGCAATGCCGGCATCATCCAGTCTGAATCGGTCGAGCCCTACGCCATGCCGCGCGGCATCCGGGAATTGTTCGACATCGCCACTGGCCGCAGCAATGACGTGGTCTATGCGCTGCGCGAATTGCCCGGCCATCTCGGCCCGCTATTGCGCTATTGGTGGCATTCCGAAAAGGGCCGCCATCGCGCCATCTCGACATCCTACGCCAGCCTGATCGCCCAGGCCGCCGGCACGCATGATCAGTTGATCCGCCGGGCCGGCGCGGACAATCTCATCCAGCGCTCCGGCTATCGCACGCTCTATCGGTCGACCGCGAAGTTCGAGGAAGGCCTGCGCAAGGCCGAGGAGATCCGCGCCGCCTTCGGCACTAAATTCCGGGCGCTGACGGCCGACGAGACGCTCGCCGAGGAGCCGGGGCTGACGTCCGCCGGCGCCGGCGCCATCCATTGGGCGGAGCCCTGGACGGTGGCGAGCCCCGGCGATCTCGTCTCCGCCTATGCGGCGCTGTTCGAGCGCGAAGGCGGGACGTTTGTCGAGGCGTCTGTCGAGGAGTTGCGCCAGAGCGTGTCGGGCGAGGAATGGCTGGTGCGCACAAGCGCGGGTCTCCTGAATGCGCGGCATGTGGTGATCGCGCTCGGCGTCTGGGCCAGTGGCGCGCTGAAGCCTTTGGGCCTAAATTTTCCGATGGTGCTGAAGCGCGGCTATCACGCCCATTATGCCTCGCCGCGCCCGCTCGGCCACACCACGATGGACACCGAAAACGGCTATGTGCTCGCGCCAATGCGAGCCGGCACGCGCATCACCACCGGCGCGCATCTGACCCTTCCAGGCAAACCGCCTGTCTATCGCCAGCTGGAACGGGCGGAGCGGGCGGCGGGGGAATTGATGGCGCTCGGCGACCGCGTTGAGGACACGCCCTGGTCCGGCACGCGGCCCTGTATGCCGGACATGCTGCCGGTGATCGGGCCCGCGCCCCGGCATCGCAATCTCTGGCTCAACTTCGGCCATGGCCATCAGGGCTTTACGCTCGGCCCGGCCTCGGCGAAGCTTTTGGGCGCCTTGATCGAAGGCGTGAGGCCGGCGGTCGAGCCTTCCCCGTTCCGCGCCGATCGTTGAACGCGCTTGGCGCGGCGCTGGGGTCGCGTCGCGCAGGGGAAAGCCCCTGTTCCGTCTGCGGCGCGATTTCGCCGCGCCCTCCGCTGTGCTCCGCGATGAAGCATGCTATCACCGCTTCATCGGTTGCAGCGCGGAGATATTTGCATGACGACGGCCTTTCTCGACCATCTCAGAACCGAGCTTGATGGGCTGAAGACCTCCGGTCTCTACAAGGCCGAGCGGGTCATCACCTCCAAGCAATCGGGCGAAATCGAAGTCGCCTCCGGCGCGCATGTGCTCAACTTCTGCGCCAACAATTATCTCGGCCTCGCCGACAATGAGGAGATCACCGAATCCGCCAAACAGGCGCTCGACCGCTATGGCTATGGCATGGCCTCGGTGCGCTTCATCTGCGGCACGCAGGTGGAGCACAAGCAGCTGGAGGCGCGGATTTCCAGCTTTCTCGGCATGGAAGACACGATCCTCTATTCCTCCTGCTTCGACGCCAATGGCGGGTTGTTCGAAACGCTGCTCGGCGAAGAGGACGCGATCATTTCGGATGCGCTCAATCACGCCTCGATCATCGACGGCGTCCGGCTCTCCAAGGCCAAGCGCTTCCGCTACGCCAACAACGACATTGCGGCGCTGGAGGAGGAGCTGAAAAAAGCCGAGGGCAGCCGCTTCAAGCTGATCGCCACTGACGGCGTCTTCTCGATGGACGGCATCATCGCCAATCTCGGCGGCGTCTGCGATCTCGCCGAACAATACGGCGCGATGGTGATGGTGGACGACAGTCACGCCGTCGGCTTCGTCGGCAAACATGGGCGCGGCTCGGCCGAACATTGCGGCGTCGAGGGCCGGGTGGACATCATCACCGGCACGCTCGGCAAGGCGCTGGGCGGCGCATCGGGCGGCTATACGTCCGGCAAGGCGGAAGTGGTGGATTGGCTGCGCCAGCGCTCGCGGCCCTATCTGTTCTCCAACACGCTCGCGCCGGTGATTGCCGCAGCGTCGCTCAAAGTGTTCGACCTCATCGAGGGCGGCGACGCGTTGCGCGCGCGGCTTTACGACAATGCTGCGCTGTTCCGCTCCGAGATGACCAAGCTCGGCTTTACGCTCGCCGGCGAGGGGCATCCGATCATTCCGGTGATGCTCGGCGAGGCGACGCTGGCGCAGGAAATGGCGGCGCGCATGCTGGAGAAGGGCGTCTATGTCGTCGGCTTCGCCTTCCCGGTTGTGCCGCGCGGCCAGGCCCGCATCCGCACCCAGATGTCGGCGGCGCATAGCCGCGCCGATGTCGAGAGGGCGATTTCGGTGTTCGCCGAGGTGGGCAGGGAATTGGGCGTGATTTGAGGGTTGCTACTGGGGGTATCCCCTCCCGGCCTGCCGGCCACCCTCCCCGCAAGGGGGAGGGAAGCAGGTGGCGCCGTTCATTTCTGCGGCTCGCTGTTGGTGGAGTGGACAGGGAGCGGGCCGCAAGTCTCCCTCCCCCTTGTGGGGAGGGTGGCCGGCAGGCCGGGAGGGGCCTCTACATATGAGACCGTTGATATGAGGAAAAACCAATGTCCAACATGATGCGCGCGCTGGTGAAGGCCAAGCCCGAGATGGGGCTGTGGATGGAGCATGTGCCGGTGCCCGAGCCGGGCCCGAACGACGTGCTCATCCGGGTCAAGAAATCGGCGATCTGCGGCACCGACGTGCATATCTGGAACTGGGACCAATGGGCGCAGAAAACAATTCCCGTGCCGATGGTGGTGGGGCATGAATTCGTCGGCGAGATCGCCGAGATCGGCTCGTCGGTGACCAAATACAAGGTCGGCGAGCGCGTGTCGGGCGAAGGCCATATCGTCTGCGGAAAATGCCGCAATTGCCGCGCCGGCCGCGGCCATCTCTGCCGCAACACGCTGGGCGTCGGCGTCAACCGACCGGGCTCGTTCGGCGAATATGTCTGCATCCCCGAATACAATGTCGTGCCGATCCCGGACGACGTGCCCGATGAAGTGGCCGCCATCTTCGACCCGTTCGGCAATGCCGTGCACACCGCTTTGTCCTTCGATCTCGTCGGCGAGGATGTGCTGGTCACCGGCGCCGGTCCCATCGGCATCATGGGTGCCATGGTCGCCAAGCGTTCGGGCGCCCGCAAGGTCGTCATCACCGACATCAATCCCGTCCGGCTCGAACTCGCGCAGAAATGCGGCGTCGATTACGTCGTCGATGCGTCCAGCCAGGATTTGAAAGAAGTCATGCGCGAGATCGGCATGAAGGAAGGCTTTGACGTGGGGCTCGAAATGTCCGGCGCTCCGCCCGCCTTCCGCTCGATGATCGAGACGATGAACAATGGCGGCAAGATCGCCATCCTGGGCATTGCGCCCGAGGGCTTCGGCATCGACTGGAACAAGGTGATCTTCAAGATGCTGACGCTCAAGGGCATCTATGGCCGGGAAATGTTCGAAACCTGGTACAAGATGATCGCCTTTGTGCAGGGCGGCCTCGATCTCAGCCAGATCATCACTCACCGCATCAAGATCGATGAATTCCGCGAGGGCTTCGAGGCTATGCGTTCGGGAAATTCCGGCAAGGTGGTGATGGATTGGGCGTGAGCGCGGCGGCATTCGGCGCGCTCCTTGATATCCCGTGCAAGGCGATGATCAGGGGTGGAAACCGTTCCGTGCAGAGCCTTACGGATATCTGGTGCACCAAAAGGCTCGGGACGCCACCTCAAGGAAGGATTGGGTGATGTCGCGAGCGCTGTGCGCTTGTTGCGATGGCTCACAGCCAGCCAACGGGGCGCTGAGGATGAGATAAAAAGATGAAGGCCTTGTCAGTCGTTTACCCCAGCGGAACCAAAATCGCATCCGGTGAAAAAACTTTGGAAGTACGCCGCTGGAGGCCTGACCTGTCTCCGGCCGAAGATCTTCTGATTGTCGAAAACCACCGGTTTCTTCGCAATGATGGTGACCGAGACGACGATGGCCGGGCCGTCGCAATCGTGCGGGTGAAGGCGGTGCGGCCGTTTACGCCCGACGATATGAAGGTCGCGTGCGCCAGCTATTTCGAAGAGGGTTGGTTGGCCTGGGTGCTGGACGACATTCTTCCGGTGACCTCGGTCGTATCAGTGCCCGCCGAGCGCGGCTTGTACGAGGTCGATTTTCCGAGCGCCTGATCCATGCGTTTCTTTTCCTGTCACCCAGGTGACAGCGCGCCGCCCCGGATCGTGGCAAAACCCTACTGTCACGATCGATTAACGGGGTGTTAACCATGTTGAAGCTGTTCGCCTTTTTGCTGCTCGGGCTCGTCACATTTTCGACATGCGCGTCCGTCATCAGCGCCTCAGAACAAAGCGCGGCGCGCGTCGCCGCAATCCAAGCCGTCCGTTGAAAGCCGCCTGCCATGAAGATCATCTATTTCATCCTGTTCGCCCTCGTCGCCACCACTTTCGGCGCCTCCGCCCTGGAGTTGACCACCCGTGACGCCAGCGCCTGCACGCTGACGCTCTGCAACTGACGCCCGACGCCTGCCGGGCCTTTCAGGCCCGCCGTCATCGCGGGCCATGGACGCCTCGCGGAACCGAACTCTCCCGACATCGTTGTTGAAGCCGAAGGTCGCGCGACTGGCGCGGACCTGCGTTTGGCGATCAGGAGGTTTTGATGGCCGAGATTTTCTGGACGAAGCCGGTCAAGGTCGCCACGGGTCGCGGCTTTCGCGTTGTGGCCGGCCCATCGCAGGCGCTCGAATGTCTGGACAACTGGCAGGGCGGCAAAGGCCGGTTCTATCGCCACGCCCGAGACATCTGCCGTTCGGCGCTCGCCGCGCCTGAAGAAGCCGGCAAGGCGCGCGAAGCCTTCGTCGCCGCCCATCTCGACGCCGCCATTCCCTTCGCCTGATCTCACCCGGAGAAGTAGCCGCCCTGGCCGAGATAGGCCGATGCGGGCGCGCCGCCTTCGAGATAGAGCGGAAGCTTGTCGAAGCGGACTTTGTTGAACAGCGCGCCGGTGATCCTCGTCGCGATCGTCGGCGCGTTGCGCAGCGCCTCCGCAAGCGCCGCCTCCGTCACACCGCCCCATTCCACCACGAGCAGGATGCTGTCGACCCGCGTTGCCGCGTCTTCGACGACGTGACCCGCAGCCAGGGGCGGCAGGTCGATGACGATCAGGTCGAAGTCGCCTTTTGCCTTTTCTATGTCGGCGTCCATGTCCGCGCTGCGGTCGTAATCGCCGGGTCCGCTATCCCTCGACGGTTCGGGACGGGCCAGCAGCGAAAGCGGCGTCGAAGGATGGCGAAGCAGCGACGGAAAGAGAGACGGCCGCTCCGTGGCCTCCAGCACATGGCGCGCCAGCCGGCGGGAAGCCTCGGGATTGACGTGGTCGGCGTCGACCAGCAGCGTGCGCTGGCCCTTCAGGGCGCTGAGACTTGCGAGGTTCGCCGCAATCGTCGTCTTGCCCTCTCCGGCCTCACAGGACACGACGCCGACAACGCGGGCGCTGCGCCCTTTTTCCAAAGGCGTCTGATGGGCGAGCGTGCGCCGGATCACATCCGTCATGCGGGATCGGGGATTGTCGAAGGCATGGCGGTCGATAGCGTCCGCCATGCGGATCGAGTCCGGCCTGCTGATCGGAAAAGCGGTGAAATCGGGATGGAAGGCTGGGGCGCGCTCGATCAGAGGGATGAGCCCCAACACGGGCGCGCCGCTGACGCGGCGCAACTGATCGGGCCGGCGCAGCTTTCTGTCCGAGAAATCCCGCAGCGCAGCGACGGCGAGTCCTGATCCCAAACCTAAACAGAATGCGACGAACAGCGACAGCGCCTTGCGGGGCGAGGAGGGCGTGGCTGGAACTGTCGGCGGCGATATCAATTTGGCGGAGATTTCCGGCAGGTTTTCCTCCTGTCGGGCGGTGTCCAGTCGCGCCAAATGATCGAGGTAAAGGCGGCGGGCATTGTCGGCGCGATTTTCGAGATCGCGCAGCGTCACCTGCTCCGCGTCGAGATCCGATTTCTCCGCGCCGGCCTGACCGATATTGGCCTTAAGCGCCTCGACGCGGCCGCGCGCCATCTCCTCCTCGGCGCGATAGGCGGCGGCGATACGCGACAATTCCTCGAACATCTGGCGGCGATATTCTTCCGCTTCGCCTTTCAGGCGCCGGGCCTGTTGATGGCCGGCGCCATATTTCGCTTCGAGATCGGCCCCGCGCCTGGCGGCTTCGAGATAATCCTGCCGGAGTTCGGTGACCAGCGGGCTCGCCAGACTCTGGGCGACCGCAGCGTTCATGTCGCCGGCGGCGAGGATGGCTTCGAGTTTGCGGCTGCGCGCCTCCGCCTCACCGAGATCTCCCTGGGCGAGCACCAGTTGTTCGGTCATCCGGCTGAGGCGCTGGTCGCCGATCAATCGGCCCTCGCTCGCGAGCAGGCCATGTTTTCGCCGAAACGCTTCAATGGCGGCGGCTTGCTTGAGCGTCTGCGTGCGCAGCTCCTCGACCTTGGCCGACAACCATTCAACCGCCCGCCGCGCCGCTTCGGTCTGGATCCGCTGCCGGGCGTCGAAATAAGCCTGGACCACGCGTCCTGTCATGGCTGCCGCAGCTTGCGGGCTTCTTGCGGCATAGGTGATCGACAGGACGGACGAATCGCCCAGGCGCTTGACCGTAAGCCGCGTTTCGATCAGGGCGAGGGCCTCGGTTTTCGGGTCGGCGACGCCGCCTTTGCCAAACGTCGTCCGCAGCCATGCAAGGAAGGCTCCCGGACGCTCCTGCGCGATTTCCTCGATGAAGTGCTGTTGCTCCAGAAGATCGGAGTCCTCGATCATTCGCCGGAAGGTCTCGCCTGACCTTACCAGCTCCAACTGGCTCGCCAGTTTTTCATCGAGGCTGATGGCATGATCGGCGTCTGTCGCCTTTCGCCAATAGTCGGGGTCTTCGGCGAGAACGTGAATGCTGGCGCTGGACTGATAGAGCGGGGCGGCAAGGGTGAGATAGATCACCCACCCGCAAAGGCTTGCGCCGAGCACATATACGATGAGTTTACCCTGCCGGCGACAGGCGAGCCAGAGTCGCGTGAGCGGATCGACCTCGGTCTCGCGTTCCATGGCGGGTGGCGCCGGCGCCTGTTGCTCTGCCTGCTGCATGATCGGCCAACCTCGGTCGTCGCCTCGGCGCCGACGAGGCCGGCGGAAAAGGCATGCGTTATGAAAAGGAGCTGAGCATTATCGATGGATGCAACGTGAGGTCGAAGTTAACGCCGAATTTGACGTAACGGCAAGCGACAATCTCTTCCGACGCCACGCCAACGCCCTCCGGACGAGGCGCAAGCCTGTCACACAATACGCATAATCTATTCATGCGTGTTTTCTGGGTGGTTCCAGAGACTCTGCTTTGACTTCGTTGCGTCGTTCGCGCAGAGATGGCGCGACATTGCGGTAAGGACTTCCCATGCGTTATCTCATCACGGGGACGGCCGGCTTTATCGGCTTTCATCTCGCCAAGCGTCTGCTGGACGAGGGGCATTTTGTCGTCGGTTTCGACGGCATGACGCCCTATTACGATGTCTCCCTGAAAGAGGAGCGGCACGCGATCCTGTCCCGCTCCAACGGCTTCACGCCCGTGATCGGCATGCTGGAGGACAAAGCGGCGCTCGATCGCGCCGCCGAGCTCGCCGAGCCGGAGATCATCATCCATCTCGCCGCTCAGGCCGGGGTGCGCTACAGCCTCGAAAATCCGCGTTCCTATGTGGACAGCAACCTGACCGGCTCGTTCAACGTGCTGGAACTGGCGCGCGAGCTTTCGCCAAAGCATCTGATGCTGGCGTCGACCTCGTCGGTCTATGGCTCCAACGAGAAGATCCCGTTCGCCGAAGCCGACCGCGCCGACGAGCCGATGACAATCTACGCGGCGACCAAGAAGAGCATGGAACTGATGGCGCATTCCTACGCCCATCTGCACAAGATCCCCACCACCGCTTTCCGCTTTTTCACCGTCTACGGGCCATGGGGGCGCCCGGACATGGCGCTGTTCAAATTCGTCGACGCGATCCGCAAGGGACAGCCGATCGACATCTATGGCGAAGGCCGCATGAGCCGCGACTTCACCTATATCGACGACCTCATCGAAGGCATCGTCAGGCTGACGGGCGTCGCGCCCGCTGAAGACAATCGCGTGACGGCAGAGAGCGTCATCGACACGCTTTCGCCGCAGGCCCCGTTCCGCGTCGTCAATATCGGCGGCGGTCAGCCGGTCGAGTTGATGCGTTTCGTCGAAACGGTGGAGGCGGCGCTCGGAACGCCGGCGATCCGCAACATGCTGCCGATGCAGCAGGGCGATGTGCCGCGCACTTACGCCGCTCCCGATCTGCTCATGGCGCTGACCGGCTTCAAGCCGGAAATCGAACTGGAAGAGGGGGTCAGGCGGTTCGTGGAGTGGTTCACCGGGCATTATGCGCAGTGAGACGCCGCTGAATGCCGACATAGAAAAGCCGCCGGGGCGCCCCAGCGGCTTTTTTCTTGGTCTCGATACGCTCTTCAGCCCTTCTGGGCCTTTCCGATCGCCGTGTAGCGGAAGCCGTTTTTGGCGAGTTCGGCGGCGTTGTAGACGTTGCGCAGGTCCACCACCACGTCTCCGGCCATGGTCGCCTTGAGCTTGCGGAAATCCAGCGCACGGAAAGCGTCCCATTCGGTGACCAGCACCACGGCGTCGGCGCCGTCGGCGATCTCGTAGGGGTCCTTGCCATAGGTCACGTCGCCGAGCATCGGCTTTGCCGCGTCCATGCCTTCGGGATCGAACGCATGGACCGACGCGCCAGCGTCCTGCAGCGCCTGGATGATGGCGATCGACGGCGCGTCGCGCATGTCGTCGGTGTTGGGCTTGAAGGTCAGGCCGAGAATGGCGATCTTCTTGCCGCGCACAGAGCCGTCGCAGGCGGCGATGACCTTGCGGCCCATGGCGCGCTTGCGGTTGTCGTTGATGGCGACGGTGGTCTCGATCAGCCTCACCGGGCTGTCGTAATCCTGGGCGGTCTTGACCAGCGCCAGCGTGTCCTTGGGGAAGCACGAGCCGCCGTAACCGGGGCCGGCATGCAGGAACTTGTCGCCGATGCGCTTGTCCATGCCGATGCCCTTGGCGACCTTCTGCACGTCGGCGCCGATGGTCTCGCAGAGATCGGCGATCTCGTTGATGAAGGTGATCTTCATGGCGAGAAATGCGTTGGCAGCGTATTTGATCAGTTCGGAGGTGCGGCGTTCGCAGAAGAACAGAGGCGCTTCGTTGAGATAGAGCGGGCGGTAGACCTCGCGCATCGCGTCCATGGCGCGCGGATCTTCCGCGCCAACCACGATGCGGTCGGGACGCTTGAAGTCGGAAATGGCGGCGCCTTCGCGCAGGAATTCGGGATTGGAGACGACGGCGACATCCTTGTCCGGGAATTCTTCGCGGAAGATGCGCTCGACCTCGTCGCCGGTGCCGACCGGCACGGTGGATTTGGTGACGATGACGGTGAAGCCGATGACGCTGGCGGCGATTTCGCGGGCGGCGGCATAGACATAGCTCAGATCCGCATGACCGTCGCCGCGGCGCGACGGCGTGCCGACCGCGATGAAGACAACATCGGCTTCGGCCACGGCGGAGGCGAGATCGAGGGTGAAATCGAGACGGCCGGCTGCGGCGTTTGCGGCGACGAGCGCTTCGAGGCCCGGCTCATAGATCGGCGACTTGCCGGCCTTGAGCGCCTCGATCTTGGCTTCGGATTTGTCGACGCAGGTGACGTGATGGCCGAAATCCGCAAGGCAGGCGCCGGATACGAGACCGACATAGCCCGACCCAATCATGACGATGCGCATACAATTCTCCAGTCAGTCTCGATGGCGACCCCAAGAGGGTTTCGCGAGTCTCGTTTCAAACGATGGTCTTCTATCGCGCGCAGGGTCTCAGAACAATGACATCTTCACCGGCGGCGATGGTTCCTGAAAAGGTTTGTGGCGGTGGCCCGACCGAGCAACGCGGCGCCCGCCGCCAGGGCTGCGGCAAGGCCCGCGCCGGTCAATCCCAAAATCGGGAACAGGAGCAGGGAGAAAAGGATGGAGAATGCTGCTCCCGCCATGGACAGCGCCGCATAGGCGCGGTGGCGCCCCTGTCCAACCAGAACGGCGTTGAGGACATCCGAAGCGCTGCGCCCGCCAGCGGCCAGGGACAGGAGACAGAGCGTGGCCGCGGCGCTGGCCGTAAGCTTGAAGGCCTCGTGTCCTACGACGACGATCAGGGTGAATGTCAGCATAGACAGAAGAGCCGCGAACATCAGAGCAAGACGGATGCAGACAGGTCTGACGTGGACCGACCAGACATCCGGCTCCTGCGCCGCCGCAATCAGCCTCGGCAGCGCCGGCTGCAGCACGGCGGAATTCGCAAGGATCTGCAGCGATTGCCCGAGGGCGGCGCAGACGCTGTAGACGCCTGTCGCTTCGAGGCCGAGCATGGCGACGACCAGATAGCGGTCGGCGTAGAGCTGGCAGACAAGGCCGAGATCGGCGGCATAGACCCATGCGGCATTGCGCGCGCTTCGCATCAGCCAGCGTCCATCGAGCCTTTTTGGCCATGTCGCTCTCAGCGCCAGAGGGGCCAGGGCGGCCAGCGCAAGGATATGCCCGGCGAGCCACGCATAGAGAAGCCCATCAAGCGAGCGCCATGCTTCGAACCGCCATGCGCCGACCAGAAAAACCGGAATCCATACGGCGGAGCGCAGGAAAAGCAGAAGGTTGGCCCGGCGCGCGCGGCCGAGCGCGATGAGAATCACATGGATGTCCAGCGCCAGCGTCTCCAGCGCGATGACGAGCAGAGCGGGGGCGAGGGGAAGCCCGGGGATGGGGCCGATAAGGTGAAGGATCAAAACCGCCGCAAGCAGGGCCGACGTGGTGGAGGCGACCGTTATCGTGAGGCGCGTCGCGATCAGCCGTGGCGCCTGCTCCGGGACAAGGACGAGCTCTCTCGTGAGGAGATTGTTGAGGCCCCAGCCCAGCGCCGCCGGGGCGATGGCGGCGCTTGCCGCGATCAGGGCGAAAAGGCCCGTCGCCTCCAGTCCAAGCAGCCGGATCAGCGCGAGCGGCAAGGCGAAACGCAGAGCCATCGTCGCGGCTCGCAGGACGAGCGCCAGCGCGCCGGTCGTTGCCTCATTGTCCACGCCGCCGCTCCGGTTGTTGACGCCTCCAATCTGGTTGTGGACAGGCTAGCAAAGACTCCGCAAAGTGGAAGGGCGTTGCGGGGGAAACCATGCGAAACGAGGCTGTCTGGGACAGGATTTGCGCCGATTTCGACAGGGCGCGGACAGGCGCGGGCGGCGCGGGGCGCCGGGCCGCGCTTCGAACGCTCAGCCGGCCCGGTTTCGCCTGCGCGCTACTGCGCCGGATGCAGGAGGCGCTCGCGCCGGTTCCAATTGTCGGGCGGCCGCTGCGGCGGCTTGTCTGGCTCTTCTCCAGCTATCTTTTCGGTTCGGATATCGCCATCGACGCCGAGATCGGCGGCGGGATCTATCTGCCGCATCCGCATGGCGTGGTGATCGGGGCCTGCCGGATTGGACGGAACGTCACGATCATGCAGAACGTGACGCTCGGCGCCAGGCGGAGCGGCGAGAGGGCTGCGCCTGTCATCGGCGACGGCGTGGAGATCGGGGCCGGCGCAGTGATCCTCGGCAGCGTTATCGTCGGCGAAGGAGCGATGATCGGCGCCAATGCGGTGGTGTTGACCGACATTCCCGCCCGGGCGACGGCGGTCGGCAATCCGGCGCGCATCCTGCCCCCAAGAGGCGGCTAGGGCGATTTCATCCCCCGTCTCGCCGGCGCTTTTACACTGATGTGGTCGAAACAGGAGACCGCATCATGAGCATCGCATCCCTTCTTTCCCTCTCGCTCGGGCGAGCCTCGCCGCCGCAGCAGCGCCGCGTGCTGACCGGTCTCGGATCGGACGGCCGCCGCGTTCTGCTCACCTTCGCCAGTTCCGGACACCGCTCCCCTCTGTTCGGAAAGGCGTTCCAATGACCGGAGAAATCGAAAGCGCTGAAATCCGCAGCCTGACCCATCTGATCGGCCATGACGCGGCGGGATTGTTCGGCCGCGCGCCGATCGGCGCCTGCATCGCGCCGAGATCGTCGAACCTGCTCGCCGTCATCGGCGACAGCACTGCCGAGCAGATCCATCTCGATTCCCAGCGGCGCAATCGCTCCGCTTACAATCATGTTTTCCTCGGCGCCGCCATGGCCGGCAATAGGTTGATCCTGACCGGCAATTTCGGCAAGTCCGGCGAGAGGACCGACCAGACGGCGGCGCGGCTCTCCGCCGCTTTGGCCTCGGGGGCGGGCACGCTCTATATCAGCGAGGGCATGAACAATTTCTCGCAGGCGCCCTATACGCATGCCGTCAGCGGCGCCGTGGTGACGCTCGCCGAGACGGGGGCGCAGGCTTTCGCCGACACGCTCGCCAAGATCGACGCCGCGCTCGCGGCGGGGCTGAAGGTCATCGTCGCGCTTTGCCCAGGCGCCAGCAATTTCTCCGCTGCGATGATCGGGCAGATGTGGATCTACAACCAGGCCCTGCGACGGGCGGCAGAACTGAGGCCCAATCTCTGGCTTCTCGACATGCCCGCCGTTCTCCACGATCCCGCCTCGACGCCAGACACCCTGGCGTTCCGCTCCGGCTATCTGCATACGGGCGACGCGGTGCTGGCGCATGAAGGCGTGACTGGCGCCTATTATGTAGCCAAAGCTTTCGCGATCATTCTGCGCGAGATCATGCGGCCGCTGCCGCGCAGCTTTGTATCCCGCGCGAACCAACGAACAGCCGAAAACCGCCTGCAACTGGCGCTCAATCCGCTGTTCAATGCGACATCAGGCAATGCCGGCGTGCTCGGCGCCGGCGGTTCGCTCGCCGCGGGAACGACAGCCGTTCCCTATGAATGGACGGTCGTGCGCAATTCCGGCGATACGACGACTTCGTTTCAGGTGGGCGTGGACGCCAATGCGGAAGGCGGAAACGATCTGGTGATCGGCTACAATGTCAGCGTGGCCGGCGGCGGCGTGCGGGTTCATCAGGATCTCGTGGGTTCGTCGGCCTATTGGCTGGCGGGCGACGTGCTGCAGGGCTTTTCGACGGTGGCGGTGGCGGCGGGATCGACCGGCCTCGCCTGCGCGCGGCCCTATGTCGAGATCAACGGCGTCACGGGCGGCGTCAGCGCCACGATCATGGCCTCGGGCGCCATGAGCGACACCGCCCATGGCGTCTTCCCATCCAGTGAGAGCTTCGTGCTCGAAGACGCCACCGAACCGATCACCGTGCCGGCCTATGACGCGAAAGGCTATCTCAGCTTCAAGGCGCTCGGCCTTACCTGCGCGACGCCCGGCTCCGGCACGGTGCGGCTGCGCATGCCGCATCTCGACGTCAGGTCGAGGCTGATCTGACCGGGCTTGCGAATTCGGGTCGCGGCGCCAGAACGCGTCGCGACGCGGAAAAGACGCCGCTCAGCATGTAGCCCCACATCATGGTGAGAAAGCTCGGCGCATAGGCCTGCACCGTCAGGGCATAGAGATTGAACAGAATGACGATGGCGAGTTTTCCGCGCGACGTTTCCCGCGCAATGCCGATCATGCTCGCAGCCACGAGGATCAGATAGGCGGGGCCGAACATTGCGAGGCTGGCCAGATGGAAATTGTCGAGCGGCGAAAGAAGCGCAGCGCGCTCCCCGAGAGCCATCGGCGTCGAAAAACAGCCGAGACCGCAGCCGGTCGCGAGCCCCATCGGATAGAGATCCGCGATCGCCAGAAACGGCGCGGGCCAGGTGTCGATTGCGCGGTCGGCGAGACTGGCGAGGACGGGCGGAACCGCGTCGCGATCGAGCGAGACGAACAACAGCATCAGGAGCGGCGGCAGAAGCATGGTGGCGAAGGACGCAAGGGCCAGAAACCGCAGCGCCGTCCCCGCGCGCGGGGCGGGGGCCGCGATAAGCGGATAGAGACAACACAGGGCGATAAAGCCCATGATCCCCGTCTTGCTCGTCGTCATCAGGAGAGCAGCGATGCAGAGCGGCGCGAGAAACCAGAAGGAGAGGGACGGCAGGCGCGGCGCGAGGAGCGCGCCCACAAACACGATCATGGCGGCGGTGAGCGCGCTATCCCCGGACAGGCCGCCATGGCGCGCAACGCCCTGTTGCCACCACAGCTTGACCGCCGCCTTCGCCCCCGAAAAGCTCTCATAGCCCGTGTCCGCCCAGGGATAGTCGATGAAGGGTTCGCCGAGGACCGCAAGACAGATCACCAGCAGCAGGATGGTCAGGATCGCCACGGATGGTCGGCTGTCATGCGCCGCCTCGTCGAAAAAGATCAGGCCGGAGAAGACGGGAAGGATCATCTTGACCGCAGCGAGCGCCATGGGCGGCTCCGGGCCCATGAATTCCGTCGCAACCGCCAGCGAGGCGGCGAGACCGGCTGCAAGCAGCAGTCCGATGACCTGCCGCCGCGCTGCCTGGACGACGATGAATATCGCGGCGGCGCCCAAGGCGACCAGATCGGGAATGTACCACATCCACCAGAGCCCGGCGCTGTCGAGACCGCTGCGGAGCGCGCCGGTGGCCGCGTCGCGGCAGGCGAACAGGATGAGCCCGATCAGCGCATAGCGGCGGATCATGACGTTGCGAAAGACTGCCCACGGCTGCAATCGGCGGGCGATGGCGGAAAAGATTTGTTCACCACGTCCCGGAATGGAGCGTCGGGAGCAACCAGGAAAGAACCGAATGTTAATCGCCCTGCCGGTAGCGTCCTGCCAAACGCAGCGAGACCGCGCTGCACGAATTGACCTGTTGCGGATGCCTGTCCGCCCCGGTCGCTCCAGGAAGAAACGGCTGCGCCATGACCGAGACGACGAACAGACCCATTTCCGGACGCGAGGTTCATCCCGCCGGCAAGGCGGTCGTGGTGTTTGGCGGCGCGGGCTTCATCGGTTCGCATCTTTTGCGGCGGCTGGCGTCCGAAGGCGTCGGCAAACTTTATTCCGTCGATATCCGCAAGCCGAAGATCCGCGTGCCCGGCGTCAACTATGTGTTCGGCGACGTGCGCAACCTGTCCGATTTCTTCATTCCCGATGCGGTCGGCGCGATCTACAATTTCGCCGCGGTCCACACCACGCCAGGCCACGCCAATCATGAATATTACGAGACCAATATTCAGGGCGCGACGGAAGTAACCGCCTATGCCAGACGCGCCGGCGTCGATTCGATCGTCTTCACCAGCTCGATTTCCGTCTATGGACCGAGCGAGGACGTGAAGACCGAAGATACGTCGCCAGAGCCCGAAAGCGCCTATGGCTGGTCGAAATGGCTGGCGGAAGGGGTGCATCGCAGCTGGCTCTCCGAGCAGCCCTCGCGGCGGCTGATCATCGCCCGTCCCGCCGTGATCTTCGGTCATGCCGAAGGCGGCAATTTTACCCGCCTCGCCAAATTGATGCGCGGCGGCCTGTTCGTCTATCCCGGCCGCAAGGACACGGTGAAGGCCTGTTTCTATGTCGAGGATCTCCTCGACGCGCTGTTCTACGCCCGCTCGCGCAACGAGCGCTCCATCCTGTTCAACGCCGCCTATCCCGATCACTACACGATCGAGGAGATCGTCAAGACCTTCAAGGCCGCGCATTTCCCCCGGGCGCGCGAGTTTCTGGTGCCGCGCTGGGTGGTGATGACGGCGGCGCGTCTCCTCAGGCCCCTGGCGCTCTTCAATCTCGGCATACATCCCGATCGCGTGCTCAAGCTCGTCCGCTCGACCGATGTTCTGCCGCTCTGGCTTCTCAATCACGGCGCCGTGCGCCGCGGCATGCTGCCGTCCGCCTTCGCCCGCTGGAGCGCCGATACGCTCGGCACGTTCGACAGCCTGGGCGTCGAGCATGTCGAGATGCTCAAGCGGTCGCAAGAGCGGCAATCCGTGCTTGGCGATGAAGCGGACAAGGCTCCGGAGATGCAGGCGGCAGGCGCGTCCCAGCACGCGGCCGGCGCTCGCGCGACGGTGTTCGTGGATCAGTCGGGCGCCGGGGAGAGCGAGGGTGACAAATCCGGCCTTGGCAAGGCGCAGGCAGAAATCGACGTCCTCCATATAGAGGAAGAAGCCGGCATCCATGCCGCCCACGGCGTCAAAGGCGCTGCGCCGAACAAGAAATCCGCCGCCTAAGGTCCAGCCGGCCGCGAAAGGCTGGCCCGCCGCCCATTCCTGTCGCATCAGATGCCGATCCACGCGCTCCCGACACATCCGGCCAAGGCCCGGCAGACGGCGCGCGGCGATGTCGGCGAGGCTGTAGAAGCGCCGCCCCGAGAACTGCCGTTCGCCCTCCGGCGTTTGAAGATCGAGCCCGATCGCGCCGATTGCAGGCCTTGTCCTCAGCATGTCGAGCGCTGCGGCGGGCGAATTGTCGAGAAACAGCATATCGGCGTTGAGCACGAGAGTGAATGGGGACGTCCCGGCCTTAGTCCCGATATTGACGCCCGCCGCAAAGCCGCCGTTACGCGCCGGCCGGATCAGTCGACAGTCGCCTTCTATCCCGGCCGCCAGCGACGGATCCAAGGTTTCGCTGTGATCGACCAGGAAGATCCGCTCCGGGTCTGCGATGGCTTGATCGCGGAGCGAGCGGATGAGCCGCAGGCAGGGTTCCGTCGAGCAATGATTGACGATAACGACATCGAGGTCGGAAGTCCTTGTCATGAGATCTGGCTCCCGGTGATGGATATGCGGTGAGAGGAGATCGCCTCGCTTGTTTCTGTCAGGCGTGCGAGCAGGGCGTCTCGGGCGGGGAGGCCGGCGGAATGGAGCCTCACGGCATGCTCGCGGCATTCTCTTGTGGACGCATCGCGGTCCGCGCGGCGGCGCGCGACGAGGCGGACGATCCGCGTGCAATCGGTCTCGATATCCAGCGACAACAGGCAATCCGGCGATCGGATGCGCTCGGGAATGGCGCCGATCGGCGTCGCCATCACCTCCACGCCGGCTGAGAAGGCTTCGAGCATGGTCAGCGGCTCGGCCTCGTCAGGAAGGCTCGACGGCAACAGCAGGCAATCGAGCCGGTCGAAAAACGTCGACTTCTCCGCGCCGTCGAGCCAGCCTTGAACGCTGAAACGGTCCGGCCATCGCGCGGCCATCGCGGTGATCGTTTCGATGATCGGATCGTCCTTCACCGGCGGCGCGCCGGCGAGCGTGAACCGGAGCGTGCTGTCGTCCTGCAGCAGGCGCTCGACGACAGCCAACACATGGTCGACGCCCTTTTCCTTTGTCCAGGCGCCGAGAAAGCCGATGGCGAGCGGCCCGTGGCGCTTGCCCGGCGGGGCCGGCGGCGGGAGCAGCGCCGCGTTGGACAGCGTCACGGGTCGCGCGGCGCCCGGCCGCAAATAGCGTTTGGCATAGGCGGCGGCCATGGCCTGAGACAGGAGGATGTGAACGGCCCGCGGTCCAGCGGCGCGGGCAAGGGCGCAGCCGAGCCAGGTCGGCCCGGCCCGCATGTTGCGATAGGAATGATGATGCAGAAACAGGTTCGCGCCCCTGAGCCTGAAGAGGATCAGCGACGCCAGCAGCAGCCAGCCGCCCCGCTGGCCCGGCAGCGAGAGATAGAGGCGATCCTGCGGCTCGCTGGCCATCGCCGCGCCCGTCAGTTTCAGCGCGGCCAGGATTTTCCGCCATCCGCTTGCCCCCAGAGGCAACACCGTCATTGTCGCGCTCGTTTCCAGCAAGGACAGCATTCTGCAATTGGCGATCAACTGGCCATTGATGGGGCCGTCGAGATCGGCGACGAACCACAGCCTGCCCTCCGGGCCCCGACGCGGCGCGCGGATTTTCCCAAACTTGCTTTTGCCCTCTTTCATTCCCGCCCCCCGGCGTTTTCGCCCTTATCCCTGCTGTAGCCCCAGACCATTCTCCGGCGCATCCACCCGTCGCGGCGGCCGGTGGCGGATCTCTTCCATGAAATCGAGATAGTCCGCCCCTAGCCGGTCTGGATCGAAGCGACGGCCCGAGACGCGCGCCGCCGCACCCATCGCGGCGAGCCTCTGCGGATGTCGCACCATCCCGATCAACGCCTTTCGCCAGGCGGCAGCGTCGCCCGGCGGCAGAAGCAGGCCATTGACGCCGTCCTCCACCAGTTGGGGCAGTCCACCCGCCGCGCTCGCCAGGATCGGGACGCCATGCCTGAGCGCGATCACCGCCGCTCCTGGCAGGTTTTCCGACCAGAGCGACGGCAGGCATAGCGCGTCCGCCTGATGGATCGCCTCGACGGTGTCTGCGAGCGGCAGCCAGCCCATGAAGTTCAACCAGTCGCGACCGGCAAAGGCGCGGCGCAGCCTCTCTTCTTCGCCGCCGGCGCCGATGATCGTGAGTGTGAACGCCGCCTCCGCCCGCGCCGCCTCGGCCGCCTGCAGAAGGTTTTCCACGCCCTTTGGCGCATCGAGCCGGCCGGCATAGACGAAGCGGGGCAGGGCCGACGCCTCGCGCGCATGCCGCGCCTCGGGATAGGCGTTGACATTGGCGATGACGCGGGCAGGCCTGCCATCGAGCGTGCCAAGCGCCGCCAGGCGATCAAGATTGGCCTGGGATGGCGAGACAAAGCCCAGCCTCGGGATGCGCCGGAGCGTCGCCTGCTTGAGGGTCGAGGATACAAGACATTCGCCGCAGCGCCGGGCGCAGGCGCGCCCATGGCGAAACATGGTGGCGCGCAGGCAGGCCAAAGCGAGATCGGGCAGAACATAAAGCGTAGGAATGTCACGCTCTGCCAGCGCGGCGGGTGTGTTTTGGCCGAGACCGACGAGGGAATGCAGCGTCACGATATCGGGCCGGACCGTATCGAGAATGCTTCCGACGATCCGGCGATTGCGGGGATCGAGGTGATCCTGACTATGCCAGATCGGTTTCAGCCAGGGCGATGCGCCGCGTCCTTGCAGGTGGATGGAATAGGGGCGCGGAAAGAGCCGCCGATAGAGAGAGACGCCGTCGCGCTTCTCGCCGTGAACCTCGTCGCCAGCCCCTTTGGCAGCGGTGAGAACCGCGACCTCATGCCCCTTGCCGGCCAGCCATCGCGCCAGACCCTGCGCCGAGAGCTCGGCGCCGCCTTGCGCATAGGGCGGAAACAGCGGAGACAGGATGAGGACGCGCATCGGAATTTCCCCTGAGGAGGCGCAGACGCATCCCTCCGGTGGACGGCAGGCGTCCACAGGTCCGGCTTGGCGGCCTCACAGTCGTGATGCATTGCAATTCTGTGGTCACGACTTCCCGTTTCCCGCCCAGTTCTGGAGGCGGGATGAAAAGTCTTCATGTCATGCCGATGGACGCGGCGAGCGCGCAAGCGGGTATTGCCGGCAAACTATAGTTGCCGTTCAGCGCCTCAACGGCGCTCATGTCCGGATTATGCAGATGATTTACAATTCTAAGTAAGCGCAGAATTGTCCGTTGCGCAAGCGGAATCTTCAACCAAAAAGAAACGGCCGCACGGTGAGGCGGCCGACAATTCGGGATGACGTCAGAGGCAAGAGGTCAGCCTCAGCTTTCGGCGTCGCGCACCACAGCTTCCGGACGGTCGCCGCCGTCGGCATGTTCCTCATGCCAGCGGCCGCGCGAATCCTGATAGGCGATCTCGGCGGATTCACCGCCGACCTGATGTTCGAGCGCCACCAGACGCGCCGCGGCAAGCGCCGAGGCGTGATCCGGATAGGTTTCGGAAAAGACGTCGCCGAGTTTGTATGCCCAGCCTCCGTCATGCTCGACGATGTTGTAGGAAATCGTGGTCATCGGCGCAGCGTCCCGTGTTCCAGTGGTCACATCGACACGCGGGCATTGTCGCCCATGTCGGGTTTGGTGTTTGAGACGGCGGCGGCGGCCATCTTGATGTAGCTGATCACCGTGCCCGGGCTATCCCAGTATTCCGCGAAAGACGGGGTGACCTTGAGAATACGGACCGACGGGTCCTCGGGGCTGTCCCACCAAGCCTTTGCCGGCGTGGCCCAGAGTTCCTTGATCTTTTCCCGGTCGTTCAGCACCTCGGCCGCGCCGGACACCGACACATATTTCTGTCCCTTGGAGTCTGCGAAAGCCAGGCAGACATTGGGGTAGCGAGCGATTTCCTCATCCTTGTGGCTGGCCACATCGGTGAGGAAATAGATCGCATTTTCAATCTGCTCGGAATAGGCGCTCATGGGGCGGGCGCGCATGTCGTCGCCGGTCTTGGTCACCAGCATGCAGAAGCCGATCTTGTCGATCAGCGCCCATACTTTTTCCGTCTCATCCATCTCGGCCATGACTTTTCCTTTCCTGTCTGTACGCCAGAGGAACGGAGGAAGGCGAAACATGGTTCCCTCGTCGGACTCTCCTTGTGAGCCCAATTCAGCGCCAGCCGCCGGTTCTCGCGAGGCGCTCAAGCTGCTGCGCGGTGGCTTTCGGCCGCCGCCTTCACGATTGCTGCGGATATTGTCACGCCGATATCACGCGCGCTGGTGATCCCCTGGACAAAGGGCAGCTTGTGCAAAAGAAAGGCGATGGAGCCGCAATAGAGACGGTTGGTGACGGGCGCATCGAAAACGGGACGAAACGCCTCGTCGAGATCGACGCCGCCCGTGCGTTCAACCGAATTGCCAGCGTCTTCGGCAAAGGCGTCGGCGATCCTGGTCGGGGCCTTTCGGAACACGCCACGCGCGCGGAGCGTCGGGAAGGGGATGTCTCTGGCCGACAGCGGATGCTGGCCGGTGGCGTCTATGAAAGCGTCAAAGACATGTCTCTGTCCATCCACTGTCACCACGGCGCCCCGCGCAACCGAGGCGCTTTCGATATCGCCGTCATCGTCGAGCGCGATGATTTTCAATTTGCCTGCCCGGCGCAAGGCCAGAAGCCTGCGGATGGATTCATGCGGCACGGTCGCATAATCATCCACGAAAAGCGTCTTGAAATGTGCGTGGAAGCGCTTGAGATCGCGGGTGTTGAGGTGCGGGATGGCGCGGGCGATCACCTCATGCATGCGCAGGATCGCATAGCGCCATTCCACCACATGTTGCGCCGCCTTGTTGGCTTCGGCTTCCGCGAGGTTCATTGCCGCCCATACAAAGGGATCTGCTGTCTCTCGGGCTTTGAAATAGGCGGGACCGATCGTTTCCACGGTCTGCAGCGAGAGGCCGATCGAGGCGGAGTAATCGGGGTCTGCGGCGGAGAGTTCGCGCTTGAACAGATCAAAAACTGCGTCGAGCAGACTGTCTTTTTGTGTCGTGATGAGGTCGTCGACAGCAGCCTCTGTGCAGATTTTGAGCGGCCGATAGGGGAACTCGCAATAGAAATCGGCTTCCGGAAGAACCCCTTTTCGCGACATCATTGTGACTTCGAGCGCCTCGCTATCCGGAAAGGGCGTATATTGCAGCAGGCCGGATTGATCGAGAAGGAAGCCGCCGTGGCGGGTGGCGACAGTGACCAGCGCGTCGATGGCGCTGAGCGAGGTGCCCAATATGCAGACCTTACAGGCCGGGATGGTCTTGAGAAGCGGCGCCGGCCATGGCGATACGAAATAGCCGGGTTTCACCTCGGTCGTTTCCGGCCAGTCGTGGCCGGTCGCCATCACCACATGATCGAACACTAAACTTTCCCGCACGCCGTCATGATCAGCGACAAGGAGTCTGATGCTGTTTTCCTGCAGTTCGATATCCACCACATCGCGCCTGGTCTCGACCGCAATCACATGTCCCGTGAGGGCGCCGGCGGAGACAAGCTGGTCGAACTGGTCCTTGAAGTAATCGCCGAGCACCAGGCGCGGATAGAATTCCCGAGCGTCGATCGCCTCGCGCCGTACGCCAAGTTCGGCCAGCGCCGCATCCGCTTGTCGCGAAAGCCAGTCGACCAGGGATTCTGTGATCGGAGGAAGTTCGATGCTGGCGATATTCGACAACATCGCCTTGTCATTCATATCCGGATGATAGGGCGTTCCCTTTCCCGCCTCGGCTTCGCGTTCGAAGATGGTGATCCGCAGTGGGCGGTCGCTGGCGATCAAGCCCTTGAGCGTATAGATCCCGGTCGGACCGGAGCCGATGATGGCGACGGAAATGGTCATGACGAAAAACTGGCCTGAATTCGGCGGGATTGCCACCTCCGCACAATGGCGAGGGTCAGACTTGGTTCCTTCGCAAAAACATTCCACAACGCGCAGCGACAGCTGCGCGGCTTAACGCGACAATGCGCGGATTTTCGGACATGTCAGCGGAGGTTTCAGAACTGTCACACAAGCGGGATGCGGCATTCGTTCCGATGAGGCGCCCAGCGCCTCTACGCGCTGCGTCTGAACTCCATCGGAGTTCTGCCGGTCGCTGCTTTAAAGCTTCGTGCAAACTGGCTCGCGCCGTTAAAGCCGGTTGCTGACGCAATCTCCGCAATCGAAAGCCGGCCTTCGCTTAGGAGGCCCATTGCTCTGTCCAGCCGCCTGCCCAGAATATACTGATGCGGCGGTTCATGGAACGTTGCTTTGAAGGCGCGGGCAAAATGAAACCTGGTCAAACCGCAGAGCGAAGCCAGATCTTCCAGGCCAATCTCATTGCCGAGATTTTCGGCGATGTAGCTGACGACAAGCTCGCGTCTGGATTTGCTGAGCATGCTAGCGGGCGCAATTGCCTTGCGTGCAAGCACGCCTTCCTGCGTCAATCTGAACATCTCCAGGGCGGCGGTCAGTCCGACGGTTTCTGCATAGATTTGGGATGCCGACCGCCTTTGGTCCGCCATGATTCCGGCGAGCTTCCTCATCGTTGCCGTCAGCGCTTCTTCCTTGAAATAAATATGAGGCCTCGCCTCGATCGAGGAAAATTCGGCCTGCAATTCTTCGTCCATGGCCGAAGGGTCGAAACAGACGACAGTAAACGAGTTCATCCGGTCCGCTGGTTTGGCCCAACCAGACAGGCTTTGCCCTTTGGGGACAAACGTCATCTTGTCACGCAGGTCTCCTCCCGAAATCGGCCGGTCGCCGACAACCTCCATTTCTCCATCCAGCAGAACCAGATCGTGGTAAGCCAGATATTGGCATGCGCCGTCCCACTTGAAATCATATTCTCTGGGGAGCTTCAGTCGCGAATACTGAACCGAGACGCCCCGCCAGTTTTGCGCACGGTGAGTCTCCACTGGCTTTCCCGGCTCTTGAAACTCCAGTTGAAGTTCGGCCTTTTCATTCATGGCTGTCACAAGCACTTTCTATAGCAGTAAGGTGCACGGGGGCCGTTTTACGATTCAAACTGAAATCTGGATGAGCACGAAATGCAAAAAATGCGCATGATTTGTGCATTTGCATGCCGATCTTCACATAACGTAAATCATTCGACCTGAGAATTAGCATTATTAGATGTAGCGCTTGCCTGAAGCTTTCCAGATTTCGGCGGAATGCCAGGTGTGAAACTTCCCGGGGGAACAGAATGTTTGGATTCGGCAATGCAGCCGCAAAGGCTGTAATGGATGCTATGAGCAAATCTCAGGCGATCATCGAGTTCAAGCTTGATGGGACCATTCTAACCGCAAACGAGAACTTTTGCCGGGCAATGGGTTATGAGCTTTCCGAAATCGCCGGACAGCACCACAGGATGTTCGTTGATCCCGCGGAAGCCAACAGCCAGGCGTATCGAGATTTTTGGGCGAGCCTTGCCGCAGGCAAGTTCGATCAGCGTCAGTACAAGAGAATCACCAAGGCTGGTAAGGAGATCTGGATTGAGGCCTCCTACAACCCCGTATTCCGCAACGGAAAACCATTCAAGGTGGTGAAGTTCGCCACCGACATTACCGATAGAAAGCTGCAGGCGACGGAAGATCGCGGCAAGCTCGACGCGATATCGCGCGCTCAGGCTGTGATCGAATTCACGCCCGGCGGCGAAATCCTGACGGCCAATGAAAACTTCCTCAAGACACTCGGCTATCAGCTCTCTGAGATCCAGGGAAAGCATCACTCGATGTTCTGCGAGTCCAGCTATATAAACAGCCAGGACTATCGCGAATTTTGGAATAAGCTTGCAGCGGGCGAGTTTCAATCCGACGAGTTCAAACGCATCGGCAAGGGCGGCAAAACGGTTTATATTCAGGCGTCCTACAATCCGATCTTCGATGCGAGTGGGCGGGTGTTCAAGGTCGTGAAGTTCGCCACCGACGTGTCCGAGCGTGTTCGCAACGTCGACCAGCTTGCCGGCGCCATGCGGGCGATGGCGGCCGGCGACATGACTGTGACGCTGAATGAGCCGTTCCTGCCAGCGCTTGACAGATTGCGCCAGGATTTCAACGAAACGTCTTCGAAGTTGCTTTCGACGCTCCAGACCATTTCCCAAAATGCCGGCGCCATTGCGGCGGCCTCCCAAGAGATCCAATCGGCGTCCAACGATTTGTCCAAGCGTACGGAACAGCAGGCAGCCTCCGTGGAGGAAACTGCCGCAGCTCTGGAAGAGATCACCACCACGGTCAGCGATTCCAGCCACAGGGCTCAGGAAGCGGGAGTGTTGGTTCGACGCACCAAGGATCATGCCGAAATTTCCGGCAAAGTGGTCAGCGAGGCCGTCGAGGCCATGGGAAAAATCGAGCGCTCGGCCGGCGAGATAGGCAATATCATCGGCGTCATTGACGAGATTGCGTTTCAGACCAATCTTCTCGCGCTGAATGCCGGCGTCGAGGCGGCGCGCGCCGGCGAGGCGGGCAAGGGGTTTGCCGTCGTTGCCCAGGAAGTGCGGGAACTCGCCCAACGTTCCGCCAAGGCCGCCAAGGAAATCAAGGAGCTGATCGGCGCCTCGAATGCACATGTCAAGAACGGCGTCGCTTTGGTCGGAAACACGGGGAAGGCACTCGAGGAGATCGTGAACCAGGTCGTCCAGGTCGACGCCAATGTGGGTGCGATCGTGGAGGCGTCCAAAGAACAATCGACGGGCCTGAAGGAGATCAACACCGCCGTCAACACAATGGATCAGGGCACTCAGCAGAATGCCGCCATGGTCGAACAGACAACGGCCGCAGCCCACAGTCTGGCGCGTGAGGCCGAGCAGTTGTTCGCCCTCCTTGGTCAGTTCAATATCGGGGAACAAGCGAAGTCCTATCGCTCGGCGCCGGCAAAGGTTACTACCGCCCCAAGGCCAGTTGCATCCCCAGCGCGGCAAATGACCGCTAAGCTCACACAGGCTTTTCATGGCAACGCCGCGCTGAAATCCGGCGACAACTGGGAAGAGTTCTAGCCTGCCAGAAAGACGAGTTGAATAGGTGTCCCACGTTCGGTGAGCGGTGTCCCGGCAACCACTTTCCCACTGAAGTTCGTCAAGCTAGAGCCCAAGATCGCTTCGCGAAACAAATAACATGACCATCGGCTGCGCTGCTCAGTGTTGCCGGCCGGTATTTGCAGATTTTGCGTTGCGACTGAAAATTCCAAGAAAACTCGTGACAAAATTCCAAAAAGTCGCGGCAAGCTACATTTCAGGTGAGGGATGTAGTTTGACACCACTCTCTGGAATTCCGGGATTAGGCGGGATTATCCGGGAGGAGGCGGAAACGCTCGACATTTCAAAGCTTAAGGCGCTTTCGGACAGAAGGTGGCGCAATCCACTTTTGACACCGAGCGCCGCCAAAGGGGCGGCGAGGGGGATGATCGGCCGTGGTGTCTCGCTGAACTTCCAGGAGGCTTCAAAAATCGCCGAAATGGCTTCGGCGCGTCTTCAAATATTTGATTTTATTGAACTGTGAGATCTTCAGAGATTTCCGCCAAGACGCCGTTCGGCGGTGAATTGTAGGCGGAAATCCAATTTTAAGTCGGAAGGAGCTTCCGAGATAGAATAAAAGTTATAATATTCAGTAGCTTAAGGCGATTTTGGGCGCAATTTAAGTCGGAAGTCAGTTAGCCACGAAAATGGCGTTTCTAAACCAACCCATTGGCGGCTAAAACGATAGCGGCATCCTTCATTGTTGGCATCGCGACGCCGGCGGGGAGGTGGTTTGGCAAAGCCTGCCAAGCTTGTGAAAAGCTCCCTTTGGCAGGGCCCTTAACCAACCGCCAAAATGGTAACAGCCAACACGGCGTCACGACGGAAGATGCAGCCTGTGGGGATTCAACACTGGAGCGTAGAAGCATCGAAAATCTCCTTTGAGAGGGCTTTAAAACGGCTTCAAAGGTGGCCTGATGCTCTAGCTTTGTTAACTGCTATAGTGAGGGGCAAAATTGGCATAGGAATGGGCGCGGCCTATCGGTCGCGCCCCAAAGCTTCAAATCCGCTATCTATGTCTATTGAAATGCTCGGCGGGCTCCGTCGTCCGATGCTAGGCGCGCCATCGCTTCCTCAACAGCAGCGGTTTGCACCGAGAAAGTATCGGCAAAAATTTTGCGCAGTTGGAGTTCTGCCCAGGGCAGGAAGCTTCCTGCTTCGATCGGGTCTGTTTTGTCTCGGGTTTGAATCTCAACAGCGTTGATTGTCGCATCTACAAGATGTCTTGCTGTACGGTCTTGCTCGATTTCCTTTAGTGAAATGCTGTGTTCTTTGCAGATTGTGCAGGCCACGGCCCATAGGCTTTTCCGAAGCATTTTTCGAACCTGCTCGGCTTCTGGCTTTCTGCCGTCCACCACGCCTTGCTCATAAGCTCGGGTAAAACGCCGATCCAATTCCACGGAGATATGCGCGAGCTTATCGATGATTACCTTATGGATCAGGTGGATGCCGGCAGCGTCGTGTTCAACTCCTTCCGAACTTTCATGAACCAAGCGGTTCATGAAGTTGAACGCGGCTAGCATCTGCTGAACGTTCTCGAACTCGGTTTGGATATCATGGGGAAGGCCCCTTGCAGCGCAGGCGCGCTGTTCGCTTTCGGGTGCGGGTCTGCTACTGCTGTCTACAGCTTCGGGCATTTGAGGCCAACTCCTTTGCCTTGAGGTAGGCCCCTGCGGATGGTGCGAACATCTGCTGGGGCCGCTTGAAAAATGTATAGAACACCGTTATACATAACTCATCGTATAAAAATGTCAACGGTGCGTTATACAAATGGGTCTTGAAGACGAAAAAAAGACGCAGGCATTTGCAGTTCGGATGCGTCCCACTGTAAAAAAGGCAGGGGAAAAAGCTGCTGCGGAAGAGAGTATATCTCTCGCTGCACTCATGGACCGCCTTTTGATCCAATACCTCAAAGAGAAGGGGTACTTGCCCAAATGAAAGGGCCTGCATCCTTCGCAGCATGTGCGAGCGAAAGTTTGAGGTTGCTCAGATGCGCAATCATTGCGAGTATTAAGATAATTTCTCTGGATTTAGTTGCGTTATCGCGCTCGCGGTGAATAGCACCTTGTTCGGCAGCGGGCAGACGGTCAGAAAACCCAGGCGCGTCAAGCGTCTAGCGCTACGACCGAAGAGACCAAGCAAAATATCACATCCATCGTTGCAATCGTCGCGGCCTTCATCTTTCAAATCCGTCTAGGCGTCCCAGCGATGTCGTTCTAACTCACGGCACTTCAGGTTTCGTTTATCCTATAGCCTTAGCAGGCCATGCCGGAAACTGTTCCGGTTAAGAGCGCGAACCAGGAACGCCATGAGAAACCCGTCTGCTTCAGCTATTCAATTTCAGCGAAAAATTTCAACCTTCTGCGATGTTCGTGTCGCGCCGCTCGTTTCACCGAGCGAGTTGAACAACATCCGACCATTCCTCCTTGGCCTTATCATCTACCGCAAGTATCCGCCAACGCGATCAGGTCGAACAGATTGGACATCGATTCAGGCAGCATGCGGCCTTGATACCTTTATGAGCAGCGCCTTGAGAAAAACCCTTCAATCGGGGCTCGAGGCGATCGTCCGCTGGATCGACAAAGAACAGTCTGGGCAGGGAAAGGACCAATCACCTACAAAGGTCGGAAAGAGGGCGACGCTCCCGAAAGATGGCGATGTTGGTTGTCCGAGAGGCAAAACAGGTGTCCCACCCAGGCCGATTGAGGCGTTTCCTGAGCCTTTGTTCGACGCATCGGAAGATCCGATCGAATTCGCGTCTGCCCTGATCTACCATATGCGCAGACATGGCGATTCTGACTACAGTCTCCATCGGGCGGTCGCCGACCGGCATCCAGGCTTTGAACGCTCCACACTGGCAAGTTGGAGAAAGGGATCAAGGTCGCCGAGAACTGTCGATAGCCTGGAGGTCCTGTCATCCTTCGAACGGCGCTATCGTCTTCGCTCCGGCTATTTCAAGGCGAAGCTGCTACATCAATCACGCTCGACATCCGGCTTCGAACTCGCGAGCGAGGTCGGCGCCTCAGAACGACGACACCTGGCCTGGCATCTTCCTGACGACTTCAATACCCTCCCCTTCGCCAAACGCGAGGAAATCTTGGAATGGGTGCGCCGCGTCATCATTACTGGCTCTACTGATTATCGGCGTTTCCAGGCCACCGCATCCAAACAGCGCTATGCAATCCGATTTCCCGCCATTTCTTACGGCAGCACACTGTCGCCTAGACTCATTGCTGGCGGCGATGGCATCGAGTCCGATCATGCCTCTATCGAAGATCCAGACCTGCTCGGCGGTGTGATTAACGCGCCGCCGAGGTTGTCGTTGGAGATGGCCAACCTGGTGCATTTCAAGACCGCCACTCTTACAGCCGTCGGACTTCAGCGAAGCGGGGTATGGGGCGAGGAAACGACGTCACAGAAGATCGAGCATCTCGGACTAATGTTCGGATCGCTGGCAGCGTCGCCGCAGAGTGCTGTCAAGGGTTATGGTGTGCCGCTGGCTCAACTCACATTCGGTCTGCTCGTCTTCCCAGGGGTTTGGGATTGGTATCTGCAGTGGCGTGAGCGGCGCCGCGGCTTCTACACCAAGTGGGAGGAGGACATGCTTCAGATCCTAATGGGCATGGTCCGACCGGAAACGGGCTGGATGTGGCAGCATCGCCAGCTCGCCGCGAATCTGAAACCAATTCCTGGCTTGATTTCCGCCGCCGAAATCCGCGCCGCCCAGAATGACTGGTGCGGAGCGTGCGAAACCGCTTTCAAGCATGCAACGCAACGGCAGAAGGAAATTCAGCGCGTCGCGCGTGTCCATCGCGATCCGTTCGAGCCGATCATGTGCGTACTCGAGGCCGAAAGCCCGCTTGGAGAATATAGAAAAATCACCGAGGAAATTGTAAGGCGCATGCCTGATGAAAGCCGCTATCCGCGCGCCGCGGCCGAGGCCGTCAGATCGTTCCTCCTTCTCAGGCTGGGGTTACACCTCGGCCTGCGCCAGAAGAACCTGCGGCAGCTTATGGTGTGCCCGCGCGGACAATTTCCAACATCAGAACGCCGACTAGAGGACATGAAGCGCGGCGAGCTTCGATGGAGCGAACGCGATAGCGGCTGGGAAGTCCTGATCCCAGCAGTCGCATTCAAGAATGCGAACTCGTCATTCTTCTGCTCAAAGCCCTTCAGGCTCATTTTGCCCGATCTGCAGGATCTCTATCACTACATCGATGCCTATGTCAGTCGGCATCGTCAGGTGCTGCTAGGACGATCACAGGACCCGGGCACCCTATTTATCAAGACCGTTAAAACAACCAGCAAGGACGCTGCCTACAATCAGACGACCTTCTATGAGGCCTGGAAACTGGCCATCCAGCGCTACGGAATTTTCAACCCCTACACCGGCCGCGGTGTGATCAAGGGCTTGCTGCCGCATGGGCCGCATAATGTCCGCGATGTGCTCGCGACGCATATTCTTAAGCAAACGGGATCGTATGAACAGGCGAGCTATGCCATCCAGGACACGCCAGATATGGTCGCCCAACATTATGGCCGGTTCCTACCACAAGACAAAGCTGCCTTGGCGGCGAAGATCCTGAACCAGGTGTGGGAAGCGGCTTAAGCATTTTCGATAATTCTTAAAAGTTACGCGACGCGAGTCGCAATCACGTCGCGCACGACCGGGAGGATATGGTGCAGAATGCATGCCAGATGGAAGAGATTTTCTTGAAGCGCTTTGAATTACGGAAAGTAGAACGGCTCTGACGATCTTGCGGGTTTGTTTCAAAATCGTGAAATAGCGCAATTGTTGCACTGGTTTTAACAAAGGTTGGAATTTCGTCCGGTCTTACAATAGAGTTTGTTTCGAGATCTTCCGATGTTCTCTCCGTTGAGAGGCTCAAAAAATTTTTACGATGAAAATGTTGATTTCTGGAAACAGTCCAACAGTTGGACTGTTTTGAAGGGGATTGGGAGTATCTGCTTTGATTGTCCCTTCGCCTGACTTCTGTCAGCCAATCAAAATCTGCGAATTATGACATCTGACAGCCATTAAAGCTGACAGGATATTCGCACATGCCGCTAGCCTCCGAAGACGATGAAAGCATTGCTGATCTTATCCGGCGCGAATGCGGACATGAGATCGCTGAGAAATTTCTCAAAGCCTTTGCGGGGGTTCGTTGCAACATCCCCTCTGATCCTTCCAGGCTTACGAAGCATTCCCGCCTTGTTAAGCTGTTGGGCAGTGAAACGGCTTGGGAGGTTGCTAAAGCGACGGGCTATGTCAGTGAAACTATCCCCTTAGGCGACGCTAAAGGTTCTCGCGTTAAGAAGCGCCGAGCGGAGGCGTTGACCCGTCAGGGATTATCAGTTCGCGATATCGCATTGGAGCTGGACCTTCATGAGCGAACCATCTTCCGTTGGCGCAGCGAATGGGCCAAGGCTCCTAAAAAACAGGCTACTCCCATTGGCCTCCCTGCTCACCCCTTGCAGAAAAAAGCCTAAATTCGCTCACGAATTAACTGATGTGTGGTGATCCGTGCGTTTCGGACATCAATGACCGGATTCGTCATAACCGCCTCACCAGCCAACATCTGAAAATGAGTGAAAGGGTGCGTTCGCTGCTCTTCATTGTCACCTCAGCAGATGAAACATATCTCGACGAGGTCACCTGATGGCAGCGCTCTGGATTTTCCCTTTGTCGTCGATCTTTGTGGGGGAGCGCATTCGTCCGGACGATGAAGACCATACAGCAGCAATTGCCGCATCCCTCGTGGCCCAAGATCGTTGCCATGGTTGTTTCCACTGAGGCTGTTGAGACGCAGATGATGGAGGTCGCCGAGAACCTTCACCGCAACGAGTTGGCAGCGCTTGATCGTGGTCTTTTCGGGGTTGGCTACCGTGAAACTCTGCGAGGAAAAGCGCGGCAAAATCGAACCGAGGAGTGGACTCTCGAAAAACAGTCGCACGATGCAACTGTTCTCTTCGCGCCGGGCAGGACGTTTTCCTAACGAGTGCAGGAGCGTCTCAGGATCGGCCGGAATACCTATTCCCGAGCGACCATGATCGGCCTTAGGCTGACGCCCGCACTGCGCAATGTGCTTCGGGCACCGATACCGAGAAGGACTATAAACTCCTTCTGAAGCTCGTTGGAATGTCTGCGACGGAACAGGCGGCGCTGCTCGGGGCGCAGAAGATCGAGCTGGACTTCCGGAAGGTTCTGGAGGCGCTGAAACAGGCCGTTCTCTTTGATCCCCCGCTAAACCGTTGAAAAAAGCCTAAACTTGCTCACGTCATAACTAATGCACGTCACTTTGTACTGATGCCTCATTAAGTGAGAAGTGCTGTCATTAGTAAGACGGCGAATAGCTTCTCCCGAGGTGGCGGCGCCCGTGCCTCGGTCTATGTCGCCAAAACTCGGGAAATTCATCAAGAAAAACATGAGGAAATTCAGCACGGGGGCGAAATAAAATCAAAGTCCGCCGATTGGACTTTGATTTACGCCATTGGACATGATTTGGCCGAACGCGTTCAGGAACGGGACACTGCGGGTGATAGCTATTGGCTGGTTTGTGACTCGAAGCGAAACTATGCGGGCTGTAGGTGTTGGCGGCTTTGCGCCCTCATGTCGGTCCTAAATGCCGCAGTGATATCTTCCCAAAAGCGGACGTCATTCACCCTAAGCTTCGAAGATATCAACTTGTGCGGGGAGTTTTGACCTGTTGCGGAACGGAAGAATGACGTTGGTCTGCGCAGATAAATATATTGTCCAATTTGGGTTCATGCGGAGGCAAAGGCCATCGTTCGTCGCCTTGGTGGCTCAAACACCGCGTCAAAACACAAGCCGCAGCCGCCTCCTGGCTTTGGCTTGCAACTTTGAGCATTGGTTACTGTAGACGGTCGCATCTTCGATTGACTGAAGCCGTGTCTGCAAACTAGGCAGTAGACTCATAACGCCTTTATCCAGATGCGAGTAGCAATGAGTTTGACGGCGGCGAGGAAATTGGCCGGATT